>NZ_LDGC01000046.1:0-59704 GCF_015844675.1 Lysinibacillus sphaericus | reverse complement strand
TTATGAAACAAGTAATGGTGAACAGGTGGAAATTAATGTAGCTGTGTTAGTGCTGAGCCACTCTCGTATGCGATTCTTTTATATGAGTATTTCCAAATCGCAAGCAGTTTTATTTTCTTTCTTAACCGACACGTTTGAAAAAATGGGTGGTGTACCAGAAGAACTCATCACTGACAATATGAAAACTGTGATGGACGAAGCACGAACAGAACATTTTGTAGGAAAAGTAAATACGAAGTTCGCTCAATTTGCGAGAGATTTTGGATTTAAGGTGAGGCCGTGTGTAGCAGGTCGTCCTCGTACAAAAGGAAAAGTGGAAACAACGATGAAATTACTAGATGAAATCCACGCCTATCAAGGGAAGTTTAATATAGTTGAGTTACAAGCCTATATTGAAAAACTATGTAATCGTATTAATCATGAAATTCATCAAGGGACGAATAAAATTCCGATTTTAGAATGGCAAAAAGAAAGGAATCACTTACTCCAGCTACCAACTGAACGAGTAAGAGATTCCTATCGAATCAACCATACGCTTGTGAAAGTCAATGCATCGAGCATGATTTCCTACAAGTCCAATCAATACTCCGTACCACCGGGGTATCAAGGCAAAAAAGTAGGGCTACAAGTGTACGATAATCAATTATGGATTTATTATAACATGGAATTAATCGCACAACACAAAATAAGTGAAGCAAAACTAAATTATCAAGAGGCGCATTATCGTGAATTAATGGCAAAGGCAATGCCTGAATACCCTGATATTAACGATTTAGCGAAACGGAACTTAGCTGCGATTGGAGAAATGTATAAATGAATTCATTAATGAGTACAAATTACCAGCAACTACAGCAAAACTTAGCGTATTTAAAATTAAAGCAAATGGGCATCCATTTGAATGAAGTCATCGACTTTAGTATTAAAAATGAACTTTCTTTTATTGATACACTTATAAAATTGACAAACTATGAAATTGATGTACGTGAGCATAATATGATTCATGCGATGGTGAAAGTCGCTGCATTTCCACATTTAAAGGAAATAAAGGATTTTAATTTTGATTTTCAACCAAGTATTAATCAACAACAAATACTCGATTTTCAAAGTCTTCGTTTTATCGAAGAAAATGAGAATATTGTATTCCTTGGTCCAAGTGGTGTCGGTAAGACCCATTTGGCCACAGCAATCGGTATTACTGCAGCTAAAAAACGAACAAGTACCTATTTTATAAAGTGCCATGATTTAATTCAGAATCTGAAGAAAGCCCGTTTAGAAAACCGCTTAGAGAGCCGTTTAAAACATTATACGAAATATAAACTACTAATCATTGATGAGATTGGTTATTTACCAATTGATCCAGAGGATGCGAAGCTGTTTTTCCAGCTCATTGATGCCCGATATGAGAAACGTAGCACGATTTTCACAACGAATGTGAACTTCAAATCATGGGATGAAATTTTCCCTGAACCGAAGTTAGCGAATGCGATTTTAGATCGTATTTTACATCACGCAAGCGTTGTCTCAATCGTAGGCGATTCATACCGATTAAAGCATCATTTAACCTCGGAAAACGAGTAATTTTGTACATCCTTAAACGAGCGAAAATGTACATATTGGTGTTGACATTTATAATTGACACCATTTGGGTTTTCAATACAAAAAAACTCCCTACATCCTGAATGATGTAGAGAGTTTGAATTTATGATGTTATATAGAAGAACGGTAACTATTGAGAAACTTCTTTTGCTTGCTGACCAGACTTAGCTTAACAGCAGTTTCATTTAATTCATTACGTATTTGTAAATCATAAGCATTGTCCACAAAACTAGCCGCTACTTTATTGGGACGTTGCTGCTGGATTTGTTTAGCGTTACTTAAATGCTTTTTATCTTTATTCTTTAGCAAACTGTTTTTAAACTGTTTCTTCGGATTTTGTCCGAAATTATGGCTTAAATCCCCAGCATGTAAATACTGTTGTTCGTTACGAAATATACTACTAGTCGTCGAACTTACTCTAGAAGTCCTCATAAATAATTACCCTCCTTTACTTTTTATCAACTTTGTAGGTATATATATCGACATTATATGCTTCAAGTTAACAATACAGAACCAAATTGCTTAAAAAAATAGAAAAGAGCTATTTTCAAAAGTGGTCATCACTTTTTTTATAACTCTTTTCCCAAATATTACTTATCATCATAGCGTGGGTTGATTTCCGTTCCGGCTGGGCGCTTTCCTGGGGGCGTCCGATGAGCCGCTTCGCTTTGCTGCAGGGTCTCGGGCCAACAGATGTCTTTTGCGCGAAAGCGTGAGTGCAACGTAGCGGCAGCGGCAGGATGTTGGTCACGAAGGCGTTATCACAGGACGTGATGCTTTTAGCCTTCGTTCCTCTATATCGCTGATCCCCGAGGAGTCGCCCAGCCTCCGCTCCAATCAACTTATCTACAAAGTATATGCTTTAATAACTATCATCTCCAGCTTTTGATGATAAGCCTCAAATATATATCACTTCCAAAAATCATCGAATATTGTAATTGGCATATGGCGTTTATGCTGTGAACGTAAAAAATGCCCTTCTAATGTTTTACGAGCTTCTTCAGGGATAGCCTTCCCCTCTAAATAATCATCAATTTGGTCATACGTTAAACCAAGCGCCACTTCATCTGGTAATGAAGGACGATCTTCCTCTAAGTCAGCAGTTGGTATTTTTAAATATAAGTGCTCTGGGCAATCAAGTGCCGCTAACAACTGCTTACCCTGACGCTTGTTGAGACGGAAGATAGGCATTAAATCTGCACCGCCATCACCAAATTTCGTGTAAAAACCTGTAATTGCCTCTGCAGCATGATCTGTCCCAAGCACAACAGCATTATTCATAGCAGCGATAGAATATTGCACCTTCATTCGCTCACGTGCCTTTTCATTCCCTTTTGCAAAATCGCTTAGTTCAATACCTGCATTCGTTAATGCTTTAACACTTGCATCGACTGCATCTTTAATGTTTACTGTAAAAGTTTTCGTAGGTTTGATATAGTCAATCGCATCTTGACAGTCCTTTTCATCTGCTTGGACACCATATGGTAAGCGAACAGCCCAAAATGAGTACTTCGCTTCTCCCATCTCGGCATTTAATTCGTCAACCGCAAGCTGCGTTAATTTTCCAGTTAATGTAGAGTCTTGACCACCTGATATTCCGAGAACAAACCCCTTTACAAAACTATAGCGACGCGCATATTCCTTTAAAAAATCAATGGATTTGCGAATCTCTTCCTGCACATCAACAGTAGGTAATACACGTAATTCCTTTATGATTTCTTGTTGTAATGTCATTTTGTCCTTCACTCCTTACGCTTTACAATCGATTGACCATTTCACTTACTTCTTCAATATTACGCATTTTATTATTCCAGCATTTTTGGCTTAAATCGACTGGGTATTCCTCAGGATTCATAGCACGTTTATATTCATCCCATAGCAGTTCTAAATTATCTGCTGCGTAATCGCGCATTTCTTCCAAAGTAGGATTTTGATAATGTATTTCGCCATTTCTAATCACTTGTTGATGTAGGTTTTTAGCTTCAAAGTTTGTAACAAATTTTGATACGAATGTATGAACAGGATGGAACATTTTAATGCGTTCCTCTGATTGAGGATTTTCATCGTGCATCGTAATGTAATCTCCCTCTGCCTTGCCATTTTTTCTATCAATAATGCGATATACATTTTTAAGACCTGGCGTCGTTACCTTTTCAGTATTCGCTGATATTTTAATCGTATCTTCTAATTGTCCATCATTATTTTCAATCGCCACCATTTTATAAACAGCCCCTAAAGCAGGTTGGTCATAAGCGGTAATGAGCTTCGTACCAATTCCCCACACATCAACTTTTGCACCTTGAGCCTTTAAGTTTAAGATCGTGTATTCATCTAAGTCATTTGATACGATAATTTTAGCGTTATGGAAGCCTGCCTCATCTAACATACGACGTGCTTCTTTTGACAAGAAAGCTATATCGCCACTGTCTAATCGAATTCCAATAAAATTAATTTTGTCTCCAAGTTCTTTAGCCACCTGGATCGCTGTTGGCACACCCGATTTTAACGTATTGTAAGTGTCTACAAGGAATACGCAATCACGATGACGTTTTGCATAGGAGTGAAATGCATCATAATCATTTTTATAAGCCTGTACAAGTGCATGTGCATGTGTACCTGATACCGGTATATTAAAGAGTTTACCTGCTCGCACATTGCTAGTTGAAGCAAAACCACCAATAAACGCCGCACGCGTTCCCCAAATTGCTGCGTCCATCTCCTGAGCGCGTCGTGTACCGAACTCCATCGCCACTTCATTTTTTATAATTTGTTTAATACGACTAGCCTTTGTTGCAATTAAGGTTTGGTAATTCACAATGTTAAGTAATGCGGTTTCAATTAGTTGCGCTTCCACTAACGGCGCTTCAATGCGGATAATTGGTTCATTAGCGAAAACAGTTTCTCCTTCCACCATAGAATACATATCCCCTGTAAAACGAATATTTTTTAAATACTCGATAAAATCCTCTTTATAACCAACCTCTTCACGCAAATACGCTATGTCTGAATCACTGAAGCGAAAATCACGTAAATACTCAAGAATTCTCTCTAATCCCGCAAAAATTGCATAACCATTGCCAAAAGGTAATTTTCTAAAATATAGTTCGAAAACTGCTTTTCTATTATGTATACCATCAGCCCAATACGATTCAGCCATATTGATTTGGTACAAGTCGGTGTGTAGCGCTAAGCTGTCATCTGCATAGTTTGATCTCACAAGAAACCCCTTCTTCCGCTTTGATAATTAGTCCTAGTATACACTATATATCCAAATTCTTGCGTATTACATTCTCCAACTTTAATGTTAGGTTTCCTCACGTTAATAATCAGAAAATTTAGAAATGTTCACATTTTAGACACACTTTTTAGTACCGCTTTCATTCCCCTTTTAAAAACATTTTCAGCAAACTATTACGAAAGACGAAATATTACATGTAATGAAACATAACATGAATGTTCAAATAATTATTGCGCCGTTTTTCATAGCGTTTTAACATGTAAATTAAATTTACTCAAGGAGCTGATATTGATGAAAAAAATAGAAGCAATCATCCGGCCCGAAGTTTTCGGCTCGGTCAGGGACGGACTTGCACAGGAAGGAATTGCAGGGCTCAGTGTTTCAGAAATTGCCGGCTGCGGTCGTCAATTAGGACGTACAGGGTTATTTCGTGGAAATACCTACGAAATTGAATTTTTGCCAAAGTTGAAATTGGAAATGATTGTTGATGATGAAAAAGTAGATCCTATTGTTGAAGTTTTATTACGTAAGGCAGCAACTGGCAAGGTTGGAGATGGTAAAATCTTTGTTTATCCAATAGAACAAGCAATTCGTATCCGTACAAAAGAAGTCGGATCAATTGCAGTAGAATAAGGGGGCAATATATATGGATGAAATAACATTATCTATAAATTTAGTTTGGATGATGCTCGGTACAATTTTAGTCTTCTTTATGCATGCAGGATTTGCGATGGTTGAAGCTGGCTTTACACGCTCAAAAAACGCGGTCAATATTATTATGAAAAACTTCCTAACTATTTCACTTGGTGGCATTGTCTATTTTCTCTGTGGTTACGCTATTATGTTTGGTGATTCAGTTGGCGGTATCTTCGGTACAAGTGGCTTTGCCTTAAATGGTGTAGATAATCTTTCCTTCTTTATTTTCCAAACGATGTTTGCAGCAACTGGAGCAACAATTTTATCTGGAGCAGTGGCAGAACGTACTAATATTTTTGCTTATATTGGCGTAATTATTCTCATGTCGTTACTTGTTTATCCTGTTGTTGGTCATTGGGTTTGGAGTGGGCATGGATGGTTAACAAATCTTGGTTTTATCGACTTCGCTGGATCTACCGTTGTACATTTAACAGGTGCAGTTGCGGCATTTGTTGCTGCGGTAATGGTCGGTCCTCGTCTCGGTAAATATGAAAATGGTCGTGTTAACGTTATTACAGGACATAGTATTCCATTAGGAGCTTTAGGCGTATTTTTACTTTGGTTTGGTTGGTTTGGCTTCAATGGTGCTTCAACATTAGCTGCAGATCCTAAACTTGTTCCAAGCGTAATTGCAAATACATTTTTCTCTGCTGCTGCTGGAGTTGTGGCTACAGCCCTTTATACGAAGTTTCGATATGGTCATATAGATGGCTCACTCACATTAAACGGTGCTTTAGCAGGACTTGTAAGTATTACCGCTGGTGCAGCTAATGTTAGTATTGTGGGTTCACTCATTATCGGATTAATCACTGCTCCATTATTAGTCGAGGGCGTCCGCTTTATTGAATGGAAGTTAAAAGTCGATGATCCTGTTGGTGCAATCGCCGTCCATGGTATCTGTGGTATTTGGGGTACTCTAGCAGTTGGCTTGTTTGATATTGGTGGTCAAGGATTATTTTATGGAGGAGGTTTCGACCAATTAGGAGTGCAAGCAATTGGGGTTATTGCTACCATTGCTTGGGTTAGCGTTTCAGTAGCAGCTGGTTTACTTGTTATAAAAGCATTTGTGCCATTACGAGTTTCTGTTGAAGATGAAGTCACTGGCCTAGATGTCATTGAACACGGTGCTCCGGCTTATGAGTTTCAGGATATTTTCAAGGGCTCTGCAGTGCGAGGAGAAACATTTGCTCATCGTTTAACTCATTTCGGTAAAGCAAATAACAATGTCCAAGAAGAACATGTATAGTATTTATTGAACTTCGTCTTCTTTAATATAAAAAACAAGAATCTGCAATCTCTTCGGCAAACTGTTTCCCCAAAGATTATGCAGATTCTTGTTTTATACTCTCTCTAGCTCCAGTAAAAATTCTTTCATAGCAAGCCCACTACGGAAGCCGGTTAGTTTACCATCTTTGCCAATCACACGATGACAAGGAATAATCGCTAATATTGGATTAGCGCCGATTGCACTACCTACAGCTCTTACTGCTTTCGGATTGCCGATACGGTGTGCAATATCTGAATATGTTGTAGTTGTACCATATGGTAGCTCCTTCAAAGCTTCCCATACTGCTAGTTGAAATGCCGTCCCTTTAACATGTATCGGTAAATCAAACTCAGTAAGTTCCTTATTGAAATAAGCAGATAATTGCTTAACATATTGCTGTAACTTTTCTTTATTCTCTTCAAAACGATAGCCTTTAAACGGCTTTTTCGCCCATACTTCCACCTCTTCGAATGGTGCATTTGGTGTACCGATATATACTAGTCCATCCTCTGAGGCAACGATATACATAGTGCCTTGTGCATATGTTAAAGTATCTACATATAATATATCCATTCTCTATCCCCCTTAACTTTATTACCCAATGTTAAATAGCTTTAGCTTCCCTTTGTTTCATGCTACAGTTATTTTACCTATTAGTATAAAGGAGTTTTAACTTTATGAATACGTCATATGAGCCTGCCATTCACTTTCAACAGGTCAGCTTTTCAGCGAATGACAAGACAATCTTACAATCAATTACTGGGTCATTTCCTAAAGGAAAAATCACTACATTAGTCGGCCCTTCCGGTGCTGGTAAAACAACTCTACTTAAATTGTGCAATGGACTATTATCACCTACTGATGGTCAAATATTAATTGATAATCAAAACATTTCTACATATGAACCAACCGCTTTAAGAAGACATGTGAGCATGGCTCTTCAAGCGGCCCCTATGATAGAAGGGTCTGTATTTGATAATCTTGCACTTCCTCGTTCGTTACAAGGACAAAAGCTTACAGAGCAGGAAGCGATCCAATATTTACATGATGTCGGACTTGACCAAAGCTTTTTACAACGCCCTACGAATAAATTATCAGGTGGACAACGACAAAAAGTTTCTATTGCTAGAACACTTATTAATCAATCCTCTATTTTATTGCTAGATGAAATCACATCTGCACTAGACCGTCAATCCGTGCAAGAAATTGAGACGCTTATTGCTACAATCAATAAAAAGTTTAATGTCACAATAATTTGGATTACTCATAATTTACAGCAAGCACTAACAATCGGCCACTATACATGGGTCATGATGGATGGGGAACTAATTGAAACTGGACAAAGCTCTTTACTTCACGCACCTAAAAATCCACGTGTCGCTGAATTTGTACAGGGGGTGAATGAATGACGTATACTTCGCTTTCTTTAACGTTAATTTTTGTGTTAATCCCACTTCTACTATCAAAAACTTTAAAACTAGGACTTGAAAAAGATACGCTCATTGCTACTATTCGTTCTATTATTCAATTACTTGCCGTCGGTTACATTTTAAAATTTGTCTTCGATGCTCAAAGCTATATGTATATTTTCCTCATGATTGCATTAATGATTTTAGCAGCAACACTCAATGCTCGTAAAAAAGGGAAAGGCATTAAAGGCATTACATGGAAAATTGCAGTAACTCTAATTACCGTCGAATGTGTTACACAAGGGGTATTACTTGGTTTTAATATTGTACCTTCAACAGCGCAGTATATTATTCCAATTAGCGGCATGATGATTGGTAATTCAATGGTATTATCAGTTCTATTTTTAAATCGTTTTACATCAGAAATTGCAAGTCATCAGAATGAAATCGAGTTAATATTATCGCTTGGCGGCACACCAAAACAGGCTATTCATCGACAGCTAATGCATGCGATAAAAGCAAGTATGATTCCTACGATTGAAAGCCAAAAAACAATTGGTCTTGTTCAATTACCAGGTATGATGAGTGGCCAAATAATCGGTGGAGCAGACCCTATTCAAGCGGTGCAATTCCAACTATTAATCATTTTCGCCCTGCTAACGGCGGCGACATTATCAAGCATAATGATTGGTTTTTTAAGTTATCCTGCACTTTTTAATGAACGCATGCAAGTTCTTGAAACGAAATAATCGTTATATTAAAAACAATATATATTTTCTAAATTATGTTATAATAAAAAAAAATGCAGCAGTGAGGAGAATGACCATGTTATTACGCGATTTTTTCATCCATCTATCTGAGAACCAACTATTAAATAATACTGCAAAAAAATACGGCCTAAAATTAGGAGCACAAAGTGTAGTAGCTGGTACAAATATTGAAGAAACGATTGCTAGTATCAAAGAGCTAAACGCGCATAATATCTCTTGTACAGTAGATAATTTAGGAGAATTTGTTTCAACCGAAGAAGAAGCAACAAAAGCTAAAGAACAAATCCTTGCTGTTATTGAAGCTATTCACGAGAATAGCGTCGATGCGCATATTTCGTTAAAGCCATCTCAATTAGGTTTAGATATTGATGTTGATTTTTGCTACGATAACTTATATGAAATTGTAGAAAAAGCAGCAGCATATGATATATTCGTAAACTTTGACATGGAAAACTATGATCGTTTACAAACATCTTTCGATATGGTTGAAGAGCTTTCCAAAACGTTTAATAATGTGGGTACTGTTATCCAATCTTATTTTTACCGCGCAAAGGACGATATTGAAAAATTCAAGGACTATCGTCTTCGTATCGTAAAAGGTGCTTATAAGGAGCCTGTAGAGGTTGCTTTCCAAGATAAATTAGATATTGATTTAAATTTCATTGAGTTAATTGAATATCATTTACTACATGGTAAATTTACGTCCATCGCAACACATGACCATAATGTTATTGCACACGTAAAACGCTTTGTAGAGGACAATAATATTCCACTTGATAAATTCGAATTCCAAATGCTTTACGGCTTCCGTACAGATCTGCAAAAAGAGCTTGCAAAAGAAGGCTATAACTTCTGTGTATATGTACCATTCGGCGAAGATTGGTACGGCTACTTTATGCGCCGTTTAGCGGAGCGTCCTCAAAATCTTAATCTTGTTACAAAACAAGTATTTACGAAAAAGACGAACACAGTCCTTGCAGTAGCAGCAGGTGCATTCGTTCTTGGACGTTTAACAAAACGTAAAAAATAAAGATTCCAATAAAGAAGCCAGAAGCTTAATCGAATAAGCTTCTGGCTTTAGTTGTGGATTTTCAAACTCTGCGTGTCATAAAAATAATCAGTGGGGATGAACCCCCCACTGATTAAAGTTTTATATTATTCTACATGTAAAGCAATAGTGGAAACAATTGATTCAGCTGCATATTCCCATTTACCATCAATAAAACTACCTAATTTTTGCCCAAGTTCTTGTATCATTTCGAGCGTAACCGGGATATCATTCTTTTGTGCTAATGTAGCAAGAAATGGAGCAGATAAACTCGTCCAACCTCCACGGTCAATTTTAATCTCTACTTGCTTTACTTCTCCATTTTCTATATCAATACGGTAGTATAACTGATCATCTGGACGCCAGCTTAAGTGATGAGAAATCTGCCCATTCACAACTGTTAGATCATTCTTTTTCGAAATAGAAGCTGGTTTTACATTAAATTCATGACCTAGTACATTTAATTTTTTAATTTCAGGACCGACTAATGCCGCTTGAACAGCTAGATCCATATTACTTTGTAGTTGGGTAGATGTCTCCGTTTCAACTACTGGATCAACCATATCGTTGCTTGCAGCAAAGACGGCTGAAGGATATGCGCTAGTAAAGACAAATGTTGTTGCTAATAATGCTGTTGAAGTAACTTTCATAATTTTTCCCACAATTATTTCCACCCTTTCCATTAAAACGATCATGCTTTTCTAAATATTATCATTAATAGTCAAAATATACAATATGCTAATATATTTTTTATATGACAAAAGGCACTGAATTTAAATAATTCAATGCCTTTTGTCTATTTTTAATCCAAACACTTTCTTAGGTATAAGGATATTTATGATAGTTTCTTAAGCTACTTACTTATTCCATCCTTTTTCCTTAAAACGAGCGATGGCTTCAATACGATTCCCAACATTTAATTTTTCTAAAATAGTGGAGATATAGTTGCGGACAGTTCCTGCCGATAAAAACAATTCTGCAGCAATTTCTTTTGTCGTCTTGCCCTCTGCAACAAGTGTCAGTACCTGGCTCTCGCGGTCAGTTAAAGGATTTTCACTATCATCCTCATAGACAAAATCAACGAGTTCAGGCGCATATATTCTTTTGCCGTCCATAATTGTGCGAATGGCACTGGCCAATTCTTCTATTGGACTATCCTTTAGTAAATAGCCACGAACACTGGCTTTTCTTGCACGCTCAAAATAACCTGGCCTTGCAAATGTCGTTAGTATAATCACTTTACAATTAGAACTTGTGGCATGCAGTTCCTCGGCAGCATCCAATCCAGTTTTTACTGGCATTTCAATATCCATAATACAAATATCAGGCTGATGCTCTTCAACAAGCGCCAATGCTTCCTCACCATTTTTTGCTAAGCCGACGACCTCCATATCATCCTCCATACTTAGTAATGAACGGAGTGCGCCTAATAGCATACCCTGATCTTCAGCAATTACAATTCGTATCATGTCACAGTCCTCATTTCTATATGTTCTTCAGATTTTCTTTGACCTTCTGATGCGTAATCGCCACTGGAATCGACACTGTTAATGTAGTGCCCTCTTCATTTTCGATTTTAAAAGAACCGTTTATAAACTCTAACCGTTCTCGCATTCCCTTTAATCCGTTACCTGTTTTCCATGCTTGTTTTTTGGTGATTCCTTGCCCATTATCACGAACAACTAAATATACTTCTTTAAAATTTTGATGGAAGGCAATTTCGCATTTTGTAGCACCACTATGTTTAACGACATTATTGACTGCCTCTTTTAAGCACATGGATAATACATTTTCTACAAGCGGCGGAACTTGTAATGCATCTTTATCACCATCAAATACAAATTCCATTTCAGCAGCCTTTAAAATTTGAGCAATACGCATAAGCTCGTCCTCAAACCTAGCCGTTCGCATGTCCGATACCAATTCACGTACTTCTTTTAATGCGATACTCGCCGTTTGACGAATATCCTTAATCTCTGTTAGAGCTTGCTGTGGATCACGTTCAATTAATCTTGAAGCTAAGTCACTTTTTAAACCTATCATCGACAACTTTTGACCGAGAGTATCATGCAAATCCCGAGCTATACGTTGGCGTTCTTCAAAAACAATTAACTCAGCTATTCGTTCATTAGCAGTCTCAAGCTGACCTTCTAAATTTTCGCGTTTATTTTTTGAATAAATCGTTAGTGGGAGAAGCACAACCGCTAAAATTGTTAAAACAACAAACGGTAATTGTGATAAAAATAACTGTAGCTCAACAAAAAAGCCAACACCTGTAGAAATAACCGTAAAACCAATATGTAGACCGTATATAATATAGAAGCCAACCGGTTTACGAAGATTTCCAATGAAGAAAGCTGTGAAAATTGATAAATACACATAGCCATACAATATCGTCATAACGATATTAATAACCATTTCAAAGCTAATCCACATATAAACAAGACCGTTTTTTGAATTCATGGAAAATCGATAGAAAATAAAATAAAGCATTAAAAATGTAATACCAATTGATATTTCTAGATAAGATGATTTTCTAAAAATGAAGAAAAACGGTAGGAAACAGAAAATAATCCATAAATAAATACTGAGCATTGGACTATTCGGGATAATACTTTGCCATTTCCTCAACATAATCTCACGCTCTTTCCTACTTTTCCCTCATTATAACAAGAAAATTTATTTTATGCCTGTACATGATTTTTACTGAGCCTGTTGTACAATGTTTACGTAAAACAGCCATCCCTTAGAAGAGATGGCTGAAAAAATTTTACTAAGCAGCTATACTGCCTCTTTCTTTTCGCTTAATTATTTCATTAACATCTTTAAAGGTTACAAACTTACCTTGCTCTTCATCATACAACTTGTAGCGTAAAGATTCTAAGCTTGTACGTAACGTAATTGTCGTTGCAGTGTGTAATGGCGGTATGTCATTATGCGCCTTTTCAAGATTATAGTTCGGTACACGAGGAGCTAAATGGTGTACATGGTGGAAACCAATATTGCCTGTAGCCCATTGTAATAGCTTTGGTAATTTATAATACGAGCTACCTTCGACAGCAGCCTTTACATAATCCCACTCTGAGTCATGCTCAAAATAAGAATCTTCATACGTATGTTGGATAAAAAATAACCAAATGCCAAGAGAAGCAGCCACAAACAATGTTACTCCATGCACTAATAAAAATGCTTGCCATCCCATAAAGAAAATTAAGGCTGCACAGATTCCTGCCATGACTACATTTGTTAAATACGTGTTAATACGTTCTTTCTGTTTAGCATCACTTCGATTACGACGGTTTAAAATGAACACCATAAACAGTGGACCTAAGCCAAACATTACGAATGGATTACGGTAAAAACGATACCATAAACGTTGTCCTTTAGATGCTTGTAAAAATTCTTCCACTGTCATCATATCAATATCACCGATACCACGTTTATCTAAGTTCGAGCTAGTTGCGTGGTGAATTGTATGCTCACGTTTCCATTTTTCATATGGGAATGATGTTAACACCCCAGTTACAAAACCAACCCAGTCGTTTGCTTTTTTACTTTTGAAAAATGAACCGTGTGTACAATCATGGAAAATAATAAAAGTTCGTACGACAAATCCAGCAGAAATTACACTTAACCCAACTGTTAACCATGGTGAAATATCCACTAACATATAACCAACTACCCAAAGAGCAATTAAAGGTATAATCGTATTAACCATTTGAAAGATACTTTTAGCCGTATCAGATTTCGCAAATGGTGCTACGTCTTGGCGCAGTTTTTTTGTTTTTTCTTTATCTGTTGCCATTATATTTACTCCCTCGTTTCCTTTTTTTCTTATGACCTCATCATAAAACAAGAGTACAATCATGCAACAGAAGCAAACATCATAAAAAGGATATGACATTTGTCATATCCTTTTATCGTGTGTACAAAGGAATAAAAATAAATTAATATGGCTCCTCACTATAAAGTGGGGTTGATTTCCGTTCCGACTGGGCGCTTTGCCGCTGCCGCTTCGTTAACACTCCGCTTTCGCGCAGAGCAGAGCTTCCTGGGGGCGTCGGGGCAACAGGATGTTGGTCACGAAGGCGTTATCACAGGACGTGATGTTCTTAGCCTTCGTTCCCCTTCCGCTTCACTCGCAAGGCTCGCTCCAGGGTCTCGGGCCAACAGATGTCTTTTGCGCGAAAGCGTGAGTGCAACGTAGCGGCAGCGGCACGATGTTGGTCACGAAGGCGTTATCACAGGATGTGATGGTTTTAGTCTTCGTGACCCTATCGCTGATCCCCGAGGAGTCGCCCAACCTCCACTCCAATCAACATATTTTACAATGCATATTTCATCCTCAATTTTTGGTGATATTTAAATGTAGCATTAGTATAAGTAGGCAAACTGAACAAAAAAGTATAGCTAGGATTCACATATTATAAAGAAAGAATATGACATGTCATACTCTTTCTATGCTTTTGGTCCAGTTAACTGCAGTTGATAAAATACTAGATCTAGCCACTGTCCAAATTTATAGCCTGCGTTTTTTATTGTCCCCGCATATTCGAAGCCTAGTTTTTCATGTACTTTAATGCTTCCGATATTTTTACCATCAATGCCTGCTACGAGTGTTTTCACATCTTGCTCTTTAGCAATTCGAATAAGCTCTTGCATTAATTGGATAGCTATTCCCTTTTGATAATGATCTTTATGCACATATACAGAGTGCTCCATTGTGTGCTTATAGCCTGTATATGAACGGAACTGACTATATGTTGCAAAGCCGGCTACTGTGCTATTTACGTCAAAGACTAGCAGTGGATTACCGATTGTTTGCTGCTCCTTGAACCATCGTCTTTTTTCTTCTAACGATTGAGTTTCATATCGATAAACGGCTTTGCTCGTTAAAATAATGTCATTGTAAATATCTAAAACACCAGGTAAATCTTTTTCTTCCATTAATCGAATCATCATGCTCACGCCCTACTTCAATTATGCCGAGGCTTTAACCTTAACCTCTTTACATAAAGTTATACCACTTTTCCTAGTACTACACATTAAAATACCGAGCATCTGGATGTGCAAAGACTATTGCTGAAACAGAAGCTTCAGGCTCCATCATGAAGCCTTCCGTTAAATGCACACCAATGTCTTCTGGTTTTAATAAGCCAAACAATTTCTCTTGATCCTCTAAGTTCGGACATGCAGGATAGCCAAATGAAAAACGCTGTCCTTGATATTTTGCGGCGAAACGATCACGCATTGTAAAATCTGTCTCATCTGGGAAGCCCCATTGATCACGAATTTCTTGGTGCATACGCTCCGCAAAGCCTTCCGCAAGCTCAAGTGCTGTAGATTGTAATGCATGACTTTCAAGGAATTTCCCTTCCTCTTTTAGCTGACGAGCTTTCGTCATAACTCCTTGTCCAGCTGTTACTACCATTAAGGAAATATAGTCCATTTCACCGCTTTCAACTGTTTTCAGGAAATCTGCAAGACATAAAAACGGTTCAACTTGCTGACGTGGGAAGGTAAATCGTTCAATTTCTGTTTTGCTATCTGCTGGATTATAAACAACTACATCATCCCCATCGGCTTGTGCAGGGAAAAACTGATACACACCCGAAGGCTTCAATAAATCCCTTTGTAAATAATCGTCGACTAAATCTTTTAACTCAGTTGCCCTTGCATCGCCGGCATCAAGCAACTGCTGTACTTGACCTTTTAAGCCTAGGTGATGTCCAAGTAATGTCCGCATATTAACATATGGATATAAATGCGAAACAGCATAATCTCTTTTTACATGGCGTCGCAAATCAGCCGGAAGAAAGACAGAAGCTCCCTTTACCGTGCGTACAGGCTTAACAGTTACTTCTTTAGCCGGGCGGGCCGCTCTTTTTTCGTCTGCCTCTAGGCGTTTTTTGCGAGATTCCTCAATTTCAACTAAGAAATCAGCACGAGTATCTGTCCCCATTAACCGATTTACTTGCTCTAATCCTTGCATCGCGTCCTTTGAATAAATGACAGGACCATCATATTCGCCAGCGATTTTTGTTTCAGTAAAGCGACGAGATAATGCTGCTCCCCCTACTAAAATAGGAACATCAATACCTGCTTCCTTAAAATCTTGAGCTGTAATAACCATTTGCTGTGCTGATTTTACAAGTAAGCCTGAAAGCCCGATGAAATCCGGCTTCTCCTTACGAATCGTTTCTATTAACTGGGCAGGTGTTACTTTAATGCCAAGATCAATTACCTTATAGCCATTATTACTTAAAATAATATCGACAAGGTTTTTCCCAATATCATGTACATCGCCTTTTACAGTAGCAAGTACCATTTTTCCCTTGCCAGCACTCTCTTCATTTTTCTCCATGAATTGCTCTAAATGTGCCACTGCTGCCTTCATAACTCCTGCTGATTGTAATACCTCTGCTACGATGAGCTGATTATCGTTAAATAAACGACCAACCTCTGCCATTCCGTCCATTAATGGTCCATTAATAATATCAAGCGGTGTTTCAAAAATTTCACGAGCAGCCTCTAGATCCTCAATAAGCCCTTCCTTTGTACCTTCTAAAATATAGTAAGCTAAGCGACCTTCTACTGTTTTCGGAATATCTTCCTCTGTTTTTTCCTTCTTTTTATCACGATAGAAATCCGTAAAAACAGCTAATGTTTCATCATTTGTATGGAAGAGTAAATCATTGGCTAGCTTAATTTCCTCCTCTGGAATGGATGCATAACGTTCTAGCTTCTCCGTATTCACAATTGCATAATCTAATCCAGCCTGAGTACAGTGATATAAATATACGGCATTTAATACTTCACGACCTACTGGTGGTAATCCGAACGAAATATTACTTACACCAAGTACCGTTAATGTACGTGGCATTTTTTCTTTAATCAGGCGAATTCCTTCTACCGTTTCAAGTGCTGACCCAATATACTGCTCATCTCCCGTTCCTACTGGGAACATTAATGGGTCAAAGATAATATCTTCAGGAGCAATACCCCACTTTTCTGTTAACAATTTATAAGAACGTTCAGCAATCTCAAGCTTGCGCTGTCGATCAACCGCCATACCTTTTTCATCAATTGTCCCCACTACTAAAGAGGCACCATATTTTTTCACTAGCGGTAAAACTGCGTCAAAGCGCTCCTCGCCATCCTCTAGGTTTATAGAGTTAATAATGGCTTTCCCTTGAGAAAACTTAAGTGCTTCCTCAATTACTTTTTCATCTGTCGAGTCAATTACAAGCGGTACTTTTACTTTTTTTACAACCTCCTGCATAAAGCCACGCATATCTTCTAGTTCATCGCGGTCAGGGTTTGCTAAACAAATATCGATAACATGTGCTCCATTTTTCACCTGGGCACGCGCGATTTCTGCAGCTTCCTCAAACTTGCCATCAATAATTAAATTTTTAAACTTACGAGAACCGATTACATTTGTCCGTTCTCCAATAAATAACGGACGCATAGAATCGTCATACACCAATGGCTCAATACCAGAAACTACATGACCATGTGTGACATCTGGTAATTGACGAGGTCTTTGGTCCTTTAGCACTTCTCGAATAGCAGCAATATGTGCTGGAGTTGTACCACAGCAGCCTCCGACAATATTTAGCCACCCCTTTTCTGCAAAGCCTTTAAGCTTTTGTGACAGCGATTCAGGTGACTCGTGGTAGCAGCCTTCCTCATCAGGTAAGCCTGCATTCGGGTAACAGCTAATATAGCCTGTTGAAAGCTCTGCTAGTGAACGGATATGATCCGTCATAAACTCTGGTCCAGTTGCACAGTTTAAGCCAACTGATAATGGCTTAATATGCTCGATGGAAATGTAAAAAGCATCAATTGTTTGGCCGGCCAATGTTGTTCCCATCGGTTCAATTGTTCCCGATATCATCACAGGTAGCTCTTTTTCAGTTTCCTTAAAAGCACGAGATACCCCCAATGTTCCTGCCTTAACATTCAACATATCCTGACTAGTTTCTAGCAACAGAACGTCGGCTCCAGCTTCGATTAATGCCTTGGCCTGAACATAGAAGTTTTCCTCTAACTCATCAAATGTAATACCACCTGTAACTGACAAGGTTTTTGTAGTTGGTCCCATAGCCCCCGCTACAAAACGTGGCCAGTCGGATGTAGAAAACTCATCTACTACTTTGCGTGCAATTTCCACAGCACGTGTATTGATTTCTTCTGCCTTCGCACCAAGATCATATTCATTTAATACAAGTGGTGTACTTCCAAATGTATTTGTACAAATAATATCTGCTCCAGCTTCTAAATATTTTCTATGAACTTTTTCAAGCACATCTGGTCTAGTTAGCACGAGATTTTCATTACAGCCATCATATTCCTCGCCACCAAAATCCTCTGCTGATAAATTTTCATTTTGTAGCATTGTACCCATTGCGCCATCAAGAATTAAAATTCGTTTCTCTAGTTGTTCTTCGATCAAGTGCTTAGCCATTTATACTTACCCCTTTTTTCTGTTCATCCAATTGCTCAATAAATTTCATCAATTCTAGTGTCATGTCATAGCGTAAAAATGGTGTGATGAGGTAAATACCATTGAAGTATTCCGCTGCTACTTCTACTAATTCCTTGGCAATTGCAATCCCTTCTAGTGTTGCGCGTTCTTTATCATCGTCACATGCCTTCATACGGGCTAACACATCCTCGGATAGTTTGATACCTGGCACTTCATGATGTAAAAATTCCGCACTTTTATAGCTCGTTACTGGCATAATGCCTATATAGATTGGTGTTTCTAAATGCTTTGTCGCCTCGTAAATTTCCACGATTTTTTCCTTTGTATAAACAGGCTGTGAAATAAAATAATCTGCCCCATGTTCAATTTTCTTTTCTAGTCGAGAGACAGCGCGATCTAGTACACGTACATTAGGATTAAATGCAGCCGCTACAGAGAAATTTGCCTTTTTCCGAAGTGGTTTCCCTGAGAACGATACACCTTCATTTAATTGTTTTATTAATTGGATTAGCTCCATAGAAGATACATCATAAACGCTAGTTGCTCCTGGGAAATCGCCTACCTTTGTCGGATCTCCAGTCACTGCTAAAATATCGTGAATACCTAGTGCATTTAATCCCATTAAATGTGATTGAAGTCCAATTAAATTACGATCTCGGCATGTTATATGAGTTAACGGTCGTACCCCGTGTGTTTCTTTCAGTAAGGCACCCATTGCGACATTACTAATCCTTGGAGAAGCGAGTGAATTATCTGCCATCATGACTACATCTGCGCCCGCCTCATATATTTTTTTTGCACCTGCAATAAAGCCTTCAATTTCTAAATGTCTTGGTGTATCTAACTCCACTATAACTGAGCGTTCACGTTTTACTTTTACATGTAATGGTTCATAATTTGCTGGCTCAGCCTCACGGACAATCTCTACTTTTTCTGGCTTTGCAACCTTTTCTTCGACTGGGGATAACTCCTCTAAGTACTTTTTCGCTGCAGCAATATGCTTTGGTGTCGTACCACAGCAACCACCAATTAAACGTACCCCCTGGTCACGAAGCTCTACAGCTGCTCGACCAAAATAATCTGCCTCCGACTCATAAACGACACGGCCATCCTCTACATCAAGAAGAGAAGCATTCGGATACGCTGACATAAATGCTTTCTTAGGAAGCTCTACACCTTCAAATGCTTGTATTGTATGGTGAGGGCCTAAGCGACAGTTAACACCTACGAGATCAGCACCTAACGCTTCAAGTTCATGTAAAGCGTTATTTAAGCTCATTCCATTTTGTAAAACTCCTGGTTCGTGCATAGAAACTTGAGCAATAATCGGTAATTTCGTTTTAGCTCGTAGCATTGCTAAAGTCGCTGTTAACTCTTCAAAATCATAATAGGTCTCAAGTAAAAGGCCATCTGGACTTCCTGCAAGTAAAACTGTTGCCTGCTCTTCAACAGTTGCTAAAATTTCCTCCAACGTTGCATCGCTTTTTCGAATACCACGGATTCCCCCAATAGTACCTAAGACAAATTGTCCACCATCTGCCGCTGCTCGTCTTGCAATCGTTATAGCAGCTTCATTAAACTGCTGCACACGAGATTCTAAACCATAGCGGGCTAATTTTATGGCATTAGCTCCGTAAGTATTCGTCTGAATAATATCGGCACCAGCTGCTATATATTCTCTATGAATCTTTTCAATTAATTCCGGTCTTTGTACATTCATTTCCTCATGGCAGTACTCCAAGCCATAGCCGTATAAAACTGTACCTATTGCACCATCTGCTGTAAGAACATGCGTTTTTAACCTTTCAAGCAATCCCATAAAACTAGCCTCTCTTCCTTTATTTATAAAAATTAAAATGCAAAAAGCCTTCTTTTACAAAAAAAGAAGGCTTTAACGTTTCGTCATTGTTTTTCCTTCTCATCTTCGACACTATGGTCCTCTGGATTTAGCACCTGACAATTAGTTGGTTGCTGAAGCTTCATAGGGCCAGTCCCTCAGCTTCTCTTGATAAGAATGTTGTATGAATTTTTTAAATAATTAAAAGAATCATATCGTTTACGAACGATTGAGTCAAGACTATTTCACAGAACAGAGGTAAAACTTCACGAAAAATACCAAATTTTGATTTAAATCAAACAATTACGATAATTTTTCAGCAAGCTCCTCACCAATTTTTTTACCATTTTGAATACACGCACCTATGCCTACTCCGAAATAAGAGCAACCAGCTATTGATAAATACGGATAGTTTTTTTCAAGCTCTTGTACGAGGCCTTGCAACGCTTCACGATGTGCCAAATCATACTTTGGCATTTGGTCGGTCCATTTTGTCACGTCCACAATTGTTGGTGTTTCCTCAATACCCAAGCTTTTTCTTACATCCTCTAGAGCAACCGCTGCTAACTCTTCATCTGACATCAAACGCAATCTCTCATACTCAGGGTTAATGCTCTTATAAAAAAGTCGAACTAGTAATTTACCTTCTGCTGACGTGTGTTTCCACTTGCGACTTGTCCACGTTGCTGCATTACAAATAACATCCGAATTATGTGACACAATATAGCCTGTTCCATCCGCGGGTAATCTATTATCGGGTACATCAAACCCTAGGTAAATCGTAATGGCGGATGCAGTATTGAATTGTTCAAAATAGCCGTTCAAAGATTCATCCTGCAATAAGCTTTGTACCGCTTCATTTGGCAGTGCCATGACAACATGATTTGCTTCAATTATTTTACCGTTTGCTAATGTAACGGAGTACTGATTCTCCTGCTTTTTAACACTTGTAGTGGCAATCCCCTTTATAATTTCTACATCCGTTAATGTTTCTTCAAGTCGATCAATTAGTGATGATAAACCATTTTTAAATGAAATAAATTTTTTATTAGCGGCTTTCAAAAATTGATCCCTGTTTGCATCAAAGCCTTTAATAATACTACCGTAATCGTTTTTGTAATCGATTAAATACGGTAAAGTGGAAGCAATTGAAAGTTGATTTAAATCTCCCGAGTATACACCTGCAAGTACGGGCGCTATTTGGTTTTGAACAAGCTCCTCACCTAAATAGTACGTTAAAAATTCCCCAATCGAACTTTCCTTTGTAAACCCTTCATTTGGCATGGTTAAATCCTTTAATGCTTCTTTTTTGCCTTTCTCTGATACAAGCGTGCTTTCCTCAAGAGATTGTAAGCTCATAGGAATACCAAACGTTGAATCTGCTGGTATAGCATGTAGCTCATTATTTGTGTAAATATACGATACACCCGTTTCGTTATACACAAGATTTTGTTCAAAATTAAGTTCTTCTACTAACTCCATAACACCTTTATGACGCGCTACTATAGAATCTGCTCCTGTTTCCATGATAAAGCCTTGTTCATATGCAGAGTGAAGCTTGCCACCAAGGTATGTATTTTTTTCAACGAGTACAAGCTTTACATGTAAGTTTTTCTCCTGAACTTGGCGTTGTAAATAATGCATCGTACATAAACCAGTAATTCCGCCACCTAATACAACAACTGTTTTCATATTAACCGCCCCTATTTTTAGTTCTTTTTTTCAGTATAAACTTTTTTTATCGAAAATTACGTTAAACCCTTTACAAATTTAGCAAAAATGGAGCTATCCAGCGCATGGGATAGCTCCATTATTTCTATGTTCAATTAGTATATATTGAATTTACACTGGTATCTTTTATCTACCTAGCAGATCGTATATATTAACAATTGATATAGTGTTATTTATACACTACAGTGTGAAGCACCTTTATTGTCTCTCGCTTTTCACTTCATTAATTTAAATTTTGTGCAAAGCTAGCTAGTTCTTCAGCGGAATTTTTCACTTCATTAAAAGCAATACCTAATTGACTTAGTACTTCTACTATTGCTTGTACTTCTTTTTCCATCTGTCCATTTTGTTCTTTGGCTTCGGTCATAGCGTCCAATATGTTAGTAAATTGACCTTCCGTTTGAACCATATTTTCCTCACCAGAAGTTACCTCATCTTGAATATTACTAAGCGAGTGAACAAGTCTATCGGTCCGCTCATTCGTTTTATGTAGTAAAGTCGCAACCGATGTGACAGATTCCTTTGTTTGAATCGATAGTTTTCTCACTTCATCTGCAACAACACTAAAGCCTTTACCCGCTTCTCCAGCGCGAGCCGCTTCTATAGCCGCATTTAAAGCCAACAAGTTCGTTTGATTAGCAATATTTGTGACAACATTCATAATCGATTCCATTTCCCTTGACATATCTGCCAACTGTGTAACATTTTCCGCTATACCGTCAAGCGAGTAAATAATATTACTCATATTTTGCGATTGATTCTTTAATCGTTCACGCCCCTCTAATGCCTGACTCTCAGCCATAGTCGACACTTGAAGTGATTTTTTTGCCAGTTGTTTAATTTCATCCGATTGTTCACTTAAGCGATGAAACGAGTTGTTTGTTTCCAATGATATTGTGGCAAGACCTTCCGAAGACGCTACGATCTTTTTCTCTATTACTTCTTTTCTACATTCTATTTTTTCATGAAGTTGCTCAATGGTATGCTCAAAAGCCTCTAAAACTAACTGTTGCTCAAAATTAGATATTTTTGAGATAGCCCTAATTGTATTAAGTTGATCCATTGGATGAAGAACATGTTCTTCAACTAAATCAATAAATGATGCCGTTAAATCTTGAAAAGCACAAATATACCATTGTGTTTTAAGCCCGATATGTACATGTACTTTAGCAATTTTAACTCGTCTTTGATAAAAATCATCATCAATCGTACCATTAAACATCTCTATAATATGACGTCTTAAAGTAATTTTCAGCTTCTCTACAGAACTATGTTTATTAATAATATCTACTAGAGTACGTTCAGTTACAATCATTTCATAAAATCGATTAACAATGTTATCAATATTGCCTTCTACAAAAGGTTGAAAGGCTTTTAAATATTGTAAATCCCGCTTCGTCAATTTAAGCAAATCAATTTGCTTTTTTATTGAATGGCGATTCGCTATATCCATTTTTACAATATATTGTTCTAAATCTAACGCCGTTGTCTTTCTCTGTTTTTGAAAAATCACACATTTACCCTCTTTCATGCCGTGTACTTTTAAAAGCTGAGAAAAATTTTTCACCATAACGTAGAGTTGATTTCCATTCGGGCTAGGCGCCTTCCTGTGGAATTGTCATCCCTAACTTTTAGTGAGAACACCCTCAGGATATTTATGTATATTACTTTTAACTCTGTCTTTTGTTACGGGCTACAATCAACTAAAAATGGTAACTTTATAATTAGCTATCGCTACTAACTACCTTTCAAAATCCCTCATATACCTTATACATTTTATAAATTGCTGTCAATTTTCGTAATTGCATTTTTTACCATTAATTGAACAAAAAGTACCTGTTGTCTTACGTATTATCTAAATATGAAAAAAAGCTACCACAATACTTTTGGGTAGCCAATTGACATCATCTCTGTTTTTTTTATGCTTATTTTTCCTTTGTTTTAGTTCGAGGTAATTCCACTTTATTATATTGATATTTTAACGACCAATTACAACTGATGACATATACCTATCTAGTACAATACAATTAAAACTTTATACTCATGTCACAAAGGGCGATAATTGATTCTAAAAACCTATTACTTTTTAATAAAAAATACTTATTTTCCTTTCAATTCTTGCAGTAAAATTGCTGCCTCCGCACTTCCTGCATCTGCTGCAAGCCCATACCATTTTATAGCCTCTTTAATATTTTTGGCTATTCCTTCTCCTTTATTGTATATGTGCCCTAGTTGTAATTTTGCTTCCGTATCACCTTGAAGGGCGGCCTGTTTAAACCAATGAATACCTTTTTCAATATTCCGTATACCTGTTAACCCTTTGCTCCAAATAAAGCCCAAATCATAAAAGGCATCGACATGATATTGCTTCGCTGCTCTTTCATACCAATATAATCCACGGTTCACATCTTTCGGTTGCCCTAACCGACCCTCTAGATAGATCCCTCCAAGCCTATATTGTGCCTCAACATAGCCTGCTTCAGCAGATTTTTTATAATAGCTACAAGCTTGCTCCTCGTCTTTGTCGACTCCTAATCCCTGCTCGTATATAATTCCGAGTGTAAACATGGCCTCTGCCACACCTTGTTGTGCGGCAAATTCGAACCACTTCTTCGCAAGTACCAAATCTTCTGGCACTCCCTCACCGTTAAAATACATATCCGCTAAATTATTCGCGGCATCTGGATGCCCTTGCTTTGCTGCAGCCTCGTACAGCGAAAAAGCCATGCTATAGTTTTCTTCTACACCTATACCTTCAAAGTGAAAATTACCTAGTGCATATTGTGCATCAGCATTATCTTGTGATGCTGCTAACTCGAACCACTTCACGGACTTTTCTGGTTGGAAATATGTCCCGTCGATTGCACTATAATATTCACCAAGTTGAAACCGTGCATCTGCGTCCTGTTCCTCGATGGCATCTTTGTATAAGTCAATGATTACTTCATGATCAAGATCTTCTTCGTCAAATGCTTCAACTTGCTCATTTTGATGAATAAAATACCATTCCAATATATCAAGTACATCATCAACAACTTCAACGCAATTAGCTAACTTCTCCAATGAAGAAATTTGCCAAATGAAAATATAGATAGGGAGTGGAATTGCTTCACGCAGTAAATCATCATATTCAGCTAAAAGCGTTAGCACATTCTCCTGTACTGACTGTGTCTGTTCTGGATGAATAATTTGTAAATGCCGTTGTTGTTTTTTTTTCAATAGTCCCTGCACAACTTGATATACAATTTTGTGCAAGGCTGCTAACTGTACTTCTTTGACTGCTATCAAATCAATGTTTTGCGCAAAACACGTATCTTGTG
Organism: Lysinibacillus sphaericus; assembly: GCF_015844675.1. Classification (GTDB taxonomy): domain Bacteria; phylum Bacillota; class Bacilli; order Bacillales_A; family Planococcaceae; genus Lysinibacillus; species Lysinibacillus sphaericus_E. The sequence continues at coordinate 34,301 of NZ_LDGC01000046.1, read as the reverse complement.
TTTGCGCGAGCTTTTGTAGGGACCCTATTCGCTCTTTATTTTTTTTTGCTAAAAATTGCCCATACATTCGTTTCCCCCCTCGCACACTACTATCAATTTCGCCTTGGCATAATTGTTGCTGTCGCTACGTTGCACTGCGCTGTCGCACAGATTAAACGCTACAGGACGTGGCACTCTTAGACTGAGTCCCTCTATTTCAGTAAGTATTTGACACGCTCTAAAAAAGGAACCCACTCCGCATTCATTTCACCACCTTGAAGTGGCGTCTTCTACTGAATGGAAATAAAATGCACCTTGCCACTATTATATGGAAGACAGCTCTATATTGGTTACACATATGCTCTCAATATTAAGCCAATAAACAATGTAATAAACAAAAAGACAGTGACATGAATCCATTTATACATTTCTAATAAACCAATAAATTCACGAGTAAATGCATTAGGTACATAATAAAAGGCTGTCTTTGAACCAACACCTTGTGCATTAAGCTTCGCCTTTTTAGCATAAATACTTGCACGGAAAACATGAAAATTATTCGTTACGAATAAGGATCGATATTTTTTCCCCTGAGCATGTTTATCCATAATTTCTTTAGAGAATGCCATATTCTGCTCAGTATTTGTCGATTGATCTTCCATAAATACTTTTTGAGACGGTAGTTGATGTTCGTTAACTATATATTTTTTCATGGCATATGCTTCTGATACTTTTTCATCACTTCCCTGTCCACCTGAGACGATAATGTAAGGTCGTTTACCATATTTTCGAAACTGATTTACTGCCTCGTCTAAACGGCTAGCTAAAAGCGGTGGTACTTTATCTCCGATTAGTCCTGACCCTAACACAATAATATAGTTAGGCTCATAAAAGATAGGCGTAAAATGATATAGAGTAGCGTAGGCCATTATACTTGTATATAAAAACATTGTATAACTGAAAACCAAGAACCCATAGAAGAAAAGAATATGCCAAAGATTATTTTCGATATTCATAAAAATCACAAATACATACCAAATCATCATAATAAAAAAACTCAAACCAAAAACAGCTAACAATAGATTTCGTACTTTACGTCCTTCTTTTTCAAGTAAAACTTTACTATTAAAAAACGTGGCTATCGATAAAATAAACATAATACTCGGGAAACTTCCAAGTATTACGACTATCCCCATCTTCGACACAATCCCCTGCTCATTAGGGAGAAATAAAGGATGACTAAGTATATTGCCTAAAATAAACAACCCTACAAAACCAAGAACTACTGCATTGAAAAAACGTCTTCTTTCCGTTATATAAAAAATTAAAAAAATTGAAATTAATAGTAATAATGTTGAAATCATCGTTTCACTCCTTTCTTTCCATATACCCTTTTTTAAGGCTTGTCCTCTTAAATCGAGGCTGATTTCCGTTCCTACTAGGGGCGGACGTCCAACCTCCACTACAATTAACGATATAAGTAATGCATGTCCAACATTTTGATTAACATTGTCACTACTTGTTCAAATTTACGCATATAAATAAATTGATGAAAGCGTTTATTTTATTTTTAGAGATGGTTCATGTAAAATTACTATTAGATTAGTTTATGACAAAACTAAAAATTATATTGGAGGAATGTAAGTAATGAAAAAAATTCTTGCCGCTCTTTTTGCAGCGACACTTATGTTTGCAACTGTAGGTGCAACATTGTTCATCTCAGATACACCAACTGCAGAAGCTAAATCCTATAAGTCAGGTAAAAAAGGCTTCTCAAACAATAATAATAATAGCTCAAATATCCAAAAATCTCAGGATAAATCTAAAGATCAAAATAATGCAACAACAAATAAAAGCACAAACAAAACGGATTCAACAGCTAAGAAAGGCGGCTTCTTCTCAGGCGGTCTTATGAAAGGCTTAATGCTTGGTGGCTTAGCTGGCTTATTATTCGGAAGTCTTTTCAGTGGTATGGGTATGCTTGGAAATATTTTAGGCTTATTAATTAACGTTGCAGCCATCATGGTTATCATAATGCTAGTTGTAAAAATTGTTAATATGTTTAAAGATAAAAAGCGTAAAGAGGAAGCACAATGGCACAAATAATTAATGAGCAAGATATTATTAATGCAATTTGCTTATCTCAGGCTTACTATAAAAACATTCGCCCTGAGGATGTACTTGTAGAACTAACATACGATGATGACGCAGGCTTCGGTGCAGAAGTTGAAACGAATGGTCAAGTCGAGATGTTCAATACATCAGCAATGATTGGCGCACTACGTGTATGGATTAAAGACGTCTTACATGGTGATCCATTTTCAACGGGAATCGAACTAGTCTTAGACGATGAAGAAGGCATCATTGCTAGACTATCGTAAATAAGTAAAGAATAGCAGTTCAATAAATCTATAAGATTTATTGAACTGCTTTGTTATTTTTTCAGACGTTTTATTGCTTGTTCTTTCTTTTCTTCCTCAATTGTAAAATCGACTATTGATCTGCCGAGCATTAATAGCGTAATAAACATGACGCCTGTTCCAACGATTAAATACATCATCGTAAACATCTTTGAAAAATTACTAGTAGGATACAATCTCGTCTCAACACCGGTTGGAATTAAACTCACTACTGCAAAATACATGGCATCAATCCAATACCATCCTTCCGTTCCTTTATAAAACATTGTCCCTGAAAGAATGATAAAAAATAATGTTGTAAACAAAGATAGAAACTGTGGACGCTTGAATGACTTCCACATGCCTACTAACAATCTTTTCGCAGATAAAATAAATGACAGCATCGCATTCTCCTTTTGATTAATTTTCACTTCAGCATTATGGCAATTGTAATTTGGCATAATCTGTGCCTAAACTGTACTAGATATCCATCGAAATAAAAATAACATATGCAAACGTCTAAAGGTAGAGGTTTCTATTCACAACCTCTACCTTTAATGATTTCATTTCTTTAATAGACTATTAAAATTTATAAATATTTTCGCTGCATGGCCTCGTTTTGTAGGAGCCTCGGGTGAAAATCCCCCTTCACTACCTATAATAATACCTTGTTCATACAACATAGTGATTGCATGTTTTGTTTCTTCATCGTAAGAGGCAATATCAGAGAATGGAGCTTTCCCTTTCGCCACATAAGATTGCTTTTTCTCATATTCATAAGCACGATTAATCATTAATGCTAATTGAGCGCGAGTAATTGGCAGCCCTGAGTTAAACGTACCATCCATCCCCTTAACTAGCCCATATGCATAAGCTGCTGCAATATCTGACTGAGTTCCGACATCATAGCTTGCAATGTCTGTAAATGGTGCCTGTTCCTTCGTCGTTAAACCGAGACTTCTAACAAGCATCGAAGCAGCCTGTGCACGAGTAACAAATTGCTCAGGCTTAAACGTACCATCTGGATAACCGTTCATAATACCCGCTTCAGCTGCCTTCAATATAAACTCCTTTGCCCAATGCTTTTCTATATCAGTAAAGCTTAAAGTTCTTCCAGTAGTAAAAGTAACTGTTGGACTTTGTACACTTTCATTACCAGCCGCATCAACCGCTTTAACAGCTACTGTATATGCTGTATTCGCTATTAAATTATCCAAAGTTATAGCGTTTCTTTTAGCATCTTGTGTAAATGTAAGCTCACCATTTACATATACGTTGTAACTAGTGACACCTACATTATCCGTCGCTTCAAGCCAGTTTATTTTAACAGTTGTACTATCTTTCATATTTGCTTCAATCGTTTTTGATACATCCCATAACGTACTTGCTTTAATCGCTGGTATAAACGCCTCGTTCGCTACTGCTAAATAGCCTGCTTCACTTAAATGAATATTATCAGGGTTTGGTAAATAGATTGGAACATCTTTTGCTACAATATTATATGTCGGTACAAAAATGGCACCCGCTTTTTCAGCAGTTGTTTTTATCGTTGCATTCATAACTTTTAATAGCATTTTAAATTGTTGCTGTACATCCTCACTATAGTACGGAAAAGAATTATAATAGCCCATCACATAAACTTGAGCTTTCGGATTAAGCTTCTTAATTTCTTCTAAAATAGCAGCTATATTTTTTATTGCTCCCTGGGAAGCTTTTAGCATCATTGCTGCATTAATGCCTGTTGTCTGAGACTCTTCTAAAATAGGTATTAAATCATTGGCACCAGCGGTTAGTGTAATAATTTCAGCCTCTTTAATAGATGTGCGAACCTTTGCCTTCTCGCTTGGATAACCGAATCCTACCACTGACTTTTCCACATTATTTTGTATATCCTTTAATATATCACTCGTTGTATAGCCTGAATTGGCAAAACCCTTATTATAAGAAGTAATTAAACCATCTTGCTGTAAAGCTTGTGCAACAAAATCCGTGTAACTTAGCCCAATCATACCAACCTCATTCATACCATGAGCTAAGGAATCACCCAGTGCTACATAATCTGCTTGAACTACCCAACTTGGCGCTATGTAGTCTCTTTGTTCCTCAGCATTTACACCTATTGGTACTACTAATTGACATGCAAAAATGCTAGCCGCTAAAAACTGAAATTTCTTTGATAATTGCACACCCTCACTCCTCCAAATTTTACTAATTACTATTTTAATATACAGGGGATGGAAATGGGCTAAAAAAGCGTATTTTTTTAGTGTTCATCACCAAAAGTTGTGATGACGTTTGATAAAATGTACGCCATGCCTTCGTTCCGGCTGGGCGAATCCTTGGGGATCAGTGAACTGCGCCTATGTGATGAACCTTTTTTATTCCAGTTGAACCTTCCCATAAATGCCGCCACCACCAACTTCGATTGCCAATTGCCCCGTTCTTGCTAAATCAATCATCTTGGCAATTTTATGTGGCACGATTTGTTCGAGTTGTTCTAGCGTAACTCGATGTAAGATGTTCATCTCTGTACCAAACGCTTGTACTAATCGTTCCATCATTTTCGGCCCTAATCCTGGAATAAAGTCTAGTGGTACTTGGTGAATATATGGTGGTCTTGCACGTTTATCATTTACTTGCTCTGAAAGCTCCTTTATGCGTGTTGCAACCCCTTTTATAATTTGCGTACTTTCGCAGTTTGTACAAATTGTTGCAGCGTTGCTCAGTTGCTCACCACATTTTGCACAGACGGTTTGATGATATTTACCAAGCAAAGGATTTAAACCATAATTGGCTGTTACTGCTCGACCTTGTTGCTCATGAAGCGCCATCTTTAATTCTGTAAAATTTGCACTTGATAGTCTCAATTTTTGATACTCACGTGCAATTTTCCCAAGTGAATGTGCATCAGAATTGCTGACAAATGTATATGCTTGCAGTTCTCTAATGTTACTCACCATTTCAGTATTGGAGCTTAATCCAAGCTCTATCGCATCTATAAACTGAGGGTCAAAAACTTCTGTTAAACTACGATGTACACCTTTACCGAACAAACTTTTAAATGGTGTGAAGACATGGGCAGGAATAAAAAGACCGCCTAATTCATGAACCTTTTGCTGCAATGTTCGCCCATCACAATAAATTCGCTGAGAGCTTAAATGGATATTTTTCATATGATTAGACATCCAGTTTGAAAATTCTCTCATAAGCGAAAGTGTTGGAAAATAAGCAAGCACATGGATGGGTCCAAGGCAATGCTGATCGTAAATCTCAATTTCAGAACCTGGAATAAGTGTAGTTTCTTGAAAACGAAGTCCTCCCTGTTCCAGCTCCTTCAGTTCACCCTGTTCTATCATCTTTACCATTTCATCCATTACTTCTGGTGAATGACAATCAATAATCCCGATAATTTCTAGTCCCTTTTTTGCGCTTGAAATCTCTAAAATTCTCGCTAGTGTTAACGTTTTACTGCCAGTTATTTTAACAGCGCGTCCACTTGAAGTGCGTCCAATATGAATATGTAAATCTGCATAGAAATCCTGCATCATTGTAACCCCCTATACACTCTTTAAATGAAATAAAAAAACCTCACATTGCTGCAAGGCATTTTATTCGTAATTATGATGGATGATTGCTGTGAGTACTATTATTTGACTCAAAGGCACCGGAGCCCTGTGACGGCATTGTTGAAGAATCATAGGCTACTAAGGTCACCCCAATGTTCTTTTCTAGCTCATTAATTCTTTCAAGCTGTTGCTGATTTAGTTGCGCAATTTTTATCTCTTCCATTTGCATCAAATCCTTTCACGAATAAAGTTCCCTAAATAAGAAACATATATACACCCAAAAAATGACTGAATGTCAGTCATTTTTCATTGACTTTATTTCAGCTATTTTGTAACATAATAAATAAGCAGGCTAAAAGCGAGGGATTCCATGTCAAAAGAAGAGAAAATTATTCAAGCTGCAATTGAAGTTTTTCGTGAAAAAGGAATTGAAAAGACAAAGGTTTCAGATATCGTAAAAGCTGCAGGTATTGCGCAAGGGACATTTTATCTTTATTTCCCATCACGGCTTTCAGTTATGCCAGCCATTGCAAAAGTTATGGTTGAGAAAATTATTGCTGCTATAAACGATGGTATTTCAACACAGGAGCCTTTTGCAAAGCGGCTTGAAAAGTTAGTAGATATTGTTTTTTCACTAACAGAGGAATATCGAGATGTATTTGCACTTATCTATGCTGGTATTACACAAACCGAGCATATGAAAGAATGGGAAAATATATATGCTCCCTATTACGAATGGATGAATAATTTCTTATACGAAGCTCAACAAGAAGGAACGATACGTGAATCTCTAAACACTACACGTTCTTCTAAACTTATCATCGGTCTAGTAGAATCTGCTGCTGAACAAATTTACTTGTATGATGACAGTGAAGAAGACACAATTAGACTTCAAAAGCTTGAGCTCCTCGACTTTTTACATCATGCACTCGGTTTACGTCACGCCTAAGTGACGTTCTCTTTTACACTAAAAATGACTGAATGTCAGTCATAATTATGGATAGATGAAAGGATTAATTATGCAAAAAGATTGGATTTATGTTGGATTAACTAGTTTGTTTGAATTGTTTTGGATATTTGCTTTTAATGTTGCCGGTGCTTGGTGGCATTGGATTATTATCGTGTCCTTAATTGCGTTAGATTTTCATTTCTTATCGAAGGCTTGTGAAAACCTACCTACAGGCACAGTTTATGCGACTTTTGCGGGGGTCGGTGCGATTGGTACTACATTAATGGACATTTTTATTTTCGATGGTGAATTTAATACGATTAAAGGAATTTTCATGTTTATTTTAGTATTAGGTGTTATTGGTCTTAATTTAGCTGATAACCCTTCAAAAGATTATGATGAAAAGAAAGGAGCTAATGCATAATGGGCTGGTTACTTGTTTTATTAGCAGCAATTTCTGAAATTATCGGTGTTGTAGGTTTACGCTTTTATAGTCAGAACAAAACTATACGTAATTTATTAATATATGTGGGCGGCTTTGGTATGTCCTTTGTGCTTTTATATACCTCCTTTAACTATCTACAGTTAAGCATTGCCTATGTAGTGTGGATTGGTATTGGTACAGTTGGGGCTGTTCTCGTAAATATTATTTTCTTCGGTGAATCCAAAAACCTAACTCGAATTATTAGTATCATCGCCATTATCATTGGTGTAGCAGGCTTAAAAGCAGTATCTTAATTTGACTTCAATTCTTTAAATACTGTGAATAAGCCTTTTGAAATAAACTTTTTCGTTGAAACTTTATTTTATAACTATGTAAATAGTGTATCTTGAGGATTTTATCACTATTAATTAGAGTTACAGGCCAGAAGATATATACTATATGAATTGGTTGATCTTCGTTACGACTGGGCGACTCCTTGGGGATCAGCGATATAGAGGAACGAAGGCTAAAACCATCACGTCCTGTGATAACGCCTTCGTGACCAACATCCTGTTGCTGCCGCTACGTTAGCAAAAAGCGCACAGTCGGAACGGAAATCACCCCCTCGCTTTGCAAAAAAAAACATAATTACAACCTTAATTTTTTTGACATAAAGCTTCCTTCGTGAATTGCTCTGGGATATACGTTAAATATGGCTTACCTGTCAGTGGATGTGTTTGAATATCAGCATAAACCCCAAATACATCTTGTAATAATGCCGGTGTAAGTACTTCTTCTGGCGTGCCAAAACAAACAATTCGACCTTGCTGTAAAACATAAATTTGATCGCAATACATAGCCGCAATGTTTAAATCGTGGATTGCAGCAACAACTGTTAATTGTAAGGTTTGGATTAGATCCATAAGCTGCAATTGATGCTGAATATCTAGATGATTTGTTGGCTCATCTAAAATAAGCACCTGTGCTTGCTGAGCAAGGGCACGGGCAACCATCACACGCTTTTTTTCACCACCTGAAAGAGAGCTATAGCTACGTTTCTCTAAATGAGCGATACCCGTCTGCTTCAGTGCATCCTTTACGATTTGAAAATCTTGCTCTTGATCAAGCTCCAATAGTTTTTTATGGGGTGTTCTCCCCATACTCACTAAATCATGCACTGTAAAATCGAATAAGACCGGTGTTTCTTGACTCACAACTGCTAGATTTCTAGCTATGTTTTTACTCGATTGCTTTAGAATATCTTGTTCATTTAATAACACCGTTCCACTTTCTGGTTTTAATAAACGGTACATATTCTTTAATAGCGTTGACTTCCCACTACCATTAGGACCAATCAACCCTACAAATTGCCTGTCCTTTATTTCAACACTTACTTCATGTAATATGCGTTCATCAGAAATGGAGAATGATAGTTGTTTCGCTTCTAATGTCATATATTTTTAATCTCCTTCACCGAAAGAATAATTGTTACGACGTAGCAGCCAAATGAAAAATGGACCTCCGCAAAAAGCCGTGATAATTCCTATCGGCATTTCCTCAGGGGCAATTAATATTCGAGCAAGTGCATCTGCCCAAACTAAGAAGATCCCCCCTAATAATGCGCTAATCGGTATGACATATTTATGATTTGAACCTACAATTAGTCGTACAATATGTGGAATGATTAAGCCTACAAATCCAATTGAACCGCTTACAGCAACCAGCACACCCGTTAATAATGATACTAATAAAATAAGCTGTATTCGAAATTGTTGTAAGTTAACCCCTAATGTAACTGCTGCTTCTTCTCCAAGGAGTAATAAATTTAAACTGCGATAGTTGAGCCATAACAAGGCAAATACTACAATAAAAATGACTGCAGGAATTATAAGAATACTCCATTTCGCACCCGCTAGGCTTCCTAGCATCCAAAACATGACTGCCTTCATTCCCCCCTCTTGCTTCGACAGCATTAAGATAAAATTTGAAATAGCAGATAAGATAAATGACACCGCCATCCCTGAAAGTAAAAGTCGAAAGACGGACACTCTACCGCCAACATGTGATAAGAAGAAAACTAACCCCATTGCTGTGAGAGAGCCTAAAAAAGCCGATATGGAAAGAGCATAAACGCCCAGAAATGAAAAGGCACCTAAAATGATGACAGCTGTGGCACCAACCGTCGCTCCAGAAGAAATCCCTAAAATATATGGTTCTGCAATTGAATTACGAACGAGTGCCTGAATAGCTGCTCCTGCAATTGCCAAGCCTGCTCCGACGATAGCAGCAAGTAATACACGCGGAGCCCTTATTTGCCAAATGATGATTTCCTGTGAGCGACTCCAATCTTGTTCGATTGAGCTTTGTATAATAGGGATTTTAGAAAGGATAACCTTCCATACATAAAGTGGTGTAACGGATACCGATCCAACCATAATTGCAATTGTCATTGAAATTATAAGTAATAGAAGAAGGGTCATTGAAAGTAACATAAATTTTCTATTCATCTGTTTATTAACTCCTAATCATTAAACATCAAATTCACCAAGCCGTAATTGTAGCTGACGCTTTGCTAATATTAGTAGAACGAAGATAAATGAAAGAAAAAAGGGTATTCCATACAAATGCGCATGGAAATACCCTAGAATCAATTATGTCTGGCATAATCGCGTCTTTCAGCGTGTGTTTGGACACCTGCTGAAAAAAACTAAACAAAGTTAGATTTTCTTCTACTATTGTCCGTAATCGCTTTCATCCTCGTGGGCATTACAGGAATAACTAAATGGCAGGTCTCCTGGCTTCGAATCAATGTACCTATGATTGCCTTCCCATTCTAGAATAGTGGCTAAATCATCATAGAACTCCTCGTTACAGTTGCGGGACAGCGTCGGATTTGCACCGATTTCCCTTTTAAGTGACACATTGTACAAGATGTCACACCATTAGTATCGAATGATTTAAAATTATGACAATTCTATCATATATTTCAATAGTTAGTCTATACTATCATTCACTTATCAAGTTAAGAAATACCTTTATGTTAACCAATAACTATAATCAAGTTGACACAAAAACTTTATTTTTTTACACTATTATTATCAACTTTACTTTTTAGGGGTGAAATAATGACAACCATTGTGGAACATACACATCAAAAATTAAGAACAGTAGATATTGCATACATTGGACTTTTTTCAACATTAATGATGATAGGAGCTAATATTACGTCCATTGTACCTTTCATGGTTGTAGGCGGAGTACCAATCACATTGCAAACATTTTTCGCTATTTTAGCGGGACTTATTCTCGGTAGTAGAAAAGGGGCTCTCGCTTGTACTGTTTATATGTGCATCGGTTTAGCAGGCGCACCTGTATTTGCACGATTCAGCGGAGGCTTTGGGCAAATTTTAAGTCCTACATTTGGTTTCATTGTCTCTTTTATATTAGCTGCATTTGTCGCAGGGCTTATTGTAGAACACAGTGGAACGAAGAAAAGCTATGTAGTTGCTGCATTAGTTGCAACTGCTATTAATTATTTACTAGGGACAAATTGGATGTACTTTGCCTATAAGCTATGGGCTAGTGCGCCTGATGCTTTCACTTATAAAATAGCATGGCTCTGGATGATGCCTCCTTTACCAAAGGATATTATTTTAGCTATATTCGCGGGGTTTTTTGCATACCGTCTTCAAAAGGTTTTAAAAATAATCCCAATTAAATAAAGAGATAAAAAAACTGTCCAAAAGTATATAGTATACTTAATTGGACAGTTTTTGGTTCATCACCAAAAGTTGTGGATGACTTTTGTTAAAACGGTTACTATGCAAATAGTTGATTGTAGTGGAGACTGGGCGACTCCTCGGGATCAGCAATAGTGGAACGGAAATCAACCACACGTTTTTGTGCTAAATCCCAGTTTTTTATTTTTAAACGTATGTTTTCATCCAGTTTAAGAAGTTATCTATAACTACATCTAGGAATTTAATAGTACCCTCATCTGTTAAATTGCCTTCAGCATCAAATTTAGTGTGTACTGCGCCAATATAAACATCATTACCACTAAGTAATGGTGAATTTACTCCAGGTGAAAATAAAATATCTCTTAAGTGTAATTGTGCTTTAACAGTACCTAAGTTACCCATTGATGCGCCCATCATGAATGATGGCTTGCCAATCATTACTTTATCAACGCGAGATAACCAATCGATGGCGTTAACCATAACACCTGGCACTGTACCATTATATTCTGGAGTCAGCCAAAGAACTGCATCCGCCTCTTTTACTTTGGCTTTAAAATCTAATACTGTTTGCGGTGCTTCATTTTCGATATCTTGGTTATACATTGGTAGGTCACTTAAGCTTAATACTTCAAGATTCAATTTCTCCGCATAACGCTTTTGAATAAATTTCGCTAACTGCAGATTATAAGATTCTTTACGGATACTACCTACGATTGCTACTACTTTCACAATATTTCCTCCTAAATGTGCATTAAATTTATTTTTTGTAAAGCATTTTTATTTTATACCGACCTAATAATAGGTTGCAAATTCCTCAACTGGTTTACGATAACCACGCAAACGGCGACTACTTTCTTTTTCCTTACCAATTGTAATCATTAGCGCAATTTCTTGTGTTTCCGGGACATTAAAAAGGGCTCTCATTTGTTGCTGATCAAAGCCGATCATTGGACATGTATCCCATCCACGATTTTTGGCTGCCAACATAAATAACATAGCTGAAAGTGAAGCGTTACGAATGGCTTCCTCTTTCTTAAACTCCTCGCCGCGCTCATCATAAAATTTTGTATTTTCTTCAACAAGATTTTCTAACTCACAAGCATTAATAATGCCTAAGTCTACCATCCCTTGACTAAGGTTAGCAGTGTTTTTATAGGCTTCTTTATCTCCTAAAACAAGTATAACCGCCGAGGCTGAGTGCACTTTATATTGCCCGTATGCCGCTTCTCTTACTTTTTCTTTTTTTTCTTCATCTAAGACAACGATGTAATTAGTATGCTGTAAATTAAAGGCAGATGGAGCAAGTTTAACATCCTCCAAAATGGGACGTATATCTTCTTCGCTCATCTTTATGCCCTCTATAAAATTATTCGCAGAACGACGCTTATCTATTACCTTTGCAAATTCCATCCAAATGACCTCCAATCATTCTCTTTTAAGAATATGTAATTTCCATTCAGCGAGGCTTGTGTTTCTCTACTGAATGGAATGAAAAGCATTACTCTTATTCTTTATCGAACGTAATCGTACTTCTTACAGTGTCGATAGGACGAACAAGCTCTTCAATTTGTGCACGCTTTGGCTCTAAAAACGGTGGCAACGATAATTTTTCACCTAATGTTTCATATGGCTCATCCCCCATAAATCCTGGCCCATCAGTAGCTAGCTCAAATAAAATTTGTGGTGCAACTCGCGCATAAAGGGATTCAAAGAAGTGACGGTTTACATAACCTGAAGTATTGAAGCCAAAGCTTTCAAATCGTTCAGTCCATTCATCTAATACAGCACGATCCTCTACGCGGAATGCCGCATGATGTACTGTACCGAAGCCTTGACGAGCTACTGGTAAAACTGCGTTAAACTCTACAACGATTTGCGCACCGTTTCCGCCTTCACCAACCTCAAATAAATGGAAATCCCCTTCCTCTGCAATTTCTGTAAAGAGCATCACTTTTTCTAGCATTTCTTTGAAATATTTAAAATTAGCAACTCTTATAAAAACTGGACCTAACCCTGTAATTGCATACTCAAGAGGAATCGGTCCATCTTGCCATGGAGTGCCCGATGCAACGCCTGTATTGTTTTCATCAGAAATAAGCTGATATTGCTGATCATCAAAATCAACGAATGATAAAGTTTTCTTGCCAAATTGCTCTTGTATTCCTGTATGTTTAACATTTAGTCGATCAAAACGTTCTACCCAATAGTCCAATGCCGCATCTGTAGGCACGCGGAATGAAGTTTTAGAAATTTCATTAGTTCCATGCACACCTTTTGGGATGTTTGGGAAATCGAAAAATGTCATATCAGTACCAGCACTACCTTTATCATCTGCAAAGAATAAATGATATGTTTGGATATCATCCTGATTTACTGTTTTTTTCACTAATCGCATCCCTAATACATAAGTGAAGAATTTATAATTCTCTTCTGCACTACTTGTAATAGCAGTAACGTGGTGAATTCCTTTTAAATGATTCATTTTATGTTCCCCCTATTTATCTCGATTTCGAGATATATACGTAAAATTTTTTATTTTTCAACTGCGTTTAAACCAACCTTTTTTAAAGACAGGATCATTGTGTCCATCTCCTGTTGATCTAATACTTCGAAAATCTCATTAATTTTTTGTTCATGCTTTGGAAATATTTCTTCCATCAACACTTGTCCTTCAAATGTTAATAAAACATATGTGACACGGCGATCCTTTGGACAAGCACGTCGATACACAAAACCTTTTTGTTCGAGCTTATCAATAACATACGTAATACTGCTGCTTGCAATTAAAATTTTCTTTCCAATCACTTGAATTGGTTGCTCACCATGGTGATATAAAAACTCAAGTACTGAAAATTCAGTTTGATTTAAATCATATTGAAGTAAATCCCTCTTTGTTGCATCCTGAATCGTTTGATACGCCCGGAACAAGACCGTAAAAGCTTTTAAATTACGATTATTTTCCTTCATACGACTCCCTCTTCTCATTTACTTCGAATTTATTTATCTTTAATTCGAGATAATAATAACATATAAAATAATTAACGGCAATCCTTTTGTTTTACTGTAATCTCACAAAAAGGACACCTCCTAAAATTAGGAGATGCCCCTTCATGTATCGATTACTGAATATTAATAGTAATAGCGACCGTTATTTTCCTCATAAACAGCCTTTGCTAGACGAACTGTAGATATTGCCAAATCTGCATACGTCACTTTCCCAGTAGCATTGAATTTATTTTGCTGACCATCCATTAGTCCCATCGCACTTGCTAAAGCAATATAACCTGCGTATTCCGATTTAATTGAGCTTGCATCAGCAAAGTTTAGTTTGTAAATGTCACTATGTTTAGCAGCATTTTCCAAATTCAATACACGTACTAACCATTCTGCAAGCTCTTGACGAGTCAATTCTGTATCTACTGCAAATTGATTACCCGGTTGTATAATACCCATTCTTACAGCTTGTTCAACAACTCCGTATAATGGATGCTTTTTGTCAATATTATTAAAGGATTGCTTCTCGTCGCCTCTTCCATAAGGACTAAAATCATAATGTCCGTATGATAATGATTTAACTAAGATTTTCAAAGCTTCTCCCTTGTTTACAGCTGTATCAGCATTAAAGTTTGCTGGGTCTTTAACCTCTAACACATTTTGGTGTAGTAAATAAGTTAATTCTCCTCCAGCTGTTGGATGAGAAATAGCTGGTTTTCCTTTAGCATCATCAGCAACATGAAGCCACTTACCGGTTGTTGCATCAATGCCATTGAATATGCTTCCATTATAAACCGGAGAATATACTAAATCATAGTGGTGCTTATCCTCGCCATCTTGTTTCGCATACTGAAGCTCCAATTTTAACCCTTCATTGAACGTTGCTTTTGCTTTATCAGCTGGAATAGCTTTGTTTACAGACGGCCAGTTATCAATCTTGTGATTATTAATATTTAAAGAACTTAATTTACCATCTGCACTAATACCAACAGAAATTGCATCCCCTACTACGGCAATGCCATTGACAACACGTGGGAAGGAGAAGTAATAGCGTTCGCTATCTTTATCATATATTACATCTTCTAGTGGCTTCGAATAGTTATGAATATAAGACGGAGCCCACTCTTTTAAGTAGCCTATCGCTTTTGCTAAAGCAGCATCTTTTGCAATTGGTTGTACTTTAACATCTGTCTCTATGAAATCTCTACGTATATCCCAGTATTCTGTAATCTCACCTGTTGCTTTGTTCACTTCAAATGATGTACCATAACCACCAGTTTTTATATGATACATATAATTTACTGAATAAATTGTCTCACCATTTTCATTTTCTCTTTCACTAATCGAATCAATTTGTAGCTCCGATTTGCCTGAATCATCTTTTAAGAAAGACTTCGCTAACTCTTCAACTTCTTCTACTGTAACGTTCTTCTTTCTAGGTTCAAGTGGTTGCGATGCCAGTTTTTCTACTTCTTTTTCCTTTGGTACTTCGGTAGTGAAACCATTCATTGTCTTCCACTGCCCATTTAATGCATGTACACCAGCGAAACTTGATGGGGGCATATACGCAAGCTTAGCAATAGATTCACCTGTTTGGTAGTTAGTGTCAATTACATAACGTAAATCAACTGATAAATTTTCTCGAACCTGTGTAAGTATATCTGATTCATTCTTTTTCTGATCTAAGTTATCAAATGTTGCCTTACTAGTTGACTCAGTACTACGATACATATCTGTAACTTCACCATTTGCTAGAACTGTAATATTGAGATTCTCATTAATTAGTGGTACACCATTATGTGTTGGCGAATAAGTGAATGAATACGTAATTGGTTCAGATAAAGGTCTACTAAAACTAAAACCAAAATCACCATACCAATTGTCTTCACGAAGCTTGTAATTCGCAGTATTCGGCAATTTCTTTAGGAAGTCTTGGGCAATTTTCTTTGCCTCAGTCTCTGAATACTTCACTGGATACAATGCATCCGCTATATTAGCAGGCTGATAGTGGAAATATTCTAATTCTAAATCTTCGCCTTTAAAAGTAAAATCACCATAAACGTCTTTGCCATCGATTGTCTTGTGGAAGCTTAATTCATAGCGTATTGTTTTATCATCATTAAAGTAATGCGCTTCCCCCATTGAGAAATCTTTCTCTGTTACAAATTTGAACTTGTTAGGGAATAATGTATTCAATTGCTTAATAAGTACACTTTTTGATACCTTTGTTTCTGTTGAAGCAACTTGGATCGCCACTCTCTCTTGCGGTTCTTTTACGTCTGCTGAAGCTTGTGCCGTTGGCGAAATTACACCCACAGAAAATGCAGTAGACGCTAGTATGATACCTAACTTTTTGAATTTATCCAAAATATACCTCCTAAAATATTATTTACCATTATTATAATATATATCCCCATAATTGGAAACGTTATTTCCATATTATTAATATTTATTAGAAAAGAAATGAACTCCCTTTGCAGCGAAAGTATTTACTCCTTAAGATTCTCATTTCTTTACTACATCAAAATTTGATCCGATCAATAGCCAATTTTGCGGGAACGGTAAACCTAATTTCCAGTAGCCCACCCCTCTAAGATTGTACCTTTTGATTAAATTGAACTTCGCTTGAATGGATCTTGCATCCTCGAACCACACCACATGTGCTCTACCTTGCTCATCGTAGTATTCAAAGAACGGAGCTTGAGATCTCAAATCAAACTGAATAGCAGCATTATATTTTTTAGCAATCTCAATTGCTCTTTGTGGACTAATTGCTTCTGCATTCGGGCCCCCTTGTACAAAAGGCAGCGTCCAGTTATATCCATATAAATTCTGTCCAAGTATAATTTTGTTACGAGGTATCTCACTTACTGCATATTTTACAACCGCCTCTACCTCGGGAAGTGGCGATACGGCCATAGGTGGCCCTGCAGAGTACCCCCATTCATAAGTCATTAACATAACAAAATCCACTATTTCTCCATGTGCTTTATAATCATGCCCCTCCGTCCACGGGCCTCGCTCACTAGCACTTGTTTTTGGAGCTAGTGCCGTCGATACGGTATACCCCTGTGGATGGAATCGACTCACCGCTCTCCTTAAAAAATTGTTGTATGCTTCTCGTTGATCACCCGGTAAATTCTCAAAATCGAAATGAATATCTTTAACGCTTCCTAAACGCTTAGCCTCTTCAAGAATATTATTAAAAAGCAAGTCCTGTACTGCTGTACTTTGAAAAATATCTCGTGCTAAATCACCGCTAAAACTAAAATTTTCCAAATTTGAAACAACCATTGCTAGAGAAGCTCCTGTATCATTAGCAATTTGCGTCACACCTTGACTCGGGGGACTCTTAAGCGTTCCATCTCGCCTTGCCTCATAGCTAAATAAAGCAAGATATGTTAAAAATGGACCCGCTTCTCTCGCTTGGCTCAATAATGCCTCACTAACGAACGTCCCTCTCGGCTCTAAATATGCCAATGTTTCAGCTTTTGTTTTTGGTTGAGGTGGAATATAAAGTCGCATACCAATCGATAAAGGCTGACTCGGACTAATATTGTTGACTTGAGCAAGTGTTAAATAATTCATGCCAAAGCGTTGGCCGATTGAATATAGACTATCCCCTGACTGTACATAATAAAAATTTCCGACAATCGGTATTACAAGAGTTTGCCCGACAACTAATCGATTCGGTTCAGGAATTTGATTGGCATCTACAATACTTTGAACTGTTGTCCCATACGCCTGCGAAATACCCCATATGGACTCCCCTGCCCGTACAACATGTATTTGAATGGCAGTGCCTCCTTCTAGCTTGATAAAATCACACCTATAAAGCTTATGATTTAGGAGAGGAAAAGATGTCATTGCTCAAAGATTCTTCGCTTGGATATAAGGTACTCGGTGAAATCGAGATACAGTTTATGCAATTTTTATTCATCGTCCTTATGGATTGGATTTTTCAATTTTATTACACATTTATAATAATAAACCTCTTGAAAATAAAACATTTAAATCGTACTAGAAATTCATGGCATTTATGCTTTGTGGCTTTTACATACAGGTATTTTCAATTAAACTTTGATACGAGTATACTGAGAAATGTTCATTTTCAAATTATTAATAGTCTCTATTGATTGCTAATTCATCGACCCTCCGTTCGGAATATTCCGATTTTTTCAGAAACACTTACACTGAAGGGAAGCTCTTGCTTTTTCCGGGTTTGATAATAGCATATCATTAGAAATAAATATTTAAAAATCAACTTTTGTTGTTACTCGAACAAAAATTGATAAAAACCGGAAAATAAAACTTCTTTCTAATATGCGAATGTTCGAAATTGCAATAAGGAACTGTTGCTAGAACAACACTTAAATTGTTTAGAGAACCCTATACCACTAGTCTATTAAAGTTTCAAATTCAATTTTTGTCATATATTGAACAAAAATTGATAAAACTATCTACCGTTGTCGATATAAGACAAAGTTGTATTGTTTTAAAATAAAGTCGCACTTTTTTTAGCGTATAAAAATCTAGGCAATACTGTTATACATTTTGCCCATTGAAGCCTTATTGTTGAAAACAAAAAATCAGTGGAAGATGTGGACCCCACTGATTAAAGTTATACTTTATTGTACATCTGATTTAATCATTTCAAATAATAACGGTACATTCGTTCCGCGTTGTAACGAATTGCAGCCCTCCATTAAAAATGACCAGCTCATTTTCATTTTTTCTTTATACGGAAGCTCTGCATTAACTGGAAGATAGTCTTCTAAAAACTCTTCTATGGAACTCGATAAATTGTCCATGAATTCATCTGCCTTTTGCACCTTTTCCGTTGCTATTTCATTGCGCTCATTCCAAAGTACATGCTCTAAGTTTGTAGAAAAATAAAATAGCTGGTACGGTATTTTTAATCGCTGAATGCTAAAATGATCATTCGCCACAAGGATTTTGGCATTATTCGCCTTCATTTCATTTCGTTGCTCGATTTGTTCCTTACGCTTCTCAGTTTTCACCAATATTGCATCTTCTGTATAGTATAGTTTTTGCTCAATATCTTCCTTCACTTTGACAAATTCGGGATCAATAAAACAACCGTCTGCATCGGTAATATGAACGACAGCAGTTAAATCCTTCGCTAAAAACTTATACTTTTGCAAATAGTTCTGAATCACTCGCGTAACACTATTTTTAATATTAGGTATCCGTTTATTAGTGTCCCACTTCGTTAAAATATCCTCTCGTTGTACATCGAAGCGAATCGTAGAATTTGCAAAATGTTCATCTAGATAATCCTCTAAAACAATTTGCTCCGTCTGCCCCTCTACAATAATTAAAAGAACCTTTTTAGTCACGCTTGACACCCGCTTTTCTAAAAGCACGCTTAATTTTAAATATCTTCGTTTCTTTATAAACCTCTTCATCCTGTCCGCCCAACTGAATTGCACGTAAATAAACATCTCGAGCATTATTTACCTCTTTAATACCTTTTAGCTGCATATAACGACGTTCCTCGTTCGTTGTCGTAAACCATAAGTTTTTAATAGCAAGCACCTCTAACACGCGTAAATTATGAGACGTAAAAATAAGCTGGCCTTTTCCGTCCTCATCAATCACTGTTAACAACTCGCCTAATAAATATTCAAAAACACCAGAATCTAATTCATCAATCACTACACAAGCATTTGGGTTATTATAAACGGCAATAAGTACACTGAGTACAGAAATTATTTTCAAAATCCCCTCTGACTCTGTCCGTAGTGGTAATTCGCGCTCCCCACGCTGTGATAAAAATTCAAAACGGACTCCTTTTTCTCCATTATCCATCGTTTGTTTTGTAATGACATTAATCTTAATAGTCAGACCCGGAATAATTGCTGATAATACACGATTACTTTGTTCTATTACTTCACATAACACATTAAACGTATCTTCTGGTAATAACGCTGGTCCTTTCAAATTGTAAGGGATAGAACCACGAGTTTTTTCTAGATGGATACTAAATGGCATGCTGCGCTCCTCAAATAATGGTGCGATATTTTGATTATTAACAACATGTAGATCTCGGTTAAAATCTATTGCTAAATTATGAAGTAATTGCATTTCTAGCTCTGATAATCTGTCTTGTAATAATGGCTTTAAATCTTTGTGAAAGATAAAGGACGTATATTGTTTTTTAGATAGTTGATGAATGACTAGTAATTGGATACGCGTTTTTTCATTCATATCTGAAAGATTTGCTTTACGTAGTTGTATGTCTTCCTCTGAAACATTCATTAGAATCTTTGAACGCTTACCTTTCTCATTCTCTCTGTAAGCTATACGTTCAACCGTTGTGTACAGTCTGTTTTGATCTTCTTTTAACTCTACATAATAATTGAGAAAAAAAGTGCCAAATGGATTTTCTACAAGAAACTCGAACTCAATACTTGCCGTATCCTCTCCTGCCATAATTAATTTCTTTTCCTGAGACGGTAATTTTATTTCAGTAATCCAGCCGGAGATTAGTGCCTTTAACAAGCCAAATGCATCAACAATAGTTGTTTTCCCTGAACCGTTTTGTCCGTATAAACCTACAACGTTAGCCTTAAAAAATGTCTCAAAATTCACCGTTAAGACAATTTCGCCTTGTCGCACATTTCGTAAGTTTTGTATCTTAATTTTTTTGATTTTTACAATGGCCATTTATTTAAACATCCTTTAAATGATATTTTCTTCTATTATAATTAAATTTGATATATTTTATAACATTTCCCACTTTAACGAATTATCACTTTGTCAATTTTTAACATATATAAAAGCATTTCTCAAATTTGAGAAGTGCTTTTTGGAACCAGGGGATACGGGATGTTAATAACAAAATCGTCGAGATTTAAATATGGATTGTCTAATGAAACACTTCTTTCTTCATTTTTCTTCTCTACATATGCCTTCTTTACGATCGTAAGAAAATGAATGAACTCTCATAGACGCCTGATAATGGGGAAAATTTTTGTTATAATAAAAATTCCGTAAAAATTATATAAGGATGTAATAGTTTGAAAAAATATATTAAAGGTTATTCTCTAGGAACTTTACTAGGTTTATTACTTTGTTCGTCAGCATTTGTCGTAGAAGTTCCATTCACTTTTCGACAACATTGGTATGCAGTGGTAATCTTTTTACCTGCTGTTGTTTATTTTACCTTTACCTATAGTGAATACAATGAAATCTCTTTTAAAAAGGAAAATATCAAGAAATCTATACCTTTCATCATCGGTTTAGTTTTAAGTTGTTATGCAGTTTGTTCAATTTGGGGGTTACCAGATTTATTAAAACCATAAATCCGAGCATATAAGGCCTACTTTTATCGTCATGCCTATATTTTCGAAGGAGCTCCTATATTACCAATATAAAAATTAACATTTAAATTTAACAGAGCCAAATTAGAAACGAGAAACACTTAGTTAATTCTTCTGTCTGCTATGAAGTCATCGCATAGAAAAAAACCACTCCTCATAATTATTAAAAATCATGAGAAGTGGTAGTTACTTTGTATTTTAATTGTGAGTAATACTACTTCATAAAAAGAAGTGTTGCAACGTGGATTTCAAAGCTCTCTAAAGGCGAAATCATCACCTTCAAAAGCTGAGTAAACCCTTGTCACACAAGGATTACATCATTCCTGGCATGCCGCCCATACCAGACATATCTGGCATTGCTGATGCTGGTTCTGGAATATCTGCTACTACTGCTTCAGTTGTTAAGAATAAAGCTGCTACAGATGCTGCGTTTTGTAGAGCTGAGCGAGTTACCTTCGCTGGGTCTACTACGCCCGCTTCAATCATATTTACCCATTCGCCTGTCGCAGCGTTGAAACCTACACCGATTGCTTCACGTTTTAGACGATCCACAATAATTGAACCTTCAAGACCTGCGTTGTTTGCGATTTGACGTACTGGCTCTTCTAAAGCACGTAGAACAATTTTTACACCTGTTGCTACGTCGCCTGCTTCTGCATCCGCAACTTTTTCAACTGCTGCATATACGTTAAGAAGAGCAGTACCACCACCTGATACAATACCTTCTTCAACTGCTGCACGAGTTGAGTTTAGAGCGTCTTCAATGCGAAGTTTGCGTTCTTTTAGTTCTGTTTCTGTTGCAGCACCAACTTTGATTACTGCTACGCCACCTGCTAATTTTGCAAGGCGTTCTTGTAATTTTTCTTTATCGAATTCTGAAGTTGTTTCAGCAAGCTGAGCACGGATTTGACCAATACGGCCTTCGATTGCATCTGCACCGCCAACACCTTCTACGATTGTTGTATTATCTTTTGTCACAACCACTTTTGCGGCGCGACCAAGTGATGTAATATCAGCTGATTTAAGGTCTAAGCCTAATTCTTCTGTAATTACTTGACCACCTGTTAAAATTGCGATATCTTCAAGCATTGCTTTACGACGGTCACCAAATCCTGGAGCTTTAACCGCTACAGCATTGAATGTACCACGAAGCTTGTTCACTACAAGTGTTGCAAGAGCTTCCCCTTCAACATCTTCAGCAATGATTAACAGTGGACGACCTTGTTGTACCACTTGTTCTAATAATGGTAATACTTCTTGGATATTTGTAATTTTTTTATCAGTAATTAAAATGTATGGATTATCTAATACAGCTTCCATTTTATCTGTATCTGTTACCATGTAGTGTGATGCATACCCACGGTCGAATTGCATACCTTCTACTACATCAAGCTCAGTTGTGAAGCCTTTAGACTCTTCAATTGTAATAACACCGTCGTTACCGACACGTTCCATTGCTTCTGCAATTAATTGTCCTACTTCATCATCGGCAGCAGAGATAGCCGCAACTTGTGCGATTTCCTCTTTGTTGCTTACTGGACGAGAAATAGCGTTTAATTCTGTAAGGGCTGCTGCAACTGCTTTGTCAATCCCTTTACGAATACCTACAGGATTTGCACCAGCTGTTACGTTTTTTAAGCCTTCACGAATAATTGCTTGAGCTAATACCGTTGCCGTTGTTGTACCGTCACCAGCGATTTCGTTCGTTTTAGAAGCCACTTCTGCTACTAATTTTGCACCCATGTTTTCGAATGGATTTTCTAGCTCGATTTCTTTTGCAATTGTTACACCATCATTTGTAATAAGTGGTGAACCGAATTTTTTTTCTAAAACTACGTTACGACCTTTTGGCCCTAAAGTAATTTTTACCGCGTTTGCTAATTTATCTACACCTTGTAGCATTAATGAACGAGCGTCTTCTGAGAATTTAATATCTTTTGCCATTTGAATTTACCCTCCTGGAATGGAATATTCGTTAAGCTTCATCAATATATTTATAGAAATTTCGCCATACTATCATTGTCACCTATATGTGACAATGACGAGGCATTTACTTTAAAAGGGATTATCCCCAAAGCGTGTGGTTGATTTCCGTTCCGGCTGAGCGCTTTCCTGGGGGCGTCCGATGAGCCGCTTCACTCGCGTTGCTCGCTCCAGGGTCTCATCTGTGACGCTAATCCCCAAGGAGTCGCCCAGCCTCCACTCCAATCAACTTATTCACATAGTAAACGTTTTAAAAAATTTCATCCGAAACTTTTAGTGATGAATCTTTAAAAGTATGAATTTATTCAATAATTGCAAGAATATCGCTTTCGCGTAAAATTAGGTATTCATTACCTTCATATTTAACTTCTGTACCTGAATATTTAGAGAAAATAATGCGGTCGTCAACTTTAACGTCAAGCTCTACACGTTGTCCGTTCTCTAATATACGACCTGTCCCAACTGCTACAATTTTACCTTCTTGTGGCTTTTCTTTTGCAGAGTCTGGCAATACAATACCGAATGCAGATTTTTCTTCTACCTCGATTAGTTCGATTACAATACGATCTCCTAGTGGTCTTAACAAGTGAAACAACCTCCTATTAATAAAATATAAAATTAAGTTTATTAGCACTCTACCTATACGAGTGCTAACACAATTATTATGATAATCAATCACACTTTTTTTTGCAAGTCAGAACTTCAAAAAATTTTGTTTTCTTTCCATATTCCTCTACAATAGAAAGGTAGCATAATGAATGGAAAGGATTTTGACTGTGAACAATTCTACAAAAATAAATAAGCATAAAAAAACAGCCCTTTATGTTTTAGTGATTTATATCATCATGCATTTATCAGGGATATTGCTAGCAAAACCGTTTCACAAGCTTGTTATGAGTACAACTGGTTTACCTAGCGAGCAAGCTGCTCCGCTTACGCAAGGCTGGTATATTGCACTTAGCTTTGCCATTGCATTAATCCTAAGCTTAATCCTAACATCTCGTGATAAAGCGTTTTGGGATATTTATAAAGGGAAGAAAGCAACGATACCACTGTCAATTATGTGGGGAATTATTGGTTTCTTCTTAGTTTTCTTTGGCCAAATGATTGGCGCAGCAATCGAAATGGCTATATTCGGTATCCAAGGTGGATCGCAAAACACAGCTGATATTGTAGCTATTGCAAAAGGTGCTCCTATTGCAATATTAGCGATAGTTGTTTTTGGACCAATATTAGAAGAGTTCGTCTTCCGTCGTGTTATTTTTGGATCGCTTGTCCAAACAACTAATTTCTGGATAGCCGGGATAGTAAGCGCCATTTTCTTTGCTCTTATTCATATGGACTTCTCACATATCTTGCTTTATACAATTTGTGGATTGATCTTTGCCTTCTTATATCACAAAACAAAACGCATTTGGACGTCCATTATCGCCCATGTCATGTTGAACGGTTTTGTGACACTTGTACAATTGTATGCAGAACCATTGCAAAAGTTTCTTCAAGAACTAGAAAAAATGCAATAAAAATCAGCGGGTGTTTGGACACTCGCTGAAAAGAAGTTAAATTTAACTGTATCTATCACGACGAAAAAGCTCGATGCTACTAATTAGCATCGAGCTTCTATTATTATTGATTCAATTCTTCGATTTGACGTCTCTGCTGTTCAAGTGCCTCTTCTATCTGACGTTTTTGCTCAGCTTCTTGTTCTTCCTTCATTCGCATTTCCTCTGATTTTAAGTATTTCTTATAGCCAATACGAGAAATCATAATGCTAATTTCATAAAGAACAAACAACGGTACTGAAACCATTAAGTGCGAAGCTAATTCAGGTGGCGCGATTAGTGCAGCACATACAAATAAGCCAAAGTATGAATACTTACGAATACGAATTAGTAACTCAGGAGATAAAATCCCAATACGTGAAAAGAACAAGACTACAATCGGTAATTGGAAAAGGAAACCAAAAGGTATTGTAAGCTTAAATAAAAACGAAAAATATTCATGTATGCCAATTGTTTGTTGAATTTCTAAATCGTTTGATAAATTCATCATAAACTTTATGACATAAGGGAATAGTAAAAAATATGAAAAAGACAGCCCTGCTAAAAACAATAAAAATGAATACGGTATATAGCTTAAAGTTGCTTTTCGTTCTACGTCCCTTAATCCCGGGCTAATAAAAGACCACAATTGATACATCAATACCGGTGAGGATAGGATAAATGCTATTAAAAAAACGACTTGGATATAAATTGCAAGTGGTGTTACTACATCAAATGCATGGAGCTCTATATTATAATTTGCTCCAGTACTTTGAAGGTATTTAACAAGCGGCTTTGCAACAAAAAAGCCGCCAGCCATAGCTAGAACAAAGAAAACGGCAACAATGAAAAGCCGTTTTCTTAATTCTTCTATATGTTCAATGACAGTTAGATCTCTTGGATTCATTCCACAAACATCCTAACTTACTTATCTAATTCTTTCTTTTTCTTGTCATCATCATCTTCGTCGGCTAAACCTTTAGTAGCATTTTTGAATTCACGTAATGTTGAACCAAATGCTTTACCAAGCTCTGGTAACTTCTTAGGACCAAAAATTAGTAATGCGACAATTCCGATAATAATGAGGCTCATAGGACCAATACCACCCATTAAAGCCACCTCCTCTTTATATCCATCATTTTAACGCATATTTCGCCATTTTGCTAACTAATTATATGTGAAAGTTTTTCGTCATTCTCTCAATTTTATACTTACTTCTATTTAACAGAAACTGTGAGCTATACTATCAATTATACCTCGGTCTAATTGCGTCCTAAGGCTTTAACTTCTTTAAGTGGGCGTTTGTATACCCGCTGAAAGAAGTTAAATTATGTACAATGATCACTCTTCCTGATTACGAATTAAATAAATAAGCGCCTGCAACTCTACCGACAAATCGATTGTTAAAAGTTGCATTTTATCTGGTACAGTAATACGTTCTGGCGTAAAGTTCAAAATTCCTTTTGCGTTCATCACTGCTAATCTATCAGCCATTTTCTGTGCAGAGCGTGGTGAAACTGTTAAAATTGCAAGCTCCGCTCCATATTCCGCATATTTTTCTTCCAATAAGTCAGGGTGAAAAACAGGAATATTGCTAATCATCTTCCCTTCTTTTGGGGCCTTCGAGTCAAATGCAACAACGATATGAGTATTGTGGTTTTTTTGAAAATTATATTTTAATAAAGCACTACCTAAATTCCCTACACCAATTAACGCAACCTTTGTTGCTTCATGTTGATCGAGCGTTTGGCTAAAAAATTGTAAGAGATGCTGCACATCATAGCCATATCCCTTTTTCCCAAGAGCACCGAAATAAGAAAAATCTCGGCGAATAGTTGCAGAATCAATTTTCATTGCTTCACTTAGTTCCTTCGACGAAATACGTTCCATGCCTTCTTGTGCAAAGTTTTGGATAAAACGATAGTAAAGAGGAAGTCTTTTCGTAGTGGCTTGTGGAATTTTCAATTCTTGTTTCAAACTTTTTCCTCCTTAAAATGTATCAAGTTCTATTTATGATACAGGCTTTATATTTCAAAATTTATAATATTTACTGGAGGATTTCCCTTTATTTAATGGCGCTTTTACGCCACTAAATAAAGGGAAATCGTTTCAATCTTACATGACAGCTTGGAATAAGTAAAGCATCGACATTGCAAGCCACTCGCTCATCCATTACACTAAGGAAGAATTGAGGTGTCATGAATGATTGTTTTACAGGTCAATCAACTATATAAATCCTTCCTTGCAGATGAAATTTTAAGTGGCGTAAAATTAGAAGTTCAACATCGTGACCGAGTTGCATTAGTAGGTCGTAACGGTGCTGGTAAATCCACTTTACTTAAAATTATTGCTGGTCAAATGTCATATGACTCTGGCGATATTATTATCCCGAAAGATATACAAATTGGATACTTAGAGCAGCATGCTGGTTTAAACTCAACATTGTCGATTTGGGATGAAATGATGACTATTTTTGAGCCGCTTATTGCCCAAGAACAAACGCTACGATTATTAGAACAACAAATGGCCGACCCAGCTGTTTATGAAAACCCTACTTTATATGCAAAAATAATGTCTGAATACGATCATTTACAGCATAATTTTAAGGATGCGGGTGGCTATCAATATGAATCGGATACACGTTCTGTGCTTCATGGCATGCAGTTTTATCCTGAGGATTACCAAAAGTCAATTAGCTCACTATCAGGGGGACAACGGACTCGGTTAGCACTTGCTAAGCTTCTTTTAAGTAAACCTGACCTATTAATCCTTGATGAACCTACTAACCATTTAGATATTGAAACCCTCTCTTGGTTGGAATCATATTTAAAGGGTTATGAAGGGGCTATTCTAATTGTTTCCCATGACCGCTACTTCTTAGACCAGGTTGTTTCCATTGTCTACGAAGTATCTCGTCATCGCGTCACAAAATATACAGGCAATTATAGTGCCTATTTAGATGAGAAAGCGAAAAATTATGACCGTGATTTGAAGCTATATGAACGTCAGCAAGATGAAAAGGCCAAGCTAGAGGAATTTATTCAAAAAAATATTGCTCGTGCTTCTACTACTAAAATGGCACAAAGTCGTCGTAAAATGCTCGAACGAACAGAATGGATGGACTCTCCTGAAGGCGATGAAAAGTCAGCAAGCTTCGGTTTTACAATTGAACGTCAAAGTGGTAACGATGTATTATCTATCGATGACATAACAATAGGTTATGGTGATAAGAAAATATCAAGCGGCATCACACTACGCACTTTCCGTGAAGACCGCATTGCACTTGTTGGACCAAATGGTGTTGGTAAATCCACTTTATTAAAAACCATTGTCAAAGATTTGCTACCATTCACTGGAGAGATTCGCTATGGTACAAATGTTCAAATTGGTTATTATGATCAAGAGCAGGCAAAGCTTTCGAGCAATAAAAGTGTTCTAAAAGAGCTATGGGATGAATGGCCTTTAATGAATGAAAAGGATATTCGCACAGTGCTAGGCCGATTCTTATTCAGTGGAGTTGATGTAGATAAAACCGTGTCGTCTTTATCTGGTGGAGAAAAGGCCAGACTTGCATTAGCTAAGTTGATGATGCAAAAGGCAAATCTCTTAATTCTTGATGAGCCTACCAATCACTTAGACTTAGATAGTAAAGAGATACTGGAAAATGCACTTATTGATTATCCTGGAACTCTTCTTTTCGTATCGCATGACCGATATTTTATCAATCGAATCGCTACTAAAGTAATCGAACTGTCTGGTGATGGTTCCTTTGAGTATTTAGGTGACTATGATTATTATCTTGAGAAAAAACAAGAGCTACTAGAAATCGCCCAAATGAAGGCTGCTGCTCAACCGAAAGCACACGCTAATGTACCTGAGAAGATCTCTACCTCTAAAATTGATAAAGAGGCTAAAAAACGAGAACGTCAAATTAGACGCACGCTTGAGGAACTAGAAGTGAAAATGCAGCAAGAAAATCTTGAAATAGCTCGCTTAGAGGAAGCTCTTTGCGATCCTGAGATTTTCACAGACCACGAAAAAATTACCCAGCTCCAGGATGAATTATCCTCTTCTAAAGAACAGTACGAGTCATTTGAAATGGAATGGCTCGAGCTAAGTGAAGAACTTGAAAATATTACCTTATAACATCCCCCTACCGAACTTCTTTCTTTAAGGTGGGAGTATTTTAAAGCCATGTGCCTTATCGCATGGCTTTTTACTTTACTCGTCTTCATTTTTCATATATATTGGTCAAGTGCTATTTTTCGACAAAAAATGCCCACAACTTTATACACACTATAAATCTAGTAATACCAACATATCAACAGACTTTTCCACATTGTCCACAATTCAAAAATATTTTATTCACATGATTCTGTGCAAAACAGGCTACTATATATTGAATAATCACAAGTTATGCACAAGTTATCAACATTTTGTGCATAAGTACGGATGTTCGCTCTTTTATTTTCGCCTTGCCTGTGGATAATTTTCTGAAAAATTTGTCAACTAATTAGATTTATATGTTCTTATGTCCACTGTTTTCTCAACATTTTTTTCACACAAAAAAAAGAGGTGTTTTAGAATTAAATCTAAAACACCTCTTTACACTATAGTGAAAGAATTTACACCCAGGATTTTAACTCCATTCCAGGGCGACCGTTCATTGATAAATTGCCTCGAATATTCGTTTCAAACATAGGTGTTGCTGCTGCCCCTATCATAGCGGCGTTATCTGTACACAGCTTTAATGGCGGTACACACAACGAGATACCTTCTTCCGCAAATACAGACTCAAGTGATGTACGTAAGCCTTTATTCGCCGCTACACCTCCAGCTGCAATAACTTGTTTCACTTTATATTCACGTGCTGCCCGTAATGTTTTAGCTGTTAGCACTTCAACTACGCTATCCTGAAATCCTTTGGCTACGGCAGTCGGAGAAATCTCTTCTCCACGCTGATCCATATTATGTTTATAATTAATAACGGCTGATTTTAAACCGCTAAAGCTAAAATCATAAGAATCTTCCTCTAACCACACTCGCGGGAAGGTTACAGCCTCATCTCCCTCGTGTGCTAGCTTGTCAATACGTGGGCCACCTGGATACGGTAAGCCTAAAACACGCGCAACCTTATCATAAGCTTCACCAGCTGCATCATCTCTCGTCTCACCAATGACTTCAAAAGAGCCATGTTCTTTCATATAAACTAGCTCTGTATGGCCACCCGATACAACTAGTGCTAATAATGGGAATTCCATCGGCTGCACGAGTGCGTTAGCATATATATGTCCAGCTATATGATGCACACCGATTATCGGTAAATCATTGGCAAATGCAAAAGCCTTCGCTGCATTAATCCCAATTAACAATGCACCTACAAGACCAGGACCTTCAGTAACTGCCACAGCGTCTAAATCAGTTGGCTTCATATTTGCCTGTGCTAATGCTTCTTCAATAACCACTGTAATTTGCTCAACATGATGACGAGATGCAATTTCAGGTACAACTCCACCAAATCGTTTATGACTTTCTATTTGCGATGCAACCACATTTGAAACAATTTCAGAGCCATTTCGAATAATCGCTGCTGCTGTTTCATCACAGCTTGATTCTATTGCTAATATAATTCGATCTTCCATCATAAATTCACCCACATGACAAGGGCATCCTCCCCGTTATCTGTATAATAGCCTTTACGTATGCCACCGTCTTGGAAATCAAGCTTTCGATAAAGATTTTGAGCAACTGTATTTGTCACTCGTACCTCTAAACTCATGACTTCCATACTATGGTCTTTCGCAATACGCATTGCC
This sequence comes from Lysinibacillus sphaericus, assembly GCF_015844675.1. Lineage (GTDB taxonomy): Bacteria > Bacillota > Bacilli > Bacillales_A > Planococcaceae > Lysinibacillus > Lysinibacillus sphaericus_E. Next base: position 3,564 of record NZ_LDGC01000046.1, on the reverse strand, counting down.
TCTCGCATTAATCCTTCACCTATTCCGCGACCGCGAGCAGCATCTATAACGGCTACGTTCGTAATTTGCGCTGCGTCTATTACCATCCACATTCCACAAAAACCGATAATGTTATTATACTCATCTATAGCTAGCACATAATGTGCATACTGATTTTCATGCACTTCATAATAAAAAGAGTCTAACGTCCATGGTGTAGAAAATGTAGCAAGCTCAATTTCATACACTACTGGGACATCTTCAGATACCATTTTACGAAATAATACATTACTACTCATGTGCCTTCTCCTTTTGTTCCTTCAGCCAATTCGCCTCCGCCTCTGCAATACGTTTGTATTGCGGGACAAAATGATGAACAGCATCCACACTTGGTAGCTCCACTTTCGTCGCTAATCGAACTGTTTCACTTGCTCTTGGCAAGTCATGACTAAACGGTGTGCGCCTCGCATAGTCACCTAACACCTCTACGATTTTATGCCAAAACACATCTATATCTACTCCAACAAATAAAACCGGTGCCTCTAAAGCCTGTAAACGCTCTAATAAGCCATCAATATGATCGTGATAATCATCTATAATTGTTTCAAGCTCACGACCTTTATAAACTGCCGTATAAACATTGCCTCTTCGCGCATCAAAAATAGGACAAATAAATCCATCATAGAGTGCTGCATTTGCGGCTAATGACTTTAAGCTAGATATTCCAACTAAAGGCTTTTTCAATGTCCATGCTAATGTTTTTGCAAGCGTCACACCTATTCGTACACCTGTATAAGAACCAGGTCCTTCTGATACAGCAATCGCATCCAACTCGCTTGGCTTTATGCCAGCGTTTGCTAGCACTTCTTCAATGGCTGGCATAGCACCTGCCGAATGCGTTACTTTTATATTTTGTACAATCTCTGCGACCACTTTACCATCCCTTATTACAGCAATAGAAAGTGGTGCATTCGCTGTTTCAATCCCTAACCAAATCATTTCATTAGCTCCTCACATAATGCCTCATATCGCTTTCCAAGAGGTGTTAATACAAATCGTCGTTGATTTTCTCCCATTCGGTAAATTTCTATCGCAAGGCGCTCCTGTGGTAAATCCTGTTCAATCAAATGAGCCCACTCGATAACTGATACCGCATCACCATAAAATAGCTCGTCCCATCCAAGGTCTTCATCGCTTTCTGCTAAACGATAAACATCTAAATGATTAAATGGTAAACGCCCCTCATATTGCTTTACAATCGTAAATGTCGGACTATTGACTGTTCTCTTCACGCCAAGTCCCTTTGCTAATGCTTTCGTAAATGTCGTCTTGCCAGCACCCAAATCACCCTCTAATGTAATTGTATCCAGGGCTTCTAGTAAGCTTGCTAGCTTCAGCGCAAAATGCTCAGTATCATCAAGTGAATTCATTATTTTTTCATACATCATCTCTTTTTCCTCTCCTAGCTCCATTACTTCTAGTTTACCGAAACAAGCGTAAATGTTCAAAGCATCCAATGGATTTTAAAAAAAAACAATTACACCTTGGCGTAATTGTTGCAACTTGTCGACAAAAAGAATATAAATTACCGTATATCGATTTAACAAAAGTGATGTTCACTCCAAGTTGATGCTTATCATAGGATAAGTCGATAAGGTGCAACTACTAATCAATTATGCCTCGGCATAATTGCGTCCGGAATCAGCTTTGTGCTTTGGCATGAGGGCAGGTTTGCCTATTTTTTATACAAGGCAAACCTATTCGTATAGATTGCTAGAGAAAAACGAGATCATTTCAACGTCACTACTATACAACTTACGCAAGAAAGCATTCATCAGCAGCCTAAAACAATTATGCCTTGGTGTAATTATCGCTATCGCTACTAAAACATCTACAAAATGAAGAGACAACATCCTTATAAAGAAGTGCTTATTTTTTTTTACCCTTTATCTCACTAATCTCTTTTTTAACCAATTTATCATCTTTAAATTGGACATTATAAGCTCTTGTCATAAGTATTTCATCATTCCAGCGGTATTGATCTTTTTTCAATGTTTCTCCTGCTCCCCCTGCAACTTTTACTACCTCCATATATGTCATACCTTCTTTTATTTTTTTAAATTCCTCTTCATTCATATTTTTTTGCCAGTGGTAAGCATTGGATTCCTCAATATCTAAGATAGGATCTCCACAGCCTACTAGTATTACAGCAGCACATATGAGCAAGCTTATATTAAGACGTTTTATGTAATAATAATTTCTCATGTAACACCTCCAAATCTTTTTCACACGAGAGAAATCGATAATATCATCGTCATTTTATAGTTAATGCCCTATTTGTTAGATTTATTACCTAGCTCTTAATTTCTATCACTCTTCATCAACTGTAGTGAAACGTAATGGAACTTTCTACAAATGCTACACCCTACAGGCACTATAGGGTCTTTTCTAGTCTGTTTTATGCAGGGCTTCGATGTATTCACCTCCATCTTAAATTGTATTGAATACACGAAATAATATTTTTAGAAATTATACATATCCACTTATTTCCTTGTAATAACAATAAAAAAAGTTCTTATGATTTAAAAGCATCATAAGAACTATATTATCAATTATAATGGCGGTCCCGACCGGGATCGAACCGGCGATCTCCTGCGTGACAGGCAGGCATGTTAACCGCTACACCACGGGACCTCTTTAAGACATTTATAAATATATCATATGTAATTGAGGTATGCAATACTATTTTATATATTTTTTTATTTTTATTTTTATATTCTCTATCTTTTACGTATCGACTTTTCAAATCTATTATGTCGACGCAAGATTGGGTTTGGCTTTTGCCTGCAGATTTTTGCGTGAAAGCAAAAGGCAGCATAGCATGAGGGTCGACACGATATCAGACATTTCGGTAATGCCACAGGGCATGGCATTTTTAGTCTGAGTTCCTCTATTTCAGCGGGTGTTTGGATACCCAGCAGCTTAAATTCGCATTCCTCTCCCCATCTAAAGAGGTAAGAAAGTCCTGTATTTAACGTTATGCTTACAATACAAAAGACATTTGCTGCGAAAACACTCTTGCTGAAAAAAGAAAGGAGGTAAATACAAAAATAATATTAGTGTTTTGTAGTTGCTCTTTAATTGTTTTATCGTCTACAGCTTTGTCTATAATAAAAAAACAGCCAGCACACAGCTGACTGTTTACATTGCCTAGCGACGTCCTACTCTCACAGGGGGAAGCCCCCAACTACCATCGGCGCTAAAGAGCTTAACTTCCGTGTTCGGTATGGGAACGGGTGTGACCTCTTTGCCATCATCACTAGACTATTGTCGGCTTTCAATATACATCGCATTTCTTCGTCAGCTTCTGTCGTTCAGTCAGTCACGTACTTGAGTACGCTCCTTCCCTCTCTTCATCGCTTCCTCGAACTACTCGTATCTTGAAACCCTTGAAAGAATTGTTCTTTCAAAACTGGATAAACGGTGCATTGAATGCTTCAAACATTTTGGTTAAGTCCTCGATCGATTAGTATTCGTCAGCTCCATGTGTCACCACACTTCCACCTCGAACCTATCTACCTCATC
>NZ_LDGC01000045.1:0-492 GCF_015844675.1 Lysinibacillus sphaericus | reverse complement strand
TATGAAGAGGCTTCTAATCGAACTGATGAGGAAGAGATGAAGCTGTTCGTAAGAGCGTTTGATTTATCGAAAGCGCCACAGATAAGAGCACGATTCGTAAAAAGGGACACCTATGGTTTGCTTATGCTAGATATGCATCACATTGTTGGCGATGGAATGAGTATGGCGACATTTATGAACGAACTGAACGCTCTTTATAAAGGAGAGAAACTGGAGCCATTAAGTCATCAGTTCAAAGATTATAGTGAATGGATGAATAGTCGTAATCTGGAAAGTCAGAGAGCGTACTGGCTAAGTCAGTTTGAGGATGAGATACCGGTATTAGATATGCCGCTAGATTATGCAAGACCACAGGAACAAAGCTATGAGGGTTCCATTACAGGAAGCATATTAGATAAAGAACTAGCCAAGAAGATCAAAGAATTGGCAAAAAGAACTGGTACGACAGAATATATGGTCTTCTTATCCGCAGCAATGGTGTTGCTTGGGAAA
>NZ_LDGC01000044.1:0-2109 GCF_015844675.1 Lysinibacillus sphaericus | reverse complement strand
GACTTAAAAGAAGCAGGAACTTGGGAAGGAAATATCCAGAATCCAGAGAAGGTCAACAAAGCGGAAGACTTGATCTATTGTATCTACACTTCCGGAACAACAGGTACACCGAAGGGTGTTTTAGTAGAGCATCATGGTGTCGTTGCAATAAACCAATACTTTAAAGAATTGTATAAAATTACAGAAAAAGATGTTATATTACAATTTGCTAACTATATATTTGACGCGTCTGTATGGGAAATGACAATGGCATTATATAATGGAGCAACATTATTATTAATCCCATCCAATAAAGTGCGAGGTGTAGATGAGTTTGAACAGTATGTTTCAAATAAAAAGGCAACAGTAGCATTACTTCCACCACAATATTTCCGTCAGATAAAACAAAATTTGTTTAGAGTATTAACGACTGGTGGTTCTGCAACAAGTAAGGAATTGGTTGAGCAGATTGGAGATAAAGAACGATATATTAACGCATATGGTCCAACGGAAAATACAGTACTTGCGACACATTGGGAGAAAGAAAATGATAAAGAGGTACCAGAGCGTATCCCAATCGGAAAACCAATTAGTAACACTCAAATATATATTCTGAATGGAGATAACCTCTGTGGCATCGGTGTCCCAGGAGAATTATGTATCACAGGTGACGGATTAGCCAGAGGCTATCTAAATCGTCCTGAACTGACAGAAGAGAAGTTCGTGAACAATCCATTTGGCGAAGGAAGGTTGTACCGTTCTGGAGACCTTGCAAGATGGCTACCAGATGGAAACATTGAATACTTAGGCCGCATCGATGAACAGGTGAAGGTTCGCGGATTTAGAATCGAACTAGGAGAAATCGAGAGCCGAATTCGTGAAATCGAAGGTATTCAGAACAGTGTAGTAATCGCAAAAGCTGATCAAAACGGTGATCAAGCGCTTCATGCATACTATACAGGAGAAAGCATCAGTGTATCGGAGTTAAGAGAACATCTTGCTGGTGTGTTGCCGGAATACATGATTCCATCCTATATAATGGAAATCGACAGTATACCTGTAACTCGAAATGGAAAACTGGATAAGAAAGCATTACCAGAGATCGAAGTAAAAGCAACCCGAGAGTATACAGCACCAAGCAATGAAACCGAAGAGACAATATGTAAGATATTTGGTGAAATCCTGGCTGTAGAGAACGTGGGCGTAAAAGACAGTTTCTTTGAATTAGGAGGACATTCCTTACGTGCAACTCGTCTGGTCAATAAGATTGAGTCGGAAACGGGCTACCGAATTGCTATAAAGGATGTATTTAGTCATCCAACACCAGAGAAGTTATCACAAATCGTACTGGAAAGTGAGACAGAAGAATACATTCCGATTCCAAGGGCAGAGGAAAAAGAATATTATGCAATGTCATCTGCACAAAAGAGAACCTACCTCATACAGCAAATGTACCCAGAGGGAACTATGTATAATATGCGGCAGGCATTAAAACTTACAGGTGAAGTCAGCGTAGAGGATCTAAGAAGAGCGCTACAGGAAATAGTAGAGCGACATGAAATTCTTAGAACGGAGTTCTTAATGGTAAATGGAGAGACCGTGCAGAAAGTACTTGAAACAGCAGAAGTACCATTTGAGTATGAAGAGGCTTCTAATCGAACTGATGAGGAAGAGATGAAGCTGTTCGTAAGAGCGTTTGATTTATCGAAAGCGCCACCGATAAGAGCACTATTTGTAAAAAGGGACACCTATGGTTTGCTTATGCTAAATATGCATCACATTGTTGGCGATGGAATGAGTATGGCGACATTTATGAACGAACTGAACGCTCTTTATAAAGGAGAGAAACTGGAGCCATTAAGTCATCAGTTCAAAGATTATAGTGAATGGATGAATAGTCGTAATCTGGAAAGTCAGAGAGCGTACTGGCTAAGTCAGTTTGAGGATGAGATACCGGTATTAGATATGCCGCTAGATTATGCAAGACCACAGGAACAAAGCTATGAGGGTTCCATTACAGGAAGCATATTAGATAAAGAACTAGCCAAGAAGATCAAAGAATTGGCAAAAAGAACTGGTACGACAGAATATATGGTCTTCTTATCCGCAGCAATGGTGTTGCTTGGGAAA
>NZ_LDGC01000043.1:0-1091 GCF_015844675.1 Lysinibacillus sphaericus | reverse complement strand
TGGAAATCGACAGTATACCTGTAACTCGAAATGGAAAACTGGATAAGAAAGCATTACCAGAGATCGAAGTAAAAGCAACCCGAGAGTATGTAGCACCAAGCAATGAAACCGAAGAGACAATATGTAAGATATTTGGTGAAATCCTGGCTGTAGAGAACGTTGGCGTAAAAGACAGTTTCTTTGAATTAGGAGGACATTCCTTACGTGCAACTCGTCTGGTCAATAAGATTGAATCGGAAACGGGCTACCGAATTGCTTTAAAGGATGTATTTAGTCATCCAACACCAGAGAAGTTATCACAGATTGTACTGGAAAGTGAGACAGAAGAATACATTCCGATTCCAAGGGCAGAGGAAAAAGAATACTATGCAATGTCATCTGCACAAAAGAGAACTTACCTCATACAGCAAATGTACCCAGAGGGAACGATGTATAATATGCCGCAGGCATTAAAACTTACAGGCGAAGTGAGCGTAGAGGATCTAAGAAGAGCGCTACAGGAAATAGTAGATCGTCATGAAATTCTTAGAACGGAGTTCTTAATGGTAAATGGAGAGACCGTACAGAAAGTACTTGAAACAGCAGAAGTACCATTTGAGTATGAAGAGGTTTCTAATCGAACTGATGAGGAAGAGATGAAGCTGTTCGTAAGAGCGTTTGATTTATCGAAAGCGCCACCGATAAGAGCACTATTTGTAAAAAGGGACACCTATGGTTTGCTTATGCTAAATATGCATCACATTGTTGGCGATGGAATGAGTATGGCGACATTTATGAACGAACTGAACGCTCTTTATAAAGGAGAGAAACTGGAGCCATTAAGTCATCAGTTCAAAGATTATAGTGAATGGATGAATAGTCGTAATCTGGAAAGTCAGAGAGCGTACTGGCTAAGTCAGTTTGAGGATGAGATACCGGTATTAGATATGCCGCTAGATTATGCAAGACCACAGGAACAAAGCTATGAGGGTTCCATTACAGGAAGCATATTAGATAAAGAACTAGCCAAGAAGATCAAAGAATTGGCAAAAAGAACTGGTACGACAGAATATATGGTCTTCTTATCCGCAGCAATGGTGTTGCTTGGGAAA
>NZ_LDGC01000042.1:0-1503 GCF_015844675.1 Lysinibacillus sphaericus | reverse complement strand
TGAACTGAACCCTATTTTGTAGACAGTTTAATAAAAAGGGATGTAGTTGTAAGTTAAGCCGCAATGAGATGGCTTCGGTAAGTTGCCGGAGCCATCTTTTTTAATGTCCATTGCTTTCGTGTGTGATTATAATGGTCCATATAATCCATCACTATTGTGTGTAATTCTGCCAAACTTTCTGCTTGTTTATAATCTACTTCATCTTTGAAATGACCGAAGAACGATTCTATTGGCGCATTATCAAGACAATTTCCTCTGCGGGACATTGACTGGAGAAGTCCCATTTCTTTTACACGCTGCTGATATTCTGGGTGTGTATAATGAATACCTTGGTCCGAGTGAATCATCGCTTCCGGATGGAGATTGCCGTCTAGATGTGTTTTTAACTTTTCAAGCGTCTTATAGACAAGGGACATCTTTAACGTAGTAGATAATTCATATGCTACAATTTCTCGTGTTGCGACATCTTTCACGCATGATAAATACGCCCTTTGACCACCTCTATATTGCAGATACGTAATATCTGTTAAGAATACTTTTCCTGGCTCCTCTTGCTTAAATGCACGGTTTAAATGGTTCGGTATACGGCGATGCGCCTCTGTTGCTTTTTCTAACAGACGATATGGATTCGCACGACGTACTTTTGCATATAAATTGAACTTACGCATCAGACGAAGAATCTTTTTATGGTTCATCGGTGTGTCCAGCACATCTACCAGTGCCATATAAAATCCACGATAACCAATTTTCCCTTTCGCTTGATCATAAATTGATTTTAATAAGATGTAATCTTGATAATCAGCTTCTTCACGTAAAGCGTGTTTCTCCCTATTTTGAAGCCACTTATAATAGCCGCTTGGACTGACATTCGCTACCTGACAAAGATGACGAGTCATATTTTTTAATTGATATAAACGAATCGTTTCATTGATGGCTTGGTATTTCTCTTTTGGTGTTAAAAACGATTCTTCTTCGCCTGCCTTTCCATTTCGTCGAGCTTTTTTAACAGATTAAGTTCTGCCTCTAATAGTTGAATACGCGCTTCCGCTTTCTCAAGTTTTTTTTCTGCGGATAAGTTTTCAAGGCGTGGACGACCAGTACTCTCTTTTCCACGACGTTCCTCGTAAAAGCCTTCCTTACCATGTGTTTGATATGTTTTCTTCCAACGGCTAATTGCACTTTGAGCTTTCTTAATTCCTATCAGCTCTAAGTCAAATCCTGCTTCTCTGAAGATTTGGACTGGACCTTTTCCTTGTAAATTTGCCTGAACAGCTTTCAATTTAAAGTCGGCTGTATATTGAATTGAGCGGTCGGATACTGAGGCGACATTTGGATTCGCTTCAATTTGTCTGCGTTGGTGCTCGTTAAAAATTATTTTACTCATGATGTTCTCCCGTTCATAAATGGTATGGTTAGTATAACGGGGTTTTCAAACGTTGAAAATAGAAAAACCCCGAATAGGTCCACTTTTTTTAAAGTGTCCACTATTCGGGGTTCAGTTCA
>NZ_LDGC01000041.1:0-68628 GCF_015844675.1 Lysinibacillus sphaericus | reverse complement strand
GGGAGGACCATCTCCCAAGGCTAAATACTACCTAGTGACCGATAGTGAACCAGTACCGTGAGGGAAAGGTGAAAAGCACCCCGGAAGGGGAGTGAAAGAGATCCTGAAACCGTGTGCCTACAAGTAGTTAGAGCCCGTTAATGGGTGATAGCGTGCCTTTTGTAGAATGAACCGGCGAGTTACGATTACGTGCGAGGTTAAGCTTTAGAAGGCGGAGCCGCAGCGAAAGCGAGTCTGAATAGGGCGAATTAGTACGTGGTCGTAGACCCGAAACCAGGTGATCTACCCATGTCCAGGGTGAAGGTGAGGTAACACTTACTGGAGGCCCGAACCCACGCACGTTGAAAAGTGCGGGGATGAGGTGTGGGTAGCGGAGAAATTCCAATCGAACTTGGAGATAGCTGGTTCTCTCCGAAATAGCTTTAGGGCTAGCCTCGTGATGAGAATACTGGAGGTAGAGCACTGTTTGGACTAGGGGGCCATCCCGGTTTACCGAATTCAGACAAACTCCGAATGCCAGATATTTATACACGGGAGTCAGACTGCGAGTGATAAGATCCGTAGTCAAAAGGGAAACAGCCCAGACCACCAGCTAAGGTCCCAAAGTAATCGTTAAGTGGAAAAGGATGTGGCGTTGCACAGACAACCAGGATGTTGGCTTAGAAGCAGCCATCATTTAAAGAGTGCGTAATAGCTCACTGGTCGAGTGACGCTGCGCCGAAAATGTATCGGGGCTAAACGATTCACCGAAGCTGTGGATTGACATCTACGATGTCAGTGGTAGGAGAGCGTTCTAAGTGCGTTGAAGTCAGATCGGAAGGACTGGTGGAGCGCTTAGAAGTGAGAATGCCGGTATGAGTAGCGAAAGACGGGTGAGAATCCCGTCCACCGTATGACTAAGGTTTCCTGAGGAAGGCTCGTCCGCTCAGGGTTAGTCGGGACCTAAGCCGAGGCCGATAGGCGTAGGCGATGGACAACAGGTTGATATTCCTGTACCACCTCCTCACCGTTTGAGAAATGGGGGGACGCAGTAGGATAGGGTAAGCGCGCTGTTGGTTATGCGCGTCCAAGCAGTAAGGCGTGTGTGTAGGCAAATCCGCACACTGTAACGTTGAGCTGTGATGGCGAGTCCGTATGGACGAAGTTCCTGATTTCACACTGCCAAGAAAAGCCTCTATCGAGGTGAGAGGTGCCCGTACCGCAAACCGACACAGGTAGTCGAGGAGAGAATCCTAAGGTGTGCGAGAGAACTCTCGTTAAGGAACTCGGCAAAATGACCCCGTAACTTCGGGAGAAGGGGTGCTCTTGAGCGTGCAAGCGCATGAGAGCCGCAGTGAATAGGCCCAGGCGACTGTTTAGCAAAAACACAGGTCTCTGCAAAACCGTAAGGTGACGTATAGGGGCTGACGCCTGCCCGGTGCTGGAAGGTTAAGAGGAGTGGTTAGCGCAAGCGAAGCTGCGAATTGAAGCCCCAGTAAACGGCGGCCGTAACTATAACGGTCCTAAGGTAGCGAAATTCCTTGTCGGGTAAGTTCCGACCCGCACGAAAGGCGTAACGATCTGGGCACTGTCTCAACGAGAGACTCGGTGAAATTATAGTACCTGTGAAGATGCAGGTTACCCGCGACAGGACGGAAAGACCCCGTGGAGCTTTACTGTAGCCTGATATTGAATTTTGGTACAACTTGTACAGGATAGGTAGGAGCCAGAGATCTCGGAGCGCCAGCTTCGAAGGAGGCGTCGGTGGGATACTACCCTGGTTGTATTGAAATTCTAACCCATGCCCCTTAGCGGGGCAGGAGACAGTGTCAGGCGGACAGTTTGACTGGGGCGGTCGCCTCCTAAAAGGTAACGGAGGCGCCCAAAGGTTCCCTCAGAATGGTTGGAAATCATTCGTAGAGTGTAAAGGCACAAGGGAGCTTGACTGCGAGACCTACAAGTCGAGCAGGGTCGAAAGACGGGCTTAGTGATCCGGTGGTTCCGCATGGAAGGGCCATCGCTCAACGGATAAAAGCTACCCCGGGGATAACAGGCTTATCTCCCCCAAGAGTCCACATCGACGGGGAGGTTTGGCACCTCGATGTCGGCTCATCGCATCCTGGGGCTGTAGTCGGTCCCAAGGGTTGGGCTGTTCGCCCATTAAAGCGGTACGCGAGCTGGGTTCAGAACGTCGTGAGACAGTTCGGTCCCTATCCGTCGTGGGCGTAGGAAATTTGAGAGGAGCTGTCCTTAGTACGAGAGGACCGGGATGGACACACCGCTGGTGTACCAGTTGTCTTGCCAAAGGCATCGCTGGGTAGCTATGTGTGGACGGGATAAGTGCTGAAAGCATCTAAGCATGAAGCCCCCCTCAAGATGAGATTTCCCATTACGCAAGTAAGTAAGATCCCTCAAAGACGATGAGGTAGATAGGTTCGAGGTGGAAGTGTGGTGACACATGGAGCTGACGAATACTAATCGATCGAGGACTTAACCAAAATGTTTGAAACATTCAATGCACCGTTTATCCAGTTTTGAAAGAATAATTAATTCTTTTATATGTCTAGTGATGATGGCAAAGAGGTCACACCCGTTCCCATACCGAACACGGAAGTTAAGCTCTTTAGCGCCGATGGTAGTTGGGGGCTTCCCCCTGTGAGAGTAGGACGTCGCTAGGCACCTGAAAAAGCCGAGGATTTATTCCTCGGCTTTTTTTTTTTGCGATTTTTTTAGTCAAACATATGATTCCTGCCAATTAATAGAGACTTATCGTAAGAAAAAAATGCTTTCTTTTCCTGTAATATAGTAATGGGTTAACAAGACAAATCTCTTTTTCTCCAAGTCATTTTTTAGGCTTAGCATTAACTTTTTAGGGTATTGTCAGTTTCAAAAATCCTTAGTATTGTAGCATTTCAGGATAGAGTGAAAACAATGAATTAATAACTATGAATAATCACCCTTCATCAAATCCTAAATTTATCGGCTCTAATGGCAAGGTTTTTTCTTGACCAAGCATATTTGTTGATGTAACAGATAAATCTACTTCTTCAAACTTAAATCCATCAACCCACACTTTACCTGTTCCTATTAATAGAATACCGAAGTGAATTGAAGCGCTTTCTTTTGGTACATCTAATACAATCGAATAGAAGTTCCAGTCCGTTGTACCCTGAATAGGTCTATTATCCATATTATCAAACTGAATCACGTCACCTGTACTATTATCTACGCGACACCAAGCTCCACACTTTACAACTTCATCTGTTTTTAAGAAACAAGAAAGTTTTATACGTTTTCCTAACCAATTCTCTGCTGAAAAACTTTGCATCATTGTCCCGAATTGCCCTTCACCTACATCTGTTTTCGAAGATAGTAAACCTGATTTCATGCCTGTATGAAATATTTGTCCATCCGTTTTCATTCCGTAAAAAGTTGGGTGTGAACCACTTAAGATCCAGCCTTTAATTGTCGTTAAATCACTCATGTTTTTTTCCTCCATCCCTTGAAGTGTTCGCATGATCTTGCGATATTTGCCAGGTGTCATTTTATATAGCTCTTTAAAAGAACGTGTGAATGCTTCTTGTGATTGATAACGTAACTCAAACGCAATTTGAATTATCGATTCATCTGAATATAATAAATACATTGCTGCTATTGCCAGTCTTCGTTTTCGAATATATTCACTTATCGTCAATCCAGTTTCTTGTTTGAAAATACGTGATAAATGAAATTTTGAATAGCCAATATATGATGCATAATCATCTAACTGCCATTCATCTAATAAACAATCTTCTAAAGAATAAATTACATCTTGAGTCACTTTGCTATACAAATTGCTCACCTCACTTCCTAAGTTTAGAGGATATATCATTTTGTTTTTTGATATTAATTGCTATCTTACTTCTTTTTCTATAATTGGATGAATAGTATAAAATTGATTTTGCAATCTAATCCCAAAAGGGGGGCTGTAAAATCAAATTCCTTCTTTAGTTCAATAAAACTTGTATCTCTTAGTAGCTAAAATCACTTTCCTAAGGATTAGCGTACAAATCTACATCAAATTCAGCTTCAATGTTTGCAGCAAACTTTATGATGTTTTTATCCAGATATAAAGCAGGGTATATCCCTCTTCTACTGTAACGACGATAGAGAATTTACACTCCAAGGTGTAAGCCTCTTTTATTTCGTTAATAATTAACGCCTTATTTTGTAGTTTATCTATAATTTGTTGGAGTTGGTTATTTACATCAAGCGATTCCTGATCACCTGTTCCTAAATCCCAACTTGTCTCTTTTCTATAACGAACAGTTGAACGGTTTGGAATTAAATCACCTTTTTTATAAGTTTCAGTAGGTGTTACTCCTAACTTTTCCGTTACATCATCTATTGAAAACTCATCTCCAAACAAGCTGAAATAAACCATTACTTGAGTTTTGTCCAATTTCAATCTCCTCTTCCATATAGTACCGATTGCCATTTTTTTATTATATCATCCTTCTATTCTGCACTGTTAATTCAAGAAGAACCGAGACATTTATTAAACCATCGCGCCCAATCGTTGAAAATGATTAAATCCCATAAACTATCTTTTAATAATCTCCCTTACTTATACCTATTTAATATCTCTTCTGGAATATGACAATAATCATCTGGACATCTAGCTAACCTATCTTGATGTTCTTCTGCACTTCTTATATAGTTTGTAAGAGGTAATACTTCAACAACTATAAGGTTGTAATCATTTCTCTCACTAAGAAACGCCTTCGCCTCTTTTAAGTGTTCAGGCTTTTCACTATATACTCCTGTTCTGTATTTCTCGCCAACATCCTGTCCTTGCTTATTTAAGCTGTATGGATCAATGATTTCAAAAAAATATCCCATTAATTCACTGATTGTTACAACTGTCGGATCAAATCCTGTTTTTACACATTCGGCGTACCCATCATAAACACCCTCAAGTGTATGACTTGTTCCATTAGCTCTTCCTGCTTCCGTAAACTTAACTCCAGGTAAAGTTTTTATAAAAGCTTGTACTCCCCATAAACAGCCACCTGCAAAATATACTACTTCCATATTGACTCTCCTCTTTGTTTAAAAAGTCCATTGATTTAATCCCTTTGATTTTTCATAGCTTTTAGAAGCCAAAGAAAACTGTATGAAAAAAGTGAAGTTACTATCATGCGATAGTAACTTCACATAGTTTGTTGATGAGATTATTTCCAATTAAAACCCTTTTTCGCTAAGAAATCTTTAATATGAGGACGGCGCTGTTCAATTAAGAAATCAGCCATTTGCTTTGTCCAGTTATCAATTTTTCGATTGGATGAGCGATTATTATAGTATGCTTCCATTGTGTCGTTGTACGCTGGTAAAAGCTCCTCATATTTTTCTGTATTGTATTCATTTTCATGTAATACTGCTGCGACAGGTAAACGAGGTTTTACTTCATTGCGACGTGCAGGAACCCCGATTGTTAAGCCGAATAGTGGGAAAACATAGTCAGGTAGATTGAATAATTCGCTTATTTCCTCTAGCTTATTACGCACTCCTCCGATGTAACAAATTCCATATCCCATAGATTCTGCAGCCACAACAAAGTTTTGCGCGAATAATGATACATCGGCCACTCCAACAAGTACATTTTCTGCGGAATCAGCGACGATGTCTACACCTTCTAATTTGCCTGCTGATTGAAGACGTTTGAAATCTACACAGAAGACAAAGGCACCGCCAGAAGTTTCGTATTGACGAGGATTACCTGAGAGTAACCCTAGTTTTTCTTTTTTCTCCTCATCAGTTACCCAAATGACACTATAAGCTTGCACAAAATGTGATGTAGCAGCCATTTGTGCAGTAGCAATTAATTCTTCAATAATTTCCTTTGAAATCGGATTTCCATCATAAATACGAACCGAAGAGTGGTTACGTAATAATTCTTTAACCATTAAAAAAATCTCCTTTTCCCTTTAATCTATCAAGAGCATATCACGCTTTTTCGTCAAAATCGAATTTTTTCGATGTTGAAATTATTTTTAAATAATTTGCGAATGCATAAAATTTCTCGTAAAATAAAATATTTTGTTAGTTATAGATTAAAAATTCTGAATAGTTTAAACTTATATGTGGGCGGTTTATTTGGTTGGATTTCTAATAAATGGATGAAGGTGCCAATAGGAATAAACCGGGTGATCTAGTTGAGCATAATAAAGTGGGATGGAGGAATAAGGATGGAAGAAAAGTTGGCGAAAAAGCTTCGTAATGAACAGCTACGGAGCAAGGTAGTAACAGCAGATGAAGCAGCGTCTTGGATTAAGGATGGTATGGTACTTGGGATGAGTGGATTTACTCGTGCTGGTGACGTAAAAGTGGTACCACTTGCGCTTGTGGAGAAAGCTAAAAAGGAGAACTTCAAGGTAGATGTATATACAGGTGCATCACTAGGCCCAGAAGTCGACCAATACTTAGCAGAAGCTGGCGTTATTCGTAAACGTGGGCCTTTTCAAGCAGATGCCGGCATTCGTAACAAAATCAACAGTGGTGACATCACATTCGTTGATGCGCATCTATCACATAATGCGGAGCTAGTACGTCAAGGGATTATCGGTCCCATTGACTTTGCGATTATTGAAGCAGCTGCTATTACAGAAGACGGCTTACTAATTCCTACAACTTCAGTTGGTAACTCTCCGATTTTTGTGCAAGAGGCAGACCAAATAATTATTGAGTTGAACGTAGCTCAGCTTGATGAATTAGAAGGTGTCCATGATATTTTTGTACCAGGACTACAAGGGCAACGTGATCCAATTCCATTGCAAAATGTATCCGATCGGCTTGGCACAATTGGTATACCACTAGATTTAAATAAAGTAAAAGGCATTGTAATTTCCGATATTTTAGATGCGCCATCAACGATTGTTCCTGCGGATGAAGAGACAGATATTATGGCTAATCATTTATTAAATTTCCTACGTGAAGAAATTAAAGTAGGGCGTTTAACAACAAGCTTAAGACCTATTCAATCGGGTGTAGGCTCAGTAGCAAATGCCGTTTTATTAGGTTTTAAAGATTCTGAGTTTGAGAACTTAGAAGTATATTCAGAAGTATTGCAAGACGCAGTATTCGAATTAATTGATGCCGGAAAGGTAAATTTCGCATCTGCTACTTCAATTACACTTTCCGAGGAAGTTGGAAATAGAGTTTATGGTAATTTTGAAAACTATACAGATAAACTAGTATTACGTCCGCAAGAGATTTCTAACCAACCAGAAATTATTCGCCGACTCGGGTTGATTTCTGTTAATACGGCATTAGAAGTAGATATTTACGGGAATGTGAATTCTACACATGTTTCTGGCACAAAAATGATGAATGGAATCGGCGGTTCTGGAGACTTTGCGCGTAATGCACGATTGGGTATTTTTGTAACAAAGTCTTACGCGAAAGGTGGAAATATTTCTAGTATCGTTCCAATGGTGTCGCATGTAGACCATACAGAGCATGATGTAGACGTCATCGTAACAGAGCAGGGAGTAGCAGACTTACGTGGGCTTGCTCCAAAAGAGAGGGTTGGACTTATTATCGATAACTGTGCACACCCGGAATATCGTGAGCAGTTATGGAAGTATTTTAATGATGCCAATGAAGCAACAGGTGGACATCATACGCCACATATTTTAGAAAAAGCGCTCTCATGGCATGTGAATTACGCAAAAAATGGTACGATGAAGAACCCAGCTTTATCGAAATAATTAATTGAAAAAGCCTTGAAGGACAGTTGATTTGTTCCTTCAAGGCTTTTCATTTTTAATAACGTAATCCCAAAAGCTCGTGGGGGGCTCCGAAGTGATCGGGTATCCCCAAGAAGTGATCGGCTAAGCCCCCGAAGTGATCAGGTACCCCCGAGAAGTGATCGGCTAAGCCCCCGAAGTGATCAGGTACCCCCGAGAAGTGATCGGCTAAGCCCCCGAAGTGATCAGGTACCCCCGAGAAGTGATCGGCTAAGCCCCCGAAGTGATCAGGTACCCCCGAGAAGTGATCGGCTAAGCCCCCGAAGTGATCAGGTACCCCCGAGAAGTGATCGGCTAAGCCCCCGAAGCGATCGGGTATCCCCGAAAAGTGATCAGCTAAGCCCCAAAAGTAATCAGGTTTTAAATGAAACCCTTGTTTCTTACAATAATCCAATCCATTTCCAATATGTTGCGGAGAATAGAAGAACTAGGATGTATCCGATGATCGTTAATGGAATACCAGACTTTAAGAAATCTTTTGTTGTAAAGGCTCCTGTACCATAGGCAAGCATATTTTGTGGTGCACTAATAGGTAAGAGGAAGCCGAAGCTAATAACGAATTGTTGCACGATAACGAAACCAACTTGATCGACATTAGCCGTTAATGTCGAGGCTAAAACGATAAATACTGGTATAAGCGCAGATGCTAAGCTTGTTGCGCTCGCAAAGCCTAAGTGGATAAGAATATTAAATAAAGTGACAAGGGCAATGGTTGCAAGAATTGGCATAGAATCTAAACCGAGTGAACCGAATACTTTATCAGATAACCAAGATGCACCTTTAGTATTAAGCAAGACTGTTCCTAACATAATTCCTACTGCAAAGACGATAATTGTACCCCAAGGAATATGCGGTTCAACTTGCTTCCACGTATAGACCCCGATTTTTGGCATTAATAAAATAGCAATTGCAACGATTGTGACCGTTGTCGTATCGAATGGGTGGAGTTTACCCTCAGCAGCCCAGAAAAATAGTAAAGCGACAGATGTTACGATTAACCGAATTTCAGGAGCTTTTAGTGGGCCAAGTTCCGCAAGCTGTTTTTTGATTACTTCTCGGCCACCCTCGATATTACTTGTTTCAGGCTTAATTAGTGTAATCATGATGAAAAATAGAGCTACTGACATAATGATGGAGAAGGGAGCAGCGTAAAGCAACCAAGCACCCCATGAAATATCCACACCAAATTGTTCTTTAATGAAATTTAAAGCGACCATATTTTGAGCAGCTGCCGTTTTAATACCGATATTCCAAATGGAGACTGCTTGCACAGAGGTAATGACAAGTAAAGCAGCAAGTCGACTATCGCGGGGTAAACCAAATGCCGCTACCATTCCGAGTAGAATTGGTACAACTGCGCCTGCACGTGCAGTAGCAGAAGGGACGAAGAATGCGAGTGCAATCGATACTAAAATAGCACCGAAGACAATGGCTTTCGTTTTTGTCCCTACTAGTGAAAGAATCCATAGTGCAAGACGTTTATGTAAATTGGTAATTTGCATGGCTGCCGCTAGGAAAAGAGCTGCGGCTACTAGTGCAACAGCTGAATTACTAAATCCGCTTAATGCTAATTTTAATGCATCGGATGTTCCTAGCTCTCTCGTTGGATCTTCCATTGACGGAGCTAATCCTAATAAAACTGTAACGAGAGCAATAATCATGGCAGAGCTAACGGGATAGGATACTGCTTCTGTAACCCATAGGATGACCGCGAAAGCTAAAATAGCCAAAGCTCTTTGTCCAGCTACAGGTAAATCGCCGTTGTTCGGTAAAAAAGTTATGATAATTAGGGATGCGAACGCTAATACAATCCAGAGTGGCTTTAAATTACGTTTCGGTTTTGCTTGTTCAGAAGTAGACATACTTTCTCATCCTTTCTAGCATTTTCTATAACATCGACTAGTAAAATGCTTTATTAAGAAAGTAAATTGTCTATTTATTGTAAAAAAAGCTAGTGTGTTCAAATGCTCTCTAGTTATAGCGATAATGGGCAGTTACGAGAAAATACGCGGTCATAGAAAAGACAAAAATATCCAAAAGATATTAGTTCTTCTTCTTGAATGCTGAGGTAACTTTAGGCTCAGTTCCTAGCATCAATCGTTTAATATTTTCAATATGCAAAATAATGGCTATACCAAAAAGAAATAAGGCTATAATCGTTGGGCCGACCCCAGGAATCCATAAATATGTGGCTGTACAAAAAACGAGATAGAATTCAAGTACACCGACAATTAAAAAGCTCGTCACGAAAGAAAAAATAACAAATAAAATGAGTGCAAATAATCCAACTTTCCAATCAATCGCAAGTAATATCCCGATAATTGAAGCAGTTCCTTTGCCGCCATTGAAGCCCATATAAAATGGGAAATTATGACCTAGAATGACTCCGGCTGCTACGATATAGATAAAGAGCCAAACCTGTACTTCAGTTAATTGTGTTATATCAGCAAGATAGACATGTGCACCGATTATTGCTGCAACACCTTTACCGATATCGATAAATCCGACTAATATGCCGTATTTCCATCCAAGGGAAAGTGTGGCATTAGAGGCACCTGCATTGCCAAAACCAGTCTTTTTTAAATCTACCCCAGATAAAAACTGAGCAACTTTAGAGCCATGAATACAGCCAATAAAATAACCAACAAGAAGAAAAATGATAATGGCTTTTAACATAAAAGTCCTCCTTTCTAAATAATAAGCCCATCACCAAAACGTGTGGTTGATTTCCGTTCCAACTGGGCGCTTTGTTGCTGACGCTTCGCTTTCGCACAGTTAAAACATTTGTTGCTGACGCTTCGCTTTCGCACAGTTAAAACATTTGTTGCTGACGCTTCGCTTTCGCACAGTTAAAACATTTGTTGCTGACGCTTCGCTTTCGCACAGTTAAAACATTTGTTGCTGACGCTTCGCTTTCGCACAGTTAAAACATTTGTTGCTGACGCTTCGCTTTCGCACAGTTAAAACATTTGTTGTTGCTGACGCTGGCTTCGTCTCCACTCCAATCAACTAATAAAAAGGGCGTATATTTTAACAAATCTCACCCCGAAACTTTTAGTGATGAATTATGTAACACTAAAATAATGTATGCGTTCGTAATACGTAAAAAAGCAGACAGAAGTTTCGGAAAAAATAAAATTTTAGTGTTGACAGAGAAAATGTCTATGTTTATACTTTGTAACAACGATGGAAATTGAATCACATACTCTTATCAAGAGCGGCGGAGGGATAGGCCCTATGATGCCCGGCAACCAGTAAGTGACGAGCTTGCTAAGGTGCTAATTCCTACAGATTCTTACTTGGATCTGGCAGATAAGGGGAGGAAAACTTGCAACCGCAACCCTCTTCTTAGCTGAAGAGGGTTTTTGTTTTCTACTTAAAAAATCCTCCTCATCTCCGGTGCCATCGTAAAAAAATAACCATATGGAGGTATACAATGACAAATTTTAAACCAGAAACATTGCTGTTACACGGTGGCCAAGAGCCAGACCCGGTAACAGGATCTCGTACCGTACCCGTATATCGCTCAACGGCATTCGTTTTTAAAGACACTGCTCATGCGCAACGTCTTTTTGCCTTAGAGGAAGCTGGCAATATTTACACACGAATTACAAACCCAACTGTAGATGTTTTTGAAAAACGCGTCGCTTTATTAGAAGGCGGTACAGCAGCGGTAGCACTTTCATCTGGTGCAGCAGCTATTGCATTTTCAATTTTAAATCTAGCAGGGGCAGGTGATGAAATTGTTGCAGGTAGCTCTTTGTACGGAGGTACTTATAATTTATTCGCCAACACACTACCAAACTACGGTATTAAAACAATTTTTGTAGACGAAACAAATCCAGAAAATTTCCGAGCAGCTATTACAGATAAAACAAAAGCGGTGTTCGCTGAAATTTACGGTAACCCAAGTTTAAAAGTGCTAGACATCGAAGCAGTAGCGAATGTAGCACATGAAAACGGCTTACCATTAATTATTGATAGCACATTTGCTTCACCATATGGCTCTACACCAATTGATTTCGGTGCAGATATCGTTGTTCATTCCGCAACAAAATGGATTGGCGGCCATGGTACAACTTTAGGTGGCGTTGTAGTAGATGCAGGGAAGTTTGATTGGACTCGTGGACGCTTCCCAGGCTTTACAGAGCCAGATGCTTCTTATCACGGTTTACGTTATGGTATTGACACAGCAGCGGCTGCATTTGCCACAAAACTGCGAGTGCAATTACTACGCGACTTTGGGCCAACATTAAGTGCAGATGCAGCATTTAATTTATTACAAGGTTTAGAAACGCTTCATTTGCGTATTCCTAAACACAATGAAAATGCATTAGCGGTAGCTGAATATTTACGAAACCACCCATCTGTGGAATATGTAAATTACAATGGCTTAGAAGATTTCCCTACCCATGAGTTAGCTAAAAAATATTTGAGAAATGGCTTCGGATCAGTACTTACATTTGGTATTAAAGGTGGGCGTGAAGCAGGGCGTAAATTAATTGATAGTGTGAAATTATTCTCGCACGTAGCAAACGTAGGGGATGCGAAATCATTAATTATCCATCCAGCATCTACTACACATCAGCAACTATCAGCTGAGGAGCTAATCCAAACTGGCGTGACCGAGTCGCTCATTCGCTTATCCATCGGTTTAGAGGCAGTAGAGGACATTATTGCAGATTTAGAACAAGCTATTGAACAAGTAACTGCTTCACAACAACAAATAGAAGCCTAATAAAAGACATTGGCTAATGCTGTAGCGTTTACGTATTTTCTCATTCGATAGGCCTCATTTGGTAATGCGTAAAACGTTGCTCATCATCCGCTTGCCTCATTCGGTAAAGGTAACTGAAATTCTTTTAAAATAATACCTAGTAATTTGATAAGTATTGTTGACTTGCTTAAATCCTTGTTTTATACTAGGAAATAAGAAAAGCGTTCGACATTTAGTTTTCATAAGTGCTCCCCCACTTTTGAAATATATGAAGCGGAGTAGTTGCTAAGTCAGTAACTACTCTTATCTACCAATACTGATGATAAAGGAGTGTTTTAAATGGGAAATGTGTATAGTGCGCGAAACATTGCATCTTATCTTATTTATGAGTTAAATGAAGGTCATGTTTTTGTGAACAACATGTCCATTCAAAACATACTTGCATCAGTAGAGAGTAAATGGCAAGAGAACTTTGGCCATTCAGCTTTTAAGGAAATTGTTTATATCAAAGAAGAAGGCTATACAGTAAAAGAAGTTTTTGAAGCTTATGAAGGCTATGGAGCAAGTCATATCCCTCTACCTGCGACAGAGTATTACTTAAAATACGGCACGTTCCAATTAGTTGAACGTACGTATGCAATACCAAACTTTACACTAGAGGAAATAAGACTGGTGCAACAAGCGTTAACACAATATCGTTATAAATTACTAGCCAAAGCTAGTTAAATCTCTCATATAATTATGCTCATTCTCTGCTGCTACAGAGAATGAGCTTTTTAATTAGATGTTGGAAGATATACTAACATAATAGAAAAAATTTTATTAATATATTTCAAAAGAACAATTTTTAGTAATGTATTTACATAAATATAATAGAAGAAAGACATTTATTTTTGGCTCATTACAAAACTGCGGATGACATTTGTTAAAATTAATAACAATATAAGTTGATTGGAGTGGAGGTTGGGCGGCTCCTTGGGGATCAGCACTAGAGGAACGAAGGCTAAAACCATTACATCCTGTGATAACGCCTTCGTGACCAACATCCTGTTGCTGCCGCTACGTTGCACTGCGCTTTCGCACAAAAAACATCTGTTGCCCCAAGCGGTTCATCGGACGCCCCCCAGAGGAAGCTTTGCTCTGTGCGAAAGCGTAGCGTCAGCAACAACAAATGTTTTAACTGTGCGAAAGCGTAGCGTCAGCAACAAAGCGCCCAGCCGCAACGGAAATCGACCCCGTACTATTGTGATGATCCTTATTTTTTATAAGAATCGTCAATATTTCTTCAATTATTTTATAGATCATGTGAAAATTCATATAATAAAAGGAATGAAAACGATTTCCTTTGCACTTCTAGGGGAAACAAATGTCCATCCTAGAAAGATTTTTCTTGTGAAATGTATGTATTTACGTTACAATCTTCATTAAGTTGAATTTTGAATTATTTGAATTTGTGTGTTTCACAGGCTGTATCTTCATTCAGAATATTTTTGTAGTGAGAGTGAAACACCATGACTAAATATCTGTCTGAAAACGAAGTGTTAAACACGGCAAACTGACCTGCTTTGTAAAGTCAGCGAACAATTCAAAATCTGTACGAATTAAGCTGAGACGAAATAAATATAATGAAACTGCGGAATGTAAGTTGGAGGGAATAACAGAAATGGCAACTATAAAGGCAGCTATATTAGGATTTGGAACGGTAGGTCAAGGAATTTACCATATATTAAACGAAAAGCGTGAAGAGCTTAAAAATAAATTAGGCATTGAGCTAGAAGTAGCAAAAATTTTAGTTACAGACGCCAGCCGTGAACGCGTACCAGGGACAGCACATTTAATGACAACTAGTATGGATGAAGTTTTAGCTGAACCAGGTATGCAGGTTGTTTTTGAGGC
Organism: Lysinibacillus sphaericus; assembly: GCF_015844675.1. GTDB lineage: Bacteria > Bacillota > Bacilli > Bacillales_A > Planococcaceae > Lysinibacillus > Lysinibacillus sphaericus_E. The sequence continues at coordinate 54,249 of NZ_LDGC01000041.1, read as the reverse complement.
AATCGTGAATGAGGAGCCAGCATTTACTTACTTAAAGCGGGCTGTTGAACATAAATGTCATGTTATCACAGCTAATAAAGTAATGTTTGCAAAGCGAGGCATAGAGCTACAGGACCTTGCAAAAGCGAACGGTGTATTTGTGGGCTTTGAGGCAACAACCGCTGGTGGTGTTCCAGTTATTAAAACGATGAAAAACATTTTGCTTGTCAATGATGTTAGTCGTATTCAAGGTGTTTTAAATGGGACATCCAACTATATTTTAACGAAAATGCGTTCACAAGGCTGGTCGTTCGAAACTGCTTTAAAAGAGGCGCAAAACTTAGGCTATGCAGAGGCAGATCCATATAATGATATTTCGGGACAGGATGCCTTTAAAAAATTAATGATTTTAAGTGCTTTAGCATTTGGTGAACAACCAGATTGGGCTGACGTCGAGGTAGTTGGCATCGATAGTATTTCGGCAGAGCAAGTAAAAGAAGCGTGCGAAAAAGGCTTGCGTTACCGTCACGTTGCTGAAGTTGAGAAGCTAGCCGATGGGAAAGTGGTTGCAAAGGTTGGACCGCAATTAGTAGATAAAGAACATCCGCTTTATCCTGTTGATGACGTTAATAATGCAGTGGCGTTGGATACAAATTATATTGGTACTTTAACGCTAGTTGGACCCGGAGCAGGTATGTATCCAACGGCCAGTGTAATGGTAGAAGATTATGCCGAAATAATCGGTAAAAGAGCCGGGTTTGTCGTAACAATATAATAGATATGCCTATCATTCAACAATGCTCAACTTGTTTGAATGATAGGCATTTTTTTAATCCTCATCTTTAACATCAATATCCTCTGGAATAGGAGTATTTCGCCAAATTTCAATTTCCTCTTTAATACGATCTAACTGCTCAAAATAAGTACTAAACTGCCCGCTATTAATCAGTATTTGGTCCCCATCGTATACTGAACGAATACGGCCCTCGTAAACTAAGCGAAGTATTTGATCCTCTGGCATACCAAGGTCGATGGCTGTTTCTTCAATTGTTTTATACATAATTTCGCTCCTTTTGTTGTTTATATTATAACCTCCCGTTAAAAGAAAGCCTACTGTAGGTTAATAAATGAAAGAAAAAGGAAAATGGTAATTGTTTACTTTTTGATAAATCTGTATTATTAATGTTAATGGGCTGAGGGGACTATTATTAACAATGTCTTTTTTTCTAATTAATTCGTCTAACAGGTACAACTATTATTTTTTATTGGGGGACTTAGTTGATCCAAGCTGCTAATCAAACGCCCACAATCGGAACGGAAAGCAATTCATACATTTGGTGATGAGATTCATTAAAATCTTAAGAATTTCTTCATTTTTATAATAACTGGTTTTTAAGATTTAAAAGGTACACTATTTATTGAGAGTGAGGTGTATATCATGACGAAACTAACGGTTCTTGTTACAGATGATGATCAAGATATTCGTGATGGTATTGAAATCTATTTAAAAAATGAAGGCTACAATGTCATTAAAGCTGCTGACGGCTTAGAGGCAATTGAAAAATTAAAAAACAATGAAGTACATTTAATTATTTTAGATATTATGATGCCGAATATGGATGGAATTACAGCGACGTTTAAAATTAGGGAAGAGCGCAATATTCCAATTATTATGCTTAGTGCAAAGGCAGAGGATGGCGACAAAATTCATGGTCTATCTGTAGGTGCAGATGATTACGTTACAAAACCTTTTCATCCGTTAGAGCTATTGGCTCGTGTGAAATCTCAGCTGCGACGTTATGTACAACTTGGGACGTACAATGAAGGTGCAGCAAAGGTGGAAATCGACGGTCTTGTATTAGATGAAGATGCAAAGGAAGTCAACTTAGAAGGCGAGCCTGTTCGATTAACGCCAATCGAATATAAAATTACGGAATTACTAATGAAAAATGCAGGACGTGTATTTTCGATAGGAGAGATTTATGAGCGTGTATGGAATGAGGAAGCTTACAATGCAGAAAATATTGTGGCTGTACACATTCGAAAAATACGTGAAAAAATCGAAGCAGATCCGAAAAATCCACGTTATTTAAAGGTGGTGTGGGGCGTTGGCTATAAAATGGAAAAATAAAATAGAGCAGTATGTTACTATTGCAGGGTTTGTGGCAGGGGTTATTGGACTAATTTATTTTGGTGTGTATGCGTATCAGATAGTAACTGCCCACTCTCCGGGGATGTTACAATTGCTCGAGAGAATTTTTTAGAGAGGAGTTAAAAGTATGGTGAAAAAATGGAAGCCTCTTCTCGCTCTTATATGTTTAATCTGGGCAATATTCGGTGTTTTTACGTTCTCAAAAATCGGGTATCGATATATTGGGAAGTCTTATTTTCAATCTGAAAATTTACAACCTCAACTTGATAATTTTCAGTCGGAATTAGGACCATTAGTGTTAAATGTACCAACGGCTGAAGATTTAAAAAGTAAAATTGTAGTGACACAAAGCGAAATTGAGGAACACCGTAATCGCTATGGATCATTAGGAGAGCAGATAGGTAATATTAAAGCCCAATATGAGGCGCGCATTCAAGAAGCTGCTAATGTAAATGCAGCGGATTTAAAAACAAAGCTTGAGAAAGAGCGAGACGCCAAAATTAAAGATATTACGACTAATTTTGGGGATGACGAGCACGTTCGCAAAAAAATTCTCACTCAAAAGGAAGAGCTTGTTGATAAATATATAAATGCAGTACAAGAAGAAGCAAAGAGTTTTGTGAAAACTAATAATCATTGGTCTTATGAATTAACGAACACTGGAACAGGTGAAACATTTAGTTCGGGTAATGTTTCAGATAGTAGCGCTTTCAAAATAAAGTATACGGACCAACATCCATTAACGACTTCAAATATTAGTAGTGGTTATTTAAACGAGATTTTTTATCGAACGGATACTGTCTTGGATACAGAGGATCTTAGAGAAACCTTTGATTACACTGGCATAATATCCATTTCAAAAAAATCAGCACAAGCAGAACAAATCATGGTGGGATATAACAATTTTATAATCCATCAATACATTTTCTTCTTTATATGGTTAACGAGTATTGTGGCAGCTATTTTTGCATGGAAAGGACGCAAAGAAGTACTACAGATGATACAAGCTTTAAAGGGAAAAGAAGCTTTGGCAAAGATGAGAATTGATTACCCAATCGGATTATTATTAATAAGCGCATTTGTATATTTGGTAGCATCTCAAATTGCTTATGAATCGATTGTAGGTAATATGGATTCATATAATTATGTAAGATATGTAATGATTATTTTGTTTAAAATTTGTGTATTATTCATGGTTGCATTTCTGTTCTATGTACAGCTAATTTGGTTGTATGATCGAGTAAATACAGTACAGAAATTAGAAGAGAATTTAAAAACTAGTTATTTATGGTCTCTAGGTGAATCCATTACAGATTTATTTATAAATCGTTCCATTGCATTACATTCCATTGTGATGATTGGGGCAGCATTTTTCGGTGGTGGAAGCCTTGTCGCTTCGATGCTTAGAGGTGGTGGATTCCCCGTGTTAGTATTGGGCTTCTGTGCGATGATCGGTATTCCAGCCATGATTCTTTTCCTTTCTAGAATGGGCTACTTAAATCGAATTATGAAGGATACAAAAGACATGGCAAAAGGACGTTTACATCATGATGTAAAAGTAATGGGCAAATCACCACTTGCGAAGCATGCCGAAAATCTTAATCATTTAAGAGAAGGCGTCAACACGTCTATGCATGAGCAGGCAAAAAGTGAACGTTTAAAAACGGAGCTTATTACGAATGTTAGTCACGACTTACGCACGCCATTAACATCTATTATTACGTATACAGATTTACTGAAAAATCCTGATATTACAGAGGAAGAACGTAAGCAATACATTCATATCCTTGATAAAAAATCAGAACGTCTAAAATTACTAATCGAGGATCTTTTTGAAGTATCTAAAATGGCGAGTGGTAATATGGAGCTTCATCGCACTCGAGTTGATTTAACCCAGCTTGTACAACAGGCAGTAGGGGAGCATGAGGAAGATTTAGCTCAGGCGCATTTAGATTTACGCATGACAAAACCACATGAACCAATCTACGCGTATGTAGATGGGCAAAAATGGTGGAGACTAATCGATAATTTAATCGTTAATGTATTGAAATATGCATTAGAAGGCACACGAGTTTATGTAACATTGAAACGTACAGCAGAAGGTGATGCTGAATTCACAGTGAAAAATGTTGCAAAATACGAAATTAGCGAGAATGCCGATGAGTTATTCGAACGCTTTAAGCGAGCGGACGCCTCACGCCATACAGAAGGCTCAGGACTAGGTCTAGCCATCGCACAATCCATTGTAGATTTGCATGGTGCTCGCATGAGTATAGAAGTAGATGGAGATTTATTTAAAGTAATCGTTCGAATTCCAACAGCATAAACCAAAAACAGCGGCAATCATTTTGCCGCTGTTTTTGTTATGACGGTTCTATCCGTCGATATGGCACTTAGTTCCGTCGCTGGGGCGGATAAATCCGTCGATAAGGCGTATCATACCGTCGCTTTGAAGGGTATCCACAAATTTGGGTGTTCAATCCACAGCATTGGCGGCTCTATCCGTCGCTATGGCATATATATCCGTCGCTATGGCTCCTCGTTCCGTCGCTAGAGCCCAACATCCATCGATAAGGCCCACCATACCGTCGCTTTGAAGGGTATCCACAGATTTTGGTGTGTTCTATCCATCACTCCGGCTTTTCGTACCGTCGCTTCGGAGCATTCATCCGTCGTTACGCCGCATCTATCCGTCACATCAGCTCCTCGCTTTAAATTTTGCCAATTCTCTAGCACTACACTTTCAACCTACACACCATTCGTACCGGAATTTTATATTATTAAAGCGAAGCGGCTTCACCGGACGCCCCAGTCTAAACGAAAACCAACCCCACTGCCGAAGGGCCACACACATACCATTCACACAGTTATAACCCTAAATTCTTAGCAATAATTACTTTCATAACTTCGTTGGTACCTGCATAAATGGACATGACGGGAATGTCTCGATATCTTCTAGCAATCTTGTATTCTTCCATGTAACCGTAGCCACCGTGTAACTGCATACATTGGACAGCGAGCTCGCGTGCATTTTCCGTTATCCAGTATTTTGCCATTGAAACTTTTGTTACAACGTCATTTCCCGCGATATGTTCTTCTATTAAAGATTCTAAAAATGATTTGCCGAGTTCGATTTTTGTTGCCATTTCGGCTATTTTGAATTGCGTGTTTTGGAAGTCGCTAATTGATTTTCCGAAAGCTTCACGTGATTTTACATAATCAATTGTTAAAGCAAGCATGTCTTCAGCGGCCGTTTGTGCGGCGATGGCCACTGCTAAACGCTCTTGCTGTAGCTTTTCCATCATATAGATAAAGCCTTTACCTTCTTCACCAAGGAGGTTTTCTACAGGGACGCGACAATCCTCGAAATATAGCTCGGCTGTGTCTTGCGCGTGCATGCCAACTTTTTCGAGCTTGCGACCTTTCGTGAAGCCTGGTGTCCCGTCCTCAATGACAAGGAGGCTAATGCCACGATGTTTTTTTTCTGCCTGAGGATTTGTTTTTACAGCAACGACTGCTAAATTTGTATGAATACCGTTTGTAATAAATGTTTTTTGTCCGTTCACGATATAGTGATCGCCATCACGAACGGCAGTTGTTTGGATGTTTGCCAAATCTGAACCTGTACCTGGCTCTGTCATAGCAATGGCCGTAATATTTTCGCCTGTAACACATTTTGGTAGCCAGCGTGATTTTTGCTCATTTGAGCCGTATGCCTCGATATAAGGCACGACGATATCGTTATGCAGACCAACGCCAATAAGGCTTGAACCTACACGCTCTAACTCTTCTTGAATAATAACGCCAAAACTAAAATCGAGCCCGAGACCGCCATATTGCTCTTCTACTTGAGGGCATAGATAGCCCATTTCCCCAAGCTTACGCCAAAATTCAAGTGGAATAAGATGATCTTTTTCCCATTGAGGATAGTGTGGCTCGGCTTCCTCTGCTAAAAACTTACGTAAAGTTTTACGGAATAACTCATGCTCCGTTGATTCAAATTTATATTTTGTCATATGAACAACACCCCTTTTTGCTCGTACATGCATAAATGTCCTCTTGCAACTATTATGTTACCGAAATATTCAGAAAAATTAAAGTGTATTATTTATAGTTTTTTAGGATACCTAGATGACAATATTGTAACTTTCCTAATTAGATTGTCATGTAAATCATACGATTAAATTATATAGAAGATGTACACTTGCTATAATGATAGTTGCCCTTTACCCTTACTTTCTAGAAGAGAATGCTATAATCAACTAAGACTATATGAGAAAGTAGGGAACTAAAATATGCCTAAAGTAATTGGTGGAATTCTTTTAATAAGTATATATAGTGGTTTAACTTTTTACTTAGGGTGGGGATTAAAACAGTGGCTTGTGGCGATGGGGTGGTTCCGCTATCCGATTTTATATTGGTTAGTGCTGTATATCATTGCGTTTAGTATTATTATTAGTAGATTGCATGAGTCTTTGCGAATGTTTTCGATCATCAGTAATTATTGGATGTTTATTTTTGAATATGGATTATTGCTTTGCTTAGTAGCACACTTGATTATTTGGCTAAGTCCCTTTAGCAGTGTAAAGATAGTTGGTAGTATAGCGATTGCTATGTTGTTTGTATTAGGTGTTGTGGGCACCTATTTAGCGTATTCACCTGTTGTCCGTCATGTAGACATAACGATGGATAAAAAGAGTAGTGAACTAGAATCGATGAGAGTTGTAGTTGCATCAGATTTTCATTTAGGAGTTCTATCAAATAAAAGTCATTTACAGCGCTTCGTTACTTTATCGAATGAAGCAAATCCAGATATTGTCTTTTTAGCAGGAGATATTGTGGATGATGATCCTAAATGGTTTGTTAAAGAGGGAATGGCAGATGTGATGAAGCAATTATCATCTACATATGGCGTGTATGGTGTACTTGGCAATCACGAGTATTATGGCAAGAAAATCCCTGAGTTTATTGATGAGATGGAAAACGCAAATGTAAAAATTTTGTGTGACGAAACCATTAGAATCGATAATGTGTTAGTATTAACGGGTCAAGAAGATATTACAAACAAAGATAGAAAGCAACTAGATGCATTGAAGACAACTGATGATTTACCTTGGTTTGTCATGAATCATACCCCGAATGATTTAAGTACGCCTACAAAACTAGGCGTAGACTTCCATATGTCAGGTCATACACATAAGGGTCAACTATGGCCCAATCAGTATATTACTGCTCGTGTATTTGAGCTTGATTATGGTTATAAGTTGAGGGAGAAAATGCATACACTTGTTTCATCAGGTTTTGGCTTTTGGGGTCCTCCAATGCGACTAGGCAGCCGCTCTGAACTATGGGTTGTGGATATAAACTTTCGTTAAAAGGTGAACTGGACACTCGGAAATCAACCCCACGCTATGGTAATGAGCTCATAGTATATTTTATAATATGTTTGTATTTAATTAACAAAAGGTAAGGTGACAATGTGGATATCATTGAATTATTAAAGGCGCTTATTTTAGGCTTTGTCGAGGGAATGACAGAGTTTGCACCAGTGTCGTCGACAGGTCATATGATTATTGTGGACGATATGTGGTTAAAGACAGAGGAGTTTTTAGGGAAGTATCCCGCCAATACATTTAAAATCGTTGTACAGTTAGGCTCTATTTTAGCCGTAATCGTTGTTATGTGGAAACGAATGTTAAATTTAGTGGGACTTTATAAAATTGAAGGCCAATCGAACTCAGTGAAAGGTCACTTCAATTTAGCACATGTTATTGTGGGTATGTTGCCAGCAACTATTATTGGCTTTGCGGCTAAAGATTTTATCGATGATCATTTATTTAAAGTAGAGCATGTTATTTATGCTTTGGTAGCTGGGGCAATTTTAATGATTATTGCAGATAAATTTGCAACGAAAAAACCAAGCGTTGATTCTCTAGATAAAATTTCTTATGGTTTAGCATTTAAAGTAGGGTTAGTACAATGTTTATCACTGTGGCCAGGGTTCTCTCGTTCGGGTGCAACAATATCGGGTGGTGTTCTATTTGGGATGAGTCACCGCGTGGCGGCAGACTTTACTTTCATTATGGCAGTACCGATTATGGCTGGTGCTAGTCTAGTGTCTGTACTGAAAAACTGGGATACGCTATCTATGGATTATATCGGGTTCTATGTAGTGGGCTTCACTAGCTCATTTATCTTTGCTTTATTATCTATTAAATTCTTCTTAGCGCTTATTTCAAAAGTGAAATTAATGCCATTTGCTATTTATCGTTTAGTATTGGCTGCTGTGCTAGCTGTTATTATCTTTATGTAATGAATAAAGTCACTCTTCTATTAAAGAAGGAGTGGCTTTTTTTAGCGATTTTAATCCGTTCTAAGAAAAATGGTATGGTTATTAAGTATTGTTTGTAAGGTTAGTAGATTAATGCTTTTTACAAAAATAGATATTTTCTACCTATTTATTGTCATTTCAGTTGTCTAGACAGTATAATTAATTTTAGAATTATTTGTTTTTATTTTTAGTAGAATAGACATAGGTGCGATGGGGTGTAGAAGTTGTTTCGTATTGGAAGTAAACCTAAGAAAAATACAATTGAAATTAGTGAAGAATCAAGTATAGGAGTTATTATTCAAGATCAGGAACGTTTACAACAGTTAAATCTAGTAAATTTGACGAAAGAAGATTTGCAATTAATTAGAAGTTTAAAGCCATTTGTTGAACAGAATGTCACAGAGGTGGTAGCTGCATTTTATCAGGCAATTGAAAGTGTGCCAGACTTACGTGAAGTTATTGAAAAGTACAGTTCTAGTGAGCGTTTACGCCAAACTTTACGCCTTCATATTATAGAAATGTTCGAAGGGTGTATAGACGATGCATTTTTGGAGAAGAGAAGACGGGTCGCAAAAATGCATGTAAAGATTAACTTGTATCCTAAGTGGTATTTAGCAGCCTTTCAAAACCTTGAAAAATTGTTAAGAAAGATTGTATATACGCTTCAATTAACGAGGGATGAAGAAGAAAACTTTTGCGAGGCGATTAGTAAAATATGTAACTTTGAACAACAGATTGTCCTAGAGGAATATGATCATTATGCTAAGGCATTAATGGAACAACAACAGGATAGCGTTCGAGTGCATGTGAAGGAAGTTATAGGGGGGATATCTACGCAGCTAGATACTCAATCTTATAGCACGAATGAAACAGTGACTGAACTTGTTGGTAACGCTAAGGAATTAAATGAATACTTGAAGGACAGTATCGACGAGGCAAAAACAATGCAAAAGGTATCGTCTGAAGGTTATTCAAAAATAGTCCGAATCAATGAGCAAACAGGGGAGATTCATCATAAAACAGTTGAAATGTCGGCTATGGTGGAGCGATTAAATCACTCTTCCTCTAAAATTAATGCTGTTATTGAAATAGTGAAAAGGATTTCTGACCAAACAAATTTACTTGCGTTAAATTCAGCTATCGAGGCTGCACGTGCAGGGGAGCACGGAAAAGGTTTTGCTGTCGTGGCAAGTGAGGTTCGTAAGCTTGCAGACCAGACGAAAAGTTCGGTTGAACAAATTGGTGACCTAATCACAATGTCGAATGGCATTACAAAACATGTTGTTCAAGCTATTCATGAAATCCAAGAGCTGGTGAACGATAGTATTGAGCAAAACTCGGATTCTTTAAAAGCATTTGATGCCATTTCTGGTTCGGTAAACGGTTCTATCTCAAACTTCCAAAACGTCGGACTAAAAATAACAGAATTGGCGGAAATTATAGAAACCATTGGAGAATCATCCGAGGAATTAAAACAAGTTGCCAATCGTTTAGATACAACAATTAGAGAATTTTAACGACTATGCATAAAGCTATGCATAGTTTTTTTTGATTATTACCATAGTGATGAACAACACTTTTAAATAAATGCATTCACCATAACCTCGGATAGCCCCGTCAGATCGACGGATGAAAGAGCCAAAGTGACGGAATGAAAAGCCGAAGCGACGGATAATAACCAGAGCGACGGAAGGATAGGCCGTAACGACGGATAGAACTGTCGAAGCCATATATAAAAACAAAACCGTGGATAGAACTACATAATGGACAAAATCACTTTTCTGAAGGAAGAAATACCAAATAGGCGGATGAAGTTTGGAAAGTGATAAAAAAGGAATAGTGTCATAAATGCAAAAATAAGAAATCCCTAGAAAATGAGCGTTCTAAGTGTTACGCTATAGGCGAATTGAGTAGAGAGGTGTTCGAAATATGAAAAAGAAATTATTTATTACACGTAAGTTTCCGCCACATATAGTTGAACCGTTAAAAGAGTTTTATGATATTAAACAATGGGAGGAGGAGGAAATTGTTATTCCGCGAGAAAAGCTATTGGCAGCTGTCGCAGATTGTGAAGCACTGTGGGTAACGCTTGCTGATCAAGTCGATGAAGAGCTATTAGTACACGCACCACATTTAAAGCTTGTTACAAATTTAGCAGTTGGATTTAATAACATTGATATTAAAGCTTTGCGTAAGCGCGGAATAATGGCGACAAATACGCCAGGAGTTTTAACAAATACGACGGCTGATTTTGTAATGGGATTATTGCTTGCAACGGCTCGTAGAATTCCAGAAAGCGATCGATATTTGCGTGAGGGTAAATGGAAAAGCTGGTATCCGATGCAATTAGTAGGCAAAGATGTTTCAGGGTCCACTATAGGAATTATTGGAATGGGACGTATTGGTCAAGCTGTTGCAAGACGCGCAAAAGGTTTTGATATGAAAATTTTATACAACAATCGTAGACGTCGCCATGAGGCAGAGGAAATGTACGGCTTTCAATATGTATCGTTAGAGGATCTTTTAAAACAATCGGATTTTGTTGTGATTATGACACCTTTTAACGATGATACAGTAGGACTTATAGGAGCAGAGGAACTTGCTTTAATGAAGGATGACGCGGTATTAATTAATGCGTCACGTGGTGGCATTATCGATGAGAACGCACTTTATGAGACGTTAACAAGTGGTAAGCTTTGGGCTGCAGGGCTAGATGTTTTTGAGCAAGAGCCTATTGCGTTGGATCATCCATTGTTGACGCTTCCTAATGTTGTAGCACTCCCGCATATTGGTAGCGCCTCGCTTCAAACTAGAACGGCTATGCTGATGCTGAACGTTAAAGCACTTACTGCTTACGGACAGGGCCAAACTCCATCGAATCGAATAGATTAATGTAATGAAGAAAGGAGCACATCTAATTGCGATGTGCTCCTTTCATGTTGTTAAGTATGGCTCTTTGCAAAATGAGTGGTTAATTTCTGGTCCGACTGAGCGCTTTGATGCTGCCGCTTCGCTTTCGCACAGTTAAAACATTTGTTGCCGCCGCTTCGCTTTCGCACAGTTAAAACATTTGTTGCTGCCGCTTCGCTTTCGCGCAGAGCAGAGCTTCCTGGGGGCGTCCGATGAGCCGCTTCGCTCAAGGGTCTCGGGCCAACACGATGTTGGTCACGAAGGAGTCGCTCAGTCTCCACTTCAATCAAGGTGAGTAGCCAGCCATAGCCTACACTGTATAAAATTTATAAAAATTCTACGTTCCTTTAATGTTTCTTCTACTGTATTTCTAAATAGCCTCTATTATTTATTAAACATATCAAATAAACCGCCGATGCCACCTTCGCCTTTAGATTGACCGCCACCGCCTTGTGAAATTGGCGCTGCAGCGAAGACGCGGCTTGCTAATCGGCTAAATGGTAAGGATTGAATCCATACTTTACCCGGCCCCTTTAACGTAGCGAAGAAGATACCTTCACCACCGAACAATGCTGTTTTTACGCCCCCAACCATCTCGATATCGTATTGTACATCAGATGTCATGGCTACTAAACAGCCTGTATCAACACGCAATACTTCGCCATGCTGTAACACCTTTTCGTGAATAGCGCCACCTGCGTGTACAAAAGCCATGCCGTCTCCTTCAAGCTTTTGCATAATGAAGCCTTCACCACCGAAGAAGCCAACGCCGATTTTCTTTTGGAATTCAACGCCAACTGAAACTCCTTTTGCAGCAGCTAAAAAAGCATCCTTTTGACAAATAATTTTCCCGTTTAATTGACTTAGATCCATTGGAATAATCTTACCTGGGTATGGAGAAGCAAAATAAACGTGACGTTTACCTGAACCAACGTTTGTAAATGTTGTCATAAATAAACTTTCACCAGTAATTAGGCGTTTTCCAGCTCCAAATAATTTACCCATAAGACCACTATCTTGGCTTCCTCTTGAACCATCGCCAAAGATTGTTTCCATATGGATAGCATCATCCATCATCATTAAAGCACCAGCTTCAGCTACTACTGTTTCTTGCGGGTCAAGCTCGACTTGCACATATTGCATATCGTCGCCATATAATTTGTAGTCAATTTCGTGATTATTCATAATGGGATTCCTCCAAAATTCAATTTAGTATTATATACGATTATATGTTATGTAAGTTTCAATGAATAATTAATTATTTAAGAAAAAAAAGGAATAAGATAGAAAATGTCGAATATAAAAAACTAGTATGAGTATTTTTTATTTTCGCTTAGCTGAAAATTTGTGATTGTTTTTCCAATGATCACAAAAGATTTTCAACGGTAACTTAGCTAAAAGGAAATAAAAACTCTGGTGATTGTCACCAATATCATTGTACCAAAAGCATGCTTAACAGATTGTTATATATTAAAGATTCGGAATATTGACATATTTGATTCTGCATAGAGATTAATAGATGACAGCTGTCTAAAAGCAATGCGACTGGTAACGATGATATAGAGGCAACATAGATACTTCAGGGGGTGTTTGTAGTGGAAATCAAAAACTATATCGGTGGTAAGTGGGAAACATATTCCCATTTACAAAGTATAGTAGTGACCAACCCTGCAAATGGGGAGCAACTAGCTACGATTCCGCGCTCTACGGCAAGTGAGGTAGATGAAGCGGTAGCGGTTGCAAAACAGGCACAAAAAAGCTGGGCATTAGTACCTGCGCCTAAACGTGCTGACTATTTATATGCCATCGGTCAAAAAATGAAGGAGAAGAAGGAGCATTTAGCGACCGTTTTAACAAAAGAGATGGGAAAGGTTATTGAAGAAGCTAGAGGTGAAGTACAGGAAGGGATCGATATGGCCTATTATATGGCTGGTGAAGGGCGACGGTTATTTGGGGAGACAACACCGTCTGAGCTAGCTAATAAATTTGCCATGAGTGTACGGGCACCTATTGGCGTTGTAGCTTTAATAACTCCGTGGAATTTCCCTGTAGCGATTGCTACTTGGAAGTCGTTCCCGGCGATTGTTGCTGGCAATACGTTCATTTGGAAGCCTTCGAATGAAACACCGATGATGGCGTATGAAATGGGTAAAATTTTTGAAGAAGTTGGCTTACCAGACGGAGTAGCAAACATCGTCTTTGGTACAGGGCCAACAGTTGGAACAGCATTAATTGAGCATCCAGACGTTAAGGTCATTTCATTTACTGGCTCTACAACAACAGGAAGTAAAGTAGCGGAGCTAGGTGGTAAACACCTGAAGAAAATTTCATTAGAGATGGGCGGAAAAAATGCAGTAATCGTGATGGATGATGCCGATCTACAGCTAGCGACTGAAGGAATCCTATGGAGTGCATTTGGAACCGCTGGTCAAAGGTGTACAGCATGTAGTCGCGTGATCGTGCATAAAGATGTAAGAGAGGAACTAGAAAAACGTCTATTAGACGAAATGCATAAGCTAACAATTGGTGACGGTCTAGATGAAAGTGTGAAAATCGGGCCTGTCATTAACAAAGCTGCATTGGAAAAGATTAACCACTATGTGCAAATCGGTAAACAGGAAGGGGCAACTTTGTTAGCTGGAGGTAGAATTTTAGCTGAGCCTCCTTATGAAAAAGGGTTTTATTATGAGCCTACACTATTTACCAATGTGAAGCCTGACATGATTATTGCACAGGAAGAAATCTTTGGTCCGGTCGTTTCTCTTATTGAAGTAGCAAGTTTGGAAGAAGCAATCGAAGTAAACAATGGCGTAAAATTTGGCTTATCCAGTTCAATTTTTTCACAAGATGTGAATACGATTTTCCGCGCACAACGAGATTTAGATACAGGTATTGTTTATGTGAATGCTGGCACAACAGGTGCTGAAATCCATTTACCATTTGGTGGGACAAAGGGTACGGGGAATGGTCACCGTGACTCGGGTGTAGCTGCCTTGGATGTCTATACAGAATGGAAAAGTATTTATGTAGACTATAGCGGGAAATTACAAAGAGCACAAATCGATACAGAATAACAGATCAATGAAAGGGGATGTTCTTGATGAAAGTTGTTGTATTAGGTGCAGGATTAATGGGTAAAGAGGTAGCTCGCGATTTAATAAAAAATAGCAAAGTGGAATGTGTATTTTTAGGGGATATTGATGTAAAAATAGCGCAGGACTTTGTAGACTCGTTAAACACAGATAAAATTCAGGTTGTAGAGCTTCATGCTGAGCGCGATGACTCGTTAATGGAGGTTATTTCAAAAGGTGATGTAGTTGTTAATGCATTATTTTATGCCTTTAATGAGCGTGTAGCAAGAGCAGCTATCGCGGCGGGTGTTCATTCTGTGGATTTAGGTGGTCATATTGGCGGTGTCACAGAAAAAATATTAAATCTCGACGAAGAGGCAAAAGCAAAAGGTGTAACTATTATTCCGGATTTGGGTGTTGCTCCGGGTATGGTCAACATTTTAGCGGGTTACGGTGCTTCGAAATTAGATGAGGTAGAATCTATTAAACTATTTGTAGGCGGTATTCCTACAGAGCCGAAGCCACCTCTTCACTATACACGCGTATTTTCTTTAGATGGTGTCTTTGATCATTATACAGAGCCATCAAAAGTGATTCTAAAAGGTAAACTTCAAGAAGTTCCATCGTTATCAGGCGTTGAACCTATTTATTTCAAAGATTTTGGTGTGCTTGAGGCATTTTATACATCTGGCGGTATTTCGACGTTGGATAAGTCATTCCCAAATGTCCAAACATTAGAATATAAAACAATTCGTTATAAAGGACATGCAGAGAAATTTAAGCTATTAGCCGATTTAGGATTCCTTGATGCTAGTAATAAGGTAGAGGTAGAAAATCAGGAGGTTTCTGTACGTCCAGTTGTTCGTGAGGCACTTAAAAAGAAACTTGAGCTTGGTACAAAACCAGATGCCGTGCTATTGCGTGTCATTGTAGCGGGTGAAAAGGCACAGCAACAAGTGACGTATGAGTACGAAATGGTTGTAACTAAAGATATGACGATTAATGAAACAGCTATGGCTCGCTCTACAGCCAATACAATCTCTGTTGTTGCTCAAATGATTGGAGAAAATAAAATTACAGAGCGCGGTGTATTTGCACCTGAATCAATTGTACCGGGCGACATTTATATTGAAGAAATGGCTAAACGTGGTGTAGTTATTAAGGAAACGTCTCATACGTCTGCAATGATAGTGAAATGGTAGGTGCTCGGCTGCTGGCGCTGTTGGTCTCATTCAAGCGTGTCTCGAGGTGAGTGTGAAATACTGTCATGAACGCGAAACATTTGGAAAGCCTATCGGTGAGCACCAGCTAGTAGGGCAAATGGTTGCCAAAATGGAAGCGGGCTATCAAATGAGCCGCTTGCTTTTCTATCGTGTTGGAGAATTAAAAAACAAAGGTGTACGTAATACGCGAGAGACGTCATTAGCAAAATGGCAGGCTTGTGATTTTGCCAATAAAGCAGCGGATGATGCCGTGCAAATTTAAGGAGCATATGGTTATTCGGATGAATATCCAGTCGCCCGTTATTTGCGTAATTCGAAAGCACCCGTTATTTATGAAGGCACGAGGGAGATTCATACAATTATGCAGGCGGACTATGTATTAGGAACACGCCAAGATAAGCCATTAGCGAAAATGCTACCGAAATGGCCATTTGAAGAGTAAGCGTTTTATTAAATATTAAACATAAAAAAGAATCCGAATTTCGGGTTCTTTTTTTATGTTTAAGCAAAATATTCCATTTAGTTACAATTGTACCGGTTTTTATGTTTTAATTGTGTCTTGACGTTCAAATTATACTAGGAAATATTGTTATAATATAACATTTAATATTGCTTTGCTCACATAATATGGTATTTTTAAAAAGGTAATATAGTTCAAAATAATCAACGTATTACCGATTTATAAATGTAGTACCATAGGAGGATTTTTTATGAAGAAAAAATTAAAACTAAATCAAGTGTTACTTGGAGTAAGTACAATGGCACTGTCGTTCGGAGCGTTACAAGCAGAAGCATCAGCAGCAGAAAAAACGCCTTATAATGTATTACAAATGAAGCCTGCCGGCATAGTGACTTTGAATGATGAAGTTACACATTCTACAACGGCTGATGAAACATTGTCATTTGAAAAACGGTTGGAAATTGGCGATTTTTCGGAACACCCAGCTCCAACTATAAAGCTTGCTGAAACGAAGCAATTGCAAGAACAGTACTCGACGGCAGAGCTTACTAAAATGAGCGATAGTGAGTTAATTGACACGCTAGGAAATATTCATTGGTATCAAATTACAGACCTATTCCAGTTCAATGAGGAAACAAAAGCCTTTTATCAAAATAAAGAGCTCATGCAAGTGATCATCGATGAATTAGGGAAAAGAGGAAGTTCTTTTACGAAAGATGATTCAAAAGGTATTGAAACATTTGTTGAGGTATTGCGTTCTGCTTTTTATTTAGGATTTTATAATAAGGAACTAAGTTATTTAAACGAGAGAAGTTTCCAGGATAAGTGTTTACCAGCATTAAAAGAAATAGCTAATAATCCGAACTTTAAACTTGGTACAGGTGAACAAGATAAAGTGATATCCGCCTACGGGAAATTAATCGGTAATGCTTCTAGTGATGCGGAAACAGTTCAAAATGTTACGAAGATTTTAAAACAGTATAATGAAAATCTCTCTGCATATGAACGCGATTCTTTAAAAGGACAAGCTATATATGATTTAATACATGGGATAGATTTTGACTTGCAGTCGTATTTGCATGATGAACGTAAAGAAGCTAATACGTCGATATGGTATGGAAAGATTGATGGTTTTATAAATGAAGTGAATAAAATTGCCCTTTTACATAATGTGACAGATAACAATAGTTGGTTAATTAATAATGGTATTTATTATGCAGGGCGTTTAGGAATATTCCATAGTAATCCGGATATAGGTTTAGAAGTTGTTACACAAGCGATGCATATGTATCCATATTTAAGTGAGGCTTACTTTGTAGCAGTAGAGCAACTTACTACAAATTATGGTGGAAAAGACTATAGTGGAAATGCAGTAGATTTAGAGAAAATGCGTGAAGAGGGCAAGAAGCAGTATTTACCGAAAACATATACATTTGATAATGGATCGATTGTCTTTAAGACGGGAGCTAACGTAACAGATGACAAGATTCAAAGATTATACTGGGCTGCAAAAGAAGTAAAAGCACAATATCACCGTGTCATTGGGAATGATAAAGCACTAGAGCCAGGCAATGCTGACGATGTATTAACAGTTGTCATTTATGACTCTCCAGATCAATATCGATTAAACCGTCAATTGTACGGCTATGAAACTAATAATGGCGGTATCTATATTGAAGAGAAGGGAACGTTCTTTACATATGAACGTACGCCGGAGCAAAGTATTTATAGTTTAGAAGAGTTGTTCCGCCATGAATTCACACATTATTTACAAGGAAGATACGAGGTTCCTGGTTTATTCGGGACAGGTGATATGTATCAAAACGAACGACTAACATGGTTCCAAGAAGGAAATGCAGAATTCTTTGCAGGATCAACACGTACAAATGATGTTGTCCCACGTAATAGTATTATTAGTGGATTGTCATCTGACCCATCTCAACGCTATACAGCTAAACAGACCTTGTTTGCAAAATATGGATCATGGGATTTTTATAACTATTCATTTGCACTACAGTCTTATATGTATACTCATCAATTTGAGACATTTGATAGAATTCAAGATTTAATTCGTGCGAACGATGTGACAAATTATGATGCGTACCGTGACTCTTTAAGTAAAGATTCACAACTGAATACGGAATACCAAGCCTATATGCAGCAATTGATTGATAATCAAGAAAAATACGAGGTGCCACAAGTAGCAGAAGATTATTTAGTGGAACATACACCAAAAGCGTTAAGCGAAGTGGAGCAAGAAATTGCCGAAGTTGCTAACGTAAAAGATGTAAAAATGACAAAACATAAGTCTCAATTCTTTAATACATTTACACTCGAAGGTACGTATGTAGGTAGTGAAACACAAGGTGAATCTAACGATTGGAAAACGATGAGTAAGCAAGTGAACCAAGTACTGGAACAGCTGTCGCAAAAAGAGTGGAGCGGCTATAAAACAGTGACTGCGTATTTCGTCAACTACCGTGTAAATGCAGCAAACCAATTTGAATATGATATTGTTTTCCATGGCGTTGCGACGGATGAAGAAGATCAACAAGCGCCTATTGTAAATATCAATGGTCCATATGCTGGAGTCGAAAATGAAGAAATCCAGTTCAAGAGCGATGGTTCAAAAGATAAGGATGGAAAAATCGTTTCTTACCTTTGGGATTTTGGTGATGGCAAAACGAGTGACGAGGCAAACCCTACTCATGTATACGAAAAAGATGGCACATATAATGTGACATTAACAGTGAAAAATGATAAGGGAATAGAAAGTAAAGATCGTACAATTGTATCTGTACGGAAGGGCGCACAAACAGAGAAACCTCATCCAGAAGAAGCGAAGGTCATTCCATTTAATACGCCTCTAAAAGGTGATTTGGTTGGTGATGATGATACGGATGTATACACATTCGATGTTACAGCTGCAGAAGATATCGATATTTCTGTCTTAAATGAAAATCAAATTGGCATGACATGGGTGCTTTATCATGAGTCTGATAAGCAAAATTATGTAGCATATGGGCAGGAAGATGGAAATAGTATAAAAGGTAAACTTCATGCGGAACCAGGAAAGTATCATCTATATATTTATAAAGTTGATAATGAAAACGGGACATATACAGTAAATGTACAAAATAGTGCACAAACAGAGCTAGAACCAAATAATCGTCCAGAAGAAGCGAATATGATTCCATTTAATAAGTCTTTAAAAGGTAGCTTGATGGGTGATGATCATACGGATGTATACACATTTGATGTTACGTCTCCAAAAGAAATCGATATTTCTGTCCTGAATGAAAATCAAATTGGCATGACATGGGTGCTTTGTCATGAGTCTGATATGCGAAATTACGTAGCATATGGACAAGAAGATGGAAATAGTATAAAAGGTAAATATAATGCGAAACCAGGCAAATATTATTTATACATTTATAAATTTGATAATGAAAATGGTTCATATTCGGTAACAGTACAATAGTAGAAGCTAATTTGAAAACGAGAGGGATTAACGACCTCTCGTTTTTTACCGATAAAAATTTCAGAATAATGTAACTCTTTCGCTCTTAAGTAGTCTAAATAATAAACAACTTTTATCTTCATTCAGTAGAAGACGTGTATCTCTGAAGAGGTGAGTCGAATCAGGATGTGATTCGTTTTTGGTGGGTGTCCAAACACCTACTGAATGAAGATAAAGCCTCCGGCGGATGTCATGGATTTTGAGAGGAATGAATTGTGCGGGCACAATTCAAAATCCAGACGCAATTACGCCAAGGCGAAATTGATTGAAAGGGAGGAAAAATGATGAAAAATAAGTGGCTAGCATTTCTAATCATCATCGTACTAGCTATTTTGCCAGGAATTTTTACGCTCATGTCGACCCCAAAAGTGGAGGCAGAGACTACAAATGAGAGTAAAACAACTCATAACTGGCAAGTATCCTTTACGAAGGCACTAAAGGCAAGCAAAATAACAGAAGACAATGTTTACGTAACAAATAGCAAAAATCAAAAGGTAACGGCCACTGTCGAATTGGCAGAGGATAATAAGACAATTCTCATCAGCGATTTAACACCCGGTAGCTATAAATTACATGTGAAGAAAGAAGCGTTTGTGCTAGGTGGACCTAAAACAACATCGCAAGAAATAGCGTTCACCATTATTGAAAAGCTGGAAGCCGTCAAATCAGAGAAAGAGCTACAACAATATTTTGAAACACTTTTAGCGAATTCAAAAAAAGGGCGAGAATATGAAGTAACTACAGAAGTTGAGGCAAAAGATGAGAAATCTAGTTCGAACGACTCCTCGACAACGAACAATCAAGTAGAGGGCGTGGAGGAGGGGGATATAGTCGTTGTCAAAGATGGCTATATTTACGCTGTAAAAGATCAGAACATTACTGTAGTGGATGCTAAAGATCCGAAAAATTTAAAGCTAGCAACAACGATCAAAATGAAGGAAACCCAATATATTTCGAAGCTAGCAGTATACGACCATTTATTAATAGCAATTAGCGATGAATATTTAGAAAAAATGGGCACGAGCATGACGAAAGCTTCGTTATATGATATTTCAAATCCAAAAAATCCAAAGCTAATACGTGAAGTGGGGCAAGAGGGGTATTTACAAGATATTCGAATTACAAATGACACATTATATTTAATAGGTAATATGCATCCGAATTATTGGATGCTTAGAGAGAAAAAAGCACCAGATTTAAAACCAAAAACATATGATAGTGTAGAAGGAAAAGAATATAAAAGTTTACCTCTAGAGAAAATTTCTATTTTACCAAATACAATGGATGGAACATATAGCTTAATGACAGCGGTGGATTTAAAAAATGGTGCTCAGAAAACGGCGAATACGAAAGGATACTTAGGTGGCAGTAGTGGACTTTATATGTCGGAGAATGCACTTTATTTAACAACACCTATTTATGACGGAAATATCGTGCCTGCTGCTGGCATCATTATGGATAGAATCTGGATGCCAAGAACAACGAATACACAAGTTTTTAAATGGAATGTTGATGGAACTGACATGAATTTTGTAGGTACTACGGAAGTAAAAGGATCCGTGTTAAATCAATACTCAATGGATGAATACAAAGGTAATTTCCGCATCGTTACAACGGAAGGAAATGCATGGGATGAACAACAACTATCAAAAAATCACCTATTTATTTTAGATAATAAATTACAGCAGCTAGGTGCTGTAAAAGATTTAGCTCCTGGTGAAAAAGTGTATTCTGCACGCTTCATGGGCGAAAAAGCATATGTAGTAACATTTAAACAAGTGGATCCACTGTTTGTAATTGATGTAGCAAACCCGAAAAAGCCAACTGTGCTAGGGGAGCTAAAGATTCCGGGCTTTAGTAACTATTTACACCCATTAGACGATACCCATTTAATAGGCATTGGCTATGATACGGAGCAACGCTATGATACCTATACGAAACGTAATTTTACGGTGACAACAAATATGAAAATGTCATTATTTGATGTGTCAGATTTCAAACATCCAAAGGAACAATCAACCGTAAAAATCGGTGGCAAAGGTTCGTACTCCGATGTTCAATACAACCCTAAAGCTTTATTCCGCAACCAGGAATACAATTACTTTGGTTTCCCAGTTGTCCTGTATGATGCAGGCAAAGGCGATGAAATTGTCTACAAAGGTCAAGGCGCACAAATCTATGAAATCACAGCAGATAAAGGCATCGTACTCAAAGGAAACATCTTTAATAAAAGCAAGGGCGATCAGTATGAAAACTGGGAGCAGCTTGTACAGCGAGTAGTCTATATAGATGACGCTCTTTACACAGTAGCTCGCAATGAAGTAAAGAGTTATCAACTAAAAGACTTTAAACCACTTGATACATTAACAATTAAATAATGAAAAGAGTCCAATAAACCTTGAGTTTATTGGACTTTTTCTTTAATTATTTTTGACGATATGGAAGAATTTCCGATACTGTCACGAATTCATAGCCTTGCCCTTGTAAATAAGCAAGTACGGCATCAAGACCGTCGGCAGTCGATTGATGAATATCATGCATTAAGACAATGGCGTTATTGTGTACATTATTTTTAACATTAGGTAGAAGCTGTTGTGCATTGCGATGCTTCCAGTCTAATGTATCGATTGACCATAAAACGACAGGAATTGGAATTTGAGCGTTAATCGTATCGTTTGTTGCACCATACGGTGGTCTAAATACAGTTGGTTTGTGATTAATTGCCTTTTCAATCTCTGCAAATGTAGATGTATATTGGTTCACTGCCTGCTCTAGTGACAGTTTTGTTAATACAGGATGGTCCCATGAATGATTACCGATTTCATGTCCTCTTGCAAGTACATCTCTTGCGATATCAGGGTAATATTGTACGCGACTACCAAGCATAAAGAAGGTAGCTTTTGCGTTATATTTATCGAGCGTATTTAAAATCTGTTCAGTAACCTTTGGATGTGGACCATCATCAAAAGTTAAGGCAATACGTTTTTGATTTGGATCACCTACGTTTACTGGCTTCGTTGGTTTTTGCATAGCAATCTGGAATTCAGAGGCTAACAACGGATTGATAAGTGAAAGGGGAAGCTTCACAGTTTGTGGACCAGCTGCTCCGCTAGTAATCTCATACTCATCAAAATAGAATTGTAACGAATTATCAACGATAGCAAAGCGATGGAAGTTAGACCACTTCGGTTCAGTTGACTTGATTACATCATCCTTGAAAAGCTCTTCCTTTAACTTAGGATTTTGTTGTAAGTCCTTACGTACATAAGTAGCTAATGCAGATAAGTTGTTTTCGTCGTTATTTAACAATGTTTCAATGGAAATTAATTTACCAGTTTCATGATTGATAAAGAATGTTTTTGTTGAAATATCGGGATTGGCTCCACCTGTATACAACGTTTTTGTTAGCACAAAGGAATAGTAGTGCTTCTGGTATGGGAAAGTTTCCAAACTAATATTCAGCTCACCCATTGCCTCTTTATCTTTATTTTTTTTCATAGATGACAGATAGTTTTCTTTTGAATCCGTTATGTACTTTAGTACAGCATCATTAAAAGCTTTATTATCTGTTTCTGGATAGTGAATAGCAAAAGGTGTTCGCTTATCATTTGAAACATCGGTTACAATACGTATACCCGGAAACGCAGAGCTTTCAGTGGATAGGTTACTCGTTATTGAATCTGTTTCTGTTTCTGTCTCTTTTGAGGCACTGATTTTTTGAAACTTAAAGTCATCCTTTGATAGGATAATGACTAAAATAATAGTCGTTAATGAAATGATGAGGCCAATTAATAGGAAATCAATCATTGGGCCGCGTTTTTTTCTGCGTTCCGGCATTTTGATGGATACGCTCCTTTCCGTATTTATTTTTCTATACAATCAGACGTGTTAGTCATTGAAAAAGTTATACGAATCTACGAAGTTTTGCTATAAATTTTTGATAAACAATCCTCATGAATAAATGACTCATTAGCTTATAGTTTTCATCATATGTAAGCTAAATTACTTTTGTGTTAAAAGTTGAAATTTTTAGTTGAGTTTTTATTTGCAGTTCGATACTATTGGCAAGGAACCTTTTAAAGGAGGTAGTTAACTGTAATGGTTTTACATGAAGTGGATAATGAATTTACGATTGACTGCTTATTGCTTGCGGGGCGAATTATGATTGAAAGTGGTGCAGAAACATATCGTGTAGAGGATACAATGCTACGTATGGCATGTTCTCAAAATATGCTGGATGCGCAATGTTATGCCACACCCACAGGAATCATATTTTCGTTAGGCAAGACACAGCCAACGAGAATTACATCGATTTCCAACAGGGTAACAGATTTACAAAAAATAGCCTTGGTAAATTCAGTATCTCGGAGACTCACATCTCACATGATAACATTAGAAGAAGCTTATGACGAGCTAAAGTCGATACAAAAAACAAATTATTTTTTACCAACATATATTCAAGTCATTTCAGCGGCTCTTGCGAGTGGTTGTTTCCTTATAATGTTTAAGGGGGTATGGTCTGATTTCCTTTTTGCCTGTTTGGCAGGGGGGTTAGGATTCCTAGTGCTTTTATTGATAAATGACTTAACAAAAGTGAAATTTTTCTCAGAATTTACTGCTTCATTAGTAGTAGGAACGATTGCTGTCTTTTCAGTGAAATATGGCCATGGTACGGAAATAGATAAAATTGTTATTAGTTCTGTTATGCCACTAGTACCAGGTATTTTGATCACGAATGCAGTTCGGGATTTAATAGCAGGTCATTTTATGTCAGGGATGGCGAAGGGCGTAGAGGCCTTTTTAACAGCTTTTGCAATCGGTGCAGCTATTGCCGTCACTCTATCGTTTTAGGAGGAATACGACTTGGACTATATCATACAGTTGATTCTTAGCTTTTTTGCGACGGCGGGTATCGGAGTTATATTTAATGTACCGAGAAAAAACCTCATTTATTGTGGTTTTGTTGGGGTAGTAGGCTGGATGATTTACTTCATCCTAACAGAGCATGGCATGGATATCGTATATGCCTCATTCTTTAGCTCTTTCATCATTGCAATCGTTGCCCATTTGTATGCACGACGCTTCAAAATGCCGATGATTATTTTTATTGTTGGTGGGATTATCCCGTTAGTTCCGGGAGGCATGGCTTACAATGCAATGAGAAATGTTGTAGAAGCTGATTATATACAAGGGCTACAGTATGGATTTAAGGCATTTTTAATTACCGGTGCCATCGTTATGGGACTTGTGTTTGCTGAAGTACTGATACAGCTAATTTTCCGTTCCGTCCGTACCAGTAAGGAGACATTTAAAAAGGTCTATAAGAAATAAGGTTTTACATCAAAAGCCAGAGCAATAGATTAATAAAAAAAGGAGGTTACGTTCTAAACGTAACCTCCTCTAATTTTGTACAGGAGAAACATTGAAGGTGTCGCTCCCGAGTTAAAAGCTAGGGAGAGAAATTTTTAAAAAGAATGCGATGAAAATAAGTTGATTGGAGTGGAGGCTGGGCGATTCGCGGGGATCAGCAATAGAGGAACGAAGGCTAAAAGCATCACGTCCTGTGATAACGCCTTCGTGACCAACATCGTATTGGCCCGAGACCCTGTAGCGAAAGCGAAGCGTCAGCAACAAAGCGCCTAGCCGGAACGGAAACCAACCCTCACTTTGCCGAGGAGTTACTTACCTTCATTAACATAATAGCTTTTCAACAACAAAAAGGAGGATACGTTCTTAAAACGTAACCTCCTTTTAAAATTAACTATTTAGCGAATAGAGCTTCAATTTCTTCAGCATGAATTGGTTTACTAATATAGTAGCCTTGAATCGCATCACAGCCATAAGAAATCAAAAGATCTGCTTGTTCAGCAGTTTCGACACCTTCAGCGACAACTTTAAGCTCCATAGATTTTCCGAGTTGCACCATACCGTTCATAAGTTTTTGGGTTTTCTCAGATTTTAATAGAGAGCTTGTAAATGTTTTATCGATTTTCAATGTATCTATCGGTAGAATTTGCATATATCTAAATGAGCCATATCCGGTACCGAAATCATCTAGTATAAAGGCAATCCCTTCATTTTCAAGCTTACGCATTTGCTGTGTGATAAAGCTAGCAGCTTCTGCTTCGAGGGCAAATTTCTCGGTAATTTCGATTTGAATAAGGTTTGCTGGACAACCTGTTTTCGCTAACGTTTCAAGAATGGACTTTGCCATGTTTTTATCACGGAATTCGCGTACAGAAGAGTTAATAGATACTTTTAAATCAAGTCCAGCTCTTTTCCAGATCAGTGCCTGCTCACAAGCTTTTTCTAGCATAAAGGAACCGATATTATTAATAAGACCTGTTTCCTCCGCAATTGGAATGAGCTCATCTGGTGAGACAACGCCTATTACTTCATCTTCCCAACGAACTAGTGCTTCTGCAGCTGTGATTTTACCTGAAGTAACATCAATTTGCGGCTGATAAAGGACTTTTAGATTTTTTTGGTCAAGAGCCTGAAGTAAACGTTTTTCAATTAAAGCTTTACGATTTAATGCTTTATGTGTTGCTTTGGATAGGGAGACGATTTTATCGCCACCGGCTTCACGGACAGTTGTAATAGTAGCAATAGATGCCTTCATTAGTTGGGAGAATGTAGTTTGATCCTCTGGATAACGTGTAATCCCGCCACTAATAGAAATAGGGACAGCTACATTACTGTTATAAATTGGATGTTGTTGTAAGTAAGACAGGAAGCCTTGAATGAACCATTCACTTAATGGTGTAATCACGACAAAATCATTTTCGTTAATACGTGCCATTGTGCTATCTTGGAAGTACATTTTTATACGATTTGTAAACTCTACAATAAGACTTTGGTCAATTTGCTGATCATGTAACTCTTTTAATGTATAAAATTTATCAATACTTAAATAGACGAAAGAGAAGTTTCTTTCATCATCAATCATGTTGGAAATCACTTTTTCGAGACGGTGTGCATTCATAAGACCTGTTTCTGTATCGATATAAGCGATTTTTTCAAGCTGATGTTGTATGGACTTAGACTTCGTGATATCCTTTTCAATCAATAAAAATTGTTGTTCATTTGTTTCGATATCAAATGTTGGGATAGCTGTGAGTAGTACCCAATAAGATTGACCTGTTTTTGTAACTTTTTCGATTTCGCCTTGCCACGTTTGGCCATTGTTTAAATTACGCCAAATGGTATTTGTAATCTTTTCACTTTCCTTATTATCAGGGAATAGCTGCCAGAACGTTTTACCAATCACACGTTTTGGTGTCCACTGACTCGTTTTTAGAAATTCAGCATTACACTCTAAAATGAACCCATCATGATCCATTGTCACGGTCATAAATGTCGAGTCCAAACCTTGTTTTAATTTTGCGAGAGTACCGCAGTTTGAGACAGAATTGATCATTAATTCAGGTAGTATAAACATCATAAGGACGAAACGCTCGCCTTGTTCAGTAAATGGTTTAGCTAGCAGCGCTGAGTTAAATTCTTCGTTTGTATACGTTTTCAGTTGAATTTGATTGATATACGTACTGTCATCATTTTGTAAAATGGTTTGAAATTTTTCTAATGAAAGCTGACGTAGTAAATTTTCGTGAATGAATGAAGCGGTATGTTCTTTAATAGTAGTAGCTGAAAAACCAAATAGCTGTTCAGCAAGCTTTCCCAAATGTATAGCTTGTCCATCTTGATTCATGACAATTGCAGGAAAAGGAAGTGAATTTAAATAATGTTCATCAATGGTAAATGATTTATGCATATGACTCATGATTTATTCGATCTCCTTGAGTAATCTATATATACTATTATTATAGTTAATTATCAGGAATTAGTCATTATGAATATGATTGTAAATATTTGATAATAAAAAATATAAGGACTTTTTTAACGAAAAACATGGAAAGATTTGAAGAAAAATAACATTTTTTAGTATATATATAGGGAGCAAGAGGTGTGTATAACGCTTTAAAGGAATAGTATTTACTGTCTCAGATGCGATGATATAGGGAGTAACACCCTTTTTTATGTGAACAATTCGTGTATCGGTTGCAAGTATTATATTATTTACATATTGATTGTTTACTAAAAAAGATATACCGGCATTTGCCAGCAATCAACGGAAGTATTTCTGTATTCGCTACTTTGTTACAATTTTTGGTACTTATATTGCTTATGTCTCTCTTAGTTTAAAGAAATAGCCACCAAAATATCAAGTAATAGGGATTATGGATATAGGGGTAGGTCTATTCATCCTACTATCGAACGCTTCAATTGACGCTTCAATAGTTAGTAGCAAAGTCTTATTGGGGAGTAGCGGATGTTCTCATGTTTTCCTTCTACATATTGTTCCCGGGCGTTCCTGCTTGTTGTCGGCAGGGGGAATGCTTTTAGGAGGACTGGCATAAGGCTTTATTAGTTGAATTTGGCAGGCAAATCTGTGGCTCGTTTTCACAGATTTTAAGGTTACATGCTTTATGATCGCTTTAATATGCTTTAGTTGGGGCAAGCATACTTTCTAATAGGTGAAGGGAAAGCAAAAAATATAGTATGGTAGTTCCTTGCCGATTTTTGGAACTCCCTTATAAAGAAGAAGGGGGAAGGATATGAAAGAAGTTTTTTCCTATGTAAAGCCTTATAAATGGACAGCGTTTATCGCTTTTTGTTTAATGCTGTTGGAATTGTTTGTGGAGCTCGCGCAGCCATTGATCATGGCGAAAATTATAGATGATGGCGTGCGGGCTCAAAATCAAGGCATGATTTGGCAATGGGGAATGGTATTACTGGCCTTATCTTTCGTAGCTTTTATAGCTGGTGTCGTTAATTCCTATTTTTCATCGCATACAGCACAGAGTTTTTCCTTTGATTTACGAAATGCATTGTTTGAAAAAATACAGTCCTTTACATTAGCTACTTATCAAAAGTTCTCTACGGCTTCCCTTATAACAAGGTTAACGAATGATGTGACGCAAGTTCAAACGGTGCTATTTATGAGTTTACGTATTATGCTTCGTGCACCACTTGCCGTAGTTGGCAGCATCATTATGGCTTTTGTTGTAAACGCTAAACTAGCGTTGTTTCTAGTTATTGGCGCACCGATTATTTTTATTTTTCTTATTGTTATGGTGGCAAAAGGTGTGTCTTATTTTGGACACGTGCAAAAGCGAGTAGATCGTTTGAATCGAGTATTGCAGGAAAATTTACAGGCTATTCGTTTGGTGAAAGCTTATTTACGAGGTGCCTATGAAGCCTCACGCTTTGATGAAGTTGCCTCGCGCTTAAAAATAGATACAGTAAAAGCTCTACGCACAATGGAATATATTATGCCTGTATTGTTATTCATCATGAATATGAGTTTACTCGCGGTGCTGTGGTTTGGGACAAAACAAATAGCGTCCGGTACAACACCACTTGGAGATGTAGTGGCCATTGTCAATTATGCCATGCGTATGACAGGTTCGTTTTCGATGTTTGCCTTTATTATTATTTTTTATGCGCGTGCAAAAGCGTCGGCGGAGCGAATGGCAGAAGTTCTTTCGACTGAAAATGAGGTTGAACTACCAACATCTTCAGAGAAATCATCGAATGACTTGAATGTTGGGGAATTAGCTTTTGAACATGTAAGCTTTACGTATCCTGGGGAAGATGCACCTGTGCTTTCCGATGTAAGCTTCCGAGTGAAATCGGGTGAAAAGCTGGCCATTATGGGGGCAACCGGTGCAGGGAAATCAACGCTATTACAGCTTATCCCACGTTTCTACGATGTGACAGAAGGCAAAATCGTAGTAGAGGGGAAAGATGTACAGCAATGGGATTTACAAGAGCTGCGCGAAACAATCGGCTATGTTCCGCAACAGTCTTTATTATTTACAGGAAGCATTGCTGATAATGTTCGTTGGGGCGATGCAGAGGCTGACATGGATGCAGTGCTACACGCGATCATGCAAGCACAAATCCATGCTTCTGTGGAAGATTTCCCGAATGGTTACGAGACAAGAGTCGGTCAGAAGGGTGTTAATCTTTCAGGTGGACAAAAGCAAAGATTATCGATTGCAAGAGCGTTATTAAGAAAAGGGAATATATTGATGCTTGATGATAGTACAAGTGCGCTTGATGTAAAAACGGAGCAGGCATTATGGGAGGCTTTGAGTGAAGAACAAGCAACAATGTTAGTCGTCACTCAAAAAATTCGGACAGCGAAAGGTGCACATCGTATTTTACTCATCGATGCAGGAAAAGTAGTCGCATACGGGACGCATGAAGAGCTTCTGCAAACGTCAGCGCTCTATAAAAAAATCGCAATCTCCCAACAGGAGGTGGAGGAATAATGGGATTTTTCCAAAAACCTTTTGGCTATGAGCCGATTTTGACGAAGGATGATGTGAAGCAAACGGTTAAGAAAAAGAAGGGACCTCGTGCGACAAATTGGAAAAGTACACTGCTACGTTTATGGAAAATAGTTGATGAACAACGTGTACTACTACTGATCGTACTCTTACTTGTTTTTGTGAGTTCCATGTTGGCTCTTCTTGGGCCGTATGTAATCGGTAAAATGATTGACATGTACGTAATGCACGGAGAGCAGGCGGGACTAGAGAAGGGAATACTGCTGTTAATCGGCATTTATGCGCTATTAGCCATATCGTTATTTTTGCAAAACTTTTGGATGATTGGTATTGCTCAACAAACCATTTATCGATTACGAACGAGTGTATTTGAACATTTTCAAAAACTGCCGATTGCCTTTTTCGATCGTCGTCAGCATGGAGAATTAATGAGTCGGATGACGAATGATATTGAAGCCGTTAGCACCACATTAAATAGCTCCTTTATCCAAGTATTTTCAAGTGTATTAACACTGACGGGAACAGTCATCATAATGCTAAGCTTAAGTCCTTTACTAACGGTATTAACGATGACGATTATACCGATTATGTTTTGGGCGATGCGTTGGATTACACGGAGAACTGCACCATTATTTAAGGAACAGCAAGCAGCCATAGGGGCTCTAAATGGCATGATTGAAGAAACAATTTCGGGCCAGAGAATTGTGAAAGCTTTCTCGCAAGAAGAACGAATGAAAGAGGAGTTTCGCGAAAAAAGTGTACGATTAAAAAGAACAGGCTTTTGGGCACAAACATACTCTGGCTATATTCCAAAGGTCATGAACTTTTTAAACAACATGAGCTTTACCATTGTAGCTGGTATTGGCGGTGTACTTGCTCTTTACGGGCATGTGTCCATCGGCGTCATTGTTATTTTTACAGAATACGCAAGGCAATTTACACGACCATTAAATGATTTAGCCAATCAATTTAATACCGTACTGTCAGCAATTGCTGGTGCGGAGCGTGTATTTGCGCTCCTGGATGAACTGCCTGAAGAAGAGGCAGCTTCAGCGCAAAAGCATAAGCTAGTAGGACAAGTGAGTTTTCAGCATGTGTACTTTAAATATGAGCAAAAAGAGGAAGCCTACACGTTAAAGGATATTCATTTTAACGTGGAGCCTGGACAAACGGTCGCTCTTGTTGGGGCTACCGGAGCAGGCAAAACAACGATTTTGCAGCTGATTGCAAGATTTTATGAAGTATCAAAGGGTGAGGTTTTATTTGATGGTGTTAATGTTCAGCAAATCGATCGACAAGCATTGCGTTCTCAAATGGCCTTTGTTTTACAGGATCCGTTTTTGTTTGAGGCAACTGTACGTGAAAATATTCGTTATGGTCGATTAGATGCTAGTGATGAGGAGATAGAGGAAGCAGCAAAGCGTGCAAATGCACATGATTTTATCATGTCGCTAAAGGACGGCTATGACACTGTACTTGCCGCAGATGGAAGTGGCATTTCGCAAGGTCAAAAGCAGTTATTGTCCATTGCACGAGCATTGATTGCTGACCCGAAAGTTTTATTATTGGATGAGGCGACAAGTAGTATTGATACTGTTACGGAGCTTGCGATTCAAGAGGCTCTTGATCTGTTAATGCAGGGACGCACAAGCTTTGTTATTGCGCACCGTTTGAATACTGTGCATAATGCCGATATGGTGCTTGTACTGAACAAAGGTGAGTTAGTCGAAGCGGGCTCTCAACAAGAGTTAATGGAATCCGGTGGCATTTATGCGCAGATGCTACAATCTTCGTCCCATCATCTTGACGAGTAGGGGGGAACGAAACGATGTAGGTATAAATTTCATTCCTTAAACATAAGTAAGAGTAATTCCAAAATTTTTGGGATTGCTCTTTTTTAGTTGGAATAGCATATCATTTTAAATTTTAAATGTAATTTATCTATAAAAACAGTATAATTATGGATAATAACAAAATGGGAAATAGAGGTTTATTATTGGCCGATAGAAGATTTAAAGATAATATTTTGCCTAGGTGAGGGAGCGATTAAACGTTCATTCGCAGTAGAAATCGGATCTTCAGATAAATAGGTGTGTATAAAAATACATACCTAATTCTAGTAACTTTCAGTCATTATAACCGTCAATAATCATATAAAACTTTTAATTTCACTATATTTGAAGTAAGATTGTTAATAATTAGAAGTATCAAATTTATTTTGTTGCAAGATTATTTTCTTTCTTGCTACAATAGGGCAATAGTTTGATACAAGAACGGAGTAAATGATGAATATTTCAGTGATGACAGTGTCTTTTCCGTTAGATGGGGAAACATTAAATGAATTAAAATTATTGTGTGAAGAAGCGACTATAAATGACTATCGCGTCTATGAAACGGCTATGAGTTTGCCTATGGCGAGTTCCTTTGAAACGAAGGGCTTTATGGTACTTGCTTATGAAGATGATAAAGATGTCTTAGTGGGTGCTGCTAGTGCAATCGATTTAATGGGGCTTCATACATATGAATGGTCTTTAGTTGTAACACCTACGTACCGTCAAAAAGGAATTGGAACAGCTTTAGTAGATGTTTTACAGGCAGGCCTCGAGGAGCGTGGGGCAGAAGGTCAATTGGCGGTAGTGATCGATGGCTCACCTTTTGGACACACGTTTATTGAAAAGAAGGGCTTTACATATAGCTTTTCAGAAGCCACGTTAGAAACAAAAGCAGAGTCAGTAGAATTAAAGGATGATATCGAAATTATTCCTTATACAGATGAACAGGCAGAGCTGATTGCTATTTATAGTGCAGCGTTTGGAGATCTACCTGAAGAGTCTGAGGAGCTCATCGCTTTTAATACGTCAACGACTGGAAGAAAGCTGTGGGTAGCACGTAAAGAAGGAAAAGTTGTGGGAACCGTGACGACTGCCCAAGAAAATGAAATTCAATGGGTAACAGCATTGGCAGTGCATCCAACTTGTGAGGGGCAAGGGATAGGTACTGCGATGCTTTCATTTTCTAAAAATTATGCGAACGAAATTGGTGCGAAATGCGTCATGCTGGATGTAGAAATCGACAATCGAAAGGCGCTTTCTGTTTATGAGAAGGCCGGTTTTATGAAGGCTCAGCAAATAGACTATTTTGTAAAACAATAAATAAAGAGTGAGAAGTATGCTTTAGCATCGCTTCTCACTTTTTTTATGTTCACGAAGTCAAAATACTGAGTTAGGAAGCGGGGTCTTCAAATGAAGATAGAACGAACTACATACAATGATAGATTACTCTTTCTTTCAAAGGGAATACAAGGAAACATCCATTCAATCCTGAATAAAAAGGTTGAAAAGAATACTCGCGATCGTTCAAATAAACAGTTTATCAAAATTTGTTCAAAAGTGAACAAAAGTTGATTTGCATCTTTTTCTGGAAGGTTTTACGCTTAATAAGTCAGATCATTAAAAGATAAAAGGATGTCCGATAAAGAAACCCTTTTTATTTTGATTCAAGATGGAATAATCTTTCAAAAACAGTATGAAAATAGGGAGTTTTAATCAGGCCTATTGCTAAGAAGACAGAAGGTGATACCGTTGCCACTTATAATGTAATATTTTTGAAAAATAGCGTAGTAATAGCAACATCAATTGTATACCCTTTAAAAAACATTCAAACAAAGTGTGATTTTTAAGACGACACATTCGAAATTCGCCATTATCAAATTATGCTAGGAAAGCAACAAAAGTTGATTTTTATTGTGTTGTAAAATACGCTACAATCGGTAATTGCAAGTGATGAAAAGAAAAAAGGTATTAAAAAGAAAAAATAGGTTTAAAGAAGTTCAGATTGAGGTATATGTTAAGTGTAAAAAGTAAATAAATTAGTATTTTCAGTAATAATAGTGATGTTTCTAACTACTTCTTTTTCATCTAAGGCTTAATGGCAAGTCCTTGATAGAGGCTAAAAAAACCCTCAAATGAGGGATGTATCTTATCTAAGAATAACATTTTCTGGATTGTTATTTACCGTAGCAGCATTTGATCTGATACGTAAATATAAATAAAAATACAATGAAAAATAAGAGGACGCCCTTTTTTACTTCTTGAATGTAATTTTATTACAAATTATTTAAAAAATAGTCGATTTGTATTCAGCTATTTAGAAGTGTTATTTATCGTATTAGCATTTGATCTAATACGTAAATATAAAAAATACACGAAAGGAGAATTTAACCATTGAAGAAAAAGACTATGCAAGTTGCAGCAATCGCTACTGTACTAAGTGGTCTGGCTATTTCACCGCTATTTGCTTCGGCAGAAGAAAAAGAACACGTGTCGAATGGAGCGGTGACATTTATCCCGAATGAAGATACGCAAGGCCCGGTAGATCCGACTGATCCAGATCCAGGTAAGCCAGTGGATCCAGTAGATCCGATAGATCCAGGAGTACCACCAGGACCAGGAACTGGAGGCCCATTAGGCATTGATTTTGTATCGAATCTCAATTTTGGTATTAATGAAATCTCGAATAAAGATAAGACTTATTATGCGAATGCACAGTTGATCCGTTCTGGTGGAGAAAGTAAATATGTACCGAACTATGTGCAAATCTCAGATAATCGCGGATTAAATGCCGGATGGACATTAACAGTTAAACAAGAAGATCAGTTTGCTAATGCCAAAACGCAAAATAAAAAATTAACTGGCGCGCAAATCAAATTTGAAAGTCCAACTGTCACAGGTAAAACACAGGTGACACCACCAAAAGCAAAAGTAATTACGTTAGTTCCTGGAACTGATTCACCTGTCATGTCAGCAGGCCCAAATGAAGGGGCTGGCCTTTGGGTAAACCTTTGGGGACAGGTAGATGAGGTGACGAATGATAAAGGTGAGAAAGTACAAAAAAACAAAGCGATTTCCCTTTCTATTCCAGGGAAAACGCCAAAAGATGCTGTTACATACAGTACAAAATTAATATGGAACTTATCGGATGTTCCAGGTAACAAATAATAATAAAGGATGATGAAATATGAAAATCAATACGAATATAAAAGCACTAGGCGTAGCAACAACGATGTTAACAGGTTTGGTATTAGGAGGAAGCATCACTTCTTATGCAGCAGATGGTGGAGTGTATCAATCGAATGCAATTATCGAATTTGAACCAGCTACTGGCACCGTAACACCGCCAGTAGATCCGACTAATCCAGAAAATCCAGATCCAGTAGATCCAGTAGATCCAACTGATCCAAACGGACCAAAGCCAGGAACACCTGGTCCATTAAGTATTGACTATGCTTCTAGCTTAACATTTGGTAAGCAAAAAATTACTTCTACCGAACAAGTTTACAAGGCAGAAGCGCAAAAATTTGGGGGCCGTGGCGACGGTCCGAACTATGTACAAGTGACAGATAGTCGTGGTAAAGATGCAGGTTGGTCACTGCAGGTGAAACAGGACGGTCAATTCAAGAGCACTTCAGGTAAGGTACTAACAGGTGCTGAAATTACGTTCAAAAATGCTTGGGTGAATACAGCATCTGCATCCCCAAAACCTTCTATTAAAAAATCTACATTTAGTCTAAAACCGGATGGAACGGGTGTAGCTGAAAATATTATGTCTGCAAAAGCAGGAGAAGGCAACGGTACTTACCTACTAGTATTTGGTGATGACACTACAGCAGCAAATAGTATTGAACTTTCTATTCCTGGTTCAACGACAAAGTATGCAGAAAAATATGCTACGTCATTAACATGGACACTGACAGATACACCAGGACAAGAATAATATAAATCATAATGGGAGACTGTCAAAAATAGTATCCTATCATATCATTGCAATATTGTGAGATACAGATAAAAACCCGTATAAACTCCCGCTAATTCGATTTGCAACAAGCGCGAGTTAATCGTGTAGCGACAGGAGTGCCACACCTTCGTGACATCCTGTTGCTACTTTAAATCTTTGACGATTTTTAAGTAGTAAGGATGGTAGAAAATATGAAGAAAAATACGTTATTGACCATAATTGGACTATTGATGGTAAGCCTCGTATCGTTAACACCATTTGCGTCTGCATCTGAATTTAATTTTGGTGTCTATACTGTCATTCCAGACAACCAAATTGATAAACAAAAATCTTATTTCAATCTAAGTATGAAGCCTAATCAAAAGCAGACATTAACGATTCAATTAAAAAATAATACAGATGAGGATGTCGTCATTGAGCCGATCATTCATTCTGCTACAACGAATATTAATGGAGTTGTAGAGTACGGCCCTACAAGTGCTGAATCTGATTCTACATTGCCATATGAATTAGGAGATTTAATAGAAACAGAGAAGGAAGTGACGATTCCAGCTAAGGGAAGTAAGGATTTACAGTTACATGTAACGATGCCAGAAGAAGAATTTGATGGGATTTTAGCGGGCGGTATTACATTACAAGAGAAGAAAGTAGCGTCAAAAAATACCGAGGAACCAAATAAAGGTGTCAGTATTGAAAATAAATATGCTTATGTAGTTGGTATTACCCTACAAGAAACAGTTGAAGTAGTGAAGCAAGATTTACAATTACACGATGTGAAAGCTGGACAAGTGAATGCGCGTAACGTCATTAATGCAACGCTTCAAAATCCAACAGCAACGTATTTAAACCGTTTTGAAGTGGATGCAAAAGTTATGGAAAAAGGGAAAAAAGAGGTGCTCTATGAAGCGAAAAAACAAGACATGCAGATGGCGCCAAATTCAAACTTTAAATACCCGATTCCACTAAATGGTGAAAAATTCAAAACGGGAACTTATACGTTACATGTAAAGGCTAAGTCGAGCAAAGAATCATGGGAATTTGAGAAGGATTTTACCATTAAAGCAGAAGAAGTAAAGCAATTTAACGCAACAGATGTATCCATTGAAGGTCCGAACTATCTAGCGTATTTGGTAGGATTGCTAATTCTTCTAGTAGCAGGATTACTATTTTATATATTTTATAGCAAAAAGAAACAGAAGAAACAACAAGAAGAAATGAATAATTAATGGATCAAACATACGCCTTTGTTCTGGAAGTAGCTGTACCGGTCAGTTTGCTAACTTTTCGTTTTAGAAAAATGACGCACCAATTTATGTTTCTGAGATGCAGGATGGAGGCGTGTATC
This sequence comes from Lysinibacillus sphaericus, assembly GCF_015844675.1. Classification (GTDB taxonomy): domain Bacteria; phylum Bacillota; class Bacilli; order Bacillales_A; family Planococcaceae; genus Lysinibacillus; species Lysinibacillus sphaericus_E. The sequence goes on along the minus strand of NZ_LDGC01000041.1, from coordinate 17,107 downwards.
GGCTAACGCTGATTACGACAAGCTTTTAATAGCGATTGGTTTTTTAGCAAGTGAATCAATAAAATTCAGATGAATCACTTGTTAAAAGAAAAAGTTAATTTGAAGAAATGAAAAGATAAGCAAAGTGATCAGTATACGATTAGCTTCATTGTTTCGTTATTATTTTCTGCCTGATTGGGGAAATAAAGGCGTGAAGCTGCTTAACATGTAAGAAGGTCGGTGAAAAAAGATAATGCGGAAAATAGTAATATCGATATTAGTTTTTGTTCTAGTCTTTTCCGAGCTAAATATATTTGAAGCAGGATTAATCGTGGGTGATCCTACAGAGCCGGAAATTGAATGTGAGGAACAGCTAGAGTCTGACGGCGAGGAAAATCTAACAACAGAATGTAAGGAACAGCTAGAGTCAGAAAATGGCGAAGACCCAATAACTGAAGGTAAGGAACAGCCAGAGACAGAAAATGGCGAAGCGCCAACAACTGAAGATAATGAAAAGCCAGGGTCTGAAAATGGTGAAGGACCAACAACTGAAGGTGAGCAAAAGCCAGAGACTGAAAATGGTGAAGATCCAACAACTGAAGGAGAAGAACAGTCAGAATCTGGAGGTGGAGAAGATCTTGCAAATGCTTGTGAGAGTCAGTCCGAGTCTGAAAGTGAAGAAAATCTGGCAGCTGAAGGAGAGGAAAAGCTAGAGTCTGACGGTGAAGAAGACTTAGCAATGGATTGTGAGGAAGAGGAAGAGCCTGAAACTGACGAAAAACTGGAAGTTGACTGTGAGGAAGAGTTTTACATTGAAGAAGAACTAGTAATTGAAGAAGAAGAACAGCTAGGGTCTAACAATGAAGAAGAACCAATAATTGAAGGAGAGGAACCAAGAGATTTAGATAGTGAAGAAAATTCAGCACTTAAATGTAAAAAATTTTCTCCAAAATCTTATCCTTTGGGACCACCAGTAAGTAGTGTGGGTCCAATCGGTGAGATTGATTTTTCAAAGTTGGATGAGGATGATCCTAATGAATTAGAAAGATTTACACAAATGGAAACAAATAAAGGTGTTGAATTTCCAGTAAGAGATAAAAGTGGAAGATCTGAGTACCTGTATTTCGGGGATCTTAACAATACGCGGTCAGTTAACTCATTGGAAGATGAGGAGTCTTATATAGCCTATGGTGATGATTGGTCCCGTCCGTTGCCAACCATGGATACAACACTTGCCAGTGTAGTGGATAGACACAAGGATGGAATAAAGTATATACAGGCAGAAAATTTTGTAATAGCGACAGCTCTAGACCAGAATCCAGATTTACCAGATGGTATCGTAACATATTATTATAACAAAGGGATAGCTTCCGATCCATCGTGGGAAGGTAATGGACTTGTGATTGCTCATGGGAATAGTGAGGACGATAACGCAAGGTTTCAATCTGGACATATGCCAATACTAAAACTATTTAAAAATGAAGAGACACATGAGTTGATTGCTTATGCAGCTGTAATTGTCTATTATCCCCTTAGTGGATATAAAGTAGATGGATATGTGAAAATTAAAATGAAACCAGTGGGTGATATTAAAGGGCGTATTAATGTAAGTATGAAATATTGGAAATTAAACAGTACGTGGCCCGTTACAAATTTTGCTTATTCGGTTCATATGGATATTGGCGGGCGGCACGAAAAAAGTAGGCTATTTTCGTTAGGAAATAATGAAGGGTTTTACTTTTATGAGAAGGGAATGGGAGACGGTACAAGTTATGCTCTTACTTTCTTCCGTGATGGTTTTGCGAATCCACCAGCTAAATTTAAAGGAGTTAGTGATAACCCGAATTATAAACCATTCACTCAAGCAGGTAAAGATGGTATCTATTATAATAGTCCATATTATAATAGATTGAATTCACCGGGTTATCCTGAAAATGACATTGACGCAAATACTATGTATAAATTTGAGCCACACCCAGGTTGGTCATTAAGGTGGGAACCTAAAGCTCAAGGATATGGAGAAGTTATTGAAGCGAATCTTGAGGTGGCCGTTACTGACAGGCCGGATGCTGCGCCAGTCTTGCAATTAGACAATGATGGCGAATATACAGATAATGGTTATCGTATTACAGGAACATGGAAAGATAAAGACAGTGATACGGTCGGTCTTTATTATATGATAGATAGTAGTGAGCCTAAGAAAGTCGGAGATTATAAAAATGAAAATTTAAATACAGATGCTCCGTGGGAACTCATAATTCAGAATAATGAATGGGAAGAGGGATTAGATCACGAGATTTCTGTATATGTGGTGGACGAAGTGGATCTGGAATCTAATATCGAAACGATAAAACTCCGCCCGAAATTAGAGATTACCGAACAGGTATTTGATGAAAGTGATAAAAAAGATCCAACAGAAGTTGCACCGGGTGAAACATTGAAGTATGAGATTTCGGTGGATACAGGTTATATTGCGGATGATGAAGGGACATATGGTCAGTTTACGATTTCACAAAAATATGATCCACATTTAGAACCACCAACAGACCTTAAAATAATCGATGGAAGTGGCTATGAAATGGGTACAGTAGAATACGATGAAGGCACAAATACAATTGAAGCCAAGCCCTATCCAAACTTACCACGCTCTACAAAAGTAAAAGTCACTTTTAACGCTAAAGTGGCTGAAGACGCGACAGAAGGAGAGTTTGTTATAGGTCAGGCGATAGCGAAAGGGACATACAGTACAGGTGATGAATTTAATCAGACATCAAATGAATTAAAAACCCTTATTTCTGGCGTGTTGAAATTCGTTTCTGCACCGGAAGTGATTGGTTTTGGGGAAAAACTGACGATTTCACCACGAACTAAAACGTATCATCTCAGCCAATTTGACGAGCGTTTAGCCGTAAAAGATAGTCGCGCATTATTGAGAAATCCGTCTTGGAAGATGACGGCTAAGCTCGTTAAGCCACTAACAGGGGGGGAGAATAAAGATTCTATATTAGATGGCTTATACTACCACTATGGTGGAACTGTTTCAACCCTTACTGAAGATGCTTCAGCACTGGTTTATGAAAAGGAAACAACAACTAGGGAAGAAATCAACATTTCGAATACATGGACTCCAAAGGGGGACGGGCTTTATTTAGAAGTACCAGCCGGAACTGCTAAAGTGGGTGGATATGAAGGAACGATCCAATGGACACTGCAGAATGTACCGCTGAATGAAGAATAAATTACTTTTAAGAAGCTAGGTTACCAACTGGCATTTTGGACAAGCATCCACATAGCGTTAGTTGACAATTTTATAATTATGATAAAAGCTAGAAATAATAGTGATTCTATATTTCTAGCTTTTTATTCATGAAATTTTATATTTTAAATGGGAGACCCCATATCCTGAGTACTCGGGTGTTACGTATTAGACTAAAAGAGATGTATCGTAATTTGATACATCTCTCTGTCTGTTTTTGAGATAAAGTGTAAAAAAAGTTATACACTAATTATTGGTAAATATATATAGTAATCCCAGGTGTGATTGTGTAAGCTATTATTAGGAAACCTTTTATCATAAATCTGTAACTATCTTCATATAGTAATAGCAAGCCTATGAAAGGAGTCGTTATCATGCGCATGCCGGCACTACCTAAAAAGAAGTCTCCTCCAAAGGAAGCACCAAGGTCATGGTGGAAAGTTGTAAAAGCGTATTTATCCAGAGGGAGGTTTTATCGTTTACCGCCTCGGAATCGATAGATGGGCACCTGAATGTTCGATGCTAAAAAAGTCGCCTTCATAGCGACTTTTTTTATCTTCTTTTAGCAATTGTCTTGTGTAGCGACAGCTAATTACCCCAAGGTGAAATTGATTTACATCTGTTCATTTTCTAATAAAAATGTATTTTTTGTTGGGCCAATTAAATACAGCTCATGCATGGCTCTAGTTAGTGCCACATACAGTAGCTTTCGATCAATCTTCGTATCGTAGAAAGGGGTGTCGAAGGCCGCTACAATCACAGCATCAAATTCAAGCCCCTTTGCTAAATGACTTGGAACAACGAGTAATAACTCCTGATTAATAGACTCGTTTTCAGTTAAAAGCTGAGAAGCAATTTTTTTATCTGTTAATGCTTGCTGCATTGTTAGTGCTTCTGCAGTCGTTTTACAGATTAAAGCAATGGAATGATGGCCATTTGCTCGAATGGCATCAAAAATGTCTTGTATTTGCAGGGCATCGAATGATGGAGCCTCTATAAAGGTAGGGGCATTGCCATGACGAACTACGGGCTCTACTAATGGAAGCTGTTCATCCATTTGTGCTAAAACCTTGTTCGCAACTTCCATAATTTCGATGGTCGTTCGATAGCTTTTTTGAAGTGTTCTAAAGCTTGCTCTAGGAAATAGATTTTGGACAGGTTCCCAGGCAGTAAGGGAACGATAGCTGTGAATCCCTTGTGCTAAATCACCGACCATCGTAAACATATCTGTCTCCAGCCCAGTTTTTAAAGCGGCAAGCTGAAATAAACTATAGTCCTGTACTTCATCGATAAAGACGACTCTCATTTTCCATTCATCAGGAATGCCCTTTAAGCGAGCTTGTAAATAATAAAGAGCAGCTAAATCTTCAAGCACCCATTGTTCTTTAGCATGTGCCTGTAAAAATTGCTGTTGCTCAAGATAATGCCACTCTGGTGCAAGCTCTGCTAAAAGCTCAGCATTTGTTAGAAGGGAACGATAGAGAGTCTTGATGTTATGTTTAGAAAAGCGTCGCATATAAACAGTTGCTGTTGACTTTGCCTCTTTTTCAATGGCAGGAATGCGTTCATCACGTTCATCAATAAACTTCGTGACAACCCGACGACGTTTTTCATCATCACGGAATCCATCAAGTGCTCTGCCAAGTGCTTCATCATATTTTTTATGGAGCGTATTTAAAATAGCTTGTTTCTTTTGACGGGCATGGCTTGCTAGCACTTTTTTTATATGTGCCAGTCGTTTTTCAATCGGCATATAAGAAAATTCATATAAAAATAGCTTCTTTAAATGGGAGGCACGCATAATGCAATATTTTTCAATGAATACATCATCAAATTGATTGGCGATTTCCTGCTCAATCTTTTGCACGTAGCGCTCGACGACATCACGGTAATAAAGAGAGCCCTTCATTTCGGATATCCAAGAAGCTGCTTGTTGGGGTTCACCTGCAACAAGTGATTCTAAATGTTCATTAGGATTTTGGAGTTTCAGTTTTAGCTTAGTCGCAGCTAGAACGTAATCGGTAAAGGTTGTTTGACAAATTTTATCGACACCAAGCTCTGGCAAAACATCTCCAATATAATCAAGAAATAACTTATTCGGTGCTAAAATCATAAGCTGCTCAGGGTTAAAATCCTCGCCCATTGTATAGAGGAAGTACGATATTCGGTGTAGGGCAATGGTTGTTTTTCCACTACCAGCAGCACCCTGTACGATAATCGGCTGACGAAGATGAGCTCGGATAATTTCGTTTTGTTCCTTTTGAATAGTGGAGACGATTTCTGTTAAACGCACATCTGCTTTTCCAGCTAACGCTTCTTGCAGTAATTCATCGTTTGTCGTTAAATCAATATCCCGAATATCAAGCAATTCACCATCTTGGATTTTATATTGTCGCTTGGCAAATAGGTGTCCCTTATGGATTTCTCCACGAACATCATATTCCATATCCCCGAGGCGACCATCATAATAAACGTTCGCTACCGGTGAACGCCAATCGACGATAATCGGCTCATGAGTTTCTCGATGAAACAAAGATGTTTTTCCGATATAAAGAAATTCTTCAGGATCTCCAGTCTTTTGAAAATGAATTCGGGCAAAGTACGGCTTTTTTTGAATAGCCTCTAAGCCTTCTTTTTGGTTTCGAGCCATTTCAAAAAAACGAGCATTTGCCAAAATATTATTATAGCCCAAACTGGAATCTAAATAATCAAGGTCTCCCATCGACTTACGAATATTCTCCTGGGCAGTTTGCAAACCTTTTTGCGATTCATGTAAAATTTGCTGCATGTAATTTTTAGTGTAAGCAAGCCGCTCCACTTCAGCCTTAAAATCTGGATGTTGTGCAGTCATTTTTTAGCACCTCCTAATTACTTACGATGTTTTAATAAAACTTTTTGAAGAGAAAAGTAGACCCTAGCTCAAAGCCGAATCCGGACGCGATGATGCCTAGGTATAATTAATGTAGATTCTCATACTACTATATATAATATTTACCAGCAAGTGAAATTGTAATAGGCTTATTTAGGGGAGAACAAGAGAACTTGAATGATAGAAAATCGTTCTACCAACTAAAGGTGAGCGAACTAGGAGGTTATAAGATTGGATATTTTTGCTCATAGAGGCGTTTCAGCACATTACCCTGAAAATACAATGGCTGCATTTGCGGCCGCATCAAGACTTCCGATTACAGGCATTGAACTAGATATTCATTTAACAGCAGATAGGGAGTTAGTCGTTATTCATGACGAAACAATCGACCGCACATCAAACGGCTCAGGCTACGTAAAGGACTACACGCTACAAGAGCTCCGTGCATTTGATTTTGGCTCATGGTTTTCAGCTGAATTTGAAGATGAAAGCATTCCAACTCTAGGAGACGTATTAGAACTGTTTGCGGGTACAAATCACCGTATTAACATTGAGCTCAAAACCGATGTATTTCCATATGACGGGATAGAAGCCCTTGTGATTAGAGAGATTGCTGCCTATCAAATGACAGAAAGAGTGATTATATCCTCCTTCAATCATGAGTCAATTCAAATCATCTCACAAAGAGCGCCATATATTGAAAAAGCGGCCTTGTTTGCGGAAATCTTAGTAGACTTTACCGGCTATACAGCCCAAATCCCGGCAAATGCTATACACGTCAACTTACCAACAGCCTTTCGGAGATCGGTCCAAGAAGCTCTAAATGAAGGAACGACTGTCCGTGTATATACAGTGAATGACGTCGAGAATGCAAAACAATTACAGCAGCTCGGAGTAAAAGGAATATTTACAGATGACCCGGAGAAGATCGTAGCTGCGTTGATAGGGTAGGATGGCTGGAGGGGGGAAAGAACCGTCAAAGCGACGGAAAGAAGAGCCAAAGCGACGGATAGAAAGTCGAGAGCGACGGAAAGAAGAGCCGAAGCGACGGATAGAAAGGCGCGAGCGAAGGAAAAAAGAGCCAAGGTGACGGATAGAAATCAAAGCGACGGATAGAAAGGCGCGAGCGACGGAAAGAAGAGCCAAGGTGACGGATAGAAATCAAGCGACGGATAGAAAGTCGAGAGCGACGGAAAGAAGAGCTAAGGTGACGGATAGAAATCAAAGCGACGGATAGAAAAGCCAAAGCGATGGATAGAAAGTCGAGAGCGACGGAAAGAAGAGCCAAGGTGACGGATAGCCCCGCCGAAATCGTGGATAGAACCACCCAAGCGATGGATAGCCCCGCCAAGGTCGTATATAGAACCGCCCAAGCGACGGATATCTCCACCAAAATAACGGATAGCCCCATCAAGTCCGCGGATATCCGTTATGCATGGAATTTTTTCGGATTTAACGCGCTGAGGATGCGAAATTCAGTGCGTTAAATCCCAGTAGGAGAAGAATATAGCAAGCAATTAAATTTCCGGTTCTTACCAGTTCTTACCACTTAACGCGATTCTCTTCGATACTGCCTAGCATTTGCTTAATGACAAGTGTTTCGCCGTTGTCTAGTAATACGGTGCCGTCGTAGTAGCCAAACATTTGGTGTACTTCAGATTTTACGAGGCCAGCTTTTGTGACGGCAACACGCTCGTAGAATGGGGAGAATGTTAATGAAACTTGGTTAGTGAATTTAGTTTTAATTTTCCACCGTTGCATTAAATCCTCTTGATTATAATTGAACAGTACATCTTCATGTATTTTTGTCATTTTGCCTTCAACGAAAACAGCATTTTCGGTCATTCCAGTTCCGTCTGTCCATTTACCGCCTAAGTTGAGTCCGATTCGTCTGCCTCGAACTCGCTGTGAGGCCATTCCCCAAGTCCATGTGGATTGACGTGGCCAAACGCCGCGACTGTATTCTAGTACAGAGAAGTTTTCCTCAGGAGAAAATGTAAAGCGGCGAGTACCAATTGACACGAAACCAGAAGTAGGAAGTGTGTGATGCTTTCCTGTAAATTGGAATGTTTTACGGTTCCAAGGGATGACTACATTCAATGACTCGTCTGTAGGCGGATGTTGAATGATAAGCTTTGCACATAAAGTATCTCCATCAAAGTCTGGTATCGAAACGGATAGATGTGTTTCATTTTGTACATATGTCATATCGATCATCATTTCGCTATTTTTGAAGGTTACTGAGTCTAGCACCTGTGTAGGCATTTTTAACTTTCCACCCAATGGAACTGTAATTGTTTTTTCAAAGTAGCGCTGTGTTTCATATTCAAGGAAATAGACGAAGCAGACCGCTGCGTAGTCTAGGTGGCTAATAGTAGCAGAGAAGATAATCTCATCACCGTAGACACACCAATAATTCCATTTCTTTTTGCGCATGATATGGCCACTTAAATTGCTGTTTATAAGAGGTTTACGTGCAAATCCGATGGCAGCTGGATTTAAATTGCCTTTTTTATCGCATAAAAGAGTAGGTTGTATAATTTCTTTCTCAGCATGCTGCTTCACATTCAACATCCCTTCTGATCATAAAATAAATATCTATAAGTCCTTACCCTTATTGTAGCAAAAACTAGCAAGGATAGTGCCAAATAAGACCACTTTCGACATTTTTATGAATAAGGACCTAGCTAATAGAAAGATCCCTTTACACATATGTTGAACATAAGGAGGGGTAGTGTGGCTAAAATGTATAACAGACAGGCCGCTGTGCAGTATGCGAACTTGTGGTGGAACAGGCGTAATCCAGCGTTTCCGAATTTTACTGTTGATTGTACGAACTATATATCTCAATGTTTACTTGCTGGGGGAGCACCTATGCGGGGGGCTCCAAACAGAGGGAAAGGTTGGTGGCTTCAGCATGGGAATTGGAGCTTTAGCTGGTCTGTTGCACATTCCCTTAGATGGTATTTGGAAGGCTCATCGACTGGGTTAAAGGGAAGGCGGGTTCAATCTGCTGAAGAATTAGAGCTTGGAGATATTATTTTTTATGATTTTCAAGGGGATGGGAGAGTTGACCATTCTGTCATTGTGACTAGTATTCAAAATGGTATTCCTTATGTTAATGCACACACGTCAGATAGTATTAACCGACCCTATTTTTATGAAGACTCAACAGCCTATACGCCAAGCATGACTTATTATTATATTCATATTGATGACAGTTTTGCTTAAAGTGATAGTAGTTTTAAAGCTCATCATTTTGTGATAATGTGAGGGATAGAAGATAAATTTTAACTTCGTTCAGCAAACAGCCGCTGAATGAAGTTAAAGCCTCCGGCGGATGTCACGGAATTGGAAAGGAAATTCTTAGGGGATGTTAGCCTAAAATCATCGCATCCATGCGATAACGGCTAACTGACCTGCGTCGTGCAGGCCTAAGCACAAAGCCGATTCCGGACGCAATTATGCCGAGGCATAATTGATAAATATATTGTAGTGTTATAGAAGGAGATATGAGTATATGAGCGAACAAGTTTTATCTGTAAGGGATGCGATTATTGAGCGTCGTTCTATTAAAAAATTTAATGGTCAGCCAGTAGAGCGTGAAGATTTAATGGCTATTATTGACGATGCGGTATGGGCACCGAATCACGGTAATCGTGAGCCTTGGCGTTTAGTCGTTGCTTGTGGTGAGGAGTTATCTGCTCTTCATAATTTATTGCGTGATATAACGATACCGAAATGGCAGGAGCTTTCAAGTGAAGATTTAGCGAAGCAAATGACGAAATTCACATTACCGGGCGGTTATGCTTTTGTAATCGTTCCAGAGGATGCTCGACAAAAAGAGCGATTAGAAGATTTCGGAGCGGCAAGTATTTTTATTCAAAACATTCAATTGCTAGCTTGGGATAAAGGAATCGGCTCATGCTGGAAAACTCCTGGTTTCCTTGATAATCCGAAATTCCGTGAAGCCTTAAAGGTTCAGCCGGGTGAGCGCGTGATTGCGATGCTACAAGTTGGCTATTTTGATGAAGCACCAAAAGGGAAAGAACGTAAAAAATCAGCAGATATCGTTACGTTTTTTGGAGAATAACATAGCAAAATCCCCTCGTTACTTTTTAGCGAGGGGATTTGTTTAACTTCTATCAGCGGGTTTCCAAACATCCGCTGATAGAAGTTAAAGCCTCCGGAGGATGTCACGGAATCGGAAAGGAGTTCTTTGTGCAAGCACAAAGCCGATTCGGACGCAATTATGCCGAGGCATAATTGATTTTATTTTTGTAATTCAGCAACCTCAAATAAATAATCACCTAAAACACGTAATCCTTTATCGAAGTTTTCTAAATGGAAGTGCTCGTTTGGTGCATGGAAGTTTTCGCTTGATAAGCCGAAGCCCATTAGCACTACCGGCAATTCTAAAATTTCATCAAAGGCAGCGACGATAGGGATGGATCCTCCGCCACGTGTGTAAGCAGTTGGTACTTTATATACTTTTTCGTATGAGCGACCAGCAGCTTGGATAAATGGATGATCAAATGGTGTTAAGAATGGGCGCCCTTTATCAAATTCAGAGATCGTCACTTCAACGCCAGTTGGTTTATGTTTTTCAATATGTGCTCTTAATTGTGCTACAATTTCGTCGGGCTCTTGGTTTGGCACAAGACGGCATGTGATTTTTGCGCTAGCCTCAGCAGGAAGTACTGTTTTAATGCCTTCGCCAGAGAAGCCACCGTACACACCATTGACCTCTAATGTTGGGCGCGCCCAAGTACGTTCTAAATAGGAATAACCAGCTTCACCGAATAATTCCTTTACGCCAACTTCTTCCTTCACGGATTCTTCATCAAAACCAAGCGCACGGTAAGCTTCGCGTTCTTCTGCTGTTAATGGTAAAACATTGTCGTAGAAGCCCTCTACTTGAATTGTGCCGTGCTCATCACGGAAAGAGGCTAAAATGTCAGTTAATGCATGAATAGCGTTTTGGACACCGCCACCATAAAGACCAGAGTGAAGGTCACCTTTTGCACCACGAACATCAATTTGAACCCCCGTTAAGCCACGTAATCCGTAGCATACAGCAGGCTTACCAGGACCATATAAACCTGTATCAGAAATCAAAATTAAGTCTGCAGCTAGCTTCTCTTTATGCTCTTCAACATAGGCAGGAAGGTTAGGGCTACCAATCTCTTCTTCACCTTCATAGATGAATTTTACGTTCACTGGTAAAGTGCCAGTTGTCGCAAATAATGCTTCAATCATTTTCAAGTGCATAAACACTTGTCCTTTATCGTCACTAGCACCACGAGCAAACAATTTGTTGTCACGAATCGTAGGGTTGAATGGCTCAGTTTCCCATAAATTTAATGGGTCAACAGGTTGGACATCATAATGACCATAAAATAGAATAGTCGGTTTACCCTCAGCATGTAGCCAATCAGCATAAACAACAGGGTGACCTGCAGTTTGCGTAATAGAGATGTTCTCAAGATTTAGCTTTTTAAATGCGTTCGCTAGCCACTCTGCGGCATTTTGTATATCGCCCTTATGTTCAGATAAAGAACTAATACTTGGAATACGTAAAAATTCATTTAATTCATTTAAGTGTGCCTCGCGATGTTCTGTGAAATACGCATCTAACTGCTGTACATTTGTCATCTAGCATCCCTCTTTTCAAATATTTCGATAATAGAAATAGTATAGCATAATGTGGTTGGGGAATCTTGCTATAGCAATGGTTTCCACCACATACGTTAATGATTAGCCCCAATTTTAGCCCCACTAGCTTGTAAAGTTTGGCTAAATAACGAAACAGATTCTGCTTCCAATTCCTTTAGAACATGACCGTATACATCCATAATCATCTTAGGTGTATTGCCTAACCTCTCAGCAATAACCTTGGAAATTCTTTCAGATGAACTTCGATCATTAGGAATTGATTTTAATAACGGAAAAGTATTAGTTCCTACAGTTATTGCAAATGAAATTATTGGTTACACAGAACAGGAAAACTTACTACGTAAATTTGGTACAGTTGTACCTTTAGACGAGCAATTACAGTATCCGGTTTTAATAGAAAGCTCGGATGTGCAAATTCATGTAAATGCTATTGAACGTACAGAAACAATTCCTGTTAATTCGATTGGTTTGAAAGCAGAGATATTGAATCCAGTTGAATTTGACTCGTTATCTCGAATTAAAAAGCGTTTATTAAAAATGAATGTGAATGTTGCAGATTTAATTTTAAACGTCATGAAGAAAGAATATGTGAAGAAGGAAATTGATTTTATGTTTAACGGTATCGGTGCAACATATAATGAAGGATCTTTGTATAATCGAGCTGTCGTTTTTACAGGTGATAGTACTGATAATAATAAAGCATTACGTGATTTATCAAAAAAACCTTCAACAGCGGTACGAAACAATGCACGTTGGTTTGTTAACGATGCAGGATTAGAATTTGCTGAAACTATTACATTACCGAACGGAGAAGCAGCACTGAAGACATTAGAAAATTCAGAGGCTGGGGCAAAGTATACATTCTTTGGCTATCCATTACATTGTGTGGATGCAGTGAAAGGAACTAATGAAGCCAGTGCAGTTTTCTATTTTGGAGATATGTCGTCATTTGTAATCCAAGACAATTCAGTAGGATTAGAGATTGAGATTTCAAAAGAAATGTATGCTCATCTAAATGAAGTAGGATACAAACTTTATAACTTATTGGACGGAAAATTAATCTATTCGGATCTTGAACCTACAGTATATCGATACGAAATATAATTCTATGTAAAACACTTACTTCGGTAGGTGTTTTTTATTTATCCAATAATTGAACGTGTATGTCGGGAACAAGTGATTGAGACTACATTCATGGGAGTGTAGTCTTTATTATTTTCCCATGGTACTATTAATTTAGTAATTTATGGGGGTATATAAGTGGAAAAAGGTAAGAATAAATTAATGTATCTACTAGGTGCAATAGCTGGAGTTACATTTATTTCAGTGATAATTCTAACCATAATTGCATACCAAATTGGTGTGGAAAAACTTGAACAAACAAATAGGAGCACTATTATTGGTGGGTTATTAAGTATGGCTGGCGGGATTGCAGGGGCATTTGGAGCATACTTTATTGCAAGAATGCAAATGACCAAACAGTTGGAATTACAATATAAAAAAGAAAGAGAAAAAATGATATTAGAAATTAGAATTAATAAAGTACAAGACGTAATACAAATAATTAATCAAATTAAGAAAGAATTTGAATTAATGACTGGGGAATATGCAGGATTTAAAGTAAATGTAAATAGCTATTTAGGAGAAGAAAATTTAATATTTGTTAATATGGAGTATTTAAATCTTCGTTCTAGTGAAGAGGAGTGGGGTGGGGAGTGTTTAAATTCTTTGAAAAAAACAAGAAACGATTATCAATCAGTATTCTCATATAAGGCTTTCTTAAATGATGATATATTGAAAATAATTGAAATCTTTAATGAGGATAGTCTTCGACCTCTAGTTATGGAGTTATTTAACTTTATGTATTTTATGGATTATGAAGAGAGTATCTATAATATTAATGAATTTCGACAAATGTGGTGGGAAGAAAGAGAAAAAATGGATTTAAAATTACTGTCCATCCAAGGTGAAATGAATATTCAGTTAGAGTATTTGGAATCGGAGTTGTCTAGCTTGCTCCAAGTGGAGTAGATCTTTGTATAAATAATGGATTGATGAAAAGATAGTAACAAAGTAAAAAAAGTGTTCAAGCCACAATTAGGGTGGCTTTTTATTATGCCTTGAAGTTATGAAGAATATTAAAAGCAGTATTTGTAGGGGCATATAGTAAGGCTGTTGAGCGTTTAGATAGTAAGTCAAATAATTCATTATCTATAGAAGAAACGGTGAATAGAGAGCGTCCAGTACCGTTTTATAACTGGCTGAATGAGCGTGATAGCCTTCCACAATCAATAGTGCATGGTGAACCATCGTTAGATAATTAGTAAGAAGGGGAGAAAAAATAACAAGTGCCTTGTGTATAGAATATATTGTGCGGAGATAAAAAGCATATTATTTATTCAATTGGAGAGAATATTCCTAAATATAATTTAGGGGGATGAAATGAATAAACATTTTCTTATTATGTTGTTATTATGTTGCGTATTAATTAATATATCCATTAACAAAACTGCAGATGCAAAATCAAGTGATTCACCACAACCTTATGAAGAGTTTTTTCCTGAAATAGGATATAAAACTGTAGAATCTGCATTAAAAGATTTTGAACAACATTTTAATAAAGAGCTTAAGCTACCACTTAGAGTACCACCTATAAGTTTTACCCATCGTTTCGGAAGATTTAGTAATATGGATGGCGATATCAATGATGAATTTGAAATGACAATGATAAGTGATCAATTCCCTCAAAATCATTTTAAAATTAATGTTCGACCAATTCAGCATAAAATTCCATTTGAAAAGTATATATCAAATGTATTTAAATTGAAAAATGGAAGTAATGCAGCATATATAAAAAATCCGAAATTTGGTTTTAATATGTTAGTCTTTGAAAGAGATAATTGGCAGTATGTGTTTAGTATTGATCAAGATGTTTCTGATAAAGTAACATCTGAAGTGCTTATTGAGATAGCAAATTCTATTGATTATCCTAATGAAAAATATTAATCAAACTAATGAAAAACTACCACTCCGTGATGAGTGGTCAATAAATAGTCTTTTTTAAAACACTTACTTCGGTAAGTGTTTTTATATTACTTCATTTAAGGAATATTTTATTATGAAACTTTCTCGACGATTGTTCATACCTTAATCAAGGGGAAAATCTGTATGTGGATGAATTAAAAAAACATATAATCGTGTTAGTTTAATCACTATGGAAATATTCTTGCTTGGATTCTTTGTTTATTCTCTAGCAGTCCTAATATTGGGGTTTTATAAGGGAAATATGGATTCATTAAAAGCTTACTTCTATTACCGTGGATATACTATCGTTTCTAGCATTTGTTAATACATTGCTAGAAAAATTTAAACCTATGAAAAAAACTTATAAATTATCATGCAAGTATCCGAAGTGTAAGCATTTAATTCAAATGGATATGATTGAAGAGTAAATAATATATATTTTAGCTCTTAATGAGGTGATTTTTATTATGTATAATTCTTCCTTAGAACGAATGTTTGTGTTACGCTTAAATTATAAATAATTTAATAAGGAGTGATAAATATGAATTATGATATAGAAATTGAAGAAATGAAAAGTAAAAAGCGAGAGTTCTTAAATGAAATGGAAATAAAAAAAGGATTATTTTTAGAAGAATTGACGAAATTTACATCTAATTGGTTTGAAAAAGAGACTCTATCCACTATAAAAGCTAATGCAGAAAAAGTTGTTGAATTAGGGGAAGAAAAAGCAAGAGAACTAAAAGATAAGATAAAAGAACTTAAAGAGAGAAATCCAGAATTAGTTTATGAATACATGGCAGATGACCAGATTTGGTGGCATACTAATGAAGACAGGGTATCGTACAATCCCAAAAACCATAGTTTGCACCGTGAACAAGAAAAGAAAATAAAGTTAATGTTTGGTGAACTAGGAAGTATTCTAATTGAATATGGACTGGTAAAGGCTGATTCAGAATACAGTACCAATTATTCTAGTTGTTGGACTTATGAAGGGTACAGTCAAAATAAAAAACTGAAATATGGATATGGTGTTAGTTATTCAGATAAGCTTTATGAAATTAATAGTGATTATTTAGTGTTAATAAGGAAAGCTCAAGAAATCAATAAGCAGATTGAAGATCTTGAAGATAAGAAAAAGAGAGAAAATGTAGAAGTGAACTGAACCCCGAATAGTGGACACTTTAAAAAAAGTGGACCTATTCGGGGTTTTTCTATTTTCAACGTTTGAAAACCCCGTTATACTAACCATACCATTTATGAACGGGAGAACATCATGAGTAAAATAATTTTTAACGAGCACCAACGCAGACAAATTGAAGCGAATCCAAATGTCGCCTCAGTATCCGACCGCTCAATTCAATATACAGCCGACTTTAAATTGAAAGCTGTTCAGGCAAATTTACAAGGAAAAGGTCCAGTCCAAATCTTCAGAGAAGCAGGATTTGACTTAGAGCTGATAGGAATTAAGAAAGCTCAAAGTGCAATTAGCCGTTGGAAGAAAACATATCAAACACATGGTAAGGAAGGCTTTTACGAGGAACGTCGTGGAAAAGAGAGTACTGGTCGTCCACGCCTTGAAAACTTATCCGCAGAAAAAAAACTTGAGAAAGCGGAAGCGCGTATTCAACTATTAGAGGCAGAACTTAATCTGTTAAAAAAGCTCGACGAAATGGAAAGGCAGGCGAAGAAGAATCGTTTTTAACACCAAAAGAGAAATACCAAGCCATCAATGAAACGATTCGTTTATATCAATTAAAAAATATGACTCGTCATCTTTGTCAGGTAGCGAATGTCAGTCCAAGCGGCTATTATAAGTGGCTTCAAAATAGGGAGAAACACGCTTTACGTGAAGAAGCTGATTATCAAGATTACATCTTATTAAAATCAATTTATGATCAAGCGAAAGGGAAAATTGGTTATCGTGGATTTTATATGGCACTGGTAGATGTGCTGGACACACCGATGAACCATAAAAAGATTCTTCGTCTGATGCGTAAGTTCAATTTATATGCAAAAGTACGTCGTGCGAATCCATATCGTCTGTTAGAAAAAGCAACAGAGGCGCATCGCCGTATACCGAACCATTTAAACCGTGCATTTAAGCAAGAGGAGCCAGGAAAAGTATTCTTAACAGATATTACGTATCTGCAATATAGAGGTGGTCAAAGGGCGTATTTATCATGCGTGAAAGATGTCGCAACACGAGAAATTGTAGCATATGAATTATCTACTACGTTAAAGATGTCCCTTGTCTATAAGACGCTTGAAAAGTTAAAAACACATCTAGACGGCAATCTCCATCC
>NZ_LDGC01000040.1:0-15517 GCF_015844675.1 Lysinibacillus sphaericus | reverse complement strand
TTCAAAGAAGATACGCGCTCAGCTTTCTCAAAGTAAGCCTTAAATTCTGGCGTATTAGCAATATAGGTACGGAATGTAGATTGTCCACAATCTAAACCATGGTTGTCTTTTAAATACTGCCAAAGATTGCGTCGATAATAAAATACCTGCTTAGAATCTTCTGATAAGAGGCTGGCAATAATCGGGTAGAACTCATCAATTTTAGATGGCTTATTACGCTTTGTTTTTGGTATAAAGCCATTTAGATATTTATCGATTGTTCGTCGATCTACTCCCATATCCCTTGCTAATTTACTTTTATTAATTTTCATGTTTAAATGCTCCATTACTTGTTTAAAATTTGCTAAATCTGAAAGACTATTAATTTTAAATTCTGTCTCAATCTCTAGTTGAATATGCATACTAACACCTCGGTATTAGTATGAAATGAATGAGCATTTTTGTACATTGTTATTCAAGCAGGAATGTACATATTTAAATTAGCATTTATAGTCAATAAAATCTTTACGAATGGTGAGGCACTTTGAATAAGGTGACTTCCAGACTACTCACTTTTCTGTAGACCAAGAAATAATTTGTTTCTGCCGCTATGCTTTCGCACAGATACATTGTGAAGTTCGGTTTGAATTTAGAACGGCATGCCAGAAGATACATACTTGGAGAAGTGGTTGAATGGAGTGGAGGTTGGGCGACTCCTCGGGGATCAGCGATATAGAGGAACGAAGGCTAAAAGCATCACGTCCTGTGATAACGCCTTCGTGACCAACATCCTGTTGCCCCGACGCCCCCAGGAAAGCGCCCAGCCGGAACGGAGATCGACCCCTCGCTTTGCCAAAGAATATGACATCTTAATCACATTGACCTGTAATATATTTACTAAAAAGTAGAGCGTATATATTTTCCATTCGAAATATTTGAAGTCGAGACGTTCAATGAATATTCAAGGTAATTTTTCCAATACTTCACAGCGATTTTTAACTTATTTCACAACTTACCTGTAAAGTAGTTATTAGTAATAGAAAAAAGAAATTGGGGGAAGCAATTGTGAAAAAAATATGGGTACCTGTACTGGCTGCATCACTTTTACTCGCGGCTTGTGGTACAGACAAAGATCAAGTGAAGGAAGAAGAAACGAAGCAAGATATCACAGCGAATGAGGCAGAAGCAAAGGAAAAATCTAAGCAAGTCGCTTCTTTAGTGGATCCGCGTTTAGAAGAGCCAAAAGAAGATACAATGTGTGAAATGTGTAATATGAAAGTATATATGAAGGACGAAGATATGGGTGAATTTTCTACTCAAGCAATAAAAGAGGATGGAACAGTTACCTTTTATGATGACATCGGCTGTTTAGTAAATGCCGAGGTTGCAAATAAAGAAAAGAACGAAAAATTTGTACGTGATTTTAATACAAAAGATTGGGTAAAGGTTGATGATGCAACTATCGTCAAAACAGACCTAAAATCTCCGATGAATTGGGGATATGTTTATTTCAAAGATAAAGCTGATGCAGACAAATATATTGCTGACAATCCAACTGCACATGTAGAGGAATTACAAAAAATTAAAGACGATGCATTAGAGCGTCGTGAAAAGAAAATGAAAGAAAAAGCTGAAAAAGAGGCCAAAGGTGAATCTGACTCCATGCATATGGAAGAAAAGAATCAAGACGGTCATAGTCATTAATCGAATGGACTAGGGGGATTCCTCTAGTCTTTTCGTGCTGAACTGGGAGGTAAGGATTGGTGAAAAAAATAGGGTTGGCCTTATTATTTTTTCTATTCATGAGTCAGACAGTGTACGCCGATTTCGATGTACAGGAGGCGATTAATGTCGCAAAGCCAGGGGAGGTTGTTCATATTCCTGCTGGTCGTTACCGAGGTAATTTTATTGTGACAAAACCGATAACACTACAAGGCGAAGAGGGAACTGAACTAATCGGTGAAAGTGACAAACCAGCACTTCGAATTGAAAACACTACTAATGTCAGTGTGGACAATATAACGTTATCAGGAAAAAGTAAAGCAATCGTTGTTAGTAATATAGATGGACTTAAGCTACGTAAGTTACAAATGAAAGATGTTCATACAGGTGTTCATATACAACGCTCCAAAAATGTGTGCATACAGGAAATCAATGTGACTGGTATTAAGGATCATTATTCCCAAAAAGGAAATGGGTTGGCTGTTTTTAAAAGTGAGGACATTACGATCGAGGGCAATACTATTGAGCAAGTACAGGATGGAATTTATGTAGAGGAGGTAAAGCGTATTGTTGTTCAACGTAATAAGGTGACGAGCAGTCGTTATGGTACGCATTTTATGTATACAAGTGATGCCAAAGCACTTTTTAATACATATGCTCACAATGTGACTGGCCTTATGATTATGATGACAACAGACATCCTCCTTGAAAATAATACAATAGCTAATCATTTTGATTTTAATGGCTACGGTATGCTGCTGTATGATGTGCAGCAAGCAAAAATTAAACATAACACAATCAAAAATAATCGGACTGGTGTTGCAATGCAGAGAAGTTCAACTATCCAAATTGAATCAAATGATTTTCAGATGAACCAAACTGCCCTTGAAGGTACAAAGGTCAGTAACGACACATTGGCTAGTAGTAATAACTTTACAGGAAATATTTTAACGGCGCGCTCCGATCAGCAAGGCTTTCAACTTAAAAATAATTATTATGATGATTACTCAGGGATTGATTTAAAAGACAATGGTATCGGTGATATTCCATATGTGGCTGTGTCAAGCTTTGGTCAATGGATGGTACGCCAGCCTGTTTACCAATATTTCGTAGCATCTCCGAGCGTCCTTTTACTGACATCTCTGGATCAGCAAATTAATAAAGTTGAAAAGAACATGCTTGTTGATCATACGCCGAAATTGGCGATGAAGCATGTGCAAGAAAAGAACAAGATGAACGTGGTGCAAATGCTAGTAGGTTTATTCTTGGCATTAAGTAGTTTATGGCTATGGAAAAGAGGGATCACAGAATGAAAAAATGGCTGATGAGTGTATTGCTATGTTGTGGTGTATTGGTGGGCTGTAGTGAAAAAACATATGAGCCTCGTGAAATAGTTAGTGAAACTGATGTATGTAAAATTTGCAATATGAGTATCGTTCATAATGCATATGCTGGCCAGATTGCATTGAAAAATGGCGATTATGAAATTTTTGATGATATTGGTTGCCTTATGGAATATATGAAAGCGAACGGGGAAGATGAGGTTGGCGCAGCCTATATTAAAGATGCGGCAAAAAATGAATGGATTGACGTTTTTAACGCTGTTTATGTGTACAACAAGGATTATTGGACTCCGATGAATTATGGGGTAGTTGCATTTGATTCGAAGGAAGCGGCACAGGACTGGATGACGACAGAGGGAGAAGGTCAACTACTAGACTATAAGGATTTACACGATTTTAAATGGGGGATCCATAAGTGATGAATAGTATGCTTATTAAACTAGAATTAAAGCAAATGCTCAGAAGTCGATGGATGCAACTTGTAGGCTTACTTTTCACGCTCGTGTTTACAGCTATCATTGTCATTCAGCAAATGGCATTACCAGATGTAGACGGTTTTACACGACAGACGGCCTCCTTTTTAAATGTATTATTGTTTTTATTGCCATTGTTTATATTAACGATCGGTAGTATGAGTGTAGCTGGTGATGTGGAATCAGGATGGTTTTCATTATTAAAAACATATCCAATGACACGTAGGCAATATATTGCAGGAAAGTATATTGCCTCTGTACTTGCCTTTTTATTGGTAGTGGCCGTGGCGTTCGGCGTAATATTAGCGCTCGGTGGATTTCTTGGTGGAGTGCGTTTGCCATTTATCTTCATAGTTCTAACTTTGCTATGTATTTTCATTTTTGTGTCATTGGCCATTGCAGTGGGAGCCTTTGCGAAAACAAGGCTATTTGCACTGTCGTTGTCACTTGTTTTTTGGTCCATTTTTTTATTGCTAATCTCTTACGCTTTAATGGCTATCGGAACTGTCGTGGCTGGTCATATTCTTCAAAAGCTGACGATTATAGCGATACATATTAATCCTGTGGAGTGGCTACGCTTTGGATACTTTATTTTTACAGATCAGGCGAGTGTTCTTGGACCAGCATTTTATAAAGTAACGCAGTTTTATTCGTCGCCACTAGGTTATGCATTATACGTAGCTGTGACATTGCTTTGGATAGTTTGTCCGTTAGCCTACACTAGCTTTCTCTTAAAGAAAGGAGATAGAAGATGATGCTATTAGAAACAAAGAAGTTATCAAATATCTATGATAATAATAGAGGTCTTCATGAAGCCTCCTTTTCTTTACAAACGGGGCGTATTTTAGCGCTTGTAGGGGGAAATGGCGCTGGTAAGAGTACTTTAATTCGCCTGCTAACTGGACAGGAAAAGCAAAAATCAGGAGAAATAATATGGCATAAGCCACAAGCCATTCGATACATGCCTGATGATGTGGACTTTCCTTCTATGTTAACAGCAGCAGAAATTTTGCAGCTACTTGCCTCGTTAAAGAAGATTGGTAAAAAGGAACAGGAGGAAGTACTAAGGCGCGTTGCTTTATGGGATGTTCGAAAACAAAAAGTGAAGCATTTCTCTAAGGGGATGCGTCAACGGCTTAATCTCGCTCAAAGTTTACTCGGTGAAGGCTCTTTGCTTATTTTAGATGAGCCGACTAATGGGCTCGATCCTTTCTGGATTGCGGAGTTGAAAAAAATGATGGTAGAGGAAAAAGCAAGGGGCTGCACGGTCATATTTTCTACGCATTTACTGTCTTTTGCGGAAGAAGTAGCGGACGATGTGTTGGTTTTACACGAAGGGAACATACTTATTTCTGGTGAATTAGAGGAAATACTTTTACAAGAAAATGCATCCTCGTTAGAGAATTTATGGTTAAAAAAATTAAATCTGTAACATTCTGATAGATAATGACGTTATACTAAAAGAAAGGTTTGCTTTGATTGTATTCACGCAGGCCTTCTTTTTCATGCTGAAGTATTATTACTTTTCTAGCTAAGTGCTCATAGTGGTAAAGCAATAGATGAACGTCTCATATAATTGTGTTACTAAACATATTTCGTTATTCTTAATGAGTTATCATACAATTTGAATAATTGTTGGGTGAAATAGGAGGTTTTTTAATTTATGAATTCACATATACAAAATGTATTAGAAAATATAGAAAAAGTAATGATCGGCAAAAGAGAGGTTGCAGAGCTTAGCATAGTAGCCCTACTAGCAAAGGGACATATCTTGCTTGAGGACGTACCAGGTGTCGGTAAAACAATGATGGTTCGAGCACTGGCAAAATCCTTTGAGGCACAATTTAAAAGGATTCAATTTACACCGGATTTATTACCGTCAGATGTTGTAGGGGTGTCGATTTATAATCCAAAAACGCTGGAATTCGAATTTCGACCTGGTCCGATCATGGGAGATGTAATTTTAGCGGATGAAATTAACCGTACTTCTCCAAAAACGCAATCTGCTTTACTTGAGGGGATGGAGGAAGCATCTGTCACTATTGATGGTAAAACCTTAACAATCAACCAACCATTTTTCGTTATGGCCACTCAAAATCCAATTGAGCATGAAGGAACATATCCGTTACCAGAGGCACAGCTAGATCGTTTCTTACTAAAAATAAAAATGGGCTATCCTTCAAGAGGGCAAGAAGTGGAAATTCTTCGTCGTGCTGAGCATGGTAAACCGATTGAAAAAATTGAAGCAGTACTAACAGTTTCACAATTAATTGAATTGCAGGAGCTTGTACAGGGTGTGCATGTTGAGGATTCAGTCAAAAACTATATGGTCGAATTGGCGACTCAAACGAGGGAAAATAACTATGTACATTTAGGAGTAAGTCCTCGCGCAACGATTGCTTTAATGAAGGCTTCACAAGCTTATGCATTTATAAAAGGGCGTAGTTTTGTTACTCCTGATGATGTTCAATATTTAGCACCATTTGTCTTTAGCCATCGTTTAATTTTAAAGCCAGATGCTCGCTATGATAACGTAACGGCAGAGGAAATTATTGAGCGTATTATTACGAAAACACCTGTGCCAACAAAGAGGTTTGCAGAGCAATGAAGAAATGGCAAGCCTTAATAGAGAAAAGTAAACATTTCCTTTTAGTTTCTTTGTTAATGATCATAACGTTTTGTTATGCCATGTTCCAAGGTGGGTTTGTCAGTTGGTTTGTATTTTTTACAGTTAGTCCGTTTTTGTTATACTCCTTTATTTTCTTACTAGTGAAAGAAGATATTTTACTGGTGGAACGCAAAATTGAGCCCTCCCGCGTAGAGAGTGGACAATCTGCTAAGGTAACAATTACGGTAGAGCGAAAAACACGCTTTCCGTTTGCTTATATGATGATGGAGGAACTTGTAAACAGCGAAGTCCTTATTCAATCGAGAGTACAAGGGACGAATACCATTAAGTTCGTTGGCTTCAGGAAAAGATTTAGCTGGAATTATGTGCTGGAAAATATGTCCCGTGGCGAGCATCGTTACTTAGGTGTTAATATTGTTTTCTGTGATTTTTTTGGCTGGGCAAAAAAGCAAGTTGTGGCAGACGGGGAACAAGTCATTTTAGTATACCCGAGAGTAAGCGAAATGAGGTATGCCGCGCTTCGAACAAAATTTGATGTTGGTACAATGATGTCACCTTATTCAATTGTTAAGGATACATCAATGGCTGTTGGTTTACGTGAGTATGTTCCGGGTGACCGTTTTTCGTGGATTCACTGGAAATCATTTGCGAAAACACAAACGTTGCAATCTAAGGAATTTGAAGATCGTCAATCACAGGAGTTAATGTTGGTACTCCATGCAGGAAAGTCTCCCTTATTTGAAGAAAAAATTGAGCTTGTAGCATCGATGCTACAAACAATTGTCGAAGAACGTGGAGATATTTCATTTGTTTCAGCTGGTTCTAAAACGAAGGTCTTTCCGGTTGTCCAAGGTAATAAGCAGCTAGACCAAATAATGCATCATTTAGCTGCAATAAAACCTGCTGAAAATGTCAAATTCCAATTTCAAAATCAGCAAGTGTTTAAGCGTGTTGCAACATTACTATATGTTACGAATGAAGTATCAGATGAATTAATACATTCTCTTGCCAATATGGCGAAAAGCTGTATTTGTTTTGTAGTAGCGGAGGACCCGCCTATGCAAACAGAGTTGGCGAAGCGTTATAAGCAAATCCAAGTTGTACATGTAAATCCAACAGATTATTACCATCTGTTCACGGAGGTGATGAAGCCGTGAAAAAATCACTAGGAGATTTTATAGAATTAGCAATAGCATACGTAATCATTTTTCTAATTTTACGTGAATGGCTTATTCCTGTAATGCAGCTAACAAATACAGGTGTGTTACATTTATTTTTAGTGTTTATCGGTTTATCATTGGTACTCAGTTTATTTCAAGTGCACCCGATACTGTCGGGATTAGTGAAATTTGGTTATATTACTTGGTTTATAGTGTTTGTTTATAGTGAAAGTCCCTTTTTCTCTGGACAGACAATACCGTTTTTAATGCATGAATGGAAATGGAATATGACTGCCATCCTTTCGGGCGATTTTGAAAAAGTATCGGATTCATTTAGAACGTTGCTCTTCGTTGCGCTTATTTGGATGTTAATATACCTGATACACCACTGGATAACCGTGCGGAAAAATATATTCTATTTCTTTGCTTTAACAGTATTCTTTATTGCCACACTAGATACATTTAGTGACTATGATGGAAAGGTGGCAATTGTTAAAGTTATTGTGCTTGGATTAATAATGACAGGCTTGCTTTTTGTTAAGCGCTTATGGCTTCAAACAGATGCACCGAGCAATTTCATAGGGAAGTGGAAACTGGTTATTCCGATGGTTGTTTCGGTAATGCTTGTTAGTGGAGTAGCATTCTATTTACCTAAGACAGGGCCAACTTGGGCTGATCCAGTCCCTTTTATTAAGGGGGTGGCAGGGCAAGATGGCAATGGAACAGGCGAAAAAACAGTTGGTTACAGCGAGGATGATAGCCAATTAGGGGGACCGTTCCAAGGTGATAACACACTAATATTTACGGCATCTACCCGTGATCGTCATTATTGGCGAATAGATACAAAGGATACTTATACTTCGAAGGGCTGGATTGTTTCGGAGGGGAACTTTGGAAAAAATGTCTACGAGACCGATACTCCTATCCAAACTTCATTACAAGTTGGATCTCCTGAAACTGAGCGACAGGTTCAAATGGACATTGCTGTTCCGATGCCTTTTTTAATTCAAACATATGGCATGATATCTGTTTCTACCCATGATTCACCGATCTTTATTCAAGATGAGCACACTGAAAAAATAGCAATAGAACAACAGAATGGCGAATCAAAATTATTATCTAACTATACGATTTCTTATAGTGAGCCAGTATTTAGCATGGAACAGCTCCAAATGGCAGAACCATCCACGCTAAAAACAGTAGATCCGTCTTTTGACCGTTTTTTACAATTGCCAGACACACTTCCACAACGTGTAGGGAATTTAGCGCAAGAAATCACACAGGATAAAGCTTCGGTCTATGATCAAATAAAAGCGATTGAAAAATATTTTTCATCTCATGGCTTTAGATACGATAAAAAAGAAGTAGCCATCCCGGCTGAGGATCAGGACTATGTTGACCAGTTTTTATTCGATACTAAAGTTGGCTACTGTGATAATTTCTCAACATCAATGGTTGTGCTTCTCCGTTCGGCAGGGATACCTGCACGCTGGGTGAAAGGCTTTGCACCTGGTAATCCTGGTCGAATATCAGACGGTTTACAAGAGTATCAAATTACAAATGATAATGCACATTCTTGGGTAGAAGCGTATATACCTGGAACAGGATGGATGGAGTTTGAACCGACAATTGGATTTTCAGGAAATGTGAATATTGATTATGATATTGAGCAAGATACTCCTCAGCAGGAGCAAGTATTGGAGCCAGAAAAAAAGCAAGAACAACCAAAGAAGGAAGAGCAAGAACCGAAGAAAGAAACTTCTAGCTCAACATCGTTTAGCTTTGATTCTGTGTGGACATGGGTGAAAAAGTATATTTACGTATGGATTGCTCTAGTCATTTTGATGATCATCGCTAGTATCGCTTTGTTTATGCAACGTAAAACGTGGATACCTAAAATCCAAGTACGCGCATTTCGTAAAAAAGAAGCGGATTGGGCAAATTTCGATGCTTCGTACCATGTTTTAACGAAGCAATTATCTCGTATTGGATTACGCAGGAAAGATGGCGAAACATTACGAGCATTTGCTCTAAGAGTAGATGCATCGCTTGAGACAGAGGAGATGCAAAAACTAACCGCTGTATATGAGCAACATATTTATGGTAAGGGCAAACACGAGGTAGACTTTATTGAGCTGAAAGAAAGTTGGGAATATTTAATCAATCGCACTATCGGTTGATTTTGATAGGTACAAAGAGTAAAATGAAAAAAATTATATATAGATGAGGATTGCTTTCATATAAGTTCGATAATAAGGTTCGGATGTTTCTACGAGATTACCGTAAATGATTTCTCTATGAAGGTGAATGTTTTGTTAGGTGAGAAGGTTAGTAAATCACTTTTCTTTGTGACGCATTCGCCTTTATACATCAAGAGCTTATGAACGCGTAGGAAGTTTTTACTTTCATACGCGTTTTCTTGAACATATGAAAAGTTCCTTTAAAAATAGTAGAAGAGGTGGAAATTTTGTCAGCTAGCCCTTTATTAGAGCAAGAAAAAATCGTTGTTCTTGACTTCGGTAGCCAATTTAACCAATTGATTACGCGTCGTATCCGTGAATTTGGTGTTTTCAGTGAGTTACATCCTCATACGATTACAGCAGAAGAAATTAAAAATATGAACGCAGCAGGTATCATCTTTTCGGGTGGTCCAAACTCAGTTTATGACGAAAATGCCTTCCATGTAGACCCAGCTATTTTCGAATTAGGCTTACCAATCCTAGGTATTTGCTATGGTATGCAATTAATGGCACATACGCAAGGTGGTAAAGTTGAAGGTGCTGAAACACGCGAATATGGTAAAGCAGAAATTAAAGTAACAGCTTCAAACAAGTTATTCGGTAACTTACCAACTGAACAAATCGTTTGGATGAGCCATGGTGACCATGTAACAGAAGTACCAGCTGGTTTTGAAGTAATTGCAACAAGTGCTGCTTGCCCTATCTCTGCAATGGCGAATGTAGAACGTAAACTATATGCAGTACAATTCCACCCAGAAGTACGTCACTCTGTATATGGTAACGACTTATTACGTCAGTTCGTATTTGACATTTGTGGAGCAAAAGGTGATTGGTCAATGGCAAACTTCATTGAACTTGAAATCGCAAAAATCCGCGAAACAGTAGGTGACAAAAAAGTATTATGTGCACTTTCTGGTGGTGTAGACTCATCAGTTGTTGCTGTTCTAATTCATAAAGCAATTGGCGACCAATTAACTTGTATGTTCGTAGACCACAACTTGAACCGTAAAGGTGAAGTTGAGCAAGTTATGAAAACATTCACAGAAGACTTTGACATGAATCTTATTAAAATTGATGCACGTCAACGTTTCATGGATAAACTTGCGGGCGTTTCTGACCCAGAGCAAAAACGTAAAATTATCGGTAACGAATTTATTTACGTATTTGATGAAGAGGCGGCTAAACTTGAAGGTATGGACTTCTTAGCACAAGGTACTCTTTACACAGATATCATTGAATCTGGTACATCAACTGCACAAACGATTAAATCACACCATAACGTTGGTGGTCTTCCAGAAGACATGCAATTCAAATTAATTGAGCCACTTAACACATTATTTAAAGACGAAGTGCGTGCATTAGGATTAGAGCTTGGCCTTGACGAAAAAATCGTTTGGCGTCAACCATTCCCAGGTCCTGGTCTAGGAATCCGTGTACTTGGTGAAGTAACAGAAGAAAAACTAGAAATCGTACGCGAATCTGATTTCATCTTACGTGAAGAGATCGCAAAAGCTGGTCTTGATCGCGATATTTGGCAATACTTCACGGTATTACCTGACATCCGTTCAGTTGGCGTAATGGGCGATGCACGTACGTATGACTACTCAATCGGTATCCGTGCGGTAACATCTATCGACGGTATGACTTCAGACTGGGCACGCATTCCTTGGGATGTACTAGAGAAAATCTCTGTCCGCCTAGTAAACGAAGTAAAACACGTTAACCGCGTACTGTATGATATTACATCTAAGCCACCAGCAACTATCGAGTGGGAATAGACCTTGTATTTATAAGGTAGTTGACAGCTTTAAAAGCTGATATATCAACGTTGATCGTGTCCTTAGTTAGTGGAATCACTTCTAACGTGCAACTATTTATAGGTAAAATTAAACTCTCTTTTATTTAGTTTCGGTAACTAAATAAAAGGGAGTTTTTTATTGGTTAAAATTACGGAACTGATAGATGATTTTGAATTGAGTCAACAGGTTCAAGAATGGAAGAAGCAATATACTGCACTTTGTAGGTATCGTTCATATATTTCATAAGACTTCTTGGAAGGTAAAAATTGGACATTGTTAAATGATTGCAAATAGAATATTATGAATATTGAAGAAAGGGTGTGTTTAATATGAATCTAAAGACTGCTAAAGAAGTTATTAAAGAACTACAGGTAACTATGTCACATATGTGTCCGGAAGAAAAAATGAATTTAGAAGTTTGGCTTAAAGAGTATTACATAGACGAAATAATAAAAAAAGAGAGTAATAGTGCACGTACATAAGTTTATATTTAGAATGCATTTTGATAGCTAGTCATCAGAAATGGGGGCACTTCTTTTTGGAGGTGTCCTTTCTAACTGAATATCATACCCCACATAGTTGTCACACTATTAGTTCGTTATTTGAACTAGTAGGGCAATTTTTTGTTTTCTTGGTCTGAAAATGGTCTGTATATAGTTGGAAGGGAAAGAGATTTTTTCTTAGACCTTTTATTTTGTGATACCAATTTTAATACCATAAATTTAAATAAAGGAAGTATTTGTTGTTTTGTTGAATATAAAAATTAGAGCTATAGCGGATCAAAATCCACAATTTGAACAGTTGAGTTTTCTTAATAAGTGAGGGGGAATAGAATTAATTCCAAAGTATATTCCGGAATGGTCCGTCAATGAAACAGATTCGTATTAGGAAATAGTTATACGGTGAATCGTTAGGTATAGTAAACTAATAAATGTAAATAAGACTCTATGTCGCTGTTTAATTTAAGGGGGAATAAGATGGGAAAAGTTATTGCGATTCATACACTTGCTGTTGGTATGCCGAAAGAATTGCATTATAGTAATGGGCGTTCAATGATTACAGGGATTGAAAAGCAAAAAGTACAAGAGGTCTTTTTGTCCGTTCGTGGATTTGAGGGGGACGATGTAGCAGATAAAAAACATCATGGTGGTCCTGACCGTGCTGTTTGTTTATATCCTGCAGAGCATTACATACAATGGGAACAGGAACTGGGTAAACCGTTGCCGACAGCAGCGTTCGGTGAAAACCTAACAGTAACGAATATGTTAGAATCGGATATTTGTATTGGCGATATTTATAAAATAGGTGATGCTATCATCCAAATTACCCAAGGACGTGTACCATGTAGTACGATTGATAAATATACCGAGGCGAACACATTACTCAAACGTTTAATTGAAACAGGTTATACAGGCTTCCTTGCTCGAGTACTGGAAGAAGGGGCAATCTGTGCGGATTCAAAAATTGAATTAGTGGAAAAACACCCTGAACGTATTTCAGTTTTACATTGCAACGAAGTGTATTTTAAAAACAAAGACGCATTTGCGATGAAACGTATACAAGCAGTTGATGCATTAGCGGAAGATTGGAAACAAAAATTAGAAAAAAGAATTCAGCTCTTGCAAAATAAAGTGATGAATTAAATATAACGCCTCTATTTTAGCGGATGTTTGTACACCCGTTGAAAAAAGTTAAAATCCTTTAGAATTCGAATGAGTTCAAGAGGATTTTTTATTTTAAAACTATGGTCCAACGTTCAGTCCTAATCTATTTATGTAACGATCTATTTGAAATGTGAACATTAAATAAGAATTTTACACGAACTTTCGTGTAACTTTTGTGAAAAATGTTCGGAAATAGGGTTGAAATCTAAAAAATGAAATGATATATTACGATTGTAAATTAAATAAGTCGTCGTATAATGTCGGGGATAAGGCCCGTGAGTTTCTACCAAGTTACCGTAAATAACTTGACTACGATTTTAGTTATATATATTAATGTATAGACACTAAATTAATTTCTCACAATAATGGTGATGAAATGTATCGTAGACATGCGACTAGTAGAGTAGTCAGTGTGTCTTTTTTGTTTTCGATATTGAAGACGACCATACGGAGGATTTCTTTAAAATGAAAAAGTATTTCATGTTCGATGAATTAGGAACTAATTATCGCCGCGAAATAATAGGTGGTATTACTACATTCCTTGCTATGGCTTACATTTTAGCTGTTAACCCTGGCATCTTAGAAAATGCAGGGATGGATAAAGGTGCTGTATTCGTAGCTACAGCATTAGCAGCTGCAGTCGGTTCTCTGATTATGGGTATATTCGCTAAATTCCCAATTTCCCTTGCTCCTGGTATGGGCTTAAACGCATTCTTTGCCTTCACGGTAGTTGGAGCTTACGGTATTCCTTGGCAGACTGGTTTAACAGGTGTTTTCTTCTCAGGGATTATCTTTATCATTCTTTCACTAACAGGTATTCGTGAAACAGTTATTAATGCAATTCCGGTCCAACTTAAATATGCAGTTTCAGCAGGAATTGGATTGTTTATAACATTTGTAGGTTTACAAGGAGCGGGTATCCTCGTAGATAGCCCAGCTACATTGGTTACATTAGGAACATTCACTGGTTCAACTTTACTAGCTGTATTTGGGATTGTCCTTTCAATTATTCTTATTATTAAACTACGCAGTATTGGTATTTTCTTAGGGATGGTTATAACAGCAATTGTTGGTATGATTACAGGAGTGATTGATGCTCCTACAGCAGTTATTTCAGCAATTCCGAGTGTAGATTCTACATTTATGGTAGCTCTAGATCCAATTCGTCATGACTTTGGTTCTTTATTAAACGTTAAATTTTTAGTAGTTGTCTTAACATTCTTGTTTGTAGATTTCTTTGATACAGCAGGTACTTTAATGGCAGTTGCAACACAAGCAGGATTAGTAAAAGATAATAAATTACCACGTGCAAGCCGTGCATTGATGGCGGATGCTCTTGCAACAACAATTGGTTCTTTATTTGGTACATCAACAACTACTGCGTATGTAGAGTCAACTTCTGGTGTAGCAGCAGGTGCTCGTTCAGGTTTCTCTGCTGTTGTAACGGCAATGTTGTTCTTAGTAGCATTATTCTTCTCACCGTTACTTGCTGTGGTAACTCCAGCGGTAACAGCGCCAGCTCTAGTCATTGTAGGTGTTTTGATGGTATCCTCATTACGTTTAATTGATTGGGATAAATTCGAAATTGCAGTACCTGCTTTCTTTACAGTAATAATGATGCCTCTTGGTTACTCAATTGCTACTGGTATTGCTATAGGATTTGTATTCTATCCAGTAACAATGCTTTTAGCGGGTCGTAAAAAAGAAATTCATCCTATGATGTACGGATTGTTCTTTGTCTTCCTTGCATACTTTATCTGGGTACGCTAATTATAAATACACAATAGAAATATAAAAAGCACCTACAATTGTTAGAAACGAAACTAACAATTGTAGGTGCTTTCTTATTGGAGAATTAAAAACTATAAAAATATAAAACGATTTTAATGGCTAGAAAAGGGAAGCTACTAATATGAGAGATCAGCGGTTATAGTGTCAATGTAAAGCATATCACTTTCATATGTAGTTGAAGTTGATTCACATATTATAGAAGAAACTCCTTTTTTATTTAATTAGAATAGTTTTACTTTAATAATCCGCTTGCAAACTTACTATTAAGGTGATATATTTATAAACGTTGTTACGAAAGAAACAACAACAACAACAACAAAACATTAACATATATAGTTGACATAAAGTTAACAACATGTTAAAGTATAGAAAGTCACTTAAATGCGACAAACAAATGAACCTTGAAAACTGAACAAGCAAAACGTAATCAATAAAGTTTTTAGTAGCTAACCTTGAGTTGGTGAACGAAACAAAATTTTGGACATCAAACATGATGCCAGCAAAACAATTTGAGCTTATCAAATTTCTTTTTATGGAGAGTTTGATCCTGGCTCAGGACGAACGCTGGCGGCGTGCCTAATACATGCAAGTCGAGCGAACAGAGAAGGAGCTTGCTCCTTTGACGTTAGCGGCGGACGGGTGAGTAACACGTGGGCAACCTACCTTATAGTTTGGGATAACTCCGGGAAACCGGGGCTAATACCGAATAATCTATTT
>NZ_LDGC01000039.1:0-64015 GCF_015844675.1 Lysinibacillus sphaericus | reverse complement strand
GGGAGGACCATCTCCCAAGGCTAAATACTACCTAGTGACCGATAGTGAACCAGTACCGTGAGGGAAAGGTGAAAAGCACCCCGGAAGGGGAGTGAAAGAGATCCTGAAACCGTGTGCCTACAAGTAGTTAGAGCCCGTTAATGGGTGATAGCGTGCCTTTTGTAGAATGAACCGGCGAGTTACGATTACGTGCGAGGTTAAGCTTTAGAAGGCGGAGCCGCAGCGAAAGCGAGTCTGAATAGGGCGAATTAGTACGTGGTCGTAGACCCGAAACCAGGTGATCTACCCATGTCCAGGGTGAAGGTGAGGTAACACTTACTGGAGGCCCGAACCCACGCACGTTGAAAAGTGCGGGGATGAGGTGTGGGTAGCGGAGAAATTCCAATCGAACTTGGAGATAGCTGGTTCTCTCCGAAATAGCTTTAGGGCTAGCCTCGTGATGAGAATACTGGAGGTAGAGCACTGTTTGGACTAGGGGGCCATCCCGGTTTACCGAATTCAGACAAACTCCGAATGCCAGATATTTATACACGGGAGTCAGACTGCGAGTGATAAGATCCGTAGTCAAAAGGGAAACAGCCCAGACCACCAGCTAAGGTCCCAAAGTAATCGTTAAGTGGAAAAGGATGTGGCGTTGCACAGACAACCAGGATGTTGGCTTAGAAGCAGCCATCATTTAAAGAGTGCGTAATAGCTCACTGGTCGAGTGACGCTGCGCCGAAAATGTATCGGGGCTAAACGATTCACCGAAGCTGTGGATTGACATCTACGATGTCAGTGGTAGGAGAGCGTTCTAAGTGCGTTGAAGTCAGATCGGAAGGACTGGTGGAGCGCTTAGAAGTGAGAATGCCGGTATGAGTAGCGAAAGACGGGTGAGAATCCCGTCCACCGTATGACTAAGGTTTCCTGAGGAAGGCTCGTCCGCTCAGGGTTAGTCGGGACCTAAGCCGAGGCCGATAGGCGTAGGCGATGGACAACAGGTTGATATTCCTGTACCACCTCCTCACCGTTTGAGAAATGGGGGGACGCAGTAGGATAGGGTAAGCGCGCTGTTGGTTATGCGCGTCCAAGCAGTAAGGCGTGTGTGTAGGCAAATCCGCACACTGTAACGTTGAGCTGTGATGGCGAGTCCGTATGGACGAAGTTCCTGATTTCACACTGCCAAGAAAAGCCTCTATCGAGGTGAGAGGTGCCCGTACCGCAAACCGACACAGGTAGTCGAGGAGAGAATCCTAAGGTGTGCGAGAGAACTCTCGTTAAGGAACTCGGCAAAATGACCCCGTAACTTCGGGAGAAGGGGTGCTCTTGAGCGTGCAAGCGCATGAGAGCCGCAGTGAATAGGCCCAGGCGACTGTTTAGCAAAAACACAGGTCTCTGCAAAACCGTAAGGTGACGTATAGGGGCTGACGCCTGCCCGGTGCTGGAAGGTTAAGAGGAGTGGTTAGCGCAAGCGAAGCTGCGAATTGAAGCCCCAGTAAACGGCGGCCGTAACTATAACGGTCCTAAGGTAGCGAAATTCCTTGTCGGGTAAGTTCCGACCCGCACGAAAGGCGTAACGATCTGGGCACTGTCTCAACGAGAGACTCGGTGAAATTATAGTACCTGTGAAGATGCAGGTTACCCGCGACAGGACGGAAAGACCCCGTGGAGCTTTACTGTAGCCTGATATTGAATTTTGGTACAACTTGTACAGGATAGGTAGGAGCCAGAGATCTCGGAGCGCCAGCTTCGAAGGAGGCGTCGGTGGGATACTACCCTGGTTGTATTGAAATTCTAACCCATGCCCCTTAGCGGGGCAGGAGACAGTGTCAGGCGGACAGTTTGACTGGGGCGGTCGCCTCCTAAAAGGTAACGGAGGCGCCCAAAGGTTCCCTCAGAATGGTTGGAAATCATTCGTAGAGTGTAAAGGCACAA
The DNA here is from genome assembly GCF_015844675.1 of Lysinibacillus sphaericus. Classification (GTDB taxonomy): domain Bacteria; phylum Bacillota; class Bacilli; order Bacillales_A; family Planococcaceae; genus Lysinibacillus; species Lysinibacillus sphaericus_E. The sequence goes on along the minus strand of NZ_LDGC01000039.1, from coordinate 62,101 downwards.
GGGAGCTTGACTGCGAGACCTACAAGTCGAGCAGGGTCGAAAGACGGGCTTAGTGATCCGGTGGTTCCGCATGGAAGGGCCATCGCTCAACGGATAAAAGCTACCCCGGGGATAACAGGCTTATCTCCCCCAAGAGTCCACATCGACGGGGAGGTTTGGCACCTCGATGTCGGCTCATCGCATCCTGGGGCTGTAGTCGGTCCCAAGGGTTGGGCTGTTCGCCCATTAAAGCGGTACGCGAGCTGGGTTCAGAACGTCGTGAGACAGTTCGGTCCCTATCCGTCGTGGGCGTAGGAAATTTGAGAGGAGCTGTCCTTAGTACGAGAGGACCGGGATGGACACACCGCTGGTGTACCAGTTGTCTTGCCAAAGGCATCGCTGGGTAGCTATGTGTGGACGGGATAAGTGCTGAAAGCATCTAAGCATGAAGCCCCCCTCAAGATGAGATTTCCCATTACGCAAGTAAGTAAGATCCCTCAAAGACGATGAGGTAGATAGGTTCGAGGTGGAAGTGTGGTGACACATGGAGCTGACGAATACTAATCGATCGAGGACTTAACCAAAATGTTTGAAACATTCAATGCACCGTTTATCCAGTTTTGAAAGAATAATTAATTCTTTTATATGTCTAGTGATGATGGCAAAGAGGTCACACCCGTTCCCATACCGAACACGGAAGTTAAGCTCTTTAGCGCCGATGGTAGTTGGGGGCTTCCCCCTGTGAGAGTAGGACGTCGCTAGGCACAAAGTAGCCACTGAGAAATCAGTGGTTTTTTTATTTTAAAAAATCAGTAATAACACCCAAAAAATGTTAGAATTTAATTAATTTAAATAAACAAATATAGGGGTGTTTAAATGGCAACAGGGGTATATAGAGCAAATATTCAAATTGAAAAAGCTAAGTTACAGGAATTTATTAAAAATAAAGAAGAATGGGCTATACTAATACCTGGTTATTTACATCATGAATTCCCAAGTGAACGAAATATGATTTGGGTATTTCAAGGGGATTTTGGGATTATCCAAAAAGCTGTAAAGGTTGAACTTAAGTGTAAGGAATCAAATCCTAATCAGGTTAAATTTGATTTGGTAGGCTTATCAGATCCTTTAAATGGTGATGGATACTTTGAAGTTACACAAAACCAAGATGGTACATGTCAGTTAGAAGGTAATTTAACATTAAAGGCAAGCGGTTTCCTTGCAGGAATGATGAATCCAATTTTAGAAAAGTTCGTACCGCCATTAGTAGAACAGCTAGTACAAGAGATGGCAATAAAGGCTAGTATCTAGTATTCCGGACACAGTTAGCCTCGGTATAGTTGTTACTGATAAAAAAAGAGTGTCATGTCATAGAAAAAGGTCATTGCTTTTAGTTGCAATGATCTTTTTCTGACTTATCACCAAGAGTTTGAGATAGCACTTTATTAAAACGTTAAGAGTAGAAACTGAAATTAATAGCTTATTTTGTCACTATCACCTGGAATAACTCGACAACGTTCTTTTTTGTCCTTTATATTTGAGTAAACACTCAAATATAAAATCGGTGGCGAAAAGGTTTGGTGTCAAAGAAGGATAAAATTTTGGAAGCGTCATTAGAGCTTTTTACTAAAAAGGGCTTTACCGCAACGACTACTAAAGAAATAGCAGTAAAGAGCGGAGTAGCAGAGGGGCTTACATGTCATTAAGTATTTCAAAAGTTGTGGATGGGATGTGTTAAAACTTGTGTAATTTGTATAAGTCGATTTTAGTGAAGGTCGAACGCACTAGGAAAGCATCCAATCGAAACGGAAAACAACCACATGTTATTGAGAGTTAGACAGGAGGAATCATTATGGAGCAATGGATAGGTATTCAAACACTTATTTGGTTATTCCCTATTATGTTTATTCTTCATGATTTTGAAGAAATCATTATGGTTGAAAAGTGGTTGAATAAGAATTCTACGATTTTGTATGAAAGATTGCCGAAAAAAATTGCTAATCGAGTTCTTAAACAGTTCTCGATGTCGACAGCACAGTTTGCCGTAGCAGTAGTCGTAGTATTTATGTTTGTAAGTAGTTCCACTTTTGTAGCAAATCAATATGTGAATCAAGGGCTGTTCGGAGATATCTACTTCTTCACTGTTGTTACGCTAACCTACTTTCTACATGCGTTCACTCACCTTGCACAGTCCATTTTTCTTCGTTCCATTACACCAGGTGCATTCACATCTTTGATAATCGTCATTCCATACAGTTTAATGTTGTATCATTCGTTATTAATTAATAAAGTCATAACATGGAACATTATTTTTGTTTGCTTGCCATTTTGTCTTTTATTGATCCCTATCGCATTACTAGCACATTGGATCGGGAAAAAGGTTATATGAATTTCACCTTATTTAAAGCCATTCAGTAAATTTTTTTCTAACGTAAGTGTTATAATTAAATAAGAATATAACGGAAATGGGTGTTTTGTTTTGCAAAAGAAAAAGCCGATTGTAGAAAGATTAGAGCGCTTTCAACAACAACAAAATATTTCCTTTCATGTACCAGGGCATAAGCACGGAGCACTATCCCATCTTCCTCAGCCCTTTAAAGATGTAATGCGATATGATGTGACTGAATTATCAGGTCTTGATGACTTACATCATCCAGAGGAAATGATATTAGAAGCAGAAAACTTATTGGCAGATACATATGGGGCGATGAAAAGTTTCTTTTTAGTAGGTGGATCTACAGTTGGGAATTTAGCGATGATGTATGCCACATGTAAAAAAGGTGATACGATTATTGTCCAACGTAATGCACATAAGTCTATATTTCACGCGATTGAGCTTGTTGGAGCAAAGCCTGTATTTGTATCCCCGCTATGGGATGAAAGAACATTAACGGCAACCCATGTTTCTTATAAAGATTTAAAAGAAGCGGTTGATTATTATCCAGAGGCACGTGCAGTAGTATTAACGTATCCTACTTACTATGGTATGGCATCGAAAGAAATACAGCAGCAGATTGCGTATTGTCATGAGAAAGGTATTCCTGTTTTAGTGGATGAAGCACATGGAGCTCATTTTAGTGCATGTACTTTATTTCAGCCATCTGCATTGACATTTGGTGCAGATATAGTAGTACAGTCTGCGCATAAAACATTGCCAGCGATGACAATGGCATCCTTTATGCATGTTAATTCTAACTTAGTCGTTGTCGACAAAATAAATCACTATTTACGTATGCTACAATCTAGCAGCCCATCCTACCTTTTATTGGCTTCTTTAGATGATGCACGCTACTATGTACAGACATATATGGAGAGTGACGGTGCATATATAATAGAAAAAAGAAATCAATGGATAGAGGCATTACGAGCTATTGGCTCTTTGGAAGTTATTGAGGTAGACGACCCTATCAAATTATTATTACGTGTTAAGGGCTATACGGGTTTTCAATTACAGGAAGCATTAGAAGCAAAGCATGTATACGCAGAACTAGCAGATGCAAATCAAGTATTGCTTGTGCTGCCTTTGTTGAAACGGGGGCATAACTATCCATTTGCAGAAATACGTGTCCGTATTAAAGAGGCTATAACATTGTTATTAAGTACACCAAAGGCGGAAATAGTAACGGCTTCGCAAACGGCCTATAATTTTGTGGCCATTACGAAACCGTCCTATACATTTGATGAAATGGAAAAGGCGGAAACAGAATGGTTACCGTATATGCGAACGATGGGACGTATTTCTGCAAGTATGATTATTCCGTATCCACCCGGTATTCCACTGCTTGTTCCAGGAGAAAAAATAACCGTGGCAAAGCTGAGTCAGTTAGAGGAGTTACTAGCTACTGGTGCAACGTTCCAAGGAAATCACCGTTTAGAAGAAAAGATGATTAAGATCATTAAATAGTTGGAGGCTATAACAGCATGAATCGCAATTTATTTATTACTTTTGAAGGTCCAGAAGGTGCTGGAAAAACAACAGTTATTCAAAAAATAGCCGAGCGACTTGCAGAGGAAAAGATTGATGTATTAGCAACGAGAGAACCTGGTGGTATTGAGATTGCTGAGAAAATTAGGAGCGTAATTTTAGACCCCGAACATACAGCCATGGATGAGCATACAGAAGCGTTATTATACGCAGCGGCAAGAAGTCAGCATTATTTTGAAAAAGTACGACCTGCGTTGGATGCTGGAAAAACGGTTATTTGCGATCGCTTTATCGATTCCTCTTTAGCATACCAAGGATATGCACGTGGTATTGGCGTTGATGAAGTATTATCTATTAATGAGTTTGCAATCGGTAAGAAGTTACCTGATATGACAATCTTATTTGACCTTGCACCAGAGGTTGGCTTGGCACGGATCCATGCTCATGGAGAGCGGGAGGTCAATCGTTTAGATGTTGAAAGCTTAGCTTTTCATAACAAGGTTCGCGAAGGATATTTACAGCTAGTGGAGCGTTATCCTGAGCGTATATATGTTGTCAATGCGGACCAAAGGATTGATCGTGTTGTTGAAGATGTATGGTCATTAATACATGAAGCAATACAGTAAATGCATGAAGTTGTCTACCACAATGTGATATAATGGTAACAACTATAATCTTATTTTCATTCAGAAAATGTTTTCTGCGCGACAGTAGCGAATGTTATGAGATGAATGAAGAAGTAGTTTAATTTTAGTAGATGTTCCGAACACCTACTGAAACAGAGGAACTCTAACGTATGTCACGGAAAAGGTAACTAAAATCTATTTAGATGAATTTTATCGAAGGGGTGAGTGCGAATGAAGTTAGTCGTAGCTGTAGTGCAAGATCAGGATAGCAGCCGCTTATCGAATGCTTTAACGAAAAATCAGTTTCGCGCAACTAAATTAGCGAGTACTGGAGGATTTTTACGCTCCGGAAATACGACGTTTCTTATTGGAACGGAAGACTCTCTCATACCCAAAGTTTTAGATATTATTCGTGATAATTGTCGTGCACGAGAACAAATGGTTGCACCTGTATCGCCATTAGGCGGGAATACAGATTCCTATATACCTTATCCTGTGGAGGTAGAGGTAGGTGGAGCGACAGTTTTTGTATTACCAATTGAACAGTTCCACCATTTTTAAATTATTGCCACGTTAAATGGGAAGAAAAACACATTATAATTTAGCTTTTGTGTATTTGGTAAAGAAAGCAAGTGGGGGCGAAACAGCTTGAAGATTAATCAAGATATACGTGTCGGGTTAAATACTAATCGTAAAGAACCACTGCATAATAATAATCAAAATAACCGATTTGGAGATATGGTCGTCAAGCAAGGCACCAAATTGCAAACTGAACAGCTTACGCGATTGCTAGGGGATATTTCTACAGCAGGTGATCGTGTTGCAAGATCGCGTAATTTACGAGAGCTTGCTCGTTTTAAAATGCTTGTTAAACGATTCCTACAAGAAACAGTAGAGCATGGTATGGATTTAAAACAATCGCATTCATGGAATCGTTTTGGTGAAGGAAGACGCTTGAAAATTATTGAAACTATTGATACGCGTCTTGTGGAGCTTGCTCAAGATATTTTAGATGAAGAAAAGGAAGCAATTGATCTTCTCGATAAAATCGGAGAGATAAAAGGCTTATTAATTAATTTGTATATGTAAAACCCGTGTCTCGTTCTCTTGTAGGCGCGGGCTTTTTTCAAACTGAATGGTATGAACTCAATTCACGATGAAACTAATCTATCTGCTCTAAAACTGTAGATATTTCTGTACGAAAATTGGTTCATCACCAAAAGTTGTGGATGACTTTTATTAAAACGTCTACTATGTTAATAAGTTGATCTTCGTTACGACTGGGCGATTCCTTGGGCATTAGCGATATAGAGGAACGAAGGCTAAAATCATCACGTCCTGTGATAACGCCTTCGTGACCAACATCCTATTGGCCCGAGATCCTGGAGCGAGCGAAGCGGCACATCGGACCCCCCAATCGGGACGGAAATCAACCACACGTTTTGGTGATGATCTATAAAATTGAGCAATAGGAAACAATTATGCTATGAGTGTAATTGATATAGGAAGGAATTTAAATATATGGCCAAGAATGTTGAAGAGCTATTCGCACTGCAACCAGTCGTAATGAAGCAGCTTCAAACGATTTTTGACAAACATAGATTAGCACATGCATACATTTTTGATGGTGAAAAAGGGACAGGCAAAGTAGATATTATGCAGTTTTTTGTCAAATTAATGCTTTGTGAGCAACCAATGCAAAATGTTCCATGTGAAACATGTCGAAATTGCAGACGTGTTGATTCGGGTAATCATCCGAATATTCATCAAATTTATCCAGAGGGTCAATTTATAAAAATTGATCAAATACGTGAATTAATTGCAGAAATGAAGATGATGGGTGTTGAAGAGGGACGGAAGATTTATGTACTTCATCATGCAGACCGTCTCAATATTGCATCTGCAAACATGATTCTTAAATTTTTAGAGGAACCTGATGGTGAGGTAACTGCGATTTTATTAACGGAGCAAATGCAGTCAATTTTACCAACGATTCGCTCTCGCTGTCAGCATATTAAATTTCAAAAAATGCCTCGACATTTATTGTTAAAGCATTTACAAGATAATAATATTTCTTACTCGATGGCTTCTACAGTAAGCATGGTGACGAACGAGCTCGAAACAGCTATGATTTTAGCAAATGATGAGCAGTTTGCACATGCTCGAAAAACAGTGTTAAAATTAGTAGAGGCAATTCGTCAGAACGTACATGAAGCAATGCTTGTTGTACATGAAGAATGGTTGCCATTATTTAAAGAAAAAGGCGAGATGGAACAGGCATTAGATTTACTACTATTTGCTTACCGTGATATAGTGTCAATAAAAGCTAATCCCGAATCAGCTTGTACTTACCCAGACATGTTACAGACATTTAAAGAAGCGGCGTTACATTCGACTTATGAACGTCTATCTAGTCAAATGGAGTCTATTTTACAGGCACGTTCATCTTTACAGCGTAACATGAATAGGACGTTAATGATGGAGCAGTTAATGCTAAATCTGCAGGAGGGGTATACATTTGTATAATGTAGTGGGAGTCCGCTTTAAAAAAGCGGGTAAAATATATTATTTTGATCCAGCATCATATCTACTAGAGGACAGTCAATATGTTATTGTAGAGACAGCTCGCGGTGTAGAATATGGTAAAGTAGTTGTCCCTCAAAAGGTTGTTGAGGAAAATGATGTTGTTTTACCACTTAAACAAGTTCTACGACCAGCGGATGAACGTGATCGTATTCAAGTAGAGGAAAATGCCGCCGAATCAAAGCGTGCATTTGAACTAGCAAGTACAAAAATCATTGAGCATAATTTAGAAATGAAGCTCGTTGATGTTGAATATACATTTGATCGTAATAAAATCATCTTTTATTTTACGGCTGAAGGACGCGTTGATTTCAGAGATCTTGTAAAAGATCTAGCTTCCGTTTTTAGAACACGTATCGAACTTCGTCAAATTGGTGTACGTGATGAGGCGAAGTTGTTAGGTGGTATTGGTCCATGTGGCCGGATGCTTTGCTGCTCAACATTTTTAGGAGATTTTGAGCCTGTTTCTATTAAAATGGCTAAAGATCAAAACTTATCTTTAAATCCATCTAAAATTTCAGGTCTTTGCGGTCGTTTAATGTGCTGCTTGAAATATGAAAATGATGAATATGAGGAAGCGAAAGAGGGCATGCCAGACATCGGTGAATTAACGATGACACCAGATGGACGAGGTAAAGTTGTAGGTTTAAATGTACTGGAGAGACTCATTCAAGTATATTTACATGAGCAGGAGCGTACAGTCGAGTATACACTAGAAGAACTGCTAGCATGCGAAAAAAATCTTATATAAGATAGAGAACTGAATGAGGTGGCTTGGGTGAAGGACCGTAATTTCTTAGATACCGTTATGGAGTTCGAACAACAGCTCGAAGCAATGCAGGAGCAATTTGGTGCATTGAAACAATTTGTAGCGTTAATGATGGAGGAGCATAAGACACTCGAAACAGAAAATCATCACCTTCGTACACGTCTAGAAGAATTACTTTCTAATGAAAACTCTGAACAGACTACTGATGAGAAGAAAGAGAATCCGCTAGATATTGGCGAGGGATATGATAACCTAGCACGTTTGTACCACGAAGGCTTCCATGTTTGTCATGTTCATTTCGGAAGTTCACGTAAAGGTGAAGACTGTCTGTTTTGTCTATCATTTTTAAATAAACAAAATGTGTAATAGAAGGCTGATTCCCACTATGGTGGTGTCAGTCTTTTGTTTTGTATAGTAGGAGGAAGAAACATGGAAGAATGGTTGAAAGATGATGAACGGTTAGATTATTTATTAGCTGAGGATTTACGTATTATTCAAAGCCCCTCTGTATTTTCGTTTTCATTGGATGCAGTGCTACTTTCGAAATTTGTCAATGTCCCACACCATAAAGGAAAAATTATTGATTTATGCTCAGGAAATGGTGTAATCCCACTTTTTCTAAGTGCTAGAACAAAGGGGCATATTACAGGAGTAGAAATTCAACCACGCTTATTTGATATGGCTGAGCGAAGTATCCGTTACAATAAGTTGGAAGAGCAAATCCATATGGTCCTTGGTGATGTGAAAGAAATTCCTAAGGAGCTTGGTATTGAAAAGTATGATGTTGTAACATGTAATCCACCATATTTTTTAGCACATGAAGCTAGTGATAAAAATTTAAGTGAGCATTACGCTATTGCCCGTCATGAACTGTATTTAACGTTAGAGGAATCAATACAATCAGCAAGTAAATTATTAAAACAGGGCGGAAAGGCCGCTTTTGTTCATCGTCCTGGTCGATTGTTAGATATTGTTACGGCAATGCGAGCGAATCGTATAGAGCCTAAACGTATGCAACTTATTTACCCGAAAGAGGGTAAGGAGGCCAACACACTATTAATAGAAGGAATTAAGGACGGTAAACCGGATCTGAAAATATTACCACCCCTGTATGTGTATAATGCGGATAATGAATATACAGCAGAAGTGAGAGAAATTCTTTATGGAAAAGAACAGTAACCATTATTTTTATGTGTTAGAATGTGCCGACCAATCCTTTTACGCTGGTTACACGAATAATGTAGACAGGCGTGTCGCTGTACATAATGCTGGCAAGGGAGCAAAATATACGAGAGCACGAGGACCAGTGGAATGTATTTATGTTGAGGAATTCGATACGAAACAAGAGGCGATGCGTGCTGAATATGCTTTTAAACAGCTAACACGAACGCAGAAAATGAAATATATAGGGAGGGATGTATTATGAAATCTCAAAAAAGTACAATGCACGATCATACAGGTTGTTTATATTTAGTTGGAACGCCTATTGGTAACCTAGAGGATATGAGTGTGCGTGCGTTACGTATATTAAAGGAAGCAGATATTATTGCTGCTGAGGATACACGTAATACCAAAAAGCTTTGCAACTACTTTGATATAGCAACACCCCTGATCAGCTATCATGAACATAATATAGAGGTGGGGGGAGAGAAGCTATTAGCATTCTTACGTGAAGGAAAAACAGTTGCATTAGTTAGTGATGCTGGTCTACCGTGTATTTCCGATCCAGGTGCAGATATAGTCGAAAAAGCAATTGAGCAAGACTTTCCAGTTGTCCCGGTGCCAGGTCCCAATGCTGCAATATCAGCATTAATCGCCTCTGGATTAACACCGCAGCCATTTTTCTTTTATGGATTTTTAAATCGAGGAAAAAAGGAACGTCGACAGCAATTAGAGCAACTAAAAAAACGTCAGGAAACCATTTTGTTTTACGAGGCTCCTCACCGTTTAAAGGAAACCTTGAAAGATATGGAACTTATTCTTGGTAATCGTCGAATTGTATTAGCTCGCGAGTTAACTAAGAAATTCGAAGAGTTTTTACGTGGTACGTTGGCTGAAGCAGTGGAATGGTCACAAACAGAGGAAATTCGAGGAGAATTTTGTATTGTCCTTGAAGGAAATGAAAATGCTGAGGAAGAAAATGATGAACAAGCCTATTGGATGACAATGTCTATTGTTGAACATGTTGATTATATTATTGATCAAACTGGTGTTACATCAAAAGAAGCTATAAAAGAAGTAGCCAAACTACGTCAAGTAGCTAAGCGAGAAATCTATAATGAATACCATAGTTAATGTAAAGAAAGAGGTCGCCTTAATATAGGCACCTCTTTTTTGTATATCTAAATAGATAATTATAAAAATAGCTCATCACCAAAAAAATGGTTGATTTCCGTTCCGGCTGTGCGCTTTGTTGCTGACGCTTCGCTTTCGCACAGAGCAGAGCTTCCTGGCTCGCTCCCGGGTCTCGGGCCAATAGGATGTTGGTCACGAAGGCGTTATCACAGGACGTGATGATTTTAGCCTTCGTTCCTCTATATATCCCCAAGGAGTCGCCCAACCTCCACTCCAATCAACTTACATGGTATACGTTTTAACAAATATTATATCAAACCTTTAGTGATGGGCATTTAAACTATTTAATTGATAATAATTGTAAAAAATAGTACCCTTAACTATGAAAGGTCTGACATGGACATTATAAGGGACTTAAAAATTGGTTATATTATAGTTATCTTCTATTAAATAATAACGCCTCAGGGCGCAATTACGCTAAGGAGAAATTGATAAAAAATAAAACACCCAAATCACTGTGCTTGATTTAGGTGTGTAACAAATTATTTTTTTAAGTTAGATTGGATTTCATTCACTAACATTTCTGCGCCTTCTGGGCTTAAAATTAATTTACCGCCAACTAGACGGAAGTTATCATCAGAAACTTCACCTGTTACAGCACATGTCATGTTAGGCATATATTTTTTTAAGATGATTTTGTCGTCATCTACATAGATTTCTAAAGCGTCTTTTTCTGCAATACCTAATGTACGGCGTAATTCGATTGGAATTACTACACGACCTAATTCATCGACTTTACGAACGATTCCTGTTGATTTCATAATTATATTTCCTCCTAATGTTAAAAGTTATATTGGTATTTCGTCAAATTTCGACATAATTCCTTGTCTGATAGTTATCATACCAAGTAATGCCATAAACGTCAATTAATTAATACACTAATATTATTGTTTCGAAAAAATTTTTTGAGAAGAAAACAGATATTTTGGTTTTTTTAAAAGGTTTTTATTATATATTTTAATTTATAGTAAAAAAGCTTCTTATTTAAGACATTAAATGGATTGATTATATTATTCGACATTTTTCGCGCTTGAGAAAACTTTCAACCAATTATGCCTCGGCATAATTGCGTCCGGAATCGGCTAAAATCCTATATTAAGCTCCTCTCTGATTACGTGACACCCGCTGAAAGAAGTTGAAACGAATTTCGTACTTAGTTAGAATAGATAGTATACTGTGAAACAATGGAGGCAGTTCTAGTGAGCGAACAAAATAAAACATTCTATATAACAACCCCTATTTATTACCCAAGTGGGAAATTCCATATTGGTACAGCGTATACAACTGTAGCATCAGATACAATTGCACGTTATAAACGTTTACTCGGGTATGATGTACGTTTTTTAACTGGAATGGATGAGCATGGGCAAAAAATTCAAGAAAAAGCCGCTGAAGCGGGCAAGCATCCTCAAGAATACGTAAATGAAATTGCAGATGCTGCGAAAAAGCTTTGGGCATTAATGGACATTTCTTACGATGACTTTATTCAAACAACGCAGGAGCGTCATACGAAAACTGTCGAAAAGATTTTCCAAAAGTTTTTAGATAATGGTGATATTTATAAAGGTGAGTATGAAGGTTGGTACTGTACACCATGTGAATCATTTTTTACTGAGACACAATTAGTAGACGGTAACTGTCCAGACTGTGGTCGTTCAGTACACAAAGTTAAAGAGGAATCTTACTTCTTTAATATGAAGAAATACGCTGATCGTCTTTTAGCTTATTATGAAGAAAACCTTGATTTCATTGAGCCTGAATCTCGAAAAAATGAAATGATTAATAACTTTATTAAACCAGGGCTAGAAGATTTATCTGTTTCAAGAACATCATTTGATTGGGGCATTAAAGTTCCAGGAGATCCTAAACATGTAATTTATGTATGGGTAGATGCTTTAACTAACTATATAACATCATTAGGTTATCTATCAGAGGATGAAACATTATTCAATAAATATTGGCCGGCAGATGTACATGTAGTTGGTAAAGATATCGTTCGATTCCATACTATTTATTGGCCAATTTTCTTAATGGCACTAGATTTACCACTTCCTAAAAAAGTGTTTGCTCATGGATTTATTATGATGAAAGACGGTAAGATGTCTAAATCAAAGGGCAATGTTATTTATCCTGAAATGTTAATAGAGCGTTATGGTTTAGATGCAACGCGATATTTCCTATTACGTGAGTTACCATTCGGCTCTGATGGTGTATTTTCGCCAGAATCTTTTGTTGAACGTACAAACTTCGACTTAGCAAACGATTTAGGAAATTTATTGAATCGTACTATTTCAATGATTAATAAATATTTCGATGGCATTATTCCAACTGAAAATCTTCAATCGACAGAGTTTGACGCAGCTTTAAAAGAACAGGCTGAATCAGTTCGTATTAAATATGAAGAAAGTATGGAAAAAATGCAATTTAGTGTCGTATTAGCCGACTTATGGACGCTAGTTTCAAGAACAAATAAATATATAGATGAAACTCAACCGTGGGTGCTAGCTAAAGAGGAAACTGATAAGCCAAAATTAGGAGCTGTTATGCGAAATTTGGCGGAAAGTTTACACCAAATTGCTGTCATGTTACAGCCATTTATGACATCTACTCCTAAGCGAATTATTGAACAATTAGGGTTGGATGACAAATTCTTAGCATGGGAAACAATTGAAACATTCGGCAATACTATTCCAGCAAACATTAAAGTGGTAGAAAAAGGGATTCCGATTTTCCCTCGTCTAGAAAATGAAGTTGAAATTACGTATATTCGTGAGGAAATGCGTGGTTCAGTGAAAACTCCACAAGAAGAAGAATCAAAAGGTGAGCAGAAAGCTGCAGATATTCCAGAAATTCCTGAAATTACAATTGATGATTTTATGAAGGTGGATTTACGTGTAGCCACTGTAACAGCGTGTGAAACGATTCCGAAAGCAGACAAATTATTAAAGCTTCAAGTGGATCTTGGATATGAGCAACGACAAGTAGTTTCAGGTATTGCAAAGTTCTATTCTCCAGATGAATTAATTGGTCAAAAAGTGATTGTAGTTGCTAACTTAAAGCCAGTTAAATTACGTGGTGAATTATCGCAAGGAATGATTCTAGCTGGTGAAAAAGATGGAATTTTAAAATTAGCATCGGTGGATTCAAAACTAGAGAATGGCGCAAAAGTAAAGTAAACAATTTAAGGAAGGCCTGCTGAATAAAAAAAGTTCAGCAGGCTTTTAAAATCCATTTGAAAATGAGTAATTTATTATCTTGAAATAATTTATTTGCGGTAAAAATTAGATTTTTTTAGGTAAATAGTAACAAACGAAAGGTCTTTGGCTATGCGTAATGTTATAATACAAAATTGTTTGTAATAAATTTGTAACAGTTATGTAAAATACGAAATAATAATTTTTAATAAAATCTATGTTAGGAGAATGACGATGTTCATTGATACACATGTACACTTAAACGCAGATCAGTATGAAGAGGACTTACAAGAGGTTATAGATAGAGCTCTTGAGGCCAAGGTAGAAACGATGGTTGTTGTTGGTTTCGATCGCAAAACCATTGAAAAAACAATGCAACTAGTTGAGCAATATGATTTTGTTTATGGTGTTATAGGCTGGCACCCGGTGGACGCCATTGATTGTAGACAAGAGGATTTAGATTGGATTGAGGAATTAGCAGCACATCCAAAGATAGTGGGTATTGGTGAAACTGGGTTGGACTACTATTGGGATAAATCACCAAAAGATGTTCAACAAGCACTTTTCCGCAAGCAGATTCATTTGGCGCAAAAGTTGAATTTACCAATCATTATTCATAACAGAGATGCAACTGGGGATGTTATTCAAATTTTACGAGAAGAAAATGCAGCTTCCGTGGGAGGCGTTATGCATTGCTTTAGTGGCAGCGTGGAAACCGCACATGAATGTATTGCTATGAATTTTATGATCAGTCTTGGTGGACCGGTGACATTTAAAAACGCGCGAATGCCGAAAGAAGTGGCAACAGAAATACCAGTAGAGCATTTGATGATCGAAACAGACGCACCGTATTTAGCGCCCCATCCATATCGAGGAAAACGTAATGAACCAGCTTTCGTACCGTTAGTTGCAGAAGAAATTGCACGTTTAAAAGGTTTAACGATTGAGGAAATTGCACAGGTAACGACAACCAATGCGAAAAAATTTTTTAAGATTGACAATTAACTAGCTGAGACGCCTCCAATACTAGGTTTGTGGTTGGCTAAAAAGGCGATGTCAATTTTCTTAGAAATACATTCGGGTTGACAGTGCCAAATCTAGTACGTATAATCCAACCTTGTATATTAAGGAGGCGTTTTTTCATGTCAAATAATTCCATGAAAAACTTGTTCTTAGGATCATTGAGGAGTAAGCAAACAGTAATAAGCGTTATTTCACTTATTCTGTTTGTATCTGTAATTTCATTCGTACTTTATCAAGGTACTAAAAAAACCGTAACGCTTGATGCGAACGGTGAAGCAATCGAAGTAACAACACATGCCAAAACTGTAGAACAATTATTACAAGGTCAAAATATAGACGTAGCAGAGCATGACAAGATATCACCCTCTCTGAACACCAAAATTGTTAATGGATTAGCAATTTCATGGGAACAGGCAAAAGAAGTAACTATTTCAGTTGATGGAAATCAGTCAAAAGTTTGGACAACTGAAACACAAGTGAAAGACATTTTGAAAGAAGCGAATATTGAAGTATCAGAGCATGATTCTTTAAAACAAGGCATAGATACTGAAATAGGAGCAGACAACAAGATCGATATTCAAAAAGCGTTTCAAGTATCGCTTGTCGATGGCGTAAACAAAAGACAAGTATGGTCCACTTCGACTACGGTCGCTAACTTTTTAAAACAACAAGGAATTCAGCTAAATGAATTCGATCGTGTCGAGAATAACCTGAAGGACGTAATCGCTCCACAGAGTAAAATCACAGTAGTTCGCGTAGAAAAGGTTATCGATGTAGTGGAAGACTCTTTAGATTTCGCAATTGAAAAGAAGCAAGATGCTTCATTGCAAAAGGGAAAACAAAAAGTTGTAACAGCAGGCCAAAAAGGTTTAATGACTAAAACGTATGAAATCGTAAAAGAGAACGGCCAAGTTGTAGCTAAAAATCTACAATCTAAAAATGTTGTAAAAGAACCGCAGAAGCAAGTGATTGCAGTAGGTACTAAAACTGTAGTAGCTACTGTTGCTAGTGCATCGACTGCACCGACAGTTTCACGTGGTTCAACAGAGCCAGCTAGCGGTAAAGAATTTTATGTAACGGCAACTGCCTATACACCGTATTGTAATGGCTGCTCGGGGACATCTGCCACTGGCATTGATTTACGATCAAACTCTGGTTTGAAAGTAATTGCAGTAGACCCTTCTGTTATTAAGCTTGGCTCAAAAGTTTGGGTCGAAGGCTATGGAACAGCTATAGCAGGGGATACTGGTGGTGCAATTAAGGGTAATAAGATCGACATACTTGTACAAACGGAATCTCAAGCAAGTTCTTGGGGAGTTAGGAAAGTTCGTATAAAAGTATTAAATTAAAAAAAATGTAAAATTAATCAAAAATGTTTTTCACTTACTGGCTTTCCCGTTTTGACTGGCGGGAAAGCTTTTTTTATCTTTTTTCAGTATTTGTACTGGAGGATAAATATAGTCCTATCTACAGAAAGTAAGCTATAACATCAACTGCACGGTCTACTCGAAAGAGAAAGTACAAGCAATAGCATAAGATAAGTAGCCGTGTATTTCTGTACAATCATACAGTGCAGTTGTAAAATGGTCTGAAGATAAGGTAGAAAAGAGGGGCCTTTTTGCAAATAAAAGAATTCATCGTTGTTGAAGGGAAAGATGATACAACGGCTATTAAGCGAGCTGTACAAGCAGATACAATAGAAACAAATGGGTCGGCTATTTCAGAGGAAACACTAAAGAGAATTCAGCATGCACAGGATAAAAGAGGTGTTATTGTTTTTACTGACCCCGATTATCCAGGACGTCGAATTCGTGCCATTATCGAGGAGCATGTTAAAGGTGTAAAACACGCTTTTTTACCAAAAGCTAAAACAATTGCGAAAAACGGTAAAGGACTAGGCATAGAGCATGCAGCAGATGAAGATATTCGCGAGGCATTACGGCATGTCTATACCCCTAATGATGTTGAGCCAACCAATGATGACATTTCGCTCGAAGATTTAATGACGGCACGTTTAATTGGCCACCCACAGGCGAAAGCTCGTCGTGATCGTCTTGGAGAAATTTTGAATATTGGTACAACAAACGGTAAACAACTTTATAAAAGATTAAAAATGTTTCAAATCACAGAAAAGCAATTTGGTGCGGCAATCGCACAGGTAGATCAGGAGGAAAATGATGCATAAGGATATTGCAACACCAATTAGAACACAAGAAATCTTAAAAAAATATGGGTTTTCATTCAAAAAAAGCTTAGGTCAAAATTTTTTAGTAGATCCGAACATTTTACGAAATATTGTTAGTCACGCAAATTTAACTGAAAATAGTGGTGCAATCGAAGTTGGTCCTGGTATTGGAGCATTAACAGAGCATTTAGCGAGAAGTGCAAAAAAGGTTGTCTCTTTTGAAATTGATCAGCGATTATTACCTGTATTAGAAGACACACTTAGTCCATATAATAATGTTACGATTGTACATTCAGACATTTTAAAGGCGGATGTTGCTAAAGTAATTCAGGAAGAGATGCCAGGTATTGAGGATATTATGGTTGTAGCGAATTTACCTTATTATGTGACGACTCCGATTTTAATGAAATTACTTAATGATCGTCTGCCAATTCGCGGATTTGTTGTCATGATGCAAAAAGAGGTAGCAGAGCGTATTACGGCTAAACCTGGAACGAAAGAGTATGGTTCTTTATCAATTGCGATTCAATATTATGTGAAAGCTGATATTGCCATGACAGTGCCGAAAACTGTTTTTATGCCCCAGCCAAATGTGGATTCTGCAGTGATTCGTCTTATTAAACATGATGAACCTCCAGTAAAAGTAATTGATGAGGATTTTTTATTTGTTGTTACTCGTGCGTCGTTTGTACAAAGACGAAAAACAATTTTCAATAATTTACAATCGGGTTTACCAAATGGTAAGGTACACAAAGAAAAAATAATGGATGCTTTACAAGCAGTAAATATTGAACCAACACGTCGAGGAGAGACCTTAACCATTCAAGAGTTTGGAAAATTAGCCGATGCACTACACCCTACGTTTGCAAAGTAAAAAATTTTTGTTAACTTTTTTGAGTATACGTAAAAAAATATGGTCCTTTTATGAAAAATAAGTTGACAACGTTTATAATTGGCTGATAAAATATTATATTTTGTTGACATTTTTGGGCGTATCGCTTATACTAATAAATAGTGAGGTGTAAGCGAAAATGCCAAAAACTTTAGCGGACATTAAAAAGTCGTTGGATTGTCATTTGGGTAAACGTTTGCAGTTAAAAGCAAACGGAGGTCGCAAGAAAACGGTCGAGTGTGCAGGGGTATTGCGTGAGACATATCGCGCTATCTTTGTGGTTGAGCTTGATCAAGAAGACAATACGTGCAAGCGCGTATCGTATAGCTACACAGATATTTTAACTGAAGCAGTAGAGATTACATTTTTAGACGAAGCAAAGACTGCTATCGCAAAATAGTTTCTAGTACTTATTTCTATATTCTAAAACACTCATGTATGTTAAAAACTACATGAGTGTTTTGCGTTTTCTGGGACATACTAAAATCGTCAGTTGTAAAAGGAGGAGTTTATTATGCCTAGAAAGGGTATCATGTCACCTCGTTTAAAAGAAGAGATCGCTAAAGAGCTTGGATTTTATGATGTTGTGCAACGAGAAGGCTGGGGCGGCATTAAAGCTCGAGACGCCGGTAATATGGTCAAACGTGCCATCGAAATGGCTGAAAGAGCAAGTAATGAGCAAGAAAATAATAAGTAGCCTGAACTAGACTGCATATTAGAAGTCTCTCATCTCTATGGTGAGAGGAGTCACTTTTCAGCGGGTGTCCAGGCATCGTTGAAAGTGCCTGAGGTCCAACACCGTGTTTGCCTAATGCCTCCGGCGGACGCAATTATGCCGAGGCTTAATTGATCTTCAGCAGGGATGAAAGCTTCCTGTAGACACAACAACACAACTGACGAGAGAGAACCGTTACACCATTTAGGGGTATACGGTTCTTTTTTTCCATTTTCGCTTTCCCATTATGGTAAAATAAAATGAATTAAAAGATGAACAACAGATTTATCTTCATTCAGAAAATCTTTAATATAGCGAAAGTGAACGCCAGCTGCTGATATTTTGTAACCGAAGAATCCTACATTTAAGGTAGTGGGAGGTTCAAGTATCGACTGAATGACCTGGCGGTAATTGATAAGTGTAGCTATAAGGAGGAAGAAAGATGCTTTATGTAAAGGCGCCTGCAAAAATAAATTTAACATTAGATGTGCTTTATAAGAGACCAGATAATTATCATGAAGTAGAGATGGTCATGACGACTGTGGATTTAGCTGATCGTATCTGTTTAGAATCTCGAGAAGATGGTGTAATAGAAATAATTTCGACTGATAATTTCGTACCAAACGATCATCGGAATTTTGCTTATCAGGCAGCGCGTCTAGTTAAAGATACATACGGCATTGGACAAGGTGTATCCATTACTATAGAAAAGGAAATACCAATCGCAGCGGGATTAGCGGGTGGCAGTAGCGACGCAGCTGCTACACTGAAGGGTTTAAATGAGCTGTGGAATTTAGGGTTATCTATAGATGAGTTAGCTGAATTAGGTGCGAAAATTGGTTCAGATGTTTCGTTTTGTGTCTATGGTGGCACAGCATTAGCAACGGGGCGTGGAGAAAAAATTCAGGAATTGCCTGCACCACCAAACTGTTGGGTAGTTTTGGCTAAGCCTAAAATAGGTGTCTCTACTGCAGAAGTGTATGGAGGGCTAAAGGTTGAAGGGTTAGAACATCCAAATACGAAGCAAATGATTCGTTCTATTGAAACGGAAGATTATGAGCTACTATGTGCATCATTAGGAAATGTTTTGGAAACTGTAACATTTAAACTGCATCCAGAGGTAGTAATGTTAAAGGAACAGATGAAGCGCTTTGGAGCAGATGCAACATTAATGAGTGGAAGTGGTCCGACGGTGTTCGGTTTAGTGGATAGTGAAGCTCGAGTAAGTCGCATTTATAATGGTTTACGTGGTTTTTGCGAAGAAGTATATGCAGTTCGGATTTTAGGCGAGCGAAATACGCTTGCTTAAAACCGCAAATTTGTGTTAATTTTACCTATAAATATTCGTGTTTAGGAGAGGGTCGCATGAAATGGAAGCGTAGTGAACGACTAGTTGATATGACGTACTATTTACTAGAACATCCACATCAGCTGATCCCGCTAACTTATTTTTCTGAACTATATCAATCTGCAAAGTCCTCCATTAGTGAAGATTTGACGATTGTAAAAGAAACTTTCGAAGAAAAAGGAATCGGGTTATTGATGACAGTACCGGGCGCTGCAGGAGGAGTAAAGTATATTCCTAAAATGTCCGAAGCTGAGGTCCGTTTAGTTATTAATGATTTAAAAGCGGAGCTTGAGCATTCAGATCGTTTATTACCAGGCGGTTATTTATTTATGACGGATTTACTTGGCAATCCAGATTTAATTAATCGAGTTGGTAAGGTATTTGCATCCGCATTTGCTGATCAACAAATTGATGTCATAATGACTGTCGCTACAAAAGGTATTTCTATTGCCCATGCGATAGCAAGACATTTAAATGTACCGGTTGTTGTTGTCAGAAGAGATAGTAAAGTAACTGAAGGCTCTACAGTTAGCATCAACTATGTATCTGGTTCTTCCAGAAGAATTCAGACAATGGTATTATCAAAAAGAAGCATGAAGAGTGGACAACGAGTGCTTATTACTGACGACTTTATGAAGGTCGGCGGTACAATGAATGGCATGAAAAATCTATTAGAGGAGTTTGACTGTCAACTAGCTGGTATTGCAGTGCTTGTAGAGGCTGAGCATGCAGACGAAACTTTAGTAGATGATTATTATTCACTAGTGAAGCTTCATGAGGTCAATGAAAAAGACCGTACAATTGCATTAAGTGAAGGTAACTATTTTTCTAAAAGGGGAAATGACAAATGAAAGTAGTAGCAACAACAAATGCACCAGCAGCAATTGGACCATATTCACAAGGAATTATTGTAAATGGCATGTTTTATAGCTCAGGTCAGATTCCACTAACAGCAACAGGTGAATTAGTGGAAGGTGATATCACTGTTCAAACAAATCAAGTATTTGCTAATTTGAAAGCCGTTTTAGAAGCTGCCGGAGCATCTTTAGACAGCGTTGTTAAAACGACCGTTTTTATGAAGGATATGAACGACTTTGTTGCGATGAATGAAGTATATGCTAGCCATTTTGGAGATCATAAACCAGCACGTTCAGCAGTGGAAGTTGCGCGTCTTCCAAAAGATGTAAGTGTAGAAATTGAAGTTATTGCTATCGTTAAATAAGAAATATATTAAGCTCACTGAAAGAGAAATGATTAACTCTTTTAGTGGGCCTTTTTTATTCTCCGTTCTAAATTGTTTTTGTAGACGAAAGCAAAGTAATAGCAACAAATGCTTTCTGTGCGAAAGTGGAGCGTCAGGGTGACTGACAAACAATTGTCAAAAATTACGTAAATTAGAGAAAATTATACTAATAAGTATTCAAATTTTTTAGAAAATTTGATAGACTATAAAAAGGAAAATATTCGGTAATAAAGAATATTATATTTATATTTAGGCATCTAAGAAGAGAGGTGGTGAAAAAATGGAAGTTACTGATGTAAGGTTACGTCGTGTACAGACGGATGGTCGCATGCGTGCGATTGCTTCCATTACACTCGACAATGAGTTCGTAGTGCACGATATTCGTGTGATTGATGGCAATACAGGATTATTCGTTGCTATGCCAAGTAAACGGACGCCAGACGGTGAATTTAGAGATATTGCGCATCCTATTAATTCTACTACTCGTAATAAAATTCAAGAGATTATTTTAAACGAGTACCATAATTCAAGCGAGGAAGACGCGAATGAAAAGACAGAAGAATTAGAAGGAATTGGCGTATAGCAAAGGGAATAAGTGTAAATTAAACAACGCCAATTTATATTTATGATGAAAGTGAATAAAAAGAACTCTTCATATTTGGAGAGTTCTTTTTATTTTGAGAATAAGAGAAATCGAGCAGTTTTAAAGACATACATATTAACATTCGAGCATAAGGTGCATTTGATTTGGAAATTCATCTTTTTGTCAAGTCAACATGCCTTGAAAATAGATGGATTTTGCTATATAGTCATAAGAGAAAATGAGCGTATTGGAGGACTTACAGATGAGCAACATTTTTGCTGTCATTTTGGCTGCAGGTCAAGGTACACGTATGAAGTCCAAATTATATAAAGTGCTACATCCAGTATGTGGGAAACCAATGGTGCAACATGTGGTGGATCACATTCAAACGTTAGATGTGAAGCGCATTGTAACGGTTGTAGGACACGGTGCAGAAATGGTGAAACAACAGCTAGGCGATAAAAGCGAGTATGTTTTACAAGCTGAACAGTTAGGGACAGCTCATGCTGTACAACAGGCAGAGGCAATTTTAAGTAGCGAAGAAGGGACAACATTAGTTGTTTGTGGTGATACACCACTTATCCGCCCTGAAACGATGCAAGCTTTGTTCGAGCATCATCAAGCAAAGAAAGCCAAGGCAACAATTTTAACAGCTATTGCTGAAAATCCAACAGGCTACGGTCGCATTTTACGTGGCGACAATGGACAAGTGGAGCAAATTGTTGAACAAAAGGACGCTTCAGCTGAGCAACAACTAGTGAAAGAGATTAATACGGGCACATATTGCTTCGATAATAAGGCCTTATTTGAGACATTAAAACTTGTGAAAAACGACAATGCACAGGGGGAATATTATTTACCTGATGTCATTGAAATTTTACAAAAACAAGGCGAAGTCGTTGAAGCATATGTGACGGGAGATTTCGAAGAAACACTTGGTGTTAATGATCGTGTTGCTCTGTCTCAAGCAGAGGCGCTAATGCGTACAAGAATTAATGAAAAGCATATGCGTAATGGTGTCACAATTATTAATCCAGAAGCAACATACATCAGCGCTGAAGCAATGATTGGTCGTGATACTGTCATCCAACCAGGTTCTATGATTGAAGGTACAACTGTTATTGGTGAAGATTGTATAATCGGGCCAAACACACAAATCATTGATAGCCGTATCGGTGACCGAACAACAGTACATTCTTCTGTTGTACGTGAAAGCGCTGTAGCAGAAGACACAGCTATAGGACCGTTTGCAAATATTCGACCACTTTCTGATATAGGTAGCCATGTGAAAATTGGTAACTTTGTAGAAGTGAAGAAAAGTAAACTAGGTAATGACACGAAAGTATCCCACTTAAGCTATATTGGCGATGCTGAAATAGGAAGCAATGTCAATGTGGGCTGTGGTTCCATTACAGTAAACTATGATGGAAAAAACAAGTTCCAAACAATTATTGAAGATGATGTATTTGTAGGATGTAATACTAACTTAGTAGCGCCAGTGAAAGTTGGAAAAGGTTCATTTATTGCAGCAGGATCTACAATTACAAAAGAAGTTCCTGAGGATGCACTTGCAATTGCTCGTGCAAGACAAGAAAACAAACCGAATTATGTAAGCAAATTAAATTCAAAATAATTATCAACTAAACAGGAGGCCATCATGCCGTATCATTATGCAAACTCACAATTAAAAATATTTTCACTTAACTCTAACAATCCACTTGCTCAAGAAATTGCGCAAGAAATGGGTGTTGAATTAGGTAAATCTTCTGTTAAACACTTCAGCGATGGAGAAGTTCAAATTAGCATTGAAGAAAGTATTCGTGGTTGTGATGTGTTTATCGTGCAGTCTACTTCTGCACCTGTAAACGAACATTTAATGGAGCTTTTAATTATGGTAGATGCTGTAAAACGCGCATCTGCTCGTACAGTAAACGTTGTAATGCCTTACTATGGATATGCTCGTCAGGACCGTAAAGCAAAAGCACGTGAGCCAATTACAGCTAAATTAGTAGCAAACTTACTTGAAACAGCTGGTGCAACACGTGTTATCGTTTTAGATTTACACGCACCGCAAATCCAAGGTTTCTTCGATATTTTAATCGACCACTTGATGGCAGTACCTTTACTATCTGATTACTTCAAATCAAAAGGTATTCCAGAAGATCAAATCGTTGTTGTTTCACCAGACCATGGTGGTGTAACACGTGCTCGTAAAATGGCAGAACGTTTAAAAGCACCTATTGCAATTATTGACAAACGCCGTCCAAAACCAAACGTTGCAGAAGTAATGAACATTGTTGGTAATGTTGATGGTAAAGTGGCAATCTTGATTGATGATATTATTGACACTGCTGGTACAATTACAATCGGCGCAGACGCATTACGTGCAGCTGGCGCGAAAGAAGTTTATGCTTGTTGCTCTCACCCAGTACTATCAGGCCCAGCAATCGAGCGTATTGAAAACTCTTCGATTAAAGAATTAGTTGTAACAAATACAATCCAGCTTCCAGAAGAGAAAAAATCTCCAAAAATTACAGAGCTTTCAGTAGCTAAATTGATGGCAGATGCAATCTCTCGTGTCTATGAAAACAAATCTGTAAGTACTCTATTTGATTAATATATAAATAAGAGCCGAATTGTGGCTTATTAAGGACAAATCTACGTTTGCAAGTAGATTTGTCCTTTTTTCTAGGTTTACTTTGTTTGAATTTTCTTATAAAAGGGTATATGGTAGTTGTGACTTAATAATATTTACACTACTTTATGAAAAAAGTTTACTTCGCCTAAGGTTGGGATATTTTTTGTTAAAGCGTAAGTTATGAATAAGTTGATTGAAGTGGAGGCTGGGCGACTCCTTGGGGATTAGCGTCACAGATGAGACCCTGGAGCGAGCATCGCGAGTGAAGCGGCTCATCGGACGCCCCCCAGGAAAGCGCCCGGCTGGAACGGAAATCAACCCCACGTTATGGTGATGGGCTAAAACGGTAGTAAATATTATTATAGCCTTAACAAATGTCATTGAAAGTAGTGACATTTATAATAAGGCCTAAATAATTTTTCTTGGAAGGGGAAGTATAGATATGAGTACAGTATTAAGTGTTAAAAAGCGCGAAGCTGGGCACCGTTCGACATTAACCCAACTTAGAAAAGGGGGAGCCATTCCTGCAGTTATTTACGGCTATAAATTAGATTCTACCCCAATTTCTATTTCAGCGAAGGAATTCAGAAAATCCATTCAAAAGAATGGACAAAACGGTGTGTTTTCGGTGGATTTAGATGGAGAAAAAGTGAATGTTGTTGTATCAGAAATCCAACAATGCTCCATGAAAGATGAAGTGAATCATATTGACTTTTTAGCAATTAATATGTCCGAAGCGATAGAAGCTGAAGTGCCTATTAAACTTGTAGGGGAATCAGTTGGTGTTAGTGTGGGTGGTATATTAATGCAGCCTAACTTAGATGTGAAGATTAATGTAAAACCAGCAGATATACCAGAAGCTATTGAAGTAGATATTACTGAACTTAAAATTGGTGAAACAATTACAATAGCAGATATTCGAGATACGATTGATTTTGATATTATTAGTGAAGATGGCCATACATTGGTATCAATTATGGCTCCAGCAGTCGTTGAAGAATCGACGGTAGATAGTGAACAGGTACAAGAGTAAAAATATTTGTTAAGGAAAGGCTACTGGGAAGCTAAGCTTCTTCAGTAGCTTTTTTATTTAGCAAGAGCCTTAGCACATCATTCGTGCGTAGACTTCTTTTTAAGTCATAACCATTTCGTGATATATATATGGTTGAAGTGAGATTTTAATTAATATCAAGACGTTATTGAACTTTTACTTTCAAAAATTGTCCAAACTGCTTTCTGCGTGCATGATATGGTAAAATAATGACTATTAGATTTGAAAGAAGAGGGGTACTTATGAAAATTATCGTTGGTTTAGGAAATCCAGGTAAACCTTATGAGCATACAAGACATAATATTGGTTTCGATGTTATAGATGCATTAGCTGAAAAATGGGGTGCACCTTTAACTAATTCAAAGTTTAATGGTATGTATGCAACGGTACATCGTCCTGAAGGAAAGGTTCTACTTGTTAAACCTTTAACATATATGAATTTATCAGGGGAATGTGTTGGTCCTCTAATGAACTATTTTGATATTGATGTGGAAGATTTAATTGTTATTTATGATGATTTAGATTTAGAGACAGGTAAATTACGCCTGCGTCAAAAAGGTAGTGCAGGTGGACATAATGGTATTAAATCATTAATTCAGCATTTAAGTACACAAGAATTTAATCGCATACGAGTTGGGGTTAATCGTCCACCAGCAGGCATGAAGGTAGCAGATTACGTGTTATCAAAATTTTCAAAAGAAGATCAAGCTGTCGTTGGCGAAGCTGTTGAAAAGTGTGTAAATGCTGTAGAAGCATCTCTTTCGAATCCATTTCTTGATGTGATGAATCGCTTTAATGGATAATCGTGGATATTACAGTAGTTTAGGATGACGATTTAATTTATTTCAGCAAGTGTTTTTGTAACGAAAGCAAAGCGTCAGCTACAGGCCTAAGCACAAAGCTGACTCCCGATGCAATTATGCCGTGGTATACTCGGTGTTGTTTTTTTCTGCGACAACAGCTAACTAAATATATAGTATTAACCACAATGCAAAACTATTCTCTATTTCTAAAATGATCTCTAAGACAAAATTGGAAGTGCATAATCTTTTTTCGAAATGTCTATACTTTAAGTAGTAAGTTGCTTAAAGGAGGATGATTTGGAGATGTCAGTTCGATATCGATGTCGGCATTGTGAAGTAGAAATAGGGACGCTACCATTTGATGCAGATGATACAATTCGAAAACTACATATTTTCGAATTGGGTGAAGCGGATGATTATGTTGAGAAAGATCAACATGGACAAACGACGGTGCACTGCATTTGTGAGCAATGTGAGGATTCGCTGAAACAATATCCAGATTATCACGCTCTCAATAAATGGATTCAATAATTGGAAGGACGCTTTGGCGCACATTACGTGCGTCCAAAGCTTTTTCCGTTTAACTTCGCACAGGCTTAAGCTTAAAGCCAATTCCGGACGAAATTAAGCCAAGGTATAATGGATAAAATAAACAATAAAAATACGTATCATAGTACTAGATTACTAGTATTGGTGACGAGAATTATGCGTTGAAAGGAGCTTTTGACATTGGAAGTTTTACGACAGCTTGTGATGCAGGACAAACATATCACATCATTTTTACAGGAGATTCAGAGCGGTCATTCTGCAACACAGCTTATTACAGGGTTAACTGGAAGCGCACGCCCAGTAATGGTCGATGCTTTATTTGAATATGTAAAAAAACCTATTTATATTATATCTCCTAATCTATTGCAGGCTCAGAAAATGGCCGACGAGCTGGCGGGACTTTTAGGTGAGGAGCATGTTCATTATTATCCTGCCGATGAGTTTATTGCTGCTGATTTATCTGTTGCTTCCCCAGAGCTACGTGCTGAGCGTATCGCAACACTTGATCGTCTTGCTAGAGGTGAAAAAGCTGTTTATGTAATACCGGTTGCGGGCTTACGTAAAATGATGCAGCCTAAAGAGCATTGGCTACAGTATTTTTTACAAATAGCAGTAGGTGAGGATATTCAGATTGATGAATGGCTCCAAACGTTAGTAGAGATGGGGTACGTACGTAATTCGATGGTGACGACACCTGGAGAATTTGCGTTACGTGGTGGCATATTAGATATTTATCCTCCGTATTTAGAGTCACCGATTCGTATAGAATTATTTGATACGGAAGTGGACTCGATTCGAACATTTTCTGCGGACGATCAACGTTCTATTGATAAATTACAGAAGATTCGTATCCTCCCAGCGTCAGAAGTTATTTTGACAAAGGAAGAAAGAATGGCATTGGCAGGTCGTTTAGAAGCTGCATTAGCGACAAGCTTAAAGAAAGTCAAGAAGCAGGAGACGAAGGAGTTACTGTATCAACATATTCAATATGATATTGAATTGTTACAGCAAGGGAATTTACCGGACTATGTAAATAAATATGGTTCGTTATTGTATGAGAAAACAGCCTATTTAGGAGATTATTTTGTACACGACGGCATTGTGCTGTTTGATGAGCTCGGGCGCATTCAGGAGGTTATGGATGCATGGGAGCGTGAAGAAGATGAGTGGTTTTTATCTCTAATTGAAGAAGGGAAAATGGTGCATGATGTAAAGCCAGCATTTTCTTTAAAAGAGATTCTAGCAATGTTATCTCAGCAAAAACTATATTTCTCATTATTTTCGCGAACTTTTGCAGGTGTATCCTTTAATAAGACGACGAACTTTTCTTGCAAACCAATGCAACAATTTCATGGCCAAATGTCATTATTACAAAGCGAGGTTGAACGTTGGCTGCTCGGTAAATTTACTGTACTTATTATGGCGAGAGATAAAGACCGTGTTAAACGTATACAGCAAATGCTTGAGGAATATGATATTCATACGACAATTGGTCATCCGACAGAAGCGGGTATTTATATTGTGGATGGCTCGCTATCTAGTGGCTTTGAATTACCGTTACAGCGCTTGGTGGTAGTTACAGAGGATGAGCTTTTTAAACAGCAGGCGAAGAAAAAAGCGCGTCCTCAAAAAATGACGAACGCAGAACGTATTAAAAGCTATACAGAAATTAAACCTGGCGACTATGTTGTACATGTACATCACGGTATTGGGAAATATATTGGCTTAGAAACACTGGAGGTAAATGGTACACATAAAGATTACCTACACATTCGATATCGTGCAGATGATAAGTTGTATGTTCCAGTGGAGCAAATAGATTTAATCCAAAAATATGTAGCATCTGAAGACCGTGAACCGAAGCTACATAAATTAGGTGGAGCAGAGTGGAAAAAGGCTAAAGCTAAGGTATCCTCTGCTGTGCAAGATATTGCTGATGATTTAATTAAGCTGTATGCGAAACGTGAAGCAGAGAAGGGTCATGCATTTGCGATTGACAATGACGATCAGCGCAATTTTGAGGCTTCATTCGCTTATGAGGAAACAGAGGATCAGTTACGTTCAATTATCGAAGTGAAACGTGATATGGAACGTGAACGTCCTATGGATCGCCTTGTATGTGGAGACGTGGGATATGGTAAAACTGAGGTAGCGATTCGTGCTGCATTCAAAGCAATTCAGGACGGCAAGCAAGTAGCTTTCCTTGTACCGACAACGATTTTAGCGCAGCAACATTACGAAACGATACGTGAGAGATTCCAAGACTTTGCTATTAATGTAGGTCTCTTATCTCGTTTCCGTACAAAAAAAGAGCAAACAGCGACGTTAAAGGGCTTAAAAGAAGGGCAAGTTGATATTGTTATTGGAACGCATCGAATTTTATCTAAAGACTTATTATTCCAAGACCTTGGATTGCTTATTGTTGATGAAGAGCAACGTTTTGGTGTAACGCATAAGGAAAAAATTAAACAACTTAAGACGAATGTTGATGTATTAACACTAACGGCAACTCCGATTCCAAGAACACTTCATATGTCGATGGTAGGTGTTCGTGATTTATCGGTAATTGAAACGCCACCAGCTAACCGTTTCCCTGTACAAACCTATGTAATGGAGCATAGCGGTGCATTAGTGCGGGAAGCTATTGAGAGAGAAATGGCGCGTGGCGGGCAAGTATTCTACTTATACAATCGTGTAGAGGATATGGCTCGTAAAGTTGATGAAATTCAAACGCTTGTCCCCGAAGCACGTATCGGGCATGCGCATGGCAAAATGACGGAGTCAGAATTAGAATCTGTCATATTAGCCTTTTTAGAAGGTGCCTATGATGTGCTTGTAACAACAACGATTATTGAGACAGGTGTAGATATACCGAACGTTAATACATTGATTGTTCACGATGCTGATCGAATGGGCTTAGCGCAGCTTTATCAATTGCGTGGGCGTGTTGGGCGTTCTAATAGGGTAGCATATGCGTACTTTATGTATCAACGTGATAAAGTTCTTACAGATGTAGCTGAGCAACGATTACAGGCGATTAAAGAATTTACAGAGTTAGGTTCAGGATTTAAAATTGCTATGCGTGATTTATCTATTCGTGGTGCTGGGAATCTGCTAGGAGCGCAGCAACATGGCTTTATTGATTCTGTCGGTTTTGACTTGTATTCACAAATGCTACAAGAGGCGATTGCTGAGCGCCAAACTGGTGTGAAAAAAGAAGAGAAGCCTGACATCGAAATTTTATTGAGTATTGATGCGTATATTCCAGATGTATACATTCCTGATGGTTATCAAAAAATTCAAATGTATAAACGTATTAAAGCGATGGATCAAGTGGAGGAGTATGGCGAAATCACGGAGGAATTAGAGGATCGCTTCGGAGATATTCCAATGGAAACTGAGCGCTTACTGCGAATTGCGCGGATGAAGGTATGGGGCTTAGGTGCAGGCGTATTGTCGGTGAAAGAAAAGCAAAAAATTATCACAATATTGTTGTCTGAAGAGGGGACGGTACAAGTTGATGGCAGTAAAGTTGTTGAAGAATCCATGAAATTTGAACGAGCTGTTGGTTTTGGTATGGATGGTATGCAACTGAAATTAACGATTGATGAACGAAAATGTGGGAAATATCAACCCTTTGATATTTTAGAAGATATGATGCAGATTATTGCTAACGCAAAAAAACAAAAATGATAAAAAGCTGACCTTATCTAACTAGGATAATGGTCAGCTTTTTATTATAGAAAAACAAAACGGTTTAGGAGATCTTAATGAATGTTTACGCTGTTGCTGTGCTTACGTATAGAAAACTGTTGTTGTAGACGCTACGTTAGCACTAAGTTTACGCACAGAAAACCTTTGTTGCACGCAACGTTAGCGCTGACTCATACGCAGGAAACCCTTATTAGTTGCGATGTTAGGGCTACACTTACGCACTGAAAATATCCGATGCTGACGCTTCGTTTTCGCGCAATAAAAAATTCCTGTAAACCTACGTTAGCACTACACTTTTGCATAGAAAATATATGTTGTACACGCAACGTTAGCACTACACGTACGCACAAAAAATATTTGATGTTACTCCCTCGCTTTCGTACAGATACATTGCAGAAGTTTTGTTTTACCATTATTAACTTTGGGTGATATGCCAAAAGGTGCATGCAAATTGAAATTTTGACTGGACTGTAGATGGAGTGACTTCTCGGGTATCGTTTTTACAAATAAGACTGTCGATCTAGCCGATAGGAGCGAGGAGGTGAAAAGGATTAAATTGCGTGAAAATGCCTTTATAATAAAAATCCTTTTGACTCATTGACGCAATAATATAGGTTGGATTATTATTATTTCTTGTTAAAATTTTTTTATAAATTATTTATAAAAATTTGTTTTTGTGGTTAATCTAAGATAAGTTGATTGAAGTTAAAAATTCTACATGCTAAATATATTTGAAGTACAATAATTTAGGTTTTAAGGCCTTTTTGAAAAATATTGTTGGGTGTGAAATCCTTTTTCTTCAGTTTTTGCATAGATTGCTTCATAAAAAACCATACTAGAGTTGAAAAAAATTTTTATTGTAGCGAAAGCGAGGATTATGAATGAAGGCAACAGGAATTGTTCGTCGTATTGATGATTTAGGGCGTGTGGTTATTCCAAAAGAAATTCGTAGGACGCTACGTATTCGCGAGGGTGACCCGTTAGAAATTTATACAGACCGTGAAGGCGAAGTTATTTTAAAGAAATATTCTCCAATTAACGATTTAGGGGAATTTGCAAGAGAATATGTAGAAACATTATATGAAACATTAGGTACTCCAGCATTTGTAACTGACCGTGATGAAGTAATTGCTGTCGCAGGAATCGGTAAGAAAGAGTATATTAATCGTCGTATTACATCTTTTGCAGAAAGTTTTATGGAAGAGCGTTCAACAAAAATAGAAAAAATGGAAACAACTATCGAGATTGTTCCTGGACAATATGAGCAAGTGAAGTCTTATTGTGCAACACCTATTATGGTGAATGGTGATCCAATCGGTTGTATTATCGTTTTATCTAAGGTGCATTTTGTTGGTGAAGTTGAAGTGAAAGTTGCAGAAACAGCTGCTAACTTCTTAGCTAAACAAATGAATAGTTGATGAGAATTGAAAGTTATTGCGCTGACCTTTTTTAGGCTGAACAATAACTTTTTTTCGTACATAGTTTTAAGGTAATCCTACCTGCGCGCGTTAAACTTTTTAGATATGCTATACTATTGGCATTGTTAAAGAAGGAAAGAGGGCAATTTATGTCGGAACGTTTTGGCATGAAAAGCTACATGAAGGGCGCGGCCTTACTTACAATTGCTGCCCTTATTGTGAAGGTTCTTAGTGCAATTTATCGTGTGCCTTTTCAAAACCTTGTTGGTGATGAAGGATTTTATATTTATCAGCAAGTGTATCCAATTATATCTATTTTTGTCGTATGGACATCTAGTGGGTTTGCAGTAGCTATTTCTAAGATGCTTGCAGATAATGATTGTATTTTAGACCCGCTAGAGCGAAATCAAAAACGAAGCAGTATTATGCGTATTGTTTTTCGTTATTTAACAGTACTATCGTTGTTGTTTTTTGTTGTTTTATTTAGTGGGGCTGAAATTATTGCAAGGCTTATGGGAGATATGCAACTTGCTCCTTTAATACGGACAGGGTCATTTATTGCACTAGTCATGCCGGCTCTTGCTATTTTAAAGGGCGGCTTCCAATCTAGAGGTATTATGGAGCCAGTTGCTTATGCACAAGTCGTTGAACAAGCTGTGAGGGTATCCGTCATTATAGCGGGTACATTTATCATTATGAAGACGACAGAATCACTATATAGTGCTGGACAAATGGCTATAATAGGTACAGTTATTGGTGAAATTGTAGGTTTTATATTACTGGCGTTTATCTTTAAAAAACGTTTTGGTTTATTGAACGATAAGAAACAGTGGCGACGTATCGAAAGTTTTCCCATTATTAAAGAGGTCACATTGCTAAGTTTAAGTGTAAGCATGAGTGGCCTATTGTTACTTGGTTATCAGCTCGTTGATTCCTTTACAATTTATTCACTATTAGTAGAGGGTGGAATGGATCAGAAGGTCGCTAAGGTAACAAAAGGCGTTTATGATCGTGGGCAGCCGTTAGTGCAGCTCGGAGTTGTCATTGCTGCTTCTCTTTCACTGGCTATTGTACCGCTTGTCGCGCATATGTCTAAAAGACAGGAAGGCCGTAGTGCAATTCCGTTTATACAATTAACGTATAGAGCGTCTGTATTATTTGGGTGGGCAGCATCTTTAGGTTTAATACTAGTTATGCCTTATATTAACGCAATGCTCTTTAAAACAGATGCGCTGTCGGACGTACTTATGGTATATGTGTTACAAATCGTGCCTTTGTCGATTATTTTGACATTTACAGCTATTCTGCAAGGTTATGGGAAATTAAAAAAGCCAGCTTTATTTTTAATTGTAGGATTTATATTAAAAATAATATTGAATGTGCTGACAATTAGTTTATTTGGTGTATTAGGTGCTGCTATTGCTAATAATGTGGGTCTATTGTTTACTGCCCTCATGCTTGTCTTTTATTTAAAGAAAATAATTGCAATTCAATTAGCACCAGCTAGTTTTTATAATAAAGTTGGAATTACATCACTAAGCATGGCAGCTGTAGTGCTAGTTTGGCTACAGTTTATACCATCGTTATTAAGCCAATTTTTATCACCTCGATTTGTTGCAGTGGTAGCAGGTTTTACAGCTGTTAGTTTAGGGGCATTTGTAATGGTCACAATAATTGCTAAGTTACGTGTGCTAGGCGAAAAAGAGTGGTACTTACTACCATTTGGGCGCAAAATGGCAGTTTATCAATTATGGTTAAATCGGAAGAAGTAGGTGGATTTATTGAATACTTTAACAGTTATTGGTCTAGGTGCGGGTGATTTTAATCAGCTGCAAATGGGTGTCTATAAAAAATTAAAAGCGGCTAGAAAATTATATGTTCGTACAGTGGATCATCCGGTATTAGAAGAATTATCAGCTGAGGGCTTACAATTTGAAAGCTTTGACACGATCTATGAAAAACATAGCTCGTTCCAGCCTGTGTATGAAGAAATTGCAGAAACGCTTGTGGATGCTACTGTGATTGAAGATGTAATGTACGTTGTACCAGGACATCCACTTGTTGCGGAGCAGACTGTACAACTGCTGATTGCTGCTGCGGATGCGGGAAAAGTAAAATTAGTCATTGAAGGTGGACAAAGCTTCTTAGATCCAATATTTGGTGCGTTAAAGATCGACCCGATTGAGGGTTTTCAGCTGCTGGATGGCACTAGCTTTTCTATGCATGACATTAACATGCGTCAGCATATTTTAATTGCCCAAGTGTATGATACATTCAGTGCGTCAGAAGTAAAGCTTACGTTAATGGAGAAATATGATGACGAATACCCTGTTACAGTAGTTACTGCAGCAGGCTCAGCACAGGAAAAATTAGTGACGGTACCACTTTATGAGCTCGACCAAAGCGTTGAGGTGAACAATTTAACAACGGTATATGTGCCACCTGTGAAATCACAAGAGGAGGCTTTACGAGATTGGGCAACCTTCCGTCAAATTATTGCTGTTTTACGAGGTCCAAATGGTTGTCCGTGGGATCAAAAGCAAACGCATGAATCACTGAAAAAATATTTACTAGAAGAAGCGCACGAATATTTGGCGGCGGTAGATGCAGAGGATGACTTTGCGATGATCGAGGAGCTCGGAGATGTACTGTTACAAGTATTCCTTCATGCACAAATCGGAGAAGATCAGGGTTTCTTTACATTGGAAGATGTATTAGCTTCAATAAGTGAAAAAATGATTCGTCGACACCCGCACGTATTTGGAGATGTATCGGTAGAAGATGCAGAGGGTGTTGTAGCGAATTGGGAAGTTATAAAAGCAGAAGAAAAGGGTATAAGTGAAAAGCCACTATTGGAAGAGGAATACCGGGCGTCCTCCGCTCTACAAACTGCCTATAATTATCAAAAAAGAGCTGCGAAGGTTGGGTTTGATTGGCCCGATGTAGATGGAGCGTGGGACAAGTTTGCGGAGGAATGGCAGGAATTTCGTAATGAAGTGACGAAAGGTACAAGTGCGTCACGTCTAGATGAATTTGGAGATGTCTTGTTCACGCTTGTGAATTTAGCACGTTTCTACAAGTTAAATCCAGAAGAGGCTATGTTACATGCCAATGAGAAGTTTGCGAGACGCTTTGGTTATGTGGAGGAAAAGGTAAAGGAAAGTGGAAAGCCATTTTCTGATTATACATTAGAACAATTAGATGCTTTCTGGAATGAAGCGAAACAACTGGAAAAGGAGTAAAAGTATGCGATTAGATAAATTTTTAAAAGTATCACGGTTAATTAAACGTCGTACATTAGCAAAAGAAGTAGCGGATCAAGGCCGTATTACGATCAATGATAAGATCGCAAAGGCTAGTAGTGCTGTTAAAGCTGGAGACGAGCTAGCCATTCGTTTTGGACAAAAGATTGTGACAGCGCGTGTAGAAGAATTACGTGATACTGTGAAAAAAGAAGATGCCGCAAAAATGTTTACGATTTTGAAGGAAGAGCGTCTTGAAAAAATTGAGCCTGAATTTATTGATGACGAAGATTAAATCAATTATTCCTCTGATAAAAGTGTAGCAACTTTAATAAAGTTGTCATGCTTTTAAGGTTGTCCGCATAAAGTGAACAGAAGCTAGGACGACTAAAGGAGGAAGAAAATGACGCTACATCAAGAAAGTAATCGTTACACAATTCCATCTGGAGAGCATATTTTAACGATTCGTAATCGTAAAAGAATGGACATGACTTCTGTAAAATCAATTGAACGCTTTGATCAGGAAGAGTTTTTCATTAAGACGTCCCAAGGGCATTTGTTAATCCGTGGAGAAGAACTGCATATCGTTCATTTAGATGTTGACAAAGGGTTATTGACACTTGAAGGAACTGTAAAAACCTTACAGTATGACGAGGAGGAAAGTGGCTTCTCGAAAGGTTTCCTTCATAAGTTATTTGGATGATTGTTAGTGAACAATTTGTTCAACTATTAGTCATGGTTTTGAGCGGTATAGCAGTTGGATTCATTATTGATAGTGTAAGGCTTATTGTTTTTTCAACTCCAAAAAGGTCAAGCCTTCGAAGATGGATGATGGTATTTGAACTACTTACCTGGATTCTGCTTGGAGGCATGACATACTATTTATTATTTTGGCTAAAAGATGGCGCTTGGCGGGCTTATGACCCGCTAGCGCAAATAGCCGGAATTTTTTTGTATCAAACATTTTTTCAGACTTTTTTACGTTTCATCGCAAGGGTTTTGGTGAATATAACATGGAGACCTTTGTGGTTCATCATACGATTAATATTTGCTACCATTCGACAAATTTTTAATTTATTAATAAATATTGGAGCATTTGTTTTAAGACCTTTTGTCAAAATTTATTCGTATTTGTCCAACACTTTTTTTAAAAAATTTCGATTTATCAAGTATAATAAAAGACAACAATAACTTTCGGAGGTGCGGGCATGACTAAACGTCGTTCATCAAATGATCGCCAACAAAACTATACTAAGCTTGATAATGACTATGTCCGTAACACGGATAAAGCTATAAATCGTAAAATTGAAGGGCGGAAACGGAAAATGCGCCGCATTGCCTTTTTTGCGATTGTACCAGTCGTTATTATTGCCGTTCTCGGAAATATACTTTTGAATCAAAATGAAACGCTAGCTGCAAAAGAGCAGGAAAAGGTTGAAGCGAAGGAGCATCTTTCTGATTTGAAAGAAGAGCGAGATTCGCTAAATCTTAGAATTAAACAGTTAGAGGATCCTGAGTATATCGCAAAGTTACTACGCAAAGAGTATTTCCTTTCAGAAAAAGGTGAAGTAATTTTCATTATGCCGGATGAAAAAGATAAAAAAGGCGATGTACCAGAAAACAAAGATAAAAAAGATGATGTATCAGAAAAGAAAAGGTAAAAAAGACGACTGAAAAGCTATGTATTGTTGACACTCTTTTTTTGTTATATATAATGAAGAGAGAAACTTATTGTAGTAAAAAGTTTGATAAATTGATTACATGACTCAAAAGAGTCGCTTAATTTTTAAGGAGGAGCATTTTTTTTATGTCAATTGAAGTAGGCAGCAAGGTACAAGGTAAAGTAACAGGAATCACAAATTTTGGAGCATTCGTTGAGCTGCCAGATGGCAAAACAGGCTTAGTACACATCAGTGAAGTTGCTGACAATTATGTAAAAGATATCAATGAGCATCTAAAAGTTGGAGATGAAGTTGAAGTAAAAGTGATGAATGTTGAAGCGGACGGAAAGATCGGTCTTTCAATCCGTAAAGCAAAGCCTCAAGCAGAGAGACCAGAGCGTCCGGAGCGTCCAGAGCGTCCAGCACGTCCACGTCGCGATAATCGTAATGATCGTAACGAGCGCCATCAACCAAAAGAGAATTTTGAACAAAAAATGGCCCGTTTCTTAAAAGATAGTGATGAACGTCTAGCAACACTAAAACGTGCTACAGAATCAAAACGCGGTGGTCGCGGAGCTAGAAGAGGGTAGTTTGCTGACTGTTTTAATCGTAGAAAAAGTGTGTAAATAGAGTTGGGATTAGCTTATATTAAGCTAATCCCTTTTTTAATTATTTCTGTATACATTTCGTCTAGCCATAAGTCGTGATTACTTTTTAAATTCTTCAGTAAGTGTTTTCGTAGCGAAGGAAAAGAAATTTGTTGGCTAAAGCCTCCGAGGGTTGTAAGGATAAACGATTCTTACAACGTTGATGTCGGTCTCTTTTTCTTTTTGGGAGCAGGTACGGTTGCTTGTTCAGTAGGTGTTTCTGAAGACTTTTCGGTTGGATGAACAACCATTTTAACAAGTAAAAACACACCGTATACACTAACGGCTAGTCCAGTAAGGAGTAAAAGTATTTGTACAGCGAATGGTAAATTAATAAGAATGGATACGAGAATGATCATAGAGCCGCTTCCACAAATTAAAGCAGCTTTCGTTAATGAATTCAAAGGAAATAAACCTCCTAAATAACGCGCTTTTTTCATTATTAGTATGCCATATTTTCAAGTGCTTCACCATAACGTGGGGCTATTCTATTTCTACTGGGCGCTTTCCGATGAGTAGCAACAACAGATGTTTTTGTGCGAAAGCGAAGCGACAGCAACAACAGGGGCTTTGTCTGTGCGAAAGCGAAGCGACAGCAACAACAGCAATGGAGAGTTGTTCAAGAAGCCGTTATTATAGGATGGGATGTTTAGCCTTCGTTCCTCTAAATCTCATACTGTGAAAAATAAGTAAAGTGATATTGCTAATATGTTACTTTGTAGTTTGGAAGGCTGTTGTACTGTTACAACGACAAAAAAACAGGCGTCTCAGAAATAATTCTGAGACGCCTGTTTGAGATGACCCCTACGGGATTCGAACCCGTGTTACCGCCGTGAAAGGGCGGTGTCTTAACCACTTGACCAAGGGGCCTACTATGGTGGCGGCCGAGGGGATCGAACCCCCGACCTTACGGGTATGAACCGTACGCTCTAGCCAGCTGAGCTAGGCCGCCAATAAGATTATGGAGCGGAAGACGAGGTTCGAACTCGCGACCCCCACCTTGGCAAGGTGGTGTTCTACCACTGAACTACTTCCGCGTTTTAAACAATTTGTTTTAGCAACAAGTTATATAATACAAGCCTTTGTTACTAACGTCAAGTAATTCTTTGAAAAAAATTAATAAAAATATATGGTTTTTATTCATTAATTAAAGATTTGCTAATAAAAAGGGGGAGTATGATGGCTCATCACCATGATGCATGGTTGATTTCCGTTCCCTTATGCACTGCAATAGCTTATCTGTGACGCTAATCCCCAAGGAGTTACCTAGTCCCACCTTCGATCAACTTTATAATGAATGTCATCCACGACTTTTGGTGTTGAGCCCTTTTTATGGGAATTTTATCAAACTTTTTGTTCTTAAGTAGAAAAGTATCATCGACACTGCTGACTATCGTAATTATGACGAATAATGGAACGTTGATCGGTGAAAAAGAAAGGGTGAGAGGGCAATAGCCCGCTTGTGGCAAAGATTTTATAAAGTATCGTATACAACGAAAACGGAAATTAATTACCTAAATTTTCTGTTATTTAAAGCTTGACTTATAGAAAGCAGTGTTACTAATCTTGTACAGTTTATATTTTATGTAGAAATTGTTGCCATTTCTCGTATTTATGCATATGTATTCGTCGAAATGTTTATATTTTTTTCTGCCACCGTCAGACAATCTTTCCATACATAATTTTTTATAATAGCTCCAAAAGTGCAGAAAGGGGATAGTGAAATGACGAGTATTGAATGGTATAACACGGCAAATGTAGACGAACAAAAATTAGGAGTGAAAAAAAGGCAATTGTTAATAGGCTCTTTATTTTTTTTAACATCCTTCTTTTTAGCTCAGTCCGTTGTATTTGAAGCGGCCGTGCCTTTCTCGGTTCCTTTTTGGGCAATTATTCGAACGAAGTATAAGGAATACGCCAAGTATGTTTTGTTTGGTGGTCTGATAGGATGTTTTTTTCTGGGATTTGGGCAAGTCTTTATTTTAGCATTGCAAATCGTTATGTATGAATGTATCATGCGCTTCCGTTATTGGCAGTTGCCACAAAGTATAGCAGTCTCTTTGGCGGTACTGCTTGTGCAAATAATGTGGCAGGGAGTTATGCATCAAGGTTTACCGCCGGTGCTTGTGCAATTTTATGTAGGTTGTGAAGCGGCTTTAGCTCTTATTATGACGTTGTTTATGCAAGTATTGTTTGTCAATTCTTATGAATGGTTTACGAGTCATTGGACTTATGAGAAGTTGGGTTCTGGATTAGTTGTATTTGCTGCTATGCTTACAGGGATGCAAGCAGTTGTCATTAGCTATTTTTCACTCCCAATTTTTTTATTACAACTATTAATTTGCTTCGGTGCATTGGTAGGAAGTGTACCGTTAGCGACAGTTATCGGGGCAGTGCTCGGAACGCTTATTGGCATTGCAAAACTTTCGTTTACGGGAATGCTTTCTGTAGCCACGTTAACTGGATTGTGTGCAGGGATGGGGGCCCGCGTTGGAAGATTTGGTGTAGCAATTGGCAGTATTTTGCCGAGTGTGTTTTTTTTATTTTACGATGCAACATTGCCGTTAGATAGCGTTTATTTTACATCGATTGCAGTTGGGAGTATTGCTTTTCTATCCATTCCTAAAAAATATTCTGATAAGGTGCGGGACAAGCTGTTTCCTCAGCGTGAGGAGGTCTTACTTGCCCGTCAAAGTTGGTTAACGGAGCATGTTACGTTTAAATTAGAGCATTTTCAGCACTTTGTACAATTTATGAAGGAGCTTGTGTTTGAGCGCTTTATGACGGCCCCGATAGAAGAGGCGAAGGAAGTGTCGCCGATGAATACATGCCTAAGCTGTTTCCGCTTTGATCACTGTTGGGGAGCGCAAAATAACGGAATGGACAAGCTAATGACAGACTGGTTTCATATGAAAGGTGTTGGAAAGGATTCTGGTATGCATCGTGTAGAAGAACAAATACGTTATAAATGTGTGAAATCAACAAAAATTTTCGAAGAATTGGAAACAGAGCTGTACAGAGAGCGTATTAATGGTCAGTATTTTCATGGTAAGAAAATGATTGCCCTTCAGTTACGTGATATGAGCAATCATCTAAATCAGTTAATAGCGGAGATGAAAGAAGAGACTATTTCATTCGCTAGTGTGGAAAAGGACATTACTCGACGGTTAAAGGATGCACATATTGAATGTTTTCAACTAGATGTGTTAAGTAATAAGCCGGGAGCACGAAAAATTGTCTGCGCTTTAGCACCAGCACGCGTCAATTGGGAGGAAGACACAACATTAGCTGAACGGATGATATTGCCGATTTTATATGATATTTTTGAAGAACCATTTGAAATTGAAAAGGTAGTAGCAAGTGATATACCATTTCGTCATATTCAAGTAAGTTTTAGATCAGCTATTAGTTTTGAAGTAGAGTATGATATATATAGCATGTCTAAAGATGCGACGTTATATTCCGGTGATTCCCACGCATTATTTCAATTACATCCAGGACTATTTGCAATTTTATTGTCAGATGGTATGGGGCAGAGTAAAGAAGCACAGCATGAGAGTAGAAAGTTAATACATTTAATGCGAGAATGTTTAAATTACAATATGAACCCAGAGACTGCTATGCACACGTTGCATTATGTCATGTCCTTAAAGCAACAAAGTGATATGTATGCAACGCTTGATTTTGCACTTGTCGATTTACAACACGGTGATTTATGGTCGTGGAAGGCTGGGGGAATGTCTACGTATATTTTACGGGGGAAAGAGGTGCTAAAGGTTGAAAGCAATGCAGCTCCTGTAGGTTTTTTATCCATTTCAGCAGTAGAGGCAGAAAAAAGAAAGCTTAAGGCAGGTGATGTAATTTTGATGCACTCTGATGGATTGTTTTCAAGTGTTGATGATTGGGACGAGCAGGAAGAGACATTTTTAGCATATGCTCAGCAGGTAGCAAGCACTACTAAAACTATACAGGAAAAATTAACGACGATTATGCAATCTTTCCAGTCTTACTATGACATTGAAGACGATTGCACTGTATTGATGCTAGAGGTTACACATGTTGTCCCTACGTGGGCCGTGTTTAGACCAGTTCAGCACTCTATGAGCAATTCATGATAATAGAGAACGAAAAGGGGAGGAGAAGCGTTTGTCACTTGAATTAAAGGTCAAAAAAATTATTGAAAAAGAGCAATTATTACAGCAAGACGACCATCTTCTCATCGCCGTTTCGGGTGGAGTGGATTCTATGGCTTTACTTCATTATTTTGTAAAAACAAAAGATCAATGGGGCATTACGGTTGAAGCCGTACATGTTGATCATATGCTAAGAGGTGAAGCATCGGCCGAGGACAGAGCTTTTGTCCAAAAATATTGTGATGAGTATAGTATATACTTATATGCAAAGGCTATTCCAATACCAGAGATTATGGCTTTAGAAAATGGCAATACACAGCTTATTTGCCGTAGAGAACGTTATCAATATTTTAAAGAGGTCATGGAAAAAACGAATGCTCGCAAGCTTGTAACTGCACATCATGCGGACGACCAACTGGAATCAGTATTAATGGCCCTGACAAAAAATGCAACGATCAATGGTATGCAAGGTATACGTTCACAACGTATTTTTGAAGGAAAAACATTAATTCGTCCGTTTTTAACGGTTACAAAGTCTGAAATAAGGGAATATTTACTTAAGCAGGGGTTAGATTATCGTGAAGACGCTAGCAATTCTAAGGACACCTATGTACGAAATCGTTTTAGACATCATGTGGTGCCATTGTTGGAGGCAGAAAATCCGCGAGTAACAGAACAGGTAACCCATTTTACAAAGCAATTGCAAGAAGACGATGCCTATTTAATGAGTTTAGCGGAGGATGTATTTTCTAGAATAGTAAAAAGAATTGACGAAAATACATATAGCATGGAAATTAAGGCTCTTCAATTGGAACCACTTGCTTTACAAAGGAGGATCATTTTAATACTATTAAACTATCTTTACAAAGATTCAAATACGATACAAAGTTATGCTTTATTGACTTCTATTACAAAGCTTTTTGATACGACAGCGGGGTATGCTGAAGTTCACTTGCCAGAAAATTTTATAGCAGTTCGCCGTTATGGAAAATTTACGATTCAGAAGAAAGAGACATTAGAAGGTCAAGCTTCTCCTGAAAAAATGATAATTTCGACTGCTAATGGGTGGACAACACTGACGAATGGTGAACGTTTATGCGTAGTCGATTTGCCTAATTTATCGTCTAAAATGCTGACGGATACTGCACAACTTTTTTATTTTAACGCTAGCAAACTCAAACTTCCACTCTATGTTAGAGCGCGTAAGGAAGGGGATAGAATGCTGTTAAAAGGAATGGATCGGCCAAAACGCTTATCTCGCCTTTTTATAGATGAAAAGATTCCTTTGAATGAGCGGAATAGCTGGCCGTTACTGATTTCTCAATCTGAAGAGGTCGTAGCGGTAATTGGTGTGCGTATGGGAATGTTGTTTTCAACCTCTCCGCAACCAAACGATGATACAGTGCTCATCGTAGACTAAGGTCTTTGTAAAATTTCACCGCACATGGTTGAACATTTTTTTATACACACGAGGAGGAATCAAAATGTTACAAAATGACATCGAAAAAGTTATGATTACAGAAGAACAATTGCAAGAAAGAATTGCTGAATTAGGAGCACAATTGACAGAGGAATATAAAGATTCATTCCCGTTAGCTGTTGGTGTTTTAAAAGGGGCTATGCCTTTTATGACAGACTTAATGAAACGTTTCGATTCTTTCATTGAGCTAGATTTTATGGATGTTTCTAGCTATGGTAATGCAACTGTTTCATCTGGCGAAGTAAAGATTCTAAAGGATTTAAATACAAGCGTCGAGGGACGTGACGTAGTAATTATCGAGGATATCATTGATAGCGGCTTAACGTTGAGCTATTTAGTCGACTTATTTAAATACCGCAAAGCAAAATCCATCAAAATCGTTACATTGTTAGATAAACCATCAGGTCGTAAAGTAAACTTAGCTGCTGATTATGTTGGTTTTGAAGTGCCAGATGGCTTTGTTGTAGGGTATGGTTTAGACTACGCAGAAAAATACCGTAATTTACCTTATATCGGCATTTTAAAGCCAGAAGTTTATTCTTTCTAAAAGAAAGAAGTTAACGAAAGAACACCAGCTATGAAAAGTAAGAGCCTCCAGCGAAGGTCATAGATTTTTAGTTTTTTTACTTCCTTCAGCAGTGTTTACGTAGCGAAAGTGATACGTCAGCTACAAGGTTTTATCTGTGGGATAACAGTAGACAGCACGCCACTGAATAACCAACACCACGTTGACCTAAAGCTGATTCTGGACGCAATTATGCTGAGGCGTAATTGGTCGTAAATTTAAAAATCTAGGCACATTGTACTGAATGAAGTATCGGATACAAACGCTGGAACATAGTAAATAAATGCATAAATATGTTTTGATTTCGACAAAAATCGTACGAAACTTTTTTTATGTAGGGCTTTTCGTTGTATGATGAAATCATGATATGTTAAGATTTTACTTATAATTTTTCTGTTGTAATGAGGAGGCTGGAGATGAATCGAATATTTCGATATACCATATTCTATTTACTGATTTTCTTAGTGATTATCGGTATTTTTGGTACTTTCAATGGTGGAACTTCACCAACGAAAGAGTTAACTTATCATGAGTTTATAGAAGCTCTAGATAAGAAAGAAATAACAAGTGCTACAATTCAACCTGATAAATCAGTATACATCGTTGAAGGTACATTGAAGGGGTATGAAAAAGGAGAAAGCTTTACTGCAAACATCCCTACCAATAACCCATCTTTAATGGACCGCATCGATGAAGCTGCTAAGGATAAGAATAGTAATATTACATTTTTAACAGCGCCAGAAACAAGTGGATGGATTCAGTTCTTTACAGGAATTATTCCTTTCATCATTATCATTTTCTTATTCTTCTTCCTAATGAGTCAATCTCAAGGTGGCGGTAATAAAGTGATGAGCTTTGGTAAAAGTAAAGCCAAACTTTATGATGATCAGAAGAAAAAAGTTCGTTTTACAGATGTAGCGGGTGCTGATGAAGAGAAAGCAGAGCTTGTTGAAGTTGTTGATTTCTTAAAAGATCACCGTAAATTCACTGAAATTGGTGCTCGTATTCCAAAGGGTATCTTACTTGTAGGTCCTCCTGGTACAGGTAAAACATTACTTGCACGAGCAGTAGCAGGTGAAGCAGGCGTACCATTCTTCTCGATTTCAGGTTCTGACTTCGTAGAAATGTTCGTAGGTGTCGGTGCATCACGTGTTCGTGACTTGTTTGAAAATGCAAAGAAAAATGCACCTTGTATCATCTTTATCGATGAGATTGATGCAGTAGGTCGTCAACGTGGCGCAGGCCTTGGTGGTGGCCATGACGAGCGTGAACAAACACTGAACCAATTGTTAGTTGAAATGGATGGTTTCGGGGCAAACGAAGGTATTATTATTATCGCTGCAACAAA
The DNA here is from genome assembly GCF_015844675.1 of Lysinibacillus sphaericus. Lineage (GTDB taxonomy): Bacteria > Bacillota > Bacilli > Bacillales_A > Planococcaceae > Lysinibacillus > Lysinibacillus sphaericus_E. The sequence goes on along the minus strand of NZ_LDGC01000039.1, from coordinate 17,432 downwards.
CCGCCCAGATATTTTAGATAAAGCCTTATTACGTCCTGGTCGATTTGACCGTCAAATTACAGTAGGACACCCTGATGTAAAAGGTCGTGAAGCAATTCTAAAAGTACATGCGCGCAACAAACCTTTATCAGAGTCAGTGGACTTAGCAGCTGTTGCACAACGTACACCAGGTTTCTCGGGTGCAGACTTAGAGAACTTGTTAAATGAAGCTGCACTTGTAGCAGCTCGTAAAAGCAAACGTACAATTAATATGGCGGATATCGATGAGGCATCTGACCGAGTAATTGCAGGTCCAGCAAAAGCTAGTCGCGTTTACTCAGCGAAAGAGAAGAAACTTGTATCCTTCCATGAAGCTGGCCACGTAGTTGTTGGTTTAGAGCTAGATGAAGCAGATACAGTACACAAAGTAACAATCGTCCCTCGTGGTCAAGCTGGAGGTTACGCTATTATGTTACCGAAGGAAGAACGTTTCTTCACAACAAAACAAGAACTACTAGACCGTATTGCTGGACTTCTTGGTGGTCGTGTGGCAGAGGAAATCGTACTTGGTGAAGTATCTACTGGGGCACATAACGACTTCCAAAAAGTAACAAGTATTGCACGTGCCATGGTCACTGAATATGGTATGAGTGAAAATCTTGGTGCAATGCAGTTTGGTTCAAGTCAGGGTGGGAATGTATTCCTTGGTCGTGACTTTAATTCAGATCAAAACTACTCTGATTCAATCGCTTATGAAATTGATAAGGAAATGCAAAAAATTATCGATTCACAATATGAGCGTACTAAACGAATCCTAACTGAAAAACGTCATTTACTTGATTTAATTGCTAACACATTAATGAAAAAAGAAACATTGAATGCGCAAGAAATCGAGCATTTACGTGATCACGGTGTCTTACCGGAACCAGAGGTAGAACCGGTTGTAGAAAAAGCTCCTAAAGCTGAAGCTCAACCAATATTAGATGTAGTTGGTGAACAGGCTGTTCAAAAAGAATTGCTTAGCAATGAGCCAGATCCAACAACAGCTGATTTACCTAAAGAAGGTAGAGAGTCGATTGATACACCAAAAGGTATCGATGAGAAGCGTGACTAATATAGGAAAGACTGTTTACGATTTTTGTAAGCAGTCTTTTTCTTTGCCTTTTTTCGGTAATGGGTATTACGATAGAATCTATATTACGCAGCTGCGTATATAGGTTTTTAAATATTTAAGGACCAAAATAGATAGGAGTGTTGAAAAGTGGGAAATGTAACATTGAATAATGGTTTAGAAATGCCGTTAATCGGCTATGGCGTTTTTCGAGTACCTGAAGGAGATGACTTGGCTGAAGCGGTAAAAACAGCTATTGCAAAAGGTTACCGCAGCATTGATACAGCGCAAGTATATCGCAATGAAGAAAGTGTAGGGCGAGGAATTCGTGCAGCGATTGATGAGGGCTTAGTAACACGTGAAGAACTATTCGTAACATCAAAGGTTTGGAACGATGGACTCTCCTATGAAGAAACACTTGCAGCTTATGATAGTAGTTTAGAGAAATTAGGATTAGATTATTTAGATTTATATTTAGTTCACTGGCCGGGAATAGATTCAAATTATGTTGATGTTTATAAGGCGCTTGAAAAAGTTTATCAGGATGGACGTGTACGCTCAATTGGTGTTAGTAATTTCCATGTTCATCATTTAGAACATTTATTAAAGGAAACATCAATTGTTCCTGTTATTAATCAAATTGAATTCCATCCGCACTTAATTCAAGAGGAAGTTCGTGCATTTTGTAAGGAGAAAGGAATACAGGTAGAAGCATGGTCGCCACTAATGAATGGTTCTTTATTGGAAGAATCATTGATTCAGCAGCTAGCTTCTAAATATGGCAAAACCCCTGCACAAATCGTGTTACGCTATGATGTGCAGCATGATGTAGTCACTATTCCAAAAACAATGACTCCTGCACGAATGACAGAAAATCTAACGGTCTTTGACTTTGCATTAACAGAGGAAGAAATGGCTCAGTTAGATGCACTAAATGATGGCTTACGTTGCGGACCAGACCCAGAAAAATTTAATTTTAAATAAATTGAAAGGAGCTACCTAAGATGAGGGTGGCTCCCTTTTGTATGGTTCTTCGGCAAAACAAGGGGTTTATTTCCGTTCCGACTGGACGCTTTGTTGCTGCCGCTTCGTTATCACTACGCTTTCGCACAGAGCAAAGCTTCCTGGGGGCGTCCGATGAGCCGCTTCACTCGCTATGCTCGCTTCAGGGTCTCATCTGTGACGCTGATCCCCAAGGAGTCGCCCAGTCTCCACTCCAATCAACCAATGCGCAAAGATGTATTTTCTGGCATGGCCTAATTAAAACGAAACTTCAGCAATATTGTTTATCTGTGCGAAAGAGAAGCGTTAGCAATAACAGTTGTACAATTCCTTCCCTGTTATAAGTCGCAATATTATTCACTTTTGAAATGAATAAAATTTATAAAAATTTAAGCTATCGCTGATTGGAGTGGAAGGCTACTCGACTCCCGTGGGAAAGCGAGACAGGCGAGACCCTGCACGGAGCGCAAGCGGAGGAAGCGGCTCGACGCTCGCCCACAGGAAAGCGAGTAGCCTGGAACGGAAATCAACTTAACGCTTTAATATGAGATTTAATTTGAAAGGAGCTTCCTAATATGAGGGTGATTCCATTTTGTAGTGAGATGAATGCTATTTCGTAGGAATAAAAGTGTGGTATCATTTTCTAAAGTGTTTTAACTTCTTTCCGATTCCGGACGCAATTATACCGAGGCGTAATTGATTTTGATTTTTTGTGCATGAATATGCATTGTTTTAGTTGTATCAACCGCATAGTGACGGGTACAATTACGATGAGGGGCAGTAAATAGGAGGCATCAACCATGATTTTAGTTTTAGATGCAGGAAATTCGAATATCGTATTAGGTGTCTATGATGACAACGATCAATTGGCCTTCCATTGGCGTATGGTGACAGACCTTCATAAAACAGAAGATGAATACGCAATGCAAGTATTATCTTTCTTTAATCATGCAGGCCTTTCATTTGAACAGGTTAAAGGCATTATTATATCCTCTGTTGTACCACCAATCATGTTTTCATTAGAAGCGATGTGTCAAAAGTATTTTCGAAAAAAACCGCTCGTCGTAGGACCAGGTGTGAAAACAGGATTGAATATTAAATATGAAAACCCTCGTGAAGTTGGCTCAGACCGTATAGTGAACGCTATTGCGGCTCTTGATGATTATAAAGCACCGCTGATTATTGTTGATTTTGGTACTGCCACGACATATTGTTACTTAAACGAAAAGGGTGATTATATGGGCGGTGCTATCGCTCCGGGTATTTCGATTTCAACGGAGGCGCTTTATACACAGGCAGCTAGATTGCCGCGTATTGAAATATTGCGCCCTGCACATATTGTTGGAAAGACAACCGTATCTGCTATGCAGGCCGGAATTTTTTATGGCTTTGTTGGGCAAGTTGAGGGAATTGTTAATCGCATGAAAGCACAAAGTAAGGAAGAACCTTTAGTAATTGCTACTGGAGGATTAGCAAATTTAATTGCTGGGGAGACGCAAGCTATTGATGTAGTCGACCCGTTTTTAACATTAAAAGGCTTATATAAGCTGTATAAACGCAATCAATAAGAAATGAGGGACATTTCATTTATGAAAGACTATTTAGTACGAGGTTTAGGATTCAACGGACAGGTTCGTGTTTTTGCGGCTTGTACAACAGCGACAGTAGGAGAGGCACAACGACGTCATAATACATGGCCAGTTGTATCGGCGGCCCTTGGTCGTTCTATGACTGCTGCGGTGATGATGGGTGCCATGTTAAAAGGTGAGGAAAAAATCACTGTTAAAATTGAAGGGAACGGTCCAGTCGGTCCAATGGTAATTGACAGTAACGCGCACGGTGAAGTACGCGGCTTTGTGACAAATCCTCATGTTCATTTCGATTTAAATGAGCACGGTAAGCTTGATGTTCGAGCAGGTGTAGGAACAGAGGGTGCATTAACGGTCGTAAAAGATCTGGGCTTGAGAGATATGTTCTCTGGACAAACGCCAATTGTATCGGGTGAAATTGCTGAGGACTTTACTTATTATTTTGCTACATCAGAGCAGGTGCCTTCATCAGTTGGTTTAGGGGTTTTAGTAAATCCTGATAACACAATTCTTGCAGCTGGTGGTTTTATCCTTCAATTAATGCCAGGCTGTGAAGAAGAGACAATCAATGAAATTGAGCAGCATCTAGCTACTTTAGAGCCGGTTTCAAAAATGATTGAAAAAGGTTTTACACCTGAACAAATTTTAGAAGCTGTATTAGGAGAAGGCCATCTACAAATTTTAGACTCCATGCCTGTAGAATTTAAATGTCAATGTTCAAAAGAGCGATTTGGTGCAGCGATTTTAGGGTTAGGGACACAGGAAATTCAAGAAATGATTGAAGAGGATGGCGCAGCGGAAGCACAATGTCACTTCTGTTTAGAAACATACCGTTTCTCAAAAGAAGAGTTAGAAGGATTTATTGATGAGCTCAACGCGTAATCGAAGACCTTTATCCGCTGGAACACCTAACCAAACGCCCTTACTGCAACGCCGCCTTAAGACAAAACCAGCTTTAACAGTAATTGCAATCTTGTTATTAGGAAATATTTTATGGTTTATTACTTGGTTAATTCCTAATAAAGACCAGGAAATTGGTAGCGACGAGCAAGTCGCTGCCGTTGACGGGGAAGTTATTACACGTCAAAAGTGGATGATTGCCATGGAAGAACGCTATGGTAAAGAGACGCTACAAAATTTAGTGAACGAATCTGTAATGGAAAAGGCAGCTAAAAAATTTAAAATTCAAGTGTCGGATAAGGAGATTGATTTAGAGTTAGCCTTAATGCGATCTGCTCAAGATAAATTTGATACTGCCATGCAAAACCTTTCATCAGAGCAACTACGACAAAAAATTCGCTCACAGCTTATTTTGGATAAAGTGTTGACGAAAGATGTGGTTATAAAAAAAGGTAGTATTGAGAAATATTACGAGGAAAATCAGGCACTATATAATACGAAAACAAACTATCGTACGAATTTTATAGAGGTGGATTCAAAAAAAGCTGCTGAGGAAGCATTAAGAGAAATAAAAAATGCCTCTGATTTTTCGGTACTGGCACGTGAAATATCCGTAGACAGTGCATCGGCTAGCTTAGGTGGAGATGTCGGTTTCCTTACAGAAGACCAAGAAAATATCGATCCAGCTATTTTAAAAGCAGTGGAAGCTTTAAAAGCAGGTGAGATTAGTAAAGCGTTTAAGCTTGCTAATGGTCATTATGGAATTGTACAAGTACAAGAGATATTAGAAGGGCAATCCTTTACATATGATGATGTGAAAGAACATATTGAACGTGAGCTTGCCTTAGAGCAGTTGTCACAATCTGTTACACCAGAAGCATTTTGGTCTGAATTTAATGCAACTTGGTATTACGGTGAAGCGAAAAAAGGTAAATAACAGATTGCTCTGAAATTAGTAGCAAATATGCCTCGGCGTAATTCCGTGACATACGTCGGAGGCTTTAGGCCAACAGATGTTTTTTGTGCGAAAGCGAAGTGACAGCAAAACGGTTTTATCTGTGCGAAAGCGAAGCGACAGCAACAACAACAACGCCAGCAACAATATTGGTCACTCAGTCGTTGCCACAGGGCGTGGCGTTTTTAGACTGAGTTCCTCTATTATTTCGGCTCACCATCTAAAGAGGTGGGAGACTTCTGTATCTGTCACCTTGCTTTCGGTACAAAAACAATTGCTGAAAGAAGTTAAAGAATCTGCGAGATATCTGCGGGAAAAGTGAGCCAGGGAAACCCCTGCAGACGTTTAGCGTCAACAGAGTAACGGCCACCCGAGGATATTGAGCAGATTTTTATTTCTCTTCATTCGCAAATGTCGGTCGAAAATTTTATGACGTGATTCCGCCAAGGCGGAATTATTATAAGTTGAGGTTGGATCGGATGTAATAAATATTCTGAAAATATAAGTTATATTTATTGACAATCGAATGGAAAAATTGATAAAATCAAAAATAAGTAAAACCTATAAAATTAGTAGGGATTAGGAGTGGATTGATAAATGAGTAGATTAGCAAATTCAGTAGCTGATTTAGTTGGTAAAACGCCAATTGTTAAATTAAATCATGCAACAGGTGAAAATGAAGGTACTGTTTATGTAAAATTAGAATACTTTAACCCAGGCAGCTCAGTAAAAGACCGTTTAGCTTTAGCGATGATTGAGGCGGCTGAGAAAGATGGTACATTAAAGCCAGGTGGTACAATTATTGAGCCTACTTCTGGAAATACAGGTATTGGTCTTGCAATGATTGCTGCAGCTAAAGGCTATAAAGCGATTTTAGTAATGCCTGAAACAATGAGCTTAGAGCGTCGTAACTTATTGCGTGCTTATGGTGCAGAACTTGTATTAACACCTGGACCAGCAGGTATGAAAGGTGCAATTTCTAAGGCGGAGGAATTGTCTGCTGAGCATGGCTACTTCTTACCACAACAATTCACGAACCCAGCTAATGCTGTTGTTCACCGTTTAACAACAGGTCCAGAAATTGTAGAAGCGTTTGAAGGTTTAACATTAGATGCATTTGTTGCTGGTGTTGGTACAGGAGGTACAATTACGGGTGCAGGTGCTGTGCTAAAAGAGCAATACCCAAATATTGAAATCATTGCTGTTGAACCAAAAGATTCACCAGTACTTTCTGGCGGTCAACCGGGGCCTCATAAAATTCAAGGTATCGGAGCTGGTTTCGTACCTGAAGTATTAGATACAGATGTATACTCTACTGTATTCCCAGTTGAAAATGAGATTGCTTTTGATGTAGCCCGTAAAGTTGCGCGTGAAGAAGGCATCTTATGTGGTATTTCATCAGGTGCAGCTATTCATGTTGCGATTGAAGCAGCGAAACGTTTAGGTAAGGGTTCAAATGTTCTTGCAATCGTACCTTCAAATGGGGAACGTTATTTATCAACACCTTTATATCAATTTGAAGACTAATCCAATTATATGTATGAAGGGCTCCTTTAACGAGGAGTCTTTTTTTATGATCAATTGTGCGAAGCATAATTGATCATAAAAAAACTGCCCGTAAATGTTAGAAGCATAACTAACATCTATGGAGCAGTTCAAAAAATATGATTAGAATAGACTTCACTATACAACTGTATTACTTAAGACTTTTACGAAGCCATTGTTAGTGGCAGTATTAATTAATTGATTAATAGATTCACGTGCTTTATCAGTGAATAAATACCATTTATCCGCGGTAACATCATGAATTAAGACTTTTGGGTATCCTTTCAATTCTTCTTCCGGGAAGGGGCCATTTAAAGAATAAAGGTCAAACTGTTGAATGCTTTTATTTTCATGACTCATAAAATTATATTGTCCATTCTTATAATAGGAACCCGGAACGTCTAGGTTAATTTGCCATGAATAGTTAGCAGGGGCATCGACAACTTTTCCTTTATTTTCATTGAAAACTTTATATAAGGCTTTGTTATAGGTGTTCCCTTGGATCTGCTGTACGATCCCGCCCATCGTCATATGGTATTCATATTGGATAGCTTTTACTTTTACATTGTTTATAACCAATGGCTCAGTATTCACTGTTACTGTGGAATTTTGATAATTGACCTGACAACCAAAGGTCTCTGCAATAAATCGAATAGGAACAAATAGTCTATTGTTCTTTAAATATGGTTTGACATCAAGTAACTCTGTTTTACCGTTTTTTATGACAGTGTTGCTATTCGGCTGTAACGTTATCTGCATTTTGTTATTCGTTAGTGTTACTTTTGAGTCTTTCCAATTTACTGTTGCTCCCAAATTTTCACTGATAACACGCAAAGGTACCATTGTTCGATTATTCTTAGTCTCTGGTGTCGCATCTGTAGTAACGACAACACCATCTATCTTAATAGTACTGTGTGCCGCATATGCAGGCAGAGAAGTTAGCATGAGGATCATTGTAAGGAAAATTCCTGAAAAAACCTTTTTCAATAATAACAGCTCCTTTTTATAAAATAATTATACATAATTAGTAAATATTTCTATCTATTGTCAGTATAGCAAAAGCCCTTTTTTTAGACAATTCTAAAGTAGAATTTCATATTCAGAAGACAATTGTAGCTGACGTTTCACTTACGCTACATAAAACATTTGCTGAAAGAGTTGAATTTTACATGGCAATTGAAAAATATTCGCTTCAAAGCAATATTCAAGTTAAGATGGAATCACATCATATGACTTAAAGGGGAATAGCAACTTGAAAACAATATTTACGAAAACAATATCGATGGATGCAGACTCGTTTTTTTATAGTTATAAGAAGCAAACAGAAGCAGAACAAGCACATATATTTTTAGAAAGTGGACGTGGAGGAAATTTTACGATAGCTGCTTGGAATCCGTTAGCTACAGCACAATCGGTTGAGAATGGTTTACTTGTAAAGTGGAGAAATGGAGAGACTGAAAATTTAAACGGTGAGCCTCTTACTTTATTAGAGAAATTAGTGGAGAAATATCACGTTTCATATAATGTTGAGCTTCCTGTTTTTCAGGGTGGAGCGATTGGGTTTGTAGCATACGATTACGCTCGTAAAATTGAAGCATTGCCTAATACTGCTATAGATGATTTACATGTACCAGATATCTATTTTTATCTGTTTGATTGCTGGGCGGTACACGATGTGAAAACAAATAAAGTAACGCTTATGAAGCTAGCAGACTGTAATGTGAATTTAGAGGAATGGGCGAATGCGTGGCAAGGGGCAGCGCAAGAAGGATTGCTTACTCGTAAATTTGAAAAAGCAAGTGCTGTAGAAATCGTAAATGATGAAAGTGAACTGTTAGTATCATTTGCTGGAACGGCTTTTGAGGAAGCGGTGAGTAAGATCCAAACATACATAGCGCAAGGTGATGTATTTCAAGTGAATTTGTCAGTACGTCAATCTAAAAAGTTAAACGCAACTGCAATGGATGTATATGAAGCGTTACGTGCATTTAATCCTTCACCGTACATGGCTTATATAGAAGCACCGGATTTTGCTGTCGTTTCTGGTTCACCTGAGCTTTTGGTGAAGCGTCACGGTAACGAATTGTCTACTCGACCGATTGCTGGTACAAGACCAAGAGGAAAATCCGAGGCAGAGGATTTAGCGTTAGCGCAGGAATTGATTGATAACGATAAGGAACGTGCTGAACATGTAATGCTTGTTGATTTAGAACGCAATGATTTAGGAAGAGTATCTACGTATGGGACGGTTGAAGTGGATGAGTTCATGGTGATTGAACGTTATTCACACGTGATGCACATTGTTTCCAATGTACGAGGAGAAATAGCTGAAGGGAAAACGAATGCTGACGTTATCCGTGCCATGTTCCCAGGAGGAACAATAACAGGTGCACCGAAAATTCGCACGATGCAGATTATTGAAGAATTAGAACCTGTAAGAAGAGGATTATACACGGGTTCGATTGGCTGGCTAGGCTACACAGGTGATATGGAATTTAATATTGTCATTCGTACAGCATTTATTAAAGATGGAGTAGCACATATTCAAGCGGGGGCAGGTATTGTTATTGATTCTGTTCCGGAAAGAGAATACCAAGAATCTTTAAATAAAGCGAAGGCGATGTGGCAGGCAAAGGCAATGGCAGAGGAGCGAGCAAAATGATTTTAATGATTGATAACTACGATTCTTTTACATATAACCTTGTACAGTATTTTGGGGAATTTGGTCATGAATTAGTGGTAAAAAGAAACGATGTATTGACAGTGAAAGATATTGAGAAACTTGCACCAGATATGATTGTCATTTCTCCTGGACCATGTAGTCCGAATGAAGCGGGGGAAAGCCTGAACATTATTAAGTATTTCGCGGGAAATATTCCGATTTTAGGCGTTTGTCTTGGTCATCAAGCCATTGCTCAAGTATTTGGGGGGAATGTTATACGAGCTGAGCGTTTGATGCATGGTAAAACATCACCTGTCCTACATGCAGAAATAGGTTTGCATAAGGGGATGCCAAATCCATTTGCAGCTACTCGTTACCATTCTTTAATTGTAGAGAAGGAAACATTACCTGCATGTTTTGAAGTAACGGCATGGACAGAAGAAGGCGAAATTATGGGTATTCGTCATAAGGATTATCCAATTGAGGGAGTGCAATACCATCCTGAATCAATTATGACAGAACAAGGTAAAAAGCTTCTACGCCAGTTTATAGATTTGTATGTTGAGGGAGCGAAGTAAAATGCTGTGCTGGATGAATGGAGCCTACATAGCGGCGCAGGATTTGCGCATTTCACCATTTGATCATGGATTTTTATACGGGTTAGGCTTTTTTGAAACGTTTCGAACGTATAAGGGAAAGGTGTTTTGCTGGGAAGCACATATGGAAAGGTTGCAAAATGCGCTTACTCAATATCGTATTCATATGCCATATACGGAAGAGGATTTACTGAAGGTTGTTCAGCAATTAAATGAACAAGCCGATGGGCAGGATGGATATTTCCGAATAAATGTCTCAGCTGGAGAGCATAGCATCGGTTTACAGCCTACTGAATATAGACAACCGAATGTTATTGTTTTTCGCAAAGAATTACATGCTACACCTCGAGGTATGGAAAAAAACGCACAATGGCTTGTAACACCGCGTAACACTCCTGAAAAAGGGCTTCGAGTGAAATCGCACCATTATGGCAATAACGTTCTTGGGCGTTTTGAGATGCCATCTTTGGCGCAACAAGAAGGCTTCTTTTTAACGGAAAATGGCTTTGTTGCTGAAGGTGTAACATCAAATATCTTTTGGGTGAAAGATGATATACTATATACGCCTTCCTTAGAGACTGGTATTTTACCTGGTATTATCCGAGCGTGGGTAGTTGAGCGAGCACAATCTCTAGGGATTAAGGTAAAAGAAGGATTCTTTATTAAAGAGGATGTAGAGCAAAGTTCAGAGTGCTTTATTACTAACTCTGTACAAGAGCTTGTTCCAATTCTTAAATTAGAGAGCAAGCAGTTATTAGGCAATAAAGGGCCTGTTTATTCGCGTTTACATGAAGCATTTGTCAATGAAGTGGAACAAGAATAGAAGGAGAGTTAACATGCTAGAAAACTATACAACAACATTAACTATTAACGGGATCACGTTAGACTATACAGCAGAAACTTTTGTGATGGGTATTTTAAATGTCACACCGGATTCATTTTCAGACGGAGGAAAGTTTAATAATGTTGAAGCGGCTGTTGAACAAGCGAAAAAAATGGTAGCTGATGGTGCTAAAATTATTGATGTTGGCGGAGAATCAACACGACCAGGTTATGAACGTATTTCCGATGAAGATGAAATTGCACGCATTGTGCCAGTTATTCAAGCGTTAGTAGCTGAAGTGCCGGCAGTTATCTCGGTTGATACGTATAAAGCGAACGTAGCTCGAGCGGCTATTGAAGCTGGTGCGCATATTATTAACGATATTTGGGGAGCAAAAGCTGAACCTGAGATCGCTCAAGTGGCTGCAGATTTAAATGTACCAATTATTTTAATGCATAATCGAGAAAATACTGATTATGGTATTGATTTCTGGATGACGGCTAAGAGCGACTTAGAAAAGAGTATTGCTATTGCCCGAGATGCAGGTGTACCAGATAATCATATTATTTTAGATCCGGGCATAGGTTTTGCGAAAACTACCGCTCAGAATATAGAAATGATGCAGCATTTAGATGAATTGGTAGCAATGGGTTACCCTGTTTTGCTAGCGACTTCACGTAAATCAATGATTGGTAATGTCTTAAAGCTGCCTGTTGAGGAGCGTATAGAAGGTACAGGTGCGACGGTTGTTTACGGGATTGAAAAGGGCTGTCATATGATTCGTGTGCATGATGTAAAGGAAATGGCACGAGCGACACATATGGCTGATATTTTAGTAGGTAAGCGTATCTACAAGGAGGAAGCGTAATGGACTATATTCATTTAAAGGATATGCAGTTTTACGGTTATCACGGTGTTTTAGCAGCGGAAACAACACTCGGTCAACGCTTTCGTGCCAATGTTTCACTTGCTGTAGATATGACAAAGGCTGGAGAGACGGATGACTTGGATTATACGGTAAACTATGCAGAGGTTTATGCGTTATGCCGTGATATCGTAGAAGGCGAGCCTTTCAAGCTTATTGAAGCACTTGTTTCAAAAATAGCAAACAGTATTTTAGAGACGTACTCAGAAAAGGTTAAGGGTGTACGCGTGGAGCTTATTAAGCCGGACCCACCGATACATGGTTATTATAAAGAGGTGTCAGTAGAGGTAACGAGAGGTGATTACTAATGAATGATGTGTATTTATCGATTGGTACAAATATGGGTGAGCGATTTGAAAACCTACAACATGCTGTTAAACTGTTAGAGGGCAAAGATGAAATTGAAGTTGTGCAAATTTCTTCAGTTTATGAAACAGCAGCGATAGGCTACACGGACCAAGCAGACTTTTTAAATATTGCTGTTCATATTAAAACGAGTTATTCATCTTCCGAAATGCTGAAAATTTGCCAATGGGTTGAAGGTGAACTAGGGAGGGTACGTGAATTTCGATGGGGCCCACGAATCATTGACCTTGACATTTTGCTCTACAATCACGAAAATATTGAAACTGAAAGCTTAATTGTTCCACATCCAAGAATGTATGAGCGAGCTTTCGTACTAGTACCACTCATAGAAATTACGCCTGCACCAGTTGGAGAACAGCTGAGAAGGGTACACGATATAATGCAACAGATGGATAGTGAAGAGGAAGGCGTAACTTTATGGCAAGCATCAGTGAAGTTAAACATGGTGCAGTCCGTTAATTAGGTTTCCAATCCTTAAAATTAAAGCCTCCTGCGGTTGCTTTTATATAGAAATAGGTGAAAACCTATAGAAGGGGGAAAACAACGTTGAGTCAGACAACTGAGAAGCCGTTTCAAATTGGAAATATTGTCATGGACAACCGTGTCGTATTAGCACCAATGGCTGGAATTTGCAACTCTGCTTTCCGTTTAACTGTTAAGGAGTTCGGGGCAGGGCTAGTGTATGCAGAAATGATTAGTGATAAAGGGATTGTCCAGAAGAACGAAAAAACATTGGGCATGCTTTATATCGATGAGCGTGAAAATCCACTTTCATTGCAAATTTTCGGTGGTGATAAAACAACACTAGTGGAAGCAGCTAAGTATGTAGATGAAAACACAACTGCCGATATTATCGATATTAATATGGGCTGCCCGGTTAATAAAATTATTAAATGTGAAGCGGGCGCTCGTTTACTTTTAGATCCGAATAAATTATATGAAATGGTAGCGGCTGTTGTCGATGCAGTAAAAAAACCTGTCAGCGTAAAAATGCGTATTGGTTGGGATGACGAGCATATCTTTGCTGTTGAGAACGCACAAGCTGCTGAACGTGCTGGTGCTTCAGCAATAGCTGTTCATGGACGTACACGTGTACAAATGTACGAAGGAAAAGCAAACTGGGACATCATTCGACAAGTGAAGGAAAATGTGAAAATCCCTGTGCTAGGTAATGGTGATGTAGAAACTCCTCAAGATGCAAAACGTATGCTTGATACTACTGGGGTAGATGCAGTAATGATTGGACGCGCTGCTTTAGGTAATCCGTGGATGATTTATCGTACAGTTCAATACCTTGAAACTGGTGAGCTAAAGGAAGAGCCAAGTGTACGTGAAAAAATTGATGTGTGCTTGCTTCACTTTGAACGCCTTATGCAATTAAAAGGAGAGAGTGTGGCAGTGCGTGAAATGCGTAAACATGCTTCATGGTATTTAAAAGGTATTCGCGGTAATGGTAAAGCGCGTAAAGCGATTAACCAAACAGAAACTGCGGTAGAGCTTCGTGCTCTATTAAATGGACTTGTACAAGACTATGAAGAGCTTGAATCTACATTAATAATTCCAGAAGCAAAAGAATTAATTCTATAACTTCTTTCAGCGGGTGTCTAAAGACCGGATGAAATAGAGGAATTTAGTGTAAGCGAAGCGGCAATTATGCTGAGGCATAAATGATTACATTAAAAAGGCGTCTCATTGTTTTTGAGACGTCTTTTTTTCTGTCAGTATCAATTTTTAGAATTATTAATTATTTTTTCTCTTATGGAAATTAAAGCGAAACAGATGATTACAGCAATAAAATTGTGTACAATAGAAATATTATGGATTTAAAAGCAACGCGGACATTTTAATAAGGAGTGAATCAAGTGTCAAACATAGAAGAATTAAATGATCAGCTTTTGGTGAGACGCCAAAAAATGACGGCTATTCGAGAAAATGGTCAAGATCCATTTGGTAGTCGTTTTGAACGTACGCATTTATCACCAGAAGTACATGAACAATTTGCAGATCAAACAAAAGAGCAGCTAGAGGAAAACCTACAAGAGGTAATTATTGCGGGTCGTATTATGACGAAGCGCGGTAAAGGAAAAGCTGGCTTTGCACATATTCAAGATTTAGGTGGTCAAATTCAAATTTACGTTCGCCAAGATCATGTTGGTGAAGAAGCATATGAATTATTTAAACAAGCTGACCTAGGTGATATCGTAGGTATTCGTGGTAATGTATTCCGAACACAAGTGGGAGAGCTTTCTGTAAAGGCTGAAGAGTTTACATTCTTATCAAAAGCGCTACGCCCTATGCCGGAAAAATTCCACGGTTTACAAGATGTTGAACAACGTTACCGTCAACGTTATTTAGATTTAATGACGAATGAGGAAAGTAAAACAACATTTATTACGCGTTCTAAAATTATCCGTGCTATTCGCAATTATTTAGATAATGTAGGATATTTAGAAGTAGAAACACCAATGCTTCATACAATTGCTGGTGGTGCAGCAGCTCGTCCATTTATTACACACCACAATGCACTTGATATGGAATTATATATGCGTATTGCAATCGAACTGCATTTGAAACGTCTAATCGTTGGTGGACTAGAGAAAGTGTATGAAATTGGTCGTGTTTTCCGAAATGAAGGGATCTCAACACGTCACAACCCTGAATTTACAATGATAGAGCTGTATGAAGCTTATGCGGACTACAAAGATATTATGTCTCTAACAGAAAACCTTATTGCTCATGTAGCGCAAGAAGTTCTTGGGGCAACTACAGTTCAATACGGTGAAGATGAAATTAATCTTGCTGTAGGCTGGAAACGAGTTCATATGGTAGATGCAGTAAAAGAAGCTACAGGAGTAGACTTCTGGCAGCCTATGACTAAGGAACAAGCTCAAGCACTTGCAAAAGAACATGGAGTAGAAGTTAAGGAAACACATGAGGTAGGGCATATTATTAACGAGTTCTTCGAGCAAAAGATTGAAGAAACTCTAGTTCAACCTACATTTGTTTATGGTCATCCGGTAGAAATCTCACCTTTAGCTAAGAAAAATCCAGAGGACGAGCGTTTTACAGACCGTTTCGAACTATTCATCGTTCGTCGTGAGCATGCAAATGCCTTTACAGAATTAAATGATCCTATTGACCAACGTGAGCGCTTTGAAGCTCAATTAGTTGAAAAAGCAGCCGGTAATGATGAAGCACATGAAATGGACAATGATTTCATTGAAGCGTTAGAATACGGTATGCCTCCAACAGGTGGACTGGGCATTGGTATCGACCGTTTAATCATGCTTCTTACAAATTCACCATCAATTCGTGACGTATTATTATTCCCTACAATGCGTCATACTACTAAATAGTTGTTTTAACTTAATTGATAGAGGATATAGCACGACTACTACTCAGCATAAAAAAGCGGTAATCGAACTAGAAAAGAACAGCTTTGTTAAGAGGTAATCGTGAAAAAGCAGGAGTCGAGGTGTAGGAGAAGCACTAAGACTCCTGTTTTGCGTTTTCTATGATGAAATAGACATGTTTGAAAAGTTTAAATTAGAAAGAATGAAGTAGAGTATTTAAATGATGAATGAATATAAGGTATACTTTTAGAGTTCTGTAATTTGCAGATAAAATAGAAATAGACATTATAGAAGTATTATTGGAGGCTTATAATGAATTATAAAATCTTTAACAAACTAGTATTTGAACAGGCGCAAGTACGCTCGGTTTCAGATGTTCTGTTTACTGAGGAAGAGCTTGAAAATGGCATGAAATTAGCGGTTTCTAAGTTGGAACCGACTTTAGCTTTATATTTAGTGGATATAGACGGTCAGAAGAAGTTCGATGTCCGTTGGGATGATTCCTCTGAAGTTTTCAGTGGCTGGTATTCGGCTTGGGATAATTTCTCTTGGTGCCTAGATGTAGTTGAGAAACAAAATAACTAATTTTAGAATTAGTAGATTCTTTATATTTTAATTTTGAAAACACACTTTTAAATTTGAATTCCGCATTTGAAAAGCGAACATAATATATTCTTCTTTCTTTTTTGTTATTATGTGCGGAACAATAAAGTTAAAAAGTAATAAACATGAATAAGTAGGAGTCGAGGTGTAGGAGAACACTTTGACTCCTTTTTTCTATTGTTTATTTGTTAGAGTGATGGTGTAAGAGGGGGGGACGCATTTTATTGTGTAGATCTTAGATGATTTTTCAAGAAAAGTTTAAGAAAGCATCTTTTTCAAAAGGTTATTCTTTAATAGAAGTAAGACTCTTCTTATTTAGTTTGTTGAGATTTTTAAGAAAGAGATGTATAGTAAAACAAATAAAGTGATAGATAGAAGGTTATAAGAGTTATTTAGTTCTCGAAAAAACGCAAAATAACTCGATAATTCACTATTTATAAAAAAGAAGATTTTATAGTAAAAAAACACTTGCGATTGTAGTAGAATCATGATAAATTATTACTTGTCGTTAAGACGACGCGAGAAACAAAATGAGTTCGAAAAAAACATCAAAAAAAAGATGTTGACATCGAAAGTTAAGAATAGTATTATATAAGAGTTGCTGCTTTTGAAATGAAGTAAAAAAACTTCTAAAAAAGAGTTGACAACGAAAAACAAAAAATGTTATACTATAAAAGTTGTTGAAACAAAACGACAACAAAATGAACCTTGAAAACTGAACAAGCAAAACGTAATCAATAAAGTTTTTAGTAGCTAACCTTGAGTTAGTGAACGAAACAAAATTTTGGACATCAAACATGATGCCAGCAAAACAATTTGAGCTTATCAAATTTCTTTTATGGAGAGTTTGATCCTGGCTCAGGACGAACGCTGGCGGCGTGCCTAATACATGCAAGTCGAGCGAACAGAGAAGGAGCTTGCTCCTTTGACGTTAGCGGCGGACGGGTGAGTAACACGTGGGCAACCTACCTTATAGTTTGGGATAACTCCGGGAAACCGGGGCTAATACCGAATAATCTATTT
>NZ_LDGC01000038.1:0-5152 GCF_015844675.1 Lysinibacillus sphaericus | reverse complement strand
ACACATGGAGCTGACGAATACTAATCGATCGAGGACTTAACCAAAATGTTTGAAACATTCAATGCACCGTTTATCCAGTTTTGAAAGAACAATTCTTTCATATAGGGTTTCAAGATACGAGTAGTTCGAGGAAGCGATGGAGAGAGGGAAGGAGCGTACTTAAGTACGTGACTGACTGAACGACTGAAGCTGACGAAGAAATACGACGTATATTGAAAGCCGACAATAGTCTAGTGATGATGGCAAAGAGGTCACACCCGTTCCCATACCGAACACGGAAGTTAAGCTCTTTAGCGCCGATGGTAGTTGGGGGCTTCCCCCTGTGAGAGTAGGACGTCGCTAGGCAATGTAAACAGTCAGCTGTGTGCTGGCTGTTTTTTTTATAAAATTATACAAATGGTATTTAACCAATAGTAAAAAATCGAGAAGCTAATTTAAGCTTCTCGATTTTTTTTAATTATTTACTTTAGCAAAAGTTAATCTTTATATAGTTAAATATACTCATTAGTATTTAGATATTTCATTATGCTTTCATATTAATTTAGATGTAATATTACCCATAGTATTAAAAGGTAATATTATGGCTTTTATAGGTATTATATATTAAAATAGGTAATAGTTATTTTTACATACTATTAGTATATAGATATGTAAAAAATTATAGATAGGAGTGTAAATATTGATAATACTAGATAGACCTTATGTTTCGGACTTATTAGCGGACACAATTAGTAAGAATAAAATTCCGGTAATCAAATTAAATGAAGTTTTTATACCAAACGAATCTACTATAAATTTAAAAAAGGTAGACGATTTGTTGATTGAATTAGAGAAAGGGAATTCTCCAATTCTCTTCAACTCTGAAAATGGACTTAATATTTTATCAAAATATGCGCCTAATCACTATTTAACAACTGTTACGGATATTTTGAAAAATAAAGTTACTTTCAGGAAAACATTAAGTAGACATTATAAAGATTTCTTTTTCACAGAAGTTTCTCTAAAAGAATTAGAAGAATTAGATCCTAGTGCTCTACCTTACCCTATTATTGTTAAGCCTGTTATAGGATATTCAAGTATAGGTGTACATCGTATTGATAAGGTAGAAGAATATAAAGAAACTATTAAACAACTTAAGTTTGAAATGGAAGTTACAAGTTCAGAGTATCCAATCGAAGTTATTAATAATCAATCATTTATAATTGAAAAATTAATTGAAGGCGATGAATACGCTGTTGACGTATATTTTACAGAAGACGGGGAACCTGTTATCCTAAATCTTTTTAAAAGAATGTTTAGGCATGAGAAAGACATGAGCGATAGAATTTACTATACGAGTAAGCAAGTAATAAATGAGTCCCTCAACAAAATTCAAGAGTTTTTAAGAACTATTTCATCGTTCTTCGCTTTAAAGTCTGCACCTATACATATTGAAATTCGCATCGATAATGATGACCAGATTGTTCCTATTGAAGTAAATCCACTTAGATTTGCTGGTATCGGTACAAATGAACTTGGCGTTCATGCGTATGGTGTAAACGCGTGTGAGTACTTTTTTAAACAAGAAAAGCCCGATTGGGAAAATATAGTTAATCAAATGGACGATTCAATTTATAGTTTTTGTTGTGCTGAAATAGATGCCTCTATTGATTGTAAGCAAGTTGTATCTATTAATCATGAAGCGTTTAAACTAAATTTTGGTGAAATTTTAGAATATCGACCAATGAAAGTAAATGAAGGCTCTACTTTTGCTGTAATCTTTCATAAGTCACCAGATTTAAATGAAAATATAAGGTTATTGGATTTAGATCTGAATCAATATATAACGTTAAAAGAATTGGTATTTTTTTAATAATGACTAATTTTTTTATTGCAGTTAGGAGCGTTAATGGTGTTTAAAGGTATGACAATCAGAAAGAAAATATTAATAAACGTATTAATGCCTATTGTTGTTATAAGCACAATTTTTAGCTTTGCCATTTTTATTGTAGCTGATCGTTTAATTGACGGGTATATTATTCCTCAGTTTGAAGAGAGCTTAACAATGAAAATGGAGGATTTTGATGAGCTATTTGATAAAGAATTAATCAATAGTGCTAAAACAAACAAAAGTGCATATGAAGAACTAGCGTCTAGAGGAAATGCATTTCAAAAAGAGCATGATTTAGAAAATGTGTATATTATGAGTAAAGTAGATAATAAAGAAGTCATTTTATTTTTAGGTAATGACGATAAGTATTTATCACCGCTAGCGTTTACAGATGAACAAAAAGCAGCGCTAGGTACAACAAAAATGGTTACAAGTGATATTTATATAGATGATTACGGTGCTCATAAGTCTACATTTTTACAAGTTCAAGGAACAGATTCTGTCTTAGGATTGGATGAAGATGCAGATTTTATAGTTGATCTAGAAAATTTATTATTAAAAGTATGTGTATTATTAGCACTTATATTTATTGTGGTAAGTGGTATACTAGCATATTTCACTGCTAAAAGAATTTCTAAACCGTTAAATGAACTTGTAGATTATACTAAAGTAATTGCAGCTGGTGATTTAACGCAGGAAATAAAAAATACGAGTAATGATGAAATTGGTCAACTTGCATCAAGTTTTAATAGTATGCAAGTACAGCTAAAAGAAGTTATAGGTCATGTATCCTCAACAGCAGACTATGTAGCAAACGGATCTAAAGAATTGACTCAAAGTATAGAGCAAGTGACAGAAATGGCTAATCAGGTATCAGCAGCAATTCAGGAAGTTTCAGTAAGTAGCGAAATGGTAACAACTGGGGCTATACAAAATCAAATTGCGATTAGAGAAATATCAGAGGGGATAGTAGAAATTACAGAATCTACTACAAACGTCTCTGATGAATCTATTAAGACATCTGAAGAATCCAATCAAGGTAATAATGTCATTCAACAATCCGTACAAGGAATTGATTCAATTAACGAGCTTTCAAAAGCCTCTATGCAAATGACAGAACAAATGCATCAACGTTCTAAAGAAGTAGGACAAATTACAAATGTAATTACAAGTATTTCAGATCAAATTAATTTACTAGCACTAAATGCAGCTATTGAGGCTGCTCGTGCAGGTGAATATGGAAAAGGGTTTGCTGTTGTCGCAGATG
This sequence comes from Lysinibacillus sphaericus, assembly GCF_015844675.1. Lineage (GTDB taxonomy): Bacteria > Bacillota > Bacilli > Bacillales_A > Planococcaceae > Lysinibacillus > Lysinibacillus sphaericus_E. The sequence continues at coordinate 2,015 of NZ_LDGC01000038.1, read as the reverse complement.
AAATAAGACATTTAGCAGAACAATCTGCCCAATCTGCTAATGATATAACTAAATTAATCTCTGAAATGCAAAACAATTCTAATGAGTCGGTTGAAGCTATTACGAGAGTAGTAGATGAAATTGATCAAGAGACTGTCGCAATAAGATTGGCTGGAGATACTTTCCAAAAAATATCATCTCTAATTTCAAACATTAGTATGCGAACGCAATCAATTGCTTCAACAGTAGAACAAATATCAGCAAGTTCTGAACAAGTATTAGGGACTACTGAGACAACTGTGCAATCATTGGAGCAAACATCAGCAGGTACTCAAAATATTGCTTCAACTATGCAAGAGCAATCTGCTTTTATGGAAGAAATGCTAGGAACAGCTAATCAAGTAAATGATATGGTTGAAAACTTAAAAGGCCAAATTGCCCATTTTAAAATTAAGTAAATAACAGTAACTAAGTTAAAAGGATTAGCTCTATCTTGAACAGAGCTAATCCTTTTACTATTTTTAGATCCGTATGCCAGTATCAAAGTCGTTTGTAAATTCGACAAAATACTCATTGAGTTCGTTCTAATTGTATATAACTCTTTATATAATGTAACGATTACCTTAAAAAGGAGAGGAAATTTTGTGGATTGATGGTGTTTTTTCTGGTGGCGGTTTAAAGGGGTTTGCACTTGTTGGGGCGTATCAAGTACTAGAAGCTGAGAATTTTCGCTTTAAACGGGTAGCTGGAACGAGTGCCGGGGCTATATTAGCTGCTTTTATTGCTGCAGGGTATAGCGGAAAAGAAATCCAGACTATGTTAGAAGAGTTGGATGTCCCTTCATTATTAGATCCAAGGAAAACAATTTTACCATTCCCATTTATGAAGTGGGTTAATGTTTATCACCATTTAGGTTTATATAAAGGAAAAGCATTAGAAAAATGGTTTTTTCAGAAATTAGCAGCAAAAGGCGTTTATACATTCGGAGATTTACCTAGAGATTCATTAAAGTTAGTGGCCTCAGATTTAACAAATGGCAGAATGATTGTGTTACCGGATGATTTACAAAAATATCATATTGATGCTAAAAACTTTTCGGTTGCGTGTGCTTTACGTATGAGTTGTGGTATACCATTTTTCTTTGAACCCGTTACATTAAAAACAGGGAAAGGAGATTCAGTTATTGTAGATGGCGGTGTATTGAGTAATTTCCCTTTGTGGGTATTTGATGATAGAGAAGGACGTAAAGTGCGACCGATCATTGGACTTAAATTGAGTAGACGTAGAGAAGAGCAACACCCACATGAAATTAAAAATGGATTAAATTTATTTGAAGCTTTATTTTCTACTATGAAAGATGCTCATGATGAAAGATATATCTCAAGACGACATGAAAGAGATATTATTTTTATTCCTGTTGACGATTATAGCGCCACACAATTTGATTTAGACGAAGAGACTAAAGAAACACTTTTAGAAATTGGAAGAAACCGTACGATTCAATTCTTAAAAGCATGGCCGAGATATAAGCTATAAAACTTTTAAAAAAATGAATTAATACTATTGACGTCCTATGAGGTAGATGATATTATATAAAAGTTGCTGATGAACATGCAACTAGAACAATACAAAAATAAAATAACTGTTTGACATTATGTATAAAACATGTTATTATATAAAAGTTAGCTCTTAACGAAAGAGATAATGATTATAAATGAACCTTGAAAACTGAACAAGCAAAACGTAATCAATAAAGTTTTTAGTAGCTAACCTTGAGTTGGTGAACGAAACAAAATTTTGGACATCAAACATGATGCCAGCAAAACAATTTGAGCTTATCAAATTTCTTTTATGGAGAGTTTGATCCTGGCTCAGGACGAACGCTGGCGGCGTGCCTAATACATGCAAGTCGAGCGAACAGAGAAGGAGCTTGCTCCTTTGACGTTAGCGGCGGACGGGTGAGTAACACGTGGGCAACCTACCTTATAGTTTGGGATAACTCCGGGAAACCGGGGCTAATACCGAATAATCTATTT
>NZ_LDGC01000037.1:0-121633 GCF_015844675.1 Lysinibacillus sphaericus | reverse complement strand
TTGCCGCTGCCGCTACGCTTTCGCGCAGTTAAAACATTTGCCGCTGCCGCTACGCTTTCGCGCAGTTAAAACATTTGCCGCTGCCGCTATGCTTTCGCACAGAGCAAAGCTTCCTGGGGCGTCCAGCATCCACTCAACTTATTTACATAGTAGATGTTTTTACAAAAGTCATCCACGACCTTTGGTGATGACTATCAAGAAGCAATCAATTAGAGGTTAAAAAATCCCCATTCGCTTCAAAAGCAAAAGGGGATCGGGATATTTATTTAGAATTGAATTAGAATGAAAAATCCTCAAGGGGAACTATTCTTAGATTATCGAATTCTATTACATATACAATGCAGCAAGGAATATACCTAGTGTCTCTTCATAGATGTCGTCGAATTGGCTAAGTGGAAGTGGATTTGTACCACTACCTAACTCAACAGTAAAGCCAGGTCTACGCCAATCCTGGATAAACCAATCTTTATAGCCCGCATAACTGCCTGCTGAATTGATCGGCTCGTAGCCGCTAACTCGGCTAAACTCATTAACAAGGATTTCTGACTCTGGTGGCTCGAGATTTTCAAAACCCCAATAAATGACTTTACCTTGTGTATGAAACGCAAGAACTCTGGCAAAATCGCGTTTCTTTGTTAAATCAGCCATAGCAATGGCCTCAGGCTCGGATAAAGGTCGTTGTCCTCCAAAATCTCTTGGTCCAGGTGTTTTTGGATTTCGTGCGCTTTCGAGCTCCCATTTGGCAGGAAACTGATCATTCAAATCGACACCATGTATATTTGCCTTCCAACCAGAGAAATCGGTGCTGCCGTTATTCCAAGTAATAAGCTGGTTTCTTAATGCTTCTTCATTAGGTGGTCCTTGTAATACTAAATCAACTCCATCAGGATTGACCATCGGAACGATAGAAAGCATTGTTTGTTGGTAGAGTGGGAGTATGGATAAACCGCGAATGGTATTTTGGTTGGTGAGAGAGAGTAGGTAGTCGTTTATAAAAGTTAAAATGATTGGAGTTGTAATCCATTCATTCGCATGAAAGGAGCCGTTATAATGGACACGCTTAGTCCCGTTCCCGATTAGAAGCTCTGGAATTTCATGCTGTAAAACAGAATGTCCAATTGTAGAGCTTTGTAGAAACGGATAAGCATCGAGTAGTTTTCTGATATCATTCATCATAATTGTGTAAGTATAATTTTGTTTCCCATTGACGAGTCTCCATGTGATTCGTTGGGGAATGCGAATTGTCTGGTCAATTTGTAATTGATTTGGATTTAAATCAGGATTGACAAGAAAGATAGCTACTAATGGGAGATTTCTGCTTTGCGCTATTTGCCAAAACGTATCTCCTTGTTTTATTCGATAATTGACTGTCACGAATCCCGGAATTCGAATGCGTTGTCCAACCCTTAAAAATGGAAGTTTAATATTTCGGTTCGAATCTATAATTAGTTGAAGAGGTATTTTAAACACTTCACTAAAATGCCAAAGAGAATCGCCTGGTCTTACGAAAATGTCCACAATTGTTCTCTCCTTACTATCAATTATGTCTCGGCAAAATTGGCCAATATAAAATATATATGAAAAGAATATGGGACTTATTAACTTTTAAATTCAAGTTGTGGAAGACACTTGTTAAAACGTATACCATTTATCTTCATTCAGTAGAAGACTATTACCTTTAAAGGTAGTGAGATGATTGCAGATGGGTTCCCTTATAGTTGGTGTCCAAACAACTACTGAAATATAGGAACTCAGTCTAAAAACGCCACGTCCTGTGACAATTTATCTGTGTGAAAGCGGCAATTACGCGAAGGTGAAATTGACAATAGTTGATTGGAGTGGAGGCTGGACGCCCCCAGGAAGCTCTGCTCTGCGCGAAAGCGCCTAGCCGGAACGGACGTCAACCACACGTTATGGTGGTAAGTGTTAAGTATTTCTCGCAAAGAGATTACTCTCTTAACCTAAGAGCAAGAAACATTGTGACTTTATGATGTACAATGAGATTAGTTATAGAGTTTATGTCAGGTAAAGGCAGGGAAACAAATGTTAACTAAATTAAAGATAAGTATACGAACAAAAATTACGTTAGGCTATATTATTATCATACTTTGTTTACTTGCATCAGTGATTATCTTAAATAATCAAATTTCCTCTCTACAAAAAGAAAGAAATTATATTATCAAGAATGATTCAAATATACAAGCCCTAACCAATCGAGTTGAAAAACATATTTTAGATATGGAATCGAGCCATAGGAGTTTTGTTATTACAGGTGAATCAAGCTATTTAGAGACTTACAACAAGGCTAGTGAAAATTGGGAATCCTATTTTGATGAACTTTATCAGCTTTTGGAGAATAATCCACTACAACAACAAAAGTTAAATGAGATAAAGGCCACGATAGAGCATTGGATTACAACGTCAGGGGAACCTTCCATTAAATTTAAAAAAGAAAACAATTTGGGGGCATTGGGGGAACTCTATAAGGTAGGTACAGGTTCTAGAGACATAGAAACAGTACGAGATCAGTTTGAATCACTCCGCTCAGAGGTAATTGCAACGATGCAAGCCAAAGTAAACGAGTTGGACCACAAAAATAGTATAGTAACACTTACACTGCTTAGCATACTTTTATTTATCTCAGTTGTTGCGATTATCATTGCAAGCGGTATTTCTCGTTCAATCGTAAAAACGTTAACAGAGGTTACACGAACAATCCAAGAAATCACTGCTTCCAAGGGCAATCAAAAAGGACGAATTCATGTTAGAACAAATGATGAAATCAATGCTCTTGCGGTCGCTACAAATGAGTTGTTGGATGCGCTTGAGAAAAGAGAATGGCTACAGTTGAATATCGCAGAAATTGTCACAAAATATCAAGGTATTTCTGCCATCACCAAATTAGCTGAAACCTTCCTTTCAGAAATAGCGCAAAAAACGCAGTCTTCCCTTGGCGCATTTTATGTTCGTGAAACTACTGATAATCATATACAGTTTGTAAAAAAAGCTGCTTTTGCGGACGCAACGGATAACGTTGGGATTGAGAGCTTTAAACTGGGACAAGGCTTGATTGGACAATGTGCTTTAGAAAAAAAGGTTTTAATTTATAACGATATTCCAGAAGATTTCCGTTTAATAGGCACTGGTTTAGGGAAAGTACCGCCAAAAGGTATTTTTATCGTCCCTATTATATTTGAAAATGACGTAATCGCTGTTGTTGAATTAGCTACAATAACTAGTTTTAATGAGCAGCAGCAGGAATTAGTGAAGCAAGTTATCGAAACTTTTGGATTAACGATCAATAGTGTCCTAGGGCGTATGGAAATTGTCCGTTTATTGAATGAGTCAAGAGCTATGACAGAGGAGTTACAGGCACAATCTGAAGAGCTTCAGACACAATCAGAAGAATTGCAAATGCAAACAGAGGAATTGACAATGATTAATGACCAATTGGAAGAAAGAACAAAAGAGGCAGAGTTAAAGTCGAGAGAATTAGAACAAGCTAAAAAAGAATTAGAGGAAAGTGCGGAACAGTTGTTACTAAATTCAAATTATAAATCCGAGTTTTTAGCCAATATGTCACATGAATTACGAACGCCACTGAATAGCATATTAATTTTATCTGAAATGTTAGCTGAAAATAGCCAAAATACTTCATCAGAAGAAGAAGCTGAATTTGCAAAGGTGATCCATTCTTCAGGGGAAGATCTGCTGGCATTAATTAATGATATTTTAGATTTATCAAAAGTTGAGGCAGGCAAGCTTGATATTAGTTTTGATGAAATGAATATGAGTGAGGTTCCTGTACAAATCGAGCAAATCTTTGCGCCTGTAGCAACGAAAAAAAATCTACAATTCTATATTTCGAAAGACGAAAATGTAGTCGATATTTTCTATACTGACGAACAAAGATTCCAACAAATATTGAAAAATTTATTATCGAATGCCTTTAAATTTACAAAGCAAGGCTCAGTTCATCTTGCCATTAAACAGTTTAGTGAAGAACAGTTAACAAATAATATGCAGGATGTTAGTGCTGACTGGTTAGAAATCACAGTTTCCGATACAGGTATAGGGATTCCGAAGGACAAGCATCAGCTTATTTTTGAATCATTCCAACAGGCTGATGGGGCAACAGTACGTAAATACGGTGGAACAGGTCTTGGCTTGTCCATTTGTAAAGAGCTTGCTAGATTACTTGGCGGCTGGATATCTTTACAAAGTAGTGAAGGGCAAGGTAGTACATTCACACTGACAATCCCAAGCTTGCCAAATGGTATCGAAGAGCAAAACCGTCTTGAACTTGCTATTCATGAAGTAGGGGCCACAAATGAATTAGAAGAGCTAATGGAAGAACAGCTAGTGGCAACTCAGGATTTCTCTCAACAAGAGGTAGAAGTTTTTCAAGGGAAAAATATTTTAATTGTAGACGATGATTACCGTAATATATATGCATTAAAAAATGCACTCGAAAAACGAGGTATGAATGTCTTAGTTGCCAAAGATGGGATAGAGTGTTTAGATATTTTGCAAGCTAATGATGAAATTAACCTTATTTTGATGGATATCATGATGCCGAATTTGGATGGCTATGAAACGATGTCGATTATACGCAAACAAATGAAGATTACGGATTTACCGATTATCGCTTTAACAGCGAAGGCTATGAAAAATGATCGAGATAAAACATTAGAGGCTGGTGCTTCGGATTATATAAGTAAGCCATTAAATTTAGATCAATTAGTATCCGTTTTAAGAGTATGGCTAATTTCTAAAGGGAGTTAATAAGATGGACCCATTTCCTTTGCAGCAAAAAATGCATACAGATTTAGAAATTGATTTATTACTTGAAGCTATTTATCGTTTATCAGGATTTGATTTTCGACAATATAATCGTTCTTCAATATCGCGAAGAATTTATAATAGGATGAGGATGAGTAATATCCCAACGATTTCTCGTGTACTTGAAAAAGTAATACATGAAGATGGTTTTTTAGAGCAACTATTAAATGATTTTTCTATAAATGTTACTGAAATGTTCCGTAACCCTAGTTTTTTTAAGGCTTTTCGCGAAGAGGTCGTACCTTCTTTAAGAGATTACCCTGAAATTCGGATATGGCATGCAGGATGCTCCACAGGGGAGGAAGTATACTCCATGGCTATTTTGCTAGAGGAAGAAGGGTTAATGGATAAAGCGATTATTTATGCTACGGATATGAACGAACAAGTATTGGAAAAAGCAAAAAAAGGAGTATTCTCGATTAACAAAATGCAGACATATACGAAAAACTATATGCTTGCAGGCGGCATCTATGCTTTTTCCGAATACTATAAAACAGATGATCAATTTGCTTATTTCCATCCGTCACTGTTGAAAAATATTATATTTGCGCAGCATAATTTGGTAACAGACCAATCGTTTAATGAATTTCATGTCATTATGTGCCGAAATGTTTTAATTTATTTTTCACCTGAGTTACAAAACCAGGTGCATCATTTGTTTTCCGAAAGCCTAAGTGATAATGGATTTTTATGTTTAGGAGATAAGGAGACACTACGATTTGAAGATATTATTTCAAAATATAAAGAAATCGTAGGCAATGAAAAAATATATCAGAAGATAGAGTAAGATAAAAAATAGGCTGTTGCCTAAGTTTCTCGACGGTAGAGACTTAGGCAACAGCCACTTTTTATGTAGTTTAACGTGCCTGTATTATTAATACACACATATCATCTGCTTGATTCCCTTGTTTCTCCTTAGGGTGTAAATGGTCAATCAGACGTAGAGAATGATCCCATTTCGTAGATATTAGCGTCTGTAATTGCTTCTCGGATTCCATTTCGCATGGTCCCATTGCCTCTAACACACCGTCCGTATATAAAATAATTTGCACGTCCTCATTGTATTGAATGAATTGCTTTTGCACGTCAATCTCATCAAAAAAGCCGACTGCACAGCTTCCTCGATTTAAATGTACGAGCGTTTTTTCGTCAACTAGAGCATAGCCAGAAGGATGACCAGCATTCACATATTCGATGGTTTTTTGTTCTGTATCTATCACTAAATAAATAGCTGTGAAATAAAAAAGATTGTCGTCTTTACCGTTTCGCAAAATTGTCATATAACGGTTTAACTCTTTTATAACTAACTCGGGATCTTCTAATTGTTTAACAGCTTCTCTTAAGACAGAGGAGATAAACATACAAACAAGTGCTGCAGGGATACCATGTCCCATCATATCAAGCAAAATGATGGCGTATCGGTGATCATTTATTTTATGCCAATAATACATATCTCCTGCTAAATTAGAAGAGGGAAGATAAGAGACCTCTATTTGAATATTCGTCTCGTTTAAAGGAGCGCTCAAAAGGCTTCTTTGTACATGTGTTGCTAAATCTAATTCGTATTGTATTTTCTTTTCTTGCTGAGTGTGCCAATCTAATTCTGCTTTCAATCGTAAAGCGACCCGAATTCTAGCAAGAAGCTCGGTTTTATTTATTGGCTTTGTAATATAATCTACTCCACCGATATCAAGTGCTTTAGCGAGCGTGTTTTTATCTTCTAGAGCGGTAACAAAGATAATTTGAATATCCTTCAATCGTTCATCTTGCTTAATACGTTTGCAAGCTTCAATACCGTCTACTTCAGGCATCATAATATCTAATAAAATTAAATCCACTGAATTTCCTGTTGGATTTTGCGCATCTAACTGTAAATAATCAAAAAGTTCATAGGCAGATGTTAGAGAAACACAGTTATCATAACCTGCATTTTTTAATATTTTTTCAATTACAAATAGATTGACTTGATTGTCATCTACAAGAAGAATGGTCATAATTATTTCCCCTTATTCTGTCTGAATTAGTGCAAATTATTTATGAATGTATTTAATAACTCTCAATTTTATTATACAAAACATTAGAGAATAACGGTATTTTGATCGATTGGGGAAGTTTTAAACGTTTTTTTAGTAGGTAGTAAAAATATATGAATACGTATAGGGCCAACAAGAAATAGCCAGCCCCAAAACGTATTTTTTTAACTTCTAGCCTTTTTAAAGCCACTATAAATATCAAATGCATTTGCTACGATGGTGATAGCTATGCTGACGAATAATATTCGATCTATAGCTACCAAAATCTTAGCCGAGGTCGTTTCCGTAATCGCAGCGATATAAGGTACAGCGGGACTGTGTATGAAATCAGGGTGAATAGCCATGAGGATAAAAACAATGATTCCTGTACATTGAAGAAGAGCATTAACTACGGCAATTAACATTGTCCATTGGCCCTCCTTCAATTTCCATAATGTTAAAGCTACACTTAAAACGATACAACTTAAAATAATCGGTGCAAAGGAGATCAAGACTTCCTGATTGAATATAGGCATAATAAATTTAAAGCCGCCTTTATTGTGAGAAGTATAGATTCCTATAAGGTGATGAGCATTGAAATAGACAAAGGAGAAGATAGCAATACCTAAGAAACTTAAAATATTATCATTAAGCGAAATCGTTTTTTCTTTAGGAATTATTTTAACTTTAGTTAAATCATCAGGTGTCCAATCTGGATGGTCCTTTATAAAGGGTATTCGAATATTATTTTCCCCAGATCGTTCTATGACAATGAAAGTAACTGTAATCCAGAAGAGTACGTAGATGATTACTGAAATAATATGAGCGATAGTTATAGAAATAGTTTGAATAATAGCAGACAGAAGAGCGCCACCTTCTTCATTATAAAGCACAATACTTTCTATCATCTGTACAATAACTGTAATAATTATTGCCCAAGGAATAACTAATTTTATTGTCCTAATATAACTATCAAACACTTTAGGACCGATTAATAATTGAGGTGCGTTTTGATAGCTTGCTGCAACTTCTACAGGACTTCCTAGCTTCTTAAGCACTTCCTTAATATCTGATTCTGAATAATCTTCAGGTAACATATTTTCAATAGTAGATCTTAATTCTAGACTGGTTTCATCGCGTTTTTCTTTGCGGATTCTTCTAGTTACTTCATGAATATATACATCAATCAGATTCATTCTTTTCGTCTCCCTTCAATAATTGATGCTGTTCCAAATTCATAGTTGTACATTCCTTTTCGAGCTGAGCTATATGTGCTCAACCCATCCTATTTATGAGTTACTTATAATCACTTCCTAATGCTCTAATCGACGAAGTAACGAGATCAGTTCATAGTTACTTCTGAATGGCTTGAATAGGGGGCTAGCCGATAAACGATTTATGTAGTTGACCTAAAAAAAGCACTAATAGTCCACCTCGTTTTTTTGCTGGTGGTAATATATGTTATTATTAAAAACTAAAATTAATGTGGAAAAAATGATGAAAAGAGCGTGTTTAAAATAAATTCAGTGTAGGGTGGGGATGTATATGAGAATTATTGGAAAATAATTAAAGGGAGAAAGCTGTATACATCAGGAAGGTTTACTGAACAAAAGAGACCTTTTATACACAATCAAAACAATGAGCATTATTTTCAGTATGAAAGGTTATGCGACTCCATCATTTTGAAATGAATCTTAAATCCAATGAGGAAAAAGAAAAGGTCGCCAACGAATACAAAGCTCATTGTCTAAGGTTCAAGGGTTTTGATTACTGTAATATAAAGCTATTGTTCTTTTTTCATAAAGAGTGACGAGCGCACAGGTCGTTCCAGCGGTGTAATATTAATAATAAAATAGCTAATAATTAATATTAAAATAATAACGGAATAAATTAAGGTGTTAATGGGATGGTCATGCTCTACGATAATTAATCGAATCATGGCTGTAATCCCTATATATATAAAGTACCTTAGTGGAAAATGATAATTCTCTTTAAAATATTTAATAATCATCGTGATAAATTCAAAATACAAAAAGAAAATAAGAATGTTAGCGAGGAAAAGTTTATAGTCTCCGCCATCTTTGTTGAATAATAAAATTTTAAGAAATTGGATGAGTTCTTTGCAAAGTAGGAAGGATAAAATGAGTGCTAAAAGTACAAGGCAAACATTTAGAAACAATTGTAAAGATTTCGGTACAGCCTTTATTAATTGTAAGTAAGTCGAGTTCTTTTCGTTCACAGAATTCCTCCAATCTTGTAAATCGTCCTAAGTGAAAATGAAAAACTAAATGGAGAACAAATAATCATATGATTTAGCGTCATATTTTATGATTTGAATATAACAAATTATCGTAAATGTACGAGCATTTATTTGTAAAGTTTTGGTGTATATTGGATCATCCTCAAAAGCTATGGATGATATTTGTTAAAACGTATGTTATGTATATAGGTTGATCTTCGTTACGGCTGGGTGACTCCTTGGGGATCAGCGATAGGGGAACGAAGGCTAAAACTATCACATCCTGTGATAACGCCTTCGTGACCAACACCGAAGCGCCCAGTCGGAACGGAAATTAACCACACGTAGGTGATGAGCCTATATATTCGCGAAAGAAAGTTTTTAAAATAAATTAGCTGTATGCTAAAATAGATGTGCATGAATATAAAATTCAAAAGGGGTTTTTAAAATGGCTAAAGAAGCAAAAGCAGGAAAAATTACACCAGAGCGTTTAGAAGAAGCACTAAACGTACGTGATCGTCTTATTATCGAGTTACTAGTACAAGTACTTGATGAAAAGCTTGTAATTGAACGTCCAGTATTACGTGAGCGTGTAGCAAACCTTGTAGACCTTTCTGATCATGATGAAGAATTAAAAGAAACGATCCACGCTGTTATTAACAAACTTTAATTTAAAGGGAAATGCTACACTTCATTGGTAGCATTTTTTCTTTTGCTGAAAAGATATGTTTTCAACAAAAGAATCGGTCAACCAAGAGCCGAGAACGCTCGGGTAGTCCGAAAAATTGCTCAGTATTTGCCCTAGGAGAAACGGAAACCAACAAAAAACCCAAACAAGAATTTATTCCATTCTTGTTTGGGTTCTTCTAGTTTTTAGTATACTTTATCTCCATTAAAAATAGAGTTTTTCACAATTACGTAATCTACATTTCGAATGGCATCTAGTTTATTGCCACCTGCATAAGAAATAGACGATTGAAGATCTTGCTGCATTTCAATTAAAGTATCTTTGATGCTGCCTTTATGTTCAACAAACATCTTTTTACCTTCAACATTTTTACGTTCGCCTTTTTGGAATTCTGAAGCAGATCCGAAGTATTCCTTCACAGTTTTACCGTCGATTTCGATTGTTTCACCAGGTGATTCCTCGTGACCTGCAAATAATGAGCCAACCATCACCATTGAAGCACCAAAGCGAACCGATTTTGCAATATCTCCATGTGTACGAATACCACCATCAGCGATAATTGGCTTTGTTGCAGCTTTTGCACACCAGCGTAGTGCAGCTAGCTGCCAACCACCTGTACCAAAACCAGTTTTGATTTTAGTAATACATACTTTACCGGGTCCAATACCAACTTTTGTTGCATCTGCACCAGCATTTTCAAGTTCACGAACTGCCTCAGGCGTGCCCACATTACCAGCAATTACGAAGCTAGTTGGTAGATGTTTTTTAATATGCTGAATCATACGAATAACAGCATTTGAATGACCATGTGCAATATCGATTGTCATAAAATCAGGCACTACATTAGCAGCTGCTAATTCTTCTATAAATGTGTATTCTTCATCTTTTACACCAACACTAATTGATGCGATTAAGCCACGAGCTTGCATATCTTTGATGAAATCGATACGAGTTTCTGGATTAAAACGGTGCATGATATAAAAGTAACCGTTTTCAGCAAGCTTCACAGCAAGACTTTCGTCGATAATTGTTTGCATGTTTGCTGGTACAACCGGAAGCTTGAATGTATGACCGCCTAAAGTAACAGAAGTATCACATTCTGAGCGACTTTCTACAATACATTTTGCGGGAATTAGCTGAATATCCTCATAGTCAAATACGTTATCCATTATAAACACTCCTAAAATACGAATATTTTTTAAGTTTTGATTTAAATTGTTCGTCATTTGGTAATTTACATTATTTTCGAGTAAATGTCAAAGCTTTTATCTAAATTAATAAAAAAATAGCAGGAAAGAACAGGAATTAAGAGAAATATATAGATATATCACTTTTTGTTAGAGTGGGAAGGCGGTGTAAGTTTACTTTATTCAAAAGTTAAAAGTAGTTTGAGGAAATCCTGAGCTTTTGTAGGGGGAGTAAGCTGTTATTGTTTTTCAAAAGAAGAAAGTATTTTTTGATTGCTTCGTCTAAGATTTGTACTATTAGTTATTAACCATGTAAAATAAAAATTGTTTCGAAAATGACAAAGGGAGTGTTGGAAATGGCAGTAGAGGTTTATTTAAATTTTAATGGAAATTGTCGAGAGGCTGTAACTTTTTATGAGGCAGTTTTTAATACAAACAAGCCTGAAATTATGACGTTTGGAGATTCACCACAGAATCCAAGTTATCCATTACCAGAGGAAGCAAAAGATCTTGTCATGCATACGCGACTTTCGATTTTTGGTAGCACTGTAATGTTTTCAGATACATTTCCAGGACACCCATTCACGATTGGAAACAATGTAACGTTAGCTGTTGTCTCAGGCGATGAGTCCCAAATGCGAAAAGCTTTTGATGGCCTTAAAGAAGGTGGCAAAGTTACGATGGAACTACAAGAAACGTTTTGGAGTAAATGTTATGGCTCCCTTACTGATAAATTTGGTGTTGAATGGCAATTTAGTCATGAGGAGAATAAATAAAATTACTATTAAAAAGCACGATGTTTTTGGAAAGTTCACCATTAACATCGTGCTTTTCTTTTTAGTATTTAAAACGATTCACATAGCTTTGTAATTCATCAGCCATATCGAGAAGTGCTTTTGAGGCTACGGCCATTTCCTGCATCGAAGACAATGTTTGTTCAGTTGAAGCGGCAACTTCCTCTGACGCTGCAGCATTTATTTTAGCGTGATCTGTTAACTCTATAGCTGTTGCAGAAACCTCTTCGACTACTGCTGACATCTCCTGAGCTGATGCAGATATATCCTCCATTTTCGGAGCAATTTCGTGGAGACGCTTAATGATACTTGCAAACTTTTTACTTGTATCTTCTGTTAGCTGTAAACCATCCTGGACATCGGCTGAAGTTTTCATCATTGTTTGAACGGACTTAGCCGTATCTTGTTGAATACCAGTAATTAATGCAGAAATCTGCTCTGCTGATTGATGGGACTGCTCTGCTAACTTCCGTACTTCATCGGCAACAACTGCAAAGCCTTTCCCGTGCTCTCCAGCTCGCGCTGCTTCAATAGCAGCATTAAGGGCAAGCAGATTAGTTTGCTCTGAAATAGCGCTAATAATTTCTAAAATAGAACCAATTTCTTTTGTTCGATCATAGAGAGATTTAATCATCGTATCCGATTGTGTCACAGATTCATGAATCGAGACCATTTGATTAACAGTTTGTTCTACTGCTTGTCCGCCTTCATCGGCCAATTGTATAGCCCGGCTCGATAAATCGGAAACCTGCATTGAGCTATCAGCGATCTCGACGACTCCTTTTGCGATTTCCTCAATAGAAACAGCATTTTGGTCAATACTAGTTGTTTGTTTTTCTGTACTGATAGCAACTTGCTGCATAGCTTCAGTAACTTGCTCAGAAGCAGCGATATTTTGTTCGGCATTCGCAGATAAGCCATGCGCCGAAGTTTGAACATGTTGAGAGCTTTGATCAACGTTACGAATAAGCTTTTTTAAGTTAACCTTCATGGCGATAAAAGCTTCTCCAAGCTGTCCAATCTCATCTTTCGAATGATTGTCAATAAACTCTGTTAAATCGCCCTCGCTAATTTTTATAGCGCTTTGTTTAAGTCGATTGATCGGATTAACGACTGATTTGATCATGAATAACATAAAAATAATACCAACAGTAATAGAAATAGCGATAATTATTAAATTGATATTAAATGTCGAAGCAGCAGCGTTTGCAGCCTCAGCTGTAAACATGGTACCAACGACTTTCCAGCCTGTTAGCTTATTTGTAACAAATTGAAGTTGTCGATCTTTTTCTATAACCGTACCACTATCTTGTTCATAGATTTTAGTAATATAGCTTTCTGTTGCTTCAGCACCACTTTCTTTATTTGGGTGGGCAATATAAATTTTATTACTATCTAGAAGCGAAGCAAAGCCAGTTTCTCCAATGCGTATATCATTCGTGATGGTACTTAATCTAGATATATTTACATCTATCCCTATTACTCCTGTGCCGTCTGGTAAAGCCTGAGTAATCGTAAGAACGATATCACCTGTAGTCTGTGTAACGTATGGAGCTGTAATAGATACTTGGTCTTTGTTATCTATAGCTTGCTTATACCAAGATCTTGTACGAGGGTCAAACCCACTAGGGTATTTTTGAGCAGGTTCATCCAGTAGTCTGCCATCAGAGGTTCCGATATAAATTAGCTCCACCTCTGGATGCATGTTCATGTATTCGTGGAAAAGAGATTTAAGTTCTGTCGTTTTACCTTCTTGTAAATAAGATTGATGGAGCTTGTTTGAAAAATATTGAACGTCTTTCACTTTTGGCTCAATCGTGTTAGTAATATTCGTATTAAGCATGCGCACACTTTCAGTTGCACTTGCTTGCTGTTCTTTTGAAATTTGCCTTCCAGCGCTTTGGTAAGACACAATTCCAATTAACAGTGTTGGAATGAGAAGCATTGCTAAAAACGAAAAAATGAGCTTTTTCCTTAAACTTAGTTGTTTCACTTGAATTATCCTCACTATGATATAGTATTTTAAACTTTTTTATCACCTAATATTGAGTAAGTAATAATGCCTGAGTGGATGGTGATAAAGTCTATACATTTACTTTCTATGTAAACAATAGATAGCTAGGCTCATTTTACCAAAAATAATATAAAAGTTAAGCATTTTATAATAACTGTTCACTATATAGTAGATTTCTTCAATAAATACTTTAAAATTCTCCTAAAAACGATAACCGCTAAATGACATATAAAGCTACTTTTTGATGTATACTAATGCTCAAAAGAGGAGGGAATTGTTTCATGATTCGACAAATTGGACAAGTAATGTTGTATGTAAATGATCAAGATACTGCCGTGAAGTTTTGGACAGAAAAAGTTGGATTTGTTGTAGTTGCTGATCAGGAAGAGGGCGGAGTACGCTGGATTGAAATTGCTCCTACTAAAGAAGCTCAAACTACCTTTGTTTTACACAATAAAGAAATCATTGCAAAAATGCAGCCTGACTTAAATTTAGGGACACCTTCTATAATGTTTTATGCCGAACATATAGAAGATCTATATCAAGATTTTCAAGCAAAAGGCGTTAAAGTAGGGGATTTAGTCATGATGCCAATGGGTAGAGTTTTTAATTTTGCTGATCACGAAAATAATTATTTTGCATTAGTAGAAAAATAAGCCTTGTCTACCCTAGAAAAGGCAAGAATCTGTCCAATTTCGATTGCGGAAATCGGGCAAATTCTTGCTTATTCCTAATATAAGGACATGGTAACTTATTTTAAATCTTCGCCAAAAATCGCTACAGTTTGACGGTCAACGCTAAATTCATTGCCATCCCATTTCAAAATATTTTCTACATAACCTAATCCATCGGCATGAAATCTGCCTGCTATAGCCTGATACGCTAAAATCTCATATATGCCATCTCGTTCATAGTCGACCGGATACAATCCGCTGATTGGATCAACCCATCCTTGAATTGGCTGCTTTAGTGTACCGTCTTGATTATAAATATCTGCTAAATAATCCGGACCTTTGTATTGTAAATCGATAATATATTGTTTTTTTGGATTCATGCTACGCACGGCTACTTTATATTGGTTTTGATAATTAACAGTGTATTTTAGCGTATTACTAAACGTTTCTGCATCAAAAATTGAGCGTATTTTTCCGTTTATTGAGGCAAATATTTCGCCGTTGATAATACCGCCACTACCCCCCGTGTCAGAAATAGCTAAAATATTATCTTGATGATTCCCAGTAAAGTCACCTAAAAATATAGTTGGGTTGTACCCGACGCTTTGTTTTAGCATTATTTTTTCAAATTGGTGCGTCTGTCCGTAAAATATCGCAAGCGTTAGATTTTTCCACAAAGGGCTATCTGGTGTTTTATTCCCCATCAAAAGAACAGTTTCAAGTAAGCCATCTCCGTTAATATCTCCAAATTTCGTCTGAATAACCTGAGGGGTCATAGGCGAAATAGGCATATTATTTAAGGCTGGATTCATATTATTAGTCATACATGCACCTCTTTCTATAGTGTTAGCATATGCTGTAAATATGGCTTGGTGAAAAAAGAAGACATGTAATTAATGTGTATAAAACTTATAAAAAAACTTGTTATTATCCCATTGACATTTTTAAATGTGAAAAGTATTATAAATGTCAACGAATCAGAAAATTCAGTACCACACATTCTCTTGCTACAAAACGTAGTTAGAGATTTTTTACAACATTAATTCTTAGTAAGTATATATGTTTTATACAATTTGGGAAGAAGGAGATTTTCTTGAAAAATTTATTTGTTAAAACAAAGCAACAACAGTATTGGCTCGATCGGCTAGCATCTATTTCTGAGTCAATAAAGGCTGAAGCTAAAGAAGTAGATGAACAATCTCAATTTCCATTCGAAGCACATAAACTACTTCTGCAAATTGGTTATCCAAAACTAACTTTACCGAAAGAATTTGGCGGTGAAGGATTATCAGTCTATGATATGGTACTCGTTCAAGAAACGTTAGCAAGTTACGACGAGAATGCTTCACTTTCGCTAGGATGGACATTAGGTGTTGTAGGTGAACTATATGAGAAAAAGCTATGGACAGAAGATTTACTAAGTTCGTTTGCTCAGGAAATAAAGAACGGTGCAATTATAAATAGGGCTGCGAGTGAAGCGGCAACAGGTAGTCCAACACGTGGAGGGCGACCAGGAACGAATGCTGTTTCAAAAGAGGCAGGTTGGCTCATAAATGGGCGTAAAATCTTTACGACAGCCTCTCCAGTACTAGATTACTTCTTAACATCAGCATGGATTGAGGAGAAAAATCAAATTGGTTACTTCCTTATTCATAAAGATGCCCAAGGGCTTTCAATCGAAGAGAACTGGGAAATGTCTGCAATGCGAGGCACAAGCAGTCATGACCTAGTATTAAAAGATGTAATCGTTCCTTCAAATCATTTAGTAGAGTTACCAAGTCACCCGAGTGGCGGCAAAATAAATGGTTGGATTCTACATATACCAGCAACATATTTAGGGATTGCGCAGGCAGCCCGCGATTATGCACTGCATTTTGCAAATCATTATCAACCTAATAGTTTAAATGCTCCCATTAGTACATTACCTAATGTGCAGCAACTTCTAGGTGATATTGAATTAAAGCTATATCAAGCGCGCTTTGTACTGTATGGGGTTGCCGAAGCTTATGATGACCCAGCTAGACGTGAGCTTTTGGCAAATGAAATGGCAGTTGCTAAGCATACCGTAACAAATTTGGCGATTGAAATCGTCGATAAGGCAATGCGTGTAGTAGGAGCTAAAAGCCTACAATTAACGAATCCATTACAGCGTTATTATCGAAATGTTCGTGCAGGACTTCATAATCCACCGATGGATGATATGACAATTATTAAATTGGCAAAAGCCGCAATTGAACAGCAAAAATCGACTGAACATCAATTACAAAACAATGGAGAATAAGGGGAAATGACATATGTTTAAACAAAAGAAAAAGATTTTCCAATTGGCTGCAATCGGGTTAGCTTCACTTGCTATTTTAGCAGGCTGTAATTCAGGTGAAGCTTCAGATAAAGATTCAGAGGATGGCGGGAAAGTACGCACAGTGAAGGTCGCATTTGACCAGGCGTCTAAGCCAATTAGTTATCTTGATGATAACGGAAATCCGACTGGATATGATGTGGAAGTCATGAAGCTAGTGGATGAACAGTTACCTGACTATAAGTTTGAATTTGTAGGCACGACTAGTGATGATTTACTAATTGGTGTTGAGCAAGGGAAATATCAAGTAGGAATAAAAAATGCCTTCTTTACGCAAGAACGTACGGAAAAGTTTATTTTCCCTAAAGAATTTTTAGGCTTAAGTAGTGCGGGTTTAGTATTACGTAAAGAGGATGAAGGCGTAAAAACATTAGCCGACTTTGCGAAAAAAGATTATTCATTAGCTCCAATTGCTGCGAATAATGCTCAATACACAATTATTGATGAATATAATAAAGCCAACCCAGACAATAAAGTGAAATTACAGGCTGGTGATGCGTTCACTGTCGATGTTGTGCAATGGGTAAATGAAAAACGTGTCGATGGCGGTGTCATGATTGAAGGCCCATTTAAACAACAAGTTATAGCAGAAGATGGCCCCTATCATAATTTAAAGAATGACGTAGTTTACAACGAATTTGCCGTTATTAAAACATGGCCGTTATTCAATAAAAAGGAACAAGAATTTGCAGATGCTTACGATAAAGCTATAGAAAAAATTAAAGAGCAAAAGAAAACAAATGAATTAAGCACTAAGTTTTACGGTCGAGATTTATTTGAAGTGTTAGAAACCGTGAAGCGCTAATAGGCGGTAGCGGTACTACCAAATAAAAGGCTGTTGAGTCAGTATACTCAGCAGTCTTTATTAACTTCTTTCAGCGGTTGTCCAAACACCAGCTGAAGGAAGTTAAAGCCTCCGGCGGATGTCACAGAATCGGAAGGGAGCGCTTAGGGGATGTTAGCCTAAAACCATCGCATCCATGCGATAATGGCTAACTGACCTGCATCGTGCAGGCCTAAGCACAAAGCCGATTTTGGACGCAATTTGCCGAGGCATAATTGATTAAAAAGAGAATTATTGTATCAGGTGTGTTGATTAGGGAAAAATGTTGGTCAATTTTTGGGTAAAAAAGGATTTTTTATAATTTACCTTATATATAAGCATATTTAGCTGATTGTAGTGAAGGGCTACTTGACTCCCGCGGGAAAGCGAGACAGACGAGACCCTGAGGCCAACATGATGTTGGTCACGAAGGCATTGTCACAGGACGTGACGCATTTAGCCTTCGTTCCTTTAGCGAGGGAAGCGGCTCGTCACGGAAATCAGCGTCTTCTACTTAATTTTTGTAATTAAAAATGGCTAATCAACACACCTCTTATTGTACATCTATATAGAAGTTGGTGAGGAAATGGAGAAGTATTTTGATGCATCATACATTTGGAACTCAATTCCTGTATTATTGCCGTTTTTAAAAGTGACCTTCCTAGTCGCAGGATCTTCCATTGTACTAGGTACAATATTTGGCTTATTATTAGCGGCTGCCAAGTTAAGCTCGATAAAATTGCTGCGAAAATTAGCGAACTTATATACAACGATTATGCGTTGTACACCATCTATCGTCTTATTATTCCTCGTCTATTATGGTGTTCCAGCGTTAGCGGAAAACTTCGGCATAAATCTCCACTCGATTGAAACAGCCATTTTCGTAGTTGTAACGTTCACTTTACAGTTTGCAGCGATTATGTCAGAAGTTATTCGTTCTGCTTATTTAGCGATTGATAAAGGGCAATTTGAAGCAGCTGTTAGTGTAGGATTAACGCCATTCCAAGCTTATCGCCGTATTATTTTCCCGCAGGCACTCGTTATCGCTTTACCGAACTTTGGGAATGGAATGATTGCGTTATTACAAGAAGGAGCGCTCGCTTATACAATCGGTTTAATTGATATTGTCGGGAAGGCAAATTTAATTATCGCAAGTAATATTAATGCGCATGCATTAGAAATATATATTGCTTTAGCGATTGTTTATTGGGTGCTGTCGATTATTATTGAAAAATTCTTTGCTATGCTAGAAAAGTTCTTTGGTAAGGGGAAAAAGACATTAGAAACAACGTAAGGAGGCGAAACCATGAATTATCAATTTTTAGTTGAAACATTTTTTGTCGCATTATCAGGTGTACCTATCGCACTCCTTGTGACAATTGTTGCTATGCTTGTTGCTTTACCACTAGGCTTCCTACTAGCACTAACACGGGTCAGTAAAATCCCGGTGATCAATCATATAGCAAAGATATATGTCTCCTTTGTCCGAGGTACACCGATAATCATTCAAATCTTTATTATTTATAGTAGTATCCCGTTACTACTTAAAATGATCTTTGAAAAATATAATATTGCCTATGATATTTATAAAATCAATCCGATTTGGTATGCATTTATCGTCTTCGCATTTAGTACGACGGCAATTTTAATAGAGGTATTTCGTTCTGCTTTAAGTACGATTGAAAAAGGTCAGCTAGAGGCTGCTCATTCAGTAGGCTTAACAACATTTCAAGCTTATCGCCGTATTATTATTCCACAGGCATTAGTAGTAGCGATGCCGAATATTTGTACAGCCACAGTCAATCTCATTAAAGCAACGTCTTTAGGCTATGCAATGTCCTTACCTGAAATTACATTAAAAGCTAAAGTAGCTGCCAATGTTGGCTACAATTATGTGGAAGCATATATTGATATTTTCATTGTGTACTTAATTTTATGTAGTACGGTTGAATACATTTTTAAACGATATGAAAAACATTTAAGTAAATTCAAAGTGGCAAAAGCCTAAGGGGTGAACGAGTATGTTAGAAATTAAAAATATTCATAAATCATTTGGTAACAATGAAATTTTAAAAGGTGTCGATTTAGCTATTGATAAAGGAGATGTTGTCGTTATTTTAGGTCCCAGCGGCTCGGGAAAAACAACATTATTACGTTGCATTAACTTTTTAGAGAAAGCCGACCAAGGACATGCGACATTTGGCGATATCCAAGTAGATTTTCAAAATGCGAAGAAGAAGGACGTACATTCCATCCGACAACGTGTGGCCTTTGTATTCCAAAACTACAATCTTTTTACGAATAAAACAGCGCTAGAAAATGTGACAGAAGGGCTTATTATAGGACGTAAAATTCCAAAGGCAGAAGCCATAGATATTGGCAAAAAAGCGCTTGATAAAGTAGGTTTATCAGAAAAATATGATGCCTATCCAAGTCAATTGTCCGGAGGTCAGCAACAACGAGTCGGTATTGCACGGGCAGTAGCGTTAAATCCTGATATTATTTTATTTGATGAACCGACTTCTGCGCTTGACCCAGAGCTAGTAGGAGAAGTCCTTCAGGTTATGAAAAACATTGCAGCAGAAGGGACAACGATGCTTGTTGTCACACATGAAATGGGCTTTGCAAAAGACGTAGCCAACCGAGTCATTTTTATGGACGGTGGTGTCGTTGTAGAAGAAGGAAGCCCTCATGATATATTTGTTAATCCGAAAGAAGAGCGCACAAAGAAATTTTTAAAACGTGTTATTCCTGAGGATTATAATTACTACATTTAAAAAAGAGAATCTGCTAGCCTTTAATCGAAGCATGCAGATTCTCTTCTTTATTGAAATTAAAGTTTTAAAAAATGGGTTAACTCATTAATGGAATAGATATGCAATTCGTGCATTGCTCGTGTACAAGCTGTGTAGAAATAATTACGTTCTGTTTCTCTAGAATAATTAGTTGCAGAAGCATTGTAGAGCAAGACAGCATCGAACTCAATTCCTTTTGCCATATAAGCTGGTAACAGTAAAATTCCTTTTTTAAATTGATTAGTATGATGGGTAATGAGTTGAAGATCTACGACGTCTTTCATTTGATCAAACACCTTCGTACACTCTTGTTCTGTTTTGCAGATGACTGCAATAGTTTCGAACTTTAGGGACAAGCTGTTAATGTTTTCGACAAGTTTTTCAATTAAATCTATTTCATTTGGAACAATCGTGATAGTCGGTTCGGGACCAGTTCGATTAAAGGCTTCTACTTTTGCGTCCTCATGTAAAATCTTCGAAGTAAGGTGAATAATTTGTTTTGTTGAGCGATAACTTTTCGTTAATATTATTTTTTCTGCTTGTTCACCATACAATTGTGGCGTCAGCAGGGAAGGGTTTTTAAAGGTATGAGGATGGATAGTTTGATGTCCATCGCCTAATATAGTCATACGTGCACGTGGGAATAATTGTTGTAATACAAATAGCTGAAATGGAGAATAGTCTTGTGCTTCATCAACTAAAACATGACGAATCATCGTATTTGTTCGTTGACCTTCTATTTTGTCCTGCAAATATAAAAATGGAGCGGCGTCTTCATATGAAATAATGCGCTTTGTTAAATTTGGGAGTGTTTGTTGACAGATTTCTTCCCAATGGTCGGGCAAAAAGTTCTGTAATTGCTGATGTATAGTATTGTTCATATCAAACAGTTGACGATAAATGCCTAACAAATGAACGAACTTTAATTGTTTCACAGATTGACGAAGTGGCTTGAGCTGTTTTTTGACAATTTGGATAGCTATTTTCTTGCGCTCTTGCTCAAAATCATCAAAGGAGTTTTCTGAAAAGCGACCTTCATGTAAAAGTTCACTATAGGTTTTTGTATATTCTTCAATGTCTAACAGTTCACTAGCTTCTTCTACCCATTCTTTTGTCCGTTCTGCCTTTTCAATTTTTGATAATTGTTGTAACAACCATTCTTTCACTAACTGCAGTCGATTTGGGATCGGCATTGTGACATTGAACGAATAAAAGTACTCAGCGATTTCTTGCGCTGTAATAATTCTTTCTCCTCGAAAAACAATGTTTTTAAATAGCAAACCGTCATTGGCAAGGTACTCTATATATTTGTCCATCAATTCTCGATATTGGAGGCTAGCTTTAAAAGAAATAATCGCAAGCTTCGTTTGGTAGAGCGAGTCATCTTGCTCTGTTAAAAGAGACTCCAATTGCTCATAAGGATATTCTAATTGGAACTGTCGACCTAAACGTTTTGTTGCATATTCGGAGAAGGTTAATTGCTGCATATTATCTTCACCTAAATCAGGTAAAACGGTATGAACATATTGATTAAAGAGCTGATTAGGTGTAATCAATAAAATTTGATCAGCAGTAATTTGGTCTCGATAATGATACAACAAATAAGCAACGCGTTGGAGAGCAACTGCTGTTTTTCCACTACCCGCGACACCTTCTACGATGAGATAAGGCGTGTTGACATGTCGAATAATTTTATTTTGTTCGGCTTGAATCGTTGCTACGATGCTGCGGATATGTTCATTTGCATTTTGAGCGAGAATATCGAGTAATAAATCATCACCAATTGTTAGACCAGTATTAAACATTGATTGTAATTTGCCATTTTTAATGATAAATTGCCGTTTTAAAAGCATCTCACCTTGGATTTCTTCAGTCGCCGTTTCATAAGTAGCCGGGCCAGGTGTGAAATCATAATACATACTTGATATCGGGGCTCGCCAATCATAAATTAGTATGTTTTCATTCGCTTCATCCATTAAGGTTGCTACACCGATATAAATCTTTAAAGGTTCGTTTTGCCCATCCTGTAAAAAATCAATGCGAGCAAAATAGGGTGATTGCAGTAAACGGTCATAAGTTTTTACATCCTTGATGGCACGTTGCTGAGCATGTTGAGAATCGGATAAGAGCTCCGCCTGTTGTTTAATAGCATAATAAGTTTCGTCTATATCCTCAGGAGTATCTAAATTCACTCTGACGTCATCCCAAAAGGTTTTCTTTAATGTTAAAACATTGTCTCTAACATCCTTTTCCTTTTGTAGTAACTCCTCTTTTTTGTGACCAACTGTATTTAAACAAAGAACAAGATACTGATTTTCTTCTGTCCATTCATATTGCTTTTCCAATGTTACTCACATTCCTTTCAATATGGATTTAGAATCGGGAAATTTATCATACAGCTAGTTTGGGAAGAAGTATAGTCTAGTAATTTTGGCAAATTTATGATATAATAAAGTTATAACATAAAATCAAATTTTTAATAAAAAGGCTGTTCCGCAAAAAAAGTGGAGCAGTCTTTTTTGTAGTCGAATTTTCCTCTTTGAAAAATGTTGCTTTTTATGGATAGTCTCCAAAATTTTGGTATGACATCATGTATATAAGTTGATCTCCGTTCTGGCCGGGCGCTTTCCTTGGGTGTCCGATGGGTGTTTTCTATGCGAAAGTGTAGTGCTAACGCAGTGTCAGTGAATGATGTTGGTCATGAAGGCGTCATCGCAAGACGTAATGTTCTTAGTCTTCGTTCTAATACTCGGTCCGGGGGCTCATCTGTGACCAATGAGTTGCCTGGCCTCTGCTCCGGTTAACTTATATTCATGGTATACGTTTCAACAAATGCTATGTCCAATTTATATCATTTTAACCCCCGAAAATTAATCTCTATACTTTACAGTTAAGTGGATGATTGATTTTTTATGAATAACAGCTCCGTGAATAATAAGAATAGACGTTAATTGCCAACTAAAGAATGTGTTTTTATAAACGATATAGACACTTGAAAGGGGGTGAGAAAATGAAGGTGATATTTACGGTTGGGTTACCTGGAAGCGGCAAGAGTACGTTTGTTAAAGGGCTAGCGAAAAGTGAAAATGCAGTTATTCTTTCGAGTGATGCCATACGTCAAGAGTTATTTGGTGACGCTTCAAGACAGAAATCGCGAACAGTATTTCGTGTGTTGTATGAGCGTTTAAATGAATTAGTGGCTAAAGGTCAATCTGTCATTGTTGATGCAACAAATATCGAACGGGAACGCAGGATATTTGCACTAGGTAAATTGTCTGGTGATGTGAGGACGATTTGTTATTATTTTGATACTCCTTATACATTGTGTATAGCAAGAAATCAACAAAGGAAGAGAAAAGTTCCGTTAGTGATAATGGATAAAATGAGGAAGAATTTAGAGTTTCCGATATTGGGAGAAGGATTTGACGAGGTGCATATTGTACATGAAGCGAGTCCGTATGAAATCTCAAAAGAGCAATTTCTTTCGCTAATCCGAAGCGAACCCACATATGATGAGCTTTTTCAAAAGTTGAAATCAGTCCAACTATTTAAAGAGATTTATCAATTTAATCAAGAAAATCCTTATCATCAATTTTTACTTTGCCAGCATACGTATTTTGTTTATGAATATATGAACGAATACTATATGGAAAGTGACAAGTTAGCACTGCAGATAGCTGCTTTATTCCATGATATAGGCAAACCGTTTTGTAAAAAATATAAAGAATTACAACAAAGATATGGATATTATGGACATGAAAATGTATCTGCTCAAATGGTATGCCATTTTTTATTAGAGCTTGGTTTTGAAGAAGACTTTGTTTTAAAGGTGATTAATTTAGTGCAATTTCATATGTTAATTCAATATGGAGGTGATAGGGGATCAAGTAAGATTTATCATTTATTAGATGGTGACTTATTAACAAAGCTTTATTTCTTTCGAGAAGCAGATCAATTTGCGAAGTAGATGTAAACAAAGGAAGTGAGTTTATGACCAATTTGATGAAATATCCAAGAAGCTTTCATTTGCCGTGGAGTAGAGGATATACACACGATGACAAGGTTGCTAAAAATGTTGATCATTTTATTGGAAAAGAGGTTGTTGTAACCGAAAAATTAGACGGGGAAGGAACAACACTTTATCAAAACTATATGCATGCTAGAAGCTTAAATTCAGGAGATCATCCGTCGAGGCATTGGGTGAAAACGTTTCATGCTACATTTGCCTTCCAGATTCCAGAAGGTTGGAGATTATGTGGTGAAAATATTTATGCCAAGCACTCCATTTACTACAATGAGTTAACTAGTTACTTTTATTTATTTAGTATTTGGAACGAAAAAAATATTTGTTTAAGCTGGGATGAAACAGTCCGTTATGCAGCTGAATGGGGGATTGAAACGGTACCTGTATTATATCGAGGTATTTTCGATGAGGAAAAAATAAAGAAGACATTTACAGGGAAATCACTTCTTGGGGGTGAGCAGGAAGGGTATGTTATTAGAAATGCAGCTGCCTTCCATTATGATGATTTTCGATATAACCTGGGGAAATTTGTGAGACAGAATCATGTTCGAACAAGCGAACATTGGTTAAATGAAGAAGTGATTCCTAATCAATTGAAATAAGTATGATTTGAAAAGGTAAAGTATACCTAACTATAAAACAAAAGGACTGAGAAAAATGTAATTCTTAAAGTATGAAACTAATAAAATATAATAAATATGAGGAAGTATGCAGTGGTAGCATGTCCCTTTACGGAATAGGGATTTACAGGTTCGATTCCTGTCATCCTCACTAAATGAAATAATAAACTTGGACATAGCGTCAGACATTGAAGCGTGTACACTATATAAAAAATGAACGCCCAAGTAACATGGGCGTTCATTTTTTATAGCTTATTATTTTGTATAGTTATCGAAATAACCTTGAATATAAATCATTGGTGTTCCTTTGTCACCTGAACCAGAAGTTAGGTCAGATAGTGAACCAATTAGGTCTGTTAAACGACGAGGCGTTGTCCCTTGAGCGGCCATTTGCCCAGTTAAATCTGCATCTTTGTTTTGGATATACTCAGAAATGGCTGCTTTTAATTCTTCGCCGCGAAGTTCCGCAAAATCGTTATCCGCTAAGTATTTTAGTTTTACTTCGTTTGGTGTGCCGTCTAATCCAGCTGTGAAAGCTGGAGAAACAACAGGGTCAGCTAACTCCCAAATCTTGCCCACAGGATCTTTAAAAGCACCATCACCGTAAACCATTACTTCAACTGTTTTACCAGTAGCTTCTTTGATTTTTGCTTGGATGCCATCAACGATTGGTTGGCAAGTATGTGGGAATAATTTTACGCTATCTTCAGTAGCTTTATTTGAACCAAGTAGACCGTATTCTGCATTAAAGCCAGAGTCTTTATTGGGCTCAGATAAAATATTATCAAGACTGTATACTTTTTCAGCACCATTTGCCGTTAAAATACGTTTTGTACGTAAGCGTGTATGAATATCACATGTTAAAATGCTCTTCGTGAAATCTAAAATTGTTTTTGGGTTGTTTGAAAAGATAACTTCACAAGACGCGCCTTCAGCTTCAATTAGTTCTTTATAATATTCAATATAATCTACGCCTGTAAATGTATGTTTTTTATAGCCGAAATGCTCACGGAAATCAGCCTCAGTTAAAGTATCTGTCCAAGGATTAATCCCTTTTACATCTAGCTCATCGATATCAACTAGGTGGTTCCCAACTTCATCAGATGGATAGCTAAGCATAAGAACAACTTTTTTAACGCCTTTTGCAATACCGCGTAAGCAGTTAGCGAAGCGATTGCGGCTTAGGATTGGAAAAATAACACCAACAGTATCATCACCGAATTTAGCAGCTACGTCCGCTGCGATGTCATCGATGGATGCATAGTTACCTTGTGCACGCGCTACGACAGATTCTGTTACTGTAACGATGTCACGATCTTCAATTGAATAGCCTTCTGTCTTTGCTGCGTTTAATACTGTATCAACAACGATTTGCTCAATATTATCGCCTTCGTTAATAATCGGACCACGAAGACCTCTTACTACTGTACCAACTACACGTTCCAAAATAATCTCTCCTTATTAAATAGATAAATGTATGATTAATAGTTATGCCTTGGCATAATTGCGTCTGGAACCGGCTGTGGGTATTACAAAAGACGCCTTGCCGATTCTTTTCGCCTACTGAAAAAGTTAAATATTGTGAAATTAAACCAATATGATTTTACTATACGCCTCTTTAGTGGTATAAGTAAAATTAATAGTTCGTATAATAGCTATAAGAGGTGCTTATATGATAGGGAAATTAGATTTATATCGCGTTTTTAGTATTGTTGCTAAAAATAATAGCTTTTCAAGTGCTGCTAAAGATTTATATATGACTCAACCAGCTGTTAGCCAAGCTATGATGCAATTAGAAAAGGAGCTCGGCACACGTCTTTTTAATCGCACACCTAAAGGGGTGACATTAACAACTGAAGGCAGCCTTCTGTATGAATATACAAATTCAGCATTAGGCCTGTTAGATGCTGGCGAGGAGAAGCTGCTAGAATTTAAAAATTTAACAACAGGTCAGTTGAAAATTGGGGTAGGAGATACCATTTCTCGTTTCTTTTTAATGCCTTATCTAGAGGCGTTTCATACGATGTATCCAAATATAAAATTACAAATGTTAAATGGAACGACTTTGGAAATTTGTAATTTTATTAAATCTGGTGAGGTTGATATAGGACTTTGCAATTTTCCGATAGAAGATCCGACATTAAAGCTAACCGCTTGCACGGAGGTCCAAGATATTTTTGTATGTGGAGAGAAGTACAAAACATTGGCTTCAAAAAGTATAAGCTTTGAGGATCTGCTAAAGTTTCCACTTATTCTTTTAGAGAAAAAATCTAATTCAAGAAAGTACGTAGAAGATTATTTGATTGCAAGAGGAATCCACATTGAACCTGAGTTTGAGCTTGGTTCACATGATCTAGTGCTTGAATTTGCACGAAGTAATTTAGGAATTGCCTGTGTAACGAAAGAATTTTCTAAGGATTATTTGCAACGAGGCCTGTTATATGAGTTAACATTAACAGAAAGTATTCCAACACGAAGCATTGGCATGTGTTATTTGAAAAGTGTGCCCTTATCTCGAGCAGCCTTGAAATTCGTAGAAATTATTGAGCAAAAGCAGGAGCGTAAACGTATAAACCCAAGAACTTTAAAGTGAGATTAGCAAGTAGTGTCGAAAAACAAAATGGTGAAGAGAATCTATGGGCGTCACATTAAATAAAGGAAGGATTTTCTGCGAAACGAGAAGTTGATTCCGACTGGGCGCTTTGTTGCTGCCGCTTCGCTTTCGCACAGTTAAAACATTTGTTGCTGCCGCTTCGCTTTCGCACAGAGCAAAGCTTCCTGGGGGCGTCGGGGCAACAGGATGTTGGTCACGAAGGCGTTATCACAGGACGTGATGCTTTTAGCCTTCGTTCCCCTATCGCTGATCCCCAAGGAGTCGCCCAGTCTCCACTCCAATCAACTGCTTCACATAGTATATACCTTCTGATACATAATAACTTTTCAACAACATGAAGCTTAGCGAATTACTAGTCGCTAAGCTTTCTTTAATAATGCCTCTATAAGAGTGTCAACATTGCGTTTGTTTTTCATTGTAGGTGAGTACAAATAAGAAAATGTTCGTGTAAAATGTTGATCCTCGAGAGGTAAGGTTTTTATATCGTTATTTTTTAATTCACGCTCAATGACACTAGCGGACAGTAATGAAAATCCAAGCCCTTGAATCACGCTTTCTTTCACACCTTGATTACTACTAATAGTAAGAAGTGAACGTACTTGGAGCCCGTTTGCTCTAAATAAATGATCTAAGTAATATCGTGTGCCAGAGCCATCTTCACGTGCAACCCAATT
Organism: Lysinibacillus sphaericus; assembly: GCF_015844675.1. GTDB lineage: Bacteria > Bacillota > Bacilli > Bacillales_A > Planococcaceae > Lysinibacillus > Lysinibacillus sphaericus_E. Next base: position 93,274 of record NZ_LDGC01000037.1, on the reverse strand, counting down.
TTGCTGCTGTAAGTCCGCAACCGTAATAGTTGGTACCTTTGCAAGAGGGTGATTACTCGCACTGACAATAAATAATTCATCTTGCATAAACGGATGAATAATAAGTTCATGGTCGTGTGCCTGTCCTTCAATAAGACCGATATCGACTTGTAACAATTTTGTATATTGAATGATTTCTTTCGTATTGCCAATAATAACTTGAAGCTCTAGCTTGGGGAATTGCTGTTGTAGATTAGCTATGATAGGAGGCAAAATATATTCGCCAATTGTAAAACTAGCCCCAATTACAAGCGTCCCTTGGATTTCATGATGATAGGTTAAAATATCTTCCTTTGCTGCTTCCGCAATTGCCAGCATCTGTTTAGCTCGTTTATATAAAATTTCTCCAGTTGGGGTGATTTGTACAGATTTTGGTGAACGGCTAAACAAGGTCGTTTGAAATTCTCGTTCTAAGTTTTTAATGTGTAAACTGACACTCGGCTGTGAAATATGAAGTATTTCGGAGGCTTTCGTAAAATTATTGACTTCCACCAGTGTGATAAATGTTTTTAAAGCATCATACTGCATATCGTTACTCCTATCATTAGAAATATTAATAATTGCCATTATATATATGTATTTTACTAATGATTAACTTTCTAATAAAGTAATAATCATCAAGGATGAAAGAAGTGAACAACATGGATAATGGACAACGTAGGTTAAAAAGTTTCCTAACCCCTGCGTTTATGAAGGGGATATTGTTGACACTCATTATTGCCTTAGTGGCGAAGTATATTTCGACATTTCCGTTCTTCTCAATATTAGGGCAGCTTGTCATTGCCATTATATTAGGTATGGCTTGGAGAGCAGCCTTTAAGGTGCAGGATACTTGGCAAATAGGCATCACATTTTCAAGTAAAAAATTATTACGCCTCGGCATTATTTTATTAGGTATGCGTTTGAATTTAATGGATATTTACAATGCTGGAGCGAGTGTCTTCCTTATTGCGTTTATTAATCTAGTATTTGCTTTACTTGTTGTATATGGCTTAACGAAGGTATTTCATGTCGATAAGAAACTCGGTATATTAACAGCTTGTGGCACAGCTATTTGTGGAGCTGCTGCCGTTGTCGCTATTGCTCCTCAAATTAAAGCAAATGAAAAAGAGACAGCAGTGGGCGCAGCGATTGTTGCATTATTAGGGACTGTATTCACATTAGTCTATACGGTGTTATATTCCGTATTTAATTTAACCCCTACTGAATATGGTATTTTTGCGGGAGGCACTTTACATGAAATTGCTCATGTTATTGCAGCAGCCTCTGCTGGTGGGAATGAAGCAATTGATATGGCGGTTATTGTTAAGCTAACACGTGTCGCATTGCTTGTACCGGTAGCCATTGTCATCGGTATTTTATATCGGAGAATGGACAAGAAGCAGGAAAAGGAAGGATTTTCACTGTCAATCATTCCATGGTTTATTCTCGGGTTTTTAGCGATGAGTGCTATTAATTCGTTAGGGATCGTACCAGCTAATGTAGCGCAAACCTTTGTAAATACCGCTTATATTTTAATCGGAATGGCAATGGCCGGACTAGGTTTAAATGTAGACATAAAAACCTTTAAACAATTAGGTGTAAAGGCGTTTATTGCCGGACTGATCGGTTCGGTTTGTTTATCAATACTTGGATATATTTTAGTTATTTTCATGCGATAAAGTATTAAAAAACCTGCATTTTTAAAAATGCAGGTTTTTTTTAGATAGAATCAGAAGATATGTTAGTTATTATCCCTCTTCCTCGCAAATAGTGAGGATAGGAGATACAAATTAAAAGTTAGCGTAATGCTTCAATTGAAGAAGCTAATTCAGCTATAACTATTTTGCTACCGATCATTGGACTGTTTTCGGGTTTTCCTCCCTCAGAGCTTTGTCCAGGACGGTGATGTGCCGCAGCGAATGCATCGCTATTACGCCAAGCTTGGAAATGCTCCTTAGTCTCCCAGTACATATTGACGCTCATTTCGTCATAAGTCGGATCATCAGTTGAAACTAGTACCTCTACTTTATGGAAGCCTTCGAACTGTTGTAGAGGACCTGGTTTTGTAAAGTTCGGTGCCATTTTTGCAGCAAAGCCGGGTTTGACTTGAATACGATTTGTAACAATAATCATGCTTTTCCCCCCTAATCATTTTGTTTAGTAAATCTACTATATGAATGAATTATCATTGATTATCATTCGCAATCAATGATAATTGGCTTAGGAAGACATTGTCAATAGATTTAAATTGTAAATAGCTCGATATTTGAAGTGTTGGAACCATACATGGAAATATACTTTGCTATAAGAATGAACAGACGCACTAACTCCTGACATTTAACTGACATAAATCGATGATATAATGAAAACACGAATGAGCTGGTAACGAGGTGAAGGACATGGCAAAAATATTAGTAGTAGAAGACGAATATGCAATAAGTCAAGTATTGAAGGCATATTTGAAAAAAGTAGGCTTTGATGTTGTGCAATGTTTTAATGGTGGACAGGCATTGGATATGTTTCAAAAGGTGCAGCCTGATTTAGTATTACTCGATATTATGTTACCAGAAAAAAATGGTTGGTTCATTTTAAAGGAAATTAGAGAATGTAGCTCTTGTCCAGTGATCATGCTAACGGCATTAGGCGATGTAAATAATCGATTAGAGGGTTTTGATCAAGGGGCAGACGATTATATTGCAAAGCCATTTATAGCTGATGAGGTAGTAGCAAGAGTAAAGGCAGTTTTAAGACGTGCTGAAGGAAGTTATAGATCTTCAGAAATAAAACGCTTTGGTGAGCTAGAGATTGATATGAAAGGCCACCGTGTGCTACTTAAAGGAGAAGAAATTATTTTAACGCCTAGAGATTTATCGGTGCTCTTATTTTTGGCAGAACACCCAAATCAAACATTTACACGTGATCAACTGATCGATCAAGTTTGGGGATGGGAGTATGAAGGTAGCGATAGAGCGGTGGATTTAGCTGTAAAGCGACTCAGAAAGGTACTTAAGGAGTGGGATGAGGAAGAGGGAGAAATAAAGACACTACGTGGATTGGGGTATCAGCTAAGTGTTCACAAAAAATAAGCGAGTATCTTTACGCAACTATTGGACAAGCCGCTATTTACTAACGCTCTTTGTAGGTCTAGCTATTATCACTTTTATTTCTGCGGCATGGATTCGACATACGACGTTTCAAAATCGACTAGAGATGATGGAATTTATAGCAGACGAGACTGTATTTCGCCTAACAGATACTTCTGGACAAAATAATGGACCTATGGGGGGGGTTTCAGGGTTTATTGGTAACCGTGAGCGATCTACTATGCGAGAAATTGATCCCGTTTTATATGTTGTAGATACGGCAGGCAATATAGTAAGCAGCAATCGACCGATGCCTCCGGGGAGTGAAAAAAATGTTGCCAACTTACTGGATAGTGAAGAAGGGACAAAGAAGATAACTTTAACGAGTGAGGGACGAGAGTTAGCTCAATATGTCGTAAAACGAAAACTTGAAAAGGACAATAAGGTAGTTGGCTGGGTGCTTGTCTTAGAGAAAAAGGACAATTTAACGAAGGTTAACCAAGCATATGGGCAACTGGCACTATTAATTGGAGCACTTGCTGTATTAGGTTGGGGTGCTATTTATTTTTTATCAAAACGTTTAGCGTATCCAATAAAACAAGTTGCCGAAGCCGCAAAGCAAGTACAAGAAGGAAACTATACATTGGATTTGCCTCAAAATAATAAGGAAGAAGAAATTTATGAGCTCGTTACGTCTTTTAAGGAAATGGCGACTAAGCTAGAGCAATTAGAAAAGACTCGAACAGAGTTATTAGCAGGGGTCACCCACGAGCTAAAAACACCCGTCACGTCAATTAGTGGGTTATTGCAGGCAGTGAACGATGGTGTCGTTACAGGTCAAGACGCTAGTGAATTTATTCAAATGGCGCTAGTAGAAACGACGAAAATGAAAACGATGGTCGGTGATTTGCTAGCTTACAATCATTTTGCTGTAGATGCAATTCCAGTAAAGCTTGAAACAGTAAGTGTTAATCAATTAGTACGTGATACTGTAGCACAATGGGAAGTCATGCAGGATAATGAAAATGTTAAAATACAAACGGATCTCCTTACAGAATCTGTTGATGTACACGCGGATGTTGTAAGAATACAGCAAATAGTTACAAATTTATTGACGAATGCAAAGCAGGCAATGCAAGAAGGGATCGTTACCGTAAAGCTTATGGAAAAAGAGGATGCTGTATCAATTACTGTAAGGGACACTGGATACGGTATTCCTCAAGAAGATCAAGCATTTATCTTTGAGCGTTTTTATAGAGGCGAAAATAAAAAATATGCGGTCCGTGGGTTAGGCTTAGGATTATCACTTAGTAAAATGATGGCGCAATCTATAGGTGGTGATTTACGCTTAATTGACAGTAATTCATCAGGAACATGCTTTGAAATAACACTAAAGAAGGCTACTACGCTCTAAAGGCGTGGTAGCTTTTTTTGTAAAGACTTTTTGAAGGAAATGTAAAGCTGACATCTGACTGACACATTAGGCCTTTATAGTAAGCATTGTAAACGAGAAACCAAAAGAAAGGACGGGATCAAGGATGACCGGAAACAAAAGGTTTTTCCAAATGATGACCTTACCTGCAGCATTATTAATACTACTAGTCGGTTGTGGTGAGAGTAGTGATTATGTGGCGAAGGTTGATGGTGAAAAGATTTTACAAACAGAACTAGATGACGCATTGCGTGAACAATACGGTACAGAGGTGCTAGATACACTAATTACCAATAAAATAGTTGAGCTAGAGGCGAAAAAAGAGGGTGTTTCTGTATCCGATGACGCTATTCAGGAAGAGTATGAGGAGTTAGCGGAGTCATATGGTGGGGAGGAATCATTACAGGAGGCACTAAAGGCGAATGGACTGACAGAGCAGAGTGTGAGGGATAATATTCGCATGTATCAGCTTACAAAAGATGTTATCGCTACAAGCATAGACATATCAGATGAGGAAGTAGCTCAATATTTTGAAGACAATAAAGATAGCTATGGACAAAAAGAAGAGGTAGTAGCCAGTCATATTTTATTGGAGGATGAAGCAACAGCAAAAGACGTGCTAGCAAAAATAAAAGCCGGTGAGGATTTTGCAGATTTAGCAAAAACATATTCAATCGATACAACAACGAATGAGGCTGGCGGGGAAATAGGTTATATTAGCCGAGGACAAATGGAGGAGCAGTTTGAGGAAGTAGCGTTTGGCCTTGAAAAGGGTAGCATCAGCGACATCGTACAAACATCAGAGGGCTATCACATTATTAAAGTAACCGATAAAGTACCGGCAGAAGAGGCAGTATTCGAAAATCTAAAAGATGAAGTTTATGCAACGGTGCTTGAGGAGCGCATAAATGAAGAGTATGCGTCTTGGTTAGCTGAAAAGCAAGAGCAATACAAAATTGAAAAAATGTAAGGAGTGAACTATATGCCAACTCTTACTTCGTTTAACCCTAACGGTCGTAAGGAGATTAAACAGGCCATCTCCTATTCGGACTATGCATTATTAAAAACTAAACTTCGGCATGTGATGCAGTTAGACAAGCATGCTGGGATGAATGGTAAGTATTTAATTCGCAGCACATACTTCGATAATTTTGCAAACAAGGTCCTAAATGAGAAAAAAGAGGGCTTTATCAATCGAGATAAATATCGAGTACGAATTTATGGTAAGTCCACAGAGATTATAAATTTGGAGCGGAAAAGTAAACGTAATAATTTAACGTTTAAAACGAAGTGTGCCATATCTCAAAAGGAATTTGAACAAATGCGCGTTGGGGATATCGCTTGGATGGAGAAAGACAAACGAGCGTTAATACAAGATTTATATCAGGAAATGAAGTATCACCAATTGAAACCGATGACAGTTGTTGATTACGAGCGAGAGGCTTACATCTATCCCTTTGGAAATGTGCGTGTCACATTTGATAGTAAAGTACAATCGAGCTTACGTAATACAGATATGTTTCATCCGAAACTGCCGATGGTTGATGTACTTGAGCCAAACTTAGTTATTTTAGAAGTGAAATATGATGAGTACTTGCCAGATATTATTAAGTACTTATTACAATCAGTAGATACACGTGCTGAAGCATATTCGAAATATCAGCTTAGTCGTATGTACGTATAAAGGAGAATTAAACAATGGATACTATAAAATTTAACGATATTTTTAAATCCAGCTTTTTAGAGAAAACAGCATCATTTTCATTAATAGATTCAATTTTAGGGTTAGTTGTAGCGTTCTTTGTGGGGCTGTTTATTTACGCCGTTTACAAGAAAACCTTTAACGGAGTGATTTACTCACATTCCTTCAATATTTCGCTACTCATTATGACAATGGCAACAGCACTAGTGATTATGGGAATAAGTTCAAATGTGCTGTTATCGCTAGGTATGGTTGGTGCGCTATCAATCGTGCGTTTCCGTACACCTATTAAAGATCCTATGGATTTAGTCTATATTTTCTGGGCAATAGTTTCGGGGATTCTTTGTGGTGCAGGATTTATTCCGCTTGTTATTATTGGCGCAGTTTTAATTGGTCTTGTATTACTAGTATTTGTAAACAAAATTACTGTGGAAAATCCATATCTTTTAATTGTGAAATTTGAAGAAGAGTTTGCTTGTGAAGAAGTGGAGCGTATTATTGCGACACAGTCTAAAAAATTCGCTTTAAAATCAAAATCTATTATGTCAGATATTGAAATCGAAACAACCTATGAAGTTCGTGTTAAACAAAATGATACAAAATTGATGGACAATCTTACAAAAGTACCTGGAGTAAAATCAGCAGTAATGCTTAGTTATGATGGTAATTTCACTGCTTAGTAACCACTCTGGAGGAGTTTTCTACTATGAAGAGAGGTGCAGATGATGATTAAAACACGGGTTGTCTATATTTGTATGGCAATTCTGCTACTCCTCTTTGTTGTTGTATTTGCTGTGCTTCCAAACGCGGGCATTGAAACGAAAAATACCGAGTTTTCCTATGAGACTATTGTATTTAATAAAAATAAAGTAACAACATTAGATATTGAAATAGCCGAGGAAGATTGGACAGACATGCTAGAAAGTGCAGCAGATAAGGAGTTGAAGCAAGCTAATATCACGGTAAATGGCAAGAGAATAGAGAATGTAGCTATTCGTACAAAAGGAAGTTCATCACTGAACTCGATTGTAAATAGCGACTCGGATCGATATAGCTTAAAAATAGATTTCGATTATTACGATGATACACAAAGTTTATATGGCTTGAAAAAATTAAATTTAAACAATAATTTCAGTGATACAACATTAATGCGAGAATATGTTTCTTATGAGCTCATGGAACAAATGGGATTGCCTACACCCGCTCATTCATATATGTATGTCACAGTGAATGGTAAGGATCGAGGTTTATTTTTAGGGGTAGAAGCGGTGGATGAAACATTCCTGGCAAATAACTACGGCTCTAATGATGGATTTTTGTTTAAGCCAGATGGGACAGGCAGTGATTTAAAATATATTAGTGATGATATTGCTGATTATACGGGAATTGGCTTAAAAACGAACGAAGGCAATGTCGATGAATCAAAATTCATTGAAATGATTGAAGCCATTAATAATGGCGGTAATATCGAAAAATATATTGATGTCGATGAAATGCTGCGTTACTTTGCTATGAACACAGCACTCGTGAATCTTGATAGTTATCAGGGAACTATGAAACATAATTACTATTTGTATGAGGAAAATGGTATGTTTTCGATTATACCATGGGATTTTAATATGTCGTTTGGCGGCTTTGGTGTTGGTGGTAGAATGGGTGGCAACAATAAAATCCAAGACAATGCCGATATAAAAGCACCTAATGATGCACAGATAAATGATAAATCCGAAATGAAGCCTCCGAATAATGGTCAACAGCAACAGCCAAATGCTGACCGGAATCGGGGTGGACTCAATATGGGATTTGGATTGTCTGGGGATTTGATGGAAGATAGCGCTATTAACTTTAGTGTGACTACACCTGTATCTGGCACAACTTTAGAGGAGCGGACGCTATTGAACGCCTTACTTTCCAATGAAGAGTATCGTGCAAAATATGAAGGCTATTTAGAAGAGATAGCGACTAATTACTTAACAGAAGATAACGTACACAACATTACCAAAAAATTAGCATTGCTATTAACAACGTATGTGGAAGCAGACCCTACGAAATTCTCTACAACAGAACAATTTATAGAAGCGGTAGAAGGGGAAAAGAGTCTCCCTGAATTTGCAAAGCAGCGCTCCGAATCTATTTTAAAGCAGCTGTCAGGGGAACTTGTTGTGGAAGCAACAACACAAGGGAATATGGCAATGCCTAATCCAGGCGAAATGGGTGACATGAACATTCCGATGCAAAGACCAGATGACTTTGATCCGAATCAAATGCCAGAGGATTTTGATCCTTCACAAGCCCCTCCGTTTAATCAAAATGGCGATAATAAGGGAGAAAGACCAAATGGTGGTGGCCCAATGCAACGACCTGACCAAAATGAAGGACCTATGTGGCCGAACCAAGGCGATGAGCAACTAAAGCAAGGAACCGTTATCGATAAAAATACAGTTCTTACAGCGATTGTTTGTTTTGCGTTGTTAATAGTTGCACTGCTCTTTGTTTTAAAATTTAACCGAAGAGGTCGTTAAAAAAAACCATATCCAAAACTTTTGGGTATGGTTTTTCCTTTTTATCGTGGTAAAATTAATCATTCTTTTTTAGGAGTAATAGTATGAATGAACATCAATTTGATAAATGTTTACATATTAACACAGTAGGTGACCAATACGGATTCCCGAAACTAGCTCACTACCATCGCTATGAGCCAACACCGTATACTGGCTTAGAACAATTATTTTCGGAGTATGAAATGCCTGATCATCCAGTGTTTATTGATATGGGATGTGGAAAAGGGAGAGTCCCTATTTATGTACATCATAAATTTCATATTCCTACAATTGGGGTAGAAATGGATGCAGGTTTTTATGCAGAGGCTGAGAATAATAAAAAGAGCTATCTTCAAAAGAAGAGTGCTCAAGCTCAGATTTCCTTTATTCATTCAATAGCGGAAGACTATGCTATACAACCATGCGACACGGTTTTCTTTTTCTTTAATCCGTTTTCAATCAATATTTTCCGTACAGTTATTCACAATATTTGGAAGTCTTTTGAACTGCATATGCGCGAAATTCATATTATTTTATACTACCCACCATATGATTATTTGCAGTTTTTACATCATGGGACACCTTTCGAATTAATCCATGAGGTCCATCTTGAAAATGAAACAAATATTAACGAACGCCTCTGTGTGTTTGCACTAAAAAAAGCTTAGAGCTGAGCAATAATTCTAAGTTTTTTTTATTTCTTTCCGACGGACACAATTATGCCGAGACTAAAAGCAAACGACCGATGATTACTCCCTCTACTTTTCTTTATTTCCTAGGTAATAAATAGCAACCATTTTAGTGCCTGATATTCTAAATCATGCGATTTATGACCTCTTTTTACGAGACTTTATCGGAAATAATAGGTTTGTATGAATATTCGCAATAAATTAATAGATAATTCACAAATTACTAATTATACTGAAAAATCACTCTAGACTAAATATAAGGAATGTTTTACAATGTAAAAGTCCTAAATGAATAATATTTTGATTTACTTAAAGATAGATAGTTATAAATTATAATTTTGGTTATTTTTGTTATTGAGCAAACGCTATTAATTGTTTATAATTATCTGAAATATCTAATATTTGAGAAAATTCTAGGGGGAATAAAATTATGAGAGAGAACAAAAAGCTTAAAAAGTTTGGCTCACTTCTAGTTGCATCTTCACTACTTGCGGGAGTTCTTGCTGGCTGTGGTGGCGGAGGTAGTTCAAGTTCAGGAGGAGGGTCATCATCAGGTGGTGGTTCTTCTGACGGTGATACGATTAAAATCGGTGCAAACTTAGAGCTTTCAGGGAACGTAGCTTCTTATGGTTCTTCGATTGGTGTAGGTGCAGACCTAGCAGTTAAAGAAATTAATGATAAGGGCGGAATCGACGGTAAAAAGATTGAGCTTATTAAAGTAGATAACAAATCTGAAAACTCAGAGGCTACTGCAGCGGCTCTTAAACTAGCAACACAAGATAAAGTAGTAGCAATGCTAGCTCCAGCAACTTCTGGTAATACAGTTGCTACTGTTCAAATAGCGAACAGCAATAAAATCCCGATTGTTACAGGTTCAGGTACTGCTCCTAACATTACAGTCAATGATGATGATAGCGTTAACGAGTATGCATTCCGTACTTGTTTCATTGACCCATTCCAAGGGATTGTAGCAGCGAACTTCGCTTCAGGTGAATTGAAAGCTAAAAATGTAGCTATTTTTGCGGACAACGCATCTGACTATGCAAAAGGTTTAGCAAAATCATTTAAAGATACAATCACTAAAAATGGTGGGAAAGTTGTAGAAGAAGAAGCGTATGTCGCTAAGGATACTGACTTCCGTACACAATTAACAAATATTAAAGCAGCTAAACCAGACTTTATCTTTATCCCAGGATACTATGAAGAGGTTGGTTTAATTGTTAAACAAGCACGTGAAATGGGTATCGATGTTCCCTTGATGGGGGCTGACGGTTGGGATTCGCCAACTTTAGTTGAACTAGCTGGTGCGAAAGCGCTGAATAACACGTATATCACAAACCACTATTCTGCAGAAGATCCAGATCAAAAAATTCAAGATTTCGTAAAGGCATTTAAAGCAGCGAACAGTGATAAAGCACCAGATGCATTCAATGCACTTGGCTATGACACAATTTACTACATTGCGGATGCTATTAAGCGAGCAGGCTCTACGGACGGGGAAGCTATTAAAACTGCTTTAGCTGACACAAAAGATCTTTCTTTAGTAACGGGTACTTTCTCGGTTGACGAAAATCATAATCCAATTAAAACAGCAACAGTTCTTGAATTTAAAGACGGTAAACAAGTGTTCAACTCTAAAGTTAATCCTTAATGTTTTCTTGGCAAGGGGAGGCGGGTAAACACGCCTCCCTTTTTATGTTTTACCTTCATAAAGTGAAGGCTCTCGCCATTGAAGGTGATGAGATGAATGCGTATATAGTTTCATTAAGTGTTCAAAATCCGGACGCAATTTCTCTAAAGCGAGATTGCTAGATAGACCATGAAAAAAATTTTTTAAAGACGACACAATTTACTCTATTTTCAATAATAACATGTAGTAGTAAATTCTATTTTTGCATTTTTCAGAAAAATAAAGGGAGTGAACGCTCATGGAATGGATACAGCAGCTTGTGAACGGTATTTCACTAGGTAGTATCTACGCATTAATAGCGCTAGGGTATACGATGGTATACGGGATTATTAAGCTGATCAACTTTGCCCACGGTGATGTTTTCATGATTGGGTCATTTATTGGCTTTTACGCAATTGCTAAATGGGAGCTTGGCTTCTTCTCAGCGCTATTATTGGCGATGGTGGTCTGTGCAATCTTTGGTGTTTTAATTGAACGTATTGCTTATAAGCGTTTACGAAATGCTACACGTATTGCTGCTTTAATTACGGCAATAGGTGTATCGCTACTAATTGAATATACAACGATCTACTTCAGAGGTGCGCAACCGGCTGCATACCCTGAAGTCATTACAAATAAATCATTTGATGTTTTCGGTGTTCAAATCAGTAGTACATCAATATTAATTTTATCTGTAGCAATTGTACTGATGATTCTTTTACAATTCATCGTACATAAAACTAAAATCGGGAAAGCGATGCGTGCGGTTTCTCATGATGCAGATGCAGCACGTTTAATGGGTATTAACGTAGATAATACAATTTCAGCAACATTCGCGATTGGTTCTGCTCTAGCTGGTGCAGCAGGTGTTATCTTTGGTGTTTACTATACGAAAATAGATCCATTAATGGGTGTTATTCCAGGGGTTAAAGCGTTTATCGCCGCGGTACTTGGTGGTATTGGGATTATACCAGGTGCTATGGTTGGAGGTATGTTGTTAGGTGTAGTGGAATCATTAGTAAGTGCACTTGGTTTCTCTTTATGGCGCGATGCAGCGGCATTCGTTATTTTAATTTTAATTTTAATCTTCAGACCATCGGGTATCTTTGGTAAAAATGCCCGTGAGAAAGTGTAGGTGAGCGGTAATGATGAAAAAGTCTAAAGTTTTCTGGGGCTATGCCGTATTAGCGCTAGTCATCTATGCAGTTGTTCAAATCCTTATTTCTACAAACATTCTCGATATTTACTATCAAAATATGTTGATCACAATGTGTATTAACATCATGCTTGCGGTCAGTTTGCATATTGTCATTGGGATTACTGGTCAATTCTCGATTGGGCATGCCGGTTTCTTAGCAGTTGGAGCATATGTTTCTGCAATTATTACAACTAAGCTATTGCTTCCGTTCCCATTAGCTATTTTTTTAGGGGCATTAGCAGCAGCTGTAGCAGGTTTAATCGTAGGTATTCCGACATTACGTTTAAAGGGTGACTATTTAGCAATTGCCACGCTTGGTTTTGCGGAAATTATACGTATTATCTTTTTAAATACGGACTATGTTGGTGGCGCGGCAGGGATGCAGGTTCTATATTTATCAAACTGGTCTTATGCATTCATAGGTGTTGTTCTAACAATTTTAGTCATCTCAAACTTTACGAATTCACGTCATGGACGCGCATGTATATCGATTCGTGAGGACGAAATTGCAGCAGATGCAATGGGTATTAATACAACCTACTATAAAGTTGTAGCTTTTGCGATAGGTTCCTTCTTCGCCGGCCTTGCAGGGGCCATTTTTGCACATAACTTTTACATTATCCAACCGACAACTTTCGGTTTCTTAAAATCATTTGATATTTTAATCTTTGTAGTTCTTGGTGGCTTAGGAAGTCTTTCTGGATCTGTCATCGCAGCTATTTTCTTAACAGTAGTCTCAGCATATCTAGCAAACTTCCCAGAAACACGTATGATTATTTACAGTTTAGTATTAATAGTCGTAATGCTATATCGCCCAACAGGGTTAATGGGAACAAAAGAAGTTGCGGATTTATTTAAGTTTGGTAAAAAAGGAGGTACAAAATAATGGCTAGAAACCTTCTTATCAATGTTGAAAACATGGGCATTCAATTCGGTGGTTTAAAGGCGGTACAGGGCGTTAATATGTACCTAAATCAAGGGGAACTAGTAGGTCTTATAGGGCCCAATGGTGCTGGTAAAACAACTAGCTTTAACATGCTTACCGGAGTGTATATGCCAACGGAGGGCGCGATTACATTTGACGGTATAAAGTTGAACGGGCTTGCACCATATCAAGTAACACAAAAAGGTATTAGCCGTACGTTCCAAAATATTCGTTTATTTAAGGAGCTATCTGTTTTAGATAATGTTAAGGTAGCGAACCATTCGCTTGCGAAGCATTCTATGTGGTCTTCCATTTTCCGCTTGCCGAATCATTTTAAAGGTGAGGCAGAAATGGAGCATCAATCTATTGAGTTTCTAAAAATCTTTGGTCTAGATGTTTATAAGGATGAGCTTGCGAAAAATTTACCTTATGGGATGCAGCGCCGATTAGAAATTGCTCGTGCCCTAGCTGCAAAACCTAAGCTACTTTTATTGGATGAGCCTGCAGCAGGGATGAACCCGCAGGAAACGCAAGACTTAATGGAATTAATAGCGTTTATTCGTAAAGAGTTTGGCTTAACCATTCTTCTAATTGAGCATGATATGAGCTTAGTTATGGGGATATGTGAACGTATATATGTGCTCGATCATGGTCAACTAATCGCAGATGGGACACCAGAAGAAATTCGCAACAATTCAAAGGTAATTGAAGCGTACCTTGGTGAGGAGGTTATCAGCTAATGCTAAAAGTACAAAATATAGATGTATTTTACGGTAATATTCAAGCATTAAAGGGCCTCTCTTTAGAAGTAAATGAGGGTGAAATCGTAACGTTAATCGGTGCAAACGGTGCTGGTAAAAGTACATTATTAAAAACATTGTCGGGCCTATTAAAACCAAAGGGTGGCATCATTGAATATGAAGGCTTCTCTATCGCAGGGAAGGCTGCACAGACAATAGTAAAATCAGGCATTTCACATGTTCCAGAGGGGCGTCGTGTTTTTGCCAATATGTCTGTTGAGGAAAACTTAGAGCTAGGCGCATATCTTCGCAACGATAAGGCTGGCATTAAAAAAGATATGGATCATGTGTTTGAACTATTCCCACGTCTTTTCGAACGTCGGAAACAGCAATCAGGTACATTGTCCGGCGGTGAGCAGCAGATGCTAGCGATGGGGCGAGCAATAATGGCAAAACCGAAATTGTTATTAATGGATGAACCTTCAATGGGACTTGCGCCACTCATGGTAAAAAATATTTTTAATATTATTGAGCAAGTCAACAAAGAAGGCACAACTGTATTGCTTGTTGAGCAAAATGCGAATATGGCATTATCGGTAGCGCATCGTGCGTACGTACTTGAAACGGGTCGTATTGTATTATCAGGTACAGCAAAAGAGCTTCAAGAGAGTGACCAAGTAAAGGCCGCTTATTTAGGTGGTTTATAGAGGGAGAAGGCGTCTCAATTTTTGGGACGTCTTTTTTCGTATAATCGGAGGAATGAGCAGACGATAGAAATGTTAAAGTGAAGAATAGAAGGGCTAGAGAGACGTAAAATTATCAAGGCGACGGAAAGAAAGGGCAAAGCGAACGATAGAATGATCAAGGTGAAGGAAAGAAGTCGAAGCGACGGATGGAAAGGCTAGAGCGACGGATAGACCAGTCAAGGCGACGGAAAGAAAGGGCAAAGCGACCGATAGAATGATCAAAGTGACGGAAAGAAGTCGAAGCGACGGATAGAAAGGCTAGAGCGACGGATAGACCAGTCAAGGCGACGGAAAGAAAGGGCTAAACGACGGATAGAATGATCAAAGTGACGGAAAGAAGTCGAAGCGACGGATAGAAAGGCTAGAGCGACGGATAGACCAGTCAAGGCGACGGAAAGAAAGGGCTAAACGACGGATAGAATGATCAAAGTGACGGAAAGAAGTCGAAGCGACGGATGGAATGATCAAAACGACGGATAGAATAGTCAGCGACGAAATAGCAGTAGCATTCGTCGTTTATTATTTGGTAATGTGGAAGAAAGGAGTGATGTTGTATGAAGTATTCAGCACAATATTTTATTGAAAAATTAAATTTAGCAGAGCATCCTGAAGGAGGGTACTATATATCCTCGTTTCGGGCATCTGATGATATGGCTGTAAGAGATGTACAGAGACCAATTTATACGAGTATTTATTTCTTATTACGTTCACAGGATATATCGCATTTGCATCGCTTGAAATCAGACGAGCTTTGGTATTATCATGCTGGCAGCCCACTAACGGTCCATATGATTTTCCCGGATGGTACATATGAGGCGAAGAAGCTTGGATTAAATGTAGAGGCAGGAGAAGTACCACAAATCGCGGTACCGAAAAATACTATATTTGGCTCATCCGTAGAGGATGCAAATACTTTTAGTTTAGTAGGCTGTATGGTTGCACCCGGCTTTGACTTTGAAGACTTCGAATTATTTACACAGGATGAGCTATTAATTGACTATCCACAGCACGAGGAAGTTATTCGAAAAATGGCTTACACGACAATTCAAGAATAGAAGAAAAGTAGCCGTCTCAAAATCATTTGAGACGGCTCATACTATTAAAAATGATTATATTAATGGTGTCAAATTAATAAGGTATGGCTCTTAGGCAAAACGAGGGGTTGATTTCCGTTTCGGCTGGGCACTTTTTTGCTGACGCTTCGCTTTCGCACAGATAAAACATTTGTTGCTGACGCTTCGCTTTCGCACAGATAAAACATTTGTTGCTGACGCTTCGCTTTCGCGCAGTTAAAACATTTGTTGCTGACGCTTCGCTTTCGCGCAGATAAAACATTTGGATGTTGGTCACGATGGCTTTATCACAGGACGTGATGCTTTTAGCCTTCGTTCCCCTATCGCTGATCCCCAAAGAGTTGCCCAACCTACACTCCAATCAACCGCTCACATAGCGTATGTTTTCGGGCATATCACTTTAATGTTTAATATGTGTCGGCTCTTTCTATCTACCACAAAATAGTTTCAGGATAATCAGCTTTAATTTCAATTTCATGTAACGCTTTTTTTGTAGTCATCGCAACTTCCATGAGCTGCGATTTTAACGCTACATATTCATCGTCTTCTAACATCAAGCGCAGAGCAAATGCCGCTAAGTGAGCTTTACGTGCCTCTAAATTTAAATGAATATACTCAAGATTTAAAACGTCTACATACTGTGTTGCATAACGGAATGTTAATGGACTTTTAGTGTGCAGCATTCTTAAAAATACTAAGTATTCATCTTCATGGAGATGCTGCTCTAAACAATTTGCAACAGCTGCTTGGAATTTACGAATTGTGGCAACGTCAATATTCCAATCAGAAGAATCAATTAGCTCTTGATGCAAACGAATGAAGTCATTTAATGAGATAGCAGTAAAAATAAGCTCTGGCCAAAGAATCTCTGCTGCGAAATAAGCATTTTTGTTAGGGAAAATTAGTTCATGCTGTGTCAGAACACTTTTATTGAGCCCGTTGCTAACAAACTCAAGCTGATGCTCCCCCTTGGCAGCTTGACGGAGATTATAACAAACGCTAAGAATACGAAAACGCGCTCCTTGATAATCATAATACTTGTTTTCATCACCAGTTATTTTGTAAATGGCATTAATCAGCTCATCTAGATCCCAAAAATCACCGCTAATACGTGCTCCGGTTAATTGCTCGGTACTTTGAATTGACAGCATAGTCCCATCCCCTTAAATGGCTTTATTTTGGTGTGTATTTAAGTAGTTTGAATAGTTCTGTTCGTTCTTTGTCTGTTAAATCGCGCCACTGTCCAACTTTTAAATTGCCAAGCTTTATATTCATAATACGAATGCGTTGTAGACGTTTAACGGAGTAGCCAAGCGCTGAACACATACGACGTATTTGACGGTTTAAGCCTTGCTCTAAAATAATTTTAAAGACTTTATCAGATATTTTTTCAACATGACAAGGTAGGGTTGTAGTATCTAAAATATCTACACCAGCGCCCATTTTCTTTATAAATTGCTCCGTAATAGGTTTATCAACTTGCACGATATATTCTTTTTCGTGATGGTTTTCTGCACGTAAAATCTTATTGACGATGTCTCCATCGTTAGTCAATAATAATAGCCCTTCTGACTCTTTATCTAGTCGTCCAATATGGAAAATACGAAGAGGGTGATTGACAAAATCAACGACATTTCCTTTAATATGACGTTCAGTTGTGCTTGTAATTCCTACTGGTTTGTTTAAGGCAATATAAACGAGCTGTTCTTCTTTTTTTACCTCTTTTCCATCAACGCAAACCATATCACCAGCCTCAACCTGACTGCCGACAGTAGCAAGCTCACCATTAATCGTTACTTTACCTTCTTCTATCCATTTATCTGCGCCTCGACGAGATACAATGCCTGTCTCACTTAAATATTTATTAATCCGCATATTGTTCTCCTATACATTTATATTATTTTTAAGTATACATTATAGTTGGTCAAACCGTGAATCCTAGAAGCTTTTCTAGCAAATATAAACCACTTTGCAAGCCTAATCACAAAGCCGATTCCAGAGGCTATTATGCCAAGGAATAATCGATTCAAGAATAGATTTCAGTATTAATTCAATAAAATTTTAAAAAGTTGAAATTATTCTTCGTTTCTGACAATATATTGAGTAAGAGGGTATCTATGAAAATATCGTTATTTCGATGAAATTGATGATTTTTGTAGATTATTTTCTCATTATTTTGTGTAAAGGGGAGAAGTAAAATGGTTTATGCATTTCCAAACACTGAAGGATCGGTAGTTCAATTCAAAGAGAAATATGAAAATTACATTGGTGGGGAATGGACACCTCCAGTGAAAGGACAATACTTTGATAATGTTACACCTGTTACTGGACAAGTTTTTACACAATTAGCTCGTTCTACTGCTGAGGATATTGAGCTTGCAGTTGATGCAGCACATGCCGCAAAAGAAGAATGGGGCAAAACATCTCCAACAGAGCGTGCAAACATTTTACTTAAAATTGCGGACCGCATAGAGCAAAACTTAGAAAAGCTAGCCGTTGCCGAAACATGGGATAACGGAAAAGCGGTACGTGAGACATTAAATGCAGATATCCCTCTTGCGATTGATCATTTCCGTTATTTTGCGGGGGCTTTACGTGCACAAGAAGGCGCGGTAAGCCAAATCGATAATGATACAGTCGCTTATCATTTCCATGAGCCAATTGGGGTAGTAGGTCAAATTATCCCATGGAATTTCCCGTTATTAATGGCCGTTTGGAAGCTAGCACCTGCACTTGCAGCTGGAAACTGTGTAGTGTTGAAACCTGCAGAGCAAACGCCAGCTTCGATAATGGTGTTCGTTGAATTAATAGAAGATTTATTACCATCGGGCGTACTTAATGTTGTGAATGGCTTTGGTTTAGAAGCAGGAAAACCATTAGCATCGAACCCACGGATTGGCAAAATTGCCTTTACTGGTGAAACTACGACAGGTCGCTTAATTATGCAATATGCTTCACAAAATCTTATTCCAGTTACATTAGAATTGGGCGGCAAGTCACCAAATATATTCTTTGAAGATATTATGGATGAAGACGATGCCTTTTTAGATAAAGCAGTTGAAGGCTTTGTATTATTCGCCTTAAATCAAGGTGAAGTATGTACATGTCCTTCTCGTGCAATAATTCAAGAGTCTATTTATGATAAATTTATGGAACGCGTCCTACAACGTGTTGAAGCGATTAAAGTTGGGAATCCACTTGATCCGAATACGATGATGGGAGCGCAGGCTTCGAGTGAGCAAATGGAAAAAATCCTTTCTTATTTAGATATTGGTAAGCAAGAAGGTGCAGAATGTCTAATTGGAGGAGAGAAAAATAATGTAGGAGCAGGTTTTGAAAATGGTTACTACATTAAGCCAACTGTCTTCAAAGGACATAATAAAATGCGTATTTTCCAAGAAGAAATCTTCGGGCCAGTTGTTGCCGTAACAACATTTAAAACAAAAGAGGAAGCATTAGAAATCGCAAATGACACACTATACGGTTTAGGTGCAGGTGTATGGACGCGCGATATGAATACGGCTTATCGCTTCGGTCGTGGTATTCAAGCTGGGCGTGTTTGGACAAACTGCTACCATGCTTATCCTGCACATGCAGCGTTCGGTGGCTATAAAATGTCGGGTGTTGGTCGTGAAAACCATAAGATGATGTTAGCGCATTATCAGCAAACGAAAAACTTATTAGTTAGCTACAGCGAAAACAAACTTGGCTTCTTCTAATTAGTAGGGAGGTGCATGAGCGTGGTCATGCGTGTTTTAGCAACAAAAGAAGCGCTAGCACTAATCGAATTATTGAAAGAAAAGCATGGGCCCATTATGTTTCATCAATCAGGTGGATGCTGTGATGGTTCCTCACCAATGTGTTATCCAGAGGGAGACTTACTATTAGGTGACCAGGATGTTTGTCTTGGAGAGATTGGTGGTGCTTCCTTCTACATGCATAAAAATCAATATGATTATTGGAAGCATACACAAATAATCTTGGACGTTGTCGACGGTAGAGGTGGTATGTTTTCACTGGAAGGCGTTGAAGGTAAAAGGTTTTTAACAAGATCAAGAGCCTTTTCCGCAGATGAATTAAAAGAATTAAGATTAATTTAAGTGCACCGAACAAGTGATTAAGCAAATTTACTTTTAAGGACAGCGGCAAGAATATTGCCGCTTTTTTTTATGTTCATTCTTCTGGAAAAAGCGTATGGAAGGTTTTAATTATGTTCTGATTTTTAAAAAACAGCTGAATCTTTTCGACAATATATTACGTAAGTATGGAAAAAGGAGCGTGTTAAACATGGACTTTGTTATGATAGAAAATCAGTTTACAAGTACGGTGGAGGATGTCTCAAAGGCTGTCGGTCGGACGGTTGATCGTAAAATTGTGTTGGCAATCGCTAGCAAATATGTGGCATCTGGAAAACCCTTTGATTCCGTTAAATATAAAAAAGTATTACAAGAAATGAAAAAGCAAACGTCATGGTCATCTCCGTTAAGAACGACGGTAGGTTATAGTATTGCTGCTAATTTGATGGAGCAAGAGGATACAGAACGAGCAGTTAAAAATTTACTGACGAACGTTAGCATAATGAAAGAGGTAAAATTCAGAAGCGGGAATTTTAGTTTTATAGGTGCACAGTTTTTAACGGAAGAGGAAAGTGAGAAACGTGCACATGCACAAGTAGCACGCGCATTATTTGATGCAATCCGCAAGCACCATCGATTTTTAACGTCGTACGATGATATTCCTTATGCAGTATTGTTAAGTAGCCAATCTAACGATGTGGAGCTACGTGCAGAAACAATGAATCGTTATTATAAAGAATTACGTACGTATAATTTTAATGCAGGTAATGAGCTTCAATGGCTATCACAAGTACTGACTTTCTTATCACCTCAATATGATAATAAGTTAGTGCCTAATGTTGTAACGATCCGTGACACACTAAAAAATCAAGATGTAAAGGTCAAGGCGATGCATTATCCATTACTGGGCTTTTTAGCAATCCTTGAAGTGAATCAAGCACAGATTCAACAGATTGTTGATTTATATCAAGAGTTAAAGGGTATGAAACTATTAAAATGGCATCGTGAATTTGTGTTATTTATGGCCACACAAATTGCTATTTATGATATGGCAAATGTACAACAATCTTTATCAATGTCAATCATGTCATCCATTGAATTGCTAATTCAAGCACAGCAGGCAGCAATGTTCGCAGCAGTAAGTGCAGCAGCTGTAGCAGCAAGTTCTTCGTGATAAAATAAAGAAGAACTTGATTTTTGGAGGTGCATTTGAAGGATGAAGGAAACAAAACTTTGGATGAATGGCGAGTGGCAAAACGCAAAGGAAACATATGAACTGAAATCACCCTATAGTGGTGAGGTTATTGCAAAGGTAGCTAAGGCGTCAATTTCTGACGTTGAACGAGCAATCGAAGGTGCTCAGGAGGCATTCCAAACGTTTAAAAAGACAACAGCCTACGAACGTGCCGAAATATTGTATAAAGTGGTCGACATAATGCGCCAGCGTAAAGAGGAATTAGCTGAAATTTTAGCTTTAGAGGCAGGTAAACCAATATCAGCAGGTTTAACTGAAATAGAACGTACAATAGCAACATACCAATTTGCTGCAGAGGGAGCTAAGCAAGCAAAGGGTGAAACGGTACCGATGGATGCTGCACCTGGGGCAGGAGATCGTATTGGCTGGACAAAGCGAGAGCCTCTAGGTGTAATTTCAGCCATTACACCTTTTAATTTTCCCTTTAATTTAGTGGCACATAAATTAGGTCCTGCCTTTGCGGTTGGAAATACGGTTGTATTAAAGCCAGCGACGCAAACGCCATTAAGTTCTATCGTAATGGCGGAAATTTTCCAACAAGCTGGTTTACCTAATGGTGCGCTTCAAATTATTACAGGTAGCGGTGGGGAGCTGAGTGATACACTTGTGACTCACCCGCTTGTGAAAAAGGTGACATTCACGGGAAGCGGTAAAGTTGGATTGAGCATTAAAGAAAAAGTAGGTTTGCGTAAAGTTACTTTAGAACTTGGTTCCAATGCGGCAGTAATTGTCGAGCCGTCGACACCAATTGATAAAATTATTTCGCGCTGTGTCAGTGGTGCCTTTAATTTTGCTGGACAAGTTTGTATATCTTTACAACGTATTTATGTACACACATCTATTATGGATGAATTTACAAAGGCGTTTGTTGCTGAGGCAGAGAAATTGGTGGTAGGTGACCCACTAGATACAAATACTGATGTTAGTGCAATGATTAACCAAAAAGAAGTTGAGCGTATTCGTCAATGGATTGAGGAAGCAAAGTCACAAGGGGCGGTAGTTGCTACAGGAGGAACTTTTACGGAACGTACTTTAACGCCGACTGTAATGACGAATGTGACGGCAAATATGAAAGTTGTTTGTCAGGAAACATTCGCGCCAATCGTCTCAATTGTTTCATATGAAACATTAGACGACGCTATTCGACTAGTGAATGAGTCGGACCTTGGCTTAAATGCTGGAATTTATACGAATGTTTTACAAGATGCATTATATGCAGCGGATGAATTACAGGCAGGTGCTGTTATGATTAATGATATTCCGACTTTCAGGGTTGATAATATGCCATATGGTGGCGTAAAAATGAGTGGCTATGGTCGTGAAGGCATTAAGTGGGCAATCGAAGAAATGACAGATATGAAATTAATTACGATGAAAAAATCGTTCTAATTTGCATCAACTCTTGTTCTGCGATACGATGACGAAAGAACATTCATGAAGGGAAGTCGCAAGAATTATGTCAAACAACGCAATACCGATGAGCCAGTCACGTACTGTTCAGACTCGTCTCGTATTACCGCCAGATACAAATAATCACAACTCCATTTTTGGTGGAAGAGTGTTAGCGTATATTGATGAAATTGCTGCTATTACAGCGATGAAGCATGCAAAAGGTCATGTAGTCACAGCTTCTATCGATTCGGTTGACTTTTTATCGCCAGCACATGTAGGGGCTATTTTAGAAATTGAAAGCATTGTTTCGTCAACTGGACGGTCTTCAATGGAAGTTTATGTTCGAGTTATTTCACGAAATATTGAAACTGGTGAGGAGAAATTAACGACGGAATCCTTTGTAACGATGGTTGCAGTAGATGATGAAGGTAAACCTAAGCCAGTTCCAGCAATTTATCCTGAAACAGATGCAGAAAAACGTCTGTTTGAAACGGGACCAGCAAGACGCGAACATCGTAAACAAAAACGCGAGTTACCGCATTAAAAATAAAAAGGGAAATTGACGTATGTTGTCAGTTTCCCTTTTTCGTACTTACATTTGTAATTCATTTACCACGTTAATAAGTGAATCGGAAGAAGACGAAACAAGTGTAGCTCCTTGTGACAGTTCAGTAATCAAATTAGAGATGGCTGAAATATCTCTGGATGTATTTACATACTGTTGCTGAATGCCAGAAACTGCATTGGCGATATCATTAAATGATTTAGATAAACTGTTTTGCGTATCTACACTATGTTGAATCTTTTGATCAACGTTAGTAACCGAAGTCGACATTGTTGTAATATTACTTTCTGTTTCTTTAATGAGATGAGAAACATTTTGTACCGCATTTTTTGTTTCTTCAGCAAGCTTACGAACTTCCTCTGCAACAACAGCGAAGCCTTTACCATGCTCACCTGCACGGGCTGCCTCGATAGAAGCATTCAGTGCTAATAAGTTCGTTTGATCGGCAATTCCTGTGACCAGTCCTACAATTTCCGATATTTTTTGAGAAGATGTGCGTAGCTGGTTCATCGTAACTTCGAGACTGTTTACACTTTGTAAAATTACTTGTATTAAATCATTTTGATCTTGCAACTGCTGCTGTCCACGTCTGGATTTTTCCTGTGTATCAGCAACGAAGGTTAAACCTTGCTTCGTAGCAACTGCGATATCATCTGTTTGAGAGGAAATGACTAATAAAGAAGCTGCTGTTTCTTCACTAATCTCATTGAGTTCCTCTGCCGTTTTTTGAATGGTAGTAACAAGTGCATGCTTTGTTTCACCTTCTACTGTACGAATGCGTTCCTCTTCTTTTTCATAGGCTTCGATTACAACCTGCTGCTCGAAGTTAATGATTTTGCAGAAGGCATTGATAGCACGAATTGCATCGTGTTTTGATACATCTAACTCATTTATAAAGCGTGTAAAGGTCGTTGTTAATGATTGGAATGAGGCGATATACCACTTCGATTGTAGACCAATTCGAACATGAGTTTCGGCAATTGCCTTTCGTTCATTAATGTAAGAGTCATTAATACGACTTTCAAAAATATCACTCAAATGTTTATGTAAAGTAACTTTTAAACGCTCGATTTGTGATGTTCTGTTTATAATATTTAACAAATCTTGGCTCAAACTAATGGCTGCATAAAATTGATCCACCATTTCAGGGACTAAATCCTTAGCTAAAGGCTGTAGTTGTTTAATGATGGCTAAATCCTCAATTGTTAAATCTAAAAGCTGTAACTGTTTTTGAAGTTTTGGATGGTTTGATACATCCAATTGTACATCGCTCTTATAATTTTCTGGTGCTAATGTAATTGAGTAGCTAGAATCGTTCTTTTTTGTAAACCAACTCATCGTTGTTTGCTCCATTCCTTAGGTCTGTATTATGTATAGAATAGTAAACTAAATACCTATTAAATTACTTGGGTTATTAATTTGCTGAATATATAGTATTTAATATATTCTACTATTTTTTGTGCTATATTTGGTTGAAATTTTAGTTTATTTCTATATTTTTTTATTAGTTACAGATGATTGTCGATTAAAAGTCATGAAATAGACTACTAAAAAGGTAATAGGTAAATTGAATTTGAAATAGGAAACCTGTAAAATACGAACTGTTTAGCTTGAACGTAACAATAGTGTTGAGGAGGTATTATATGGAGAAGAAACGTTTCAAATTTGTCATTCCGGTTATGGTAATTGTAGCAATAGGGTCGGTTTACATGTTAAGAAACTACTATGCTGAAGTACCAGACTTAGATCAACTATTAATTACTATCTGTGCAACATTAGTATCTGGTGTACTCGCATACTTTTTATTTCCACAGCAAGGTGAAGATAAAGTTGATGATCGCGGTCCTTATTAACAGTGAAAGGCACTTTAGAAAAAATCTCTAAGGTGCCTTTAGCTTGTCGACAAATGAATAAATGGCATACTTTTAAGTTTTAAATAAATTGAACCAGCCTTTAAGTTTAAAGATTGCCAGCATGAATAATGCGATAAAAATCATAATTCCGAGTACGATAAAGTAGCTATACTTCCCATGTAGCTCGGGCATATAGTCAAAATTCATTCCATAAACACCTGCAATAAATGTTAGGGGAATAAAGATGGTTGAAACAATTGTTAAGGTCATCATAATGCCATTCATGCGAGTAGAGCTCATCGCCATATAGCTATCACGCATATCGGCAGTGAGCTCGCGGTTAGATTCAATCATTTCAGTGAGTTTTAGCAGATGGTCGTAAATATCTCCGAAATAAGCTCGTTCTGATTTATTAAGTGAAAATCGGTATGAGTTAAGGATGCGATATAATAAATCACGCATTGGTAAAATGGTGCGTCTTAAATCGAGCAAATCACTACGGAATTCAAATACAATTTTCATGGCATTGGGATTACTTTGATAGGTAAGCTCATCTTCAAGTGTATTTAAATGATCCTCAATTTTATAGACAAGTGGGAAATAGTTATCAACGATTTTATCGATTACCTGGTACGTTAAATATACTGTACCACGTTCCCAATTCTTTGGCTGTTTTTCTAACATCATTTGTACTCGATCTATTTCCGGTGCTACATTTTTGTGGAACGTGACAATAAATTTATTTGAAACAAAAATATTTACTTCCTCAGCTGTTAATTCTTCGTTCATCCTTTGAATAACAAAGAAATGGAAATCATCATAAAAATCGAGCTTTGGCCGCTGTAAACGCATTAAACAATCTTCTATAGCGAGTGGATGGAAATGGAAAAACGAATCTAACAGTAGTTCTTCCTCATCGGTTGGACAATTAAAATCGACCCAGTACCATTCAAATTCGTTTTTGTGTATATCTTCAAGTGGAAAGTCTTTTATAAGTTTTTGATCTTTTGTAATGCCAATAGTGCGTATCACAGCTTTCACCTCAATTCTTTTACTTCTATCCTAACAGGTGTATTAATCTTCACAAGAAATAATTTCATATACTTTCTTTATAACATATCCAACCACCAAATAAAGTAGTGGCAAAGAATCTAGATGGTTTTGTAAAGCCTGCCTGCTGTAATAGTGCTAAAATATCCTCTTCACGCATAAATGAAAGAGAACGTATGGATTTCTCCATTTCCGCTACGTCTGATTGTGATAGCTTTGTATGCTGTAGCCAATAAGCGCGCCATAAATCAAATTGTAGTTCGGTCTCTAAAGTACCCAGCTGCCCATATTTTGAAACGAGCACAAATGGAGCACCAGGCTTTAAATTATTTGCAATTTTTTTTAATGTTGCAAGCTTCTCTTGATCATCTTGTATAAAGTGAAGCACTAGTACACAGCTTGCCGCATCAAATTTTACTGAAGGTAGCTGAGTATCCAGTATAGTTCCTTGATATAAAGAAATATTATTAGGTAGAGACTTTAAACGTTCGCCAGCAATTTGTAGCATCGCTTCTGATGGATCGATACCAACAAATGACCAATGAGGTCTTTTCTCGGCGAGCTGTAAAATTTCATTACCGCTTCCGGAGCCAACTACTAAAAATTCAGCGTTCTCAGGTAATGTAGATTGATAAAAGGTTTGTGTTAAACGTAGCATTGCATCGTAGCTAGGTAGCGTGCGACGAATACCTTTTTCATATTCATTTGCAAGTGTGTTATTAAAGTCCATTGAGTATCACATGCCTTTCAAAAAATTTTATAAATCCAATTCAAAAAAATTGAAACTATTTAAGGTGTATTTCCGTAAAAAATAGTACATAAAATAAAAAAATTATATGGAAGGGTTGATATAAATGGAAACTAAATGGTCTAAGGTAATCATACACGCAAGTGCATTTTTTGCGCCATGGTTAGTACCTATTATATTTTTCTTAATTAGTTCGGAGGAAGAGGTAAAGAGCATTTCTGTGCAAGCCTTGCTGTTCCAAGTAGTGATGATAGTTTTACTTACAATTTCGGGTATTTTTAGCTTCCTACTCATTGGTATACCGTTCTTAATTGTTTTTGGGATTATGTATTTTATCGCGCCAATTATCGGTATTGTGAAGGCTTTATCAGATGAGTCTTGGCGTTATCCAATTGTTGGTCGCTGGGTATAATTTCTATAGACGCAAGTATATGCTAGTTGCATATGCTTGCGTTTTTTCTTTTGCCAATAAGGGTATCTTATAGCTAAAGTATTCGGCGGATTTTTTTCTGTGTGCGAAATAATTGCAATTATTTTCAAGCGTTTTGTATAATATACTCAAAGAAAGTCAAAGATAGTCAAAGTCAGTGTAGTAAGCGAGGTGTATTCCTAAAATGCGTAATATATCAGACATCATAGAAGGCTACTTAAAGCAAGTACTTGAATTAGGTGGAGAAGGGCATATTGAAATAAAACGTAGTGAAATTGCAGATAAATTTCAGTGCGTACCCTCACAAATAAATTATGTAATTAATACAAGATTTACCGCCGAGCGAGGTTACCTTGTTGAAAGCAAACGTGGTGGTGGTGGATACATTCGAATTTTACGTGTCCGCGCGAATTCACAAATTGATCTAATCGATGATGTCCTCAGGCAAATTGAAGGTGGGGCATCGCAAATAATGGCAGAAGACTTAGTTTATCGACTAATTGATGAGCAGGTAATTTCAAGGCGAGAAGCGAAAATAATATTAGCAGCAGTTGATCGCTCAACTATCGATTTGCAACTCCCGTTACGGGATCATATTCGAGCAAAAATTTTACGAGCGATGCTAACAACGATTAAATATGAACAGCAAAAATAAAAGAGGTGATGGAAATGATTTGCGAACATTGTAAGCAGCGTAATGCGACGGTTACTGTAACACAAGTTCAAAGTGGTCAAAAGGTGGAGCACCATTATTGTGACGTGTGCGCCTCGCAGTTCCATCCATTTCATGCTGAATTTAAGCAAGAGCCAGTATCCATTCAACAGCTATTATCCAATTGGTTTGGCTCACCTACATGGCAGCAACAAAAAGTGGGTGAAAAGCAGCAAGCACCACCACAACCGCAAACATGTCCACAATGTGGATTTACGTATAAACGGTTTTTAAAAGAAGGTAAATTTGGATGTCCTAGCTGCTATGACACCTTTAGTGAGCACTTACCGAAGCTCTTTAATCGTATACAGGCTGGACCTCAACATATAGGGAAAATGCCCGGCGCTCGAAGCAATGTTTATGTCATCAAAAAGCAAATTGAGGATATTCGTAAACGTATGAAGATTGCTGTAGATAAAGAGCATTTTGAAGAGGCAGCGAAGCTTCGTGATGAAGCGAAGGAACTTGAGAAACAGGTACAATTGGAAGGTGGTGATGTGTCGTGATGATTGAATCGTTTTTAGAGCGTGCTACTCCAACATGGATGAGTGTGGAGGACGATTATTCAGACATTGTCATTAGTACACGCATCCGCCTTGCTCGAAATTTAGATGGTTATCGTTTTCCATTAGCCTTTACAGAGGATGAAGCATTACATGTAGAACAGGCAGTTACACATGCGATAAAGGACAGTACAGAACTTCAAGGAAATTTTTCATATTTTGCTATTAAGGATTTAACGCCTTTACAACGTCAAATACTTGTAGAAAAACATTTAATTAGTCCTCAGCTTGCAAAAAAAGAGCAAGTGGGCTCCATGCTCTTATCGGATGACGAATCAATTAGCATTATGGTGAACGAAGAAGACCATTTACGCATTCAATGTATGACAGCGAGTTTTCAACTTCAAAAGGCATACGAGCAGGCCAATAAAATTGATCGTACCTTAGAGAAAGCTTTGCCTTATGCATTCCGAGATACATTTGGTTATTTAACAAGTTGCCCAACAAATATTGGTACTGGTTTACGAGCATCTGTCATGATGCACCTGCCAGCCCTTACACTTACGGGTCAGATGAATCAAATCATTAATGCAATGACACGATTAGGAATGACGGTAAGAGGAATATATGGGGAAGGTAGTGAAAATATAGGTAATGTTTACCAAGTGTCAAATCAGATTACACTAGGGAAAACAGAGGATGACATTTTAGCGGACATCCAAAGTGTCGCTGAAAAAATAATTCAAAAAGAACGACATGCAAGAGGCAAGTTAATGGAAAAAGCAGAGCTTGCCCTAGAAGACCGTGTGTACCGTGCTTTAGGTACGTTAACATATGCTCGAGTTTTAACGAGTGAGGAAGCTGCTACCTGTCTATCCAATGTTCGTTTAGGAGTAGATTTACAGTTAATTGAAGGTATTAAAGCGACCAAATTAAACGAATGTGTAGTCAGTATGCAACCTGGTTTTTTACAGAATTATGCAGGAGACGTTTTACCGCCTGCTGAGCGAGATCGCGTACGAGCTGAAATGCTTCGTGAGGCACTATCTCAAGAAAGTATGAGTAAGCCTATTATTCGGGGAAAAGGAGAGGATTCATTTGATGTTTAATCGTTTTACACAACGCGCGCAAAAAGTATTACAGCTTGCACAAGAAGAGGCGATTCGTTGGAAGCACGAATCAATTGGAACAGAGCATATTCTATTAGGGCTTATCCGCGAAGGTGGCGGTATTGCTGCAAAAGCATTAGAAGCCATTGATATTAGCCCTCAAATGATTGAAGCGGGAATTGAAGAGCTTGTAGGGAAGGGTAAAGAGGATGTTGGCCCAATTGTCCACTACACACCTCGAGCTAAAAAAGTAATAGAGCTATCAGTTGATGAATCACGTAAATTAGGCCATTCCTATATTGGAACAGAGCATTTACTATTGGCGCTTATTCGTGAAGGTGAAGGGATAGCGGCTCGTGTATTAAATAATGCTGGTGTCGGATTGAATAAGGCTCGTCAGCAAGTGCTATTGTTATTAGGCAATAATGACAATGCTCAATCGGGTCAACAAGCTACACAGGCTGCCAATACACCTACATTAGATAGCCTTGCGCGTGATTTAACACAAATTGCTCGTGAAGGTACTCTAGATCCGGTTATTGGTCGAAGCAAGGAGATTACACGTGTTATCGAGGTACTGTCTCGCCGTACAAAAAACAACCCTGTATTGATCGGTGAGCCAGGTGTCGGTAAAACAGCTATCGCTGAAGGCTTAGCACAGCAAATTATTAATAATGAAGTGCCAGAAATTCTTCGTGATAAACGTGTCATGACACTTGATATGGGGACGGTTGTTGCTGGAACAAAATATCGTGGTGAATTTGAAGATCGCTTGAAAAAAGTAATGGATGAAATTCGCCAAGCAGGTAATGTCATTTTATTTATCGATGAATTGCACACATTAATCGGGGCTGGTGGTGCAGAAGGTGCCATCGATGCATCGAATATTTTAAAACCATCTTTAGCACGTGGTGAGCTTCAATGTATTGGTGCAACAACACTAGATGAGTATCGCAAATATATTGAAAAAGATGCGGCATTAGAGCGCCGTTTCCAACCAATTCAAGTTGATGAGCCAACTGTAGAAGAGGCGATTCAAATTATTCAAGGCTTACGTGATCGTTATGAAGCACATCACCGTGTGAAAATCACAGATGAAGCTATTGAAGCGGCAGCAAAAATGAGTGACCGATATATTTCTGATCGTTTCTTACCAGATAAGGCGATTGATTTAATTGATGAAGCGGGCTCTAAAGTACGCTTACGTTCATTCGCGGTGCCACCAAACTTAAAAGCACTTGAAGATAAGCTGGAAAATATACGCTCTGAAAAGAATGCAGCAGTTTCAGGTCAAGAGTTTGAAAAGGCGGCATCATTAAGAGATACAGAGCAAAAGCTAAAAGATGAAATTGAAACTACGAGAAAAAATTGGAAGGAAGAGCAAGGGAAAGCTGAATCAAAAGTTACAGTGGATGATGTAGCGGCGGTAGTATCTATGTGGACTGGAATTCCAGTATCTAAAATTGCTTCCGAGGAATCTTCTAAGTTATTACAACTTGAAGAAGAGTTACACAAACGTGTTGTAGGTCAAGGAGAAGCGGTAGAGGCAATTTCTCGCGCAATTCGTCGTGCAAGAGCTGGCTTGAAAGATCCGAAACGACCAATTGGTTCATTTATTTTCTTAGGCCCTACAGGGGTTGGTAAAACAGAGCTGGCTAGAGCATTAGCTGAAGTTATGTTTGGTGATGAGGACGCAATGATTCGCGTTGATATGTCTGAGTACATGGAAAAACATTCGACTTCACGTTTAGTTGGTTCACCTCCAGGCTATGTAGGCTTTGATGATGGCGGTCAACTAACAGAAAAGGTTCGTCGTAAACCATATTCTGTAGTATTACTAGATGAAATTGAGAAGGCTCATCCAGATGTTTTCAATATTTTACTTCAAGTACTAGAAGATGGCCGTTTAACAGACTCTAAAGGTCGAGTGGTGGATTTCCGCAACACAGTTGTTATAATGACATCAAACGTTGGTGCGGATGCTTTAAAATATCGGAAAAACCTTGGCTTCAATGTCGGTGGTACGGATACGAAGTATAAAGATATGAAGGGTACGATGCTGGAGGAACTGAAAAAAGCATTCCGCCCAGAATTCTTAAACCGTATCGACGAAATGATCGTCTTCCACTCACTAGAAAAAGAACATTTAAAAGAAATCGTAGCGATGATGGCGAATTCTTTAACAAAACGTCTAAAAGAGCAAGACATTTCGTTAGAGTTAACGGATTCGGCTCTTGAAAAAATTGCAGAGGAAGGCTACGATCCTCAATATGGTGCTCGCCCACTACGTCGTGCATTACAAAAACAAGTAGAAGACCGTTTATCGGAAGAACTACTGAAAGGCAATGTAGAGAAGGGTAACCAAGTGATCATTGATTATGTGAATGATGAGTTTGTTGTGAAGAAAAAAGAGGAAGTTTCTACTTCTAAATAATCGCGATTTAAAAAGACAGCGAGGCTTTAAGTGCCAAGCTGTCTTTTCTATCTTCATTCAAATGAAGATAGAGCCTCCGGCGGATGTCACGGATTTTAAAAGGAACGAATAAAAGATGTTAGCCTAAACCCTTCGCATCCTGCGAAAACGGCTAACTGACCTGCGTCGTGCAGGCCTAGGCACAATTAAAAATCCGGACGCAATTACGCCAAGACGAAATTGGTGTACAATAATACATATAAGAACAAATATTCGAGGTGGATGCAATTTGGCAAAGAAAAAAACAAAATTTGTATGCTCAGGCTGTGGTTATGAATCTGCAAAATGGATGGGAAGATGTCCAGGTTGTGGAGAATGGAATAAGATGGTTGAAGAGGTGGAGGTCGTTGCAAAAGGGCCACGCGGTGCATTCCAACACTCTGCTACGGTTACCCAAAAGGCTCTCCCTATTATGCAAATTGAAGCCGCTGAGGAGTCACGCGTTGCAACAGAAATGGGTGAGCTTAACCGTGTTTTAGGTGGAGGCATCGTACCAGGTTCTCTTGTGCTGATTGGGGGAGATCCTGGGATTGGGAAGTCGACGTTATTATTACAAGTATCTGCGTTGCTTTCAAATAATGGACATCGTGTGCTCTATATTTCTGGTGAGGAATCCATCCGTCAAACAAAGCTGCGTGCAGAACGTTTAGGGGTAATCTCACAGGAACTTTATATATATTCTGAAACAAATTTAGAGCTTTTAAATCAGACGATTGATGATGTGAAGCCAAAGTTTGTTATTGTCGATTCTATTCAAACTGTTTTTCATCCAGAGGTAACGAGTGCACCTGGTAGTGTATCACAAGTGCGTGAATGTACAGCAGAACTTATGCGAATAGCAAAAACAAAAGGAATTGCCATATTTTTAGTCGGGCATGTAACAAAAGAGGGGCAAATTGCAGGACCGCGTATTTTGGAGCATATGGTTGATACGGTATTGTATTTTGAAGGAGAGCGACATCATAACCACCGTATTTTACGCAGCCAAAAAAACCGCTTTGGTTCTACGAATGAAATTGCTATCTTTGAAATGCTTCAAGGGGGCTTAAAGGAAGTGTTAAACCCGTCTGAGTTGTTCTTACAGGAGCGTTCGCAGGGGGCGGCTGGTTCAACAATCGTAGCCTCAATGGAAGGCACACGGCCAATTCTAGTTGAAATTCAGTCGCTTGTAACACCAACAAGCTTTAATTATCCGAAACGAATGGCAACAGGTGTCGATCAAAATCGTGTGCAACTACTTATGGCCGTCCTTGAAAAGAGAATGGGCCTCATGCTGCAGGCGCAGGATGCATATATTAAAGTTGCTGGCGGCGTGAAGCTTGATGAGCCGGCTATTGATTTGGCTGTGTTGACAAGTATTGTTTCGAGTTTTAAGGATCAAGCTGTTAGGGCAACGGATTGCTTTATTGGAGAAGTAGGTTTGACTGGCGAGGTGCGTCGTGTATCTCGTATTGAACAACGTGTGATTGAGGCAGCAAAGCTCGGGTTTAAACGCGCCATCATACCAGCTTCAAATATCGGTGGTTGGGATTTTCCTCAAGGTATTGAGATCGTTGGTGTAGAAACGATAAAGGATGCATTAAATGCTTGCTTTAGGGAGCTATAAAGTATTTTGTGCATGTTGGACAATGTTCTGACATGCACTTTTAACTCCTTTCATCAATTAAACACCAGGATGTTAGTTTTTTTAATTCATAGTATAGAAGGTAGGAAACTCAAAGAGGAGAATTGGCGTCTATGATAATGTCTGTGAAAATGCTTGTTTAATGCAGAGCAGATGTCAAAGAGCATTTCTGATTTTAGTGTAAAAAATTTTTAGTCATTGATTTTCAGTATACTAGGGATGATCTACAAATGGATGAAATTACCGATACTTTGACGGGGTCATAAAAGATTTTCTGCAGTAAACTATGTATAATTATATATTAAGAATGGGGGGTGACAGTTTATGAAAAAATTTGTTCAAATTGCTTTTTTACTGATTGGAGGAGCATTAGGCCTTGTTTTCTTACCGCCATTATACGAATTGCTTCATTTATCATCTAATCCTTGGCTTGATAACCCTTACGTATCGGTAGCTTTAGGAGCGCTATTACTATTTACATTATCATTTGCCTTTTCGGATTATTTTGTACGGCTTATTAGCTGGATGGAAGAGGTGCTATTTAAAGTACCAGTTGGTGACTTATTCTTTGGTACTCTCGGCCTTATTATCGGACTAATCGTTGCTTATTTCTTAGGTTTTGCAATCGATAGTATTGATTTACCGATTATTACAAAGGTTTTACCAATTATACTGTCATTTATGCTTGGGTATTTAGGGTTCCGTGTAGGTTTTAAAAAGCGAGATGAATTAATCCAGCTATTTACTTTGCGTGGTAACACTGCAAAGAAAAAACTAGCGGAAGGTGTAGAGCCTCAAGAAGTACGAGGGAGCTATAAACTGTTAGATACTAGTGTTATTATTGATGGTCGTATTGCAGATATTTCGGAAACAGGCTTTATAGAAGGTACACTAGTTGTGCCACAGTTTGTCCTTACGGAGCTCCAGCATATTGCTGATTCTTCGGATACGTTAAAGCGTACAAGAGGTCGTCGCGGCTTAGATATTTTAAAAAAATTACAAGATGAACGTATGACGAATGTTGAGATTACTGAAGAGGACTTTGAGGATGTTCAAGAGGTTGACTTAAAGCTCGTACGCCTTGCAAAGAAAAGGGGCTACGATACACAAATTGTGACGAACGACTTTAACCTTAACAAAGTTTGCGAGCTACACCACGTTAAAGTACTGAATATCAATGATTTAGCTAATGCAGTCAAACCTGTCGTAATTCCAGGTGAGGATATGCAAGTGATGGTCATTAAAGATGGGAAAGAGCATAATCAAGGGGTTGCTTATTTAGATGATGGCACAATGATCGTTGTTGAAGGTGGACGTAGCTATATAGGACAGGCAATTACAGTAACCGTAACAAGTGTTCTTCAAACATCAGCAGGTCGTATGATTTTTGCTAAACCAAAGGATGACTAGGAAGTGGGAAATGTGCAATATGAAGTAGTATTGCCTGCTGCGGGAAGCGGAAAGCGAATGGGCGCAGGGCAAAATAAGTTATTTTTAAATCTTTTAGAAAAACCGATCCTCGTACACACGCTGGAGGTATTTGAACAGGATAGTCAGTGTACAGGTATTTGGCTCGCGGTAAAGCCTGAAGAGCGTGTGTTGATTCAGAACATGCTAGAGAGGTATGGAATTACTAAAGTTAAAGGTTTACCTGATGGTGGTGCAGAGCGACAGCATTCCGTCCATTCTTGCATGAAAGAAATGAAGCAGGTTGATATTGTGCTTGTGCATGATGCTGCGCGTCCATTTATTACTCACGACATTATAGCGAATCTTGTGCGAAGTGCGCATGACTTTGGCGCTGCGATTGCGGGTGTTCGTGCGAAGGATACGATGAAAAAAGTACGTGATGGTGTTATTGAAGAGACGATTGATCGGGAAAGCTTATGGATGATTCAAACTCCTCAAGCATTTCAATTTGATTTGATTGTGGAGGCAGAGGATGTCGCTGAGAAGGTGGGCTTCCTTGGTACTGATGAAGCAATGCTTGTTGAACGTCTTGGCCATGAGGTGCATATTGTAGAAAGTAGCTACGAAAATGTAAAGATGACGACGCAAGAGGATTTAGTTTTTGGTGAAGCGATCTTGCGTAAACGTGCTTTGAAAACATTATGATAGCATACAAAAAATCTCATTGGCATTAGAGGCTGATGAGATTTTTTTAATTGAACTTTAGTCTAGAGTAAGGTTTACTATTAACTCAATTTCCTAGGAAATATGTTAAAATGTGAGGGTATAATATAGAGTAAATATAAAAGTGAAGGAAGGTGAATGAGACTGCCTTATAAGCTGAATAGAAGCTTTTTGTCTGCATATTTCTTGAAGTAAATGAGCTTCGGTTGGTGGATTTTTTATTTATCTTATGAGACAGTCTCAAAATCATATGTTTCGAGTGGGACAAGGATTTGACGTACATGCATTTGAAGAAGGACGTCCATTAATTATTGGTGGTATAACAATTCCTCATGAAAAAGGGTTAGTAGGGCATTCGGATGCAGATGTTTTATTACACACTGTAACAGATGCAGCGTTAGGGGCTATTGGTGAGGGCGATATCGGTCGTCATTTCCCAGACACAGATCCTGCGTTCAAAGATGCTGATTCAGCGAAATTATTAGAGCATATTTGGAAGATTGTTGAGGATAAAGGCTATGTTTTAGGTAATGTGGATTGTACGATTATGGCACAGCGTCCGAAAATGGCACCGTATATTGAACAAATGCAAAATCGTATTGCTGAGTTGCTTCATGCAGAGCCTTCTCAAGTGAATGTTAAAGCGACAACAACTGAGCGTTTAGGTTTTACAGGTCGCGAGGAAGGGATTGCAGCGATGGCGACAATCCTATTGATGAAGAAATAAAAGCGGGTTCGCAGTGCTTTTATTTCCTGTAACAGAGTGGTAAAATGAACAAAGTCAATTTTTTGAACGAAAATTTAGGAGGCTTTTAATTATGGTGAAAGAAGTTCGTGTTCGTTACGCGCCATCCCCTACTGGTTTCTTACATATCGGTGGAGCGCGTACAGCGTTATTTAACTATTTATATGCAAAACATCATAACGGTAAATTCATCGTACGTATTGAGGATACAGATGTTGAGCGTAATGTAGAGGGCGGAGAAGCATCTCAGCTAGATAACTTAAAATGGTTAGGTATGGAATATGATGAGTCAATCGATATTGGTGGACCGTATGCACCTTATCGTCAAATGGAGCGTCTTGATATTTATAAAGAGCACGCTGAAAAGCTACTAGAGCAAGGTTTAGCTTACAAATGCTTCTGTTCTTCAGAGAAATTAGAAGCGTCTCGTGAAGAACAAAAAGCACGAGGTGTAGCAGCTCCAACTTATGATGGTACTTGCCGTCATTTATCAGCAGAGGAAGTTGCAGCTAAAGAAGCTGCTGGTGAACAATATACAATTCGTATGCGCGTACCTGAAAATGTAACATATGAATTTGAAGATTTAGTACGTGGACAAGTATCATTTGAGTCAAAAGATATTGGTGACTGGGTACTTGTTAAAGCAAACGGTATCCCAACGTATAACTATGCGGTAGTGCTAGATGATCACTTTATGGAAATTTCACATGTATTCCGTGGTGAAGAGCATTTATCGAATACACCAAAACAAATGATGATTTTTGATGCATTCGGCTGGGAATATCCAAGCTATGGTCATATGACATTAATCATTAATGAAAACCGTAAAAAATTATCAAAACGTGATGAATCAATTATTCAATTCGTAACACAATATAAAGATTTAGGTTATCTACCTGAAGCGATGTTTAACTTCTTCGCATTACTTGGCTGGTCTCCTGAAGGGGAAGAAGAGATTTTCTCAAAAGAAGAATTTATTAAAATCTTTGATGAAAAACGTCTTTCAAAATCGCCATCTATGTTCGATAAACAAAAGCTTACTTGGATGAATAACCAATACATTAAAAAATTATCTTTAGAAGAAGTAGTGGCTTTATCTTTACCACACTTACAAAAAGCTGGTTTATTACCAGAAGAATTAACAGAAGAAGAACGTGCATGGGCTACAGATTTAATCGCACTTTATCATGATCAAATGAGCTTTGGTGCTGAAATTGTAGAACTATCTCGCCTATTCTTTAATGATCATATTGAATATGATGAAGAAGCAAAAGCAGTTTTAGCAGGTGAACAGGTACCTGAGGTAATGACTGCATTTAAAGCACAGCTTGAAAGCTTAGAGGAATTTACGCCTGATACTGTTAAAGCGGCGATTAAAGCTGTTCAAAAAGAAACTGGACACAAAGGTAAAAATCTATTTATGCCAATTCGCGTCGTAACGACGGGTGAAACGCATGGTCCAGAACTTCCGAACGCAATTTGCTTAATTGGCAAACAGAAAACAATTGATCGTGTAGAAAAATTTGCGCAATAAGTAGAAATTGATTGACAATTTATTAGTTCGTTGTAAAATGTATTTACATTGAGAAAGCGTTGATAAGGAGAAGTAAGTGGCGCATGCTCTAAAGAGAGGACCATCACCGGCTGAAAGTGGTCTGAGCCTAGGCAAAACTGAAATGCACCTTTGAGCATGGAGCTGAACAAAAAGTAGGCTTTATCGATTCGTTCCCGTTACAGAACGTCCAGAGTGGAAGGCATTCGCCTTCAATCAGAGTGGAACCGCGCAAATTTAGCGTCTCTGTCATTCCTTTTTTGGGATGATAGGGGCGCTTTTTTATTTTCTAGACATAGACTTGAAGTGGGGGATACGCCAAATCCGCTCGGCTAACTCTGGGGTGAAATCAACGTCAGCTATAGTATTTCAAAGGATCCAGGCAGATCAAAATGAAAAGGGGGAGCTTTTGTGTTTAAAAGAATGAAGGAAGATGTAGAAACAATTTTTGAGAATGACCCGGCAGCGCGCAGTGTATTCGAAGTGATATTAACGTACTCGGGCCTACACGCTACTTGGGCACATCGAGTTGCCCATTGGTTCTTTAAAAAGCGTTTTTATTTTATAGCCCGTACCATTTCACAAATTAGTCGCTTCTTTACTGGAATTGAAATTCACCCTGGAGCGAAAATCGGTCGACGTTTCTTTATTGACCATGGGATGGGTGTTGTCATTGGTGAAACATGTGAGATTGGTGATAATGTAACGTTGTATCAAGGTGTAACTTTAGGTGGTACAGGAAAAGAAAAGGGGAAACGCCATCCGACATTAGAGGATAATGTACTAGTTGCAACAGGTGCAAAAGTGTTAGGTTCTATTACAATTGGTGAAAATAGTAAAATTGGTGCAGGCTCAGTTGTCTTAAAAGAAGTGCCACCAAATGCTACGGTTGTCGGTATTCCTGGTAAAATAGTGATTAAGGATGGAGTCCGTCTAGAGAAAAAACTAGACCATCAAAATATTCCTGACCCTGTAGAAGAACGTTGTCAAGCTTTCGAGAAGCAGATTGCAGCAATGAATCAGGAAATCGAACGCTTACAAAAGGAGAGAGAAATACAATGAGTATTCAAATTTTCAACTCATTAACACGACAAAAGGAAACTTTTGTACCGCTGGAGGAAGGCAAAGTAAAAATGTACGTTTGCGGTCCGACAGTATATAACTACATTCACATTGGGAATTCACGTCCTGTTATTGTCTACGATACAGTGCGTCGTTATTTTCAATACAAAGGCTACGATGTGAAATTTGTTTCAAATTTCACGGATGTAGACGACAAAATTATTAAGGCTGCTAATGAACTTGGAGAAGAGGTTCATGAATTAACGGAACGCTTTATTGCTGCATACTTTGAAGATATTACAGCGTTAGGTTGCAAGAAAGCAGATGTACATCCACGCGTAACAGAGCATATGGATGATATCATTCAATTCATTCAAGTTTTAATCGATAAAGGCTATGCTTATGAGTCAGCGGGTGATGTTTATTACCGCACTCGTAAATTTAATGGTTACGGTAAATTATCTCACCAAGCGGTGGATGATTTAAAAATCGGTGCTCGTATAGAAGCGGGTGAGAAAAAAGATGATGCGTTAGATTTCGCTCTATGGAAAGCTGCGAAGTCGGGTGAGATTTACTGGGAAAGTCCGTGGGGCAAAGGACGTCCAGGTTGGCATATAGAATGCTCAGTAATGGCACGTGAGCATCTAGGAGATACTATGGATATTCATGCTGGTGGGCAAGATTTAACATTCCCGCATCATGAAAATGAAATTGCACAATCTGAAGCTCATAATGATAAAACATTTGCGCGTTATTGGATGCACAATGGGTATATTAATATTGATAATGAAAAAATGTCCAAATCTCTTGGCAATTTTATACTCGTAAATGATATTCGTAAACAAATTGACCCGCAAATTTTACGATTCTTTATGCTTTCGGTGCATTATCGTCATCCGATTAACTTTGCGAAGGATTTAGTAGATGCAGCAGCAAATGGTTTAGAACGAATTCGTACTGCCTACAACAATGTCAAACACCGTTTAACAGCAACAGCAAGCTTAGGTGATTGCTCAGAAGAATGGCTTGAAAAAATTGCTGAACAAAAAGCGCATTTTGAAGAAGCAATGGATGATGATTTTAATACGGCCAATGCCATTTCGGTGTTATTTGAATTAGCGCGAATCGCAAATATTTATTTAAATGAAACGAATACTGATGAAAAAGTTTTATTGCGTTTTACTGAAACTTTTGAGGTATTAGGTGACGTCTTAGGTATTGAATTTGCAAAAGAAGAAGAGCTGTTAGACGAAGAAATTGATGCTCTTTTACAGGAGCGTATAGAAGCTCGTAAAAATCGTGATTTTGCCCGTTCAGATGAAATTCGTGACCATTTGCAAGCACAAGGTATCATTTTAGAAGATACGCGACAAGGAACTAGATGGAAACGAGGGTAAGTAATTTGGGTAAACTCCGCAACGAAGATGTTAAGCAATTGAATGCATTAGCGTTAGCCTATATGGGGGACGCTGTTTTAGAACAAAAGGTACGAGAGCATCTGCTACGTGCCGGTCGCGTCAAACCTAACACACTTCATAGGGAAGCGACACATTACGTATCAGCGAAAGCACAATCTATGATTGTACATCGAATGATGGATGAAGGCTTTTTAACAGAGGAGGAGTTGGCTGTGTTCCGTCGTGGACGTAATGCCAAATCCGGCTCTGTGCCGAAAAATACAGATGTTCAAACATACCGTAATAGCTCAGGCTTTGAGGCTGTGCTTGGTAGTTTATTTTTATTAAATGAATTAGAACGCGTTTATGCAATCATTGCATACGCTATTCAAATAATCGAGGAATCGAAAGGAGTGTCAAATTAATGGCAGAGCAAAATGGAGAAATGATTGCCGGTAAAAACCCAGTGTTAGAAGCACTTCGTTCAGGCCGCGATATGAATAAAGTATGGATTGCAGAAGGTGTGAAAAAATCGGGGGTTAACGAACTTCTAGATTTGGCACGTGAACGTGGTGTCATTGTTCAATTTGTCCCGAAGAAAAAGGTTGATCAATTATCAGATGCCAATCACCAAGGAATTGTTGCCTCTGTTGCGGCATATCAATATGCGGAGCTAGAGGATTTATTTGCTGCTGCGGCAAAAAAACAAGAAGACCCATTTTTCTTAATTTTAGATGAGCTAGAGGATCCGCATAATCTAGGCTCTATTATGCGAACTGCTGATGCGATAGGTGCGCACGGTATTATTATTCCGAAACGCCGATCTGTGAGTTTGACAGCTGTAGTGGCAAAGGCATCAACTGGGGCAATTGAGCATGTACCTGTCGTGCGTGTTAATAATCTAGCGCAGACGGTAGATGAGCTAAAAGAACGAGGGGTATGGATTGCAGGTACAGATGCCAAGGGTTCTGCAGACTATCGTAAAATGGATGCAACATTGCCGCTTGCGATTATTATTGGCAGTGAAGGCAAAGGAATGGGCCGCTTATTAAAAGAGAAATGTGACTTTTTATATCATTTGCCGATGGTTGGACATGTCACATCACTAAATGCATCGGTAGCTGCTGCACTTTTAATGTACGAAGTGTATCGTAAACGTCAAGAAGCGAATGATTGACAATGAAAACTATTTTGCTTGTTGACGGCTA
The DNA here is from genome assembly GCF_015844675.1 of Lysinibacillus sphaericus. Classification (GTDB taxonomy): domain Bacteria; phylum Bacillota; class Bacilli; order Bacillales_A; family Planococcaceae; genus Lysinibacillus; species Lysinibacillus sphaericus_E. The sequence goes on along the minus strand of NZ_LDGC01000037.1, from coordinate 51,569 downwards.
TAATATGATAGGAGCTTGGAAAGAGCTACGACCATTACGTGATACAAATTTTGAAGATGCCCGTAAGAGATTGATTGAGCTTATGGCTGAGTATAAGGCAGCTATGGGGTGGCGCGTAATTATAGTTTTTGACGCACATCTTGTATCGGGTGTGGAGCAAACTTATTTAGAAAACGATGTCGAAATCATTTATACACGGAAAAACGAAACAGCAGATGAACGTATTGAAAAAATGACTCACGAACTAAAGGCTAGAAATGTACAGATTCACGTAGCAACCTCCGATATGGCAGAGCAAAACGTTATTTTTGGTAACGGTGCTCTGCGAAAGTCGGCAAGAGAGCTAGAAATTGATATGGGTATTATCCAACATAAAATTTCTCATGAGGTGAAACAAAAACATGATAGCAAACCGCCATCCCGCATGGAGCTAAAGCCGGATGTTGCTTTGGCCTTTGAAAAATGGCGGCGTGGTTTGAAATGATTGATTGACTCATATTTTCCAATTCCGTTATACTGTTCCTAATTATCTGTTGTGGCTGAGGTGATACCATGTTTAAAAATAGTATTGTACAAGTGACACAAGATTTTGAACGATTCAATGATGAAGAACTTATTGAAATGGTGCATCAAGGTAATACAGATGCGTTGGATTATTTAATTACGAAATACCGTTTGTTAGTAAGAGCAAAGGCTAGATCTTATTTTTTAATTGGTGCAGATAAGGAAGACATTGTGCAAGAGGGCATGATTGGTTTATATAAAGCCATTCGTGATTTTAAGGGAGATAAGCTTGCTTCTTTTCGAGCTTTTGCTGAGCTATGTATTACAAGGCAGATTATTACGGCTATTAAAACAGCTACGAGACAAAAGCATATTCCACTAAACTCATATGTTTCTCTGGACAAGCCTATTTTTGACGAAGAGTCAGATCGTACTTTAATGGATGTATTAACGGGTGCTATTATGGATGATCCGGAAGAGTTAATGATTCATAGAGAAGAGTTTGGCTACTTAGAAGAGAAGATGGGTGAGATTTTAAGTGAACTAGAACTACAAGTGTTAGCTCTTTACTTAGATGGTCAGTCTTATCATGAAATTTCTGCGAAACTAAATCGTCATGTGAAGTCTATTGACAATGCTTTGCAACGAGTAAAGCGTAAATTAGAGCGACATTTAGTTCTTGAAGAAATGTCTTAGCAGTTGTATACCTTTGTTGACATTGACAAATATAGGTGTTAGTCTTGAAAAGACAAAGTGCCGAAAAGGTGATTATATGGCAAAAAAAGTCGTTCTAAATTGCGAAAAATGCGGATCGAGAAATTATACGTTTCCAGCTAAGGAAGATTCAACTGTACGCCTCGAATTAAAGAAATATTGCTCGCATTGCAATGAACATACAGTGCATAAACAAACGCTATAAAATAATTTGTAAATAGACAGATATGATTGATTCGGAGGTTAGGCTAGAATGGGCAAGATTAAAGGCTTTTTCAGCAATGTAATGTCGGAAATGCGTAAAACAAGCTGGCCAAAAAGTAAAGAACTGACGAAATATACAGTCGTTGTAATTTCAACTGTTGTAATTATGGCTTTATTTTTTGTGTTAGTAGACTTAGGTATTTCATCATTATTCCGCTGGTACTTAGAGTTATAATTTAGTAAATAGCATGTTAATACTTCTGAAATAGCCCGTCATTACAATAAACGGGTTTTTTCGTTTGTTTCGTTTGTTGTACGAAGTGATCAGCAGAAAAATATTCTTAATATGATAAGTATGCTACTCGGGATAGTATGAGGGTAGCGATAGATGACTATGCTAGATTCGGTATATATCATCAGGCTTTCGCTAGCTATTAGCGAAAGCTATGTTTTTCTAATAGCAGTTTGTGAAAAGGGTAAAGAATGCACTTAGCATATCTGATTCATTTCACTTTTATCATCATTCAGTAGAAGATTCCTGCTTCTAAAAGTGGTAGGTTGAATGCAAATGCAGTTCCTTTTTGGTAGGTGTCCAAACACCGACTGAATGAAGATAAAGCCGCTGGCAGATGTCACGGATTTTGAAAGGAACTAATTGTGCAAGCACAATACAAAATCCAGACACAATTACGCCAAGGCGTAATTGATTTAGTAAGGGAGGGACGGACGAGAAGTCCTAGTAGTTATGGAGAAAAATTGGTATGTTGTTCATACGTATTCAGGGTATGAAAACCGTGTAAAAGCAAACCTAGAGAAACGTGTAGAAACGATGGGTATGCAAGATAAGATATTCCGTGTTATTGTGCCTGAACATGAAGAAACGGAATTGAAGGATGGGAAAAAGCGTACAATGATGCGTAAAGTTTTCCCTGGTTATGTTTTAGTAGAGCTTATCATGACAGATGATTCATGGTATGTTGTGCGTAATACACCAGGCGTAACTGGCTTTATCGGTTCATCTGGCGGTGGTGCGAAGCCAACACCTTTATTACCTGAAGAAGCAGACCGTCTACTACAACAGATGGGCATGACTGACAAAGTTGTCGAGATTGATATTTCTGTTGGAGAAGCAGTAGAAGTATTAGAAGGACCTTTTGCGCACTTCCAAGGACGTGTTGAAGAAATTGACACTGAAAAAGGAAAAGTGAAGGTTTCTGTAGACATGTTTGGTCGCGAAACAATTATGGAACTTGATTTTGAGCAAATACAAAAAATGTAGTTTTAGCAACTAAAGTGCCATATGTCTGATGAGTATGTCACAGAATTTGTTATTTACTACTTGCTTAAAAAAAATAAAAGTGGTATCATTTCAAAGGTCAGACTGTCATACTTTGGTTTGACGTCTGCAATGATAATTTTAATGTTATCGGCACTTAGCTGACAGACAGATATTGAGTGGGAGGGGCAACCCAATTACCACATCACGGACTTAAGGAGGTGTGTCTCGTGGCTAAAAAAGTTATTAAAGTTGTTAAACTTCAAATCCCTGCTGGTAAAGCAAATCCAGCTCCACCGGTTGGTCCTGCATTAGGTCAAGCGGGTGTGAACATCATGGGATTCTGTAAAGAATTCAACGCGCGTACTGCTGATCAAGCTGGTCTTATTATTCCAGTAGAAATTTCAGTATTCGAGGACCGTTCATTCACTTTCATTACGAAAACTCCACCTGCAGCAGTTTTACTTAAAGTAGCGGCTGGTATCCAATCTGGATCAGGTGAACCAAACCGTAAAAAAGTTGCAACGGTTAAACGTGATAAAGTTCGCGAAATCGCTGAAACTAAAATGCCAGACCTTAACGCTGCTTCAGTTGAAGCTGCAATGTTAATGGTTGAAGGTACTGCACGAAGCATGGGTATTGTTATCGAAGACTAATCCCATTACTTGATGATGTATTTGTTTTTTGGAAGGTTGCGGAGTTTCTTTGTGAACGCGCAACCTTTATTCGTGGGAGGTAAAATCCGCTATAACCACAATCAAGGAGGAATTATATAATGGCTAAAAAAGGTAAAAAACTGCAAGATGCAGCAAAATTAATCGACCGTAACGCAGTGTACGGCGCACAAGAAGCAATCGAACTTGCTCAAAAAACTAGCTCAGTGAACTTCGATGCTACTGTAGAAGTTGCTTTCCGTCTAGGAATCGATACTCGTAAAAACGACCAACAAATCCGTGGTGCAGTAGTGTTACCAAACGGTACTGGTAAAACTCAACGTGTATTAGTATTCGCTAAAGGTGAAAAACTTAAAGAAGCTGAAGCAGCTGGTGCTGACTATGTAGGCGATGCAGAATACATCCAAAAAATCCAACAAGGTTGGTTCGATTTTGATGTAATCGTTGCAACTCCTGACATGATGGGTGAAGTTGGTAAACTTGGTCGTGTATTAGGACCTAAAGGTTTAATGCCAAACCCTAAAACTGGTACAGTTACTTTCGATGTAACTAAAGCAATCGAAGAAATTAAAGCTGGTAAAGTAGAATACCGTGCTGACAAAGCTGGTATCATCCACGCTCCTATCGGTAAAGTTTCTTTCCCTGCAGAAAAACTAGTAGAAAACTTCTTAACTGTATTTGATGTAGTACAAAAAGCAAAACCTGCTGCTGCTAAAGGTACTTACATGAAATCTGTAAACGTTACAACTACAATGGGCCCAGCTATTAAAGTTGATGCTTCAAGCGTAGTAGTAAAATAATTAGTTTTTTTATATAAATATGTTGACGGCTCTGTCTATCTATGATATGATGGATGCTGTTGTGAATCATCCATTTGTACCGTAGACAGTAGGAGTGACTTGTCACTTAATGTTCCTACCGAGGACATCGGAATTCGGATTCTTATTTTAAAGATGATGACTTTCAGCCTCTGTGTCTATTTTGACCCAGAGGCTTTTCTTTTGACGGTATAAATGACCCATTCTAATAGGAGGTGTCATCATGAGCAAAGCAATCGAAAACAAACAAGTACAAGTTCAAGAGATTACTGAGAAATTCCAAAACGCTGCTTCTGTAGTAGTTGTGGATTACCGTGGTCTTAACGTTTCACAAGTAACTGAGCTTCGTAAACAACTTCGTGAAGCTGGCGTTGAGTTCAAAGTTTATAAAAACACTTTAACACGTCGTGCTACTGAAGCTGTTGGCCTTGAAGGAATCAATGACGTATTAGTTGGTCCTAACGCAATTGCGTTCTCAAATGAAGATGTTGTAGCTCCTGCTAAAATCATCAATGAGTTCGCTAAGAAAAATGAAGCTTTAGAAATTAAAGCTGGTATTATCGAAGGTACGATCTCTTCTGTTGAAGATGTTAAAGCACTTGCAGAACTTCCATCACGCGAAGGTCTTCTTTCTATGCTTTTATCTGTACTTCAAGCTCCAGTGCGCAACTTCGCACTTGCAACAAAAGCTGTTGCAGAACAAAAAGAAGAACAAGGCGCGTAATTCCATACGCACTATAACTTCTGCGGCTTAACCCGCAACAAAAAAACATTATCCAATTAGGAGGAAATTATAATGAATAAAGAGCAAATCTTAGAAGCTATCAAAGCTATGACAGTTCTTGAATTAAACGATTTAGTAAAAGCTATCGAAGAAGAATTCGGTGTAACAGCTGCTGCTCCTGTAGCAGTAGTAGGTGGTGCTGCTGCTGGCGCTGCTGAAGAAAAAACTGAGTTTGACGTAGTACTAGCATCTGCTGGTGGCGAAAAAATCAAAGTAATCAAAGTGGTTCGTGAAATCACTGGTTTAGGTCTTAAAGAAGCTAAAGAAGTAGTAGATAACGCTCCTAAAGCTCTTAAAGAAGGCGTTTCTAAAGATGAAGCTGAACAAATCAAAGCTAAACTTGAAGAAGTTGGCGCATCTGTAGAAGTTAAGTAATCTCGTATTACTTTTAAACAAAAGGAAAGCTCGTCATTGCGGCGAGCTTTTTTTCTTCATTCTGAGGAGGCGTGGAAATGTCAGATCACTATTATACAAGTAAGCCTCAAACTGAGAGTAAACCTCGTCACTGGACATTCAAATTGTTAGGGCATACGTTTTCCTTCGAAACGGATGCAGGGGTATTTAGTAAAAGCGAAGTAGATTTTGGATCCCGTGTATTAATAGATGCTTTTCAAATGCCTGATATTGATGGTGCAATTTTGGATGTGGGGTGTGGGTATGGACCGATTGGATTATCGATTGCCAAAACAAACCCGTACCGTACCGTTCTTATGATGGATATAAATGAACGTGCAGTTGCACTCTCCCAAAAAAATGCGCAAGTAAACGGTGTTCAAAATGTACGGATATTTGTGAGTGACGGACTATCGATGGTTGACAACGATGTAAAAGCCGCAGCTATTTTAACCAATCCTCCAATTCGCGCAGGAAAGGAAACAATTTTCCGTTTTTACGATGGAGCTTATGATAAGTTAGTGTCATCTGGCGAGTTGTGGGTAGTAATACAGAAGAAGCAAGGTGCACCATCAACGGTAAGTTATTTAGAAGAAAAATTTTCTGAAGTCGATGTTGTGGAGAAGAAAAAAGGCTACTGGATAGTACGTGCAAAAAAATAAATGAAATATGCATAAATTATTGACTTGACAAATCGGCTATGATAATATGGTAAAATGCAAAAATATTATTTTGAGGTCGTATGCCCTTTTGTATATGATTGTTATAATGTGGGTATACTTGCCAAGATAAGTTTAGTTAACCGAAAATGAGATCTTTTTGAAGACTCGTTTTCTTTTTGTCTTTCGAAATCATACACTATTTGTATGATTTTGCAAAGACCTAATATCGCTTTATTGAGGGGTGAATGAGTTGACAGGTCAACTAGTTCAGTATGGACAACACCGCCAGCGTAGAAGCTTTGCGCGTATTAACGAGGTGCTTGAGCTTCCAAATCTGATTGAGATTCAAACGGCGTCTTACGAGTGGTTCCTTGAAGAAGGTCTACGTGAAATGTTCCGTGACATTTCGCCGATCGAGGACTTTACAGGTAATCTTTCATTAGAATTCATCGATTATTCATTAGGAGATCCTAAGTATGAAGTCGATGAGTGTAAAGAGCGAGATGTTACTTACGCAGCTCCATTACGTGTGAAAGTACGTCTTTACAACAAAGAAACAGACGAAGTGAAGGAACAGGATGTCTTCATGGGTGACTTCCCATTAATGACAGAAACAGGTACGTTCATTATCAATGGTGCTGAACGTGTTATCGTTTCACAATTAGTTCGTTCACCAAGTGTGTATTTCCATGATAAAACTGATAAAAACGGTAAAAAAGGTTTTGGAGCAACAGTTATTCCAAACCGTGGTGCATGGTTGGAATATGAAACTGACGCAAAAGATGTAGTATACGTGCGTATTGATCGTACTCGTAAGCTACCAGTAACAGTGCTACTTCGTGCATTAGGTTTCGGTTCAGACCAAGAAATTATCGATATTATCGGAGACAATGAATTTTTACGTAATACGTTAGAAAAAGATAACTCTGAAAGTACCGAAAAAGCACTTTTAGAAATCTATGAACGTTTACGCCCGGGTGAGCCACCAACAGTTGAAAGTGCGAAGAGTTTATTATACTCTCGTTTCTTTGATGCGAAACGCTATGATTTAGCGAATGTTGGTCGCTACAAAATGAATAAAAAGCTTCATATCAAAAATCGTTTATTTAACCAAACGATTGCTGAAACGCTTGTAGATCCAGAAACAGGCGAAATTTTAGTAGAAAAAGGTACAGTTCTTGACCGTCGTACTTTAGATAAAATCTTACCGTATTTAGAAGATTCATCAAAAGCGATCGGTTTCCGCACTTTATCACAAGTAGGTGGAGTGCTTGAGGATGATGTAACAATCCAGTCTATTAAAATTTATGCACCAAAAGATGAAGCGCAAAAAGAAATCAATATTATTAGTAATGCGTACATCGATGAAGAAGTGAAGAATATTACGCCTGCTGACGTATTATCTTCAGTAAGTTATTTCTTCAACTTGCTTTACCAAGTAGGGGCAACAGATGATATCGACCACTTAGGTAACCGTCGTCTACGCTCTGTTGGTGAGCTTCTACAAAACCAATTCCGTATCGGTTTATCTCGTATGGAACGTGTAGTACGTGAGCGTATGTCTATTAACGATACAGCGGCAATCGTACCACAGCAATTAATTAATATTCGTCCAGTAATTGCGTCAATTAAAGAGTTCTTTGGTAGCTCTCAATTATCACAATTCATGGACCAAACAAACCCACTGGCAGAGTTAACGCATAAACGTCGTCTATCTGCATTAGGACCTGGTGGTTTAACACGTGAGCGTGCTGGCTTTGAAGTACGTGACGTTCACTATTCTCACTATGGTCGTATGTGTCCAATCGAGACACCAGAGGGTCCAAACATTGGTTTAATCAACTCATTATCTTCATTTGCCAAAGTAAATAAATTCGGATTCATTGAAACACCTTATCGTCGTATTGACCATGAAACAGGTAAAGTATCGGATCAAATTGACTATTTAACAGCTGATGAAGAAGATAACTACTATGTAGCACAAGCGAACTCACTATTAAATCCTGATGGTACATTTGCTAAAGAAGAAGTAGTAGGCCGTTTCCGTGGGGATAATACAGTATTTAATAAATCGCAAATGGACTACATGGACGTATCTCCTAAACAAGTAGTGTCAGCTGCGACTGCATGTATTCCGTTCTTAGAAAACGATGACTCGAACCGTGCACTTATGGGTGCCAACATGCAACGTCAAGCAGTTCCTCTTCTTAACCCAGAAGCACCATTTGTTGGTACTGGTATGGAACACGTTGATGCGCGTGACTCAGGTGCGGCTGTAGTAGCGAAATATGATGGTATTGTTGAGCACGTTGAAGCTCGCTCTATCCATGTTCGCCGCATTGAAGTCGTTGACGGTAAAGAGGTTAAAGGCGATTTAACAAAATATAAATTACAAAAATTCATTCGTTCTAACCAAGGTACTTCATACAACCAACGTCCACTTGTAAAAGTTGGCGAACGTGTGAAACCTCGTGACATTTTAGCAGATGGTCCATCTATGGAAAATGGTGAACTTGCTCTTGGTCGTAACGTACTTGTTGCGTTCATGACTTGGAACGGCTTTAACTATGAGGATGCTGTTATTATGAGCGAACGTCTTGTAAAAGACGATGTGTATACATCTGTTCATATTGAAGAATATGAATCAGAGTCTCGTGATACAAAATTAGGACCTGAAGAAATCACTCGCGATATTCCAAACGTCGGGGAAGATGCACTTCGTAATTTAGATGAACGTGGTATCATTCGCGTTGGTGCGGAAGTACGTGACGGTGACATTCTTGTAGGTAAAGTAACACCTAAAGGGGTTACAGAATTAACAGCTGAAGAACGCTTATTACATGCTATCTTCGGTGAAAAAGCTCGTGAAGTTCGTGATACTTCATTACGCGTACCACATGGTGCTGGCGGTATTATTCTTGACGTAAAAGTATTTAACCGTGAAGATGGCGATGAATTACCACCAGGTGTTAACCAATTAGTTCGTGCTTACATTGTTCAAAAGCGTAAAATCCGCGTAGGGGACAAAATGGCCGGACGTCATGGTAACAAAGGGGTTATCTCTCGTATCTTACCGGAAGAGGATATGCCATTCATGCCAGACGGTACTCCTGTTGATATCATGTTAAACCCACTTGGTGTACCTTCTCGTATGAACATCGGACAAGTTTTAGAATTACACTTAGGTATGGCTTCTCGTTCTCTAGGCATTCATATGGCAACACCAGTATTTGATGGTGCCAACGAGGAAGATGTTTGGGAAACGATGGAAGAAGCAGGTATGAACCGTGATGGTAAAACAATCCTGTATGATGGACGTTCAGGTGAACCATTTGATAACCGTGTATCAGTAGGGATCATGTACATGATCAAACTTGCTCACATGGTTGATGATAAACTTCACGCGCGTTCAACTGGTCCATACTCACTTGTTACGCAACAGCCACTTGGTGGTAAAGCACAGTTCGGTGGACAACGCTTTGGTGAGATGGAGGTATGGGCACTTGAAGCATACGGTGCTGCTTATACACTTCAAGAAATCTTAACAGTTAAATCCGATGACGTTGTTGGTCGTGTGAAAACATACGAAGCAATCGTTAAAGGTGAAAGCGTACCAGAGCCAGGCGTTCCTGAATCATTCAAAGTATTGATTAAAGAACTTCAATCTCTTGGTATGGATGTGAAAATGTTAACGGTCAATGATGAAGAGGTAGAGCTTCGCGACTTAGACGAAGAAGAAGATCTTCAACCAGCTGATGCACTTAACATTGCACCACAGCAAGATAAAGAAGAAGAGCCAGTAGAGTCTTTGGAATAATGGAACACGTTAATTCACAATATTAGTGAACACGGTCAAAGTTATTTTTCAAATTAGTCGGGCAGGATTTAACGCCCTGTCCGGCTTTTTCTTTTAACTTCTTTCAGCAAAAAACACTTGCTGAAAGAAGTTAAAGCCTCCGGCGGATGTCACGGAATCGGAAAGGAATGCTTTGTGCAAACACAAAGCCGATTCCGGACACAATTATGCCGAGGCATAATTGATTAAATCATTCTATTTTTAATCTTTTGCTAAAGAGAAATGATTCTTGCAAACGATTATCGAGCTGCGTAAAAGAGTCTTTATAAAGACCTATACTAGAGGGAGGTAGGCTCCTTGATAGACGTTAATGAATTTGAATATATGAAAATTGGTTTAGCTTCTCCTGACAAGATCCGTTCTTGGTCATACGGTGAAGTTAAAAAACCTGAAACAATTAACTATCGTACTTTAAAACCAGAAAAAGATGGTTTATTCTGTGAGCGTATTTTCGGTCCAACTAAGGATTGGGAGTGTCATTGTGGTAAATACAAACGTGTACGCTATAAAGGTGTAGTTTGTGATCGTTGTGGAGTTGAAGTAACACGCGCGAAAGTTCGTCGTGAACGTATGGGCCACATCGAATTAGCAGCACCAGTATCTCATATCTGGTACTTCAAAGGTATTCCTAGCCGTATGGGTCTTATTTTAGATATGTCCCCACGTGCACTAGAAGAAGTAATTTACTTTGCTTCTTACGTTGTAATCGAGCCAGGTGCTACAAACTTAGAAAGTAAACAACTACTTTCTGAAAAAGAGTACCGTGCATATCGCGAAAAGTTCGGTAACACATTCGAAGCATCTATGGGTGCGGAAGCAATTAAAAGATTATTAGGCAAAATTGATCTTGAAGATGAAACTCATTCTTTAAAAGAAGAGTTAAAATCAGCACAAGGTCAACGACGTACGCGTGCCATTAAACGTCTTGAAGTTGTAGAATCATTCCGTAACTCAGGTAACTCTCCTGAATGGATGATTTTAGATGTACTACCGGTTATTCCACCAGAGCTTCGTCCGATGGTGCAATTAGATGGTGGTCGTTTTGCAACTTCTGACTTAAACGATTTATATCGTCGTGTAATCAACCGTAATAACCGTTTAAAACGTTTACTAGACCTTGGTGCTCCAAGCATCATCGTACAAAATGAAAAACGTATGTTACAAGAAGCTGTTGATGCACTAATTGATAACGGTCGTCGTGGTCGCCCTGTAACAGGTCCTGGTAACCGTCCATTAAAATCACTTTCACACATGCTGAAAGGTAAACAAGGTCGTTTCCGTCAAAACTTACTTGGTAAACGTGTTGACTACTCTGGTCGTTCGGTTATCGTAGTAGGTCCAAACTTGAAAATGTACCAATGTGGTCTACCAAAAGAAATGGCAATTGAATTATTCAAGCCTTTCGTAATGAAAGAGTTAGTAGAACGTGGTCTTGCTCATAATATTAAATCTGCTAAACGTAAAATAGAGCGTTTAAACAACGATGTATGGGACGTTTTAGAAGATGTTATTCGTGAACATCCAGTATTACTAAACCGTGCACCTACGCTTCACCGTCTTGGTATTCAAGCGTTTGAACCAACACTAGTTGAAGGTCGTGCTATTCGTCTTCACCCATTAGTATGTACAGCTTATAACGCTGACTTCGATGGTGACCAAATGGCGGTTCACGTACCATTATCAGCGGAAGCGCAAGCAGAAGCTCGTCTTCTAATGCTTGCTGCACAAAACATCCTGAACCCGAAAGACGGTAAACCAGTTGTAACACCATCTCAAGATATGGTATTAGGAAACTACTACTTAACACTTGAACGTGAAACAGCTCGCGGCGAAGGAACAATTTTCTATGGACCAAACGAAGTATTAATTGCATATGATACAGGTCATGTTCATTTGCATACTCGTATTGCGATTAAAGCAAGCTCGTTAAACAACCCAACATTTACTGAGGAACAAAATAATATGTTCCTATTAACGACTGTTGGTAAAGTAATCTTTAACGAAATCTTGCCTAAATCATTCCCATACATTAATGAGCCAACTGATTTCAACTTAGAGCAAGAAACACCAAGCAAATACTTCGTTAACTTAACAATTGATGAAGAAACGTTAAAAGAGCTTGAGGCAGATGCTTCTTATAATGGGCTTGATGAAAAGGGTAAAGTTGAAGCACAACGCACAGCTGTACTTCGTAAACACTTTGCATCAGTACCAGTTGTAAATCCATTCCGTAAAAAATTCTTAGGTAATATCATTGCTGAAGTATTTAAACGTTTCCACATTACTGAAACATCTAAAATGCTTGACCGCATGAAGAACCTAGGATTCAAATATTCAACACGTGCTGGTATCACTGTAGGTGTATCTGACATCGTCGTATTACCAGACAAAGGCGAAATTTTAGCGGTAGCTCAAGAAAAAGTAGATAAAGTTCAAGCGCAATTCCGTCGTGGTTTCATCACTGAAGATGAGCGTTATGATCGCGTTATCTCAAGCTGGAGTGCTGCGAAAGATGAAATTCAATCAAAGCTGATGAAGTCTCTTGAGAAAACAAACCCAATCTTTATGATGTCTGACTCAGGTGCCCGTGGTAACGCATCTAACTTTACACAGTTAGCTGGTATGCGTGGTCTGATGGCCAACCCGGCTGGTCGTATCATCGAACTTCCAATTAAATCTTCATTCCGTGAAGGTTTAACGGTATTAGAGTACTTCATCTCAACTCACGGTGCTCGTAAAGGTCTTGCCGATACAGCCCTAAAAACTGCCGATTCAGGTTACTTAACACGTCGTCTTGTTGACGTAGCACAAGATGTTATCGTTCGTGAGGATGACTGTGGAACTGACCGCGGTTTAACAATTGGTGCGTTAATGGAAGGCACAGAGCTAATTGAAGCGTTAGATGAACGTATTATCGGTCGTCATACGAAGAAAACAATCTTGCATCCAGAAACAGGTGAAGTTATCTTAGAAAAAGATGGCTTAATCGATCAAGATATCGCTCGTACAGTTATCGAGATTGGTATCGAGGAAGTAACAATCCGTTCAGCATTCACATGTAATACAAAACATGGTGTATGTAAAAAATGTTACGGCATGAACTTAGCAACAGGTGAAGAGGTTGAAGTTGGAGAAGCAGTTGGTATTATTGCGGCTCAATCAATCGGTGAACCAGGTACACAGTTAACAATGCGTACATTCCATACAGGTGGGGTTGCCGGGGATGATATTACACAAGGTCTTCCACGTATCCAAGAGATTTTTGAAGCTCGTAATCCTAAAGGTCAATCAGTTATTTCTGATATCGCAGGTACTGTTTCAGACATCACTGAAATCCGTGAAGGTCTAAAAGAGATTACAATTGAAGGTGAAGTAGAAACACGTAAATACGCAGCACCTTACAATGCTCGTCTGAAAGTATCAGAAGGGGACTTTGTAGAACGCGGTCAAGTATTAACAGAAGGTTCTATCGATCCAAAACAATTGTTAAAAGTTAAAGACGTTTCAACAGTTCAAGAATACTTGTTAAAAGAAGTACAAAAAGTATACCGTATGCAAGGGGTAGAAATTGGTGACAAACATATCGAGGTAATGGTTCGCCAAATGCTTCGTAAAGTACGTGTAATTGAAGCTGGAGATACAGAATTATTACCAGGTTCATTACTAGATATTCACCAATTCTCAGAGGCAAACGTAGATGCTGTTATGAATGGCAAAAACCCTGCAACTTGTCGTCCTGTGATCCTTGGTATTACAAAAGCGTCTCTTGAAACAGAATCATTCTTATCTGCTGCATCATTCCAAGAAACAACTCGTGTGTTAACGGATGCTGCTATTAAAGGTAAACGTGATGAACTTCTTGGTCTGAAGGAAAACGTAATTATCGGTAAACTTGTTCCTGCAGGTACTGGTATGCAACGTTACCGTCAAATCCGTATTGAAAAAGATGAGCTTGAGACAGAAAACCTAATTTCTGCTGAATAATCATTAAAATAAGTGCCGAGGAGATGTATTTTTATCATCTCTTCGGACTTTTTAAAGATATGAGTTGACAGTCGAAATTGGTAATGATAATATATTGAAGGTTGATAGTTAACTGTCTGTACTTCGGAGGATATGAAAATGTCTTATGATAGAGTAAGGGATAGTCAAACAATCATAGGTACAAAGCAAACAGTAAAAGCAATGCGAGCCGGTTCAGTGAAAGAACTTTTTGTGGCACTTGATGCAGACAATTGGGTAACCGATTCGGCCATATCTTTCGCGAGAGAAATCGGTATACCAGTTACTCTTGTTGAGTCGAAAAAGGAACTGGGCAAGGCCTGTGGAATCCACGTTGGAGCTGCAGTAGTTGCGATTACTGTAGAGTAGTTTTTGTGTATTAAACACAAAGACTTTGTTTTTACCCAAAAAATGAACCACCTGGATGTGTGGTATTAACAAGGAATAAATGAAGGGAGGAAAAACCGATGCCTACAATTAACCAATTAGTTCGTAAGCCTCGTCAATCTAAAAGCACGAAATCAAAATCACCAGCGTTAAACAAAGGATATAACTCATTTAAAAAATCTTTAACTGACGTTAAATCTCCACAAAAACGCGGAGTTTGTACTCGTGTAGGTACAATGACACCTCGTAAACCAAACTCAGCGTTACGTAAATACGCTCGTGTACGTTTAACTAACCAAATCGAGGTAACTGCTTATATCCCAGGTGAAGGCCACAACTTACAAGAGCACAGTGTTGTTCTTATCCGTGGCGGACGCGTAAAAGACTTAGCGGGTGTTCGTTACCATATCGTACGTGGTGCTCTTGATACAGCTGGTGTAAACGGTCGTTTACAATCACGTTCTAAATACGGAACAAAACGCCCTAAAGAAAAAAAATAATTTAACATTATTAAGCATTTGCTTAATAATGAACTTTACAATAGTTGTCGCAAATTTTTAATCTTGCTAGCAGATTGGGAATTTGCCAGTCAACTATGACAAAGTAATTCTTATAAAATAAATCGATAACTGTTCGAAAGGAGGAAAACACATGCCTCGTAAAGGTCCTGTTTCCAAACGTGACGTGTTACCAGATCCAATTTATAGTTCAAAACTTGTAACTCGTTTAATTAATAAAATGATGGTTGATGGTAAAAGAGGTACTTCTCAAAAGATTTTATACGGTGCGTTCGATATCGTTAAAGAACGTTCTGGTGAAAATCCAATTGAAGTATTCGAAGCTGCTCTAAACAACGTAATGCCAGTTCTTGAAGTTCGTGCTCGCCGTGTTGGTGGTTCTAACTATCAAGTACCAGTAGAAGTACGTCCAGAACGTCGTACAACTTTAGGTCTTCGTTACCTAGTTAACTACGCTCGTCTTCGTGGTGAAAAAACTATGGAAGAGCGTTTAGCTAACGAAATCCTTGATGCTTCTAACAACACAGGTGCATCAGTTAAAAAACGTGAAGATATGCACAAAATGGCAGAAGCGAACAAAGCATTCGCTCACTACCGTTGGTAATCAATATCTAAACCGCATACGCCCAATATGGAAGGAGAAATACCTATGAAACGCGAATTCTCCCTAGAGAATACACGTAATATTGGGATCATGGCTCACATTGATGCTGGTAAAACAACAACAACTGAGCGTATCCTTTATTACACAGGTAAGATTCACAAAATTGGTGAAACTCATGAAGGCGCTTCTCAAATGGACTGGATGGAGCAAGAGCAAGAACGTGGTATCACAATCACTTCTGCTGCAACAACAGCTCAATGGAACGGCCACCGTGTAAACATCATCGATACTCCTGGACACGTAGACTTCACTGTAGAAGTTGAACGTTCACTACGCGTACTTGATGGTGCTGTAACAGTTCTTGATGCTCAATCTGGTGTTGAACCTCAAACTGAAACAGTATGGCGTCAAGCTACAACTTACGGCGTTCCACGTATCGTGTTCATTAACAAAATGGATAAAACAGGTGCTGACTTCTTATATTCTGTAGGAACTCTACACGAACGTTTACAAGCAAACGCTCACCCTATCCAATTACCTATCGGAGCTGAAGATCAGTTCTCAGCAATCATTGACTTAGTTGAAATGAAAGCTACTTTCTACGGCGACGAAAAAGGTACTGCAGTGACTCAAGGTGAAATTCCTGAAGAGCACCGCGCACAAGCTGAAGAATACCGTGAAAAATTAATCGATGCTGTTGCAAGTGTTGATGAAGAAATCATGGAAAAATATTTAGAAGGCGAAGAAATTTCTATTGCTGAACTTAAAGCGGCTATCCGTCGTGCTACGATCGCAGTAGAATTCTACCCAGTAATCTGTGGTACAGCATTCAAACACAAAGGCGTACGCCCAATGTTAGATGCAGTTATCGATTACTTACCATCTCCATTAGATGTACCAGCAATCAAAGGTACTGATGTTGATGGTGACGAAGAATTAGAACGTCATTCTTCAGATGAAGAGCCATTCTCAGCTCTTGCATTCAAAGTTATGACTGACCCATTCGTAGGTAAATTAACTTTCTTCCGTGTGTACTCTGGAACTTTAGAATCAGGTTCATACGTACAAAACTCTTCTAAAGGTAAACGTGAGCGTGTAGGTCGTATCCTACAAATGCACGCAAACTCTCGTGAAGAGATTTCTAAAGTATTCGCTGGGGACATCGCAGCAGCAGTAGGTCTTAAAGATACTACTACTGGTGATACTCTATGTGACGAGAAAAACCTAGTTATTCTTGAATCAATGGAATTCCCTGAGCCAGTAATTTCTCTTTCTGTAGAACCAAAATCAAAAGCTGACCAAGATAAAATGGGTCAAGCTTTACAAAAACTTCAAGAAGAGGATCCAACTTTCCGTGCTCACACTGACACAGAAACTGGTCAAACAATCATCTCAGGTATGGGTGAGCTTCACCTTGATATCTTAGTTGACCGTATGCGCCGTGAATTTAAAGTAGAAGCTAACGTAGGTGCTCCAATGGTATCTTACCGTGAAACATTCCGTAGCTCTGCAAAAGTTCAAGGTAAATTCACTCGCCAATCTGGTGGTCGTGGACAATACGGTGACGTAACGATTGAGTTCTCTCCAAATGAAGAAGGTAAAGGCTTTGAATTCGAAAACGCTATCGTTGGTGGTGTAGTACCTCGTGAATACATTCCTGCAGTAGAAGCTGGTCTTCGTGACTCTCTTGACCGCGGTGTAGTAGCTGGTTACCCACTTATCGACATTAAAGCGAAATTAGTATTCGGTTCTTACCATGACGTTGACTCGAATGAGATGGCGTTCAAAATTGCTGCATCTATGGCTCTTAAAGAAGCTGCTAAACAATGTGACGCAGTTATCTTAGAACCAATGATGAAAGTAGAAGTTGTAATTCCAGAAGAATACCTTGGTGATATCATGGGTAACATTACTTCTCGTCGCGGACGCGTTGAGGGTATGGAAGCTCGCGGTAACTCACAAGTTGTTCGTGCAATGGTTCCTTTATCGGAAATGTTTGGTTATGCAACAACTCTTCGTTCAGCAACACAAGGTCGTGGTGTATTCTCAATGACATTCGATCATTATGAAGAAGTACCAAAATCGATCGCTGCTGAAATCGTTAAAAAAAATAAAGGTGAATAATTGAATTTTCATCTTGCATAAAGTATAACTAATTTGTAAGCTATGATTGTGGGATGGTGGATGGGCCCGTTCACCATCAGCAATCATTCTATAAATTTTTAAAAAATATAAACATATAATTTTGAGGAGGCAATCTCTAATGGCTAAAGAAAAATTCGACCGTTCAAAAACGCATGCTAACATTGGTACAATCGGACACGTTGACCATGGTAAAACAACTTTAACTGCTGCTATCGCAACAGTTCTTTCTAAAAAAATGGGTGGGGAAGCTAAATCATACGCTGATATCGATAACGCTCCAGAAGAAAAAGAACGTGGTATCACAATCAATACTTCTCACGTAGAATACGAAACTGATACTCGTCACTATGCACACGTTGACTGCCCAGGACACGCTGACTATGTTAAAAACATGATCACTGGTGCTGCACAAATGGACGGCGGTATCTTAGTAGTATCTGCTGCTGATGGCCCAATGCCACAAACTCGTGAACACATCCTTTTATCTCGTCAAGTAGGTGTTCCATACTTAGTAGTATTCATGAACAAATGTGATATGGTTGACGACGAAGAATTATTAGAATTAGTAGAAATGGAAATCCGTGACCTACTATCTGAATATGACTTCCCAGGTGACGATCTTCCAGTAATCAAAGGTTCTGCTCTTAAAGCTCTTGAAGGCGAAGCAGAATGGGAAGAAAAAATCGTTGAATTAATGGACGCTGTAGATTCTTACATCCCAACTCCAGAACGTCAAACTGACAAACCATTCATGATGCCAGTAGAGGACGTATTCTCAATCACTGGTCGTGGTACAGTTGCAACTGGCCGTGTTGAACGTGGTCAAGTTAAAGTTGGTGACGTAGTTGAAATCGTAGGTATTACTGAAGAAGCTAAATCTACAACTGTAACTGGTGTAGAAATGTTCCGTAAATTATTAGACTATGCTGAAGCTGGTGACAACATCGGTGCTTTACTTCGTGGTGTAGCTCGTGAAGATATCCAACGTGGTCAAGTATTATCTAAACCAGGTTCAATCACTCCACACACAAGCTTCAAAGCTGAAGTTTATGTTTTATCAAAAGAAGAGGGTGGCCGTCATACTCCATTCTTCACTAACTACCGTCCTCAGTTCTACTTCCGTACAACTGACGTAACAGGTATCTGTAACTTACCAGAAGGCGTTGAAATGGTAATGCCTGGCGATAACATCGAAATGACAGTAGAACTTATCGCTCCAATCGCTCTTGAAGAAGGTACTAAATTCTCTATCCGTGAGGGTGGCCGTACTGTAGGCGCTGGCGTAGTTGCTTCTATCCAAAAATAATTTAAGCTTTTAGCTTATTTTCAAAACCAATCTGTAGGGACGCTTACAGATTGGTTTTTTATGTTAAAATAAGTTAAAAACATTTGATGATTTTATTTGAATTAGATTATCTTATGTATACATACTAGGTGCAATACCAAAAAGTAGAAATAACTCAACACGCTAAAAGTAAGAATAAAATTTCTTTTATACGAAGTAGCCGGAAATGATAGCTAGTGCCATAGATCAAAATCCCCTTTTGTTTCTATAATTTTCTAATATGTCCTCTCCAAAAGATTGGTGGATGATATTTGTTAGAACGTATGTTAAGTATGCTGATCTTCGTTACAACTGGGCGACTCCTTGGGGATTAGCGATAGAGGAACGAAGGCTAAAAGCATCACATCCTATGATAACGCCTTCGTGACCAACATCGTGCTGTTGCCGCTTCGCTTTCGCGCAGATAAAACCCTTTTGCTGTCGCTGCACTTTCGCACAAACAAAACCAAAATCCTATGCTGCCGCTACGTTGCACTCACGCTTTCGCGCAAAAGACATCTGTTGGCCCGAGACCCTGCAGCGAAAGCGAAGCGTCAGCAACAAAGCGCCCAGTCAGAGCGGAAATCAACCCAACGTTAGGGTGTGAAGATATTTAATACATATAATATCCTGGAAGGAGAGTTTTCAAGTGGAGATGAAAATATTGTTGATAGAAGACGATCCATCCATTTTCGAAATGATTCAGACACGTTTTGCACAGTGGTCGCTTCAAGTTGTAGGTACTAAAGATTTTCAAAAAGTAATGGATGATTTTATTGAAGAAAAGCCACAGCTTGTATTGATAGACATTCAGCTACCGGCCTATGATGGCTTTCATTGGTGCCGTGAGATACGTCATATCTCAAAGGTGCCCATTCTCTTTCTATCTTCACGAGACCATCCAATGGATATGGTTATGTCAATGCAAATGGGTGCAGATGATTTTGTACAAAAACCTTTCCATATGGAGGTATTACTTGCAAAGGTACAAGCCGTTTTACGTCGTACATATGATTATATAGAAGAATCAATGGATGTCACACGGTTTAATGGTGCAGTTATTGACTATGCGCGCAGTGAAATTATGTATGAGGGGAAGCTTGCTTCATTAACTAAAAATGAGCTCTTTATTTTACGTGTATTAGTGGAGAAGGTCGATCAAATTGTTTCTAGAGATGATTTAATGAGAAAGTTATGGGATGATGAACGCTTTGTCAATGATAATACATTATCGGTAAATGTTAATCGATTACGTACTAAGCTTGAGGAAATAGGTTTACAAGAAGTGATTTTAACTAAAAAGGGACTTGGTTATATGGCTTTAACACAAGGGGCGTGATGGACAATGCTCATTTTATTTTTAAGAGAACGCCTCGCATGGATAGGCTTTTTTGTTTTTATTATCATTATGATCAATGTTTTATTTTCTTTAGACGTTGGATTAGTGGGGATTTCGATTTTATATATTAACATTAGCATGCTTATTAGCTTTATGATCTTTCTTTTTTGGCGATACATAGTAGAAGTTGGACAGCTAAAAAATTTCCTAGGAAATGTTGAAAACCAATTTGATGACGTGCATGGCAAAAATTTAGTGTTATCTCCTTTTCAAATGGCATACTTTACGAAAATTGAAGAAGTTCTTTACGGTAATAACACAGAGTTAAATCAAGCAAAGGTACAGCTGCAGGAATATTCGGATGAACTTCTAGCATGGGTTCATGAAGTAAAGGCTCCTTTAACTGCGGTTAATTTGATGTTGGATCGCGTAGAAGATTTGACATTACGTCGTAAATTAGAGACAGAATGGCTAAGGCTGCACTTATTGGTTGATCAGCAGTTACATCAAACACGGTTAGCTTCAATTGAAAAAGATAATTATATGATGGAGATTGAGCTGAAAACCGTTGTCTATAAAGAAATAAGAGCTATGCAGGCATGGTGTCTAGAAAAAGGTATCGGTTTTGATGTGGAAGATTTAACAGATACAGTGACGACGGATGCCAAATGGCTGGCCTTTATCATCCGACAAATTCTATCCAATGCGATTAAATATAGTCCTGCAAATTCAGAGGTAATAATATTTACTGAAGTAGATGCTACTGGAGCAACACTATTACATATAAAAGATGCAGGTATTGGTATCCGTAAGGAGGATCTACCACGAATTTTTTATAAGTCGTATACAGGAACAGCCGGAAGAGAGTCTGCGCAATCGACAGGTATGGGTTTATACTTAGCACATAATGTGGCGCAGAAAATTGGCGTCCGTATTACTGTCCAATCTAGTGTAGGTGAAGGCTCGATATTTACATTACGTTTTCCATTACAAAATGAATATGTCAAGCTAACAGGTAGATGACGAAATTGTCACCTACCTTTTTATATTGTCATGTAAAACACACGAATTGCCGACGTAGACAGAGTACACTTGAACTATAGAAGGGGGCGTTTACAAGTGGCGGTTTTAATTGGTCGTAAAGTAAAAAAAGTATATGGTAAAAAATCAACAGCCCAAGAGGTGTTAAAGGGTATTGATGTAGAAGTAAATCAAGGTGAATTTGTTGGCATTATGGGACCTTCAGGCTCTGGGAAAACAACACTCTTAAATGTTTTGTGTTCAATCGATTTTGCTACAGAAGGTGCTATTGAAATAAATGGGCAAAACTTACGTGGGATGAAGGAAAAGGCGTTAGCTAATTTCCGTCGTGAACAATTGGGATTCATTTTCCAAGATTATAATTTATTAGATACACTAACGGTGAAAGAGAATATTCTACTACCTTTAGCTATTGGCAAGCTACCAAAGGCTGTTGCAGAGAGTCGTGTAAAGGAGCTTACACACTTATTAGGAATTGCTGAGATTTTAAATAAATATCCAAATGAAATATCAGGTGGTCAAAAGCAACGTACATCGGCAGCTCGTGCACTAATTACAAATCCATCACTTGTATTTGCTGATGAACCTACAGGCGCACTTGACTCAAAATCAGCAACTGCACTTTTAAAAAATCTACAAAGTATTAATGAGTCAAAAAAGGCAACGATTATGATGGTTACGCATGATGCCGTAGCAGCGAGTTTTTGTACACGTGTTTTATTTTTAAAGGACGGACTCATTTATAGTGAGCTATATAAAGGAGATAAAACGAGACAGGCATTTTTCCAAGAAATCATGCATACGCAAAGTGTGCTAGGCGGTGACGGCTATGAGTCTTAGTAAACTCGTATTGCGCAGTATGAAGAAAAATATGAAGCATTATTATTTATATTTTTTCGCACTTATTTTTAGTGTTACTTTATATTTTTCTTTTGTGACATTGCAAAATAATGCTGAAGTGCTCGCTACAGTAGAGAAGAGCGGTACGGCCACAGCAGGTTTTAAAGCAGCAACCTATATGCTGTACTTTATTGTCTTATTTTTCGTCCTATATGCCAACCATCTATTTATGAAGCGTCGTAGTAAGGAGATAGGCTTGTATCAGCTAATAGGGATGACAAAGGGGCTTATCGTACGTTTATTAGCGGTAGAAAGTATCTTATTATTTGTAGGTGCGGTCGTATTAGGTATGCTTGCAGGGTTCTTTAGTTCACGCTTATTCGCAATGATTTTATTGCGCGTACTTGAAAAAGAGACACTTGTGACGATGACATTTAGTACAGAGGCATTACAGCAGTCTATCGTAGTATTTGCCATTCTACTATTAATTGTACTTGTGCAAATGGCTTGGATGATTTATCGCGTATCATTACTATCATTATTCAGTGCTTCTAAGCAAGCCGATGAGCGCGTAAAACGTTTCAGTCCATTACAAATGGTTATTGGTTTTTTGGGACTTGTATTCATTGGATATGGCTACTATGCATCAACTAAGCTATTCGATATTAACTCTCAGGGTAATTTAACGCTAAATATGATTATTATTTTAGCTACTACCATTGGTGGAACGTTCCTTGTTTTCCGTTTCTCTGTAGCATTTATTATGAATTCAATTCGTCTTAAGAAAAATGGGCATTTAACTGTGCGTGATGTATTAGCACTAACACCGATTATGCATCGCATGAAAGGTAATGCGAAATCCTTAACACTTATAACGGTTTTAACTGGTGTTTCACTTGGGGTTACAACTTTAGCTTATATTTCGTATTATTCATCAGAAGCGTCGGCATATAGCCGAGTACCAGGTGATTATGTTTTACTTGAAGATAAGGGCCAGGAATTTTTAAAGAAGCTAGAAGAAAATAATATTGCTTTTGATAAAAGAGATTACCGGTTACAGAGTGTTACAGCTTCGTTTACACAACTATTATCTGAAAGTCAGCGAAATGAGGATAATCCCCTTTTTGGTTTAGAAGGAATCATTTATACAATTCCACTTTCTGATTATCAACAAATAGTTCCCGAAGCTGCCGTTTCGGATAATGATGTTATATTAACAAATTATGGTGGCTATATGGCAGAGATGTTTCCGCTTGAAAAGGATCGTGATGTAGTTGTCACTACAGGAGGTTCAGAGGAGGCAACAAAGAAAGAAACGCTTCATGTCAAAGACGTTCGACATGAAAGTATTATAAGTGGTACTGTGACTTCTGGGCCTGGGGGACCAATTTTCGTAGTTTCAGATGCACTGTTTGAAAAACTAGCTACTTATTCAAGTACTTCTGAATGGCACATACAAACTTCTATTAAGATAAAGAATAAAAGTGATTCAGCACGAGCAGAAAAGGTATATATACAATTAAATGAAGAAAATTATTCAAACTTTATACAATCCTATGAAGAAGCACGTAAAGGGAATATTGAAACATGGGGAATTACGATATTTACCGCAGCATTTTTAGGCTTAGCATTTTTAATGACAACGGGTAGTATTTTATACTTTAAGCAAATGTCTGAGGCTGAAGAGGAGCGAGGTTCTTATACGATCTTAAGAAAGATAGGCTTCGCTGAAAAAGATATTATGAAAGGTATTTATATGAAACAAGCATTTAATTTTGGTGTTCCATTAATAATAGGGCTACTTCATAGTTACTTTGCTGTTAAGTCGGGGTGGTTTTTATTTGGATCAGAGTTAACCGCACCATTATGGATTGCTATGAGCTGCTATATAGCGTTATATGCTATTTTCGCTATACTTTCTGTTGGTTATTATAAAAAAGTCATTCGTGAATCATTATAATAGGAAGAACTCTAAAACAGTATGATTAGGTCATACTGTTTTTTGTGTCGTTTAAATGTGGGAAATTATTATAGGGGCATAAAAATATCTTGACTTTCAATTATTAGACGATTAAAGTTTAATGTATTAGTAATCTAGTGTACGAAAGTGTGGTGTTTGAAATGAACGCAGTAATTGTGGCGGTGGCCGTCATGTTAATATTAAGCTTGCTTCGTATCAATGTTGTTCTTTCTCTTGTATTGGGCGCCTTCGCAGGAGGTCTAACAAGCGGCATGGGTATTGAAGCGACTGTACAATCATTTACAGAAGGATTAGGAGCAGGTGCAACGATCGCTTTAAGTTATGGGTTGCTTGGTGGGTTCGCTATTGCCATTTCTAAAACAGGAATTCCTGAATTAATGATTGCAGGGATTTTAAACATATTAAATAAAAATGGTACAAGTAATCGAAAAGGTTTAGTAAAGGTTTTAATTTTCCTACTGATCTTTATGATGTCTATTTTCTCACAAAACTTAATTCCAATTCATATAGCCTTTATCCCATTATTGATCCCTCCGATTTTAAAGGTTTTAAATATGCTAGAGGTTGACCGACGAATAATCGCTACATTAATTGCTGTTGGTTTAATAGGGACGTATAGTTTCGTACCTGCAGGCTTCGGAGCTATTTTCCAAGATATCGTTTCTACTCAAGTAACCGAGGCAGGTATGGAAGCAACATCGCGTGATGTACCAGTAGCGATGGCTATACCGGTTCTAGGGATGTTAATTGGATTATGTGTAGCCTTTTTCGTATATAGAAAACCTCGACAATATCAAAATAAAGATGTTGATACAGAGTCTTTAAATGTTCATGTCAGTAAGTTCGTTATTTTTTCTACGACTGTGGCTTTAATTGTCTCTCTATGTGCACAAATTTATACTGATTCGATGATTGTAGGCGCCTTTGCAGGAATTATGATGATGTATTTTACTGGTGCACTTAAATGGAAAGAGGCTGATGAAATTCTTTCTGAGGGAATGAAGATGATGGCCTTTATAGGATTTGTGATGATCGCTGCAAATGGTTTTGCATCTGTTATTAACGCCACGGGTCATGTAGATAGCTTAATCTCTAGCTCGCTAACAATTCTTCAAGGAAATAAGAGTCTAGCTATATTGATAATGTTGGTCATTGGTTTAATAGTGACGATGGGGATTGGTTCTTCCTTTGCGACAGTACCTATTATTGCAACTTTATTTGTTCCGCTTGCACAAGGGTTAGGAATGAGTCCTTTGGCGATTATATGCCTTATAGGTACTGCAGGTGCTTTAGGTGATGCAGGATCTCCTGCTTCAGATTCTACTCTTGGACCAACTGCAGGTTTAAATGTAGATGGACAGCATAATCACATTTGGGATACATGTGTACCAACGTTTATTTTTATAAACATTCCACTCATTATTTTTGGCTGGGTTGCATGTGTGTTTTTTTTATAAGTAATAGAAAGAGCAGTTTCTAACTATTAGAAGCTGCTTTTTTATTGTCTTTATGAAATTATAGATTGTTAATGGTGACATAACTAAGTGCATCGTTTCCGTTAAAGATATAGTGCATCATCTACAAATTGAGTTCACCAGTGCTTTAGGAACTCGTTCTTGCAGTCGGCTATTGTTTGAAATATTCGAAAACGTTGATATAACAACCTTATGTGTTGCAAAGTGCATGAGAATTTTATATACTAGTAAACGGTTCAGAGGAACGTGAAATATTAGTAGTAAGAATATCAACAACATTTAAAAGAATTTAGCGAAAAGACTTGCTTATTCTTTTTTTATTGGGTATAATGTTGAATGTTGGTCTTTGACTGCGATGAAACGAGAGGTTGCCGACACACCCGGCCGCTTTGCCATGGCGGTGTGACGGAAAATTTTCGTGGAGAATGTCTAGAAAATAGGCGAGAAGGAGGGAAAATAATGGCAAAACAAAAGATTCGTATTCGTTTAAAAGCGTATGATCACCGTATTTTAGATCAGTCTGCTGAAAAAATTGTGGAAACTGCAAAACGTTCAGGTGCAAGTGTATCAGGTCCGATTCCACTTCCAACTGAGAAGTCTGTGTACACGATTCTTCGTGCCGTTCACAAGTACAAAGATTCTCGTGAACAATTCGAAATGCGTACGCATAAACGTCTGATCGATATCGTTAACCCAACACCACAAACTGTTGACGCGTTAATGAAACTTGATTTACCATCTGGCGTTGATATCGAAATCAAACTTTAATGGTAAAAATATAACTTTTTAAAACTTACAGGAGGTGTGACAAATGGCTAAAGGAATCTTAGGTAGAAAAATTGGTATGACACAAGTTTTTGCTGAAAACGGCGATTTAATCCCGGTTACAGTTATCGAAGCTACTCCAAACGTAGTTCTTCAAAAGAAAACTGCTGATACAGATGGCTACGAAGCTATCCAAGTTGGTTTCGAAGACAAGCGCGTAAAGCTTTCTAACAAACCAGAACAAGGTCACGTAGCAAAAGCGAACACTGCTCCTAAGCGCTTCATTCGTGAATTCCGCAACGTGAACGTTGAAGAATACGAAGTTGGTCAAGAAGTCAAAGTAGAAATTTTCGCAGAAGGCGATGTAATTGATGTAACAGGTGTTACTAAAGGTAAAGGTTTCCAAGGTGTAATTAAACGCCATGGTCAATCTCGTGGTCCTATGGCCCACGGTTCTCGTTACCACCGTCGTCCTGGTTCAATGGGTCCAGTTGCTCCGAACCGCGTATTCAAACAAAAGAAATTACCTGGTCAAATGGGTGGCACAGTAGTTACAATCCAAAACTTAGAAATCGTGAAAGTTGATGCGGAACGTAACTTACTACTTGTTAAAGGTAATGTTCCTGGTTCTAAAAAAGCTCTAGTTACAGTTAAAACTGCAATTAAAGCTAAGTAATCACCTAAGGAAAGGAGGAAACAGGAATGACAAAAGTATCTGTACTTAGTCAAACAGGTGCTTCAGTTGGTGAAATCGAATTAAACGATGCGATCTTCGGAATCGAGCCAAATGAAGCAGTATTATTCGACGCTGTAGTTGCACAACGTGCTTCTCTACGTCAAGGTAATCACAAGGTTAAAAACCGTTCTGAAGTTGCTGGTGGTGGTCGTAAACCATGGCGTCAAAAAGGAACTGGTCGTGCTCGTCAAGGTTCTATCCGTTCTCCACAATGGCGCGGTGGTGGTATCGTATTCGGTCCAACTCCACGTAGCTATTCTTACAAATTACCTAAAAAAGTTCGCCGCTTAGCTCTTAAATCAGCTTTATCAGCTAAAGTAGTAGAACAGAACTTCTTAGTTCTTGATGCTCTTTCATTAGCAGCACCAAAAACAAAAGAATTCACAAAAATCCTTAAAGATCTTTCTTTAGAGAAAAAATCTTTATTCGTAACTGCTGACCTAGATGAAAACGTAGCATTATCTGCTCGTAACATCCCTGGTGTAACAGTGTTAACTGCAAATGGAATCAACGTTCTTGATCTATTAGGTCATGAAAAAGTTGTATTCACTAAGTCTGCAGTAGAAAAAGTTGAGGAGGTGCTTGGATAATGGAAGCACGTGATATTTTAAAACGTCCAGTCATTACTGAGCGTTCTTCAGAACTTATGGCAGAGAAAAAGTATACTTTCGAAGTAGACACTCGCGCTAACAAAACTCAAGTAAAAGACGCTGTAGAAGAAATCTTTGGTGTAAAAGTTGAGAAAGTAAACGTTCTTAACTACAAAGGTAAATTCAAACGCGTTGGCCGCTACGGTGGTTACACTAACAAACGTCGTAAAGCGATTGTTAAATTAACTGCTGATAGCAAAGAAATCGAATTATTCGAAATGTAATCCTTTATGGATTTATGATTTGAACAATCAAGAAGGAGGGAAACACAATGGCGATTAAAAAGTATAAACCTACCTCTAATGGTCGTCGTAATATGACGTCTTTAGACTTTGCGGAAATTACAACTAACAAGCCTGAGAAATCATTGCTTGAACCAACTAAACGCAAAGCTGGTCGTAACAACCAAGGTAAAATCACTGTTCGTCATCATGGCGGTGGACATAAGAAGCAATACCGTGTTATCGATTTCAAACGTGTAAAAGATGGCATTCCGGCTAAAGTTGCTACTATTGAATATGATCCAAACCGTTCTGCGAATATCGCATTAATCAACTACGCTGATGGAGCAAAAGCTTACATCTTAGCACCAAAAGGTCTAGAGGTTGGTCAAACAATCGTATCTGGTCCAGATGCTGATATTAAAGTAGGTAACACATTACCATTAGCAAACATTCCAATGGGTACTACAATCCATAACATCGAGTTAAAACCTGGTAAAGGTGGACAATTAGTACGTTCTGCTGGTACTTCTGCACAAGTACTTGGTCGTGAAGATAAATACGTAATCGTTCGTCTACAATCTGGTGAAGTACGTTTAGTGTTAGCTACTTGCCGCGCTACAATCGGTCAAGTTGGTAACGAACAACACGAACTAGTACACATCGGTAAAGCAGGTCGTAGCCGTTGGTTAGGTAAACGCCCAACAGTTCGTGGTTCTGTAATGAACCCTAACGATCACCCACACGGCGGTGGTGAAGGACGTTCTCCAATCGGACGTAAATCACCAATGACTCCTTGGGGTAAACCAGCACTTGGTTACAAAACTCGCAAGAAGAAAAACAAAACGGATAAATTCATCATCCGTAGTCGTAAAAAATAAAGTGGTTAAACTACGGTTCTATGTGAGAGCCGTGGTGGAATCACGAAGGGAGGTTCCTACATGGGTCGCAGCTTGAAAAAAGGACCTTTTGTTGATGACCACTTAATGAAAAAAGTGGAAGCGCAAGAGGCTTCTGAGAAAAAACAAGTTATCAAAACTTGGTCTCGCCGTTCTACAATTTTCCCGACTTTTATCGGTTTAACGATTGCTGTTTATGATGGACGTAAACACGTTCCTGTATACGTTACTGAAGATATGGTAGGCCACAAACTTGGTGAATTCGCACCAACACGTGCTTACAAAGGTCACGGTGCAGACGACAAGAAAACAAGACGCTAATTTTGAGAGGAGGTAAATCCTAATGACACAAGCTAAAGCTATCGCTCGTACTGTTCGCATTGCTCCTCGTAAAGTCCGTCTAGTTGTAGACTTAATCCGAGGCAAGCAAGTTGGTGAGGCAGTTGCAATTTTACGTCATACTCCAAAAGCGGCGTCTCCAGTCGTTGAAAAAGTATTAAAATCTGCAGTTGCTAACGCTGAGCATAACTACGATCTTGACATCAACTCTTTAGTAGTTTCTGAAGTATTCGTTGATGAAGGTCCAACATTAAAACGTTTCCGTCCACGTGCACAAGGACGTGCAAGCGCAATTAACAAACGCACAAGCCACATTACTCTAGTGGTATCTGAGAAGAAGGAGGGTTAATCCGTGGGTCAAAAAGTACATCCAATAGGACTGCGCGTTGGTATTATTCGTGACTGGGAGTCAAAATGGTACGCTGAAAAAGACTATGCAACTCTACTTCACGAAGACATCAAAGTGCGTAAATATATTGAAACGGCTCTTAAAGACGCTTCTGTTTCTAAAGTAGAAATCGAACGCGCTGCAAACCGTGTAAACATTACAATTCACACTGCGAAACCAGGTATGGTAATCGGTAAAGGTGGTTCTGAAGTTGAGAATCTTCGTAAATACCTTAGCGATTTAACTGGTAAACGTGTACACATCAACATTATCGAAATCAAACGTGCTGATCTTGACGCTCGTCTAGTAGCTGAAAACATCGCTCGTCAATTAGAAAACCGTGTATCATTCCGTCGTGCGCAAAAGCAAGCGATCCAACGCACAATCCGTGCTGGTGCAAAAGGAATTAAAACACAAGTATCTGGTCGTTTAGGTGGCGCTGATATCGCGCGTGCTGAACACTATAGTGAAGGAACTGTTCCACTTCATACTCTACGTGCTGACATCGACTATGCACACGCAGAAGCTGACACTACTTACGGTAAATTAGGCGTTAAAGTATGGATCTACCGTGGTGAAGTTCTTCCTACGAAGAAATCTGTGGAAGGAGGCAAATAATATGTTATTGCCTAAACGCGTAAAATACCGTCGTGAACACCGCGGAAACATGCGTGGCGAAGCGAAAGGCGGTAAAGAAGTATCTTTCGGCGAATGGGGCTTACAAGCTCAAACAGCTAGCTGGATTACTAACCGTCAAATCGAATCTGCACGTATCGCGATGACTCGTTACATGAAACGTGGCGGTAAAGTTTGGATTAAAATCTTCCCACACAAACCTTACACTAAAAAACCTCTAGAAGTCCGCATGGGTTCTGGTAAAGGTTCTCCTGAAGGTTGGGTTGCAGTAGTAAAACCAGGAAAAGTAATGTTCGAAATCGCTGGTGTATCTGAAGAGATCGCACGTGAAGCACTTCGTTTAGCATCACATAAGCTTCCTGTTAAATGTAAGATCGTAAAACGTCAAGAAACTGGTGGTGAATCTAATGAAAGCTAATGAAATCCGTGACCTTGCCACTTCTGAATTAGAATTGAAAGTGAAATCACTGAAAGAAGAGCTTTTCAACCTTCGCTTCCAATTGGCGACTGGTCAATTAGAAAACACAGCTCGTATCCGTGAAGTGCGTAAAGCAATCGCGCGTATGAAAACTGTTATTCGTGAAAGAGAAATCAGTGCAAATAACTGATAAAGGAGGTTTTCAAGTATGACTGAGCGTAATCAACGCAAAGTTTACACGGGCCGCGTTGTTTCAGATAAAATGGACAAAACTATTTCTGTTTTAGTTGAAACTCACAAAAAGCACAAGCTTTATGGTAAACGTGTAAAATACTCTAAAAAGTTTAAGGCTCATGATGAGTTAAACACAGCGAAAATCGGTGATATCGTACGTATCATGGAAACTCGCCCGCTATCAGCTACTAAACGTTTCCGTCTAGTTGAAGTTGTAGAAAAAGCGGTTATTATTTAATAACTATTTCGGAACAACCAATTTCCGAAGGGAGGTAACCTAAGTGATCCAACAAGAAAGTCGTATGAAAGTTGCTGACAACTCAGGTGCACGTGAAGTTCTTACAATTAAAGTGCTTGGTGGCTCTGGCCGTAAAACTGCTAACATCGGTGATATCGTTGTTTGTACAGTTAAGAAAGCAACACCAGGTGGCGTTGTTAAGAAGGGTGACGTTGTTAAAGCTGTTATCGTTCGTACTAAATCAGGCGTACGTCGTAAAGATGGTACGTACATCAAATTTGATGAAAATGCTTGTGTAATTATTCGTGATGATAAATCACCACGCGGAACTCGTATTTTCGGACCTGTTGCACGTGAATTACGTGACAGCAACTTCATGAAAATCGTTTCTCTAGCTCCAGAAGTTCTTTAATTTCATGATAGTGCCAATCAAGGAGGTGCGACAGCATGCATGTAAAAAAAGGTGACAAGGTTAAGGTTATCACTGGTAAGGACAAAGGCAAAGAAGGCGTAGTTCTTGCTTCTTACCCTAAACAAGATCGCGTTCTTGTTGAAGGTGTGAACATCGTGAAAAAACACGTAAAACCTAACCAATTGAATCCACAAGGTGGAATTGTAAGCCAAGAGGCTGCAATTCACGTTTCGAACGTAATGCTAATCGATCCTAAATCTGGCGAGCCGACTCGTGTAGGTTATAAAATCGAAAACGGTAAAAAAGTTCGTGTTGCAAAAAAATCAGGTGCAGTAATCGACTAATTTCTATAAAAGAAGGGAGGTACACAAATGAGCCGCCTAAAAGAAAAATATTTAAATGAAGTTTCAACTGCTCTTATGAGCAAGTTTGGATATAAATCAGTTATGCAATTGCCGAAAGTTGACAAAATCGTTATCAACATGGGTGTTGGTGATGCAGTTCAAAACTCAAAAGCATTAGATGCAGCTGTAGAAGAATTAACAATTATCACTGGTCAAAAACCAGTTGTAACTAAAGCGAAAAAATCGATCGCAGGTTTCCGTCTACGTGAAGGTATGCCTATCGGTGCTAAAGTTACATTACGCGGTGAGCGTATGTATGAATTCTTGGACAAATTAATCTCAATTTCACTACCTCGTGTACGTGACTTCCGTGGTGTTTCTAAAAAAGCATTCGACGGTCGCGGTAACTACACTTTAGGTGTTAAAGAGCAATTAATTTTCCCAGAAATCGATTACGATAAAGTTTCAAAAGTACGCGGTATGGACATCGTGATCGTAACGACAGCGAATTCTGATGAAGAAGCTCGCGAGTTATTGACACAATTCGGTATGCCGTTCCAAAAGTAATTAAACAAGGAGGGCGAAAACGTGGCTAAAAAATCTATGATCGTTAAACAACAACGTAAGCAAAAGTTTAAAGTGCAAGAATATACACGTTGTGAACGCTGTGGCCGTCCACACTCTGTATATCGTAAATTTAAACTTTGCCGTATTTGTTTCCGAGAACTTGCATATAAGGGACAAATTCCTGGCGTGAAAAAAGCCAGCTGGTAATCCCCTAATTTGGGAAGGAGGTAAATGTAATGACAATGACTGATCCGATTGCAGATATGCTTACTCGCATTCGTAATGCGAACATGGTTCGTCACGAGAAGTTAGAAGTACCAGCTTCCAACGTGAAAAAAGAAATCGCTGAAATTTTAAAGCGTGAAGGTTTCGTACGTGACGTAGAATACGTGGAAGACAACAAGCAAGGTATTATCCGTATCTTCTTAAAATACGGTAAAGATAACGAACGCGTTATCACTGGCTTAAAACGTATTTCTAAACCTGGTCTACGAGTATATGCTAAAACAAATGAAGTGCCTAAAGTACTGAACGGTCTTGGTATCGCTTTAGTGTCAACTTCACAAGGTTTATTAACAGATAAAGAAGCTCGCGCTAAACAAGTTGGCGGCGAAGTTCTAGCATACGTTTGGTAATTAGCAATAAATGAATGGAGGTGCAACTAAATGTCTCGTGTAGGTAAAAAAATTATCGAGGTACCAGCTAACGTAACTGTTACTGTTGCAGCTGACAACACAGTTACCGTTAAAGGTCCTAAAGGCGAACTTGTTCGTTCTTTCCACCAAGATATGAAAATTGAGCAAGAAGGTAACGTGATTACTGTATCTCGTCCTTCTGACTCAAAAGAACACCGCACAAACCACGGTACAACACGTGCGCTTTTAGCGAACATGATTACTGGTGTTTCTGCAGGTTTCGAAAAATCATTAGAACTAATCGGTGTCGGTTACCGTGCGCAATTACAAGGTAAAAAACTTGTTCTTAACGTAGGTTATTCACATCCAGTTGAGTTCACACCGGAAGATGGTTTAGAGGTTGAAGTTCCTTCTAACACTAAGATCATCGTTAAAGGTATTAGCAAAGAACGCGTTGGTGCTCTTGCATCTAACATCCGTGACGTGCGTCCACCAGAGCCTTATAAAGGTAAAGGTATCCGTTATGAAGGCGAATATGTTCGTCGTAAAGAAGGTAAAACAGGTAAATAATGCTGCCTAAGCATTAGAAAGGAGTGACCCTTGTGATTACGAAACAAGATAAAAATCAGGTTCGTAAAAAACGTCATGCGCGCGTACGTTCTAAAATTTCGGGTACTGCTGAGCGTCCACGCTTAAACGTATTCCGTTCAAATAAGAACATCTACGCTCAACTTATCGATGACGTAGCAGGCGTAACAATTGTTAGCGCATCTTCTCAAGAAAATGGTTTTGAAGCTGCTGGTAGCAATGTTGATGCTGCAACTAAAGTCGGTGAAACAATCGCAAAACGCGCTACGGAAAAAAATATTACTGCTGTAGTATTTGACCGTGGTGGTTACTTATATCATGGACGTGTAAAAGCTTTAGCTGAAGCTGCACGTGAGAACGGTTTAGAATTTTAATAAAAAGGAGGGACACATTTCATGAGTCGAATTGACGCAAACAAACTTGGAGAACTTGAAGAACGCGTAGTTACTATTAACCGTGTTGCTAAAGTTGTTAAAGGTGGACGTCGCTTCCGCTTCACAGCATTAGTTGTTGTTGGCGATAAAAACGGTCACGTTGGATTCGGTACTGGTAAAGCTCAAGAGGTGCCAGATGCTATCCGTAAAGCTGTTGAAGATGCGAAGAAAAACTTAATCGAAGTGCCACGCGTAGGTGGAACAACTCCACACTTAGTGCAAGGTCGCTTTGGTGCAGGAGAAATCCTAATTAAACCTGCTGCTCCTGGTACAGGGGTTATCGCTGGTGGTCCAGTACGTGCCGTACTAGAACTTGCTGGTATTACTGATATTCTTTCAAAATCTCTTGGAACTAACACACCAATCAATATGGTGCGTGCAACTATTCAAGGTTTAACTGAATTAAAACGCGTAGAGGACGTAGCTAAATTACGTGGTAAATCAGTGGAAGAAATATTAGGATAAGGGGGGAAAGATAATGGCTAACAAATTAGAAATCACCCTTACAAAATCTGTGATTGGTTCAAAACCAGCACAACGCAAAACTATTGAAGCATTAGGTTTACGTAAATTAAACCAAACTGTTGAGAAAGCTGATAATGCAGCTACTCGCGGTATGATTGATGTAGTAGCTCACTTAGTTACTGTAAAAGAAAACTAATTTTTAATTAACGAACAAGGAGGTGCCATCCAATATGAAACTTCATGAGTTAAAACCAGCAGAAGGTTCCCGTAAAGTACGTAACCGCGTAGGTCGCGGTATCGGTTCTGGTAACGGTAAAACTGCAGGTAGAGGTCATAAAGGTCAAAACTCTCGTTCTGGCGGCGGTGTACGCCCAGGATTCGAAGGTGGTCAAAACCCTTTATTCCGTCGTTTACCGAAACGCGGCTTTACTAACATTAACCGTAAAGAGTACGCGATCGTTAATCTTGACACATTAAACCGTTTTGAAGATGGTGCAGAAGTAACAACTGCATTATTACTTGAATCAGGTTTAGTGAGCAATGAAAAAGCTGGAATTAAAGTTCTTGGAAACGGAACTCTTAACAAAAAGCTTACAGTAAAAGCTCATAAATTCTCAGCTTCGGCTAAAGAAGCAATTGAAAATGCCGGCGGAACTACTGAGGTGATTTAATGTTTCAGACGATCTCTAACTTTATGCGTGTTCGAGATATACGAAATAAAATCATTTTTACTCTTTTAATGTTAATCGTTTTCCGTATTGGTACGTTCGTACCAGTACCAAACGTTGACGCAAATGTATTAAAGGCAACTGATGAGTTTAATCTCGTTGGTTTCCTGAATACTTTTGGCGGTGGTGCCTTAAAGAACTTCTCAATCTTCGCGATGGGGATTATGCCTTACATCACTGCTTCAATCATTGTTCAGTTATTGCAAATGGACGTAGTACCGAAATTTGCTGAGTGGGCAAAGCAAGGTGAAGTCGGAAGACGTAAACTTGCACAATTTACTCGTTACTTTACAATTGTTCTTGCCTTTATCCAATCATTCGCAATGTCATTTGGTTTTAATAGAATGTATGGTGGATCTTTGATTAAAGATGAGGGAATTTTAACATATGTTATTATTGCTATTGTATTAACAGCGGGTACAGCATTCCTAGTATGGCTTGCTGATCAAATTACTGCGCATGGTGTTGGTAATGGTATTTCAGTTGTAATTTTCGCAGGTATCGTTGCGGCATTACCGACTGGTATTAACCAAATCTATGCACAGCAAATCGAGGGTGCTGGTGATAAGTTATTTATCAATCTAGTGATTCTTGGTTTACTTGTTTTAGTTTTGCTTGCAGTTGTTGTTGGAGTTATCTATGTGCAACAAGCACTACGTAAAATTCCAATTCAATATGCAAAACGAGTTACTGGACGCAATCAACAAACAGGTTCTCAACAAACACATTTACCATTAAAAGTAAATGCTGCAGGGGTTATTCCGGTAATTTTTGCATCAGCGTTTTTGATGACACCTCGTACGTTAGTTCCGTTCTTGGGTGAAGGTGGCGTAGCAACATTTATTTCTAACACGTTTGATTATACAAAACCTGTTGGAATGATTGTTTACGTTATCTTAATCATCGCCTTCACATATTTCTATGCATTCATACAAGTGAATCCAGAAAATGTGGCAGATAACTTGAAAAAGCAAGGTGCTTACATTCCAGGTATTCGTCCTGGTGAAAGTACTCAAACGTATTTAACAAGCGTGTTATATCGTCTAACATTTGTTGGTGCGATTTTCTTAACTGTTATATCAGTAATGCCGATTATAATCATAAACTTTATGAATCTACCTGCCACAGTGCAGATCGGTGGTACTAGTATAATTATCGTAGTCGGCGTTGCGCTCGAAACGATGAAACAGCTAGAATCTCAACTTGTTAAACGTCACTACAAAGGCTTTATGAAATAATGTTGGTTTTTAGGGAACGTGTCATCGTTTCCTGAAATCAGCAAACCTTTTGTGGGAGGAATATTTCCGTATGAATATCGTTTTAATGGGTCTGCCAGGTGCTGGTAAAGGTACTCAGGCAGATAAAATCGTTGAGAAGTACGCGATTCCTCATATTTCTACAGGCGATATGTTCCGTGCTGCTATGAAAGATGGTACAGAACTAGGCTTGCAAGCTAAATCGTTTATTGATCAAGGTGCTCTAGTACCTGATGAAGTAACGATTGGTATTGTTCGCGAGCGACTTGCTAAACATGATTGTGAAAAGGGCTTCTTATTAGATGGATTCCCACGTACTGTTCCTCAAGCTGAAGCTTTAGACAGCATTCTTGCTGATCTTGGTAAAGCTATTGAACATACAATTAACATCCAAGTTGAAAAAGATGAGTTAGTTGCTCGTCTATCAGGTCGTCGTATTTGTAAAACTTGTGGAACATCTTATCATTTAATTTTCAATCCTCCAGCTGAGGAAGGGAAATGTGATAAAGATGGTGGCGAGCTTTACACACGTGCGGATGATAATCCTGAAACGGTTGCAAACCGTCTGGAAGTAAATATGAAACAAGCACAACCATTACTGAACTACTATGAAGTAAAAGGTGTGTTAACAAATATAGATGGACAGCAAGATATTAATAAAGTGTTTGCTGATCTTGATGCTCTTTTACAGGGCAGCCGCAGCTGATACCCGGCTCCGGGCGCAGAATACTGCTTCCGCGGGAGGCATGCGGGAGCAACAACGAAACATAATTTTTTTTGAGAGTTGCAAAAGCATATTGTGCCCGGTATATATTTCTTTTAAAAAGTGCAACATGACTTTTGAAAGAGTATAATGGGTTTCGTGGAAGCATCTGTGTAACGGGTATGAATATCTCATCAAAGACATTCCGGTATTCGTGTAAACATGGAAGGTTCAGTGCCCTAAATGGTTCTGTATATTCCGTGGATTGTGTGAAGCGAAACCAGACGAGCGTCTTTCAAACATCTCTCATACAATCCAAACATATGTTGAAACGAGGTTGCTTCTATAGTTGCAGCAGATATCCGTTTGATGTAACGATGAGAACTTTAATTTGCATATAGAGAGGAGACAGAGTAGATGGCGAAAGATGATGTAATTGAAGTCGAAGGGACAGTTGTTGAGACTTTGCCAAACGCGATGTTTAAGGTAGAATTAGAAAATGGACATGTGATTCTAGCACACGTATCTGGTAAGATTCGTATGCACTTTATCCGCATTCTACCTGGAGATAAGGTTACTATCGAGTTATCTCCTTATGATTTAACTCGCGGTCGTATCACATACCGTTTTAAATAATCTTTTGCGCTCCGGACTACTAAGGAGGTTAGGTTAGATGAAAGTGAGACCATCTGTGAAACCGATCTGCGAAAAATGTAAAGTAATTCGCCGACGCGGTAAAGTAATGGTAATCTGTGAAAATCCTAAACACAAACAAAAACAAGGTTAATTCTAAAGGAGGTGCACAACGTACATGGCACGTATTGCTGGTGTTGATATTCCTCGCGACAAACGCGTGGTAATTTCATTAACTTACATTTACGGTATTGGTAAAACTACAGCTCAGAAAGTATTAGCTGACGCAGGTATTTCAGAAGATACACGCGTACGCGACTTAACTGAAGATGAGTTAAACAAAATCCGTGAACAATTAGACTCTTACAAACTTGAAGGTGACTTACGTCGCGAAACTTCATTAAATATCAAACGTCTGATGGAAATCGGTTCATTCCGTGGTATCCGTCACCGTCGTGGTTTACCTGTTCGTGGTCAAAATACGAAGAACAATGCGCGTACGCGTAAAGGTCCTCGTAAAACTGTAGCGAACAAGAAAAAATAATAAGTAAAGGAGGTTCCTTCTTAACATGGCTCGTAAACAACAAACTCGTAAACGTCGTGTGAAAAAGAATATCGAATCTGGTATCGCACACATTCGTTCTACATTTAACAATACAATCGTAACGATTACAGATATGCAAGGTAACGCTGTATCTTGGTCAAGTGCTGGTGCTCTTGGTTTCCGTGGTTCACGTAAATCTACACCATTCGCTGCTCAAATGGCTGCAGAAACTGCTGCTAAAGCATCCCTTGAACATGGTCTGAAAACGTTGGAAGTAACTGTTAAAGGTCCTGGTGCAGGTCGTGAAGCTGCAATTCGTGCACTTCAAGCGGCTGGTTTAGATGTAACTGCTATTAAAGACGTTACTCCAGTTCCTCATAATGGTTGCCGTCCGCCAAAACGTCGTCGCGTGTAATGGGTGCGTCTCATATTGTATGAGAACATCATTTTTTGTACAGACTGTCTTGTGCAGATAATAAACGATACGTCAATGACGATCGAATCTATGATGGAAAGAACCTATACATTCGATGTTTTGAAGGAGGGTAAATAAAATGATCGAAATTGAAAAACCAAAGATTGAAACGGTGGAGATCAGCGAAGATTCCAAATATGGAAAGTTTGTTGTAGAACCGCTTGAACGCGGATATGGAAACACTTTGGGTAATTCTTTACGTCGTATCCTTCTGTCTTCATTACCAGGAGCTGCTGTCACTTCAATTCAAATTGACGGTGTTCTTCACGAATTCTCAACTGTAGAAGGCGTTGTAGAGGATGTAGCTTCAATTATTTTGAACGTGAAAAAACTAGCTCTTAAAATCTACTCTGACGAAGAAAAAGTTATTGAGATTGATGTAAAAGGCGATGGTACAGTTACAGCTGCTGACATTACACATGACAGTGATGTAGAAATTTTAAACCCGGATCTATATATTGCAACAATCGCTAAAAACGGTCATTTACGTATGCGTATGTACGCTCAACGCGGCCGTGGTTACACTCCTGCTGATCAAAACAAACGTGAGGATCTTCCTATCGGCGTGATCCCGATCGACTCTATTTACACTCCAGTATCACGCGTCAATTTCCAAGTGGAAAATACTCGTGTAGGTCAGTCTTCTGACTACGATAAACTTTCTCTTGATGTGTGGACAGATGGTAGCATCGGTCCGAAAGAGGCGATTTCGCTCGGAGCAAAAATTTTAACCGAGCATCTAAACATCTTCGTTGGCATGACAGATGAGGCACAAACTGCTGAAATCATGGTCGAAAAAGAAGAAGATCAAAAAGAAAAAGTTTTAGAGATGACTATCGAAGAACTTGATCTTTCTGTTCGTTCTTATAACTGCTTAAAACGCGCTGGTATTAATACAGTACTAGAACTTGCGAATAAGTCAGAAGACGACATGATGAAAGTTCGTAACCTTGGACGTA
Organism: Lysinibacillus sphaericus; assembly: GCF_015844675.1. GTDB lineage: Bacteria > Bacillota > Bacilli > Bacillales_A > Planococcaceae > Lysinibacillus > Lysinibacillus sphaericus_E. The sequence goes on along the minus strand of NZ_LDGC01000037.1, from coordinate 11,761 downwards.
AGTCACTTGAAGAAGTAAAAGCGAAGTTAGAAGAGCTTGGTTTAGGGTTACGCAAAGAAGACTAAGCGATTTAAACAAAACTTACAAGATCAGATAATTTTTTATAAAGGAGGGAAACATCCATGGGTTACAGAAAACTTGGTCGTACAAGTTCTCAACGTAAAGCGATGTTACGTGACTTAGCTACTGATTTAATCATCAACGAGCGTATCGAAACTACTGAGGCTCGCGCTAAAGAAGTACGTAAAGCTGTTGAAAAAATGATTACTTTAGGTAAACGCGGAGATTTACACGCACGCCGTCAAGCTGCTGCATTCATCCGTCGTGAACTAGTAACAACTACTGATGCTGAAGGTAACGAAACAACTTCATTTGCACTGCAAAAGTTATTTGATGATGTTGCACCACGTTATGCAGAACGTCAAGGTGGTTACACTCGTATTCTTAAAGTAGGTCCTCGTCGTGGTGACGGTGCACCTGTTGTTGTGATTGAATTAGTTTAATCATAAGAGAAAACAAGTGGTGAAGAGGGTGGAATCACCACCCTCTTTCTTTATAAAACGATTTATACGACAAATAATTAAGCTGAGCGTTATGATGAGCGGACACTGTTGTGTGGCGTCTCGTTTAGCTCTCCGCACCTCATTCAGAGGGAACATGGGCTTGAGCACCCGTGTTTCTTGAAAATGTAACGACTAGCGCATTTCTATTGAATGAGGTGCGCGCTTTTTTATTTTTTAGGGAAGTAAGAGTTAGCGCCAAATTAGTGGTGCTTTTTTTTATAGGCTGATTTTATAAGGGTAGTCACCGGGATGATTAAGGTGGCTCGTTCCAATATATGATGTATTCTTAAAAGATAATCTTTAAATTATTAGGTACGCTTAATGGGACAGACAAAAGAATGGAAAGTGATTTTAGCACTTTTCTTTTATCGACATACTGATTGTAGTAGAATTCATACATAAAAAAGTGTAAGTTAGTTAGTAGAGCTGAGCATGTAGAGAGGAGTTCTAGAAATGCCAGAAATTTTATCATTAAATAATGTGACATTTTCATATACACCAGAAGAAAAAGAAAGTCGTAATGCTGTCGAAAATGTAAGTTTTGCGGTACAGGAAGGGGAATGGATTGCCATTGTTGGCCATAACGGTTCCGGTAAATCCACTATTGCAAAGCTTATGAATGGTTTGCTTTATCCACAGCAAGGGGATGTCCGTATTTTACGACAACCATTGAGTGAAGAAAACCTGTGGGAAAGCCGTTCACAAATGGGCATGGTTTTTCAAAATCCAGACAATCAGTTTGTTGGAGCGACGGTGCAGGATGATGTTGCTTTTGCTCTTGAAAATAACGGAGTACCGTTTGAAGAGATGGTAGAACGTGTCCATGCAGCACTCGACCAAGTAAAAATGAACAACTTTTTAGATCATGAGCCACATCATTTATCGGGTGGGCAAAAGCAGCGTGTTGCCATTGCAGGCGCACTCGCGTTGAAACCTAAGCTCCTTATTCTTGATGAAGCTACTTCTATGCTAGATCCACAAGGCCGTGTTGAGGTACTACAAACAGTTCAAACTTTACGTGCTGAAACAGGGCTAACAGTACTATCTATTACGCATGATTTAGAAGAAGCTACGCTTGCAGATCGTGTTCTCTTTATGAATGACGGAAAGAAATTTGCTGAGGGTACACCTGCTGAAATTTTCACACTTGGGGACAAGCTAGTTGAGTTTGGATTAGACTTACCATTTGCCATGAAGTTATCAAAGTTATTGCAAAAGGAAGGTGTTCCATTAATGGGACAACATATGACAGAAGAAGAGTTGGTGAATGATTTATGGACATCAAACTTCAACAAGTAAGCTATGCTTATGCACAGGGTACACCTTTTGAAAAACGTGCATTATTTGATGTGGATTTTGAAATCCCTTCCCATACGTACCAGGCAATTATCGGACATACGGGTTCCGGTAAATCGACAATTCTTCAACATTTCAATGCACTTCTAAAACCAACATCTGGAGAAGTACATATCGGAGATCGTGTTGTTGTAGCTGGGAAAAAGGCCAAGGATTTAAAGGCTGTACGTCAAAAGGTTGGCATTGTGTTTCAATTTCCAGAGCATCAGCTATTTGAAGAAACTGTATTAAAGGATATTATGTTTGGTCCTATGAACTTTGGTGTTTCAGAGCAAGAGGCAGAAGCACGAGCAAAGGAGCTAGTAGGCTTAGTAGGCTTGCCAGGGGACGTACTTGAAAAGTCACCTTTTGATTTATCGGGTGGACAAATGCGCAGGGTAGCAATTGCTGGCGTTTTGGCGATGGAACCGGAAGTGATTGTTTTAGATGAACCGACTGCAGGGCTTGATCCACGCGGTCAAAAAGAGATTATGGATATGTTTTATAAGCTACACAAGGAACGTGGCCTAACAACGATACTCGTTACGCATAGTATGGAGGACGCAGCTCGTTATGCAGATAGTATTGTCATTATGCATGAAGGGAAAAATGTACTAAGTGGCACACCTCAAGAAATTTTTAAAGATGTAGAGACATTAAAAAATTTCCGCTTAGAACCACCTCGAATCGTACGATTTCAACAAAAAATTGAAAAAATGATAAACAAATCATTCTCGAAGATATGCTTAACTGAAGAAGAGTTAGCAATTGAAATTGCTCGGGTCCTAAGAGAGGAGCGTGGACAGTCATGATGGAGAAAATGATATTTGGACGCTTCCTTCCAGGGAATTCCCCAGTTCATAAGCTCGATCCACGGTCAAAGCTTATATTTGTGTTTGCATTCATCATTATTGTTTTTTTAGCAAACAATACTGTGACATATGCTCTGCTATTAGCGTTTACCTTACTCATTGTGCTAGTGTCACGGATTCGGTTGTATTTTTTAATTAACGGTCTAAAGCCAGTACTCTTTTTAATGGCGTTTACCTTCTTAATTCATATATTTATGACGAAAGAAGGCGCCGTTGTATTTGAGTGGAAGTTTATCACTATTTATGAAGAAGGTATCCGACAAGGGATATTTATTTCGATACGTTTTCTAGTTCTAGTGTTTATGACATCTATCTTAACACTTACAACGTCACCGATTTCCATTACGGATGGCATTGAAGTGCTGCTAAATCCATTAAAAGCGGTGAAAGTGCCAGTACATGAGTTAGCTCTAATGATGTCTATTTCATTGCGCTTTATCCCAACGTTAATGGATGAAACAGATAAAATTATGAAAGCACAAATGGCACGTGGTTCGGATTTATCTTCAGGACCAATAAAGGATCGGATTAAAGCGGTTGTGCCATTGTTGGTACCTCTCTTTGTAAGTGCTTTTAAACGAGCTGAGGATTTAGCAACAGCTATGGAAGTAAGAGGCTACCGTGGAGGCGAAGGGCGTACGAGATATCGCAAGCTAAAGTGGGATATGAGTGATACATTTGCACTTATGTTATTAGTAGCAATGGCCGTATTGCTATTCTTCTATAGAAGTTAAAAGGAGTAATCTTGATGCGACGATTAAAAGCAATTATAAGTTATGATGGAACGCAATTTTCTGGTTACCAAGTACAGCCTGGAGAGCGTACAGTACAGGTAGAGCTTGAACGTGTTCTAGCCATTATGCATAAAGGGGAAAAAATCAAGGTAACAGCTAGTGGACGTACAGATGCCAGAGTGCATGCAACAGGTCAAACTTTGCATTTTGACTCACCACTCACGATTCCAGTAGATAAATACATGAAGGCATTAAACGTTCAACTGCCAAGAGATATTCGGGTAATGTCGATTGAAGAAGTAGCTGCTGATTTTCATGCTCGCTACAGTGTAACAGGGAAGCGGTACCGATATATATGGTCATGTGAGCCTGTACAAAGTCCATTCCGCAGACATTACACAGTAGAGACAAATGGTGTGAAGCCGAATGTTCAGGCAATGCAGGAGGCGGCAAAGGCTATTATCGGTACACATGATTTTTCATGCTTTTGTGCAGCTAATACAAGTGTCAAAGATAAAGTGCGCACAGTAACTACGCTACGATTTGAATGGTACGGTGAGGAGCTACATATGGTGATTGAAGGAAATGGCTTCTTATATAATATGGTCCGTATTATCGCAGGCACACTTTGGGAAGTTGGTATAGGACGTCGTGACATTGAAAATGTTGAGTTAGTCGTTCAATCTATGAATCGCGATAAAGCGGGCAAGACTGCACCGCCACAAGGTCTGTATCTTGAGAAAGTATTCTATTAAAATGGCTTATCCAAAGTTGGGCTGTCATTTTGTTGAACGTATATCATGAGGATAAGTTGATCTTCGTTACGACTGGGCGACTCCTTGGGGATAAGCGATAGAGGAACGAAGGCTAAAACCATCACATCCTGTGATAACGCCTTCGTGACCAACATCGTGTTGGCCCGAGACCCTGCAGCGAAGCGGCTCATCGGACGCCCCCAGGAAGCTTTGCTCTGTGCGAAAGCGTAGTGCAACGCAGCGTCAGCAACAAAGCGCCCAGTCGGAACGGAAATCAACCACTCGTTTTGGTGATGAGCCATTATAATGTTATAAAATTTTTGACACGAAATATCATTATATTTTAAAAATGAAGGCTCGTAAAAGCCCTAATTTAACCAATAAATGAATCTGAACAACTTCACCAGGTGTTTATTGAAATTGCTTGACTTTAAAAGTCATTCATTATATGATAACAGATGGTATTTTCATTACCACCACAAATAAGCCCCGAAAACTTATAGTGTAGTCTAATGAAAAATAACGGTAATCGAATCGATTAGGAGGATATATACATGCGTACAACATTCATGGCTAAAGGTCACGAAGTAGACCGTAAATGGCTAGTAGTTGATGCAGAAGGCCAAACTCTTGGACGTTTAGCTTCTGAAGTAGCTGCTATCTTACGTGGTAAACATAAACCAACATTCACACCAAACGTTGACACAGGTGATCACGTAATCATCATCAACGCTGACAAAATCCATTTAACTGGTAACAAATTAGAGGGTAAACTTTACCGTCACCATACTCAATTTGCAGGTGGATTAAAAACTCGTACTGCTGGTGAAATGCTAGACAAGTACCCAACAAGAATGATCGAATTAGCAATTAAAGGGATGCTTCCTAAAAACTCTTTAGGTCGCAAAATGTTCGGTAAACTAAACGTTTACACTGGAACAGAGCACCCACACGCTGCACAAAAACCAGAAGCATACGAGCTTCGCGGATAATATAAATTAAGAGGAGGATATTACTTTGGCACAAGTTCAATACATCGGCACTGGTCGCCGTAAAAGCTCTGTAGCTCGCGTACGTTTAGTACCAGGTACAGGTAAAATTGTTATCAACAAACGTGAAATCGAAGAATACGTACCATTCGCTGCATTACGTGAAGTTATTAAACAACCATTAGTAGCTACTGAAACTACAGGAAGCTATGACATCCACGTAAACGTTAACGGTGGTGGATACACTGGTCAAGCTGGTGCAGTACGTCACGGTATCGCACGTGCTCTACTTCAAGTAGATCCAGATTTCCGTGCTGCATTAAAATCTGCTGGATTACTTACTCGTGATTCACGCATGAAAGAACGTAAAAAACCAGGTCTACGCGGCGCTCGTCGTGCACCTCAGTTCTCAAAACGTTAATATTACGTATATCAACGTTTCCAAACCCTTTCTCGAATATTATCGAGAAAGGGTTTTTTTTGTTTGGAAAATGTTCTACCTGGGTTCTTAGTGAAATTCAAGTATTGCAAGAAGTCCTGAGGCACTTTTATTGTCTGTAATGTTAGTAGCAATTATGATGTGTAATTTATATAGAAATGGCGGATACTACTTTTAAGTTGTTTATTCTGAAAGTGGAGGTCAATAGATGAAAAAGCTACTAATAGTATCACTAGCAGCAATGGCACTTCTTGGTGCATGTCAGAATAAAACTGACGTAAAAAAAACAGAGGAAGTAAAAACAGGGAATACTGAAGATCAGAGACAGCTGGAAATGACAGAAGGTCAAGCAAATGCCACCATTCTTAGTAATACGAACTGGCAAGCCTCAAAAGTTTACGATAAAAATAATAAAGATGTAACAGCAGAGAATTCTAATTTAATGGGCCTTGCGAAATATGATGCTGACTCAGGACGCTATGAATTTTTCGATCCAAATACAAGTGGAAATCTTGACGATAAAGGAATTTTCTTTTTTACGAATGATGGAAAGCATAGAATATTGATTTCAGAAACGAAAAATTACCAAGCAATTGAAGAGATTACTAAGATAAAAAATGATATGTTTACGTATAAAAAAATGGGTAAAGATGCAAATGGTAAAGATGTAGAGGTTTTCGTTGAGCATGTCCCTTATAAGGATAAAAAGCTAACATTTACTGAATCAGCTAAAGCTTTAAATAATTCGACAGGCACTGTTGTTAAGGATGTGGATGGAGATAAAATCTTAGCTGATACGCTTTGGCAAGGAAGCGTTGTATTAGATGTAAACAAAAATGATGTAACACAATATAATAGAAATTTCATTAGCCTTGCGAAATATGATGCTAATACGAATAAATATGAATTTTTCAATCCTGAAACAGGTGAAAGTCGCGGTGACTATGGGTACTTTAATGTTATCGATGGAAATAAATTAAGAGCCCATGTTTCAATTGGCGACAATAAATATGGGGCTGTGCTCGAAATTACCGAGTTAAACAATAAGAAATTCACGTATCAAAGAACTGGGAAAGATAAAGATGGTAAGGATATAACAGTATTTGTTGAGCATGAACCTTATACAGGTAAGTTTAAACCTGAATTTACAATTAAATAAGAAATTAACGGCGTTAGTCCTTAGAGTACAAATGGATTAATGCCGTTTTATCATTACCCAAAAAGTACCTTCTACTATTAATCAAACACTCAATTTTAACTTCTCTCGATAAACAATTACCCGCAAAAAGTAGGCTAAGAGTTCCTTTCTAATTACTTAAAGAGTTTTTTTACTTTCTAGCATAGTTCAATCACTAACTTCGTACACTAAATATAAAAGGGTGGTGGATATGGGTGAAGCGCTGGCTTGCACTAGGAGTAATTATGCTAATGAGTATAGTGGTCGTGGCATATGAAACGAATGCTTCGAACCGTAACTTCTTCTTACCGGACCCACTTGGTGGCATAAAAATTGTCATTGATGCGGGACACGGAGGTCAAGATGGAGGTGCTTCGAAGGGTGAAGTAATTGAAAAGGAGATTACACTTGCAATTGCTCAGCATGTTGAGAAGCAATTAAAGAAAAAAGGCGCAACAGTCGTAATGACAAGAACAAAAGATGGAGATGTAATCGATGAGCATGCGTCCTCAGAAAAGTTTGGAACTTTGAGAGAACGAAAAAAGCAGGACATCTTTTTAAGAAAAGACATAGTAGAAAAAGAAAAACCGGATATTTTTATTACAATTCATGCAAATGCCATTCCTGAAACAAAATGGCGTGGAGCACAGGTGTTTTATCATCAAGAAGGACATGCTGAAAGTGAATTTTTAGCAAAGAGTATTCAAGATTCCATTCGCACTAATTTGAAAAATACGGATCGAGAAGCAATGTCTATAAAACAAATATATTTACTGAAAAAAGCTGAGGTACCTGCTGCACTAGTAGAAACAGGATTTATAAGTAATGATGAGGAACGTGCACTATTAATAGATAAGAAATACCAAGAAAAAATGGGAGATGCCATTGTTGAAGGTATAGAAGAGTATTTATTAGCAAAAATTGAATAGAGCAACAACACAACGGAAATCAAATCATTATGATATACTAACATTGAGATAATATAAGGGGAGTGTTCGTCGTGATAAATGAACAACAAGTACGAGAAATACTAGGACAACTACAAGATCCATTTTTACATAAATCATTCGCTGAAACAGACGGTATTACAAACGTAACAATAAAAGAAGAGAAGAATCATGTGAGTGTAAAAATTGCGATTGCTAAAACAAATACACCTGAACAATTACAGCTACAAATGAAAATTGTTGAAGTTTTGAAAGAAGCGGGTGCAAATACAGTTGGAATTCGTTTCGAAGAGCTGTCAGCAGAAAAACTACAGAGCTTCCGTGGTGTAGCAACTGAAGCTGAAGCACAAGATATTTTATCTCCGCTTAGCACAGTACAAGTTATTTCAATTGCCTCTGGTAAAGGCGGAGTAGGGAAATCTACAGTATCAGTTAACTTAGCTGTTGCATTAGCTCGTCTAGGTAAGAAGGTTGGTTTAATTGATGCTGATATTTATGGTTTTAGTGTACCTGATATGATGGGCGTGACAGATATGCCTAAAGTGGTAGACAATCGAATTTTCCCTGTTGATCGTTTAGGTGTGAAAATGATTTCAATGGGCTTCTTTGTTGAAAATAACGCACCTATAGTATGGCGTGGACCAATGTTAGGTAAAGTGTTAGATCAGTTCTTCCGTGATGTAGAATGGGGCGAGCTAGACTATCTACTATTGGATTTACCACCAGGTACAGGTGACGTTGCATTAGATATTCACCAAATGCTTCCTTCATCAAAAGAAATTGTCGTAACAACACCACATCCAACGGCAGCGTTCGTTGCAGCTCGTGCAGGTGCAATGGCTTTACAAACAGACCATGAAATTTTAGGTGTTATAGAAAACATGGCATGGTATGAATCGAAATCAGGTGACCGTGAATTCGTATTCGGTCAAGGCGGAGGACCAAAGTTAGCAGAAGAGCTACGTACAGAGCTACTTGGCCAAATTCCTCTTGGTCAACCTGACTGGTCAGAAGAAGATTTTGCACCTTCTGTTTATGCTGAAAAACACACAACAGGACAAATCTATTTAGAGATCGCGACGAACATCATAAATAAATTAAATAAATAATGAAAACGGATTTCCTCAAACAATGGAGGAAATCCGTTTTTAAATATAAGGTTACTGAGGGCCTTTTTGTTCACTACCTTTTTCACCGCCGCCAGCTTCTTTTTTACCGCCTGCGCCAGCCTTACCTGTCTCGCCACCGCTCTTCCTAATAAGCTCCTGCCATTTTGCTTGCATAAGTGGACTTTCAATCGTTTCCTTGACGACAGTTTCCACTTCTTTTCTCATATTGGAGGATTTTAGAATGGTTTCTAACTGCTTTTGCATATCTGGCTGGCCAAAGAAAGCCTCCATATCTTTTTGGAAAGTGGGGTCTTTTATTAATTCCTTCATAATATCCTGTTGTTGCTTCTGCATACTTTTAGCTACGGTTTCTTTAAATTTTGGATCTTCGAAAGTTTTCTTCCAAAAGTCTTCTGCTTCTTTGGAAAGCAAGGTAGCCTCAGTAGCCTTCTTCACTTCATCATGTTCCAAAACCAATAATTCACGGAAACTTTGGTCCTCTAAAAGCTTACGCAGTGCCTTTTTACCATCCTCGGTTTGTAAAGAGTCGATCATTATTTTTTTTATTTCTTCATAGGACATGGTAGAGGCTTTCTCTTGTGAACAGGCAGAAAGAAACAGCATTAGAATTAGTAGTAAGAAGAATTTTCGCATGAATAATCAGTCCTTTCTTATAGATAGACTCTTTCAATTATTGTTCACATTTATGATGACTTTATGTATTGGTTAAGATGAGAAATAGCTTTTTTAACAATGCATTGTTAAAATAAGTACAGATATACATAAGAAATTGGGGGACTTTTAGTTGTGACGATACGAAATTGGGCTAAGTTTTTCTTCTTTGCAATGCTTGTTGGTGGCGCAGTCAACGGAATTTGCAGTTTATTTTTTCGCTGGGACTTCTTCCAACCATATGTTGCAAACGGTCAATGGGGAGAATTTTTGGCCGGGCTTTTATGGATGGTTTTCTTAGGATTTACAATGAGTGTTATTGCACAGGCAGGTTTTTTTGCTTATTTAACGCTCCATCAAGTAGGGGTTAATATTTTTAGAACACTTACATTATGGAATTGGGTACAGCTATTATTAATTGCTATTACTATTTTTGATATTATATTCTTCCGCTTTATACCAGATGTAAAAGAAGGTCAAAGTTGGGTATTCTATAGTGGTTTGTTAATTACGTTGATATTCAGTGCTATAGCAACGGCTATTCAAAAAGTAAAATTAACAGGAAAAAAACATGTTTTCATTTCCGCATTATTTTTTATGATTGTTATTACTACACTAGAATGGACAATTGCATTAATGGGTCGCGATGAAAATATTAACGAGTATGTTGCACTATTACTATTCCCATTACTCGCTGTAAATGCTTATCAATTATTAGTATTACCAAAATATAATGCAAAATCCGATGAAGATCGTCAAAAATTAGAAGCACGCCGTAAAGCACGTCGTGAACAAGCTAAAAATGCATAATCATAAAAAAGAAGTTGCCTCTATAATTCGTAGAGGCAACTTCTTATTTATCTCGCCTTAACGTGCAGTAATTTTCGAAAGTAAAGGTAGATCAACTGTCCGTTGGGGAAGACTAGTGGGGATGAAGAAAACTCTACTGATTAAAGTATCATTTTATGGTGATTTTTTAGTTTGAACTTTATAGCCGAATATATTTTCCTCAATCGACATAAATTTATTTTGTTGTAGAAGTGTATTGAGCTCTTTAATCGAGACTTTATTATTTTGGTGTAGAGATAGAAAAACAAAATCTCCCTTTTGTAATTTAGGTGTCTTATCACCTGTCCAGATTAGGGAGGGGGAAAGTATATTCATCTGCTGTTGAAATAAGTTATTTTGTAAATCCTGCGAGTACTGGTGGTTTCGTGTTGCAAACCAAAGTGGGGTTTCTTGTAAATGCTTTTCGTAAATATTAATATCTTTTTGAACGGCAGCAAGATCAACTGGCTTATCTAAGGAATCCTCAGGTCCTAATAATCCTGTAGGTAGCTTGCGTTCTAGAATGACTTTTATGTGCTCAGGGGAACGTTTAATCCACTCAACGTCTAATAAAAGAAGCGGATAAGGTTCTTTTACAGTTTTAAGCCAGTCCAGCAGGGCTTCATCAGAGAAAGAAATTTCGACAACAAGTGATGTGCCATAATGTCCTTTTGTTACAACTGCTGGAGCATCGGCGATGTTGAAAACAGAAATCATAGTAGAATTTATCGGCTTAATAAAAATAAACAATATTACGATGAAAATCAGTGAAATCAACGTTTTACGAACCATCATAACAACCTCGTTTCTAAATTTTTAACTTCTTTCAGTAAATGTTTTCGTAGCGAAAGCAAAGCGTCAGCTACAGGAGTTAATGCCTCTGGACGCGATTATACCGAGGCATAAATGATACGGAAAAATAAAGTCTTTAAAAAAACTTATGATATAGTGTTGACTTTCATGAATAATCGATGTTATTATGTATAAGTCGCCAAGAGGTGACACAGTAAATTTTAAAAATGAACCTTGAAAACTGAACAAGCAAAACGTAATCAATAAAGTTTTTAGTAACTAACCTTGAGTTAGTGAACGAAACAAAATTTTGGACATCAAACATGATGCCAGCAAAACAATTTGAGCTAATCAAATTTCTTTTATGGAGAGTTTGATCCTGGCTCAGGACGAACGCTGGCGGCGTGCCTAATACATGCAAGTCGAGCGAACAGATAAGGAGCTTGCTCCTTTGACGTTAGCGGCGGACGGGTGAGTAACACGTGGGCAACCTACCTTATAGTTTGGGATAACTCCGGGAAACCGGGGCTAATACCGAATAATCTATTT
>NZ_LDGC01000036.1:0-33959 GCF_015844675.1 Lysinibacillus sphaericus | reverse complement strand
GCATATGAATTATCTACTACGTTAAAGATGTCCCTTGTCTATAAGACGCTTGAAAAGTTAAAAACACATCTAGACGGCAATCTCCATCCGGAAGCGATGATTCACTCGGACCAAGGTATTCATTATACACACCCAGAATATCAGCAGCGTGTAAAAGAAATGGGACTTCTCCAGTCAATGTCCCGCAGAGGAAATTGTCTTGATAATGCGCCAATAGAATCGTTCTTCGGTCATTTCAAAGATGAAGTAGATTATAAACAAGCAGAAAGTTTGGCAGAATTACACACAATAGTGATGGATTATATGGACCATTATAATCACACACGAAAGCAATGGACATTAAAAAAGATGGCTCCGGCAACTTACCGAAGCCATCTCATTGCGGCTTAACTTACAACTACATCCCTTTTTATTAAACTGTCTACAAAATAGGGTTCAGTTCAAAGAGTGGTGGGAATCACTTTAATTTATTCTATAAAAATAATTTAAGTCAGTTCAGATATGACTTTTCATTATAGCCAATCAAAAAACACTTTCAGCTGCACGATTAGCCGAGAGTGTTTTTTGATTTTACGAAACTTAATATTTGGCAATGATAGTAGAAAAACGATGGGAGCGTGAACATGAAGCAATACTTAAAGCTAGAATTGTTAGTAGAACTTCCTAATGATCTAGAAATTGAATTAGAGCCTTATACAGCACAAGTTGACAACGATATAATTGTGGACCCTAATAAAAAAATGACAATGTCTGTAGATGAACTGGCTGATGAATTACAGATAAGTAAAACTACGATTTACACAATGGTGAGTCAAAATGAAATTCCGCATATAAAAATTCGTGGCCGTATTTTGTTTCATAGGTCAACTATTGAAAAATGGTTAATAAATTCTCAATAAAGGACACCCGAATTATTGGGCGTCCTCTTTTTTATTCCATTCGATTTTCATTCCGATGATCTCTGCGATTTCTTTAACCTCACTGTATTTGATGGTACCACGCGTTAGCTTATTAGAAATGTTTTGAACAGTAGTCTTCTTTTCAGTAGGTAGATTTTCATTCATTTTTTCAACTATATCAGTGATTGTCCATCCTGAAGATGAGATATAACCTTTGATTTCATTTTTGATTGTATTGGACATATTATTCCTCCTTTTCTTTATTATAGCCAAAGATTACACTTTGATAAATAATTTTATTTAAAAATGAATAAAATGAATTGATTTTTTATTCGTTATAGTTTAAAGTTACACTATAAAGAATAATAATTATCAAATGGCTATCAATAGTCAGTCGGTGAATGGACTAGAAATAACCGACATGATGAAAGGGAGGGAGTATTAATGTGTGGAAGCGGCCAATCAAAAACAATCCAGCAACGTAATGAATACATCCACATTAAAATGATCCAGTTAGACCAGGTGAAAGAAGCTCGTAAGCATACACACCGTTTAGCACGGATTATGAAATACCATAAGCAATTATCTGATGAGGAAGTGGCTTACATGCGCCAGCGCTTGCATAACGTGTTTGGAAAAGAATCTTTGAAAGGAAGTGAATGCAAATGAAAGTAACGGTTAAAGAATGGCGTGTAATGTCTGATCGTAACAAACAATTACTTTTGAATGCAGTCGCAACTAAATAATAATAGATGAAAAAGGAGAATTGGAACATGCAGCAACATACATTAGAAACAGTTGTACAAGAAAATAGTGGTAGTGTATATAACTTATCGGCACAGATAATTCAGTTAGAGGTTGTGAAGAACGCAGTATCAAAGCTAATGGAAAGAATTGATGAAATCGTTTTTAAAGGTTGGGATAAAGACCCTGGTATGTCGTATCTATCAATCAATGAAATTAAAGATACTGTGCGTTTAATTGATATGGGATTCTATCCGTTGTTTAAAGAGATGGCACAAGAAATCAATACCCTTAACATTCATGCACAAGAACTTCATGACACATTAATTAAAAGTAAGTTAGAGCGACTAACCAATGAAGCAGAAGCTCATGGTGTTTGAGGTGTGAGTCATGCTAACTGTGTAGGATGCAAATTTCTAAACGTTTGAAACTAAAATCAGTGTAGTTACTACGTAAAGCAAACGAGTAACTCACTGATGATAAGAAAATATTAAATGAATTCTATAAAATGAATCGAATAAATTTCATCCAAATATGTCAGGTAATCATAGAAGGATTAGTTTCCTAATATGATCTATTTTAGTTCCTAGGAGGTTTCGGCTTTTTTAAAAAATAATTAATTAGGTCTGTCACTAGTTCCGATGAAAGTGTAATAATTAGAGAAAGTACTGCTAATATGTCAGCAACTTTTGTAGGAATAGTATATATATTAAGGTAAGCCTGTATGTATACCCATGAGAAAACTGCTAAAAAAATTGTTATTAAACCTAAGATTAAATAGATAGCTAGTCCATTAAAAATTTGGTTTTCGTGAATACCAGAATTAAATAGTTTGATGCTACCAATTATGAACAAATATAATATAGCCACAGTTATTGATACTATCACTAACTTAGGTGGAGTAGAGTATGGATCCTTAATAATAATATAAAAAACACACCCTATCCCAAAGATTAAAACCACTATTTGAAAAATACTACGCATTATTGCGTCTATCTTTAATTTGTTCATGCTAAGAATGAATTGGTATTCTTTTTGCTGTTTCTAATTGTCGTTTGTAGGATACTATATATGAAATGGTCGATTTTAATTCCTTGGCAGAAATTAACTCATTATCCCTTTCAAGATTAAGAGTATACTCATAAATACCATAAATATATTGGCTACCTTCACTAAATGTTATTTTGCCGAAAAGCAGTGAAGAGTTTTGATTATTTATTTCATTTAATAATTGTTCTTTTGAGATATCTAATTCAAATTTCAACATATCTGTTACTATAAAGCTCAAGGCTTGAACAGAGTCTAAAACTAATATATTTATTTCAAAATTATAATCTAATTTGCTATTTCTAAATTTGATAAGAACATAAGAGTCTTCATCCTTATCCTCAATTGAATATTTTATTTCAATTTCTTCCAATGTCTGTTGTAAGTGGGCTAATATTAAATCTGAATTCATTATAATCACCTTTCTTTTAAAGATATTAAGTAGCTTCGATTTGCAATTTTTCAAATGTCATATGATTAGATATCAGTGACTGTATCTTTTCCCTAGATTGCTCAATTTCTTGTGTATTTGCGGAAGGGAAATAAGTTAGATTAAGCCTATATGGGCTAAGTTCTATTGTATATTTTTCTTTGCCATTTATACCAATAGAAAAATTGTTATTTAATTTATTTAAGTGAATACCCTCAATAGTTTCAATCATTTTTAACATATTGGAGTATTTGGTTTGGTTTTTATAAAAAGTAAAAGAGAGAGTAGCACCCATTATTGACCACCACCTGAAATTTTTTTAAAGAAATTTCCTAAAAAGGATAACGGATATTTTTTTTCAATTGTTTGATTTATCGTTAAATCGATATTGTTCACTTGATTTAAGGTAGCGAAGTCAAGTTTTTCTGGAGAACCAATTGAAATTATTTTAACATCTTCTAAAAAGGCGCAGGTATGTATAATATTCATTTCATCATCAGATGACTCTTTTACTTTTTTTATGAGGGTATCTATCACTCTTTCGTTAGAATACTTCAGTTGAAATGTAAGAAAGAGTTCGTCTTCAATCTCTTGAGCTTGTTCTTGATGGGTTTTCATTAAATCTATATGTTTATCCCTTTGTAATTTTGCGTGGACAATATTCTCTACTTCCATTTTACTTAATTTAGTTGTAAATGAATTTATTGTAGATTTTTCTTTGGTAGCTTTTTTAGACAAGAACATCAACTCCTGCAAATAAATATAATGGTATTATATGTTAGAAGAGGAACTAAATCAATATTACACCTTTGAGTACATAATATCTAATATTGTGAAAACAAATCTTAATAATTAATATTTTTCACCTACAACGACATTTTAGGCTTGGAAGTAAAACTACTTAAGCGACATTTTTTCATTTATACTAAATGATTCAGCAAATCAAAAAAAGATTGAAGCAATCAGCCCCAATCTTTCTTACTCACCCATTCCTGCACACACGCTCGCCATATTTTATTAGCCCCAATCTAGCCCCAGTTAGCCCCAAAAACATGCTTTTATATGCTGTATCTTGCAAATTACTCTAACTGTTAAAAAGACATTTAAACGTTGATACATAAGGCTTTTTGGATTATTAATACATCATCTTACACTCCGAAAATAATAGAAATAGTATAGCATAATGTGGTTGGGGAATCTTGCTATAGCAATGGTTTCTAACGTTTTTACTAATGATTAGCCCCACTAGCCTGTAAAGTTTGGCTGAATACCGAAACAAATTCTTCCTCTAATCCCTGGCTGGAAGGGAAAACGAAAAGACCACTTTTTCAAGTGGTACACTCAATAAATAAGGATACTGAAATTAAAAATATAAAAGATGTTATTTAAAATATAAGACCTCTTATATACAATTTTTTACCACTTAGTATGTAAAGAGCAAATCTTAAAAAATTTGATGTTACATTATGGACAGAGGAAAGAGGGTTCTTTGGTAATTTAATTAAAAGAAATGCGGAAGAGCTAATATTAGTAACGGAGATTTTATTTATGAAAATTAAATACTAGGAGACTGAAAAATGAATAAAAAAACTTGGCTTATATTTAGTGGCTTAGCTATTCTAATATCTGGGTATTCCATTGTTCAATATTTAATTATGGATGCACATCAGGCCGGATTTGTTAAATTGAAACTTATGTTTATTTCTACATTGAATTCGTTGTGGTACATTATGCTTTTTATACATATTGTATTCAGTGTAATAGCGTTAGTAATAGGTCCCTTTACATTATTCTCGAAGTATAGAGAAAAAAATATCAATCGTCATCGAATTCTAGGGAAAATATATATGATAGGTATTTTATTCGGCAGTGTTTCAGGGTTATATTTAGCATTTTTTGCTACAGGTGGCTTGGTGTCACAGTTTGGTTTTGGTTTCCTATCTATATTCTGGATGATAACAGCATTCCAAGCGCTATTAAAAATTAAACATAGAAAAATTTATGAACATCAAAAGTGGATGATAAGAAATTATTCCTTAACTTTTGCAGCAGTAACATTAAGAATTTGGCTAGTTTTGTTTACTGTACTATTTGGATTTGAAAATTTTAATCTCAGTTATGCTATTATAGCTTGGCTTTGTTGGGTGCCGAATTTAATCGTTGCAGAATTGCTTATACATAGAAATCGTCAATAACAGGCACTTTAATTAAATAACAAATAACGAGACCACTCCGTGATGGGGAGCAATAATAGTTAACATATTATTAATGTCCCACCGCAATGTCCTACCGCTGAAATATTGAAATCCATTGAGGGAGTGAGCGTGAAGCTATAAAACTTGAACCTTAATTTTTATTAACATGCTATATATAATCAAGCAACTGCAGAAATGTGGTTGCTTTTTATTTTGACCACAGCTCTCGTAGTTCATATTGAGTAGCTGTTTTTTTGTTTCTCTATCTTTCATTAGGAAGCTGATTTCATAATCAAATTTTAATGCTTCAGAAATCTTCTCTGTCACTTTTACTGAAATTATTGCGCGTCATTTTGTTATGTTAGTTTTGAAGTGAATTATATATCATGACGATAGTATTCGACTATTAAATTGGTATTCTATATCTGTAATGACAATACATTCAATCTAAACTATTATAAATATAGGTATTTTGGAGGTGTTAGTAATGTTTGAGATGAATAATGTAGAGGTGAAAATTTTAGAAGAAGTTAAAAATGGAAGAACAGAAATTCTTTTTACTAAGAAAACTGAAGATATACCGAAAGAAGAAATACAAGGGACATTTATGTTGAAAAGCTTCGGGTATATACACGGAGAAGACTATTCAGATGAAGACAAACTCGGGTATGTGAATGTAACGTTAACGGATAAAGGTAAGTATTATTTTATGGCCGAGGAAGAAATTAAACATTATGTTTCAGCAAAGTTGAAGAATACGTAAAACATAATAGGAAAGGATTTATTATGGAAGAAACCCCACATAAAAAACGTCAAGTTTATAATAATAACGTGAATAAAAAAGGAATAGTTATTGCTAGCATTATATTCTGTTACTGTGTAATTGCTGTTATCTATTCGCTTTTCTTATATGGAAAAATCGAGTGGTCTCTATTATTTTTAGCATTATGTATGATTTATTTAATAGAAGTTGCTAACACCAATAAAAAATTAATTAAAAAGGACTTCGATTAACAAATATGAAGGCATATTCCAATGAGGATATGCTTTTTTTATGGTGTAAATACTTTGCGACCATATTTTAAATTGATCAAGCTATATTCAGAATGGAGTTTTTATGAAACTTTTAGTAATCCAACCTCGTAAATATAATTAAATGTATTATTTATACATTAATGGAGGTTGTTATTGTGGAAAAGTTCAGTAGTCCAGAAGAAGTCATAGATATTTGGTTAAGCGAGGGTTTCGAAAAAGTTTTTAACGCTACATCAAAAGACTTTCAGGAGATAGTCACTTTAGAACAATTCATGGAGTTAAGCAACTCTTTTAATAAGGGTGTAAAAAAGTATCAATTAGAAACAAAGACGATATTACAAAATTTAACGCATTACGTATGGTCAGATGATAAACGAGAGAAAGTAGTTGTAGCTTCCTTCGATGAATTCAATCAAATACAGCGTTTTTATTTTAAGTCTTTTATTACATATCCAAAAACGGATCAACAATATACAAAAAATAAATACATAATGCCAATTAGAGGTGAGTGGTTTGTTTTTTGGGGTGGTACGAATGAATTTGTAAATTATCATTATGTATATGAAAATCAGCGATATGCTTACGATTTAGTAAAAGTTCAAGATGGACAATCTTATGAAAAAAGCCCAATTCAAAATGAAAATTACTATGCTTTTGATCAGGATATTATAGCACCAGCAGATGGTAAAGTCGTAAAAGTTGTAGATGGAATAAAAGATAATATACCTGGTGAAATGGATGAACGTAATGCAGCTGGAAACTATGTCGTAATTGAACATGCAAATAATGAATTTAGTATGATTGCACATTTTAAAAAGAACTCGATTTTAGTAAAATCAGGCGACATCGTAACAGAAGGGCAACTTATTGGGAAATGCGGAAACTCCGGTAATTCATCAGAAGCTCATATTCATTTTCAGGTAATGGATTCCTCTGATATTGCATATGGAAAGTCCATTCGTATTCTGTTTAAAGAGGGTAAAGAGCCAATACAAGGGGATATGATATCTTAAGCATATGCAAGCGAGAGCAATACGCCAGCTAAGGATGTTTTTTGTAACGTAAGTGAAACGTCAGTTACAAAAAGTGTGCCACCTCTGAGATGAGCAAGGGTTTAAGTGTTACTCTTCAAAAAAATAATTCAAATCTTTAATTTTTATGTATTTGCGCAAGTATTCTAATCAAGAGGAGATAGGATAGTTTATACATGAGAATTACCACAGGGGATAGAGCATTTCCTAATGGACTAGATTCCTTCAACATGAAATTAGTAAAAATTTTATTTTAAGTCACATCCAATAGGGTGTGGCTTTTGTTATGCACAAAAAGGCGATAGAAGGTAAAAATTTTGTGACAATTTAATAGGTAAAGTAAATACTGTTAGCTTTGTAGTTTGTCTTTATTTTGACTCAGATCTAGAACCCAGATCAGATGTTATATTTTTACCTAGATGGGCATTTTACATAGGTTTATTATTCAAGAACACATATAGATAACAAGACAATACTATTAGGAGGCTAAAAGAATGAATAAAGATCTTCTGCTTACGTTAATGAATAAAGTTATAAGAGTGGATAGGGGAGGACCTGAATCACGTATAGGGAAGTTAATGGCTGCTGAAGACGATCATTTTGTATTATTAACAGAAAAAGATGGGATTGTTTATTACAAAACACAGCATATTAAAAGCATTACTCTAAATTCAAGAGATGGGATGGAATTTAGTGTTGAAGACCCTGCAACAGACTCGTACTTACTTGCACCTGATTTTAAAACAGTAGTAAGTAGTCTACGACATAATTGGGTTAAAGTGAATCGTGGTGGTCCAGAAATGTTAGAAGGAATAATGGATGAAGTTACGGACGATTATATTACTATCTTCTCAAAAGAAGAAATTATTCGTCTGGCAATGTATCATGTCCGCAATATTAGTTTAGGAACAACTAGTGAAAAAGCTAATGACGGAAAGAAAAATCAAGAAAATACAAATGAAAATAAAAATGAAGATAAAAATAAAGATGATAGTAATGAAAAAGCGGCGAATGATAGAGGAAGAAATACTAGAAATAGAAGAAGATGATGGTTTTATAGACTTATAAAACATAAGGCGGCCAATAGGAATGTTGGATAGTTCGATTACGAAATGATTCGATGCACGCATTGTCATATGGACATTCTTTTCGGCTAAATGACGGAATCATTTCGTATTTCTGTAAGCGCTGGTCAAAAGCTTCATTTGTATATTTCAGAACATAAATCCGTGTGTACAATCAGTGCTAGTGCTGGATTTTGCCTGTACTTTGACTCATTTCGGACACGTCCTCTTATGCTCATTCTATAGATTAAACTGAGGTATGCCTATTCAACTATAATACATCCATAAAACAGAATGTCTTATATGATATGTGACATTTTAATAAAATGATTTGAAGCTGAACTAATAATTAGTTCAGCTTTTACTTATGACTGAAGATGAATCGAAATATTTAGATGTTTCAACTCTACATTATGCTACTGAGCTACGCTTTCGTGCAACAAATAGTTTCAATTCTTCCTAAATCAACGCTCCCAGTTACTTCGATAAAAGGAACTAAAAACAAGTTCTCTATTCATCATCAAGTCATCTTGGATATTGTTTCCTACTCCATAATTGTGGTTTACATTGCAGAGTAGGGGCGTTTTAAAAAAAATAATCAGAAAAGGAGACTTAGAAAAAACTCCTTTTCTGAATATATAGATATTATACTTGATGAACAGTTTGAATATGTGAAAGGTTAAAATAAGTTGAAATCGATTTTCCATTTTGTATCTCAACAATTTGATCATTTACGTTTATTACTCTACCTATATGGGAAAAATCTTTTCCAAGATTTAATACAACAAGTTGATTTCTAAGTTGGTACATTTGAGACTCAAATGTATTGTTTTGGGACTGATTCTTAATAGCTGATAGACTTAAAAATTCATTTTCGCTTAGTCCGTAAGGAAACTGATCCTTAGAATATGGTACGAGCCACTTTAAATGTTTTGTTGAAATGAACATTGTTTTGTAAATGGGAGACTCAAATACAAAATAATCATTCATAACAGACGTTATAACCCCATGTAACGCAAGGTTTTTTGTTACAGAAATCTCCACATGTATTCCTTTTGCATGTGAAAGTATATTTGTAAGAGTTAGGTCTTTATTAGACACTTGAGAATTAAATGTCGGTCTTTCTGAAGGTTGTTGAACATTATCTTCATTGTCATAATCTATTTCTAAAGTTTGAATATGATCTATTGGTATATAGACAAACATATTTCCATTATATATCACCATAATGTCACTACTCGAATCAATCACTGAACCTTTTAATATTTTTCGTCCCGAGAGTTCAATTACAGCAATTTCTTTATTTAGATTTTGCAACATAACCAAATTTACCTCCCTTTCTTTTCAATCACTAAAATATCCACAAATACTAATTAATTTCCCGTGTTATTCAAAATGATCATCAACATTAGTGTCGCTAGGGAACAAACAGGTGTCGATAATGCACCAGGTATCTCCTCTAATTACATGTGCGAGACTTGTAACTTGTAAAAGTAAATTCCAAAACCATAATCGAAACAAACCAATCATCACAACTTATTCATTTGAAATTGCTTTTATGTCCGAATTTTTTAATGGCTTCACGGTGCTAAAGCGCATCAAAAAGTTAGCATAATGCTTTTTCTATCGCCCACAAACTGATTTTTTATCCTATAGGTCAACTACTTTATAGTTTCTTGATCAATAAAAAAAGCGTTCATCCTATTCGGATAAACATCTCTAATCGTTTAAAATGAACTATTTTGCTCGGTTGAAACTAAGAATCTAACTACTATTGTAGAAGTCTCTTTAACCAAATTTTTTGGGGAAATACGTGGCATGAGATCAGTTCTTGCTTGATCTCATGATTTTTATATTCGCTTTCAACACCACAAATCTTGCCTATTCTTTACAGAATACTATTTTAATATTTGAGTAATTTACTATAAATATTAGAGAAAATAGGTGTAAAACTAAAGGAGATTTAACTTTTTACATATTTATACTATAACAGCATCGCTAACCTAATGAATGAGAGGTAAGGGCCTATTTAATAATAAGTTATTTTCAGAATTAAATAATACTGCATGAAGGTGAAAATACTATGCAAGCATTCGAAATAATAACGATACTGACCTTTTTAGTTACTCTTGGTTTCATTTTTTGGAGACCTAGAAATATGAATGAGGCTATTCCTGCATTGGTAGGTGCGATTATAGTAATACTTTGCGGTAGTGTGACCATGACAGATCTTTTCACGATTATACAAACTATCAGTGATGCTGCGATTACCATTATAGCTACAATTGTTATGGCAATTGTATTAGAAAGCTTTGGGTTCTTTAACTGGGTTGCAGAGCTGCTTGCTGAGAAAGCAAACGGATCTGGCATTCGATTATTCTGGTATGTCAATCTCTTATGCTTTCTCATGACGCTCTTCGTGAATAATGACGGTAGTATTTTAATCGCAATACCAATTCTAATTATGTTATTAAACAATATGGGATTAGAAAATCATCAAAAGATTCCATATTTACTTTCTGGAGGTTTAATTGCAACAGCATCCAGTGCTCCAATCGGGGTAAGTAACATCGTAAATTTAATTGCATTAAAAATTGTCGATATGAGTTTGTATTCACATACAGCAATGAT
This sequence comes from Lysinibacillus sphaericus, assembly GCF_015844675.1. Classification (GTDB taxonomy): domain Bacteria; phylum Bacillota; class Bacilli; order Bacillales_A; family Planococcaceae; genus Lysinibacillus; species Lysinibacillus sphaericus_E. Next base: position 22,883 of record NZ_LDGC01000036.1, on the reverse strand, counting down.
GTTTGTTCCTGCAACAATTGGTTTATTACTACTTGTTGGTTTACTGTTTTTATATTTCAAAAAAAACATACCTAAAACTGTTCCGACAAATGTAACAGGGATGTCACTGCCTTCTTATCATCCACTTAAACAAATTGCTCTAGGAGATTCGAAGAAAAAGCGTACTAGGTTTATGCTAAACGTACTTCTATTTGTACTTGGCGTTCGGATAAGTCTGTTCCTCGCCTCGTTTTTAGGAATTCCAGTTTCGGTTGTGGCGGTAATTGGATCTCTCGTTCTTTTAGGATGGAGATGGGCTTATTTAAAAATACCACCAGGAGATATGTTGAAAAAAACACCTTGGTATATTATCGTTTTTGCATTTGGTATGTACGTCATCATCTATGGTCTCAATAATATTGGCTTAACGGAATGGTTAATTCAATTTATGCGTCCATTGGTTACGGAAAACCTACTCAATACGAGCGTCTTAATGGGCGGACTACTTTCAGTGCTTTCCAATATCTTCAATAACCATCCGGCGCTTATGGTAGGAACTATTACGTTAACCAATATGGGGCTTGACCCTATTTCATTGAAAGTCGCATATTTAGCAAACATTATTGGAAGTGACATAGGTGCACTGCTACTTCCTATGGGTACCCTTGCAACATTAATGTGGATGCACATCGTAAGGAACGGTAAGGTAAAAATCACATGGTGGGAATACATTAAAGTTACTATCATCGTGATTCCGCCTACAGTCATCTTTACATTAGTCATTTTATATTATTGGGTAACATGGCTCTTTTATTAAAACCTAGATTAAATAGATGATTATCCGAGAAAATTGTTATAGCACGATTACAACTTATTTGCTAGTAACCAAATAGTTAGGATAAATAACCATTTTAATTTGAAAACCAACGGTACTTATGAATCGGTTTTTTAAGCTTTAACAATTGTGGTAAAAAGGTGACTTTAAATCATACATTAGGTGCTGAGTATTAAAAATGAGAGTCTACAATTTTCGTAGACTCTCTACACCTTTGTTAACTGTTTTATACAGATTTTGAGTTTAACCTGTAACAGTAGTTGGAGGGGGGAAATGTAAAGAGACTAATATTTTATTTTAGTGTTCAAGCCTACTCTTAGCAGGGAAAGACTTTTTCTTATATGGATAAGAAATTGACGCCGAAATGTTGATTGGCTAGCGAATTAAAGAAGATCACCCTCAACAAGGTGATCTTTTTTACGCCATCTTTATAGTTAGTTACTACTTACCAAATGAAAGGGATTAGTTTTTTAGTTGTCTGTTTATATAATGTAATTTGTTCTCCGTACTTGTTTTGTAGGTAATCATCAGGTTTTGAAAGATGAAGGAGTCGCCCAATCGTTTGAACTGAACCTCATTAAGTAAACAAAATTCTAATAAAAAGCTGAGTGATAGATAGAAATCATTCAGCTTTTCATATAGTTATTCCCGAATAACCAATAGTACGCCACTAAAGATTAATACAGTGCCTACCCAAAAGGATACACCGATTTGTTCGCCTAGTAATAGCCATCCTAGGAAGGTGCCGACGATTGGTTGAAAGAAGAAAAATAGACCGCCACTTGCGGCATTGAGCATCTGTAATCCACGATTCCACAGTAAGAAGCCGCACGCTGTAGAGATTACGCCTAAGTAGAGCAGGCCGCCCCATATGGATGGTTCTGTCATAGCGTGGAAGTCTAATTTTAGCAGTCGTGGTATGGCTAAAGGTGTTAAAATAATGATAGCGACAAGTGTTCCGTAGCTTGTGACAACGATTTGTGAATAATGTTCCGGTATTCGTTTAATAAGAACGGACATCAATGACCAGGTGAGGGCAGCGATTAACAGAGCAATACCCCCTAATTGATAGGAGGAATCGATATGTGCACGACCTACAATCATGTAAACGCCGAATGTCGCTAGAATAATAGAAACAGCTTTTTTTAACGTAATTTTTTCTTTTAAAATGAATCTCGCAAATACAACCATAAATGCTGGTGTCGTTGCTGTAATGATGGCGCCCATTTGAGCAGTAGATAGCATAGTACCTATTTCTTGGGCGACGATAGAAATTGTATTTCCGATGAGCCCAATCAAAAAGATTAATAGCCAGTCCCGTTTTTCGATTCGCCAAGATTGTTTTGTCGTAGTGCCGATGATGAACAACGCGATAATGGCAATCATGTAGCGCAGCCATACTAATTCTAAAGGTGGTATAGTATCGACAACTACTTTAACGACTACATACATGCCGCCCCAAATGCTAGCAGCAAGTGATAAATATAAGGAACCTACTAAGGTTTTTTTCATGTTTTCCCCTCCGTTATCTGTAGACAATGCTTGTCCTTAACGGAGAAATGATAATTCTCCGTTAAGGGAGAATCACTTCAGGTACATCGTGTTCAAATAATGGTGAGAAGATCATCCTTAGCCAACTCCTTCTATAATATTTCATTTATCCCGCATTAACGGGCAGTAAAACTCCCGCCTCAAAATTCAGCGCAAGCAAAGAAGTTAAATAGGAGATTAATTGCCCGTAAAGGCCCGATTGGTGAAGACTAATAATCCGTGGGGATGAAGAAAATCCCCACGGATTAACTTTATCATATAACATTTTTTTGAATTTGATTAGAAAAAAATGATCTGAATTCAGAATCTTTAAAAAGGAGATATGAGGAAATATAAGGGGATGTTATGGGGAGTACAATAAAAACAAAGTAGAAGGGGCGTGTTATGTAGCTTTCCTCCGCAAAATAAGTATAGTAATAAAACATTATTTACGAATATTACAAGTGAAAGGATCTAAGCTTACACGATTGTAATGTAATTGAAAGCCAATACGATAGAGTGTAATACATTATTTTGCGAGAATGTATATAGAAGCAAGAACAAGAAGCGGAGGAATACAAAATGAATGAAAAATTAGAAGGCGTATATGAGGAATTTAATCGTTACATATACCACTTATGTTTAAAACTTACTCGCAATACTGTAGAAGCTGAAGATTTAATGCAAGAAGTATGGGTAAAGGTTGTACGTTATGAGAATAGCGTTGCCGAGGTGGAGCATATTAAAGCTTGGCTTACAACAATTACAATGAATACATTTAGAGATCGCTATCGTAAAACAACACGACGTAGTAAATACATGATGAACCAACCTGAAACATTAGACGTACCGATATTAGATTTGGTTCCCAATAATGACATTTCAACTGAAGAAAAAATTGAAAAAGATATTGTTACTCAATTAGTACAGGATAAAATGGGCCAACTAGATGGAATCTATCGTAAAACTTTATGGTATTTCTACATAGACCAATATTCACTTGCTGAAATCTCTACAATTATGAAAGTTTCAATTGGTACTGTGAAATCTCGATTATTCCGTGCGAAAGCTCGTTTGAAAGAAATGCTAATGGCCGATGTAGCTATCGTAGAGTCGGTGTTACCAGCATGATGAAATGCATTGGTCGCACTAGCAGTATTACTTAGACGGAAGTATTCGTTCGGCCAATCCCAAAAAAGATGCATTGCAAAATTACTTTGCGATGCATCTTTTTTTTATGGGGATTTTGATCGCTGGAAGAAGTTACAGTCACTCACTTAAATGCAAGGCTAAATGAATTTCTAAATAATGTGCTGGGTTGTGTAAATCTCGATTTAGGAGGTATTGGTGGAGCAAGTATTTCATTTGCCACAAACTTTTCGCCAATCCATGCAAGGTTCTAGCGATTTAGGGGACGTTTCATGGATAGTGCCCCTTGGTCAGGTATTTACAACTTGTGCTCCATATGGGGTCCAAGTGCATACTTGGCAAGCAACTGCTGCTTTTGGATCTTCACTTGGTATGAAAGGAATGCATTATGCGGCAAAAGCAATGGCAGGAGCTGCGCTTGATTCCTTACTAAATCCTGATGTACTTAAAAAAGCGAAGGAGGAATTTGAGAATTTAAAAGCTGGGAAACAGTATGAATGTGGTATTCCTGAAGAAGTGAAAGCGCCAAAGCCGATTTAACTTCTTTCAGCAAGTGTTTTAAGTAGCGAAAGTGAAACGTCAGCTACAAGTGTTTTAAGTTGCGAAAGTGAAACGTCAGCTACAAGTGTTTTAAGTAGCGAAAGCAACGCGTCAGAAACATGCCAATTTGAGTAAAAAATTGTTCTATTTGAATAAACACGTATCTTCATGTTATAATTCTTAGTGAAAATGTATATAAAAAATATAAGACCATTCAGTGTGTCAGCACCAAATGGTCTTAGTAACAAGACGAATCGCTTCAAAGGCGATTTGCAAAGTGATCAAGTAAACCGACTCACATGCTTCGGAGGCAAGGGCGGTTTACTTTTTTTGTGTAAAAGTAAATGACAATGCAAGTACGGACACTATAAGAATTGCAAAATTTATAGTGATCGCCATTGCTTCGAAAATAGTCATTGGCATCAACTCCTTTCCCTTCAATTACTTGAAGAAAATAGGTGAAAATTTGATTGCCAACCGCCCATGAAACCTCTATCTAGTTACCTCTTAATTATATCATATATAAGAAGAAATCCCTTTTCTGAACATATCCTACTTAATCTACTTTAACTTCTTTCAGCAGAAGTTTCCCTCCTCTATAGGTGGTGAGATGAATGCCGATTTAAGTTACTTTTCAGCGGGTGTCCAAACATCCGCTGAAAGAAGTTAAAGCCTCCGGCGGATGTCACAGGATCGGAAAGGAGTTCTTAGGGGATGTTAGCCTAAAATCATCGCATCCATGCAATAACGGCTAACTGACCTGCGTCATGCAGGCCCAAGCACAAAGCCGATTCTGGACGCAATTTTGCCGAGGTAAAATTGATTCATTGAGAATTAACAACTATGTTAAACTATGACAGTTTTCTTCGAAAGTATAACTCGCATTATTTCCATCACTTGGACTGCATTTGGTTCAGATCAATTTTGGAACATCACCAATATTTAAACGTATTTTTGATTTTCCATCCCATGTCACTTTTTTTCCTAAAGATTCAGCTATAAAAAGCATCGAAAAGGGGAGGGCCGTTACTGTTGAGCTAACAGAAAAACACCGTAAAAAGTTAGTTGCTTGTCTAACTTTTTACGGTGCGAAAATGAAGTGTTTACTCATATCGATTAGGTTCAGCGTTGAGTAATTTCGAAAAAATATTACGTAATGTTTGGACTTCCTCAGCTGACAGCATACCAAACATATTTTGTATAAGTTCGTTAACTTGCTGACGGGATTCTTCTAAAATATCTTCGCCATCAGCTGTAATTTTCAATTGAGAAGCTCGTCGATCTGTTGCGTGCTGTGTTTTTTCAATAAAGCCAGCATTAATGAGCTTAGTTGTTAAAACAGTGACACCACCTGTTGTCACTTTTAACCGATCAGCAATGGCAGAAGGGCGCTTTGGTCCCTCCTGCGATAAGTAGTCTAAAATTAAAATATGGGATTTTGAAAAGCCGAGTACATTATGATTATTCCACTCGTTTGCCCACTTACGCTCAATGGAAGATACTACTTCAAACAACGAGGTAATGGCTATTTGTTTTTCTTGATCCATATAAGGTCAACTCCAAAACTGTTTTAACTTTCTTGTGCTAATCTTGTCATCGCGTTTAACTCATAGGCGCGGACTTTGCGTGGAATAAAACGGCGAATGTCCATCTCATTGTACCCAACTTGAATACGTTTTTCATCAATTAAGATAGGGCTTCGTAACATTCTTGGGTGAGCTTGGATGATGTCAAACAACTCTTGAATAGAGAGCTGTTCAATATCAATATTTAAATTTTTAAAGTCATTTGAGTTCGTTGCAATAATTTCATCTGTTCCATCTTCTGTCATGCTTAAAATCTCTTTAAATTCAGCAAGTGTTAGTGGGTGAGAAGTAATACGTTTTTCTTTATATTCAATGTTGTGATCTTTTAACCATTTTAATGCTTTTCTGGATGAAGAACAGCTCGCTTGTGAATAGATAGTAACTGTCATTCTTCATTCCCCGCTTTCTTTTTTAGGATTATATTTAATATATATATCTTATTAGTAAGTTAATTAGGTTATACATATATCTTACTAGTAAGCTATATATAAATCAATATTTATTTTTAAAAATTTAACTAGAAATAACATTTTTTTTATTACACTAAAATATACGCACAAAAGAGCGAAAAGTTTCGAAAAATAAGCTTACAATGATGTAAGTTTTACTAAGCCTTAATAATAGATGCTCATAGAATGAAGAGAGTAGTTTTAATAGAGAGAGAAATAGTCTGATTTATAGATAATAGATATATTGTTTATCCACTCATTATTTTTATGATTGGATGCAGGTTTTTATGCATAGATAAATAAATTTTTTTGTTCTTTGGGTAGGGGGCGGATTGCTCAGGTAGTAACAGCTCGGATAACTAGTAAAGCTATCCAGTTACTTTGTAAAAAAATCAAAAAAGCTTAAGCCAATATGAACTTTCGATTGTCTATAAAGGTAGGACAAAAGGAGAGAGGGGAAACTACAATTATACGATTAGTGAAAAAAGCTCAAAAAGGGAATGACGAAGCCTTTTTAACGCTTTTTCAGCAATATGAGGTAGAAATTTATCGAGTGGCTTATGTATATGTCAAAAACAAAGAAGATGCTTTAGACGTAGTTCAAGAAGTAGCATATCAATCATTTAAAAAGATAGATACATTGAACAACCCAGAATATTTTAAAACCTGGCTGATGAAAATTACGATGAACTGTGCAATCAATTTAATTAAAAAAAATAGTAAGGTGGTTTTAATAAGACCAGAATACGAGGAGTTTATTGAAACCGAAGAAGAAGATATTCCTCTTGCTTTATCCTTACAAGACTTGATAGATGGTTTAACGGTGGAAGAAAAAAGTGTCGTACTTTTAAGGTTTTATCAAAATCATACCTTTAAAGAAATTGCCGAGTTGTTAGATATGCCGTTAGGAACCGCAAAATCGGTTTTATATAGAGCTATAAAGAAACTTAGAAATAAATACTTTGAAGGAGATCGTATGAATGAGTAATAAAATAAAACAAGAAGTTGAAAAAATTGATATCCCAAAAGAGCTTCATAAGAGGAGTGAATTGGGCATTTTAAAAGCGAAAAACGAAAGGCAAAGAAAAAGAAAAAACGTAAAAGGTATCGTTGTAGCTGCTGGTTTACTTGTCTCTATTGGAATATTATCTTTAGTTAATAATGATTTTGTTCAAAATAGTACAACACCTGATTCTAGTCAAAATACGGTTGATGTCACCGAATCAGCAACTGACAGCATGCGTACGGTTGATATTCAACCTAATTATATTGGGTATGAAACGGCTGATGAGCTCAGCCAAGGTGCAGATATTATTCTTGTCGCATCCCCTATGGATGACTTTACTAACCGTGTACATCAATCGACGAAGTTCGAAGACGGCACGCTCCAAGACTTCTATACGCTAACAAAACTAAACATCGAGCGTATAATTAAGCAACCTGAAGGAATAAACATCGGCTCACAAATGGAAGTGATTGAACCGGTTAGTATTATCACGGAAGCTGACAAACAACAAACAAAAGTTACAACAGATGGATACCACGAGATGAAGCAAGGTAGACGCTATATCATGTTCCTGGCGAACAATGGCATGGGTGGCTATAGCATTATCAATATGAACAACGGTAAGTTCAACCTAGATGGTGGGGATGCACAGGACATTCCAACAAACAAAGATGAGAAAGCGTTCAAAGAAAGGCTGAAGAAAGATATTCTATTAAAGTTCAACGTGAAATAATCCACTAAGTCATGAGCTTCAAGCAAAAAAAGAAGGCAGCTCCGAATGATCAAAAAATCATACCGGAAGCGGCCCTCATACAATAATATTTTTAGTTTTGTTGTCCTGAAGTAAACCAGTCTTGGACATTCCAAACTTTTGTCGCTAAACCTTCATAGAAATCAGGTTCATGGCTTACTAATACGATTGTGCCTTTAAATTCTTTCATAGCACGTTTTAGTTCGTCTTTTGCATCGACATCCAAGTGGTTTGTCGGTTCGTCAAATAATAGCCAGTTTGCTTCATCCATCATAAGCTTACATAAACGTACCTTTGCTTGCTCACCACCGGATAAAGAATTAAGTGGGCGAGTAATATGCTCCGTTTTTAGTCCTGCGCGTGCTAATGCAGCACGTACTTGTGCTTGCTCCATAGAAGGGAAGGCATTCCACACATCATCGATAGGCGTAATTTTTTCAGCTTTTACTTCTTGTTCGAAGTAAGATGGGTAAAGATAGTCACCGCGAATCACTTTTCCATCAAGCGGATTAATTTTGCCTAACATCGTTTTTAATAATGTTGATTTACCGACACCATTCATTCCGACTAGGGCAATTTTTTCCCCACGTTCAATAGCGAATGTAAGTGGAGGAAGTAATGGCTTTTCTTTGTCGTATCCAATGACTAAGTTTTCAGCTTCTACTACATAACGACTTGAAGAACGAGCTTCTTTAAAACCGAATTCAGGTTTTACAGCTGTTTCAGGACGGTCGATACGCTCTAAGCGGTCAAGCTGCTTGGCGCGAGATTTTGCACGACCAGTAGTTGAGTAACGCGCTTTATTTTTCGCAATAAAATCTTCTTGTTTTTTAATGAATTCCTGTTGTTTTTCATAAGCATCGATATGCTGACGTTTATTGATTTCAGCAAGCTCTAAAAACTTTTCATATGTCGCAGTATAGCGAGTTAATTTTGAAAACTCTAGTTGGAAGATAACATCCACCGTTTCATTCATAAACTCTGTATCATGCGAAATTAATAAGAAAGCATGTGGATAGTTCTTTAAATAGATTTTCAACCATGTAATATGCTCTTCATCAAGATAGTTCGTCGGCTCATCTAGTAATAATACTTTTGGTTTTTCAAGTAATAGCTTAGCTAGTAAAACCTTTGTACGTTGACCACCGGAAAGAGCAGCGACATCACGGTCCAAGCCGATTGCGTCAAGACCAAGTCCACGTGCAACCTCATCAATCTTCATATCAAGAGAATAGAAATCACCTGCATCCAGTGCATCCTGCACCTCAGCCATTTGCTCTAGTAATTCTTCCAATTCTTCAGGTGTTGCTTCAGCCATTTTCCCTGTGATTTCATTAAGCTCTTCTTCTTTTTTATATAAAGGAAGGAAAGCGTCACGTAATGCATCACGCATAGTGCGGCCAGCTGTCAATACAGTGTGCTGATCTAAATAGCCATAATGCGTTCCTGGAAGCCATTCAACTTTACCAGTGTCATGGATTGCTTGGCCCGTAATGATGCCCATTAATGTTGACTTACCAACACCGTTTGCACCTACTAGACCAATATGATCACCTTCAACTAGACGAAAAGAGACATCTTTAAAAAGCGTGCGGTCACCGAATGAATGACCTAAATTTTCAACTGTTAATATTGCCATATATGTTCCTCCGAGGGTAGCGGTTCATGACCGCTAAATATTATAGTTCTGCTAATTGTTTATTTAACTCTGCTAGCGTAGCTTCCATATTTGCAAGGCGTTGCTCTGCTTTTGCTACTTGATCATTATGACCTGTAGATTCAAGCTTTTCGATGTCGCCTTGTAAATTTATATAATCCATTTTAAGCTCTTTAATTTGATATTCAATATCACTTTTTGATGGCATGATGATTGCTCCTTTTTGTGTATATTTGTATAACGAATGCGTGTAAAAGCGATGGAGGTTTTTTTCTCCCCCCACCGCTTATTAGTTACTATCAATCGGGTACTTATGATGCTTGAAATCACTTCTTGTAATGAAAGATAAACGAAAGTGAAAAATTCTACTATATTGTATCATAACCACCTTCAAAGAATCACTAAGTAGAAGCGATATTGTGTCGATCGTAAGCGAAATCTAAAAGTACTGACTGTAGTGCTTCATTGTTACTTGCAAGATTGAGCTGTCGTTGCTTTTTAACAGCCCGCTCGCTTCGAGCCTCATGTAATAAAAATTCCATGACAGCGTTTTGAATTTGTGATTGTTTCATTTTGCGACCAAGTCCAAGGTGAATAAAACCATTTTGTTCGCGAGGGAAGGCGTGTAATAGCTCAGCCTCAGTTTGGGCAAGTGTAATACAAGGTACACCATAAGAGGCGATTTTATAAGGTGTATAGTTAGCATTACAAATAATAACATCTGCTTTTGGTAATAGTTTTAGGAGTGCGTTTTTATCACGAAGAATGGCAGTGTTACGACGACTAAGTACCATCATTTGCAAATCATCTGTTGCATGTCGATAGCCATCATCTATCATCACTGTAATTTGTAGTGGGATTTGTAGTTGCGTTAAGTGTCGAAGAGTACGGTAGGTTAAGTTATGCTCGTCCCCATCCTCAAAAGCAACAACGATATGAGGTGGGTTTTCGGGTGTTTTGTTGTCTGGTCGATCCTCAAAGTTTTGATAAGCTTCTGGTAATGCAAAATTAAAGCTTCCACCAATATAATGAGAGGGTAAATAATCTTTAACTTCTTGATAGAGTGCTAGCAATACACAGTCACAGGCTTGACCACCCTCACCTAAATCATCAAAATGAATGATTGTTTTGCAGAACGGTCGTAAATTTTGTACTTGCCAGCTTTCAGAGTTACGGCCATCTCTTACAATTAAATCAGGCTGAATACCTTTCATTTGCTTGGGCAGCTCATCGAAATGTTCAAATAAAATTGGTGAGAGATTTTCATTCATTAAAATTTGAATCCCATCATTTGAAGGGGTTTTTACAAAAATGAAAACATGTTCATTTGTAAGTAGCTTTGCCAGCGTTGCAACCCGTTCAAAAGGATACAGCCCTTTATCGATACAGCTTTCAATAATGAAGACAATCGTCTTTTTTAGTTCCATTGGTTGAGTTTCGTTTTGCAAGTGTATCCCATCCTTTCATCCGTCTATTTAAATTATGGTGAATGATGGGCAAGTATGTGTAAAAAATTAGGATTAGATAAATTATAGTTCTAAATAGTTTTTCAAACTTCTACAAATTAAATGAGTAAGAGCACCTTTTTTAACCGATAAATAAAGTAGAGTTTGCGGGAAAATACATATAGGATTGTTTTAGTTTTATTTGCAAAAATAAAAGCTTTGTTCCGGCAGCATGGTTTCTGGAGCAAATGAGCTTAGAAGGGGGTACAACTAATGGGCATGCGCGCAGCGATTGTTGTAGGGGCTACTGGATTAACAGGTACCTCTCTTGTAGAACAATTATGTGAAAATGATGAATATGTTTCAGTGACGGTGATTGCACGAAGAGCGCCGGCATTTACGCATCCAAAGCTAGAAGTGAAAATTCGTAATTTAGATACTTTAGAGGAAAAAGATCTCGAATTTGCAAATGAGCTTTATTGTTGTTTAGGAACAACCATAAAAAAGGCAGGATCTCGTGAGCAATTTGAGAAAGTTGATTTTGAATATCCACTAACGATTGCCTCGTTAGCCAAAAAACGAGGAATCCCACATATGCTAATCATTACAGCAATGGGGGCAAATGAAAAATCTCCATTTTACTATAATCGAGTAAAAGGAAAGCTTGAACACGATCTTATGGAGCTAGGCTTACAAAGACTTTCTATTATTCGCCCATCTTTATTGGTTGGAGAGAGAGAAGAGTTTCGCTTAGGTGAAAAGGCGGGAGAGAAGTTTTTAAAGTTAGCAAAACCACTATTAGTTGGACCATTAAAGCGTTCAAGAGCTATAGAAGCTTCCCAAGTTGCGAAGGCAATGATCGTTATTGCACTGTACGGCGATAAACAGCCGGTTACAATTTATCCATCTCAGGAATTGGCTCAGTTAGATTTTCCCGAAACACAGCATGAGGACGCTTCAAGAGAGAATTTATTTAATTGGGAGAAGCGCAAATTATCGAGTACCAGCGATGAAGGAGATAAAGTAAATCAAGAAGTCGTGATTAATCGAGATAAATATAAAATAGAGGAAACGGTTGTAGATAAAGAGGTGAATTTCCAACATCGTAGGGATAAATAAAGGTACATCATCAAGATTGGGAAATATCTTTATAAAAATATAAAAATGTATTCAATGTAGACGAGTTGATCTTCGTTACGACTGGGAGACTCCTCAGGGATCAGCGTCACAGATGAGAACGCCTAACTATACTTGTTGGGCGTTCTCTTTTATAGTTCTAACTATTTGAACGTTCATATATTATTAGGACAGTGAAGTGAATACTTGAGCAGAGTAGTAAAATACTCGCGGAAGAGGAGTGAATACCCGCGGAAGGGAAGCAAATACTCGCGGAAGAGGAGTGAATACCCGCGGAAGGGAAGCAAATACTCGCGGAAGAGGAGTGAATACCCGCGGAAGCAAGGCGAATACCCGCGGAAGCGAGGTGAATACCCGCGGAAGCAAGGTGAATACCCGCGGAAGCAAGGTGAATACCCGCGGAAGCAAGGTGAATATCCGCGGAAGCGAGGTGAATACCCGCGGAAGAGAAGCGAATACCCGCGAAAGCGAAGCAAGGCGAATACCCGCGGAAGCGAGGTGAATACCCGTGGAAGCGAAGCAAATACCCGCGGAAGCAAGGCAAATATCCGCGGAAGCGTGAATACCTGCCAGCAGCAAAGCGAAGTGGCTCATCGGACGCCCCAAGGAAGCTTTGCTCTGTTCAAAAGCGTAGCGACAGCAATTGTTTTATCTGTGAGAAAGCGTAGCGACAGCAACAACGAAGCGTCTGGTTAGAACGGAAATCAACCCCACGTTATGGGTCAAATATTATTTTAATAACAAGTAATCGCCATACCAAAGTCTTTTTTCTGAAGCGATATTTCTTGTGCAGACCACATTCCGCCTAAAGACTGAATTTACGGTTTTACTATTACAATTCTTTTCGTGCCTCTTTCCATTTGATACAATATTATTGTAGAAGATGAATGTGGAGGCAAAAAGAAAATGAAAATTTTACTCGTTGATGGCACGATGTTTGGTCGTAAAACTGGTGCTATTTTAGAGCAAGTGGAGCAATATATTAAAGAATTAGATGCTAGTTTCGAATTAGAAATTATGCATTTTAGTCAATATAAGCATCAAATTGTAGATGGTTCACCGTTAAATGATGACATGAAGGAAATGATTCAAAAGTTTGAGGAAGCGGATGCATATATTATCGCTACACCGATTTTCCAAGCATCGATTCCGGGCGTTTTGAAAAATGCATTTGATTTCTTGCATCCAAAAACAATGCGCTATAAGCCAGTATCTATCGTGGCCAATGGTGGCACATATCAACACCATTTAGTAGTAGAAAATCAGTTGAAGCCAATTTTAGATTACTTCCGTGCACTTGTGACTCCGAACTATGTATATACACACACATCTCATTTTGATGCAGATAATAATATTGTAGACGAAGATGTTCATAATCGTTTACGTGAATTGGCTCGTGTTTTTGTGCAATATTGTGAAATGAGTAAAACATTGCCGAAAGAACCGATCGACCAACATTAATAAGATATTTATCCCTTGTGCGGTGGAAGGAAATCACTGTGCAGGGGATTTTTCTTTTCAAGTATCCTCTCGCGATGTGATAAAATATAATTTTAGTGAATCGGAAGGGGGGATGCTCATGCAGGACATCGCTGTACTAGAAAAACAACGCTGTAATCTCATATTGACGAATAAGGCGAAGGAAGCGGTAGAGGAATGCTCAGCAAATGAGCATGCCTTTTTTGCCTTACAAAAAGCATTTACCGTCTATATCGAAAAGCGCAAAGCTAAAACAATTGGTGAGACGTTTTTATCGATTTATTTTAATGCAGAGCAAAATGAAAAGTTAACGGACGTCCTTGCTGAGAAAACAGCCATTATGGATTGTGTGCTAAAGGTTGAAGGGTTGTTAGCTACAAATCTTCGTTTTGTACATATGAGAGGCCCCATCAATACAAATCGACGCTTACCAGCAGCATTACAATTTGTCACAAAACCTAATAATGGAGCAGGGATTCCGCTTGATCTTCATACAAAAATAAGACAACTACCTATAGCCGAGGAGCGCACAGAATATGTGAAAAAGCGTATCTCGAGCTGGGAAGGCTTTTTAAAAATTCAAGAACGTGATGCGACCATTGATGACATTCATACAGAATTTAAGCAAAGCTATTTTAATGAAGATTTTACTAGGCTTACAATAGTCTGTCCTTTTATAAAGTCTAAGGAATGGAAGAAGCTTGAAGGGTTAAGTGTGAACATTCAAGGAGTACGCGGGGAAATTGGACAAGTATTAAAGTCTAACGCAGGGAAGCAAACAATAGAAATTGACTTAAAGCCTTTTGTGCAAGATATAGCACGTAAAGGTCAGCTTAACCTTCGTTCGAAGCAAGCGAGCTTTAGTAATTTTGCGACATTGAGTCAAATAAGACGATTACGCAATGGCTTTACAAAGCTAGAAAAAGGCGAGGCCGTTAACCCTAATTTAGAAACTATACTTTTTGAAAAGCGTCCAACAGTTCGAACATCCAAGCTCCGAGAGGATGTTGTTTTTCACAATAATTTAAACGAATATCAGCGACGAGCTGTTTTAGGCGCATTGTCTGTTGAAGATTTGTTTGTCATTCAAGGACCTCCTGGCACAGGGAAAACAACCGTTATTTCTGAAATTTGTCAGCAAAATGTGAAGGCTGGTTTAAAAACACTTGTAGCTTCACAATCAAATTTAGCTGTAGATAATGCCTTAGGGCGACTTCTTTCCAATCAAGAAATTCGAATTTTACGCTATGGTAGAACGGAAAGCATTGAAGAAGAAGGTAAAAAATTTATTGAGGAAAATGTTGCGCTTCAGTGGCGTGAGCAAACTCTAGCAGCAATTGAAGAGGAAATCATAGCCTTTACAGAACGTGAACAGGAACTAAAATCTAGTATTACCAAGGCTGAAGAAGAGCTAGAAAAGCTTGAGGCTTGGCTTGAGGAGCTAACAAAGGAAATAGCTGCAAAAGAACAGGCCGCAATTGACGAGCCCATTTTACAGCAAGAAATACAGGCGTTAAAAAAAGAGTTAAAGGCTGCAAAAACCGAGCAGCAGGAGAACGAAGCACATAAAGAGCATTACGAAAAACAGCTGGCGCAAATCGAGCCTGCTGTAAAGACGCTTGAGCAGACTCTTGCTGAAAGTCCGTCTATCGAGCAGCTGAAGCTTACTATAGAAGAAACTACTCAAAAGATGGAGCAATTGGAAGCAGCTGCTCAATATAAGGAGCTGCAAGAGCAAAAGCAGCATCTAGCAGTGCAGTTCAAAGATATCCAATTGAAATATGAAGAGGAAAATAATCGCCTTCGATTAATGAAGGAAGCCGAGAAATACATCGGTAATTTAACATCTTATGAGCGAATCGAACGATTTTTACAGCACTATCAAATTCGCCCATCTTATGTGCTGTCACAGCAAATCAGTCGTTTACAGCATTTAGAGGATGCGAAAGATTTAGACGCATGGGCAACTATCAATTCACGTCTACAAAAGGCGATCGCAAAGCTTGAGGCGTTAGTATCAGATGAAGATAAAGAACGTGCCCTTGCTAAAAGCAAATTGCAGCCTGTTCAATCGTTTTCGTTGCAAAATCTAACAGGTGTTTTTGCCCAGCTCAATACAGCCTTTCAAGATGATCAAACACCATCTGCCGAGCAACTTGTAAGTTTCTTGCTCGGTTTATATATGCGCCGTGATTTTGTTTGGCAAAAAGGTGTAGCGCTGAAACAACAACAAGACCATAAAAATCAGGAATTTGAGTCCTTACGTAAAGGTATTGGTAGCTTAATACATCAAGAATGCGCGATTACAAGCTTTGACGTTCAAAGCATACAGCGACAATTGCAGCCATATTTACAGCATACAGAACGACTTCAGCAACTAGCTGAGACATTCCAAATGGATACTGAGCCAGAAGAGTCTGTAGAGAATTTAAAAATACTTGTATCGCAAGAGAAATCTTCTCTTCAAACAGCACGTCAACAACTGGAGGCAGTCGAGCAGGCTAATGCACAGCTCCTACCAAAGAAAGCGGCGCTTCAAACAGCGCAGACTAGCTTACAAGAGATTGAACAACAGCTCACACAATTAGAGGGAAATATAAAAGAAATTAATATAGCTGGGTTAAAGAAAGAGAAGGAGCTCACAGCTTGTACTAAACTCCTACAATCAACACCGGAGCGAACTTCTGAGGAGGTAAAGGAAGCAATTGCATCCTCCAAAGTAGCGATGGAGGAATTACAGCGCAAGGAGAAGCAGCTTCCTCTTCGAAAAAAATTACAAGAACAATGGCGTGATAAGCTGCAAAATGCTACTGAATATGATTTAGATGAAATTCGAAAATTATATGTGCGTCACGCGAATGTTATTGGTACAACATGTGTGGCTTCAGCAAGTAAGGAATTTATGGAGAACTATCCGACATTTGATGTTGTCATTATTGATGAAGTATCAAAGGCCACACCACCGGAGCTATTATTGCCAATGCTGAAAGGTAAGAAAATTATTTTAGTTGGCGATCATCATCAGCTACCTCCACTTCTTGGAGATGATACGTTGGAGGAAACGTTAAAGGCGATGCTCGATGAAAATCCAAACTTTGATGGCGCACAAGAATTGAAAAATTTGCTGCGTGAATCGTTGTTTGAACGTTTATTTAATAACTTACCGCAAACGCATAAGCAAATGCTCGCATTGCAGTACCGAATGCATGAGAAAATTATGCATAGTATTACACCGTTTTACGCGAAAGAGGAAAATGGCTTGCAATGTGGCTTACCAGATTCAGATGCAGCGCGAGACCATTGCTTAGAAGGACAATTTGTTAACCGGGAGGATCATTTGCTATGGGTCGATATTCCAACTGAAAAACCTTATTTAGAGGAGCAAGTAAAGGGCGGAACGAGTCGTTATAATGAAGGTGAATTACAAACTATTCGACGCATTTTAACTGATTTGAATAAGGCTGTTATCGAAGCTAAAGCAGCCGGACGCATGCCTCAGGATGCACAAAAAAGCGTTGGGGTTATTAGCTTCTACGGGGAGCAAGTTAAGAAAATTAATCGCCTTCTACAACAGGAATTACAGCTACCACATCTTCAATTTAGAACCGGGACAGTCGACAAGTTCCAAGGTATGGAGATGGACGTCATATTAGTAAGTATGGTGCGTAATACACCTAAAGGGGGAGACGTTGGCTTTGCAAAAGATTACCGACGCTTAAACGTTGCCTTATCTCGTGCCCGTGAGTTATTACTACTTGTCGGAAGTGCTGAAATGTTTACTAAACGTGCGAAGCATCAAGATACACGAGAGATGTACAGCAATCTGTTAGAGACTGTGAAATCCTATAACGGCTTGCGTAATCATGAAGGACAGGTGATGTAGATTGTCAAAACTGCAGCAACGCTTAATGCGTGAACTTCAGCAAAATCGAAATATTAAAATCGTCAAAACCGATGAATGGTGCATCCCGATCCGAACAGTAGAAGTAACTTATGAGCCCGTTCGTCGTTCCACTATGGATGTCTTAATGACTATGCTGTTAATCAGCATACAGGAAGCAGATTTTGCAAGTGCACAAGATTTAAGTGAGTTATTGCTCGTAGATCCATTATTTATTGAGGATTTAGTATCATTAATGTCTCGAGTAAGTCTCATTGAGCAAGAGGAAGGCTTCTATCGATTAACATCTAAAGGACAGCAGCAACTGGAACGTGGCATCTTCGAGGAGGAGCTAGATGTAGAAATGGCTAACCTTTACTATAGCCCATGCCATCTTGCATTTCTTGCTGTCGATGAGGGCAATATCGAAGAATATGATGATCTACCAGAGCTCTATCGTTATGTGGATGAAGAGGCTGAGAAGCAGGAGCAATTCGACGAAGCTCTGTTAATAGAAGCATTACAGCAAGAGGATAGCGAAGAAGCTGGCGTTGGCGCTTCACAAAAAATAGTTTCAAAAATTGTGCAAACCGACGCTAAACAAATTAATGATAGCCCATGCCTCGAATTTGTCCTACACGATAAAGAACAAGATATTATGTTCGTTCGTGTATGGAATGCGCTGTTAAATCAATGGGATCCATACCTAGAACAACAACTTACAGAAAAAGAACAACTAGAGTGGCGTAAGAAATATTTATAAAACAAGAAACGAACGTGTGAAGCGTTCGTTTTTGTTTTGTTCTTTTTTAGGTAGTTGGGCGATAAATTCAAAAAGTAAGGCGATAAAATGGTAAAAGACCTCTATAAATTTTTAAGCTCGCATATATTATTACAAAAAAAGGAGGGGACCGATGTTTACGATTAGTTTATGTATGATTGTCAAAAACGAAGAATGTATTATTGAAAGATGCTTAGATTCCGTTCAACATTTAGTGGATGAGATCAATATTATTGATACAGGCTCAACTGATCGTACAAAAGATATCGTCCGAAGTTATACCTCTCGAATTTTCGACTTTACCTGGTGTGATGACTTTGCCAAAGCCCGTAATTTTTCCTTTCAGCAGGCTACGAAAGATTTTATTTTATGGCTCGATGCGGATGATGTAATCACAACAGAACATCAGCGGAAATTTCTACAACTTAAGCAATCGCTCTATCATCCTAACGTAGATGCTGTTTCCATGGATTACTATGTAACGCTCGATGCAGATGGCTGTGTAGAATCAAGTGAAAAAAGATTGCGTCTCATAAAACGAGCATGTAATTTTCAGTGGCGGGGTGCCGTCCATGAGTATTTAGATGTAACAGGCCAGCTCTATCATAGCGATATAGCCGTTACACATTTGCCAAGAAAAAGTGATATTCATCGCAATATTACTATTTATGAGCGTTTAAAGAAAGACGGTCACCCATTTTCAGCTAGAGAAACGTTTCATTACGCAAATGAACTCAAATTGCATCAACGATTTTTAGAAGCGATCAATCACTATACTAGTTTCCTTGACTCTATAAAAGGTACTGCTGACGAACATATCGAAGCTTGCTTAAATTTAGCGGATTGCTATCAACAGCTACATGATGAAAAACAAGCAACGCAAGCTATTTTACAATCATTATTATATGATCGACCAAGACCAGAAACATGCTGTCGAATCGGTCATTTTTTTATGGAACAGATGAAAAATAAAGAGGCTATTTACTGGTATTCACAAGCATTACAACAGTCTATAGAACAAACAATGGGTATTCAAAAGCACGCTTATTCCACATGGCTTCCACATTTCCAGTTAAGCTTGTTATACAATCGCTTACGTCTCTTTGAAAATGCACATCAGCATAATGAGGCAGCACGTAAATATAAGCCAAAAGATCAGCGCATACTAGATAACCGAACATACTTGTTAACTCAGTTAAAGAAGTAAGATCGTCATGGGAAGGGAACATCAATAAAATTAATATATATACCGTAACCAATTAACATCGATACAAAAACAACGATCGTCATAAAAATCACATTCCGAGGTCTGAAAGTTCGAGCATCCATTCATTCATCCCCTTTCGATTTTGTGAACATTCTGTTAACTCAACATATGTTTTGAGAGTTTGAGTATGCAGTTCATTAAAAACATTTTTTGAAGCATAGAAAAGAAGAGCGAATTCACGCTAATTATGAATTTGCTCTTTAAATTAATTTTCCTTCCCGATCAGATCCATGGTGTACCTGATCAATTTTGCGTGTTACCCGATCAGATTCCGTGCGTCCCAGATCAGTTTTGCGTGTTACCTGATCAGTTTCCCTGTCTACCCAATCAGTTCTCCGACAACGGCAATTATGGAGTCTAAGTAAATGGCTCAGAACAATTGCTGCCTCGAACTTATGGTATATTAGACAGTACATAGTTAGTAAAGGAGTACGAATATATGGTTAAAAGTGTAGTTATTGCTGAAAAACCTTCAGTTGCACGTGATATAGCAAATGTCTTGAAATGTAATAAAAAAGGGAATGGATTTTTAGAAGGTGACAAATATATAGTTACTTGGGCATTAGGACATTTAGTAACGTTAGCAGATCCAGAAGCCTACGATAATAAATATAAAACATGGAATTTAGAAGACCTTCCAATGTTGCCAGATCGAATGAAGCTAGTCGTTATGAAGCAAACGGGTAAGCAATATAATGCGGTCAAATCACAGTTAACTCGTAATGATGTAAATGAAATCATTGTCGCTACTGATGCTGGGCGTGAAGGTGAATTAGTTGCTCGATGGATTATCGACAAAGCAAATGTGAAAAAGCCAATTAAACGTTTATGGATTTCATCTGTCACAGATAAAGCGATTAAAGAAGGATTTGCCAATTTAAAACCGGGTAAAAACTACGATAATTTATATGCTGCTGCGGTTGCCCGTTCTGAAGCGGATTGGTATATCGGATTAAATGCGACACGTGCTTTAACGACAAGATTTAATGCACAGCTGAACTGTGGCCGTGTTCAAACTCCAACAGTTGCAATCATTGCTGCACGCGAAGATGAAATTAAAAACTTCAAACCACAAACGTATTACGGTATTGAAGCACAAACAGATTCATTAAAGCTTACATGGCAAGATGCAAACGGGAATTCACGTAGCTTCAATAAAGAGAAAACCGACGCTATTGTCAAAGCATTAGGCAATCAAGATGCAAAAATTGCTTCAGTTGATCGCAAGCCTAAAAAATCATTTGCCCCAGGTCTTTATGATCTAACAGAATTACAACGAGATGCCAATAAATTATTTGGTTATTCTGCTAAAGAAACATTAAATATTATGCAAAAGCTATATGAATCTCATAAAGTACTGACATACCCTCGTACAGATTCTCGCTACTTGTCATCTGATATTGTCGGCACATTACCTGAGCGTCTTAAGGCATGTGGTATCGGTGAATATCGTACATTCGCGAATAAAATTTTAACAAAGCCAATCAAAGCGAATAAATCATTTGTAGATGATAGTAAAGTATCTGATCACCATGCCATTATTCCAACTGAGGGCTATGTAAACTTTTCTGCGTTCAATGATAAAGAGCGTAAAATTTATGATTTAGTAGTAAAACGATTTTTAGCTGTATTATTCCCAGCACAAGAATATGAGCAATTAACTGTACAAGCTCAAATTGGTAATGAGAAATTTATTGCCAAAGGGAAAACAGTTATAAATGCTGGCTGGAAAGAAGTATATCAAAATCGTTTTGATGATGAGGAATCGACGGATGATGTAAAAGAGCAACTACTTCCTCGTTTAGAACAAGGGCAACTATTAAAAACAAAACTAATTGCCCAAACATCTGGTCAAACGAAGCCACCAGCACGTTTTACAGAGGCGACATTACTATCAGCCATGGAAAATCCTACGAAGTATATGGAAACGAATGATAAGAAGCTTGTGGATACATTGAAATCGACTGGTGGATTAGGGACAGTCGCAACACGTGCAGATATTATTGAAAAGCTATTTAATTCATTCTTAATCGAAAAGCGTGGCGGCAAAGAAATTTACATTACATCCAAAGGTCGTCAATTACTTGACTTAGTTCCTGAAGAATTACGTTCTCCTGCGACAACAGCTGAGTGGGAGCAAAAGCTTGAACTCATTTCAAAAGGTAAGTTGAAAAAAGACGTGTTCATCAATGAAATGAAAAAGCACACGCAAGAAATAGTCGCTGAAATTAAAGGTAGCGATAAAAAATACAAGCATGACAATATTTCAACAAAGGCCTGTCCGGATTGTGGCAAGCCAATGCTTGAAGTCAACGGTAAAAAAGGTAAAATGCTTGTCTGCCAAGATCGTGAATGTGGTCATCGTAAAAACGTATCACGTGTCACAAATGCACGATGCCCGCAATGTAAGAAAAAGCTAGAGCTTCGTGGTGAAGGTGATGGCCAAATCTTCGTATGTAAATGTGGTTATCGAGAAAAATTATCTGCATTTGAAGCCCGTCGTAAAAAAGAAGGCGGCGGCAAAGTAGATAAACGTAGCGTGCAGAAATATATGAAGCAGCAAGAAAAAGAAGCTGAACCGATTAATAATGCGTTCGCAGATTTATTAAAAGGGATGAAGTTTGATTAGCACGTATTAGACTGATTGTTATTTAAGAGGTTGAGATAAAGCCTCAGTTAAAAATAAGTAGCCCAGAAAGTTTTACGGACAGTAAAATTTTCTGGGCTTTATACGTGGACATTATAAAAAGAAAGGGGCAATGTAGCTTCTCTTGTTAATTTTTTTGAAGTACTCTTAAATAAGAAGTTTCTTAATAAAATGAAAAACTTATATTTTTTTAATAAAAAGTATTGACCTTTGGAGATTAAGAGAGTAATATTATACGAGTCGCTAAGGTAACTTCTGAAAAACAATTAAGTTAAATAAATTAGTTGTTGACATAGAGTTTGTGACATGATATTATATAAGAGTTGCTGCTGAGAAAACAGCAACATAATGAACCTTGAAAACTGAACAAGCAAAACGTAATCAATAAAGTTTTTAGTAACTAACCTTGAGTTGGTGAATAAAACAAAATTTTGGACATCAAACATGATGCCAGCAAAACAATTTGAGCTAATCAAATTTCTTTTATGGAGAGTTTGATCCTGGCTCAGGACGAACGCTGGCGGCGTGCCTAATACATGCAAGTCGAGCGAACAGATGAGGAGCTTGCTCCTTTGACGTTAGCGGCGGACGGGTGAGTAACACGTGGGCAACCTACCTTATAGTTTGGGATAACTCCGGGAAACCGGGGCTAATACCGAATAATCTATTTTACTTCATGGTGAAATACTGAAAGACGGTCTCGGCTGTCGCTATAAGATGGGCCCGCGGCGCATTAGCTAGTTGGTGAGGTAACGGCTCACCAAG
>NZ_LDGC01000035.1:0-2059 GCF_015844675.1 Lysinibacillus sphaericus | reverse complement strand
CTTGGATACTCTGTCTTGGTTGCATTGAAGTCATGGAGGATCTTTTCTTTCTCATCCTCAGTCACAGTCTCTATTTCAGCTACTCGTCTGTCTGGATTTTCTGCGATTTCCTCACTGATCTTCTCTAGACGTTCTAATAACCTCTGTATGTCTTCATCACTAAATTGATTTGGATTATACATAATGTCAAAACAAAGTGTTTCATCCATTTCATATCCTGTAATAGATATTGGATAATTGGTTTGCTCTCTTACTCGCTCGAGTGCTACCATCATCTGTTCTGTATCAGTTTCTTGTTGTTCTAACTCTAATCCAGACATATAGTTTTCAAAAACATACAGTACTTTAATCAATTCTGTTCCTTGCAATGTCTCATTTTGTATCTCTGCCAATGAATAATAATCATAGCTCGTACTTTCATTTCCCTGTTCTTGCTGTTTCTTTAACAGGTCCTTAATGGACATCTTGTCCTCTGTTCTTACTCTTACTGGAATAGTATTAATGAACAGACCTACGATATCTTCTATGCCCTTGATATCGGCATTTCTTCCTGATACGACTTTTCCAAAGACTACATCTTGGTTTCCAGTACATTCCTGAAGCATGATTCCACATATTACTTCTGCGACTGTATTAATCGTACTTCCATTTTGTTCTGCAAATCGCTGTAGAGTCGATGCTACCTTCTGATTTACAGCTATCTTTTGTCTTCGCATCTGTTCTTCACTAGACTCTTCTGGCTTGTTCATCGGAGTGATTTCACAATTACTGTCATAATCATCTAATAGCTCGCTCCAGTATTCTTTTGCTTTTTCCTGATCCTGTTTTCTTAGCCAATGAACATAATCACTATATTCTCCCTGCTCTTTCTTCTCTTCCATTACTGCCTCTTCTAGTTCAGACAGTTGTATTCCTTCTTCGATCTTAGCGTAATACTTCATAAACTCAGCCATTAGTATTCCAAGACACCAGCCATCCACGATGATGTGGTGCATGCTCCAGATAAGTCGTACATCATTATCTCCGTACTTCACGTAGGTGATTCTAAGAAGCCGATCATCTTGCAAATCGAATCCTCGTTCGACATCCTGTCTTACGAGTGCTTCATATCGTAGTTCTTTTTCCTCGTCTGACAGTTCAGTAAGATCCTCAAGCTTATATTCTGGCTCCCTAACTTGGTAGATTACCTGTTTTGGTTCTAATACATTTCGATAAATAAACGCAGTTCTAAGAACTTCGTAACGAATGCTTAGTAGATGAAGTGCCTCTTTAATACTGTCACCATTCATCTCCATTCCGATCTTATAGATACTTTGTAGCACATATCCAGTAGACGCTGCATCCTCTAAGTGATGGAATAGCATTCCTTCCTGTAATGGTGTGAGTTCATATATTTTACCTACCATTCCAGCCAGTTCTTCTTTCAGCGTTTCGAATTCACTCACTGAAATATCATAGATTTCATAATCACTTGCAGTCTTCTCTTCGTTTCCTTCCACACAATACGCAATGGCTTCAATGATTGCTTGCTTAAACTGCTCCGAAAATTCATCAATAAACGCTTGATTAAATCTTTCTTCCTGGCTAATGATACTAAACTGAATCTTTCCATTTATCGCCTGTCCAATTAACAGTAACTTATCATCGGTCCAGTTTTCTTCGCCACTTTCGTAGCCAAGCTCAGCACCTACTCCATTGAAGTCTCCAAGATAGTTAAAGCTTATGTCAACTTCGCATGTTTCTCCTAATTGCTGAAGGATACCGTATCCGAGGCCACCATTTGGTACACTGCGTACGGCTTCTTTTGCCCCAATGACGCTTCGTCTAGTATCTTCGATACAATCAAAGATGACTGGATATACATTGGTAAACCATCCTATTGTTCGATCAATCTCAATTGGCTCATGCAGTCTTTCTCTTCCGTGTCCTTCTAGTTTGATTGCCACTTCCTGTTGACTAGTCATTCTTCCAATTGCTTTGGCAATACCACTTAATAACACTTCATGGACCCTTGCTCCACACGCTACGCCGGACTTCTTCAACAGTTTCTCCGTTATCT
>NZ_LDGC01000034.1:0-538 GCF_015844675.1 Lysinibacillus sphaericus | reverse complement strand
CAGAAGAATGAAGAGATAAGATTACCAGAGAAGACGGCCTCATTTATGGAATGGAGCAAGAAGCTGGAAGAATACGGCGAACAACTATCCGAAAAAGAGGAAACATATTGGAAGAAAATAAGCAGTAGCACAGAGACTGGAGTTAGAGGCGAAGGTTCGAAAGAACATGCTAGGGCAAGATATTCAAACTTTGTAGAATTCTCTGAANAGATAACGGAGAAACTGTTGAAGAAGTCCGGCGTAGCGTGTGGAGCAAGGGTCCATGAAGTGTTATTAAGTGGTATTGCCAAAGCAATTGGAAGAATGACTAGTCAACAGGAAGTGGCAATCAAACTAGAAGGACACGGAAGAGAAAGACTGCATGAGCCAATTGAGATTGATCGAACAATAGGATGGTTTACCAATGTATATCCAGTCATCTTTGATTGTATCGAAGATACTAGACGAAGCGTCATTGGGGCAAAAGAAGCCGTACGCAGTGTACCAAATGGTGGCCTCGGATACGGTATCCTTCAGCAATTAGGAGAAACATGCGAAG
>NZ_LDGC01000033.1:0-41768 GCF_015844675.1 Lysinibacillus sphaericus | reverse complement strand
TTCAAAGAAGATACGCGCTCAGCTTTCTCAAAGTAAGCCTTAAATTCTGGCGTATTAGCAATATAGGTACGGAATGTAGATTGTCCACAATCTAAACCATGGTTGTCTTTTAAATACTGCCAAAGATTGCGTCGATAATAAAATACCTGCTTAGAATCTTCTGATAAGAGGCTGGCAATAATCGGGTAGAACTCATCAATTTTAGATGGCTTATTACGCTTTGTTTTTGGTATAAAGCCATTTAGATATTTATCGATTGTTCGTCGATCTACTCCCATATCCCTTGCTAATTTACTTTTATTAATTTTCATGTTTAAATGCTCCATTACTTGTTTAAAATTTGCTAAATCTGAAAGACTATTAATTTTAAATTCTGTCTCAATCTCTAGTTGAATATGCATACTAACACCTCGGTATTAGTATGAAATGAATGAGCATTTTTGTACATTGTTATTCAAGCAGGAATGTACATATTTAAATTAGCATTTATAGATACAATTAATCGGTCAATACGATCATTCTCTCTACTTGTATTCGTAATCAATTGATGCGATAGATAAGATTCGTCATCATAAAAAACGTCTTCAAAAGTTCCTTGAGGCAAATCATTTGGAATAAGCGGTCGTTCAATTTTAAATTTAGTCGTCATTCTCTTTGTCCTTTCTCATGCTCTCAACATATTTTTTCATTCAAAACCAAACATCCAATCTTACTCTATTATAATGTATATAATAAGCCTTTGCCTTTATATGTATATGAAAATCAAATTACCACAACCGAAAGATTGTGGTAGAAAAATATAATGAGTTCTTCCTTAATTACTTATTACGTCTTGAAGAAGTGTTTTCGCTTTGTTGTTTTTCATGATTTGCATTGTTCATTTGCTCTTTAGTTAGTTCATTTTCTTCACGCACATCTAAATCGTCAGGGCTTAAATCTGCTCCAAATTCTACTTGTTCTTCACTTGTATTGCGCTTTTTGTTTGTCAAAATTATCACCTCCGATATATAAATTATCCATTTTGTCGTAAATTATACTTGTGCGAAGGAAAGCTTAATGTTACGCTATTTCCTCAGCAATAAGTAATTTTGGTATCATTTAGCAATAATTAATTGATAGAGCAGCTTCAATAAAAGGAGAAATACTTTATGGTTGAAAAATATGTGCATCACATTTGCGTCCAAACGAATACATATGCAGAATCTTTAAATTTTTACACAGAAGTAGTAGGTTTTGAAGTAGTACAGGAGTCGCCGAATTTCCACGATAGACATTTTAATACATGGTTAAAGCTTGGAACCTTTTATATAGAACTCCAAACTGGCAAATTTGATAAAGATCTTGAAGCATGTAATTCAAATGTTCAAGGTATTGTACATTTTTGTTTATGGGTTGATAATCTTCTTCAAGAAGTAGAACGATTAAAGGAAATGAACGTTCATTTTATACGTAAAAATGGTGAAATTATTTATAAAGTTGAAAATGGTCAGCTTTGTAAATTAAGAGCACCCGAAGGAACCATTATTGAAATTCGCGACAATAAAGGAGTATAAACTCCCGCTTTACTTTTTTACGTTATTGCTCGATGAAAAATTTTCCACACACGCCCAGGTCTCATTATAGATATGAGTCCTGGCTCTTTTATTTTAATGAATAATTACAGCTACCCTAAGTTTTTCACAGCTTATAATCCTCTTATTTTTTGTCCAAACTATAAACACAACTTCTTAAGTCCTCAAAATTACACAGGAATTTCTAAAAGTAGGGATTAAAAAATGAGAAAAAAAATTACGTTACTCATAAGTTTAGCAACGGTACTATTGCTTTCTGGATGTTGGGATATTAAAGAACCGCAAAGAATGTATTATGTTGACGGAATTGGTATCGATTTTAAAGATGGTCAATATGAAATATTTATGCAAATTGTCAATTTTGCAAATGTAGCTAAATCGGAAGGACCTTCTCCTCAAGCTGCACCTACAGAGATTGGCTTTGCTAAAGGTAAAACAATGGAAGAAGCCTTTTTCAAATTATATCGCTCTATCGACCAAAAAGTATTCTGGGGTCATATGACTTTTATTCTGTTCTCAGAGGATGCCTTAAAAAATGAAAATTCTATTCCTGTTGTTGACAGCTTTTTACGTCATCGGGAAACAAGATATCAAATATTAGCTTTTACTACAAAAGAACCTATTAAAGATGTTCTTTTAATCACACCGGTACTAAATAAAGCACCAACAGCTTCGAAACTAAGCAATCCACTGCATACAAAAGAGCTACAAACTTATGTAGAGCCTGTAGATTTACGAAGACTAATTATCCAATTAAATGAACCTAGTCATGAAGTGAATATTCCATTAGTTACAATTAATAAAAACTGGGAGACGTCCGATGAGCCAACTACGGAAACTGCATTATCAGGTTTCGCGGTAGTTTCAAAGGATGGTTTTAAAGGTTTTCTAAATGATGGGGACGCGAGAGGGATCCAATGGATGTTTCCTAAAACAACTCGTGGAGATGTAACCTTTAGATTGGACAATAAAGAAAAAGAATACTTAACAGTAGATTTAGAAAAGTTAAGTACAGAAATTAAACCCATTATAAAAAACAATGAAGTAACATTTGAAGTCGATATAAAATTAAATGCAATCATTAATGGTTTCAAAGGAAAGATAAATACTGATGAAATAAGAAAAGGTATTATTAGATCGGTAAAAGCAGATATAAAAAAATCATATGCAGAGGGCTTAAACATGGATGTTGATGTTTTCCGTTTATCAGAGTATGTATATCGAAAAGACGTGAAAATGTGGAAAAAGATACAGAAAGATGGCAAGATCCCTTTAACAGAAAATACAATAAGTAAATTAAATGTTACCGTAAATAAAGTGAATCCTGGTCGAAAAAATTTTACTGAAACAATAAAAGAGTAGCTAATTAAAACACAATTGTGTCAACTATCCAACGTTGTATTCAATTCACTGAAATATATTCTCATTAGAACTTTGATTACGCATACGTTGTGTTATAATGCTGTTAATGGCTCAGCCATTATTAGGGCAAGACCAATTCTGTGCTGTAGCGTTGTCATACGCTACAGCTTTTTATGTTTAATTGACGAAAAAAAGTATGAATGCTTTAAATTATTATGCAGAATGTTTAAGATACGATAGCTCTTTATTAATTGTACTCATCATTCAATAGTATATTATTTGGTCGCTTTGTTCATCTAACACTGTTTCAATACGCTCCCAGTCTCTTTTTTCATAATAAACTGCAGCATTTTCTGTTTTTAAAAATACTTTTGTATACCCTATTTTTTGACTTCGGTATGAAGGTACAACAAATAAAGAGGCTAACCAAGGTTTGAATTACTATCTTTCTTTCCAATCATTTTCAAATATAGATACTGTTCCTACATATTGACCATCTTCATTTGCAATAAAAGTAATTGGAAATTCATTTACATATGTTCTTTTAAAAAATTCGACTACTTCTTCATATGTCTTTTTACTGCTAATTGGTACAACAAATTCCTTGTAGACCATTTCAGCAACATCTTCTATATGCTGTGGCTTATTTACTAGTAAATCAATTTCCATAAATCGCTCCCCCCCTTTTTCTTAAATCTCGTTCTTTACAACATTGAACCCTAACATTTCAGCTTCTTGACGGTCAAAGCCTTCATCTAAATGCATACACCAAAATATTGGCCGTAAATCAGGACGAACTAACTCGCTAAGTTTTCGTAATGATAAATGTACATTACCTTCATAATCAGCTTTACAAGTATCGACGTAAACAAAATCGTAAACCTTACCCGATTCATGTGGAGTTCGTAAAGATTCTTTTAGGTTATTTGTATCTCCCGTATAATAGATAAGTTTGCCATCTATACTTAATTCAATGGAATAAGAAGGGATCTCTTTAACATGACTAGATCTTTCGAATAGTACGTTACAGAAATTTAGTGAGTACTGTGTATCTGATTGAAATTTTTTTGTTAAACAATGAACTTCTGGGCTAATACCATTCATGGTCAACAATTCTTCAATTTTCACATCATGAACGGCATAAACAGAAACATTCGGTTTTGCCATTTCGCCATGGCAATAATAGCTATAAAATATAAAATCAGCAAGGCTTCCAACGTGATCTGCATGTGTATGAGTGATCAATACATGGATATGTTCTATACCTTCCAGTAAATTATTTTCCTTAATGCGATGAAAAATATTGCTACCACAATCAATTAGCAACATTTGATTCCCCGCTTTATAATAAGCTGAATTATTACCTAATTTCGTATTAAACGCACTTCCAGAGCCAATAAATTTCAACATATTTCCAGTACCCCATTTCCATAAAATTAAGATCAACAAAACTATAAAAAATAGTCCCTTCTCAAAATGGAAAAATTAATTAAATCTACATACTTTCCTTTTTCAAATTCATGCTCTCTTAATATACCTTCTTGATAGAAATTTAACTTTTCCAATAATTTAATGGATGATTTATTTTCAGGGTCGACTTTTGCTTCTATTTTATTCATGTTCATCTTAGCAAAAGCAAAATGGATGATACTACTTAATGTCTCCTTCATTATGCCTTTTCCCCAGTAAGAAGGCATTAAATCATAACCAATCTCTATACGGTTATGAGCCTTTTCATAATTTAAAAAACCACATGTTCCGATTCCTTTTTGAGTTGTAGGTTCTTCTATAAGCCATCGTAAACCACTCTGGTCTTCGTAAATTTTTTCATACCAATTCATTTCATTTTTTGAATCCTCCACTGAATTAAAAGGTTCCAATGGAATATATTTCACAACATTTTCATCTGAATAAAGCTCGAAAAGATCAAAACAATCACTTTCCTGTGCTTTTCGTAATATAAAACGTTTTGTTGCTAATACTGGGAAATCCGTAAAGTTGAAATGTACGTTCATAAGTATCCCCCTTTGCATATAGTAAACTCCCTTTTCATAGTACCATATGATGAAAAATCAGGTATTCATATATATATTAAAGGACCTGCTCAATACGATATGAGTAAGGCCCCTCTTTTTAGGATTGTCTTCATTTCACACGACGCTTGATAACCTGGATCTAGCTCTGATTGAAATTCTCCTTAATAGTTTTTGGTAACTCATCCACATTCATTACTTGAGGATCACCAGTGTATCCATCATAGCTTCTAGGGACACGGACGATTGTTCCTTTTTCAAAAGGTTTTTCAGCAAAAAAACTTACAACCTTTTCATCCATCCTTATCATACCCTTCTATTGTATATACGTATTGCCCATTACTATTAGACGTTTGTTCTTCCTCGTTAATTTGGACATAGTAGTCTTTTTCCACCAATGCTCGCTTTTCACCACAACCAACTAAGAAAGTGGCGAATAAAATTGCCATTGCCATGATTTTCATTTTCTTCATTTCTTCTGCCTCCTCTTTGCTAACGAAATCGTATCGTTACTAAAGAGTATAGATCATCATTTCACTACCTTAAATTTCGGGACATGACAGTTAATTGACAAAATTGTCATCTTACAGCGATGAACTTTGATTTATATTATTTACTTTGCGCTCGCTGTTAAGTTCTTTAATGTTTCCAAGATTTTTTGACGTTCAGCTTCAAAATCAATAGCTTGCCCATCTTCTATATCACTGTCATTTTGACGTCGTTGATGGAACCATTCAGGGACAATCTCTTTATATTTTTGGTAAGTAGATCGATTAGTATGCTTTTGTCGTTGTTGTTTTTGAGCTTCAAATTGCAGATTGTCCGCTTCTACTTCCTCAATGGATGTTACCTTCTTATTACGCCAATCTTGAAGAATCTTTTCTACGTATTTCCAACGCAGCACATTGTTTTCTACTGCTAACTTCATAGCATGTATAACAAGGTCCTCAGACAGAACATCAATCCAATGATTGATTTTATTTGTGACGTGAACGACTAGAGAACCAAAGCCATTTTGCTCATAAAACTCGAATGCTGTTTGTGTTTTTTGAATGTTTTCACCAGTGGTATGCCCCCTTTTATCATCATCATTATTTTTATTTAGTACATTATTATTTAGTGATTTATTATTACTTAGTAGTGATGGTTTTTCCGGTGACGGATTAACCGTTATCGGCTTTTTACTATACGGTTCAGCTCGTGGTGTTTCGAATACGAACAACTCTAATTTCCCGAATTTCCCGTGGTTTGTTCTGATCTGCGTCTTGTGAATATAGCCTGCTTGCGCTAACTCCTTAATAGTGTTAGCCGTGGATTCACGACTGCATTTGCTATGAGAAGCTAAATTAGAAATACTAAATGACCAATCATCCGGCAAGGACAACATATAAGCAAGCAAACCCTTTGCTTTCCAGCTTAAACGGGTGTCATTCAAAAATCCTTTATCTAACACAACAAAATTCTCCTTTTTTTGAACCCTAAATATAGCCATGATCCCCCTCCTTGTAAATTTTTTGAGTGAGTAAAAAATTAGATTCCTCACTCATTTATATACAGATTTTTCACAAAATAAGGGACAAACATTTTCATTAACATCGCTTTAGAAAGCAAAAAAATAGGACACGCTACAATGGCATGTCCTGTTTTTTTACTTTTTTTGGTCTGTCAACGTTTTATTTATATAATTCTTTATAGACGATTACTTTTAGTGCCAAAATTTCTTCGTCTGTTAATTTACCTTCCATCTCTTGAATGATTTGTTCTTGCGTCATTGAACCATTTTGTACTTTTGTTCTTATATTATTAAGCTCCGAAATACCAACTTTTTGAATGATTACTTTAGTCGCCTCTTCTTTTGTTGTAAACGGTAACTTGCTACTATCTGCTGTTTTGGCCTCTTCCATAAATGATTTTAATTGAGGGTCGTTTTCAATCGTTGTTTTAATTTCATCCATTTGACCTCTTTCCTCTAATTCTGAAGAAATTGTATCAGCGACTTTTTCGGATGCAAACTTCACACCATAATGATAAACCCCATAACCAATAGCACCGAGGACAATGACAATAACTAGAAGGAATTTAATGAATCTCATATTCTCACGCTCCTTAATTCTACACTTTATCATACTATATAGTGTGGAGAGATGAGAAATGATATCCTTTCGGCCTTTTTAACAAACCTAACAGGCTGCGCATGTTCAAAGTCAAGATACCTACTTCGTTCAAGAAAATCAACAAACAAATAAAATCTCCCGGGTTAAATTTTATGACCGGGAGATTTTGATTTATTTAACATACTTCAAATACTTTTTCACAAAATCTACGATATAAACAACTTCTTCTTCTGAAATAGAAAATCTACTGCTCACTATTCGTAGCTTCGCTGGTGATTTTAATTGTTCACGCACTTGATCAATCCTCATATATCTACATTTACGAGGATTTACACTATCTCGAATCTGCTTGTATCGAAGGTAGGCATAGCGAGCAAAAGCATTTACCATCTCTCGCTCCTGCTCATCTCGTTGTATTTTGTTCGCAACTTCATCGATCACTTCAGAATCAAAAATCCATTTACCATTTGTTATTTGCATAGTACCACCTCTTTCATTGCGTGTAGTTGATGTCAAGTATCGCTGCACCTTACTGATCTGGCATTAAGATGACTTCCATTGTTTCTTTTTATAGCTATTAGATGCATAAGAAAAAGCCACACCTAGTTAAATGTGACTCTTTTTGTATTTTGTTTAGTTGATGAACTCCCAGCATCCCTCGCCGGCTTTTGTGCTTTATTTCCAGATTGGCCCCTTAAAACTTGTATATTTCTTTATTAAAAGATTTTACATATATATTTTTATTAACTAAAATGGAAATATATTGATTTTCGAAATTAAAAGGAGACAACATATCAACAACGAAACCTACGTGGACTGGAGCGGACATTATCTTAAACTGACGTGGTTACCAAATAAAAATATTCACGATTACAGCCAAGTAACAAGTGTACATGGAGTTTGTTTTTATAATGAGAATGTTTTGCTAGTTCATGTAGACGGGCGAGGATTTAACTTTCCTGGCGGTCATATAGAAAATGAAGAAACACCTGAAGAGGCATTTGAAGAAGGCTATGTAAAAGGTCCTGTCAACTATATAGGAGCCATTGAAGTCAGCCACGAAGAGAATCCTCTATTCAAAGCTGAGTACCCGTTAATCGGTTATCAAATGTTTTATTGTATGGAAGTACAAGACTGTCTCCCCTTTCTTCGAGAGCATGAAACGATTTCACGCATTTGGGTTGAGCCGGACGAAGTACTTTATGTTATTAATGACCACGAGTTTTCTCTATTAATATTACAAGAAGCTTTAAGTAACAAACTTTCTTAATTGTTTTTTGTAGATATATCTCTATGATTGTTACATATATCTCTATAAGAAGTACATGTAGAAAAAGTGACAGAAACAAAATTTTAAAACACCACCCCTAGATTTTATTTTTTAATCTAATTCAGAGGCATTTCACTATACAAACATAGCTACCAAATCATATTAATAGTAGTGTAAAGCTAACTTAGCTTTGCCCTCCTAGTTTGTGGTTTAGGGTCACTTTGGTTCGAGTGACCCTTTTTTTACTTCTCTTTCATTGTTATTTTAATTCCCCTAATATTTTTATACTTATTCAGATTAATATATAAGCATTTTCAAATTTAGTGGGAGTCAGCACAGTATATTATAATGAAATATCTTCGAAATAGATCACCTTCAGTAATAATTTGGAAAACCCATTTTTGTTTTATTCGTATATTTATTAGTTTTAAAATAAGTGAGGTGGCGAAAATGATTGCTGGATATATTATATGTATAGTTCTTGCTTTAATCTTTGTTTTCATGGGTTATCTTACCCATATAAAAAAGAAACTGTGGCTTATTGCGGGTTACCAAGAGGAAAGTTTTTTGGGGGATAAAGATAAACTAGCTAGGGTATTTGGGCTATTCTCTTACATAGTAGGTATTGCTACTTTTCTTTTACCTTTTGGTTTAGATTTTTTTGGTATCATTAGCGGTATTATTTATGCCATTTGTATATGTCTAGGCACAGTAGCGACTTCGGTCTTGAAACAAATAATGAATAAACCACTTTAAAAAGAGTCTTTCTTAGGCTCTTTTTATGTTACCCTTAGAATAATATAGTTTATTAACTTAAAAAGGAGGATATAAAATGTTTCGTAATTTACGCCTTTATTCCCCC
This sequence comes from Lysinibacillus sphaericus, assembly GCF_015844675.1. Classification (GTDB taxonomy): domain Bacteria; phylum Bacillota; class Bacilli; order Bacillales_A; family Planococcaceae; genus Lysinibacillus; species Lysinibacillus sphaericus_E. The sequence goes on along the minus strand of NZ_LDGC01000033.1, from coordinate 32,556 downwards.
ATTGTTACTGCTATTTTATTTGTCATTCTTGTATTTATGAATTATTTGGGCTATTGGACACCAGATAGGTTCATTCAAATTCTATTTTTCTTTATTATGGTAGTGTCCGTTTTCAATGCGGGTATTAGAACAGAAGAAATTTTAAAAAGCAGAGGTAAAATCGAATCCTCTAGATAGCGAAGAACTTTCTAGATTTTTTAAATATCCCCTTGAATTAGTCTACATTCAAAGGGATACTTTTTTGTATTTTCCAAACATTTCGTTAGTCATTCCATCGCTTTTCTTTTATCTTGCCGAACGATGAAGAACATGTATAAGCTCGATATTAAAATGATAATGACTATTACTGCCAAGAAATATGTATCTTTCATCTTAAACAAAAACAAATTCAATGAATTTAATAATCCAGCTAACATCAAGAATAACCAATAGTTATTTTTTCTTTTTGATTGATCCCCATTTCTAAGATAACTAGCGGAAAGCCATATAAAAAAAGGTAAGTAACATACAATTGAAAAAATTAATATGGCCCATCCGATAAATGGCATAGTACATTCACCTCCGAAATTCTTCCTTATTATATACGATTGAAATTTGTATTGGTTTCAATTTTATTATTCTATAAAAATGTTTTTTTATTTAATTGTCATTTGTAAACGTGCTTACTTTCTAAAAAACATTAAAAATCCGAGGAACTTTTTTACTTATGTGTTCCTTTTTCTAGAGTAATTCCTCATGATAAATTTTCCTATTTCTGAAACGAAATTGTGTAAAATCTAGATGAATACCTCCCCTCCTTTTTACACAAGTACATATTATAGATTGTAGAAGGGAGGGATATTTTATGGGATACTACCAAGGTGGAAGTTATGGTAACTGTGGCTGTTACGGAGGATATGGCGGCGGTGGTTACGGCGGTTACGGCTGCGGTGGTGGCGGCGGCTACGGCGGCGGCTCAGCATTCGCTCTAATTGTAGTCCTCTTTATTCTTTTAATTATTGTCGGTGCAACATTCATGAACTATTAATGAAGTCTTTTACTACTATTCAGATTTTAAATGAAAAAAGTTAATGCTAATTATCATTGTTACATTCAATCATTCCATACTCTCTATTGCTAAATAACATCAATAGTAATAGTAGGATAACTTACCAGCCTAACATACTACAGTTAAATCATAAAAGGTCACTTTTGTCCGAGTGACCTTTTATTATTGATTCCAACTTCATTAGAAGCTTTTTTCATTATACTTAAGGTACTCAAAAATCTTGATCATTTATTTAAAAAGTAAAATAAAACTGCAACAATAATATTTGGTAAAGCAATGTATAAGGAATTTATCGTGATTTTATGACGTTCGTCTCGATGTTCTGTAGTTTCGGTTGCTAAGTTTGCCCTCATCCGATCCCCACTGGCCATGGACCCTGAAAAAACCATTGAAATGACAATAAAAATACAGCCAACTGTTCCTGGGACTACATAAATCTTTTCCATTCCCCACAAAATCTTTGATATGAAAACACTACAAAGTGATAAGAAAACGCCAATTGACAAATATTTCACCCTAAATCCCCCCTACCTTTATTTTACGCATAGTTCCCCTCTTTTGTTTCGCTATAAGGTGAATTTTTTATTGGACTAGGATCTATGTATCATTAGAGAACATAAAGCGACTTGCAAATTTAGGTAGAGCCTGTTAGCTCATATAATAAACACTATACAATCATCCTCGTCGATGAAAGTATAGCGTTTTATAATTTAGGTCAACTTTGTTATTTAACAAAAATTTCTTCAATTTGGTCCAGCATAATTTCTGCTGCAAGGATGCCGCCAGCTGTGTTCCAAATTACATCATCAACTTTATGGACATTCCCTTTTTGTACTGCACTTAAGTTTTTCCAAAGTGGATCTTCTGTCCATTCTTTTTCAGTAGCTAATGCTGTATCATCACCTGTTGGCATGTAAGTAAAGTAGAAAAGTACATCTCCGTCCATTTTAGGAATTACTTCTTTTCCTACCTCAACAGCTAATTTTCCTAATTTCGCATTATCTTTAAATAGTTCCGCTTGTTCTGGTACACGTTTAAATCCTAATGAATCAAAAATTACGCCTGAGAATGAATCTGTATAGTAGATTCGAGATTTATCGGCCATAAAGCGTACGAATGACACCTCTTGATTCGTTTTATCGCCAAGCTTTTCTTTGACAGCTTGAACTTTATCATTATATGCTTTTAAAACTTCTTCGCCTTTAGGTTCTTGATTTACCGCTTTTGAATAAAGTTTAAAGTTGTCTTGCCAATCACCGCGTAATGTCTCTGCGAAAACTGTCGGAGCAATTTTGCTTAATTTTGCATAGTCTTTCTCTTGTCTTATTTTATTTCCAATGATTAAATCTGGTTTTAAAGAAGCAATTTTTTCAATGTTAACTTCACTCTCAACCCCAACTACTTCTACGCCTTCCAACTGATCCTTTAAATGGTCATACCAAGGATTACCTGAAAATGCTTGTACAGCCCCTACTGGTTTAATACCTAGAGCAAGAAGTGCTTCTGTCCCTTCGTTTGTTAAAACGACAACTCGTTTTGGTGTGTCTTTAACTTCAGTTGTCCCCATTGCATGTTCGACACTGTAAGCATTACTCTTAGTTGAACTTTCTTCTTTCGTGTTTTCCTTGTCATTGCCACATGCAGCTAAAACAAACACAGCGACAACAGCAAGCAAAACTAGTAGTTTTTGAAATGCCTTTTGCATCTTTTCTTCCCCCAATGTATATGATAGAATGTTTAAGCAGATTCAATGATAATGAGAATCACTTTCAACTGCTTGAGAACGAAATTAATCATATTGTAAGAATCTATTATTGTCAATGATTTATTTAACTAATATGAAAACACATTCTATTTGAAGGAAGCGTACAACTTTATATGATTTTAAAAAATAATTTTTCTAAAACAATTGCATTAATTGTAGGAACACTACTCCTACTCCTTTGTATGGGAATAAGTATTGTATACGGCTATGCAAATACGTCCATTCAAACGACTATTGACTCTTTTACACAATTTAATCATTCTAACGAGCATATTATTATTCAAAATGTCCGTATTCCTAGAGCTCTAATCGCTGCTTGTGTGGGTGCTTCCTTAGCTATTACAGGCGTGCTCATGCAGACGTTAACGAAAAATCCTTTAGCCTCGCCAGGAATATTAGGAATTAATGCTGGAGCTGGCTTCGCGGTTGTTTTTGCTATGATTTTCTTCCATGTTTCAAGTTTACAAGCCTTTGCCTGGATTGCTTTTTTAGGTGCCGCAATAGCCGCTTTATCTGTTTATGCTATTAGCTCGGCTGGACGAGACGCAGTAACGCCCGTCAAAATAACGTTAGCAGGTGCCGCTATTAGTGCATTATTTGCTTCTTTTACGCAAGGATTACTTGCAACAAACGAAGCAGCACTCGAACAAGTATTGTTTTGGTTAGCTGGTTCCGTGCAAGGCAGAAAGCTTGAAATTCTATTATCTGTATTACCTTATTTAGTAATTGGATGGATTGGTGCTCTATTAATCTCATCTAAAATGAATATACTTGCTCTTGGGGACGATGTAGCGAGAGGCCTTGGATTACCTTTAGGATTGATGAAGTTAATGGTAGGTATTATTGTCATTTTATTAGCAGGTGGTTCAGTTGCGATAGCTGGTCCTATTGGGTTTGTCGGAATTGTGGTACCCCATTTTGCGCGGAAGTTTGTTGGCACAGATCATCGTTGGCTCATTCCAATGGCTGCACTATTAGGTGGTATTCTTTTACTAATAGCCGATGTGGCAGCCCGCTATATTATTATGCCTCAAGAAGTACCAGTAGGAGTAATGACAGCGATGATTGGTACCCCATTCTTTATTTACCTTGCGCGAAAAGGTGGAAAAAAATAATGAAACAGTTAAAGACAGTACGTTTACTACAAAATAAAATCTCGTTTTTACTTGATGTTAAAGCTTCTAAAAAACTTACGTTTATTAGCATCATGACACTAGCCGTTTTTTTCTTTAGTGCCTCATTTGGTGATTCGTTTATAAATCCTTTTACGGTGATCCAAACTTTGTTCGGCAAAGGTTCTGAGTTCGATCAATTAATTATTGTTGATTTCAGAATGCCTAGAATATTTCTTGCTGCTTTTGCTGGAATGGCTTTAGCAGTGGCGGGCGCTATATTACAAGGGATTATTAAAAACCCACTAGCCTCCCCTGATATTATCAGTATTTCTGCAGGTGGCGGAGCGGCGGTCGTTGGTTTTTTAGCTATGTTTAGTGATTCTAATCATTCTTTAACAGTTAGTATCGAATGGTTACCCCTGGCAGGTTTTATCGGAGCAACCATTGTCGGACTTATTGTTTACGTATTTGCTTGGAAAGATGGTGTGACACCTACCCGCCTTGTGTTAATCGGTATCGGAGTCTCTGCATTTATGCAAGCCATTACGACAATGTTAATGATTATTGGCCCCATCTATCAAGCTAGTGAAGCCAATAAGTGGATTACAGGGAGCGTCAAAAGTGCTGATTGGAATCAAGTTCAAATTGTAGTTCCCTTAATACTAGTTCTACTACTTATAACATTTTTTATTACCCGACAGTTAAATGTCCAAGAATTGGGTGATGATACGGCTGCAAGTTTAGGACAGTCTGTACAAAAAGCACGACTCTTACTAATAATTTTGAGCTCAAGTCTAGTTGCTAGTGCGATTGCGTTTGCGGGAGCGATAGGATTTGTCGGCTTAATGGCACCGCATATTGCGAGACGCATTGTAGGGCCTTCATTTGGTGTGTTAATCCCTACATCTGCTGCCATTGGCGCATTACTTGTAATGGTTGCAGACATTATCGGACGTACAGCATTTAGTCCTTTAGAAGTACCAGCGGGTGTGTTTACGGCTGCCATTGGTGCTCCTTATTTCATCTATTTATTATTTAGAAACCCTAGAAAATAAAGGAGTCAAATTTCATGTCTATAACATTAGAAACTAAATCACTTACATTAAATTATGGTGATGCCAATATTATTGAAAATCTGAATTTATCTATTCCAATGAATGAAATTACTGTGCTAATTGGCGCCAATGGTTGCGGAAAATCTACACTTTTACGCTCCATTGCTCGATTATTAAAGCCTAAAAACGGTTCTGTATTATTAGATGGTCAAGATATTTTTAAATTATCGACTAAACAAGTAGCTAAAAAACTTTCTATTCTTCCGCAATCACCAGTTGCACCAGAGGGATTAACAGTCCTACAGCTTGTTAAGCAAGGTCGTTACCCACATCAAAGCTGGCGCAAGCAATGGACAGAAAAAGATGAAGAAATAGTGTTAAACGCCTTAAAAGCAACAGGTGTTGATCATTTACAGGATAAACCGGTGGACGAGCTTTCAGGCGGCCAACGTCAACGTGCCTGGATTGCTATGACACTTGCACAGGATACAGATATTATACTCTTAGACGAACCAACTACTTACTTAGATTTAACACATCAAATAGAAATTTTAGATTTATTATTTGAATTAAATCAACAACAAAAACGAACAATTATTATGGTTTTACACGATATTAACTTAGCATGTCGATATGCTGACCACATCATAACAGTTCGTGACCAAGGTGTTTTCCAGCAAGGAAGACCTGAAGAAATCATGACGACGAAATTAGTAAAGCATGTTTTTGATCTAGACTGTCAAATGACGAATGATCCTATTTTTGGCACACCATTATGTATTCCTTTTGGTAAAGGGCGGAAAATCTCTTATTCATAAAAAAATAGATATTCCTATTGCTTCATTAACATTTAAAAACGCTTAACCCTCATCTTTGAATCATATGTACATGATTTTAACCGTTAAAAAGTAAAGACGTTTTTCTTCTAAAAATGTATAAGCCTATTCAGGACATGAAAAATCACTGAGTAGGCTTTTTTAGCTATATTTATATATTCCCTAAATACTCCACAGCTAACTCTTGTTCCTTAATATCATTTTCCAAAGAGACCTTATATGCTTTCCCATTTGGTTTTGAACTAACGATTTTATGAATTTCTTGATCGTTGAAATGAACGGCTACTCCATCATCAACGGCAATTCCAGATGAGAGTTTATTCGCTTTCACCAAATGTTGATAAGCTGGTCTTCGATTGATTTCTCCATCATAATGAGGACAATTACTACCTGGAAGAAACCCTAAACAATTTATCGGCTCTAACTCTCCCCCGAATGAATCGGTTATTCCTTCCTCAAACCAACAAATTGACCCAGCACTAATACCTGTTAAAAGGATTCCCTCATGCCAAGCAGTTTTAAAAATACTATCTAACGACCATTCCTTCCATAAGGCTAAAAGGTTTTTAGTATTTCCTCCCCCAACATAAATGATATCCTTTTCCATAATAAAATTTTCTAAATCACGCGTAGGAGGAGAAAAAAGTGATAAGTGGGACGGTGTGCATGGTTGTGAATTAAAGAAAGAATAAAATCTTTCAATATAATTTTCTGAGTCTCCGCTAGCAGTAGGAACAAAGCAGATTTTAGGATTAGCTTTGTTAGACTGCTGTAAAATATATGTATCTAATAAAGGATTATGAGGCTCCATAGAAAAGCCTCCTCCTCCTAATGCAATAATTTGTTTCATTTCTACCCACTTCCGTTCTATTTAGTTTTTCGAAAAATATGAATTTAATTATACAACGTGACAAATATGAAAGTCATTTTTTTACAACAAATTATTAGTTGAGGTGCACTTTTAGCTGTATCCAAAACGAATACCAATCCAAAATGTATGGAAATTACGCTGCACATTCCAATGCCATAATGTTATATTATTGGGAAGGAGTGTGATTATTTTGTTAATAAAGGTAAATGTAGAGGATTTTGATTTCAATTGCTCCACTCTATTTGAAAGGTGCTTCGATCCGCTTATTAATATTTATAAGGTAAGAATGTCCGAAAAAACGCAGTTGGGTGTGAAAGAACATTTTTATGAGGAACTTACGGAAGGTCAAAGAGCATTATTTATGTTCAATGTTTATTATACCCATATTAATAAATCTCTTATCGAATTTTATTGGTGGAGTGCTTATTTCATGGCTCAACCTAAAAGTTGGGAAGCTATCAAAGCATGTTTTAATTATTTTGATGATGAACCCTTTCTTTTACTACTTGATAAAATAGAGCAAGAACTAAAACGACATAATCACCCTATGACATTAGAGAATTTTTCAATTACTCGTAATGAATTAAATCATAACAAAGAGCTCCATGCATCATTTGAATCGCTTTATGTAATGTTCGAAAATATTTTTCCAACTACTATAGAAAAAATAAATAATTTCATTGAAAAGAATTTACAAGAATTTATACAAATTAAAAATTAAATAAAGGAGTATTTTTTATGGCCACTATAGAAGACTTCATGAACCTTGATATTAGAATTGGTACTGTGATCCAAGCTGAGGAACTTCCGAAAGCAAGGGTACCTGCCATTAAAATGAAAATTGATTTTGGGGAAGAAATCGGCATCAAGCAATCTTCTGCTCAAATTACTAAGCACTATACACCTGAAGGAATTATTAATAAACAAGTAGTAGCAATCGTTAATTTCCCTCCCCGTCGTGTAGCAGGCTTTAAATCTGAAGTTTTAGTGATTGGTGGCGTTCCGGTAGAAGGCGATGTGATTTTATTAACGCCTGACCAATCAGTACCAAACGGAACTAAAATTAGTTAATTGATAGTGGTATCCTAGCAATTATGCCTCACACAATTGCGTCCGGAATTGGCTTTGCGCTAGGCCGACACAATTTCGGTAATGCCACAGAAAGTGCCGAGCTTTGACTGAGTTCCTCTATTTTAATGGGTGTTTGAACACGTGCTGTAATAAGTATAAAAATAAATCTAGTTTGCAGGCACAAAACTAACTTTAATTGCTTCTACATCATATAAATAGTAGTGTAAAGCTAATTAACCTTACACCTCCTGACTTGATACTAAGGGTCACTACTATTGTGGTGGCCTTTTTTGTTTCACCTATTACCATATGTTACAATTTTCCTCACATACTATAAGAACAAATCCCCTAATTTGGGAGGAAATTTAAAAATGAAATTTTATATAGATTGGAGCCATATCGTTAAAATCTTCACTTAAATCCCTACTCATACTAATTGGTTGGTTAAACGCTTCGTTTGCACTTGTCTTTTTTCAATTGTTTTGTGGTATTATGGCCATTTGTATGGGCATTGTTTTAAGAAATGATTATTATGAGAAAAAGCATGGACATCTCTTAATTATTGTTGGAATCATTGCTGGGATTATCGGATGGATACTCAATTATTTATACTTGTAGACTAAAAAAATGGTAAAGCAGAAAAGCACTAACATGTAGTCCGTCAGTGCTTTCGAAAGAAAATAGTGCGTTTACTTCTTCACTTTAGAAAGTGTCATACCATCACCAATTGGAATAACAATCGACTCTAATTGAGGATGGTTCGCTACTGCTTCATTAAATTTCTTCATTACATCCGTATAGTACTTTGGTTTAGCGTTTGGATCCGCCACACTCCCATTAGCAAGGACATTATCAGAAATTATGATAGCTTCTGGATTTGCTAGCTTCACACAATAATTTAAATAGTTTTCATAATTATCCTTATCAGCATCGATAAAGAAAAAATCGAATCGTTCATTACTCTGCTCCAGTTTTTCAAGGCTTTGCAATGCAGGTCCTGTCATATAGGTCACTTGTTCAGCAAAACCTGCTTTCGATAAATTCCTGTAAGCTAACTGCGCGTATTTTTCCTCTAGTTCTAGCGAAGTTAATTTCCCATCACTACCGAACCCTCTAGCAAGACAAATGCCACTATAACCCCCGAGAGCCCCTACTTCAAGAATGTTTTTAGCGCCAGTCATCGAGACAAGCATTGTTAAAAGTTTTCCAGAAGAAGCAGAAACAGAAATGGCAGGCATCCCGTTTTCTTCAATGGATGTAATAACGTCCTCTAAAATAGAGTCTTGCGTATGGAACACAGAATCAATGTAAGAATTAATTATTTTCATTTACGTTATTCCCTTCTTCATCATGGTTTATAGATTTTACATCCTGTTGATTGTCGGGTGTATCCAGCGTTTCACTTTCATGTATTTCAAATAATTGACTGAATTCATTGATGACCATATCAATGGCTTTTAATTCCCCCACTAATATTGGCTGAATCGATTGAAACTCTGGTTGCTCTAATTGTTGCTTAATCGTTGCACGCTTTAAGTTCATCATCTCTAAAAAAGCTATAGCTCTTCCACGACGGAAAGTTTTAGGGCCACGTTGATGAGAGTCATCTCTTCCTCTATGACGTCCCCCTCGATGATGTCCCTCTTCTCTAATTTCCTTCATTTTTTCACTTCTCATTTTCATTTTCCTCTAGTTATATACATTTGTATACAATTAACAGTGTATACAAATGTATACAACTAGTCAATTAACCTTCTCTATTCATTTACTGTTTCCTCATTTCATACTTTAACAACAGAAACATTAAACGTTTTAAGGAATTATGTAATATGTACTTCCCTCTGTTCTTCCATTAAACTGTAAATAATAGCCATCACCATAAAACGGTAATTAATAGTTGTGTGACTTCTAGGCGTTAAGGATTCATTAGTATTGATGAAGAGGACTTCATGTTCAAAAGAAGGAGCGATAAAATGAAAAGGCCATTTTTAAAACTTGGTCTATTACTTGTTTTTGGCGTAGTGTTTTTAACTGGGGTGCAATCATATTTTAATCAACAGGAAATTAATTTGGCTAGTGAAAGGTGTCTAAAAGCAGGTGGAGAACCCATTGTAGAAAGAGATCTTCTTTCATTAAATTACACCTTTGCATGCCATATCAAATAATTGATCTTATGAGTAAATTTGAAAAAAGTTGTTGGTTTCCCCCGATTGAATGTCTCTTATCTATTCAATCCAACAAAAAAGCGTTAATCATTCTTTGATTAACGCTCCCTTTATCTGAACAAGATTTGCCAAACTTCCACTTCCATCCGTCTATTTTCAGCCTCATTTTGTCCACTCTTATTCTTTTTTAGAAATCTAATAAGCAATACCTACACGCGATTTCACATATTCCTTATTCTGAATTTGTTGATAGGCGAACTCTGCCGTGTCTGCTACAGATATTTCTCCCCCACCCTCCGGTAAAAAGTCCTGTTCAATGCGATAGGTACCCGTATATTCACCGTCAGGTAAGTATGTAGGACAGACGATTGTCCAATCAGTGTCAGATTTCTTCAATAACTGATAGACGTTATGATGCTCTTCTGCCGCAAAGGTTGTTTTTCTTTTGGACTCACTCGATTGGTAACGCAATACACTTGGTGTCAGACGACTTTGTAGAATTCCAGCAGTTCCAATCGTTATAATTCTTTTCACATGCTGTTTTTCCATTACTTCAAGAATTAGCGGCATACTTTTCGTTAATGTATTGGTGCCATCCGTGTTTAATGCACTGATCACAATATCAATATTCGCCATGACATTTTCGATATCTTGTTTTTCTAATACATTTCCTTGTACAATCTGTAATTTTTCATCATTTAGGTTTAGCTTATTTGGAGTACGAACTAAAGCAGTAACGCTATGTTCATCTTGTAAAGCTAGGGAAACAATGTGGCTACCAACGCGTCCAGTGGCGCCTAAAACTAAAATTCTCAGAATGATCACCTCTTTTCTTAATTATAGCACACAAATTTTCTGTAACTTGTTAGAGGTCTTTTACCATTCTTACTTGTTGTTAATGAATCAATAAGTCTGACATTAACGATAAACAGCTGAAGATCATTTGTTTCCGCAATACTATTGACGATTTTTTGGATTTCGCTTTCTGTACTCTTTTCTAATGTATCTAAATTATGTAATTGTATAGTAATTACTTGATTGTTTGGAGATTCAATTAAGTAGCCGATTGTACTATCAGGATAATAGCCTGCTGCTCGTAATGCTACTATAATTTTTTTTGTAAAATTCGTATTTTGTAATTTTTCACCAATTACTTCATTATAATTTGTATCGGGATTTTTTTGAATGGGTCTTTCAATTGAAGGTTGATTAAACTTAATCAAGGCAGCAACTATTACGATCACGGAAAATAAAATAAAAAGGCTTTTCATGAACCCTCTCATATATTCTCTCCATTCCATCTTTTTAATAGAATACGCTTCTCTTTTCAAATCATGAATTGATCCCATTTTCCCGTAATGTACAGCAATGATCGAAATGATTTTTATCAATTTGCCAGGCTACCATTTAATTCACCTGGCAAAATTATTGTAAAGGACAAAAATCACCTTATAGTTCATTTATTAACGATAACTTTCACAACTGGTTCTAATTTTCCTACATATACATCTCCAAGATAATCTACATCTATAACGATAACTTGTGGCACGAAACGTTGAATGCTTTCTAAAAGACGTGCAGTATTTCGTCTTTTGGCAAGCTGGAAAGGTGGAAGAGTGTCTAGTCTAAAACCAAAATCTCTGTACAATGGGCAAGAAATTACGAAAGTAGATAATATATACGCTACATTTTGTAATATTTCATCAACGCCTGAAGCATTAAAATCAAAATTGCTTTTGGCGGTTACTTGATGTGTCATCCTATCAACCTTTCTTCTACGATACATGGAAAGATGTTAGTAATCTTTCTGAATATGAGCTTTTCATCAAAAAAAGAGCACTTAGTTATTTATGCTAAATGCTCAAAAGTTATGAGAGGCACACATTCGTTATTGTATGTATACGATGCTATGTATCGCTAAACAATTGCACAGTGTCACGTTCCAAATTTGCGCTTCTTTGATTGGATTCTATTTAAATATTGCGTAATAAATGACATATAACCAGCTTAAACAACCATGTATGATGGCCCAGATGATCGAATGATTGACACTCCAAGAAATAGTAATCGCCAATACTGTGCCAAAACTAATACCACTCTTAATGACTGTTTTGTTTTCCATTTTTCTCACCTTCTTTACTTTTCTAACTTCGGAAGTATGTCTCCTCATCTTTATTCCTCCTCATCATGCCATCACTGTAACATTACTGTTTGAAATGATTTTAGCGCTAATAAAAATCGCAATCTACACGCCACTCATTTAGCTCCCGATTAAAAAAGAAATAGAAATTCCCATTATCGACGATATTAAAATACGCCTTCTCGTCTGACGCAATTTGGAGTACAAACGGAAATTCCTCACCGTAATCACGACCACTTTGGCAAAAAGCTGGATAGCCACCAATTTTATGCACGGCGTATATTTCTTCAACGATATCATCGAAGTACTCAATATCTTCTTCGTGCTCTAGCCTCAAAATTTCATCCTCCACATCAGACGGAATCCCTCCCCCATCCCATGTCGGATAATCATTGTCAACCATTTTCGGAATAAGCGGGAAAGCTCGAATTCGGTCATGCTGCCAATTTTGCTGGACTAAACCTTCTAAAGAAGTATATGCTCTTATTTCAAAAAAACGGCTAAGATCATCTTCTATTAGGTGATCAAATATTTCTTCATTCATAAATAACGTTAGCAGCTCAATTTGTTGAAGCGATGTCGGTACATAAGGAAGCTCCTTTAAAAATAATGTAGCAAGTGGCTGAAACCCTCGTGGACACCCCTCTGCAGGTAATGACCATCCTACAAAGCCAATCCAGCTTTCTAGCAGGTCATGTGTAGGTCTAATACCACCCGTTTCAAAGATCGTTGCTTGCCTTACTAATCGAGCCTTAATATCCACAACTTTCATCAGCTATCACCTTTACTGCGACAAAAACAATCGACGACATGGTCATTTACCATTCCTGTTGCCTGCATAAATGAATAGCAAATCGTACTACCAACAAATTTAAAGCCGTCTTTTTTTAATTGCTTGCTCATACGTTCACTAATTTCTGTTGTAGCAGGTACGTCTGCAATGGACGACCATTCATTGATGATCGGCTCATGGTCGACAAAGCCCCAAATATATTGAGAGAAGGATCCATACTGCTCCTGTATACGCAAAAAGGCTTGCGCATTCGTTACAACACTAGCAATTTTAAGCTTATTTCTTACAATGCGAGAATCCTGTCTAAGCTCTTGTAGCTTGTCCTCCGTATAGAGAATAATTTTCGAAGCATCAAATTGGTCGAAAGCTGCCCGGTAGCCCTCTCTCTTTTGTAAAATCGTCCACCAGCTAAGACCAGCCTGTGCCCCTTCTAAACAGAGCATCTCAAATAAATGCTGATCATCATGGACAGGAATACCCCATTCTTTATCATGGTATTCAACATATAAAGGCTCATCTTGCTTGACCCATTCACATCTTTTCATTGATATATCCTCCATTTACTATGATTCATTTAATTCCAGTAATACAAAGCCAACCTTTTTGCGAGTTTTCTCGTATAGTAACAGTTTGAAATCCAACACTTTCAAACAACTGCTTGATTTCAGACTTAGTTTTATAAGCTTTCATATGATAATTAATTTTATAGAGCTCCGAAATGATGATAAACTTTCCATCGTCCTTCAACACTCTAAATACTTCCTTCACATCATTTGCTAAATCTGGCCAAAAATAATGCGTTTGGAACGCTGTAATCGTATCGAAAAACTTATCCGTGTGCGGAATGCTTGAAACACTTGCTTGCGTTACGATCACTTTTCCATTCGCCACATCCAATTGATTGGTTTTCGAAGAATCTTTAACCGCCTGCGCAGAAAAGTCTATACCATAGATTTTACCACTTGGATTCATTTTCGATAAGGATTGAAGCGTTTTTCCACCTCCACATCCAATATCTAACACAATATCACCATCATTTACAGCTTCCTGTTTCATGAGCCAAGTATTCATACCGCTATGTGCCTTATTCATAATTCGTAACATCAATGAGCCTACGAATCCTCTTGGTTGTTTAGCTTGCTCAATCAATCGCTGTAAAAGTGTCATGTCAAAATTCCCCCTTGTCATTGTCGCTTTTAAAAACCTGCTGAGAAGTAAGGATTAAGAGGTCTTGTGTAGCTAGCTTTGTTAAGGCGGTTTCCTTACTTTGATCTGTAGCACCTGCTACTGCATCTCTCACAACTGTTACAGCAAAACTTCTAGCTAGAGCCCCTTTCACAGTTGCTGTGACACAACCTTCAATAAATGCACCTGTTACTATTAACTCGTTTATGTCATTATTTTTTAAATACGTTACTAAGTTGGGATTATTAAATGCATCCGGTTTCTTTTTTGAAAAAAACTCACTATCAATTCTTAATAATCGTTCATCCAATTCAGCACCCTTACTTCCTTTTAAAGCTGTGAATTTTCGTAAAAGATTCGAAAGTACCTGCGTTCGCTCAAACTCATTTCTAATATAGATGACTGGAACATTTGATTTTACAGCGCCTTTTATAAGGTCATTTATGCTATTTAAAGTTGGCTCAATTTGATGCTTCGCTACAGGCATTCTCGCTTGATCGCTAAAGTAATCATTTTGAATATCAAGTATCATTAACGCTTGCTTCAAACTACTCCCCTCCCCGTTCTTTTCTATCTTATCTCTCTACGTTCTGAAAAATAAAAAAGTTTCAAATTTTACCATTCACAAGGGAGGTTTATGTTCAAAAAAAATCACAAGTGCCTTTAGCAAATAGCACTTGTGATTTTATTCATCTATAAGTAGGATAATATAGTCGTTTTAAAGGGTTATTATTTTTTTGTCAATTAATCGCAAATAATATGGTATATGTAAAAAAGATAGCTACTCATCCTACAATATTTTCTAATTTAAATATGTATTGTTGGCAATACTTCTTTCTCGCTCGTCCATTACTAAATGGATAATAAATGCAAGTTGTTGCTCGATTCGCAAATTGTTAAGATGCAGGATGTCCGCAATTGCATTTTTTTGTATCTCCTCTAATCCTGCCTTCTCAAGCATTAACATAATTTCTTCTTTTGTCAGCCCAAACATTCCTTTTTCACCTCTACTTCATCCAATTATTATTTTACAATCATTTTTCATATTACTAAAACAACGAACTAGTAAAGCATTCCATGAACTTTTTTTCCCCTGATTATAAGATAACATATACAAATTAAACAATCCAAAATCTACTTAAATGTAATAAAATTTTAACCTCTGTAAAAAAACATTATTATTTAATAATAACTTTTAATACAATACCTAGATCGATACTTGTTATTCACTAACTCTATTATAAAAATAACAAGTGCTTTTGTCGAATTTTAGATTTCAGCGCTACAGTGTAAATATCATTATAAAGAAACCGTTTACATACAAATATAAATGGCTATAAACAATGAAGAAGTGTCTTTTTACGTACCCATTCTATTTATTTACATCGTTATAACAGTACTTTTACCCCATAAAAAAAGTAATTTCAAAATAATTGAAACTACTTATCCTACTTTTTTATTCGTTACCTATACTGTTTTATTAACATTATTCGTCGAGGCAATAATGTTAAGTTTTTGTAAATTTTCGACTTGTATTCGTAATCTTTCGTCCAGTATTTGCATGTCGGTTGCTTCTGCTTGATTTATTACATCGTGCTTTGTTTTAGCATTGGCTTGCAAATAAACGATTCTCGACGATGAATCACTCTTCCACAACGCCTTGTTCGTATACCCTTCGATAAATATTTGACTTTTACCCTGTACAATAGAGGGCATTTTTACAGTACCTAGATCTGTGTACACCATCTCAAGTAAAGATTGGTTGGACACCGCTAAAAATGGACGATGGACTTCATCAATCGTACAATGCTTAAAACGGCCCATTGACTGATCAGACCAAACGATTGCATACGGACCTTCATAACAGTTTTTAAATTTACTATTTGCTACTTCAAAAATAGCATCAATACAAGTAATCGCATTCGCACGAATATGTTCGAAAGTACAATTATCAGTAAAGAGCCGAGCGTTATTAATATAAATATGGTGACTTTCGAGCTCTCGGATTATGGTATTCTGGAGTGAAACCTTAGCATGATCATTGCCATAAATACCACCTGCCTGCCCAAATTGAATTATGCACTGATTGAGCATTAGCCCGCTGGCATCAACAATCATTTGAAATTGCGGGTGTTCTTGGATATTACATTCTGTCATCGTTACATCTGCTTCATTAACAACCGTTACTCCCGTTGCCTCTCCCTTTTCTATTCTACAAGTACGAAACTCCGCTTTACTATTTTCAATTAATAACTGAGATTTCACATGCCGATAAATCTTACAATCGTACAATATCGCCTTCGATTTCTCGCCAAGAAAAAGGCCATTTCCCACCCCATCAGAAAAGATAGAATCCGTTACGAACAATTCACTTTGATGAACAACTAAATGCGTGTCTTGATGTTGCTTGATTTCACAGCCATCCATCGATAGCTTCGTGTTCTCAAAAACTTGAATCCCTATACTTTGCCCTTGGTGAATAAGGGTATTCATCATTGAAATTGAACTGGAGGCTGCAACAATTTGTGCCTTATGATGTCCATGAATTTCACAATCCACCATCTCCATTTTCACATTCCGTATTGCATAAATGCCATTTGCTCGCCCTTCCAATAGCATGCAATTCGTCAAAGTGATTTCACTATTTTGCACCATAATTTGAGCCTTCTTATGATGCTGGATAGTCGTATCCACAAGAATAACACTCGAACCATTATCAATACGTAAGCCCACATGATTGATAGGACTCGCTAAAATATCAACATTTTTCATCATTAAACTTCCGAAGCTCACGGTTACTTGTGTTTGCACCATTTGCTGCTCAATGACACAGTTTTCTAGTTGTAAATCTCCCTTTACATAAATACCCTGCCCTTGCGTAAAACGCAAATTTCGCATATTCACAAGTGTCTGATAGCGTATAAACACGCCACCTTTAATGACCACATTTCCTACCCCATACAATGTAAGCCTTTGGGAAATTTCAAAGCTTTCTTCATAGATCCCTTCCCGGATTTCAATAAAATCTCCCGGCTTTGCTTCTTGAATCGCCTGCCCAATGCTTTGGTATTTGTACATAATACCTCTCTTTACAACAAGTGTCGCCATCTCCACACTCCTTATCGAAGCTTATTCATGCAAACATGAAAGTAATTGTCGGTTTTATTTTATTTATAGCCTCATTGAACTTCCTGTTATTCAATTTTTGGATAAATAATTTACAACCAGCTTTTATTTAGAGCGACAAAACTACATTTGATAAAGGTATTTCCTCTTTTGATTTCACCCTTCTTGCTAAACCACATAAAAATAAAACCAGCAATCACACGAATTTCTCGTCGATTGCTGGTTTAACCGATTTTCATAATTCAATTCTACAAAACACAATACATGCAATTACAATTTAAACTTCCTAACAAGGTCATTTAAATTTTCTGCCATGCCCGCTAAATTGGCTGAACTATTTTTGATTTCGTCCATGGAGCTTGCGGCTTGTTCGATTGTTGCTGAAGTTTCTTGGATGCCTGCAGCAGATTGTTCTGATACAGCAGCAATTTCGTCCACTGATTTATTAATCGTAACGGTATTTTGTACTACCTCTTCTAGCTTTGTCATCACGCCATCAATATTCGTTGACATGGCGTAAACGGCCTCTGCAATTTGGTTGAATGTTTCATTTGTAGATGCGATTTGAGCCGTACCTTTTTCAACCTCATGATAGCCAGTTTCCAGTGAGGATGTTACCGTGTTAGAATCTTGTTGAATTTTTTGAACAATCCCCGTTATATCGTCCACGGAGACGGCTACTTGTTCAGCGAGTTTACGCACCTCGTCTGCAACGACCGCAAATCCTTTACCATGCTCCCCTGCGCGAGCTGCTTCGATCGCTGCATTAAGAGCAAGTAAATTCGTTTGTGCAGCTATATCTTGTATGACAGCTACGAGTTTTGAAATTTCCTGTGTTTGTTTACTAAGTTCATCTACCTTATAAACAGAATCCTTCACTATATGATGAATGGATGACATTTGCGCAGTTGATGCGTCCATTAAACTTTGGCCCTCTTTCGTTAAAGCCATAACATGTTGGGAATATTGCTGAACATCTGTACTACTATTATTGACATCTGTCACCTTTAAGGTGAATTCTGTCATTGTTGTCGCTACGTCTGATGCATTACTCGCCTGCACTTCTGTGCCACTTGCAATTTCAGTAACTGTATCGACAATTTGTTCCGTACCCGTTTTCACTTCTGTCGACGATTGCATAAGCTCTTCACTATGCGCAGCTACGTCATTAGAAACTGTTTGAATTTGCTTTAATAATCGATTCAATATATCGGACATCTTATTAGTCGCTTCTGTAAGCTGTCCTATCTCATCTTTGGATTTCACAGCAAGTGCAGGTTCACTTAAGTCACCTTCAGTAATTCGTTGCATACGATTTGTTAAAGCGATGATTGGTCTTGAAATCAGTCGAGCACTTAACAATGCAATTATAATCGAAACGATTACAATGACAATTCCAACAAAACTACCTGTCAGCTGCTTAGTCTCTCCTGCACTGATAATATCTGCGCCAGTCGCATTAATCGATTGCTTACGATGCTCGGCTAATCCTTCATAGCCTTCACGTATTTCCGTCACTTTTTCATTCATAGAAGCTAAATTTTTCGTTGCTAGTTCCTTCTGACCTCGATCATAAACATCAAATACCTCTTTTTCAACATAGCTATTCCATTCCTTCGCCATTTCCGCAATTTTGCCGAAATCCCCTGAATCTGTAATTTCTAAACGCTTTTGTTCGTTCTCAACAGCATGCTTTACAGTATCTTCAAAAATCTTCTTATACTTTTCTTCGCCAGAAAGTACATACCCTCTAGCCGCAGCAATTCTTAGCGAAATCGTTTGAGCTTGCTCATAATCTGCAATTAATAATTGCAATTCTTCATCAACGATTTTTTCCGTTGCGCTATTGCTTTGTTCTATTGCAAAGTTATTGTAAACAATGTATAAAATGACGATTGCTATAACAATGCTGAAAGAAAAAACGATTCTTTTACTAATAGACTTAAAATTCATTTCAAATTCTCCTTATTTTACAATGCAAATTGTGCTTTATCATAATTTGAATACCATTAGTAATCTACCACTTTAAAGACGAACTTGGATGAATCAGGAATTTTTTATATATTAAATGAAATAACTAGTTAATTTTTATGTAATTTATAGCAGATTATAAAACCCAAAAATAAAACAGATGGACTACCAGAACACCAAAAGCAGTACTTTTAACACACAAAAAAAGGAACAGCATTAAAAAGCAAGCTATTCCTTCTATTAAAAAATCAATCCCAATAATTAAAAATAACATCCCCTATAGTTTTACTGTCAAAGTGTGAAATATAGTTCCACTCCAACTCAGATAAACTGTGCAAATCCTTATCTTGCGTCAACAATGTGTTTAATGTATCAGCTGTAAGGCATTTACGCATCGGAAAATATTTGTGTAAGTGAGTTTTTGTTAAAAATTGAAAGCTTAGCTCTTCATCAAACTTAGCCAATGCAATATAAGGCATTAGCCTATGATGGAGAATTGTCAAACGCTCATCCTCCAGTTGAATCACCGCTTGCATATAAACAAACTGAGGCTGGTCGATAAATTGCAACGCTTTTGCTCGTTGTTCGCTTGTCACTAAATGATAAACCATCGACTGGAAAGTACGCATATCCTGTTCGATTAGATGGTCTGCATCAAAACCTGAAATCCCTTTCGTTAATCGCAACGAATCACCCCTTTATAATTGTTTATATAAGACCTTCTAGTAAAGGTAGGTAGATTCCTTCTATTAAGTGTTTATTTTGTTGTTGCTCAACAGAGCAGATCGAAAATACGCATCCTATGTACATTTGTAAGTTTCATCTTGCACCTTAATTCTAAAATGCTTCTAGTTATTTTTTTCTTCTTATTAAACCTCCATCATTTCCACCTATTAATGGTATTATAGCGACAAACTATTTTTAACCACGAATTGGATATTAGATAACAATTAGAACAACACCGACATTTAGCGAATCGTTGGTTATAACTTAAGCTATGTATATAAGTTGATCTTCATCCAAGACTTGGAGATGAGCATTAGAGAAAGGGAAATCAACCGTACGTTATGGTGATAACCTACTAAATTTCCAATAAAATAAAAAAACTTGAATCGAAATGATGGTTTGCCAAGTCTAATAGTCGGAAGGAGGCGATTTTCATTACTACAAAGCAACAATCATTAGTACAGTTAGCACAAAACGGAGATGAGCAAGCTTTCTATCAGCTTATTGAACAAGAGCAACATAAGCTATATCGAATGGCTTATGTTTATGTCCAAAATGAAAATGACGCCGTAGAAGTTTTTCAACAGACCATTATCCGTGCGTATGAGGGCCTACCTCAATTAAAGGACCCTCAATATTTTTCAACATGGCTAACGCGCATTATTATTAATTGCTGTAAAACCTATCTTGCCAAGAAAAACTCTGTACAGCTTGTCGAACCACATACATTAGAGGATCTCAAAAGTACATCACCTACATATATCGAAGAAGAACTAGATTTATGGCATGCACTCTGCAAGCTAGAGGAAAAATATAAAACGGTTTTACTATTACGTTTTTATCAAGACTACTCGGTAAAAGATATTGCCGTGATTTTACAATGTCCTGAGGGCACAGTGAAAACTCATATTCGCCGAGGCTTACAAGCTTTACGACAACAATTAAAGGGGGCATATATAGATGAATGGGTTCAATCCGTTGAAAGAAGTTATTAATACGATTCCAATCCCAGAAGGACGTTTAACAGAAGTGTTACGCATTGAAGGGATGTCAAAAATCTTTCAACAAAAGCATCATACGGTCAATGCATTGAAAAATATCCATTGTACGATTTATCAAGGTGAAATGGTGGCCATTATGGGGACAAGCGGTTCTGGTAAAAGTACACTACTAAATATGATTAGTGCCATCGATGAACCAACTGAAGGTGCATTATTCTTATTTGGACAGGAGGCACATGATATTTATAAAGAGCCAAAAGCATCGAAATTCCGGAAAGAGAATATCGGCTTTATCTTTCAATCATTCCATCTGTTGAAGGATTTATCAGTTGAAGATAATATTGCGCTCCCCCTTATCCTTAATGATGTGCCAAGTAAAGAAATTAAAGTGCGTGTACAGCAAATGATGGAAAAGCTCAATATTGCCGCATGGGCGAAGCATCGACCGAATGAGCTTTCTGGTGGGCAAAAGCAACGAGTAGCTATAGCACGCGCAATTATTGCAAACCCGCCAATTTTACTGGCCGATGAACCAACTGGTGCATTGGATGTGAATACGACAGATGAAATTTTAGAGCTGTTAGTAAACTTGCAAAACAATATGAATCAAACAATTTTACTCGTGACACATGACCCTTATGTCGCTACTTATGCAAACCGTGTATTATTTTTCCACGATGGTGCCATTGTGGATTCCTATCAAAATAAGCAAACAGCTGAGGATTTAGATTGCATTTTATCAAAGTTCAAGCTGATTACTAGAGGTGATGTGTAATGTTTACGATGCGTACCATTGCTCTGAAGCTATTTCGTGCAGCGTGGGCAAATGTATTAACGAGTATAAGTATTATTACCATTTCTATTTGCCTTGTCATGACAATGAGTGTTTACATATTGAATGCTAATAGTCAAATGAAGGAAGAAATACAAGCATTATATGGCGAAATGGATTTGCTGGTAGGGTATAACCTGATCAACATAGGCTGCTAACTTCACAGCAAATCGAAAATTTCGAATCAATGCCTGGAATCACAAAAGTTTCTAGTGTGTCATTAGCTCATACAAATGTTGAAAATGAAAAAAACACATCATTTTATACTGTTGGTGTTGAAAACGATGACTTAGTGAAAAGCCGCTATCATTTTAATGTTAATCTTGAACCGAAAGATGTTGTAATTACTGAAAATATGGCCCGTCTCTTCCACAAGGATGTCGGAGATACATTAAACGTTACGTTCAATAAAACAGTCGGAAACTCCGCTGAAGCAGAAACAGGTACCTTTACAATCCAAGAAATCCTTCCACCTCTAAAGGGCACAGATAGTCCTAATATAATCCTGATCCAAAATGATGTGTTGAAAACGTGGATGGATAATAGTGATGCACAAACTGCAGGGATGTTTGCACTCATTAAAACGGAAAACGACAATATTACAACCGCAGTTGGTGCGGATTTGAAACAGCTAGATGACACATTACGTGTCGATATCATGAGCGACTACGATGAAATTAAGAGAAATTTACAAGCATTAATCATTTTTATAATTGTATTGTCATTCTTTATTTTACTTATTTCTAGTGTCTTACTTCTATCAACGTTCCAGCTATTATTTTACAAAATTAAAGAACAGCTTATGGTATTACGTGCACTTGGCGCATCCACTAAGCAAGTAAGACGCATAGTACAATTGCAATTATCTATCATCATTGGCTTTGGCGTATTGTTAGGGACATCGGTCAGTTTATTAGTGATAAAAAGTTGGCTACCAAAGCTAATTACCTTGATGAAAATGCCCGACGCAAAAACTGACTTACCAATGATCTTTGTTATCGTGATTGCTATTGCAAGTTTTTTATTGCTGCAACTAATTACACAATGGCAAGTTCATAAAAGCGCTAGTTTATTACCTTTACAAATCGCCACAGAAAATGAAAATTTAAATTTACGCTGGACAAAATGGAAAACGATTGTTATGGGAATCGTTGCATTCATATCCCTATTCTTATTTGCGAATGCTTATCAAGTCGGGACAAGTAATGGCAAAGGGGCACTCATGATTTTAATCGGCACATTACTCGTCTGTGGGATTTTACTCTATATCATGCCGTATCTCTTTACAGTACTATTCAAAATTTCCTTGAAGCCCATTCGTGCTGTACTTGGCAAAGAAGCTTACTTAGCGTGTCAGCAACTCATGCCACAGGTGCGAAAAAATATGCCCATTGTACTTAGTATTGTTGGTTTAATGGTCATTTTAATATTCGGTAGCTCTTTATTTAAAACGAATCAGGAAAACTCATATAGATATATAAACTCTCAATATGAAACATCTATAAAAATTGATAATGAATTAGAAGATCCAACTATTACAACAGATTTGATTAAAGAAATTGAGGCATTGCCGAGCGTGTCCTATGCCTATGCACGAAGTAACGCACCTTATATTGTGCTTGAAGGTGACAACGGCTGGGAAGGTAGTAATTTCGAGGCCATTGATGTTGAAAAATACGTCCAATTAGAAAAGCTTGATGCTTTTAAAGGAGATTTTAAAAATGGGGTGATCATTACAGAACGACTTGCCAAAAAACATCAATTAGCTGTTGGTGATTATATAATGGCAGGGACATTTGATGAAACACTTCAGCAAGAAGTGCCAATTGGTGAATTAATAGTCGTTGATATAGCCCTTGATTCTTATAAAGAATATATAGATTTGTTTGTCGATTGGTCCTCTTTTATAGTATCAGATTCAACTATAATTACAGACATCATGGTGGAAACAGATGATACAGAGCAGGCATTAGCAGACCTCGCATTCTTACAGAAGCGCTGGCCTGCATTAAAAATTACTGATAAAGAGACATTTATCGAGCAAAACGATGAAATGATCTTCCAACGCTGGAGCCTTTTTGTTGGCGTCTTCGTTATTTTGATTACCGCTACTTGCCTTGGCGTATTGCAAACATTGCTTCACTCCATTTATTCAAAACGCAGCGATTATGCGATTCAACGACTAATTGGTCTTTCCCCTAGCGGATTAATGAAGCTGATTTTAACGCAAGTGATATCATTTGTGTTATACGGGCTAGTAGTTGGAACAATTCTTGGATTAGCGTTAACGAGAATGTTGAGCTTTATTGACGAAGGGGCTCCGACGTACTATGACTTCTTCACATTAAGTATGGCGAGTATCGTCTTTTTAGCCGCGACACTCATTGTCTTTACGCTGCAAGGATACTGGATTAGTCGGAAGAAATTAGCGAATGAAATGATTGATATTTGAATGACTTCAGACCCTCTTTAAAAGATTCTATTTGAAATATCATACCTCTATAGATTTCTTAGAGGTATGATATTTTTTTCGGGGAATTTTTATAATTCAACTAACGAGCAAGGTAGATTTATTAAAAAAGATGTTCGCTTTCCGTGTTAAATTTTGTAAAATGTATTTTAGAGCAATACTATAAAGAAATATTACATCTTTTATCTCACTGAGAAAGTAGATTGCAATATTAGGAGGAGACACCGTTGAATCAGGCTGTAGAAGCTTTTCTAAATAAGGTATGGCAGGAAATCACTACAATGTACAAACAAGAAAGTAAAAGAATCAATGAGTTTAATGATCAAAGAACGTTGCAAGCTGGCGTTCACAACTACCTCCGGGTGGCGTGGAGAAAAGGCAAGTTTACTTGGTCTAAAGGTCAAATTTATATCGATTTCTCCAAATTTTTATCCAGCTCGAATAAATTTAGAGCGGATACTTACATCATGGAGTTAACCGATGAACTTCTAACTAAGGAGTTCTTTCCTGCCTTGTGCAGGCTTGTAGACGAATTGTTCCGCTCGGAGGAACAAGGACACGATTTCTTTGATTACAAGTTTGAAGTTGTGTTTGAGTTTGAATGGGAGAATTCGAAATTAACGCTTAACAAACAGCTGTTGAATGAGGCCAAGTTGATTCAACTACAAAAGAAGCTGGATCATTTTATTCAAACAATGATTCTTTCTGATCTGCCCGTGTTGCCTGTAAAGATTGACATTTTCTTTTTCGCCAATCATTTGCTCAACCCTGATTTGATGAAACAGGAAGTGGAAGTAATTGATCCGTTAATTCGTCGTCTATCCGACAAGTTAGATCATGAACATGAGCTCAAAAATGACTGGATCAGTCGGTATACTTATGCGTTAAAAAATTGGGCGTTAGATTACTTTTTACTGCAGCATTTTACCCGATCCGGTCATTATGGAATGATTTGGACTTTGAAAGAAGATCGTCCTTCCGTAGACATCAGCGAGATGAAGTTCTTTCTTTATACAGCATTACAGATTGGCTTCACTGAGCCAGATATTCGGCAAAAATATATGGAATTGGCAGTCCAACTGGGCTCCAAGGAGGCTGCTATTTATTTAAAAGAAGGCAGTGGAAAATTTGTTCGTACATATCGTGGAGAGCTGATAGAAGGCAGAAACAACGATATTACACAAACAATCGAAATCCTAATTCTCTCCGAAGAAGAACTAGCATATAAAGAAGCGCTAGATTACATTATCAATCTTTTGAAGCAAGGTTTTTCCAAAAGTTATCTGCTAAAACTGGAGAGTAGCCAAAAGAACTTCCTTCCTATGACGGAACTGGCGAAGTCCGAGCTACATCAATTTTTTGCGAATGCACTTAGCTACCCTACTTTGTTTCCGAAGCTTGCAGAATATGTGGAAACTGCTATGGAAGAGTTCGCATGGTATGGGGATGTGGAGCCTAGTGAGGAATCGGTCATGCCAGGCACTTATGCGGTATTGGGACTAGGCTTGTACAGCAAGGCTTATTTTCCGTTGGTCTGTCGCTATATGGAAATGGTAGATACAGAGCATCAGTTAGCACATGATGGCTATTCAGAGGCGTTTATTGAGGCGCATGGCGTAAAGGCGGAGCATATGCCGGTAATTGTATCCATTTTGCTTGGAGGGATTGATGAAGCTACGCTAGTCAAAAATCTAACCATTGATAGTCTTGAGCTTTCCCAGGCACTATTCGAGGCGCTGAAAGGCAAAGAGATTTATGAATGTGAAATGGTAATATGCCGGATTTTCGGTAGCATAGCGGAACTTGAAGAGGCAGCCCGAGAGGCACTACCCCCATTAAAAGATGGGCTGGAGCAGCTGTTGGCACTTCAAATCGAAATGACCTGAGAGCTACATACTGTAATAAAGAGCGTGTTTTTATTAATCAAAACACGCTCTTTATATATGTCCTCATATCAAGTTAATCAAACTTTATTCAGGGCTTTTTTTAAATTATCGCGTAATATTTTAGATTTATCGCCTAACTTTTTGAATTTATCGCCCAACTTTCTCATTTTATCACCCAACTATTTCAGTTTATCGGACACTTTTTCAAATTTATCGACATCTATCAACAATTACGCTCCTACAAACAATACGGCCTGTCCAATCGCAATAAAAAAGGCTTCATGCTGTATAGGACTGTTGTCTTCAATTTGCAGCGTAATCTCAAAATGTGTCTCACAAAAAATAGCCTGCCAACGAGCAATCGGTTGATCATCAACAGTAAATACTGACCAGTCTTCCATTTCCTTGTTCAGTTTTATTTGTTGGGCGCCATCCGTGATGATTAAATCAGGAATCATAATTTGCCAGCCATCATAGGCAATCATATAATCTTTGCCTGTAACGAAATCCTTCCCTCGAAAATGAACTCGCCCACGTCGCGACCTCTTCTTACATGTAAAAAGAGTCTTGCCAGCGACATCGCTCACATCAAAACGTACAAAATAACGATAGTCCATCGTGCGGTCAAACGCCTTTTTCAATCCGTTGGAATAAACACGCTGAACAGTAGACGATACTTCCCCCGCTTCATTAACGATTGCTACTAACTCTGTTGATTCTATTGCCGCAGGTTGTTTGTATGTATAAATCTTCAATATATTCGCTCCTTCATTACACTTGAGTGATTAAAAACAAAACGAGAACAACCGATTGTTTTCGCAACCAGTATTTCCTGCTCTTTATTTGGGTAGATTCTGAACTTATAAGCTTTTTTAACTAACAATGCTTTCACCTCACTTCATTCCTTGGTTTTCGATGTATTTTCTAACCACATGAATGGGCAAACAACTAATAGGAAGTCACGTTTTATCAGTCGGGAACTAGCACTCTTATACGCATTGATGAACTTGGATAATTCTGTATTAGGTTGTGCTTTAAACAAAATGTGAGCATGGTCTTTGGGTTTAATCACGCCTTCCTCTGATACGCCTGATTATACTATAAGGCATGATGTGTTTAAATACTTTTAGCTAACGCCAACCACAATTCATCTCCCACCTATCACTGGGTTACGCCCTGCACGTGATTGAGGAAGGAGTCTTCTTGTGGAAAACCGATAAAATAAACGCCAAATACAAAGGTTGTATTTGGCGCTTAACTATTTATTTAGTTTCCTTTGGTACTTCTACGGTAAATGGTTGGAACTTCACTTCTTTTAGTGATGACTGATCAAATGGTATTTCTGTTTCTGCACCATCCTTATCAATTTCAACACCACCTCCGCCTGAAGGAAGCGATAAATAAGGGGTAATCGTTAATTTTTGAACACCGTCTGAAATCGGGTCAAAGGACTTGATGCTACTAAAGTTCCATACACCATTATCGAAATGACCTTCTCCCCCACCTGAATGCGATGTAATCTCCTTGCCATTCTGATCGGTAATACGGAATTCTATAAACGATGCGCCTACTTGAGAATTATCAATTGTTCCCTTTTCAGTAGCTTTAAAGTCTAGTGCTATACCTGATGGGCTGAATGAAATTTTGGACACATCTAGTTGAATGCCCTCTGCTTGTTGCTGATGGTTGATAGGAACATAAATGGTATCAGAAATCTTTTTAACAGGAACTTCAAATTTCCACTCTTCCCCTCCTTTACCATTTAACGATAAGCCCAGTTCAAAAGAATCAGGCATGTTCTCCTTCACATCAAATCTGGCGATACCTGTACGAACCGTTGGACTTATAACTTTTTCTCCATAGCTTCCAGAACCCGTTTCAGGACTTTCACCATTAATAGTAAAGTCAAACCCTGCCCCGAAGTACTCAGCACTTAATTCCTTTTCAGAATCAATTGTAAGTCCTACTGTAATATTAGACGCGTCATAAAGGACTTCGTCTACCGTTACGGAAATACCGTTAATTGTATGTTTTTCTCCAATAGTGCTTGTTAACCCTTGTTCACTTGCCTGTTTTAGCCCAAGAAAGCCAGAGTTACTGAATACCGAACCGACGATTGGTAGCTGTGATAATGTACTCGCGAATGTTGGTGATACATAAGCGGCTGAACCTACCATAATACTTAACGCCGCTGCCGCACTTGCTATATATAATAATGGTTTACGTTTACTTTTTCTTTTCATTTGAATAGGGGCTTGACTCATATTTGTTTGCTCCTCTGCTTGTTGGATTCCTTTGCTAATTGCTGCTCGTACCTCATCTCTTGGGAATTCCGGAAGGCTACCGTTTTCATTAAATAGCTTTTTCACTCAACGTTGCACTCCTTTCTAATTCTCGCTTTAATTGTTTTTTTCCGCGATGCAAATACGTTTTAATAGTGCTAACTGGCTTTTCCATTACTTCTGCTATCTCTTTAATCGGTAAATCGTGATAATAAAATAAAATGATGGCCATTTGCTGAGAATGTTTCAATCGCTGTATGGATTCCGATAAATCGATTGGATTCGCAATAACATTTTCTTGCTCCTGTAAACGATTTAATAATTCACTTTCTTCATAGGGGATGATTTTATTCCCTTTTTTTAGTAACCGGTAGCACTCATGTATTAAAATCCGAAACAACCATGTAGAAAAAAATTCTGGATGCTTTAGCTGATGAACTGTTAGAAAGGCTTTACACGCTGCTTCTTGAATCGCATCCAAAGCATCCTCTTTTTGACCAGCATAAGAAAGCGCAGTATAAAATAATTTTTCTTCCTCTAGAATAAGTAGCTGCTCAAAAGCCTCTTTATTCCCTGCAATAGCCTGTTTGACGATTGATAAGTCATGTTCCACGCTGCTCCCTCCTTTCAATACTTAGAGTCAATAACTCTATGAAAAGGTTTCACTTTGATAAAATTTTTTAAATAAAATAAGTGACTCCAAGCGGGCGCCGTCACTTCGGCTCTTCTATCGTGCATTTTATCCGCTCTATCTACGTTTTTGATCGCTCTATCCACGACTTTGCCTGTTCTATCCACGATTTTGCTCGTTCTATCCACGACTTTGCCCCTTACATCTCGCTCTTTAATCTTTCTATCCGTCCCTATGTATCCACGAAAAAAAAAAATAGACTACTTCATATAAAGTAGCCTACTAAAATTTTCTTTATTTATCCAATTTAAAAGTAATGTCGCCAACTCCGATTTCCGAGTTAACTTCTATTTTTACATCTGCTTTCTCATACGCTTCGTTTACATAAACCCCTTTGCCTTTGGAAATGAAACCTTCTATATTTGATGTACCGATACCTTTTTCCGTCGTAAGCTTTACCCCAACTTTTGACGGTAATATGACAGTAGTGTCCCCAACACCTGTTTCAATATCCGCTTCGAAGCTTTTTTTCCAATCGCCTCCTAAATTCACATCGAGATCGCCAACGCCTGTTTCAATATTTAATTTTTCCAGCTGCAACCCTTGTAAATCTAGCTCTGCATCCGATGCTCCCGTTTCGATTGAGAGATCCATAGGAATATCATCATTCAGTTCGATATCCCATATATTTTTTATTTTCCCTAAACGCAAGTTAGTAGAACCTTTATGTTCAATCGTTACTTTTCCTGTCTGGCCGCGTAAATCATATTTTACTTTTGGTGCAAGTTTATCAATATTGTATTGAGCAGTACCTTCAACCCAATCGTTGGCACCCTTTTTAACTGTTATTTCTCCAATACCAAGTTGTAAATCAACATCTAACTTCTCCGCTTTATCCTTTTCCACTAGGATCGTTTCATCTTTGGTTTTGCCTGGTACGACTGAGTTACACCCCGATAACGCAATTAATGAGGCGCTTATAACCAAACCAAGTCCCATAAATTTTTTCAATGGTTTTTCCTCCTACTATATAATATTCCAATAAATTCATTATATAGGAACTGTCATATATAAAAACGACCCTCCGCTTTAAATTACTCTAAGACCTAAGACGTAGATGAGTATTTATATAATGGATATGTCACCTTTCCAAAAAAGTGAACTAGTATTTTGAATATGGATAGGTAAAAATTTGTGAAGCATTATAAAGAATATACGTATTTCCTTCATGATCCAATGCATGTATTACCACTATTTCTGATTGAAGAGGGACTGATATTAATTGCGCATCATTCGAATCGACTGCTTTCTCAATACGCTCGTCTCCAGTGTCTATTATTAATTTTTCAATGTTATGATTGTTTAGTAATGGAATAACAATTTGGTCAATGTCTTTTAAATAAACAGCATCATTCATTTTATTTTCTTCACTCATTAAGTAGAATTCTAATGCATAGCCTTTTCCATCATTCTTGAAAATTGAAATACATTGATAATGCTCATTTGAAAAATAGCCCATTCTATATTGACGGATCGTTAATATGTCATTTAATTTCATACTAGTAATAGGACCCCATTTTATAGCATTTTGAATGTCTGCTTCATTCTGTACGTAAACACGATAACCGATTCGTTCAGACATATTCCCTAAAATAGCAATAATAATGATGATACATAGTAATACACGCCAAAACCAATTTTTCATGAAGGCAAATATGGCGAAAATAAATAAAAAGACAGCACTTACTAATCCTACTACCATCCAGGGCCGTGCTAATGAGCTATAGTCTTTCACTCTTCCAGACTTTTCTGGATAAAGATTTGAATCTGTAAGCACCGTCGTCATTGGTTGGCTATCATGTTGGAAGAGCATCATCTTTAAGCCAATGATCAGACAAGCTGTTACGACTACTGTTAGGATAATCGGAATGAATGGTGTTCGCTTTGTCGTTTTTTGATTAATTTTTTGAAACGTTTTTACTTGGCTTTCGTCAGAGAATTTACCTTCCTTATACATTTTGTTGATGGCATTACGAATCTGATCCATATTCGAATCCCTCCTCCAATAGCGTGAAGCCAACCATTTGACGCGCTCGCCTTAATCGGGTTTTCACCGTATTTACTGGTAGCTTTAGCAAATCTGCAACGTCCTTTAAGGAAAACTCTGCAAAATGAAATAGAAGTAGTACGTCTTTGTATTTCGTTGGAAGTTTTTCAATCGATGCTACTAGCAGTGCATCCGCTTCTCCCATCAATACTTCCTCTTCAGGATTTTCGGATAGGCTTTTTAATTTGCTCCAATAATCAATAACTTGTATTTTTTTATAGCGCCAGCTTGAAAGATAACTATGACACTTGTTAATGGCAATGCGATATAAGTAGGTTTTGACGGAAGCTTCTTCACGAAATTGCTCCATTTTCTCGTAATATTTTACAAATGTGTCTTGAACCAAATCCTCTGCCACTGTCCAATCTTGAACATATGTATAGCATACTCGCAGCAAATAATCTCCGTACATTGTCATAGCTCTAGCTAAGTGAGCGTCCTTCTGTTCTTTTAACATGTTGCTCGCCCCCATAAAAGCATTTACAGTTAGACTGCTGAACAATAAAAAAGTTTCATGAAAAATAAAATTCTTCATGAAACTTATATGATAAAGGATATCACTCTACTAAAGCTTTTAAGTTAGCGAGAGAAGCCTCGTAACCGCTCGTATTAATAGTGACCGTGGTGCCATTTTGTTCTTCCTCTAATAAAATAGAGATTAGTGATTCTTCTATACCTAAGTAAAACGAAAACTCTCGATTTGGCGTTACATGTTTGATTGTCAACACCATCGGTAATTTCTCTGCAAGCTGATTCTGTTCATTCGGCAGTAACGTGAAAACAATCTCTTCTCCAGCCTCTAATTTAAGGATTTCCCAAGTTGAATCTGGAGCGTACCATTGCGATAATTGCTCCTCCTCTGTAACAGCCCGCCAAACTGTTGCAATACTTGCGTCAATCCAAATTGAGCTTTTTTCATTTTCCATCATTGCATTCCTCCATTTGCTAATCCATGCCTCTTCCTTTCATTTTATCCTATTATTGGAATCATCAAAACTTATAATATGTAAGAAATAAAAAAGTGTGTTTTGACAATTTGAACTGAACCCTATTTTGTAGACAGTTTAATAAAAAGGGATGTAGTTGTAAGTTAAGCCGCAATGAGATGGCTTCGGTAAGTTGCCGGAGCCATCTTTTTTAATGTCCATTGCTTTCGTGTGTGATTATAATGGTCCATATAATCCATCACTATTGTGTGTAATTCTGCCAAACTTTCTGCTTGTTTATAATCTACTTCATCTTTGAAATGACCGAAGAACGATTCTATTGGCGCATTATCAAGACAATTTCCTCTGCGGGACATTGACTGGAGAAGTCCCATTTCTTTTACACGCTGCTGATATTCTGGGTGTGTATAATGAATACCTTGGTCCGAGTGAATCATCGCTTCCGGATGGAGATTGCCGTCTAGATGTGTTTTTAACTTTTCAAGCGTCTTATAGACAAGGGACATCTTTAACGTAGTAGATAATTCATATGC
>NZ_LDGC01000032.1:0-5983 GCF_015844675.1 Lysinibacillus sphaericus | reverse complement strand
TAGGGTACTTTTGTTTATAATGAGAAAAAAGATGTCGGAGCGGAATAAATGACGAAAAGATTATTTACTAAAAAAGAGCAAGAACAACTAAAATGTAATCCTAATGTCCAGGCTATTAGTGATAAAGCGATTACATATACTGAGGAATTTAAACGCCATTTTATTGCAGAAAATGAAAAAGGAAAACTCCCAAGAACGATTTTTGAAGAGGCCGGTTTAGATGTTGAACTGATTGGTTTGAAGCGCATTAGTTCAGCGGGAAAGCGTTGGCGTGCAGCTTATCGTACAACTGGAGTAGAGGGTCTACAAGATACACGGAAATCGAATTCAGGTCGTCCAATAGAACGGGAATTAAGTTTAGAAGAAAAAATTGCACGATTAGAAGCGAAAAATCAATTATTACAAGCGGAGAATGAACTTTTAAAAAAGCTCGATCTACTCGAAAGGCAGATGTTAAAGAAGAAATAACAATCGCAACAGAACTAAAATTTGAATTAATCAGTAAAACGATTCAAAAATATAAACTAAAACGTTTAGTAAGTTATCTATGTGAAATCATGGGCGTATCTCGTTCAGGTTACTATAATTATTTCACAGAAAAATCAGCACAAAAGCGTGCAGCCCATGAGTTAGCAGATGCAGCAATCAAAGAAATCATTTTAAAAGCGTATCATTTCCGAGGACGTAAGAAAGGTGCACGTCAAATTAAAATGACGCTAGAAAATCAATATGGGATTACGTATAACTTAAAACGTATTCGCCGCATTATGAAGAAATTCGAGATTGTATGCCTAATTCGAAAAGCGAATCCAGCACGTAGAATGGCCAAAGCGACAAAAGAACATCGTACATGTCCAAATGAATTACAGCGTAACTTTAAACAAGGTGTAGCAGGAAAAGTATTATTAACAGATATTACGTATTTGACGTACGGAAACGGTAAACGTGCTTATTTATCAACGATTAAGGACGCTGAGACAAACGAAATTTTAGCGTATGAAGTATCTGCTTCATTAAGTATGGATATCGCACTCAATACTCTTCGTAAATTAAAACGAAATCACCACCATTTAACGAAAGATGCATTTATTCATTCCGATCAAGGAGTCCATTATACGAATCCAAAATTCCAGAAACTTGTCAAGAAAATGGGACTAGGGCAATCAATGTCACGTCGAGGAAACTGTTGGGATAACGCCCCTCAAGAATCCTTCTTCGGTCATTTTAAAGATGAAACCAATCTGAAAGCGTGCGAAACATTAGAAGAAGTAAAACGAGAAGTGAAAAGTTATATGATATATTACAACCATTATCGAGGGCAATGGAACTTGAAAAAGCTGCCGCCTGCAAAATACAGACAGCAGCTTCAAGAGGTAGCCTAGCTTTTTTTCAAAATGTCCTTTACAAAGGGTACACTTTAGGATGGTAAGGCTCTTTCTTTGTAGAAGTGATATTATCCATTTTTCAGTGCGTTACTGTCATGATTATATTTAAAAATGATGGCAAAAATGATGGCCAAAACGAACGTATAACCGCCAAAGAACAACCAAATATTTTGCCAATTTCTTACGCCCTCAACTGTGAAATAATCAACTACTTTGCCACTAATGACAGCTCCTAAATAGGCGCCAATACCATTGACCATCGTACTAAATAATCCTTGAGCACTGCCGCGAATTCGATGATCGACTTCTTTTTCAACAAAAATCGCTCCCGAAATATTAAAGAAATCAAAGGCACAACCGTAAACGATCATTGATAACAGCAATAGTAAAAATCCTCCGCCAACTGGGCTTCCATACCCAAAGAAAACAAAACGTAATGTCCATCCAATCATACTAATGAGTATTACTTTTTTAATGCCATACTTACTTAAAAAGAATGGAATGGTCAGAATAAAGAAGACTTCTGAAATTTGTGACACTGATAATAAAATAGCTGGATATTTAACAGCAAAGCTATTTTTATAATCAGGGTTCAATGCAAAGTCGTGTAAAAATGGATCGCCGAATGTATTAGTAATTTGAAGCGCAACGCCTAGTAGCATTGAAAAAATTAAAAACATAGCCATTTTTTTATCTTTAAAAAGAACAAAAGCATCCAGTCCCAAAAGGCTTACCCACGACTTGTCCTTTATTTCATTGGAAGTTGGGCATGCCGGAAGAGAAATTGTGTAAAGTGCAAGTACTAACGAAGAGCCGCTAGCAATAAATAATTGAATATTACTTAATTCAATTTTGGCAAGACTAATAATCCACATCGCAAGAATAAAACCAATTGTCCCATAGACACGAATAGGCGGGAAGTCCTTTACAATATCAAACCCTTTGTTCTCCAAACTAAAATAAGAAATCGTATTCGATAATGCAAGTGTTGGCATATACACGATTGAGTTAAAGAGCATTACCCAAAACATCATCGTAGGATCGGAAATTTGAGCCGCAATAAATAGGGTAATCGCCCCGAAAAAATGCAGTATTCCGTATAAAACATTGGCTTTTACCCAACGATCTGCAATTATACCTATAAGACTGGGCATAATAATGGCTGCAAGACCGTTAGAACTATACACGATTCCAACTTGTGCTCCGGTAAAATGTAACGTATTAATCATATAAGAACCAAATGTAACGAGCCAAGACCCCCAAATAAAAAATTGAAGAAAAATCATTATTTTAAGCCGTAATTTTATATTCATTTTTTCCTCCTATAGAAGGTGATGTAGTTGTTCTGAGGCAATAATGCCATTTAAAAAGTTATTTCTTTTGTAATTCACTACTTTGGTTTTTTAAACATATCTACAGCATTTGCTCCTTGTGTCCGAATCATACGAATTTATTGGAGTTTCTTTTGAAGGATTGTCCTATACAAAGTAACAGAATTGTTTTGGTGAAAAATGCGATAGTATATATACTTTTTAGTAAAATGGCAAGAACGTGAAGAAATACAACAAGGAGGATTTAGGAAGATATTAACTGTACATTTCAATTTTAGAACGTGATTATATTAGGACAAGTTCTTGAATTTTTTGGTAGGCAATCTAGTTACTAAATAATATAATTAGTAAGTGACGTTTTAAAATTAAAAGTTTAGGAGTAAGTATTTTGGAAATGTTTATTATGGCAATAGTGGTTACGTTAATTTTCGGCAGTTTTTCTTACATGCTGTTAAAAAATACTGAAAATTTTTTAAAGATGAGTTCCTTTTCAGAAAAATTCATTAAGAAATCATTTTTAAAAAAATTCGTAAAGTTTATGGGCTGGTGGTTTTTAATACTTGTGATAGGTGTATGGATTATAGCAATTCTCTCTTTATTTGAATGAAATTATGTCAAGTAGCTGAAAATAATGTATGTCCTTCTAAAATAGGATGTTCACTATTACACATAGAAGAGAAAACCAAAGGATAGCATTCCTATACATATTTTTTTACAACAAAGTGAAGTTACTCATTTGAAAAATAATGAGTAACTTTTTTCTATTTTCAATTACTTCAATAAAGGACAATGGGGCTCACTTTTTAACCGGATGATGAAGTAGCCGCAAGGTTGATTTTTAAGTCTTGACGTTATTCCTGCTCATATTTATATATTTTACATATAACCGAATAGTTATGTGAAAATGAAAATTCTGTAAAACGAGAAATTATTGTTAACGTACCTTTGAATAAAGTTTGGAATGCATTGACTAAGCCTGTGCATTTAAACCTTTGGTATTCAAAAAATGTATCTACCCATTCCTGAAACTTTTCGACAATCGGTTTTGATTGCTTTTGCTGTACTTTACGACGCTTTCCTTGTGAGAGATGCTTATATTGCCGTTCTAAGCGATACAGTTGATCACAGTAATCCAAGCCGATTTACCCATTTTTGCTATAGGCTTTCAGCCAATAACGTCGTATATGCGCCCAACAATTAGTGAATGAAATAGTAGATAGCTTACCGTATGCTTATAAAATGCTATTTTTATAGCAATTATTGTCGAAATAATGTCGAAGGTTGTAAAAAATAAATACAGTATTATAAATATCACTACTCATGATGATCTTATCTGTGTATAGTTGCATAAGATAAAATGAAATAATCTACGATAGATGAAGGGGATTACTTTTAAATGGGAAAGAAAATAGCATGGGTTACAGATACAGCAGCATTGTTAGATGAAAAGTTCATACAGGACAATCAAATTCACGTATTACCACTTAATATAGTGTTCGAAGAAGGGGCTTTACGCGAAACTGTTGATATGACACATGATCAGTTTTACGAAAAGCTACGAAATGCTAAAAAAAATCCAAAGACATCACAACCTGCTATTGGTGAGGTTGTAGACTTATATAAATCATTAAAAGAACAAGGGTATACATGTGCAATTGCAATTCATACCTCTCAACATCTTTCAGGCACGTATCAAAGTACTTTCACGGCAGCTTGTCAAGCTGAATTTGAAGTATATCCAGTGGATTCAAAAATTGGGTCATTTCCGATGATGAAAATGATTAAACTCGGTCAGCAGTTAGAGCGTGAAGGTTTTGAAACTGGCTATATTGTTGAAAGAATCAATGAGATGGCAGATAACAGTGAGCTTTCATTTATTCCGGCTAACTTATCACAATTACATAAAAGTGGTCGAGTTTCAGGGACTCAAGCATTTTTTAGTAACTTGTTGAATATTAAAGTTGTCATATCATTTGAAGATGGGAAGCCCGTTATGAAAGAAAAAGTACGCGCTACGACTAGAGCTAAAACATATGTACAAAATGTTTTAAA
This sequence comes from Lysinibacillus sphaericus, assembly GCF_015844675.1. GTDB lineage: Bacteria > Bacillota > Bacilli > Bacillales_A > Planococcaceae > Lysinibacillus > Lysinibacillus sphaericus_E. The sequence goes on along the minus strand of NZ_LDGC01000032.1, from coordinate 1,215 downwards.
TACAGATTTAGAAAAAAGTATTATCCCTGAAGTTGCAATTATTCACTGTAATGATGAAGAAGGCGCAACCGCTTGGAAAAAAGCTCTAGAGAACGAATATCCGCTCATAAACTTCTCCGTATTACCACTAAGTGCTTGTGTAGCGGTTCATGCAGGTGAAGGAACGCTTGGTTTAAGTTGGGTACGTCTACCAGAGCTTGCACCACTTAAGAAAAAGAAAGCTGAATTAGTTACTATATAAACATAATTTTAATCTAAATTATTGTAGGTACATGAAGTTGCGAAATTCCTATAAACTAACTATTATACAGTCAGAGAGCATTCTAGCTTAAGTAAACTGGCAGATGTAACGTTATTTTTTGAATGATAGCAGTGTTTTCATTCAGGTATGGGGGACTGGCTGTTAAATTTTGTTTGAATACGGATATTGTTATTATAGGTAATTTAGTCTTCGACGATTTGAATCATATACGCATTTGTCGTGCGGTAGATTCCGTCGAGATAGAACGTTTCAATTGGGGAATTATAGTGGGCGTGCCTTTGTGGGACATGCTTATGGTAATTTTTCTTTGACTGATTTTTGATACGCATATGATGTGTACACAGAACCATGATCGCTATGCAAGATGCAGCCTTGCGGTAAATCAGGTAATTGATATAAAGTATCCAAAACGAATGACGTATCTTCTGTAGAATCAATTGTTTGCGCTACAATTTCTCCGATATAGAGTAAGCCCAAAATATAAAAAAAAAGCGCACCTTTTCGGTATACTGAACTGAACCCTATTTTGTAGACAGTTTAATAAAAAGGGATGTAGTTTTAAGTTAAGCCGCAATGAGTTGGCTTCGGTAAGTTGCCGGAGCCATCTTTTTTAATGTCCATTGCTTTCGTGTGTGATTATAATGGTCCATGTAATCCATCACTATTGTGTGTAATTCTGCCAAACTTTCTGCTTGTTTATAATCTACTTCATCTTTGAAATGACCGAAGAACGATTCTATTGGCGCATTATCAAGACAATTTCCTCTGCGGGACATTGACTGGAGAAGTCCCATTTCTTTTACACGCTGCTGATATTCTGGGTGTGTATAATGAATACCTTGGTCCGAGTGAATCATCGCTTCCGGATGGAGATTGCCGTCTAGATGTGTTTTTAACTTTTCAAGCGTCTTATAGACAAGGGACATCTTTAACGTAGTAGATAATTCATATGC
>NZ_LDGC01000031.1:0-3013 GCF_015844675.1 Lysinibacillus sphaericus | reverse complement strand
GATACAAAAGCAGACCAAGATACATCAGAGATTGATTTAGCTAATTTATGATTACGCAACATGCCTTTTGCGTTCAAGTCTTCGATACAGATGATATCGTGGTTTTTGATGATCTCTGTACTCAACTTGTTTAAGTAGTCGTCCCGTTGATTGATGACTCTTTCATGTAATCTAGCAACTTTACGCTTTTGCTTCTGATAGTTTTTCGCATCAAGAAGATCGATTCCTTTATTTTTAGCGATTAATGCACGTCTTGATAATTTGCGTTGCTCACGTTTTAAATTCTTCTCCATTTTGGAAGTGAACTTATGATTGTCAATCTTGTGACCATCAGAAAGGATAGCAAAGTCAGTAATTCCTAGGTCGATACCGATGGCAGAATCAGCTTTTTCAAGTGGTTGTTTGTCAACTTCTGTAAGAATGGACACGAAGTATTTTCCGCTTGAATTTCGTCTAACAGTAACATTCATAATACGTCCATGTACCTCACGACTTTTGGCAAACTTAACAAAACCGAGCTTTGGTAGCTTGATCTTATTATCTACAATAGCAATATTGCCGTTTGTATACTTAGTCGTATAAGATTGAACGTTGTTTTTCTTAGATTTAAAGCGTGGTTTGTCATTCTGCTTTTTGAAAAAGCGATTATATGCATCTGCGAGGTTTTTAATTGCTGATTGAATAGCAATGCTGTCTACTTCTTTCAACCACTCTAGCTCCATTTTGAGCTGCGGCAGTTGAGCAGAACAAGAGTTGTAAGTCAGACCTTTACCAGTTTCTTTGTATACGTCATTCCACATATCTAAGAAGTGATTAAAGACAAAACGAGAGCAACCGATTGTTTTCGCAATCAGTATTTCCTGCTCTTTATTTGGATAGATTCTGAACTTATAAGCCTTTTTGACTAACAATGCTTTCACCTCACTTCATTCCTTGGTTTTCGATGTATTTTCTAATTATGAATGGGCGAACCACCAGTAGTTAACAAACAAAAACTTCTTGACCAGAACAAATGTGAGCATGGTCTTTGGGTATAATCACGCCTTCCTCTGATACGCCTGATTATACAATAAGGCATGATGTGTTTAAATACTTTTGGCTAACGCCAACCACAATTCATCTCCCACCTATCACTGGGTTACGCCCTGCGCGTGATTGAGGAAGGAGTCTTCTTGTGGAAAACCGATAAATAGCTGTTGTTATTTTTAGTTTTCCTTATTGTATGATATAATTCATTTACTGACTAACCTAAGCAAGACAATATTAAGCTGTAGCGATGCCGTACGCTACAGCTTTTTTTGTAATGAATATAGGCTCACTAAAATCATTATCCATCTCAAGAATTATTACTTTCCAAATACTCCTCGGCTAATTGAGGATTTCTGTATATCGCCATACCAGTTTTCAACTTTTTAAAGCCAACCTTTTCATAAAAAGGTTCATTTCCTGTTGTTGCAATTAAGTGAATACAAGATACATCCCCTAATTGCTGAATAATGTCATCTAAAAGATTCCTGGCAATCCCTCTTCCTTGATAATCTCTATGTACTACAACATCATAAATAGAAGCATTGAAAACACCGTCAGAAAGTGCTCTCGCAAATCCTATAATTTGATGATCTTTTACTGCGAAAACTTGGTGTGTACTTGCCATTGAAAACTTTTCTTATTATGCTTTCGTCATGTTTCATCCACCCTACCGATTGATAAACCTCTTTTAACATTGTTAGTTCGTTTTCCTCTACTTTATATGTAAGTAAAACCATTCTCCATTCCCCCAATTTATTTGTCATTTCTTTAAATATATACATACTGGTTACTGTATTTCACCATCAAAATTAAACATGAATATATATCATTTATAAATCAAGCCTATTGACGAACATTCGTTCTGGTATTAGAATAATAAAAAAAGGAGGCAATTTTATGCAAAAAATGAACACCATCGAATTAGTACATTTCTCAGAAGAGTATGTGGATAGTTTGAATGATTTTGACCTTCCGGAAGAACAAAGTCAATTTACTGCCCTTCCAAAAGAGATTTCTATAGAAACGGTTGGACAATATCCGATTGTTATTTTGAGTGACAATGTACCTGTAGGGTTTTTTGTCCTGCACGCAACGGAAAGAGTAAAAGAGTACTCTAATAATCCAAAAGCTATGCTACTTACTGCCTTCTCTATTGACCATAAACAGCAAGGAAATGGGTATGCCAAAAAAGGGATGCTGACACTGCCTGAATTTATTAAAAGAAAATTTAAAGATTGTAATGAAGTCGTTTTAGTCGTTAATCGTAAAAATATTCCTGCTCAAAATTTGTATTTAAAAGCTGGCTTTGTCGATAACGGGGAAAGAAGAATGGGACGTATTGGCGAGCAAATTGTTATGAACCTAAACATCTAATAGATTTCCAAAAATCACTCGACATGTCATGGGTGATTTTTTTGTTCTCCCCTTACAGCATACGACCTTGTTGATCGTCTATCTGAATGCTGTGGAGTACCTATAACAAAAGCTCAGAGAGATAATGCAGCAAACTCTTATGAATTGTGGAGTTGATCCTCTATACACAGCTCATCGAAGAAGGATGTGGGGGATTGTTAAGGGAGGTTTGTTGTAAATCGAAACACGATATTCCTGTTTGAACTACCCCCACTTATCGACCTTCCGGTCTAGATTGAAGTGGGAGATTCTTGGGAACAGAGCATACTTGTTGGTGTATTTCTTTACCAACAGCGGTTTCTCTTATTTACCAAGCTATCTCCGTAGATTCCTACGGTTCTATGATTATTCAAACCGAGGCTAATGTTCGTAAGCCTTCAGCTAGAATATTTTTACTAGCATTAATATCTCTATCGTGGTTTGCATGACAAATAGGACAAGTCCAGTCTCTTATTTTAAGAGATTTCTTGCCATCATGATGTCCACAATCAGAACATATTTGGCTAGATGGAAACCATCTGCTTACTTTGACGATTGTTTTGCCATACCAAGTTGCTTTGTATTCTAATTT
>NZ_LDGC01000030.1:0-23834 GCF_015844675.1 Lysinibacillus sphaericus | reverse complement strand
TGAAAGGTCCGCCAACCGCACTCCGTTTTCACGCTACCACTAAAGTGGTTTTATTATCTTCGCTTTTTTGCTTTTATTTCTTCTCCTGTAAATGGATCAATGAATTCTTTCATGGTCATTTGATCCTCAAGAATATCCTCTTGTAATTGATTTTTTATATATTCCTGAATGATTTTTCTGTTTCTTCCTACTGTATCTACATAATATCCACGACACCAAAACTTCCTGTTTCCATATTTGTATTTCAGGTTCGCATGTCGATCAAATATCATTAAACTACTTTTCCCTTTCAAATAACCCACAAACGATGAAACACTTAATTTTGGTGGAATACTTACCAACATATGAATATGATCAGGACATGCTGTTGCTTCAATAATTTCTACGCCTTTTCTTTCACATAACTGGCGAAGAATTCTACCTACATCTACTTTGATTTGCCCATAAATTATCTGCCTTCTATATTTTGGCGCAAAGACGATGTGATACTTACAATTCCATGTTGTGTGTGCTAAACTTTTATTATCCATTTGGATCCCCTTTCGTACGAAGTCGGTTGACCAGACCTGAATTCATTGTACGACTGGGGTTTTTTTCTTGTCCATAGCTAGAAGCTCTTTAGAACCCCTCGCATAGCAAGGGGTTTTCAAAAGATACAAAAAAAAACAAATTCTTACAAAGAAGAATTTGTACTGTTGATTCTTAAATTAATCATTTTTCCTCAATTTACAACTTTTGAATTTTCGAACAGCATCGCAACTTCATAATACTCAAATTATTTATTTTTTTGAAATTGTATCACAAATTCGCACGTTGCCACAATTCAATTTCGCGATATTTCGTTATTGTCTTTGTTTTAAAGTTTTAAAACGAACGACCGAGCCCGCAATAATAAATACCCAACCAATACCGATATAGACAATTTTCATTGTTTTAGTCGAGGACGGTAAAACATCCATAATCGTTAAACAAACAAATAGTATGCCAATCATTGATAGAAGCATACCAATCGATAATTTTTTCAAAAGAAAAACCCCCAATCTGTGTACGCCCTCGATTTTACCGTATTCTCGTCAAAAAGAAAACACTAATCCGTTTCAAGGATTAGCGTTTATCCCCCATATTAACAGGCAGTATTTTTTCTGTACCACCTCTACCGATTAATTAAGCGAAGGCAAACTGCCCGTGAACACTAAATAATAAGTGGGGATAAAAAACTCCCCACTGTTAAAAGTTTCACTATATATCCTTACACTCTCACATGTGCAAAAAATTCCTCATAAAGTGCTTGTAAAATTTGGTTTTCAAACTCTTGTAGCACTCCGAATACTAGACTAACTTCAGATGAACCTTGATTAATCATCTCTATATTTGCACCTGTTTTAGAAATCGCAGTTGCAGCACGTGCCGCTAAGCCTGTATTATTACGCATACCTTCACCTACGATAACAATCATCGAGAAGCCATGACGCATTTGCACATCATCTGCATGTAACTCATTTTTCACACGAGAAAGAATTCTTTCTTCATTTTCTAATGTAATTTGGTTTGAACGCATAATGACAGAAATATCGTCTAAACCAGAAGGTGTATGTTCATAAGAAATATTTTCATCTTCCAAAATTTGAAGAAGCTTACGTCCAAAGCCTACTTCACGATTCATCAAATATTTTGACACATATAAAGTTGAAAAGCCACTGTCTGCCGAGATACCTGTAACTGGACGTCCTGTAACAGAGCGTCTTGGTACGATACGAGTACCTGGGGCTGATGGATTATTTGTATTTTTTATGTTAACGGGCACCCCAATCTTGTAGACAGGCATTAACGCTTCATCATGGAAAACTGAAAAGCCTGCATAGGATAATTCGCGCATTTCGCGATACGTAATTTCTTTAATTTCCACTGGATCATTCACAACTTTCGGATTCGCAGAGAACACACAGTCCACATCCGTAAAGTTTTCATAAAGCTCTGCTTCAACAGCAGCTGCTAAAATAGAGCCTGTAATATCAGAACCACCGCGATCAAATGTACGCAGTATGCCCGCTTTAGTGTAACCGAAGAAACCTGGGAATACAATAATTTCCTTGGTATTTTTTAGTGGTTCTAAATTAGCATAAGCCTCTGGTAAAGCATACGTGCGTTCAGGTAAATCATTGACGACCAAACCTTCTTTTGGGCTTACATAACGTGCCGTCATACCGATGGAATTAAAATAAGCTGCGATTAGCTTCGCGTTATTGTCTTCCCCTGCCGCTTTGATGCTATCGATAAATAATTCCTCATTCGATTTATCACCCTGTACACGTTCACGTAAATCTTCAGCGATCACATCACAAATTGTATAATCTAACTCCAAACCATCCGCAATCGCCATAAAGCGATTTACAACTATTTGTAATTCTTTCTCAAAATCTTCATTTTTTAATGCTGCCATTGCTAAGTTAATTAATAAATCAGTTACCTTTATATCGTCACCAGAACGCTTCCCTGGTGCAGAAACGGCTACGATTTTACGTGCCGGATTAGATTTTACAATGTTTGCTACTTTTTGAATTTGTTCTGCACTTGCTACAGATGTTCCACCAAATTTACATACGATCATAACCATCAAATCCTAACTTTTTAAATTAAATGTATTCCTCCAAAAAACAATTGATTGTACACAGTGTACAAATTATCATTCCCCACGTCAATACAATTTAAAAAATTCACGCAATTAATCGGCGGAAAATGGACAATTTTCACACTGTTTGATTTATTATACGGATTTCGTATGAAATAGTTAAGGTTTTTGCAAAATTTTTTCGTAAAATTCCAATATTCGTACAAATATTTGTCTGAACTAGCTGAATTCATCTAATTTACAGAATTTTCAATGGTGTATCTGACATGTCAAAACAAACCACGTCTTTACGAATTAATATGGATTTCAAGATGATCATTTTTAATTGTATAAAGTTGTATCACTTCAACAGCAGGATGTTGATTTATTACAACGACAGGTCGAAACTCTTCGAATATGACTTCCCCATTTAGAGACATTTTTTCAAGCGTCGTAATAAAATCAAGTGACGAAATGTACCTCAATCAAGAACTCTTTTATACTTATTAATATTTAGCATTTGTAACAAAGTATTTTGCGGCAAACTTGATTGAATTGTAGTGACTTTCTTCTATATTAATTGAAGAAAACGCTTTCTCCATTATGATATGCTGAAAAAATTGTGATGTTTGTGCTATTAATGAATGATGTCAAGCTATTCTTTTATTGTTTTTTTATCTGTTTTAAACGGGGATTGCATTGATTTGTGCTTTTATTCTGTGGAGGGCTGTATTCGTAGGAATCGGAGCAGTTCTTTAGGTGCCTGATTTTATAACGAAAAGGCCCTAGCATAACGATATGCTAGGGCCTTCTGTATGTTAAATCACGCCAATTACATTTAAAAATACGATAATAATTGCAATCGGTGCTATATAGCGAAGTAAGAATAACCATAATACAAATAATTTATAACCTTTATTTTTACTTACACCCAGTTCACTCATTAATACATCTTTCTTCATTTTAAACGGTACGAAGATCGCAACTAATAATACACCGAGCGGCATTAAAATATTACTTACTGTATAGTCTGCGAAATCAAATATCGTTTTTCCAAACAATTCTACATCGCTCAATACGCCAAATGAAAGCGCCGATGGAATCCCTACAACAAAAATAAGTAATCCTACAATCAATGCCATTTTTTCGCGCTTCCCTTTACCTTTTGTCGTTAAAGAGGCCACGCTAATTTCCAACATGGAAATGGCTGATGTAATCGTTGCAAAGAAAAATAGTAACAAGAAAATAATGAAGAACACTTTTCCGAACGCCATTTTACTGAAAATCGCGGGCAAGACAATAAATAATAGCCCTGGCCCTTGAGATGGTTCCATTCCAAATGCGAAGACTACCGGGAAAATAGCAAGCCCTGCAAGCAATGTAATCACAAGCGTTAAACCAACGATAGAAAATGCCGAACGTGGTAAGCTTTCTTCTTTCGGTAAGTATGAGCTATACGTAACCATTACGCCAACGCCGACAGATAACGAGAAGAACGATTGCCCCATCGCATATAAAATAATTTCAGATGTCACATTTGAGAAATCAGGCTGTAAGAAGAAACGAACCCCTTCTCCTGCTCCATCTAGTGTAAGGGCACGAATAATTAAGACAAAGAATAAAACAAATAGTGCTGGCATGAAATACTTATTTACTTTTTCAACACCGTTTTGTACACCTTTACTTACGATAAAAATAGTCATAAGAATAAATAATAGCTGTGATCCAACTGCTAAAAATGGATTAGCAATGATTTCCGTAAAAGTTGCTTCGTAAGAGCCATTGCCTTCCCACAGTCTACCTGTAATCGCATTCCATAAATATAATAAAATCCATCCTCCAACAACACTGTAGAATGAAAGCAATATGAAACAAGTGACAATCCCTAATTTACCTACCCACGGCCATTGCGTTTTTGGAGCAATCGTTCTATATGCTTCAACAGCCTCTTTTTGTGTACTTCTTCCAATAACAAATTCCGCCAATAATAACGGTAAACCAATTAATAAGGTAAAACCGATGAAAATAAGGAAGAACGCACCGCCACCTCCAATACCGGCCATATACGGGAACTTCCAAATCGCACCAAGACCTATCGCTGAGCCTGCTGCAGCTAAAATGAAACCTAATTTCGATGTCCATTGCTGTGAATTCATCTCTTTAACTCCTCTCTTCTTCTATTTCTTTGTTAATGACAATTCGGTTTTTATTCATATTGGTCTATCGTGACCCCTTTCACCTACAGCCACTTCAAACCTAGGGATTTTAAAAATAACATGGTATCACCCTAGTTATGAAGATACACCAAGAATAAAACCTTAATAAAAAACGTCCCTACGTAAATACGTAGGGACGATGTAATATCGCGGTACCACCCTAGTTATGAAGATAGAACAAGCATAAAACCTTAATAAAAAATGCCCCTACGCAAAATACGTAGGGACGATTAAATATCGCGGTACCACCCTAGTTATGAAAATACAACAAGAGTTTAACCTTAACAAAAAACGTCCCTACGTAAGTACGTAGGGACGATATATATCGCGGTACCACCCTAGTTGTGAAAAAATTCTTCACCACTTTATTTGATAACGGTATTCACTACCGTCTTCCACTTCCTCACAACATGTGATTTATGAAAGATGCTCCAGGTCGAAATTCATGATCATCTATATACTGATTCGCACCAACCATCAGCTCTCTGAAATAGGGAGATTTTCACTACTTAATCCTATCATTGCCCAAATATTAATTTTCCGAATTGATACTATCATTTTTATCACACATTAAATACTTGAGTCAATTAATTTTTTGAATTTTTATGTATTATCCTCATATTTTTTGCTATAAAAATTCATAATATGACTTTTGAATGAATTGAGTTTAAACTTTTATATTTTTATAGTTAAATTATTTGATCATTAATCCTTTAAACCAACAAAGGTATTTTTACTACCTTTATCAGGAAAATCACTTGGAAATATAGAGCAATCCGACCACCCTTGTTGCTATTTGTACTCAAAGCTTTAAATAACGGAAATCAAAATCAATACCATCGCCATCCAACAAATTTTCTTTATACTCTATTTCTTCTTTCGAACTATTAAATGTGACTTCATCGTACAATTTTTGAATCTCAACTATCTCATTTAATAAATAGTCATTAAAATCTTTATATACTTTAGCCCTATTAATGGGATCATGAGAAAACAAATATATCTCTCCAGTGTCCCTTTTAAAGCAAACAGGGTCATTGCTAGGACTTTCAGAAAAAACAATATATTTATCTGTTTCTTCTGCTAGAAAGTTTAATGATACAAACTCCCAAATAGAATTCGTTAATATTTCCCACTCGCCTATTTTCTTAAGGTTGTACATAAAATCAGAACTTTCTATACCACCAAAATTTAAGAAATAATTTTTCGTTTGTGAGGGGATTGTCCAATCTAGATATTGCTCTGTCTTTTCATAAATTTTTTCACCTTTTAATGAAATCACTTCTACATCATGATTCTCAAGAAAGGATGTCAGATTTTCAATCCAATTGTCTTCCCCTATTTGTTTAATTGGTAATATCGGGTCTCTATTTAATATTTCCGTCATGATGAGCCTCCCTATTCATTTTGTCCGTTTCAGATGTAGATACGAAAGACGTTAATCCAATTTTCACCACAAACACTTAGTGTTAATAAATATTTTACCTGCCATCATAAGCATCCCCATACGACTTGAAATTTTCAGTCAACCAAAACCAATTTTCGCCTTTACTAGCGTATAAACGTTCTAACAGTTCCGTAAAGCTTTTAGCAATAATCTGACTATCCCCTTGTGTTGCATGAGTGTCCAAGAAACTATCATAGCAATAACCAAAATGAGACTTGCTCATATCAATACTTATGTATTGGTTGATTTGTTCAGATTCAGCAATAAGATACCACTCATTACTAACATCCCCTTCGAGCTCCTCCCAAATAACATCATCCTCCGGGTAAAGCCTTTTACTAGTTGGAATAAACTCATTAGAAGAAACTATTTTTAATCCATAAGGCTTATCTACAAATATATATAAGGAGTCATAATTGCTAAAAAAATAATTCAAATCTTCTGGGAGAGCTAATTCACTCCTGAATTCTGTATTCCTTTTGACAAGCTTGCAATTACAATCCTGTTCAATTTTTTTAATGACCTCTATTATCTTCATACTTTCTCCTTTAATCTCAAATTTACTTATTAAACTTTTCCCGAGCCTGCTTAGCTTTATTTTATCCCAATACCCCCTACTTTTCCAAATGTGCCTCAATTACTTTTAGATTCACCTTGCCATTACCAGAAAAGATTAAACGGCCTGAGTCCTTTAGACTCAAGCCGCTTCATGTATTTTTATTATTTCCTATATCTAATAGACAGGATATAGTTCATTAATCACTCTGAGTATTAGAGGTGCAATTGATTTAATGGGCTTAGTCCACATTTTCCGTTTCTACTATCGTACTTGATTTTGTTTTTTAATCTTCCACCTTAACTCTTCGTCATCCATTTGATTTAGTTTCAATTGTTTTGAGTATATAAATATATCTTCATTAACATACTCAAATCGAAATGTGGTAGTTGGTATACTATTTTTACTTTCGTGATAAAATCCATTTCTTATAATTGAATTAATCGTCGCATTACCATTATATGAATATTTATCCACCAAAAATGTTTCTTCGTTCAATTCCTGGTCCCCGTCCAAATCAACGTCCTTAAAATAGAATAATACTTTTTCAATCACAGTCTCTTTAAAAACTATACAATATACTTGTTCTAGAACGATTTCATCATTATCGTTATTTAGAAACCTTAAATACAGTTTCATTCCATCTTCTTTTATTACAAAAACACTGCCCCATCCCTTATTTTCATTATCATAAGAATAGTACAGTTCACCATTTTTAAACTTACTTACTATAACACCTTCATTAGATTTGGGCTCAGCTTTATAGATTTTTGGCTTCTTTAATTGACTCAGTGCATTTTGATATGGAAAAAATTCCAAAAATGAATCACTCCAAATAACCGTATCATTTTCTAAGTCTTTTACTCGGCATAGCATTTCTTCGTATGAGTCGTAATATTTTTCAAAAATTTTAACCAGCAAGTTGTATTCTTTTTCTATCACCTTATACACGCCCCTAAATTTTTCGTCGTTTTTGTTTCTCCTGGCCGTCCTACTGATACGCTGTCCAACGTCTAATACAAAAAACATATGTTAAGAAAGTGCTTTCGTCTTCTTTACATATGTTTCTGAATCTAATAAACCATTATTATCAAGCAAATTATTGCGACTCGATTGTTGATTACTATTCGAGTAAATCCTTTGGTGCTATCCCACGATTATTCGACTTATTAGGATCGGCCCCATTCTCTAATAGATACCTTATCGTTGATGTTTCATTACTATGTTCCATTATCGCCCTCCATAAAGGGGTATTTCCTATGTAGTCAACTGCATCAATTTCAGCACCATTAGTTATAAGAACCTTTACAATACTACATCTGTCATAAATAGCTGCAAAATGCAGCGCAGTTAAGCCCGCTTTATCTTTAGCATTCACATTACATCCAATATTCAAAAGATAACTTACAATATCCCCTTTACCTTCAACGATTGCAGACATCAAAAATGTACGTCCGTCCCTATCAACACTATCTATGCCGTATATTTGTAAAAATGCATTGATTTTCTCATAATTTGATTCATTTAATAACGCATACAATTGTGTATCATCGAATTTATTCATTTTCTTCCCTCCACGGTGTATTTGATTTAATTCCTGTAAGATTGCGTTATAACAACCTTATCTAAAGGATTATACGTAAGAATGGTTTGAGTCTCTTCATCCAATATTCCCTGTCATCCACCCGATATCGATGCTACTTATATTATTTTATTAAATAATATTTTTAATGAAAATAATTCCATTTAAAAACACAAGAAAAGAGCAGAAAAAACCACCTATTATCAGGAGTTTTCCTACTCTTTTGATACGATCACTACACTAAAAGTCGGTATCGTATAATCCGATATAATGCAAACCGTTATAAAGCTTGTTAACATCAGTAATTTCTATTTCTGGATCGAAATAATAAAACATTGTGTTTACTTTGTCTAATCCTTTGTGAATACAGATCTTTTTTATTTCAACCATCGTCTCATCTTCTACTGAAAGTTCCTCAATAAATTCATCCACGTCTGCTAATTTATCTTGCCAGTAGACACCAATCCAATCTTCGTCATACACTTTTTCATTAATATCTTTACAAAATTCACATACCTTATATTTTGGATCATCAATATCCATGTCCGGATCATTATAATCGATTTTGAAATACTCATTAAAGGTATCGTTATCAACGTTGCTAATTCCTAACCAAACATGAACCTTACTCATTATTTCCATTATTATTTACACCTCACTTAAAGCCTAAGACAGTTATCTATAAAAATAACTACTTGCTTTCTAAATGTTCCAGGAAGACTTTTTAAACCAGTTGAATGTGATCCAGAATGTACATTCCCCTCTCTTCCAATAACATTCAAAAACATTATTTTATCTCTGACCTACTTAAAAAAACTAAAAACGCATCATTCTCAAAATAATAAATGAATGCTTGGAGTAACTGATCTAGTGTTGGATTTTCTAATTGATTATTTACATTATCAATTACATCCTCAATACTTGCTCCATCCAATGTTTCTATCCAACCATTATTTTTCACTTGTTCCGGTAAAAAATCATCTGAATCAGTTGAAAAATCAAAGCTATCTAGAGAAAATACCCCCTTTGTTTTTAAATTCCATTCTGTTGAATTTGGAGGAAGATAAAACCAAGTCTCTGGATTTTTCTCTGGATGTGTTAACACATTACTAATACTGATTAAACTCATTTTTTCTTCAGTCATAATTTCACACACTCTCTTAAGTTAGTTGATCTATTTTTCAAATAACACCTTTATTACTAAAAAGCCCGCACTATACTATGTAAAAAGTGTATTACATGTAATTCCTAAATAACTATACGATATTATCAAATCTTTTTAAGAATTCCTTGTAAACTTTTTCTGAATTTAACGACCTAGCTGAATAATTCTCAACTACTTCAGTTCTTTCGTCATCAGACATCGAGATGAAGACTGTAATATCATCTTTATTTTGACTAATAACTTTCTCGTTATGAACGATATCAAGCACTGAAATCATAGTTGTATGAAGCTTCTCTTCAAATTCATCAAAGATTTCTTCTTCTATGGCATCTCTTTTATCTGATAAATAGCTTGCAACAGACATACTGGCATCTGATTGAAAATGACTATTACTATATCCCCACTCGGAAGAGTCCCATTTTAGTTCATCATATGCGCTCTCCCATCCCTTCTCAATATATTCTTGATCTCTTCTCTATATATATTCATATGTGTTAGCCACAAAAAATGTGGTTCTCGCCTCACTATCTGTTACAATACAAACTACATAGATTCTTTCATCCGCGATAGAACGCAACATTTCTTTGAAATCATTTTTAATAGCACTAACCATCATCTTTTCTAAATCTTTAAAGAAAGCATTCAGTCTCATAACCCACTAATAAAGTGTTTCACCAATATTTCTTACTCGCTAAATAGTCACCTATTTACCTTCTTTCGTGATCATATCTGAAAGGATCAACTAGTCATTCCCCTTTACTGGAAAGTATTCTGCAAATTGTGCAAGTAATTCGCTATCTTGCGTGTCCTTCTCATCATTCTTTTTCTCTAAAAATTCGTTTGTATTCACCGCCTTGAAAAGACTAACTGTATCACTATCTGTTACTAAACTTGCTGCATATATTTTTTCATTACCGATTATTTTTGTATGTTAGTAAAATCTAATTTTATAACTTTAACCAGCCTTTCACTTAAATAAATAAAAAAATCTTTCATTCTTTGTCATCCTTCCTAATAACCTAAATAAGATATATTCGCAATGTTTATATGGTATAGTTCAACATTATTTCATAGCCAACTCTCTTTTTTAATGGGTTCTAGATTTTATACAAATAATTGCTCTGCCAAACTAGATATTTCGTGAACTGCATCTTCTAATTCTTTTTCTTTCTCTTCGGTGTACCTGCCCTCGTTAAAATAAAAATAATTATTTATATCTACAAAACATAAGGCGAGCTTCTTAGGAACTGCAGATTTATCTTTATATTCTTCAATTAACTTTTTCATGGCTTCAATTAAGAGTTTGTAACTTTGTTTATTTAATCCTTCCCGACCCGTAACTCCATCAGTATTGAATTATCACCAATTGTAAAATCATAAACAATATTATGTGCCTGATCCAGATGCATCGATTTTCACCTCCACTTTTGACACTTTATAATTGCTGAAGTAAATACATCACCTTGTACTTTTTATTTCTTTTTGATTAGCGAAGTTTACAGCTGGAGCGTAAACGGTATACCCTTTCTTATTATTTAAAAATCACCATACAGCTTTCTAAGCTCATCAATATCGTCCCCTTCTTCAATAGCTAGCCAAATATCCTGCAAACATCCATTTAACTTGTTTTCACTTTTCTCAAATTTAAGTTCTAAATTTTCAGTTTGTTTTTCTAAGTAATAAACACCATCTAACCAACCAAACACATTGGAGATTGTATTTGAAACTGAACTTTCAATTAGATAGAAAAGCATACTTTTTTGATAATCATTCAGTGATTGATAAAAGCGAACACTTTCTGAAAGCATGTCCACATTATCTGAAGAGGGAATGTTCAAAGTACTTTCAAAACTAGAAATTTGTTGTAAATAAACATCTTTTTTAATATCTAATATTAAATCTACTGGGTTCAATTTTTTCTGCATGTTTTAAACGCCTCCTTTACAATACATCTCGATTACTATTAACTTTCTAACTTAACAATATAAGGAAACATCCTTGTTATTATCTAAATCTCTCAATACTAACTACGGTATTTCTCTATTATGACCATCTTTCTGTACAAGAATATTCCTATTAACAAAAAACATATATAAAAAGGATATTATGACACTTTCTACATATGTTTTATATTATATGGAATTTAGTTTTTATAAATTTGTATCAAATTCTCCAATATAAGTTAATTCATTATACAAAATGTTTTTATCGACGACATCTATCTCTGAATCCATGTAATAAAACATAGCATTTACTTTTTCTAATCCTTTTTTAATACAAATGTCCTGTATTTCTAACATGGTTTCCTGCGATATCGATAACTCTTCCAGTGCTTTACGAACATCTATCGTATCATCTTCCTTGTAAACTCCAATACAGTCTTCATCATACCATTTTACATTTATATCCTGACAAAATTGACAAACTTTATAAAGAGGATCATCAATATCCATATCTGGATCATCATAGTCTAATTCAAAGTATTTTTCATAAGTTTCATCATCAGCATTATTAATACCTACCCATACATGCACTTTAGACATATACATATACTTTTCACCTCACTTCCAATTATCTATTATTATTTTTTCCATCGATCATCCTACTCTAGTAGCTTTACTCATTCAGAAGACTTCCATTTGAGTCCTAAGTCTTTAATGCTTTCAATATAATACTCAACCAAATCTATCCAAATAATTTTTCTGGTAAATATGATATTTCGTGAATTGCATCTTCAAACTTTTCTTCCTCTTCTGTAGAATACTTTCCGTCATGAAAATAAAAGTATTTGCTGATATCTACAAAACATAAGGCTAGTTTTTTAGGTACTTCGGGTTTATCTGAATATTCCTTAATTAGTACTTTCATTGCTTCAATTATGAATGATAGTTTTTTTCATTTAATCCCAATCCTGCTCTTTAATATAGTACAGAGTTATCACCAATGGTATATTCATAAATGATTTCTAAAGCCTCTTCTACTTTCATAAACCTCTCTCCAATCTTGAACATTTTTCATTGCCGAAGATGGCTCATCAAAATGAAAAATTGAAAATCATACTTTTTTCAATTGCAAGTACTGCACATTTTTAATATTTTCATAATCTATTCTTCCTAATCCTCCTCTCATCCCTATAATAAAATTCCCTTTATAGACAATAAGTGAGTTCGGCACAAAAGCACTGAATGGGAAATTATTGAATATAATATTCTTTCTAAATGAGCCATTTTCAACAGATAGACAAAATAAATTTTCGCTAGATATTACATACAAGTGACTATTGAATATATAAAAAGCAATTGGACACTCTTTTAAATCAAGACACTTCCTAATAGAAAAGTGAGTATCATCGTAAATCAGCTGATGTAAATAACCCGTATTCAGATACAGATGTTCTAATCCTTCAAGAAAATATAGATTCCCTTCATATTCGAAGATTGATTTAACATTACACTTTTTTAATACTATTTCTGTCGAATCTGGATAAACGACTTTTAACTCTCCTCCCCATTCTCCATAATCTGTGCCGACTATTTTTATATCTAAATAGTCATATTGTATGCAGTGTTTTTCACGATACCTAGAAATCACGAGTTCTTCGTTTTTTATTTCAACACAATACTGCTTTGAATTATTAATGATTTGCAACCATTTACCGCTTCCTGCACTGGGAATTGCGACATATGTAAAATCATTCCATGATGGCAAAATATTTTCATACCTCCTATAATGCACAGGCTCAGTGAGTTTGATTATCCATATACTTAGTATAGCCGCCTGCAGGCTCAAACCGCGTATACACTCTGGCATAAGATTATTGCATTTAAAACGCTTTTAATACATTCCAGGCATCGTTTTCTGCGAGCGTAAACAACTTGGAATAAAACCCCTTTTTATATTTATCCTACCATAAATATTAAGATACCCGAACTAAATCTCTATCCTATCATTTAGCATACTATTTTTCTGTTTCACATCAGAATCTACTTTCTTCACTCACGATAGTCCACTATTTCAAACGAGCATTCACTTCCCTTTTCGCTGAAATTTTTCTTCATCCTGGTAATAACAAAAAAACTAGGCTCACATTCTGTGTGAAGCCTAGTTTTTTCTCAAGCTTAATTTTTTTATTAAATAGCTGTCCAACCGCCATCAATAACTAATTCTGCACCTGTCATAAAGCGTGATTCGTCAGAGGCTAAAAATACAACGCCATAGGCAACATCCTTTGGTTCACCAAAGGATGGAAGTTGCGTATACGTTTTATAGAAAGGAAGAGCGCCTCCTTCTTCCATCGTTGGTGCTGTCATTGGCGTTACGATAATACCTGGATGTACGGAATTTACACGGATTTTCTCTTTTCCATATTCAACTGCAGCTGATTTTGATAGTACGCGTAGTGCCCCTTTAGCCGCTGTGTATGGACTTGTACCTGCCATACCAACAATACCGCCAATGGAGGAAATATTGATAATAGAGCCCCCGCCTGCTTTTTGCATTTCAGGAATCACATATTTCATCCCAATAATACAGCCATTTAAATTAATGTCCATTATTTTATTCCATTCATCCATTTCCATGTTGGCAATTGTTTTGGGTGAAGAAACACCAGCATCGTTAACGAGTACATCGACCTTACCATATGTCTTCACTGCTTCGGCAATGACGGATTTCCAAGCATCTTCAGATGTCACATCATGCTGGATCCCTATAGCATCCCCGCCATTTTCTTTAATTTCCTTTACTAATTGGTTCAATGGCTCGATTTGAATATCTGTAGCGATAATTTTCGCTCCTTCTTGAGCAAATAATTTTGCTTCAGAAGCACCCATCCCCATTGCTGCCCCAGTAATGATTGCTACTTTTCCATTTAAACGACCCATATTAAAACTTCCTTTCTAAATGAAATAAAATGACTAATTCATGAACATATTAACAACCAGTTGTATTCTCGACACGGCGTCGTTAATATAAGTATATCAATACTCATAAAAAGGGCAAACAACACATTTCATAGATTCGACGCTTTATCAACGAATTTATTGCCAGTGTCGTAATAATAGAAAAAATAAGACAAGGAGCTTGAAAATGTCGAATAAGAAACAGAAAATGGACCCTCGGGTTATGAGGACGCGCCAACTACTAAGAGACGCACTTGTGGAATTAATTGCAGAAAGAGGCTACGAAAAGATTACTGTACAAGATATTACAGAGCGAGCGACCATAAATCGTGCTACCTTTTATCTACATTATAGCGATAAGCTCGATCTTCTCTATCAAAGCACAAAGGAAATATTAAATGATTTAGTGAGCAGTATTAACGATACATTCGATGACAAGGTAGAATTTGATTTTTCAAAAGATGCAGATGAGCCACACGATACATTTATGCATTTATTTGAGCAAATTTCTTTAAATAGCAAATTATATAAAGTGTTTTTAACTGAAAAAGACATTCCTTATTTCTCTTCAGGCCTGAAGGAAATCATCATCGATTTTATCTCAAATGGAATCAATTTTACGCAGCCTGATGATAAGAGGCTTACAGTGCCACGTGAAATGGCTGTCAGATATTTTGCTGCTGCCTTTCTCGAGGTGATTGTTTGGTGGTTAGAAAACGACATGCATTATTCACCAAAATTTATGGCTACTCAGCTCATGCGTATTACAATGATGGGCCCTTATGTTGACAATCCTTTTGGAAAATAAAGTGATTTTTTGCTATTAACTTCATAGGAAAAACCATCTGCATTTTAAATATGTCGTGTAAATGTTAGCAAGTGTGTACAATTTACGAGGGAGTTCATTATATAGCAGTAGATTAGGTTCCTATTCTTTATTAATAGGTGTTTTTTCAAGAATTGCTGTTAGTGGAATGTACAATTAACAACAATTCAGAAAAAATCATATAGTAATTTTATATTTTTTTTGATATCTTTTTTAGGATGATACTATAGAGGAATGGCCTATATGTCTAGACGATTTAATTGTTGATATTGAAAATGACAGTGGTGCCGTATCGATTTTCCCAAACGAAAACGATACAATTATTCAAACAAGGGAATAAATAAAGGAAATGATATGTGTTTTATAACAAGCCTAATACTTCATGTTAAATGGAGAACTCTATAGTAAGAAATAGAATTTTTATTGAACTAACTGAGCAGTTCTATCCAATTATGAGTAATAACAATAAGGGGGAAACTATATGACAAAGAAAAATAAGGAGTTGTCACTAGAACAACGTGAGGAACTACTCAGAATTTTGAAATCCCGTTTTGAGAAAAATATGAACCGCCATAAAGATCTTGAATGGACTGAAGTACAAGCTAAGCTCGAGGCTAATACTGAAAAACTGTGGTCGCTTAATGAAATGGAAGGTACTGGCGGTGAACCGGATGTGGTTAGCCATGACGAAAAGACCGGCGAATACATTTTTTATGATTGTTCAGCGGAAAGCCCTAAAGGTCGTAGAAGTGTTTGTTACGATCGTGAAGCACTGGAATCAAGGAAAAAGCACAAACCAGAAAATAACGCTATTGATATGGCGACTGCCATGGGCATTGAACTTTTAACGGAAGAACAATACCGGGAGCTGCAGAATCTTGAAAATTTCGATATGAAAACGTCGAGCTGGGTGCAAACACCTGCTAATATTAGAAAACTCGGCGGGGCCATCTTTTGTGATTATCGCTACGACACTGTTTTTGTGTACCACAATGGTGCGGATTCTTACTATGCAGCAAGAGGCTTCCGCGGCTCGCTTAGAGTCTAAATTTTTGTTTTCCTATCCAAGTTAATATCGTTCATTTACTCAAACTTTACTATAAAGCTGCATCCAACTATACAGAGATACCTCCACTATCGCGCAAGGAATAACATTAGGACTAACCAAACTTGGTGAGTCCTAATTTTTCTCTGCTTGTTGGGGAGATGAAGGTCAAATTTGACACGAAATTTCATCAAAATTGTCGTTCAATAGAAAAAAGAGCTGCTTATGCAACTCAATGATCTTCAAGTATAGCACTCCGTTAATTACACATCCTCATACCTTAAAAGTTCATTCAAATCATTAATAAAAGATTTTAAAGTATTAGTATTTGATTCAATTCAATATACAAATACTCTTCATGAGTTCCACCAATTTGTGCTTTTACACCAACCTTCTCTTTATTTTTTATAATCTCAATATATCCATCAGAGTCATTATCCGCGAGTTCTACACAAGCGTATTCATTTCCCAAGTCTGTACAAAAATTTTTGATTTGTTCTTTTCTGATACAAAAATGAGAGGTAAGTGAATTCTGTTTTGATTGCCCAAATAATGCGAAAGTATAATTTATTTCAACAAGATACCTTGTCTTTAAGATTAAAGAATGTTTACTATTTTTCGAATATATTTTAATCTCGTTTTGAAGTTCCAGCATTTATCAGCACTCCTATATGAATAATTTGATTGCTTAAAATATGTTATCTACGAAAGATTAGTACCCTTTCGTTTAAGAAGGAAGAATTATTGTTTTAAAATTTTCGACCCACACCAAGGACAATAATAAATGCAGATAGTTGATGTGCCACATCATGCAGTACGAAACCTATTTTATCTAAGCGCAGTTACTTGGAACAACGACCAATATTTTCATGTATTCATAAAAAAATCACCTATCGTTAGACAGGCGATCCTTAAACAATTTACCAGTAAGCAACTAATTTACTCAACAAAATAATTTCATTAAAATAGGGCTCGGTTGTAACAGCCGCTAAAGGCTTAAATACTTATTTGTAAAAAATTTGTTGTCTATTATTCTTAAACGTCTTTATCACTTTTGTATTCTAATATATCTCCAGGCTGACATTCTAAAGCCTTACAAATCGCCTCTAAAGTTGAGAATCGAATCGCTTTTGCCTTTCCATTCTTCAATATAGAAAGATTAGCCATTGTTATTCCAACTCTCTCTGAAAGTTCTGTCACACTCATTTTCCTTTTAGCCAACATCACATCAATATTGATTATTATTGACAAATTGAACACCTCAAATCATTAAATCATTTTCTACTTTTAGATCGATGGCTTCTTTTAAAAGCTTTTGTAGAACAGCAGAAAAGACTGCGATTATCATTGAAGCAAAGATAGGGACCATTCCGATAATTATGAGACCTGGAGCATCATCTGTCTCTGCTGCAAGATAAACAAATGGCATCATTACCACATACAAAGTACTAATTGTAATTGCACAGTATTTTATTTTCTTTAAAGCTCTTACAGAAATATTAGAGAACGCTTTGTTCTTATCAATGTAGCTTAGAAGTAGGAAAGCCTGATATAACGCAATGAAATACGGTATTACTGATACATACATAATAATTATACCAGGATATAGTATATACCAGTAATCTGGATTTGCTAGATTATTAGCTAACCAAAGGCCAAATATACACAAAGCAAGAACAGGAGCTCCCATAAGAAAAACAGCTATTTTTAAAAAGAGTGTTGAACCTCGTTTCATAAAAAGCACCTCACTTAATATAATGTACGCTTGATTTTAAAACACATTTTATCGTTTTTCAATAAAAAAGTATCTAAATTCATTATTTTTTTATTGAAAACCAACTTTGCTCCTGTAAGTAATTAACTACATAAAAAAGAGAGTCCAATCCTTTTTGGATTAACTCCCTCAATCAATAAATATTGTTCATGAGTGTGATTGTTTAGACATGGTCCTAAGTGGTTGTGGCTTTATCGTCGTTGAACATCATCCTTATGTTTTTACGATTGTTCTTTGAGCTTTTTTAATGATTCTCTCAGTCGCTTTAGTTGGAGATTCTTTTTGCCATTCATCACAAAGGTTTTTAACCCACTCTGGTTGAGTTTTACTAGCATCATTTAACCAGTTGCCGACAGAATCTTGAACATACTTTGACGGATCTGATTTAAGTAACTGTAAAATAGGAAGTGCAATTTGCGGTTCTTCTTTTAATCTTTCAATATGCTTTGTCCATACCCCGCGAGGACGGATTGATTCTAAACTGAACCTACGAATGTTTTCATCTTCACTTTTCGCCCATTCGGTTAACAAATCGACACTGCTCTCCATATTTGCTGAAAGGTCCTCCCTAATTGACATCCAAGCAATTTCCCGAACACCAAAATGATGATCTGCTGCGAAAGAACGGATATACAACAATGTTTCTTCTAAAGAATGATCGTTGTCTTTATTCATAAACGCTGCCCAACATCGGACACTATCAGATACATGAGTGGAAAATATTTTGATTAGCTCCTCTTTTTTTGCCTCACTTTCATCCATCATGACTGTATCTAATAAACTCCCTATTAAGCGTATAGCCTTCATTCCTGTTTCTACTTTTGGCTTCTCTATCTCCGTTAATATAAAGTCTAACTTTTCTTCTAGTCCTATTGACGGTAGAACATTTTTTACTAAAGTAATATGGTGAACAGCTTGCCATTCCGTTAAATTAACACTCTCTATTTTCCCTTGATTCAACAACATTAAAACTTCACTAGGAATACCACTTGCCTTTCTAGCGCCCTTTCTATTTAAAACGTCTTCTTTTACAATCATTTAACACCCTCCAGTAGTTGTGGTTATTAAATCCGACCCTGTCTATTTTTATATTATTTTTTCTTACAAATTATTTCCACTATTCCCTCTAATAAATTTTACCTCGACATAATAGTGAATCAATATTGATATTAAGTGGCTTGATAGAGACACCTATGATACGATTACCAAATAACAACTTCATTTGTTTTTTATGAACATTAGTGAAATCAAGTGAACAACAACTTAAAAGGATGATAATCAATTGAGTAACGAACAAAATAACAGTAAATTTATATACACATATGTACATCATGTTGATGAATACGATCTGTGCAGAATGGAAATGCGTTCATTTTTTAATCTTGATTCCCAATCAAATTATATAATAAGCCCTATTAAAATTGATCCAAGCCGTAGCCCGTTTATGCAGGACAGACTTGAAGTGCTATTTGAAGATAATAGTATAGAAAACATCAAGACATTGGTGAAGGATTTAACAGTAAAGGAAGCAACTTATAAAGTAGTTAGTTTAAATAGTATGGATATAGGTGAAGAGAAGAAAATTCATTTGCCAGAGCGTCGATTAATAGAACGCGAGGTAGGATTGTGCATAGATGGCGAACCAGAACTAAATGAGCCTGAAATTGTATTTGGTCTTATTTTAATAGATGGAATATGGTATTTTGGAAAGCATATGAAGAGTGAATCCATTTGGCATAATCATTTACACAAGCCACACAGTTATTCAACGGCACTTAGTACTAGAGTAGCTCGTACTGTTGCAAATATCGCAGTTCCTCAGCCTCAAAATATTCGTGCGATTGATCCTTGTTGTGGTATAGGGACAGTAGTAATTGAAGCCCTTTCCATGGGAATTAATATTGAAGGGCGAGATATGAATTACAATGTTTGTCAAGGTTCCAGAAAAAACATCACTTATTTTGGGTTAACAGGCAACATTACATTAGGTCCAATCTCTGAGGTTAAGGAACATTATGATGTCGCGATTATTGATTTACCCTATAACTTATTTACACATACATCCACCGAAGATCAATTTAATATTCTACAACACGCTCGACGCATTGCCGATAAAGTAGTTGTCGTTACAATTGAAACAATTGATAACTTGATAGAAGATGCAGGCTTTGTTATATCTGATCGATGTGTTGCTAAAAAACAATCGTTTTTACGTCAAATTTTATTATGTGAGTAAAAACCATTATATCTGCTAGCTTGGAAATAATATGCCCATTAGCTTCCAATCATCTCTAACAATAAAACAGCTACATAAAACAGACAACTATCTAAATTTCTGTTTTCCGCCTGTCGAATTAGTTATATTCTTGTGAATCTGCGTGTTATAATTAATATTGAAGATGTATATAAAATATATAAGACACATCGCTTCAAAGGCGATTTGCAAAGAGATCAAGTAAACCGACTCACATCCTTGGGAGGCAAGGCGGTTTACTTTTTTTGTGTAAAAGTAAACGACAATGCAATTACTAAAACTATAAGCGATGAAAAACTTATAGCAAACACATTCCTCACTCCAAAATTGAAATGAGAGTTACTCGATATCGATATTATCATGTGCTTTTGAAACTGTTGCCTCATTCATTTTAATTACAGTTTTTCATCGAATAACTAAAATATATTACTACCCCAAAGGTTATCCATATACTTTGTCAAAGCCATTTTTAAATACAAATAGACCGAGCATATAAGATGAATGCCCGGTCTGACTACATGCTTCATATAAGTGATTGTAAATAATACTATCACTACTTTTAATATAATAACCATTCAGTGTATAAAAGAATTAATTAAATGAAACAGGTAATACATCTATACAACGTACAGTAGCCGTATTGCGTCGCTTAGGTTCCGATACCAGTTCTAAACGTCTAGGCGATTCGAGTAAACATACTATTAATTGTTGAATTGCTAGTTTACCAAACAAAGTCCCTACACAAGAATGCGGACCCCAACCGAAACCAAGATTTGGTTTTGCAGAACGATTAAGAATAATTTTATCTGGGTCGGGATATACTTCAGGATCTCTATTAGCAGCAGCAAGTAAAGTTAAAACAATTTCACCAGGCTTAATGATAGTATCCCCAATTTTAGTTTCCTCAACTGCAAAACGACTTGTTCCAGTTGCTGGTCCATCATATCTAATTAATTCATCAACTCCAGAGTCAAGTAACTCTTGATTTTTAAATTGATCAAGAATATCTGGGTGTTCTAACAGTACAAGTAGAGCATTACCAAAAGATGCATATAACGTACCAAAGCTTGCAGTAAACATTGTGCCTGTAGTATTACGCACATAATGTTCTGGTACATTAGCTTTTTGACTATTTTTTCTTATATAAGATAAAATTCCAGGCTGTTCTTCTGCTGCCAGCCATCCTTCAACAAGTTCGTTGAGTTTTTTTCTTGCTGAATTACCGAGTTCCGCATTCTCTGGTACTAATCCGGAGTCCATCTGATAAGCAATAGCATCAGATATTTCTACAATAGATTCTAAGTCTGGTTCATCTATGCCTAGCAAAATACACGTTAAACTTAATGAAAGCGGAGCTGAAACTTCTTTCATAAAATCAAATTCTTTATTAGACGCTTGTTTTTTGTAAATGTCCTCAATTAAATCATGAACTCTACGTCTAATACTTTCAATATCCTGAGAATTAAAAGCTTTTATCATTAGATTACGTAACGGCATATTCGCGGGCGGATCTAAAGTTTGAAGGTTATTTTTTATATCAGGAATTTCAACACCAATACGTCGCAAATCCCTAGCAAACAATTCGTGATTACGAAGAACTTCTCTACAATCTTCATATCTGGTTAGAACCCAAGATTTCATACCTTCATGCCAGAAAACGGGGGAATTTTCACGAAGTTGATGGTAGATTGGATATGGGTTATTTAATGTTGCCGGATCCAAGGGATTATACTGTAATTCAGTTTTTGTCATAGCGGTTCCTCCTACATCTTTTTATGGTAATATCAGTAAATTTTTTCGTAATGTAAGTGTAACTTATATATACAAAAAATGGAAGTATATTTTCTGAATCAATATTATTTTAAGAATTATTAAGTATCGTATTTAAAAATTTGTAAATATCATTTTCGTAATTATATACTTCTTTAAATTGGGTATTTTTAAATCTAGCATATAGAGGACGAATAACAGTTGAATTTTTTAATTAAAAATGAATCGTAATCTTTAAAGCTCTAAAAGCATTTATCATATTATCACCTGTTTTAACATTATAAAAAGACAGGGAATAGCCCTGTCTTTTTGTAATCATAATTGTTAGCATGTACAACCGTAATAATTAATAAGTTGAATTACATTTTTCTTTACTAAGTATTAATAATTCCATTGCATATAAATTACCTCCTTTCAATGTATTTTTAATCTGCTTTTAATAATTCCATTGCATATATATCACCCTCCTTTCAGTGTATTTTTTAGGCTGCTTTTAATAATTCCATTGCATATAAATCACCTCCTTTCAGTGTATTTTTTAGGCTTCCTTTTGGTTTGTTATTTAATAATCCTATATTCAAGATGTGATTTATCAGCTGTTACTTCACCTTTGGCTAAAACATCAAGTAAGAATATTTACACAAAAAACCTATTTATCACATCGTTTGTTTAAAGGATTGGAAACTTAAATTTCGAAAAGGTACAATTAAAAAGTTTAAAAGAAGAAATTCACAATCTAACATCCTATTAATTCTTTATTTTCTATAATATTACATATTATACATTTCCTTTTAAACTCCTTCTATTTTTGGGATTTTTTTTATTTTTTTAATCTTTAATTGATATAGAGGTTTAAAGAAATTGTAGTATTGCATAGCAGGACGGAATAAATTAAAAACTTATTAATGGTTTGCGAATTTGAAAGTGCAGAAAGGTTGATTTTATCTGCATTTCATCATTAAATATTTCAAAAAATCACCAAAGCTAATACTGACAGGATTTGAAAAAAGGATTAAGGCAAAATTAAAAGGTATGAGTCCACATATCGAACCCATACCCTAAACGCTGCCTAATGAAATAACCGTGTCTAACTTTTAGGGGTCACTTCATTCTCATAAAAAAGCATGCTTTTTGTTATTTTTCTATTCAATTTAAACCCTCTGGCATGTAATATTAGGGATTACTGTTTCCTGTTTCTCCATGTAATAATTTTTATTAGGGATTATATGACTGAAGATTAAAAAACAATGATTGCAATGGTAAAACACGAAGATTACGAGAGAAAAGATGAGCTATTAGCAATTCTTATGAACTCTTTATTGAACTACTCCCACTTATCGGCCTTACGGTCTGATTGAAGTGGGAGATTCTTGGGAACAGAGCATACTTGTTGGTGTATTTCTTTACCAACAGCGGTTTCTCTTATTTACCAAGCTATCTCCGTAGATTCCTACGGTTCTATGATTTTTTAAACCAAGGCTAATGTTCGTAAGCCTTCAGCTAGAATATTTTTACTAGCATTAATATCTCTATCGTGGTTTGCATGACAAATAGGACAAGTCCAGTCTCTTATTTTAAGAGATTTCTTGCCATCATGATGTCCACAATCAGAACATATTTGGCTAGATGGAAACCATCTGCTTACTTTGACGATTGTTTTGCCATACCAAGTTGCTTTGTATTCTAATTT
>NZ_LDGC01000029.1:0-83492 GCF_015844675.1 Lysinibacillus sphaericus | reverse complement strand
GTGCGAAATGTTTCTAGTTTAAATTGAGAATGGTCACATTACTCAGGTAAAGGCTAGACAGTTCCTTTCGGAACTGAAGGGTTATATCGAAGAATCAAATGATGAGGTAACGCTCGGAAGGGTTCTCTCTTAGTCGAATAGCACTGGATTTAGTAAGAATGATTGTGTTATAAGCTCGGTGAAAAGGCGTGAGAAATTACCGTACCAGGTCCGCTGACGAAAGCCTACTCGAGGGAGTGGTGTAATTCATGATGCTTGAGTTGAATGAATATGGTGAGAATGCAAATAAACCGAAAAGAAATGGTTAAGCTGACGAACTTCTGAATGTACGGGTCTAGAACTGCGATACATAGAAATGTGTATATCACCAAATTGTGAGGTTAGATGTGGGTGAGTAAGACTAACTAATATGAAAATCCATGATACGTTACAGGCGTATGTATCTAACAGGCTTAGAGGAAGCACCTAAGTTCATTCTATAATAGATATAATTCAACGTTTTAAGCTGATAACGTGGAGGGCTTACTCCCCTAAGAAACGTTGACAAGGAAAGCAATAATGATACTAGTTACTGTATAACTTGCCTTTATATCAGTGAAAGTGGTGGCACAGTACCAATGAAGTGTCTAATCCACATGGAGGGATAGCCACTAGACTAATAAAGATTTATTCAACCAAGTAAGGCAGTTCTTTATCGATTAATAAGGTTCTTGTGAGACTAATAGAGGTTTAACTCCAAAAGGAGTCACCGACTTATTGAAACGGAAGAAACTGAGACACAATGAGTATTATAGTATGCAAGATTGTTTTGATACACTCTACGCTCAAAGTGTTTGTGGTCATCATTTCTATAACTTAACAGAATTAATGAGTTCTAAGGATAATATACGTCTTGCCTACCGAAACATCAAAAGAAATACAGGTAGCAAAACTGCGGGAATCGATAAATTAACAATTAATGATATTCTGCATTTACCAGTTGTAGATGTAATAGCTAAAGTTCAAGGTATGTTCAAATGGTATGAACCACAACCAGTTAGACGGGTTTTCATTCCAAAAGGAGTAGATAAAACTAGACCTTTAGGGATACCGACGATATGGGATAGAATTTTTCAACAATGTGTACTGCAAATTTTAGAGCCAATCTGTGAAGCTAAATTCCATAAACATAGTTATGGTTTTAGACCAAATCGCAACACTCATCATGCCAAAGCTAGACTTGAATTTCTCATTAACCAATCTGGACTACATTATTGTGTTGACGTAGATATTAAAGGTTTCTTCGATAATGTAAATCATAGCAAACTTTTAAAACAAATGTGGTCAATAGGCATTAGGGATAAATCCCTTCTTTCTATTATATCTAGGTTATTAAAAGCAGAGATTGTAGGAGAAGGTATTCCTACAAAAGGAACACCGCAAGGTGGTATTCTTTCACCTTTATTATCTAACATTGTGTTAAATGAATTGGATTGGTGGGTTAGTGACCAATGGGAAACATTTGAAAGCAATTATACGTATTCGACTAATGGTAGTAAGTATCAGCAATTAAAGAAATCGAGTTTGAAAGAGTGTTTTATTGTCCGTTATGCGGATGATTTTAAGGTGATGTGCCGAACAAGGTCACAGGCAATTAAAATAAATTATGCATTAAAAGAATTCTTGAAAAAGAGATTACACTTGGAGACGAGTGAAGAAAAATCAAAGGTCGTGAACTTAAAGAAAAACTCTTCAGAGTTTCTAGGATTTACAATAAAAGCCATAAGAAAAGGTAAGACCAGATTTGGTTTCGTAGCAAAGTCTGATATGTCAAAAAAGGCTAAAGCAAATGCCTTTCAAAAGATTAAAGAAGCGATAAAAGTAATCAAGAGAAAACCCTGCATTCAGACCGTTTGGAATTTTAATACCGTTGTAATGGGTATCCAAAACTATTACTCAGCTGCAACTCAAATTACAATTAACTTGAATGAGTTAAATCTATATCTACGCAAGACGTTATACAATCAACTAAAGAATATTCGAACAGAGGCAAGTTTTCATGAGATGTCAAAGACATTACAGAAGCGATACAAAGGATATAAGTCCAAACTATTTAAAATACAAAATATGGTCTTTGTCCCCATCCATGCGCAACGATGGAGAAAAACACTTGGTTTCTCCCAAGTGATATGTAACTATACTGCCGAAGGCAGAGCAAAAATTCACAATAGCCTAAAGGCTATCAATAAAAATACGCTTTCTTACGTCATGAGAAACTACATTCCAAACAGATCTATTGAATATAACGACAACAGAATAAGTAAGTTTATTGCCCAGTATGGCAAATGTGCAATTTTAGGTGAAGAATTAGGTATTATCGACTGGCATTGTCATCATATTAATCCTTTTCACATTTCAAAAGATGATAGCTACTCAAATTTAATAGTTTTGAATAAGGCTATACATCAACTTATACATTTGAAAGACAAAGTAAAAATTGAAAAGTTCCTAAAAGCTGTAAAGCTTACAAATAAGCAATTAGAAAAAGTAAATAACTTACGACTGAAATGTAACAATGAAATAATCTAACTTTGGAAAATCTTCACTCGGCTGCTTAAAACATAGAAAGAATAAATTGGATTAGTTGGAACGCCGTATGCGGTGAAAGTCGCACGTACGGTGTGAACAGGGGGAAAAGCCAGCGATAACTTCAAAGGCTTACCTATCTGTATGAAGAGTGTTGTTTAAATTGTGTTGAACAATCGGGCATATTGAGAGTGACAAGAAAACAGAATGAGTGACGCAAGGAATAAATGTTACTTACACTTTGCTGAGGGGGTACTTATGAAAATTCACTATTATTTAGGTTGGTTTGATAATTTTTTTCCAGAAGATCTGGGTAGGGTGTTACAGGAGGATATAACTGATAGAAAATCGCTGGCTATGATTAGCTCGAATCCTTCTATTTATGAAGATGATGGCGCTATTGAACGCTCGTGGCTCGATCAGGCTGGTATTATGTTTGATGAGTATCATTTAATTAATTACCGCGTACAGAAGGAAGATGCCCAAACGATAATTCAAAATGCTTCCGTCATTTTCTTGTTGGGTGGTAATATTCTTAATCAAAATGGTTTTTTGATGGAATATGAATTATCGGATTCGATTAAAAAAAGCAGCGCCGTTGTGATGGGAGCAAGCGCTGGAGCAATCAACATGTCCGCTAAATGGTTATGCTCGAAAAACTTTGGAGATGAAGTTGAAATGAGCTCTGTTTACGACGGAATTGGTCTTGACAATTTTTCCGTCCTGTCTCATTTTGACCTTGAAAATAACATTGCACTGGTTCAAAGCGAACTATCTCCCCTATCGGAAGAAATAAATATTTATGCGTCGAACAAAGATTGCGCTGTACGTGTAAAAGGAGACAAAATCGACGTTTTTGGCAATGTTTATTTAATTTCCAACTCAAAGATTCAGAAATTGGATGAGACGCTCTAGTTGTAGCAAAACGCTATGGCTTAATTGAATTAATTTTTTTATGCACCGTCTCTATTTTAAATTAAGTGAAGGAGAACTGGCACGAGTATTGAATATGCGTCTATTTTTTCTACTTCAACTAACGGATGCTTTAGTCAAGTAAGAGCAAAGTCTTTTAAGGCATTGCTCCTTTTACATTTAAAAGTACTTCTGATAATACTCTTTCCATAGCCTCCCGCTTAATTGAGCGTAGATCCTAGTTGTTTCACTTTTCTTATGCCCCATAAGACTTTGTATGACTTCTATGGGAGCTCCATTGTTCAATAAATGAGTTGCATAGCTGTGTCTAAGTTGGTGTGGATGAATATCTTTATTGATTTCAGCAACGATTTGATATCCGCTTGATGATGTATCGTATTTGGGCAACACTCATTTTATGTGGCTGCCTTACTGTCACGAAGATGGCAGGATTATTGTCAGTACGGCTTTTAATATAACGTTTAAGCCATATGTCACAACGCGTATTAAGGCTGTTTTCTCAAAGATTGTTGCTAAACGAAAGAATCAGATATTCAAAAGATAGTGGTATATTTTGGATTAAAGGAGAGAGCGAATGAAATAGTATAATTAAGCGTAATTCAACTTATTCGTAAGAGGTGCTGTGTTTGTTTAAAAAGAAAATATTAGTTGGACATTCAGAAGATGCTATTCTGGCAATTATCGAACAACTAGAGAAAAGTAACATTCCGTTTGAAATAGGAATTAAAGATATTTTAAAACGGTCGTCTGAAGAATACGAAGGTTTTTATAAAATCAAAGTTCAAAAGAAATGTGCTAAACAAGTAGAATCCATTGTTGCGCAGTATGTGTCGCAAGAAGATTTGAAGCATTGGTATAAAGTGGCGAAAAAGAAAAGTAGAAAATTAGAGAGAAAGGAAAAAGCTCTTTATTTGTTAGTAGCTTTTATATACTTTATAGCGGTAGCTGCCATCGAAATGGGTAAGAGCTTAGGATTGGAGATTGTTCCGTCTATCGGTTGCGCCGTGTTATTGATGGGTGGTATGTTTATGACGATAAAATTTTACAAAGAGATGAAAAAAGAATCGGGTGATTTGAGAGAGACCTATAAAGGGTCGATGATTGTCGGTATTGCTTTGATATTTTACGCCGTCACTTCTTTTATATCTGTATTTCGACTTTTTAGTTGGCATTCTTTAATTTACTTACTGCTTCTTTCACATATCTCCACATTTTAAACGATATTTTCAAAGGAGCAACAATCTATACGAAAATAGCCTAAAATAAACCTCCCTTTCCTTATCACCTTTTCCTCTAACGATTGCGGATTGATTGGACCAATTAATATGGTTCTTTTCTAACGCAACTATTTCTCCATTTCGGCAACCAGTAGAAAACATGAATTCGAAAATCGCTTTTTCCATTGCGGAATGACAGGATTCACGGAGGTGTTCAATCTCCCGTTCGGTTAAATACTTGGGTATCCGCATTCCTACTTTCGGTTCTTTAATTTTGGAAGTTGGATTCTTACTCAGGTATCCTTCTTTATGAGACCAACGAAAAAATGATTTCATAAAGCGGATACGATGTGCAAGACTGGTAGTTTTTAAGTGCTTGCCGGATATATCAAGATATTCCTTCAGTTTCAAGAAATTCCATCTCTATATCCTTAAAATAACCAATTAATAGAAAGACTATAACCGATAAGCCTTCAGTGTTTGAAAGCGAAAGCCCTCTATTCGTTTATCAGCTTCAAACAAAGTTCATGCTTTTGACAATAACAATTCCATTCCCCCTAAAATAGTAATATAAAAGGGATTATTGCCAACTTTATAGAATTCTAGACATAAGGAGTGATTTTACTAACGGGGCAGTTTAGTTGATGAAGAACTGTTACGTAGATTGTTTTTATGGAACAGTTCGTTTTAAATAACTTGCTAGTAGGATATTCTAGCCCTCATTTTGACGTTTTAACCATAAGGTGTTGCAGCGACAATAACTAGACCAACCGTCTATCGCATCAAAAAGAACTCGAAAAAGGAGTTTAGACCTCTTTTTTTGAGTTTTTTGTTTATTTATATACAATTTATCATTACAATGTCATCAGAAATAATTCCATCTTATTATCAATTCACGAATACTAAAAATTAATAAGAGCTATAATTAAAATCTTAAAACCCAAAAATTACTTATACTTGAATATAGGGAGGATAAATTACTTGGGTAATCTCACTCGTTTACGTACACAAGCTTTAATTAAAAATACATTCATGGATTTATTAAGTGAAAAACCATTCTCAGCAATTACAATAAATAACATTTGCGAAAAAGCAATGATTCATAGAAGTACCTTTTATCGTTATTATGATGACAAGTATGAACTTTTTAGTGATACACTAAATTTTATTACGATTACCCTCTTTGAACAAACTAAGCAAGGTTTGGATATAGAACACACATTATTTGAGGAAATAATCGAATATATAGATGTTAATCGCGCATTGTTTTTTAACGTTACCAGTAAAAATAATAGCCGTGAATTATACGACAAATTAATTCAACTTGGCTCGGAAATTTTATATAAAAATTCAATAAAATATAACGACCCACTTTCCGTGCAAATCCGAAACTCAGATTACCCAAAAGTACTCTGTGATTTCTACTGTAGTGGATTTTTTGAGATTATAAAAAAATGGATAAATAATGAATATCCATATTCAAAAGAAGAGCTTATTCTTATCGCTAATAATTTTCAAATCAATTGAACCAAATTAAGACGAATGTCTCATTTTAATACACATACTTATTTTTGTTTGTCGATTCCCTCCCAATCCTATGCTAGATTAATGAACATAACAAAGGAGGAAATGAAACATGAATAAAGTTTTTGATAAAGTGGGACACTTTATTATCAAATATGCAAAGATTAATATTGCATTTATATTATGTCTAACCATCTTTTTCGTATTTGGCATAACAAAACTTGAGATGAAGATGGGAAACGATGTATTTATAAGCAATACATCTGATGTTTATAAGGATACTACGACATATCAAAAGCATTTTGGTGGAGATGGAATATATGTAGTGCTTAGTGGAGATAGTAATAAGTTACTTTCACAAGAAACAAACAAAGCAATTGTAGAATTCACTAAAAAAGCAGAAGATATTAAAGATATTACAGGATCAACTCATTATGTCGGTTTATTAAATGAAATGTTATCCTCTCCTTCTTTTTCAGCATTCAATGCAGGAGAATCAAATATAAAATTAGAAACTGCCTTGAAACATTCTATTTCAAGCGAAAAAATGAACGAAATTAATAATAGCGTAAAAAGTAGCCTAACTGATGAGCAACGTGAAAAAATGGGTGTATTCATTCAACAACAACTGACCCCTGAACAAATGCAAGAAATACAAAAACAAATGCTTGCGCTAGATCATACTCCTACAGTTGATGAACAAGAGCAAATCATGCAAACTGTTTTAACTGAAAAACAAAACGATGAAGTTACAAAGTATATACTAAGCATCTTAACACAGCAACAAAAAGACGATATGCAAAAGTCTATAATCAAAGCTCTACCGAAGGTTCAAAATATGAAAAATGATTTACTTCATGAAATCATTTTTTCTGATAAAGGAAAAGTACCGGAACAATTCAAACAACTAATTCCTGAAAATGGGAAACATGTTGTGATTCAGCTTCATACATCTAATAATACAGAAATGATGACCTATGTACGTGTTAATAAAGAACTAAACAAACTCTTAGAAAATACGAATTTCAGTTCTGAATTAACAGTTAAAGTAGCTGGAATGCCAGCTATCTTAGGTGACATACAAGAAGAAGTTATAACAACTTTAGGAATCCTACTTGGTTTAGCTGTTATATTAATGATTGTCGTACTTTTTTTAGTATTCCCTGTAAGACGTCGTATTATTTCATTAGGTATCGTATTAATTGGGCTAATATGGACATTTGGTATCATGGGATGGGTTGGAATCCCGATTACACTCGCAACTATGGCAACATTACCAATTATTATTGGTCTCGGTACTGACTTTGGTGTTCAATTCCATAACAGATACGAAGAGGAATTTAGAGATAGCCAATTCCAAGCGAAACTTGCAACAATAAATGCAGTCCGCCATATTGGACCAGGTGTAGGAATTGCAGTTGTTATCATGAGTTTAAGTTTTTTAACAATGTTCTTATCTAAAGCGCCAATGATGCAACAATTTGGATTAACTCTAGCTATTGGTGTTTTATTCTGTTATGTTGTTGAATTAGTATTGATGTTCTCAACATTCTACTTATTAGATCGTAAAAAAACTGCGCTTAAATTAAAAAGCAATACAGATAAAGGCACAATGCTATCACGCTTCTTAAATAAATATGCTAATCTGGCTATGAAACTTGCAATTCCTATTTTAATTGTTTCAGTTATTCTATCTGGTCTTGGATTTATGGCAGAAAAGTCTATACCTACTGAAACAGACTTAACAAAAATGATTCCACAAAATATGGAGACATTAAAAAATACGAAACACTTACAAAAGATAGTTGGTTCTACAACATATATTACTTATTTAGTGGAAGCGAATGATGTCACGGAACCGAAAGTGATGTCTTGGATGCAAAATGAAAGTGAAAAGGTTGAAAACAAATATAAGGATGTTAGCGATGTTATATCACTTCCTAGTGTTATTTTACAAATCAATGGGAAAGGTAAATTACCAGAATCCACTTCACAGGTAACAAATGAACTCGAAAATGTACCAATTTCACTAAAAGGTACTGTTCTTAGTGATAATAAAAAATATGCAACCATTCAATTTCAAGTGAATCCAGAACTTTCTTCAGCTGAGCAGTTGAAATTGATGCATAAAATATCGGAAGATATGAAAGCGATAGATGGTGTGAAACTCAAACCTGCTGGTGCACAAGTTATGATGCTTTATGGTATCGATAATATCGGTGCCAATAAGGAGCTTATGATAGGTGCGGGACTTTCAATTATTTTTCTATCTTTATTAGTTGTGTATCGCCGCGTAAAACATGCTTTATATCCGTTGATACCAATTATTTTAGTATTAGGTTTCTCACCCGGTGCTTTAAAATTTCTCGATATTTCATATAATCCACTCACAACGGCGCTTAGCTGTCTTGTGCTTGGAATTGGTACAGAGTTTACTATTCTTATTATGGAAAGATTCCATGAAGAAGAAGAAAAAGGGTTGTCTGCTCAAGAAGCA
Source organism: Lysinibacillus sphaericus (assembly GCF_015844675.1). Taxonomy (GTDB): domain Bacteria; phylum Bacillota; class Bacilli; order Bacillales_A; family Planococcaceae; genus Lysinibacillus; species Lysinibacillus sphaericus_E. The sequence continues at coordinate 74,756 of NZ_LDGC01000029.1, read as the reverse complement.
ATACGTGTTTCTCTTTCAAAAGTGGGGCAAGCAATTACTGCATCTGGGTTGACAGTAATTGTTGGATTTTCAACATTAATATTTATAAACTTCCCAGTTTTACGTGAATTTGGTATCACAACTGTTATTGATACAATACTTTCTTTATTCTGCGCTTTAACAATATTACCAGCTTTAATTGTTCTATTTCGAAAGCGTGAATAGATACCTTTGATAAGTTTAAATGAAACATGAGAAAATTCGTTTTAAAAAAGTTATTTGTCTTAATATTGTAAGACAGATAACTTTTTTTGTATTAATACAATATCAATCAATAGAGTGGCAAAACCTTCTTCAACTAACGGAGTGCTTTTCTTTTCTTGAAGAACATTGAGTTGCATATGCAGCTCTTTTTTTCTTTATTGAACTTACGGAGCAGGATCGCTCAACAAAAGGATCTGTTATGGTTAAAGATATGAAATAATAAGTAGAGGTAGGTCTACAGTGACTGTCACATCCGTATGAACCATTTGAGGTCACACCTCACTGGGGAGCTATTAATAATGGATTAGATGACCTTGTAGGGAATAAAGATATTGAAGAAACGACAGGCAGAAAATACAAAGTCAGCTACCTTTGCAAATGGCTGAAGAACAACAAGCTTTTAGAAAATAGCTAAAAAAGCATTCGGTTAACATATTTGTGCCGAATGCTTCTTCTTATTTAAAAATTTTTGTTAATAAAATCTTAAGTGGAAGAATGTTTTTGATTTCATCCCACCGAGTCATTTAAACCTTTTTCTAGAAAAATATACTCTATAGAAGATTTTGGCTTAATCTTCTTTTCGTAAAATGATGCCTGGGTTCTCTTTTTTCAATTTCAGTAAAAATTTTTCTTTTGTATTTACATCCTTCAACTTTTTTATATCTAATACTAAGGATCCTCTGTCATTTAGTTCTCTCGTATCTGAGACAATAAAAAGGTCAAATGACGCACCACTTTGTTTTATTAATTTTTGAACTTCGTATAAGCGGTCAACATCTTTTTCTTCAAAATTCTTAATATCCAAATGAGAAGTAGAATATAAAAAACCCCAAATATCATCTTTCTCTTCGTTAAAAAACACTCTAGGTTCATCATTAAATGATCCGTTAAATCCAAGTTTTTTGATTTCTGGAATAACTTTATCTAATTTGTGTAGTTCCGTATCCGCTGCTAATGCAGTTGAATAATTGTCTTTGATTAAGTGCTTATTTCTGTAATTCAATTTAGGCTCATCTTCCGATGAATACGAATTTACTGCAACAGTAAATTCTAATTCTTGATGGTCAACAGGAGAAACAACGTATGAATCCCTACCTAATTCTAACGAATTTTTATCCGAACTTTTTATTACGATGTCAAATCCGTGTGTATCTTTCACATAATCCTTAATTAATTTATCGTTAGAAAGAGAATTACATGCACCTAAAATAATCATTACTAAAATTAAAGAAAATACCATTAATACTTTTTTCAATTTTTATCCCCCCTCAGAATTATAGTATAAAATTACCAAGTAATAATAATTATACATCTTTTTAGAAATGTTTGCGCAAACATAGCATAGTACATTAAGTATTGATGGAGATTATTCAATTAGGACAGTTACATCTGGTTACGGATTGGAGAAATATGGTTTGTAAACTTTTGCATACAATGAAATAAATAGTTAGGGTGAGTATGGTGAAGGATAAAAAGGAACGTTTAAAAGAGTTGCTAGCCAAGCAAAAACAAAAAGAATTAAAAGAAGAGGAGAAAAGGGAATACGAAACAGTTTTAAAGGAAGTTCATGTGTTATTTCCAAATATTGTTTCTGAAGAGGAAGTAGAAATATTATCAAAAGAAGATTCGAAAAAAATAAAAGAAGAATTATTTAATGAATTTCCATTTGGTGCTAACGGAATTGAATGGACATTTATGTTTTACAAAACTATATTTTCTAACTTTGTTGATTATGAATGTGCATTAGCAGAACTAGTCATTAAAAATCATAAAGTGAATAAAGAAATTTGCTATATTATTGACCTTAACTCTCGACATGTCATTCAAACAAAACTGATTAGAATTATACATAGAATTGAAGAAGTTAGAAATTGGGACAGATATATTTATTCACCTCAAATTAAATTGGTGATTGAATTCCCCTCCAATGATATTGCTGTAGGATGGAAGAAATAAGCTTACACTTCAAATAACGGGGGCGATTTTTGTGCTAAAGGAACAGAATAGTCATTTTGTCGTAACTCAAGAAATAATTGAGAAAGATTTTCTATAGCAGCGCCTTGAAGCATGTTTATTCCCGACAATCATATAGTGTATATTGAGAATTATGAGTATTGGAATGAAAGGGGATTGCGTGGATAAATCTAAGTCGAATCAGGGCAAAAATTTAGATGAGAATGCGAAGGATCAGCAGCTAGAACAGTTTCGTGTCGATAATGAAGGAAAAAAGATGACGACGAATCAGGGGCTAAAAGTTTCGAATGATGAGGATTCGTTGAAGGCTGGCGTTCGTGGGCCAACCATTATGGAGGATTTTCACTTTCGAGAAAAAATGACGCATTTTGATCATGAACGTATTCCAGAGCGTGTAGTGCATGCGAGAGGTTTTGCGGCACATGGAGAATTTGAGCTGTACGAATCGATGAAAGAATATACGAAAGCAGGCTTTTTACAGGACCCTAATAAGAAAACACCTGTATTTGTAAGATTTTCAACTGTAGTTGGAAGCTTAGGATCGATGGATACTGCACGTGATGTTCGTGGTTTTGCGACGAAGTTTTACACGGATGAAGGCAATTATGATTTAGTAGGTAATAATATACCCGTCTTTTTTATTCAGGATGCGATTAAGTTTCCTGACTTAATTCATGCGGTAAAGCCTGAGCCTCACAATGAAATGCCACAAGCAGCCTCGGCACACGATACATTTTGGGATTTTGTGGCGAACAATCAGGAAATTGCGCATATGATTATGTGGCATATGTCAGATCGTGCAATACCTAGAAGTTTTCGAATGATGGAAGGGTTCGGTGTTCATGCTTTCCGTTTCGTCAATGACAAAGGAAAGTCGAGATTTGTGAAATTTCATTGGAAGCCTGTGTTAGGTGTACATTCACTCGTTTGGGATGAAGCGCAAATTATTGCTGGAAAGGATCCGGATTTTCAACGACGTGATTTATGGGAATCAATTGAGATCGGTGATTATCCAGAATACGAGCTTGGTGTACAAATGCTTGAGCCGGAGGACGAGTTTAAATTTGATTTTGATATTTTGGACGCAACTAAGCTTTGGCCCGAAGAGATAGTACCAGTTAAAAAGATTGGGAAAATGACCTTGAATCGTAATGTAGATAATGTTTTTGCAGAAACAGAGCAAGTCGCTTTTCATCCAGGAAATGTTGTGCCCGGCATAGACTTTACAAACGATCCACTTTTACAGGGCCGGCTATTTTCTTATTTAGATACACAGCTAATTCGTCTGGGTGGACCAAACTTTGCAGAAATACCGATTAATCGACCTGTTTGCCCAATTCATAACAATCAGCGCAATGGCTTTAGTCGACAAACGATTAATGTAGGTAAAGTGAGCTATCATAAAAATTCTTTGGCCAACAATTCACCTTCAACATCAACGGCAAGGGAAGGTGGCTTTGTTCATTATGAAGAAAAGGTTGAAGGACGTATTACACGAGCACGCAGTAAATCGTTTGACGATCATTTCTCCCAGGCAAGGCTGTTTTGGAATAGTATGTCGCCCCCTGAAAAACAACATATCATTGACGCCTTTAGTTTTGAGGTAGGGAAGGTGAAAAGTAAATCGGTTCGACAGCAGGTTGTCGATATGTTTGTCCGTGTTGACAAAGGAATGGCAACGACTGTGGCCGATAATATTGGTGTTAATCGTCCAAAAGGAGAGCAAGTAAATGTCACGTTATCATCACCTGCACTTAGCCAGGCAAATACAATAAAAATGCCACAAACACTTAAAGTAGGCGTGCTTATAGGTGATGGATTTGATGCAAATGAAGTTGGAGAAATGCTGAAATCTTTAACAAGACAGGGTGTTCGATACAGTATTATTTCCGACAAATTAGGGGTTGTTACTAGTAGTGATGGCGTACAGTTAACAGCAATTGACACATTTATAACTACTGATGCGGTACTATTTGACTCGTTGTATGTTGTAGGTGTAAAAGCAAAAAATCAGGCAAAGTTCAATTCTCATATTGTCAATTATATCAATGAAGCGTATAGACATTACAAACCAATCGGTATTGCTACAACCGGAACGACATTTTTTAATATGTCCAATGCCAATGTCGGGCCAGGCATTGTGTTAGCCACTGGCGACAAAGACTTCGCTAAAAAATTTGTCAACGCCATAGCTCAACAACGCTTTTGGGAACGCAATATTTATTAACTAATATTATTTTGCCTATGGGTATGGGGGATACCCGCGGAAGCAAGGTGAATACCCGCGAAAGCAGAGCGAATACCCGCGGAAGCAGAGTGAATACCCGCGAAAGCAAAGGGAATACCATGATCACAACTTATAATGAAAATTTCTCCTTGTTCTATTAAGAATAAGGAGAGATTTTTTTGCTTATTGCACGTTAAATTCAATTGTAGCTGATGGTTTGTACTCCGTTTTTTGTTCATTAGGGTCTTCTGTGTAAAAGTCAGTACTTCCTTTTACGATATAATGTCCTTTTGGAAAATGACCTTTCATTGTTTGTTTCATAAATTCAACGAGTTTAGGTTCGGAAAATTCGTCGTAACCGCCACCGCTCGTGTAGAACTCTTCGTAGGGCACATTTCGTTCAAGAATACGTGTAATTAGTGGAGTATTCATTGCACTAGGTATTTCAAAATTTCGTGTCGTCTCCTGCAAATTAAATCGAAATGGGGAGCCTCCATGGTAAATTGTTACGTTTTGTGCCTGCCCTACATATGTGAGTTTAGCCGTTATCTTTATAGGTTCTCCATCTGTGAAGGTAGGTTTTGCAATAGAAAGTTCATAAAGAAAGTCTTCCTGTTGTGTAGTAGCCGTTTGTGAATAGTTTTTACTTGGTGGGGGCTTAAATGCGTCTTTGTCCTGACAGGCGGTAACTAGTAGTAGCATAGAAAACAGCAGTAATAATATTTTAGGCATACAATCCTCCTTTTACAGTAGCTGACGATGGAGTAGATGAAATGTTACTAAATTCCTTGTAACATTTAAGACATTGCATTCAAATTTTGTAAATGCTATGGTGGGTAATGAGGTGATTTTTCGTGGGGAAATTTGATATTGCAATTATTGGTGCGGGGCCTGGGGGCTATGTAGCAGCTATTCATGCGGCAAAAAGTGGCAAGAAGGTTGCTTTAGTAGAGCGCGATAAAGTTGGAGGGGCTTGCTATAATGTCGGCTGTATTCCTTCGAAAATTATGTTAGAGCACAGTAAGCTTATTCAAGAAATAAACCGTGGTAATGACTGGGGCATTGAAACTCCTATAGTAAACGTGAATTTTCCACGATTGATGCAACGTAAGGACGCTATTATTGACGAGCTTTTAACAAATATTGAAGGCTTTATTTTGAGCAATCAAATTACTTTTTATCGAGGAGAAGCGGCAGTATCTAGTGACCTGACTGTAACAGTTGATAATGATGAATTTTCAGCTACGGATGTTATTTTAGCAACTGGAAGTAAACCATTTGTACCACCATTTGAAGGGTTAGAAACGTCTTCCTACTATACAACGGATACATTTTTTAGTCTTGAAGAACTGCCGAAGCAATTAACAATTATCGGTGGTGGTGTTATTGCAGTCGAGATGGCATTTAGTTTAGCGCCACTTGGAACAAAGGTGACGATGTTAAATCATAGTGAAGATATTTTACAGACGGAAGAGCCAGATGCGCGACCACTTATTCGTGAACAGATGAAAAAGCTTGGTATTGAGCTTGTAACGGATTTCCACTTTAAACATTTTAGTGGCAATGAGATTCATACTTCTAAAGGAATTTATACATATGAAAATCTTTTGTTTGCAACAGGTCGACGTCCAAATACGCAGATAGCTCAGCAGCTAGGTCTAGCATTTGATGGTCGTTTGATTGCTGTCAATGAGCATCTTGAAACGAGTCAGCCACATATTTATGCGATAGGTGACTTAGTAGGTGGTTACCAGCTAGCTCATTCAGCGAGTGCAGAGGGAATGTATGTTGTGGATCATATTTTAGGGAATAAGCCAGCATTGATTGATCAAACTTCGATTCCTCGCTGTGTTTATACACATCCTGAAATTGCGACATTTGGTTTGCTGGAAGAGCAGGTGAAAGAACCTTATACTGTTACTCAAATGCCTTTACATACAAACTCTAAGGCATTAATGGAAGGGAATACAGTGGGCTTTATAAAGCTTATTGCGACGAAAGAGGAAGGACGTATTTTAGGGGCTTGTGTTGTTGCTGATGGGGCAACAGAAATGTTAAATGCTATTTTAGCTACTAAAAATGCTGGCGGCACTGCCAAAACTCTCGCAAATATGATTTTCCCACATCCTACAGTATCAGAGCATATAGGGGATGCTACCAAAGCTATTTTTGGTAAAGCTATTCATCAATAAAGATTTCGAATACTACATTCATCAGCGGAAGGCTATCCTTCTCGTTGGGGGAATGTAGTTTTTTCTTTTCAGTAAAGTATCCATAACAATTTTGTAAAGCCTAATATCATTAGTCCAAATAAAATGGAGAGCGATTTAAATATAACAATATGATACTTCTTGGGAGCGAATTTATCAGAAATTAATAATACAACAGCTAATACCAAATCAATTAAAAGAATGTTTCAGCCCCTCCCGAAAAATCATCATCTTCTTCGTACTTTTTAAAAGCAATATAAAAAGCGTTCCCAGCAATAAATAATAAAACTAATGAGCATGCAAATAGCATTAATTTACTCATACAATTACATCTCTCCTAATGATTCGGTTGCACATAAAGGCCTCAACGCCTTCTTTGAAACTAGTTTCTCCCATGTCATTGCTCAATAAAGAAACGCCTGCCCAAATGTTTGTTCCTATGCTAATTATAATAAGCATTTGTACAGGCTTCAAATAGCGAAATTTATCCTTATCTGAACAATCTAAAAATTCTGTTGACTTTGTGTTTTATTATGTTATGTTAATTCTATAAGAATACTTGGTTTTAAATTCGAGTTAACTAGAGGGCTTCTTTTTACGTAACGGATATTCTACGAACTAAAACATAGGAGCTTTTTTTTATCTTTATCATGTGAAGATTCATAAGGACTTAAGGAGGATGGAAAATGAGATTAGGATTTTGGTTACCGATTTTCGGAGGATGGTTACGTAATGTAGAAAATGAGAATATGCCTGCGACATTTGATTATGCAAAACAGGTTATTCAAACAGGAGAAAAACTTGGCTTTGATGCGACGCTTATTGCCGAGCTATATTTAAATGATATTAAGGGAATGAATGCTGATGTGCTTGAGGCGTGGTCAACCGCCGCGGCTTTAGCAGCAGTGACTGAAAAGATTGAAATATTGGCTGCAGTTCGGCCAGGCTATCATAATCCAGCGGTGATGGCAAAAGTAGCCGCAAATATTGATCAAATTGCTAATGGTCGTTTTACTTTGAATGTAGTTTCTGCTTGGTGGGAAGAAGAAGCAAAGCAATATGGTGGTTATTTTACAGAGCATGGAGAACGTTATGACCGCACAGAGGAATTTATTGAGGTTTTAAAAGGTTTATGGATAGAAGAAACATTCAGTTATGACGGTAAATATTACAAAATAGAAAATGCACATTTATCTCCTAAGCCAGTTCGAAAACCATACCCAAGACTTTACGCAGGTGGGGAAAGTGATCGCGGTAAAGAGGCAATTACAAAATCATGTGACGCCTATGTGATGCATGGTGGAACAGTAGAGGAAATCGGGGCTAAAATTAAGGAAATGCTTGACCGTCGAAAAGCAATTGGAAAAGGACCGTTCGAAACTTTCGGGATGGCTGCATATGTCATTGTACGTGATTCAGAAGAAGAAGCACTTGCTGAACTAGCCCGAATTACCAATGTAGAGGATGCGGCAGGGTATGCAGGCTTTAATGACTTCACTAGTAAATCAAAGTTAGAGCAACAAATTACACTACAAGATTATTCAGTTTCAAACAGAGGGCTAAGACCAAATTTAGTAGGCACACCTCAGCAAGTGGCTGAGCGCATTTTAGCTTATGAAGAAGTTGGTGTAAATCTCTTGCTCCTTCAATTCTCTCCACATCTAGAGGAAATGGAACGTTTTGCAAGAGATGTTATGCCTTTAGTGAAAACAAAATCAGCCATCATTCAGTAAGGAGCGATACTATGACTGCGAAAATTTATGTTATTCATGAAAATGATGAGTGGACAATTCATTTAACAAATCGTTTAGAGGAACTAAACTTACCCTATGAGGTTTGGCATTTGGCGAAAGGGTTGATCGACCTATCAAAAGAGCCACCACAAGGAATTTTTTATAGTCGTATGAGTGCTTCATCACATACGAGGGGGCATACATTTGCACCTGAACTAACGGAGGCAGTGCTCGCCTGGCTAGAGTATCATGGCCGTCCAGTTATTAATGGAAGCCGTGCCTTAAGATTAGAAGTAAGTAAGGTCAACCAATATTGTGCACTTGAAGCTGTTGGCATTCAAACACCTAAAACAATTGCGACAGTTGGTAAATCGCAGCTAATAGAAGCGGCAAGAACAATTGGTACAACACCATTTATTACGAAGCATAATCGAGCAGGAAAAGGGCTTGGGGTACAACTGTTTCATTCAGTTGAAGCGTTAGAAGCATATGTAAATAGTGATACTTTTGAATCGCCTATAGATGGTATTACACTTATTCAACAATATATAAAATCCCCAGATTCTTATATTACGCGATGTGAATTTGTTAGTGGTAAATTTTTATATGCAGTTCGTGTAGATACATCAGAAGGATTTGAACTTTGTCCTGCTGATAGCTGTCAAATAGTGGATCAATTTTGCCCAGTAGGTGAAACAGCAACTATGAAATCAAAATTTCAAATTATAGACAGTTTTTCAGAGGAGCTTATAGGGCGATATGAAGAATTTTTAGGGAAAAATAAAGTAAGTGTCGCAGGGATTGAGTCGATTATCGATGAAGAAGGTAATATTTTTACATATGACGTAAATACTAACACAAACTATAATGCAGAAGCTGAAAAAGCTGTAGGAAAATATGGCATGTTAGCTGTGGCCAAATACTTAGGGGATACATTACGTCAATATGAAAAGACATTGCAATTTTCGTAAGGACTATGTAAAGGGGAGTGGTTAATTTGATAAAAGCAGTTATTATTAATGGTAGTAATTCGAGAAATTCACGCGTGACAGCTATTCATGATAAGGTGGAAAACTCTTTAAAGGTACAAGGAATAGCAGTACACACAAATTACGTACATGAACTGCCAGCTGAGGACTTAATTACGGCTAATTTTGCAAGTGAGGCCATCACTTCAGAAAATAAACAAGTTGAAGAAGCAGATATTATCGTGCTTTTGACGCCTATTTATAAAGCATCATATTCAGGAATACTTAAAACTTATTTGGACTTACTGCCGCAAAAAGCATTGCAAGGGAAAATTATCTTACCAATTGCTGTAGGTGGCTCTATAGGACATTTACTCGCATTAGAATATGCATTAAAACCAATATTAGCTGTATTAGGGGCAACAAATATTGCGCATTCTGTCTATATTGTTGATAAACAAATTATTCGGCTTGAAGATGGAAGCTTTGCCATCGAGGAAGAAGCAATTAACCGACTTGATGTAGAATTAAAACAATTACAGCAAATTGTATTGGTAAACTGAGGAGTCGCCCTTGTATTCCGATAAAAGCTAAAGTTGTTCCGATAAATCTTCAATGAATTCATAAAGACATCAACAACTTTTGGTGATGAGACATGAAGTACAAAATAGCGCATTATAGGAAATAACCACCTCCTATAATGCGCTATTTTTAATTAGCTTCAGGTTCTTCTTTTTTCTCAATCGGTGTTGTAGTGAGATATAAGAAAGCCTCATCTTGCAATAGCAATATTTTTTCTTCACAAATACCGTGCGCCAATGGTCCAGAAAAAATGGACTCCCACCAAGTTCCTGTTGTTATTGTCATTCATCTACGCCCCCGTTTCAATTTTCCGATATGTAGTTGTAAATTTCTCGAAATCACAAAACCGTCTACAGTTCAGACATATTCTTTACACATCCCCTATTTAGAAAGAGGAATTTTGGTTGTTAATGTTGTATCGTATAGACAAAGATAGTTTGTTTCGAAATGAAAAAACTATGTATGCCATTTTAAAAAAAGGGGTGCTTTTATTATGAATTTTACGACACAAGATGTAGAAAATATGATTACAGAGCAACGTCAATTTTATTTTTCTCGAGCAACGAAGAGTACAAAATTTCGAAAAGAGCAATTACTAAAACTGAAGAAAACGATTTTAAAATATGAAAAAGAAATTTTGAATGCTCTATATTTAGATTTACGTAAGAGTGAGTTTGAGGCATATGCAACAGAAATTGGCATTGTTTTAGATAGTATTTCTTATATGGTAAAGCATGTTGAAGAGTGGATGAAACCTGAAGCTGTAAAAACACCGATTCAATACCAGGTGGGAAAAAGCTTTATTGTAAGAGAACCATTTGGCGTAACATTAATCATTGGTCCTTTTAATTATCCATTTCAACTTGTTATGGAGCCATTAATCGGTGCAATTGTTGGTGGTAATACGGCTATTGTAAAACCATCAGAAACATCTGTGCATACAGCAGCAATCGTTAAAAAGATAATTGAAGAAACGTTTAATCCTTCATACGTGCGTGTTGTAGAAGGAGAGAAAGATGAAGTGACGGCACTTATTCATGCATCCTTTGACTATATATTTTTTACAGGAAGTGTGGCAGTCGGCAAAGTTGTTGCAAAGGCAGCGGCAGAACGATTAACACCAATTGCCCTCGAACTTGGCGGGAAAAGTCCTGCAATTGTCGATCAAACAGCCAATTTAGAAGTAGCGGCAAAAAGAATTGCATGGGGGAAATTCACAAATACTGGACAAACTTGTGTAGCACCAGACTATGTCCTTGTCCATAAAGAAGTTTATGACCGATTTATGAAAATATTGAAAGCAACTATTCGTTCTTTCTATGGGAAAAACGCAATAAAAAGCCCTGACTACGGCCGTATTGTCAATCTAAGACAATTTGATCGCTTACAACAAATTATTGTAGAAGAACGTGATGCCATCACATTTGGTGGTAGAACAGATCGTGATGATTTGTATATGGAGCCTACCATTATTGAATATGTGAAATGGTCAAGTCCTTCGATGCAGGATGAACTATTTGGTCCAATTTTACCTGTGATGATGTATGATGATTTACCGCTAGCCATTCACCAAATTCGTCAGTTACCAAAGCCTTTAGCGGCGTATTTTTTCTCCGAGCATGAGAAAGCTATCCAGTACTTTTTAGAGGAATTACCATTTGGTGGCGGGTGTATAAATGATACGATTACACATGTTGGGAATTTACATTTGCCATTTGGTGGTGTCGGGTCATCAGGGGTAAAAGCCTACCATGGGAAGGCAAGTTTTGAGAACTTTACACATCCAAAATCAATATTAAAAAAATCTTCTAAGTTAGAGACAAATGTTCTCTTTCCCCCTTATAAACAAAAGGTTAAGCTTGTGAGAACTATAATGAAATAGTAAAAGGAGGTGTCGAATCACTAAAGATTCTTGACACCTCACTTTTTTTAGGGACAATGTTAGTTGTCGATAAATGTCGTTTTTTATAAAGTAAGTACATTTCGAGCTTTCAAGCCTTATATAACTGTTGAGGGGAGACACGGGTTGAAAACTGTTAAAGAGTGCAGAAAAGGAACGACGGCTAAAAGCAACTGATAATGGTCTTTTGACTAGCTAGATGGTGCAACTGCGCGTTGCTTCAAATAGGTCATCGGATGTGCCGAGTAGACGCTCAGTTGGATGGAAATCAATCCCACGCGATGGTGATGGGCGAAATTTTATTGAAATATTAAAGATATATTAAAATGATAGCGTTTTCATCGGAAAAACGTCCTAACAAGCATTTTCTTTATGGGCGAATAAGTAGTAAAATAAATTCAATAGATTGTGGGGGACTCATCTTGTCATTTATTGTCGAATAAACAACAAATGATGAGATGAATGTAGAGATTGAATGGAGGACTATGAAATGTATGCAGAGGAATTGTTGAATGCATTACCTTTGAAAAAAATAATTGGAGTGCTACCTGATCAAGTGACTGATATAGTAATTGATTCACGTAGTGTGCAACCAAATAGTATGTTTGTTTGTATTAAAGGTTATACGGTAGATGGTCATGAATATGCACAGAAAGCTGTTGAAGGTGGCGCAACAATTGTTGTGACAGAACGACAGTTACCATTAGAAGAAACGATTGCGCAAGTCATCGTGAAAGATACGGATCGAGCAGTTGGCTTGTTAGCTGCAAAGTTTTTTGACTATCCATCAAAAGATATGGCGATGATTGGTGTAACCGGAACAAATGGAAAAACATCAGTAACAGGTATTATTCAAAACATCATGCATGGTATGGGCGAGAAATCCGCGCTATCAGGGACAATCGGCTTTAATTTAAATGGTATTTTATATGAATCAGCCAATACTACAAGCGATGCATTATCGACTCAACAAATGATTTTCCGTGCAAAAATGGAAGGCTGCCGATTAATGACTATGGAGGTATCTTCACACGGTTTAGCACTTGGACGTCTAGCTGGCGTAGAATATGATGTAGCTATTTTTACAAATCTTACACATGACCATCTTGATTTCCATGGAACGATGGAGGAATATGGCCATGCGAAAGGCTTATTATTCTCTCAACTAGGACAAGACTTAGAAAAGAATAAATTTGTCGTATTAAATGCTGATGATGCTTGGTCAGAACGCTATGCAGCGATGACACCATTCCCAGTATGGACATATGGTTTGAACAATGAAACAGCTGATTTCCGAGCTATTAACTGTGAGTATCATGATTTCATGACTTCTTTTGACGTTGAAACGCCAGAGGGAATATACCGTGTGAAAATGCATTTACTTGGGGAATTTAATATATACAATGTACTTGCCGCTATGGTAGCTTTTTATGGACGTGGTTATTCAATTGAAACAATTATTGAGCAAATTGAGCAAATACCACCAGTAAAGGGACGTATGGAGAAAGTTTGCTCAGATTTACCGGTGCAGATGTTTATTGATTATGCACATACACCTGATGCAATTGAAAAGGCGATTTCTTCAGCTCAACCATATAAAAAAGGTAAGCTTATTTTCTTAGTTGGCACAGGCGGCAATCGTGATAAATCGAAACGTCCAACAATGGCAGAAAAGGCATCAGCCGCTGATTATGTTATTTTAACGACAGATGACCCGCGCTATGAAGAGTACGATAGTATTACAGGTGATCTTGCCAAAGGGATGTTACATGAAAATTATGCATGTATAGGAGACCGCGCTGAAGCCGTGCGCCATGCGATTGAGGTTGCTGAACCAGGAGATATCATTATTTTCGCTGGTAAAGGACATGAAGATTATCAAATTATTGAGAATACTAAATATCCACATAGTGATGCGGATATTGCAATAGAAGCTGGCCAATTAAAATTTGTATAATATATGATCTCCAATTAGGATTTTAGAGTGTATGATAGTGTGAACGTAATGCATGTAGCCATGCGATAAGTTCACCATACTTAGAAACCCCTTTTAGTCTAAGGGGTTTTCTTTTTGGGCTAACATGAAGGTGAATGTATGGAAAGAAAATAATCATCATCGGAGTGTTTGAGGAACTATCTACATTGGACCTAGCTAAGTATTCTTTGGGGAATTCATGTAAAAAGGTTGTAAGAAAGGCAAGTCTTCTTTTATTATTAGTAAGTATGAAAAAAGGAGAATGACGAGATGAATTCAAATTTAGAAAAAGATATATTATCACGTCGAACTTTTGCCATTATCAGTCACCCTGATGCTGGGAAAACGACGATTACAGAAAAGCTTTTACTATTTGGTGGTGCGATTCGTGATGCCGGTACGGTAAAAGGAAAGAAATCAGGTAAGTTTGCAACATCTGACTGGATGGAGATTGAAAAGCAACGTGGGATTTCTGTAACTTCTTCAGTTATGCAATTCGATTATAATGGATCACGTGTCAATATTTTGGATACTCCAGGTCACCAAGATTTCTCGGAGGATACGTATCGTACACTAATGGCGGTGGATAGTGCTGTCATGGTCGTAGATGCTGCCAAAGGTATTGAAGCACAAACTTTAAAGCTGTTCAAAGTTTGTAAAATGCGTGGTATTCCAATTTTTACGTTTATTAATAAACTTGACCGTCAAGGGAAGGAGCCACTTGAGCTGATTGAAGAGCTTGAGGAGGTATTGGGCATTAACGCTTACCCAATGAACTGGCCGATCGGTATGGGTAAAGAGTTTTTAGGTATTTATGATCGTTATAATAAACGTATCGAACAATTCCGTTCTGATGAAGCAGAGCGTTTCTTGCCAATTGATGAAAATGGGGAACTTGCAGTTGAGAATCCGATGAAGGTGACTTCTTATTATTCACAAGCAATGGACGACATTATGTTGCTTGATGAAGCGGGTAATGAGTACTCAGAAGAAAAAATTCGTCGTGGTGAATTAACACCTGTTTTCTTTGGTTCTGCTTTAACAAATTTCGGTGTACAAACATTCCTTGAAACATATTTACAATTTGCACCGACACCACAGCCTCGTATTACTGAGAATGAACTATTTATTGATCCAGTTGAGCATGAGGAGTTTTCAGGCTTCATTTTCAAAATTCAAGCGAATATGAACCCTGCACACCGTGACCGTATTGCCTTTGTGCGTATCGTATCGGGTAAATTTGAACGTGGCATGAACATGACTTTATCTCGTACAGGTAAATCATTCAAAGTGACACAATCAACACAATTCCTTGCGGATGACCGTGAAACAGTAGATGAAGCAGTAGCTGGTGATATTATCGGTTTATATGATACAGGTACTTATCAGATTGGCGACACAGTCGTAGGTGGTAAAAAGACATTCCAATTTGAAAAACTACCACAGTTCACTCCAGAGCTATTTGTTCGTGTAACTGCGAAAAATGTAATGAAATCTAAGCAATTCCATAAAGGGATTTTACAATTAGTGCAAGAAGGCGCCATTCAATATTATAAAACATTGCATACAGAAGAAGTTATTCTTGGAGCAGTTGGTCAATTACAATTTGAAGTTTTTGAGCATCGTATGAAAAATGAATATAATGTTGAAGTGAAAATGGAGCCAATTGGTTCGAAAATTGCAAGATGGATTGAAAACGAAGAGGATGTTAAAGAATCAATGTCTTCAGGTCGTTCAATGCTTGTAAAAGACCGATTTGATAATCTTGTTTTCTTATTTGAAAATGAATTTGCTATGCGTTGGTTTGCTGATAAAAACGAAAACATTAAATTGTATAGCCTTTTATAATTTAAACAAAATTGTCAGGATGATTTCCGTTCCAGGCTACTCGCTTTCCTGTGGGCGAGCGTCGAGCCGCTTCCTCCGCTTGCGCTCCGTGCAGGGTCTCGTCTGTCTCGCTTTCCCACGGGAGTCGAGTAGCCTTCCACTCCAATCAGCAATAGCGTAGAACTTTTATAAAATTTATGTATTGCAAAAGTGAACGCAGTGGTTACTCCTCAGAATGGACTTATAACAGTTAAGCAAATTGTATAACTGTTATTGCCACTGCTTCATTTTGCCAAAGAGGCGTACTTTTTATATGATACCTTAATTACATTAAAAAACACGAATCGACATGTTGCGATTCGTGTTTTTTTACAAGGAAAATTGGAGCGATATGTAGAATATATACAGTATTAGGAAATATAAGGTTCGGCATCATAATGTGTGGTTGATTTCCGTTCCGACTGGGCGCTTTCCTGGGGGCGGCCGATGAGCCGCTTCGCTGCGCTCCAGGGTCTCATCTGTGACGCTAATCCCCGAGGAGTCGACCAGTCTCCACTCCAATCAACTTAAATAAAGTATACGTTTTAACAAATTGCATCTCCTAATTTTGACGTTGTGCTATAAATTAAACCTATAATAAATGGAGGAGTTACCCAATTTATAATTTATTCAGCTTTTCGGGTATTATAGAAGGGAAGAGATGGAAAAGGAGCTTGTACAAGTGAACATTAGTAATTTTTGTATTAAAAAGCCTGTTTTTACAATGGTTACAATGATATTGGTCATTATTTTAGGCGGCGTTTCATTATTAAAAATACCTATTACGCTTATTCCAGAATTACGTCCACCAATAGGCATCGTTGTTACTTCTTACCCTGGTGCAAGTCCGACAGAGGTTAACGAGAAGATAACAAAGCCCTTAGAGACAACGCTTGCCACCTTACCAGGGATTAAAAAACTACAGTCTACCTCTCAAGAAGGATCCAATTTAATTGTTCTCGAATTTGATTGGTCAACCAATATTGAAGATGCTCAGCTCGATATTTTACAACGCATCGATATGACCCCTTTACCGAATGATGCTGAGAAACCTAGCTTTTTAAAATTTGATCCATCTCAGTTTCCTATCATACAACTTTCACTACGGGCGGAAAATGACCATGTAGATGTGCGTTTACTGGCAGAAGCCTTGGAAAAGGAACTTCGTCGAACGGCTGGTGTCGCGAGTGTAAATATTTCCGGTAAACTAGTCGAAGAAGTTCAAATAACTTTAGATGAATCGAAGTTAGTTGAAAAAGGATTGACGCAAGCAGATGTTATTCAAATTATTCAATCGAACAATGTTTCCCTTCCTGGTGAACCCGTATTAACAGCAGATGGAAAGATGTTAACAACTCGTATTTTAAGTACATTAAATTCACCTGAAAGCATTGCAGATTTAATTATTTCAGTAAATCCACTAGATGGTAAAGCATTAACAGTTGGAGAAGTAGCAACTGTTGAACGCACGGAGCAAAAATCTATAACTACGACACGTGCAAATGAGCATCCTGCAGTATTAATGTCTGTATTACAGGAATCAGGCGCTAACACGGCAGAAGTATCCAAAGCTTTTAAAAAGGCTTTAAATGAATTATTAACGAAGAAGCAATATGAAGGAATCGTCGCAGACGTGCTAGTGGACCAAGGGAATTACGTAGATTTAGCAATTAACAATATCGGAACTTCTCTACTATTAGGTGGATTATTCGCAATGTTCGTGTTATTCGTTTTTCTACGAAGTGTTAAAAGCCCTATTATTATTGGAATTGCGATTCCATATTCGGTTATTGTTACATTTGTTTTAATGTTTTTCGCCAACTTTTCACTCAATATTATGACATTAGGAGCGTTAGCACTTGGCATCGGTATGCTTGTTGATAATGCTATCGTTGTTATAGAAAACATTGAACGACATTTAGGACTTGGCAAGGACCCTATCGTAGCAGCTAAGGATGGGACAAAGGAAGTGGCACTTGCGATTACGGCGTCCACGCTCACAACAATTGCTGTATTCATTCCTGTGATGTTTATTAAAGGATTAATAGGGCAAATTTTCACAGAATTTGCATTAACTATTTCCTTTAGCTTAATTGCTTCTTTAGTCGTTGCGTTAACGGTTGTCCCAATGCTTGCAAGTCGTCTTTTAAAAATGAAATCAATAAATGTTTATGAAAAACGAAATGAATCATCCTTTTACAAGAGCTACAAAACATCAATTATTTGGGTGTTGCGTCACCGTATGCTTGTACTAATCTCAGCAGTTGTCTGTTTTGGACTTGCCTTGTTTGGGCTTATGAAAATTGGCACAGAGTTTTTACCGCCAACCGATGAAGGGTTTGCGTCCATTAGTGTAAATCTTGAAAAAGGGGTAGCGGTATCAGAAACAGAAAAAGTTGTTGCGAAAATTGAGGAACGTTTGAAACAGGAGAAAGATGTTGACGTATATGTTAGCTTAATCGGTGGTACACAGCAAGCACAAGCTCGGGGACAAACAAGCGCAAACCAAGCTGAGCTTTATGTAAAGCTTGTCCCTTTAGCAGATAGGGATCGTTCGATTTTTGAATTTGTAGAAGAGGTTGAAAAAGATTTGCATGCTAAGCTAGGGGAGCAAGTTGAAATCAACTTCAATGTTTCAACGACAACAGGTTCGTCACCAAATACATTAACGTTTAGGTTAACTGACTCTGATGAGCGAAGACTCCATAGCTTTGTTTATAAAGTGCAGCAGGAGCTGTCAAAGGAAAATGCTATCACAAAAGTATCTACGGATTTAGATATCACTGTAAAAGAAATTCAAGTCGAAGTAGACCGTGAAAAGGCGAAGGACTACGGATTTGTACCTGCACAAATTGCTCAAACGGTCAATCAAATGACGAAGGGTCAGCTAACTACGCAATTAATGGCAGAGGATGGTGCTGTATTGCCTGTTTATACAGGCTTTGGACAAGTGTTTAATGATAGTATCGAGTCATTAAAATCGATGCAGCTACGTTCACCTGCAGGTTTATTTGTAAAACTAGAGGACATTGCAACTGTTTCTGTACAAGAAGGGCCAGTATCGATAAGACGTTCTGATCAGGCTGCTGCTGTTGCATTTTTTGTAGAATATAAAACGAAGGAATCGCTAGGTGGCATCTCAGCTAAAGTGGACAAAGCATTGGAAAAAGCCGATTTACCAACTGAAACTCAAGTTGTCTTTAGTGGAGATCGTGAGCTTTATGATAGTGCGATTAATGATATGCTTTTAGCAGTTGCGTTAGCGGTCGTACTTGTATATATCGTGATGGCCGCACAGTTTGAATCTTTTAAATATCCATTCGTTATCATGTTCACAGTACCTTTAATGATTATTGGTGTTGCTATTGCTATGTTTGCTACGAACACGCTAATTGGTGTTACATCTGTTATAGGCATCTTAATATTAGTTGGGATTGTCGTGAATAACGGAATTGTCCTTGTAGATTACATTAATCAACAAAAAGCTAGAGGAATGGCGACGTATGAGGCGATTGTACTTGCTACACAAGATCGACTTCGACCAATTTTAATGACGGCACTAACAACGATTTTAGGATTGCTACCACTTGCTCTTGGCATCGGTGAAGGAACAGAGATGAATAAACCGATGGGAATTGTCGTAATCGGAGGGCTTGTGACATCCACTTTATTGACTTTATATATTGTACCAATCGTATATAGCTTAATGGATAAAAAAACTAGGAAGATGCGGTAAGTTCAGGGGGGATGAGAGATGGGGGTTCATTTTTTTACAGGCTTTCCGGGTTTTATTTCAAGTCAATTAATACGAGAGTTATTTCGAAAAAATCAATCACATGAAGTCATCGCCATTGTTTTAGCTGGTGAGTTAATAAAAGCGAATTTAGCAAGAGAACATATTTTAGCAGAGTTTCCTAACTGTTCTATTCGTATTGTAGAGGGAGATATTACATTACCGAATCTTGGCCTAGAAGACCAAGCTGTGCAGGAAATTACACCTCAAATAGAGGTGCTCTGGCATCTAGCTGCCATTTATGATTTAGCCGTACCACGCGACATCGCATGGAAGGTAAATGTGCATGGTACGACTATGGTCAATGATTTTGTTCGCACACTTCCGAACGTAAGACGCTATATGTATTTCAGTACAGCGTATGTCGCAGGGATACGTGAAGGTATTTTGAGAGAAAATGAATTAATTCGCCCGCCTGCATTTAAAAACCATTATGAGGAAACAAAATATGAAGCGGAGCATCGAGTAGACGATTTGAAATCTGAAATACCACTGACGATTATTCGACCTGGTATCGTACGCGGACATTCCGAAACAGGAAAAACGATTAAATTCGATGGGCCATATTTCTTTTTAAATATGGTAGATAAATTAAAATGCCTACCTTTTATTCCGTACATTGGTCAATCGAAATCAACAATAAATGTAGTGCCAGTGGATTACATTATAAACGCTTCGACTTATCTAGTTGATGAAAAATGTGCTGAAGGTAAAACTTTACATCTAACGGACCCAAATCCGCATCCCGTGCAGGAAGTGTATCGGACGATGGTTAAATTATTAACGAACCATTATCCTAAGGGGCGATTACCGCTAACACTAGCAAGACTATCTTTACAAGTCCCACTTCTTCGAAAAAATCTAGGTGTTGAGCAAGAAACTTTAGATTATTTAACTTGGGATGCTAAATTTGATACGTCGGAAGCAGTGTCTATTTTGAAAAAAGGTAATATTACATGCCCCGACTTTATACAAACTATGCCAAGAATGATTGAATTTTATTTGGCGCATAAAGAGGATAAAAGCTATCAAATTCAAATAAAGTGACTTCGAGTAGTAGTACACTAATTGGGGTTGATGCAATCGGCTACAGGTATGTTTGTTGGGAAATATAGGTTGGCTATTAATTGATAAAAGCATTTTTTGTTTATATTTTGCTAATGTATGCCCATTTTAACTGATAGTAGCGTAGGGCCACTTGACTCCCGCTGGAAAGCGAGACAGACGAGACCCTGAGGCCAACACGATGTTGGTCACGAAGACATTGTCACAGGATGTGACGCACTCTTCGTTCCTATAGCGAAAGAAATGGCTCGACGCTCACCCGCAGGAGGCCTTGCTCTGCCAGAAAGCGTAGCGGCAGCAACAAAGCGAGTAGCCCGTAGCGGAAATTAGAGCCTTCTATTAGATAGTAGGGTAGAATAATTTTGCCACTCATATATGATAGTGCTATAATGAGTTTAAAGAAGAAGAACCTTCGACGTTTTGTCAAAGGGGAGTAGCTAACAGATACGAGCGATGTATCTGGATTACATTCGTCATGACATGGTTTTTACCATCGGGTGTGATAAGCGATTAATTCTATGCTTGCGGTATTCATTCCACTAGTAATAGAGAGGTACTGATGAATTGTCAGATATTTATTTGCTTAGCGAGACCTTTGCCTTTTTATAGGGGCAGAGGTCTTTACTTTTGTATTCATATAGTAAAAACTGATTTGGGTATACAGAGCTTTAGAGGAGGCACATGAATGGAATCAATTATATTAGAATACGGTTGGGTACTTATTGTACTTGTAGTATTAGAAGGGTTATTAGCAGCAGATAATGCAGTAGTAATGGCTGTGATGGTGAAGCATTTACCACATGAGCAACAAAAAAAGGCACTATTTTATGGATTATTCGGTGCATTAATTTTCCGTTTCTCAGCACTTTTTGTCATTACAGTATTAGTGAATTATTGGCAAATTCAAGCATTGGGAGCAGCTTATTTATTATTCATGTCCGCCAAAAATATATATGATTTGCGCCATAAAAAGGATTCAGATGAAGAGTCTAGTGAAAAAGAGGGGAAAAAGGGCTCTGGTTTTTGGATGACGGTGCTTAAGGTAGAGGCCGCGGATATTGCATTTGCTATTGATTCTATGCTTGCTGCAGTTGCCATTGCTGTTACTTTACCAAAGGTAGGAAGCTTTGATATTGGTGGCATCAATGGTGGACAATTCATTGTCATGTTACTTGGTGGGTTTATCGGAGTGATCATGATGCGATTTGCGGCACAATGGTTTGTGAAAATATTAAATGACTATCCTTCACTTGAAACAGCTGCGTTTTTAATTGTAGGTTGGGTAGGTGTGAAGCTTGTTGTGTTGACTTTGTCACATGAAAAGGTGGGTATTTTACCTGCAGAATTTCCACATTCAACTGTGTGGGAGTTAACTTTCTGGATCGTATTAGTGGGCATCGCATTAGTAGGTTATTTAGTAGGAGTTCGTTTTAAAAATAAAGCTTAATATCATTTAGAGGGATAGTCGTAGCTATTCCTCTTTCTTTTTTTAAGTATTTTTCCTATACTAATATCTATCGAGTTTGGCATCATATTAGGAAGGGGTTGTCAACGTGCCCTGGAAAAGATCAAAAAATAGACTTGTTACACCTTTTCAGGTGCTTGTCTCTTATTATTTTATAGCTATAGCGATTTCCTTCCTGTTACTACGGCTACCAGGCGTTCATCAAGAAGGTGTACACGTTTCATTATTAGATAGCTTGTTTACGGCTGTAAGTGCAGTTAGTGTAACGGGTTTAACAACATTCGATATATCTGAAAGCTACACAACATTTGGCCTCGTGATGGTACTTGTCATTTTACAACTTGGCGCAATTGGTATTATGTCACTTGGTACCTTTGTATGGTTACTAGTTGGGAAAAAAATAGGTATGCGTGAGCGTCAGTTGATTATGATTGACCATAATCAATACAATTTGTCAGGGGTTGTCCAATTAATTCGCGAAATATTGAAAATATTAATAGGTATTGAAGTGATGGGTGCGTTTATTTTAACGTTGCACTTTACAAACTATTTCGATACTTTCGAAGAAGCGTTGATTCATGGTGTTTTTGCCTCCGTTTCTGCTACTACAAATGGTGGTTTTGATATTACAGGCATGAGTTTATTACCGTTTCATAACGATTACTTTGTGCAAATAATAACGATGTTATTAATCGTGCTAGGCGCGATAGGCTTCCCAGTATTAATTGAAGTGAAATCGTTTTTACTTCATCGACATGCAAATTTCCGCTTTAGTTTATTTACAAAAATAACAACTTCTACATATGCAATTTTATTTGTGGTAGGGGCTCTCGTTATTTTATTGCTTGAATCATTCCATTCCTTTAAGGGAATGTCTTGGCATGAAGCGCTGTTTTCAGCAATGTTCCATTCTGTTTCAACACGATCAGCTGGACTGACGACGTACGATGTCACAACCTTTAGTGAAGCGACAGATATTTTTATGAGCTTTTTAATGTTTATTGGTTCTTCGCCAAGTTCAGTTGGTGGAGGGATACGTACAACAACGTTTGCCATGGCCATTCTATTCCTAATTACCTTTTCACGAGGAAGAGAGGATATTCAAGTATTCGGACGTGAAATACATTTAATCGATGTATTCCGCTCGTTTGTTGTTATTTTATTGGCATTCTTTATGGTATTAGTCGCGACAATTATGTTACTCATTACTGAACCACACGCATCATTGATTCAAATAATTTTTGAAATTACATCAGCGTTCGGAACGTGTGGGATGTCTTTAGGGATTACCTCTGATTTATCGGCGTTTGGTAAAATTATCATTATGATTTTAATGTTCGTTGGTCGTGTCGGTTTAATCTCCTTCCTTTACACTCTTGGTGGTGGTGGTAGAGGCAAAAAATCAAGTTATCACTATCCTAAGGAACGAGTAATTATCGGGTAAGTACTAGACCATTGATATGAATGACTTTTATGGGATTCAATACTGGAATAGCCCCCTACAACTAAGATTGAAATAAAAAAGAGCTAATTTAGCTCTTTTTTTATTTCCGTACTATTTTCCGGTTACCAATAAGTTTATTGAACGAGATTATAAAGGTTATCTTAGTAGAAAATCTATTCATAAAGAGGGATTTAGATTGCGTAATTGACAAGAAATTGCTGTTGACACACAATTGTCGAAAAATTTTAAATTGTTTTTTCCTGGTTGTTGCGACTATTTAATAGGTAATATTTCCAATAAATAGGTATCGACGCATTGATATTTTCGAACTAAGCTTTTTTAGGATAATAGTAATGCCGAAAAGAACGTCTGTTAAGTGTAATAAAGCTATTTTTTTGATTGCCATGGATTTGATGAAAATGTAATTATATGGTTTTAATTTAAAGGCTGCTTAAAAATTTAAGAGTTTTTAATGGATGAAAAAAACGCTAGTCCTAAATTTAATGAATGGACTAGCGTTTCTTATTATAAAGAGTCGATTGTTGCAAAGTATGGTGCTTGACCGTGACGGAAGTAAGTTAAAAGATAGCCATTTTTTTGTACAATTTTGCCTTTTGAAAAATTTTGGTAATCAATGTAATGCGGAATAATGAGCGTATGTTTAAACAATTCTTTTTCGGATAGATTGAAGTTGGCAAATGGCTCTCCTGCGATGGCAGGGTTTTCGCGTAATGCCGTATAAAGTGCTTTTTGTTGCTCCTCTGTAGGACGCTCCTTCCACCATAATTTACGCGGCTGGAACTGTTGAGCCATTAAATAATCTAGTTGCATTAGGCTTTGAATGATAGTTAAATCAGTACCTTCAACAGTTTCTAAAAACATTAATAAACGAAGGAATAAATCCTCAAGCTGATGTCCGATACGAGACCAACCTTTAGTTTCCCAATAAGTACCGAAGTTTTGGAAGAAATCAAATGGTGTTTCAAACACTTCAGTTACTAAATATTCAATCGTATGATCCATACGGTGATCGTTCCAGTATTTCTCAAGCACGTCCTCTGCATGTTTAATGCGCACGATATCATCAAATGTTAAGACATTATTAGAGAAAATCTCGTAAGGTGATTGGTCCACATACGTATAGCCAAATTTTTCAGCCTCTAGACGAAGGCCTGTACCACGCAGAAGCTTAAGGAATCCAAGCTGTAATTCTTCTGGGCGCATTGCGAAAACGTCATTAAAGGTTTGACGGAAGCTTGCATAATCCTCCTCTGGTAAACCAGCGATTAAGTCTAAATGCTGATCAATCTTTCCACCTTCTTTGACCATTGTCACTGTACGTGTTAGTTTTTCAAAGTTTTGACGGCGCTTCACGAGAGTATTTGTTAAATCGTTCGTTGATTGAACACCGATTTCAAAACGGAAAAGACCTTTTGGTGCGTTATCATTTAAAAACTGGATAACCTCAGGACGCATAATATCAGCGGTAATTTCAAATTGGAATACAACCCCTGGCTTATGTTCATCGATTAAAAACTGGAACATTTCCATCGCATAGCTGCGGCTTATATTAAATGTACGGTCAACAAATTTGATAGTACGTGCACCGTTGTCCATCAAGAATCGAATATCTTCTTTTATTTTCTCTCGGTTAAAATAACGAACCCCTACTTCAATAGAAGATAAACAAAATTGACAACTAAATGGACAGCCGCGACTTGTTTCAATATATTGGATTCGTTTGCTTAGATGAGGGAGGTCCTCCTCGAAACGAAATGGACTTGGCAATTCACGTAAATCAATTTTGGGTGCTTGTGCGTGAATTCGTACTTTACCATCCTCTAAGTAGCAAATCCCTGGAACATCCTCTAATGCAATTTCTCCATGCAAATGGCGTAGTAATTGTTTAAAGGAAGTTTCACCTTCACCCATAACAATGAAATCAACCTCTTCAATTCTACGTAACCAATGGTGGGAATCGTAAGAAACTTCAGGTCCGCCGAGCAAAATTTTAACATTTGGGCAGACAGTTTTTAACATTTTGATGACGTGGATAGTTTCTTCAATATTCCAAATATAGCAGCTGAATCCTACAATATCAGGTTTTTTTTGGAATAAATCTGATACAATATTAAAAGCAGGATCTTTAATTGTATATTCTGCAATGATCGGATTAAATTCTGGTAAAGCAGCACCTTTTAAATAACGCAGTGCTAAATTTGTGTGAATATACTTTGCGTTTAAAGTAGTTAAAATAGTATTCATGAAATAATCTTCCTTTCAATTTCTAATTGTAACAGTCAAGTAGCTGTCAAACAATATAATCCTTTTTGCCTATTTATTTTGTGAACAGTTCGTGAAATAATTTTAAATACTTAAATTTACTAAATTTTGTAATAATAGAATCGTGCAGTCATAAAGTATAGTAAAGGCTCAAAATTCGAATAAGGGGTTTTTTACTCTATTGAAAGGTTCGGTGAGAAAGTTGAAGCAAAATGATATTAATCAATGTTTTGGAAATCTTATGACAAGTACTTCGTCACCAACACTTATTCTTAATAAAGTAGGTAAAATTTTAAACATGAATGAGGCTGCAATTAAACTGTTTAACCTCAATTCATCGTATATAGGTTATTTAACAATGGACGAGTCCTCTAATTTAAATTGGGCAAAATTCGTTAAACAATTACAAAGTGATTTGAGATCAGAAGAAATCTTCAATATTCAAACAGCTAGTAATGAGTTTGAAATGATGTCTTTCAAATGTTTTTATGATCCGAACACAGAAGAAATCGTTGCGCAAATTTCAACATTAAATAATGACATAGCTCATGAATTATATGTTAGCCAAGAGCAAGAGAGATCACAATCTTTCCATGCTTATGATCACTTACCATACGCTGTTATTATAAGTGACGCTAGCGGGATTATTCTTGGGCTAAATAAGTATGCTGAGATGTATTTAAAAATAGAAAAATCTCAGCTTCTTCATAAAGCACACCAGCACATCTTTGATACTTTTATACTTAAGAAAGGCCAAATTACTTCATACCTTTCTAAACTGATGGGTGAAAAGCATGCAAATATTCATGTAGTCGATGAAACGCAAGTTATTACCCCTTGCTATTATGAAATTTCAAGTATTTATGATGAATACAACAATATTATTGTCACAGTCATTAATGATGAAACAGAAAAGAAACAACTTCAACATAAAGTTGAACATCAGCAAGCTTTAAATGTTGTCGGTCAAATGGCCGCAAGTATCGCCCATGAAATCCGTAATCCATTAACTTCTTTAAAGGGCTTCACCGAATTATTAAAGTTAAATGCTGATGAAGAGTCCAGTATGTATTTATCTGTCATCGATAGTGAACTTCAACGTATGGAACAAATTTTATCCGAGCTTTTAGTATTGTCCAAGCCAACAAGTATGAAAGTAGAATTATTAGAGCTAAATAACATTGTGAAGCAAGTGATTGAATTTATGCTTCCAGATGCGCTTATGAAAAATATTATGATTCAATACATTTCTCCTTCTACACAAGTATACATTGGTGGCAATGAGAATCGCTTAAAGCAAGTATTCATGAATCTTATTAAAAATGCGATGGAATCCATGAATAATGGTGGAACGATCACAGTAGAAATGACTGCTGACTGTGCAATTGTTGAATTAAAGATTAAAGACGAAGGTGTCGGCATGGACGGTGCTACCCTTCAAAACTTATTCCAGCCTTTTTACACGACGAAATCAGCAGGGACAGGACTAGGTCTTGCTTTCGTGAAAAAGGTGATTGAAGAGCATGAAGGTGTAATAGGTGTGAGTAGTGAATTACAAAAGGGGACATGCTTCCACTTACAATTCCCTATTTACTCATTTAATCAGGTGGACACAATGGATGTATCCACGAAAGACTCTGCTTATTTAGTAACATAAAAGAGTCAATTTGTACCGTAAACGCCATATGCGGCTTAAAATCAAATAATGCTTTTGACAATGCTTTTCTAATATCGCTATAATGGCATGTATAAAAGCGAATTGAAAGGAAAAGGATATGACGTCAGAAGATATAAAGCAATCATTAAAATTATATATCGTATTATCACGTGCACATAAAGCCATTAATGAGACAACCCAACAATTTTTTCAAGAGAATGGACTAAATCCTACTGAATTTGCCGTTTTAGAGCTTCTTTATCATAAAGGAAGACAACCATTACAGCAAATTGGCAATAAAATTTTGCTTGCTAGTGGGTCTATTACGTATGTCATTGACAAACTTGAAAAAAGAGGATATTTATTACGTGTTTCATGTCCTTCTGATCGCCGTGTTACGTATGCAGAAATTACGGACAAAGGTGAAGCATTTATGGCGGAACTATTTCCAAAGCATGAACAGCATTTACATGAATTGTTGAGTGTGCTATCTATTGAAGAAAAAGATCAAGCTATCACTTTATTAAAAAAATTAGGACTGTCTATTAAGGATTTGTCTTATTAAAAAGGGTTGTCTCAATGAATTTGAGGCAACTTTTTGTGTTGAACAAAAGGCTCATAACTGTTAGGGAGAGAACTTGGAGATTAACGTCATAGAAAAGGGAATGGAGCGAGCGACTAAAAGTATCCTGTCCTGCGTAAACGCCCTTGTAAACGCTCCTAGCCGCCCCTGGCACCAATCCGACCAATCGGAAGGGAAATGAGCCTCACGCTATGATATAAACCGTATTAAAAATAACAAAAAGACTGTAGAGCAAACAAGTTTGTCTACAGTCTTTTCTGAATCATTATTTTTTAGAAATAGTTGCTGCCATTTTAAACATAGCATCAGTTAAATCTAGTTCTTCGTTATCGTGAATAGTTAATTTAATAATTAAACCATCTTTTTCAAAAACAACGCCAATTACTTTTTCTTTGTCATCAACAAAATTTACAACATAACCTTCAATGTTTTTAATACCCTTAAATGCAGCTAGATCCTCAGAAGATAAAGCTGTTGGTGCACCAACAGCATTCATATAGTCTTGCATAGATGTTTTTACTTCATCATAGCTTGATTGTGAAACATCTTCGATACGCATGAATACTTCGGCATTTTCGTTAGAAATTAACATGTCTTTACCAGGTTCTTCTTGAGAAAGTTTAAATCCAGGTAGTTGTTGCATTTTATAGCCTTGATCAGCACTTTTCGATTCGCTTGCTGTTTCAGTTTTTTCTTTGCCTTTTTGTACATAGTTAACTTCTTGTTTCGGAGCATTTGCACTATCTGTAGTGTCTGTTTTGTCTGTAGTATCTTTATCTGTTTC
The DNA here is from genome assembly GCF_015844675.1 of Lysinibacillus sphaericus. GTDB lineage: Bacteria > Bacillota > Bacilli > Bacillales_A > Planococcaceae > Lysinibacillus > Lysinibacillus sphaericus_E. Next base: position 46,004 of record NZ_LDGC01000029.1, on the reverse strand, counting down.
ATTTGCAGGCGTTTCTTCTGAGTCATTTACAGTTTTATCCTCAGTAGATGGTTTTTGCTGTTGTTCAGTATTTGATGGCTCATTTTTTTGAACATCAGAATCCTCTGTTTTATCAGAAGTGTTACATCCTACGACTAAAATGGCTGTTAGAAATAATGCAGGTAGAGAAATTAATTTTTTTTGCATGAAAAGCCCTCCTTTTATTATTAAACGTTGGTAAAGAGAAAATGTTTCCAAATTTTAATGCTATTATGTTAAAGGTAACACTAAAAATAAGAGCAGTACAAAGACTACATGGGATACAATAACAAGTGGCATACTCTTACGCCATTCATATAACAAGCCCCAAATAATGCCGGTTACAAGTGCAGCAATCATACCAAGCATAAAGCCGCTTATTGCAATAGAGATTGCACTTAAAATCGCTGTTACAATGACTGCTAAAGTAGGTCTCATAAAACGTTTCAGCTGTTGTTGAACATAGCCACGCCAAAAGAGCTCTTCACCAATAGCAACAATGAATACAAGTAATATATAGTGCCAAATAGTCTGTGGTCCATAATTTGCTAAAAACTTTTGTACTGATTGTACCAATGAACCATTAATATATGGTGCAAGCCAATAGCCAAAGCGTATAATACCGTATGTTATTGTACCGTATCCAATACCGAAAAGTAAAAATTTCCATGTCGGTAACTGATCTTCAATTTTACCAGTTAAAATGGCAATGGCAATACATACAAGTAAAGTAAATGCATATAGGTACCAAAATACAGCTTGGTTAGCAAAGGTAAAAGCAAGCATGCCATAAACGAATAATAAAGAAAGGAGCCATATTATTGTTTGTTTCGAATTTGTAAGCATTATTCGACCTCCATGCTTTTAATTTTATCAAAAAAAAAGTCCCTTATCATCTATAAAGACAAATAGGGACTATTCAGACTATTAAGCTTCATTTGTATATAAAATTTTGTAACGTTTATGGTTGACGACCGTCTTTTCTTCAATTTCAAGGGAATCGAAATTCTCCATGTATGTTAAATCAACGATCACCGAATTTTCATTTACTTTTTCGACTATACCTTGTAAGCCGTCTTTAAACTCGATAATATTTCCAACTTCAGCTATTTTCACAGACAGTCAGCTCCTTCATCGACTAATAATATACAGTTTGCATGAAAAAATGGAAAACGTAAAGCCTTTTTTGAATAATTCATAATTAATTACACAGAATTCTAAAGAAGAGAGGAATAAAAAAAATGGAAAAATACGAAAATATGCTTAAACAATTACAAAACGGGGAAATAAAAAGTATAGAGATAGAAAAGGAACAATTTTATGAGTTCCGAGAAGTGCTAGTAAAACATCCTTTATTTAAACATTATAGAGGTGAGGCCAAACAAAATGGACGCGTAATTTATACTTATCAAGAAATTCCAAGAAGCTGATTTGTCGAACATTGTCGTAAGTTAATGCTGTAAGAAATGAAATATAAATGTATAATAATGGTATGATTATTTGTGTGTGGAGGGTTATATGAATGGTCAATCTACTCTTGAAACAAATGGAACAAACTCGTGAGATGATGATTCGCTCAGGTGTAGAGAACGGGTTACAAAATGCGACAACCATTCAACTGAGTCGCAGATTAGATCAGTTAATGAATACTTATTATAGACAGACAACATTTGAAGAAGAAGAGCGTCAAGAAGATTGAAAGAATGTTCCAGTATTCAGAGTATAAACTTTTTAAATAATATGTTTAAAAAGCATTTGGTGGGGAATACTAATTTTGAACACAGCAACATTCTCATTTCCCCTTTAGAGCAGTGATACCCCATCTACTGCTCTCTTTTTTTTGTCTTCATAACGCCGAGGTGAATTTGAATTACTCGTATATATGCAGCGTATAAAGTTTTTAGTACAAGTTAATAAGAGAAGTTTGAATTATCGCACTTATTAAACTACACTTAGAATAAGAATAAGTGCTAACGGTTGATCAATTTAAAAAGATCAATCATGGCCTTGATCACAAAGGAGTATGTACATATGAGAAAAGAAGGTATTGCATTTGTCGGCACAGGCGTAATGGGTGCGAGTATTATAAAACATTTATTAAAAAATGGTCATGAGGTAACAGTTTTTACACGCACAAAGGAAAAAGCGGAGCCACTCTTGGCGTTAGGTGCAACTTGGGCAAGTACACCAGCAGAAGCATTTAAACATAAGGATATTGCCTTTACGATGGTTGGATACCCTGCGGACGTAGAGGAAGTTTACTTTGGAGATAACGGTTTATTTCAAACAGCTGAATCTGGCAATATCGTTATTGATATGACCACTTCAGAGCCAACATTAGCAAAGAAAATTTTCGAACATGCTCAGAAACTAGGAGTAGAATCGCTGGATGCACCTGTTTCAGGTGGTGATATTGGCGCTCAAAATGGGACATTATCAATTATGGTTGGAGGTAGCCAAGCTACATTTAATAATGTATTACCAATTATGAAACATTTCGGTGAAAATATTGTTTATCAAGGAGAAGCTGGTGCAGGGCAGCATGCTAAAATGTGTAATCAGGTCGTTATTGCATCTGGAATGATTGGTGTGTGTGAGTCACTGGCTTACGGTTTAAAAGCTGGGCTTGATTTATCGACAGTATTGCAATCCATTTCGTCTGGTGCAGCAGGCTCTTGGTCGTTAAGTAATTTAGCCCCTCGTATGATCCAAGGAGATTACGCACCAGGCTTTTATATCAAGCATTTTGTAAAGGATATGAAAATAGCATTGGATGAATCTAAAAAAATGGGGATTACATTGCCAGGTCTAACACTAGCTTATGATATGTATGAAAGGCTAATAGAAGAGGGCTATGGTGAAAATGGTACTCAGGCACTTTTAAAGGCCTATCATTAAAGATGAACAAAACGAAGAATTTTAATTTTTAGAAAGCCCGAAGTATCATCTTTAGGAAGGATGAGCACTTCGGGTTTTCTTATATAAAGCAGGTCATAGCATGCTTGTAGGCTTTACCCGTTGAATTCAACACACCAAAGAAAATAGTTAACTACGGCGAGAATTACTCTTTATCAAAAAGTTTTGCGTCTAAAGAAAAACTAGATGCCCCTGCAAGTGCAAAGTATAAAGCCATTGCCGCTAAAGCTAAATCTAATTCATATCCTGCTAAGCCGTTTTCTCCGATAAAGCCAACGCTAAGCTTCGCTGTAAAAATAGCAACGATCATTGTTACTGTCAATAAAGCACCGATAAGTCTTGTACCTAAGCCTAAAATAATGGCTACACCACCGACTAGTTCTATAATGGCTACAATATAAGCCATGAAGCCTGGAATACCAATGGCATCAAAATAATCAGCTGTGAAGCCGATACCTCCCTGAAACTTTTGGAAACCGTGAGTTGCAAAAATAATGCCAAGCACCACACGTAAAATAGTTGAACCGATATTTTGCATAGTTAAATAAACTCCTTTTGTTTTTAGCTTACATTTCGTAACTTAGTTTATTTTTAAAAACAACTTTTGTCAAGTAACTAAATTTTATTTTTGAAAATCATTTTCGAAAAAATGATATACTGTTATATAAGAACAAAGTACATTGGAGGCAGGAAAATTTGGATCAAAAAAAAATTTGTCCACGATTTGAAAAAGCACTAAAAATATTAAATCATAGCTGGAACACCCTGCTTATTTATCAGTTATTGGAAGGTCCTCAACGATACTCAACGATAAAAAATAAAGTGGGTATTAGCAGTCGTGTGTTAACGGAAAGATTAAAAGAGTTAGAGATTGAGAACATTGTGGAGCGCACAGTTATTCCATCAACACCAGTAGTGATTGAATACAAGCTAACAGAAAAAGGACATGCACTTGCACCGGTCCTTAAAGCAATTGAACAATGGTCTTCTATGTGGGTGAATATAGAGGAATAGTAAAAAGGATATCCAAGCGAGGGGGCTTGGATATTTTTTTATTATGAAAATAAAAGTGAATGTATATTGTAAATAGTATTAATTTTCTTTAAATAAAAGGTATTTTTTATTACATGAGGGAATTTATTTAATAGTATAGAGAAGGGGAGGAGGGTTTTATGAAGCGGAATTCAACAGTAGACGTGCAGCATCGGAGTCAGTTAGCACTTTATTTATCATTGCCAATTTTGTCGTGGGCATTTTATGATTTTGCGAATACAATATTTTCTTCAAATATTAATACGATATTTTTCCCGTTTTATATGGATGAGGTTTTAGGGACGAATGAGGTAATGCAGCAGGTGGCAAGCACGTTTATTTCTTATGCGAATGCGATTGCTAGCCTGTTCCTCGTTCTTTTTTCGCCACTTTTTGGAGTATGGATTGATCAAACAGGCTATAAAAAGAGATTCATAGTATGGTTTGCATCTATTTCCATCTTCTTTACTTTTATGATGGGGATTTTTGCGAATTTACAGTCGCCAACAAATTTTTCAGGAGTGCCACTTAGTTTGTTTTTAGTTGTAGCTAGTTTTATCATTGCAAAATTTTTCTTTAATTCCAGTCTAGTATTTTATGATTCCATGATGGGTGATTTAGGGACAAAAGACGAAATGCCCCTTATTTCTGGTTATGGGGTAGCGATTGGGTATCTTGGTACAATATTGGGACTACTTGTTTATTTGTACGTAGGAAACAGTGGTTTCCATCGAGCATTTATTCCGACTGCCATTTTATATTTATTATTTTCTTTGCCATTATTTTTTATTAATAAAGATACACCAATATCAGCGTCTCAACGAAAGCCTATTAAATTTTTAGATGGGTATAAGGAAATTGTTCAAACCTTTAAGGACATGAAGCAATATAAAGCTATTTTCACCTTTATGATTGCTTACTTCTTTTTAAATGATGCAATTGCAACAACTATTGCAATGATGGCTGTATATGCAACAACAATCGTAGGCTTTACTTCAGGTCAATTTGTCGTGCTTTATTTAGTGTCTACGGTGTCAACTATTATTGGCTCTTTTGCATTTGGTTATATTACAAAAGCAATCGGCGCCAAACGTGCAATAACTATGGTGGCAATATTAATGATCGTTGCTTTAGCATTTGCTGTTTTTGCGACTGAGCAATGGATGTTCTGGCTTGCAGGTAGTATGTTTGGCGTATCGCTAGGATCCATGTGGGTAACATCTAGAACATATATTATTGAATTGTCTCCAGAAGAAAAACGGGGTCAGTTTTTTGGCTTATTTGCATTTTCAGGTAAAGTATCCTCCATTATTGGGCCAGCAGTATACGGAACCGTTACGTTATGGATGAAAGATTACGGAACGCTAGCGAGTCGTGTTGCGTTATCGACATTAATTGTGATGACGATAATTGGCCTATTGATACATTTAAAAGTCAATGGCTCAAAAGTTGGGGATGATATTAGATAAGACGACATATACGCAATCCATATATATCCGGCTGAACGCTTTCCTGAGGGCGTCTAGTGAGCCATTTGGCTTTTTGTTCCCTATATGGTATTTCACCCGTGTTATGGATGGCGAGCCATGCTGATGATAAAATTGGAAAAAGCAAGTAGGAGAAATGTATCGCCTATGATACAATTGAATTATAAATAGAAGTTGGATAGAAAGGAGCGGGGTTGCTTTGGAACATAAAGGTATATTATTAGAAAGTGGCACAAATGAGCTAGAAATTGTTGAATTTGAAGTAGCTAATAATAAATTTGGTATTAACGTTATTAAAGTAAAAGAAATTATTCAACCGATTCCAGTAACATTTATTCCACACGCGCACCCGCATGTAGAAGGGATTATTCAATTACGAGGAGAGGTATTACCAGTAGTTGATATGCTCCGAGTATTAGGTATTCAAAGTCAAGAGCGTAGTTCTCAGCAAAAATATATTGTAGCTGAGTTTAATAAACAGCGTGTAGTATTTCATGTAGATAATGTAACACAGATTCACCGTATCTCATGGAATCAGATCGAGAAGCCTTCGGATATGTATCAGGGAGGAACATCACAAGTTATTGGTGTTATTAAGCAAAACGAGCAAATGATTTTATTGCTTGATTTCGAGAGAATTATGGTAGACATAAATCCAGACTCTGGTATTAGTGTAGAAGCCGTTAAAAAGCTTGGTAAACGTGAGCGTTCTGAAAAACGAATTTTAATTGCAGAAGATTCACCATTACTACGTAAGCTCTTATTCGATACTATGAATGAAGCAGGTTATGAGAATGTTGAATTCTTTGAAAACGGCCATGATGCTTATGAATACCTCCAAGCTATCGTTAAAAGTGGTAGCGATGTAGCCGAGCATATTCAATTAGTTGTGACGGACATAGAAATGCCACAAATGGATGGTCATCATTTAACGCGTAAAATAAAGGAGCATCCAGATCTCCAAAAGCTTCCTGTCATTATTTTCTCAAGCTTAATTACGGATGATCTTCGTCATAAAGGTGACCAAGTAGGTGCAGAGGATCAAATTAGTAAGCCAGAAATTACGGAGCTTATTTTACGAATCGACCAACTTATCATATAAAATAAAATTAAAGTTGGAAAAGGTACTTCATAATATTAATAATAGGTATCCTGAAAGTATATTAATAATGTAAGAAAGTCGGATGCCTCTTTTAGGCTCCGGCTTTTTTGTATAGATGCATGAGACTAGGGAAAAATAATATACAACGGGGAAGGCAAACCATTAGTCGACGAAAAGAGGAGAGCACCCGAATGTTCGAGTACCGACATTGCGGCTCACCTCAATATTCGATGTAGATCTATTAATACTATGCATTTTCGCTAAGGAAGTGATTATTTGAATGAATTAAAAACCGCTATTATCGATATTGGCTCAAACACCATTCGCTTAGTATTGTATCGATATGATAAAGAGGAGGGACTTCGTGAGATTGGAAATATTAAAACGGTTGCACGTCTACGTACATATTTACAGCCCTCTGGTGAAATGTCTGAAGAAGGTATAAAAGTATTAACAGAAACATTATTAACTTATAAAGCAATACTTGATGATTATGAAGTGTCTGATGTGAAAGCTGCTGCAACAGCTGCAATCCGTCAGGCAACCAATAGAGAAGAAATACTGACCTTAATGAAAAAACAGACAGGCATTCAAATAGAGCTTTTAACTGAAGAAGAAGAGGCATATTATGGCTTTGTTGCAGTGGCGCATTCTATAGGCACTAAGTCCGCTGTAACGATCGATATTGGTGGCGGTAGTACAGAAATAACGCTATTTGGAAATAAAGAATTACAGAGATCTCATAGTTTCCCGTTTGGTACAGTTTCTTTAAAGCAACGTTTCGTAAAGGGCGAGATTATGAATGGCAGTGAAAAAAAAGAACTTATTGCATTTGTGAAAGAACAGTTCAAATCACTTTCATGGATTCAGAATATCGGTTTACCGATTATTGCTATTGGCGGCAGTGCTCGAAATATTGCCCAAATTCATCAACAAAAACATGCATATCCAATCGCAAGTGTACATGGTTACGAAATGACGCAGGGCAATTTAGATGAGCTCAGTGTATTTTTAAATAATTTGAGCTTTCATGATTTAAAACAGTTAGATGGGCTTTCGACAGATCGTGCGGATATCATCGTTCCTGCATTAGAGGTTTTTAATGTGTTAATGGAAGTTGTTGGAAGTGAATTATTCCAGATAACAAAAAAGGGTTTGCGAGAAGGGCTCGTTATACAGCGTATTTTACAAACAGATAAAAGTGCGTTTGATAAATACAATGTGTTTGAGGGAAACGCTAAAAGATTTGCTCGTCAGTATGGTCGTTCTGAAGAAGAAGCGGACTATTTGATGCGTTTAACGGATCAATTGTACCGTGAATGTTGCCACTTTGGTTATTTACAACATCATCCCAAAGATTTGCACTTATTATCGAAAGCGGCGAGGGTGTTTAATATTGGGGAGTATATTGAGTTAAGTTCGGCAAGTCAGCATACTTTTTATTTAATTGCGAACCAATCTATCGATGGGTTAAGTCATAAGGAACGTGTAAAATTAGCACTTTTAGCTTCGTATAAAAATAAAGATTATTATCAGCGATTCGCTGCTCCGTTTACAGAATGGATGAATCGTGAGGAGTATCGTAAAATACGAGACTTTGGTGCTTTTTTGAAATTTGTCTATGCGTTAAATGTGTCTAAACGAACAATAGTTAAAACTATAAAGATGCAAACAAAAGAGGATTATGTACAGCTTAGCATCTATGTGAAAAACAATGCGGCCGCTGAAAAATACCAAGCAAACCGACAAAAAAAACATCTAGAACGCGCACTAAAGATACCGATAAAAATAAACTTTGTGGAAGTAGGGTTGAACAATTATGACAACTGAAATTACGAATAATCAGTTAAATGAAAAGGGATCAACAGAAATACAAGGTCGATTACTAGAGGAAATCGCTAAACCGCAATACTATAACAACCGTGAATTAAGCTGGCTCGCCTTTAATGAACGAGTTTTAGAGGAAGCAGAGGATATCGATAATCCTCTGCTAGAACGATTGAAGTTTTTAGCAATTTTTAGTTCGAATTTAGATGAATTTTTCATGGTGCGTGTTGCAGGTCTACAGGATCAAGTGCGTGCAGGTTTCCATAAGCCCGAAAATAAGTCAGGCTTAACACCAAAAGAGCAATTAGCAAAAATTGCAGAACGAACGCAAGCCTTAGTACGCCGACAAACTGAAGTTTACAGACACTTAATATATGATTTATTACCACAGCATAATGTACATATCGCAGACATGAAAGACTTAAATAGTGCACAGAAAGCATTTATCAATGAAATGTTTGCAGAAACAATCTTCCCTGTTTTAACACCCGTAGCTGTAGATGCGTACCGTCCTTTCCCAACTTTGCTTGGTAAAACATTAAATTTACTTGTTTTATTAGAGCAAGATGAAGCGGACATAGAGAATCGTGAAAAGGTAGCTATTGTACAAGTTCCATCTGTTTTAGATCGTTATATTAAAGTACCATCAGCAGATGGAGAGACGGTTATTGTCTTATTAGAAGACGTGATTGTAGCGCATATAGAAAAGCTCTTTTATGGTTACAGTGTCAAATCAGCTCAGGCCTTCCGTTTGACACGCAATGCTGATTTAACGATTCATGAAGAAGGTGCAAGAGATTTACTTGTAGAAATCGAAAAAGAGCTGAAAAAACGTAAATGGGGTGTAGGTAGTCGTCTCGAAGTTCGTGAGGGCGAGATGAGCGAGGAAGTTCTTACATACTTATTAGATGAATTTGAAATCGAAGAAACGGATGTTTTCCATATAGATGGACCGCTAGATTTAACATTTATGTTCTCTTTTGTAAAAGGTATATCTGTTGGTCGAGAACATTTAGAATATGAAAGCTTTATCCCACAGCCACCATTAGATTTGCAATCGGATGAAAATATTTTCGAAAAAGCGCTGCAACAAGATATTTTCTTCCATCATCCATTTGAATCATTTGCGCCAATTGTAGATTTTATTGCAGAAGCGGCCGTTAATCCGAATGTTTTAGCGATCAAACAAACTTTATATCGTGTAAGTGGTAATTCACCCATTATACAAGCCTTAAAGCTTGCAGCAGAAAATGGTAAACAGGTAACAGTTTTAGTTGAATTAAAAGCACGTTTTGATGAAGAAAATAATGTGCTTTGGGCAAAGCAACTTGAGCAAGCTGGCTGCCTTGTTATTTACGGCATGAATAACTTAAAGACACATTCGAAAATAACGCTCGTTGTAAGTCGTCGTAATGGAAAAATTGAGCGCTTTGTTCATCTTGGTACAGGAAATTATAATGATGCAACTGCAAAAATTTACACAGATATGGGTATCATAACGACAGATAAGGAATTTGGCATCGATGCCACTAACTTCTTTAACTATTTAAGTGGTTATACAGAAAAACCAACTTTTAATCATTTAGTTGTGGCCCCGTTTGATATTCGAGATGAATTTATCCGCTTAATGGATGAGGAAATTGCCTGTCATAAGAAGCATGGTAATGGTTTTATTCGAGCTAAAATGAATTCACTAACGGACAAAGACTTAATGATGAAGTTATATGAGGCATCCATTGCAGGTGTGAAAGTAGAGCTGATCATTCGTGGTATTTGTTGCATTAGACCAGGCATCCCTGGAATTAGTGAAAACATAACAGTAACGAGCATTGTTGGTCGTTTCCTCGAGCATTCGCGTATTTATTGGTTCCATCATAACGGGGAAAATAAAGTATATTTGTCTTCGGCGGATATGATGACTCGTAATATGATTAAACGTGTGGAAATTTTATTCCCAGTATATGCAAGCGAAGCAAAGGCTCGTATTATTAACATTATGAATACACAACTTGAGGATACAGCAAAAGCTCGTATTCAAGACTCCAATGGAAAATATCATTATAAAGAATTTGATCGTGGTGAAGATCCAATTAATAGTCAAGAAATTTTCCTAAAGGATGCACTAAAACCTACGCTAGACGAAGAATAAGCAAACACGCTACTTAGTGAGGGATATAATGAAAAAATATAAAGAGATTGTAGCGCAATTTGCAGACTATCATCAAATCATACAACTTAATCCATTTGATGCGGTCGTATGTTTGAGAAAAGTGGGTACAAAAGCGTTTGAAGTCGTTAATTTTAACGATAAACTACCGTCATTTTTGAAGCTACAAGATGTGAAAGCTACCAATGCTGAACAATTTTTTACGGAGCAATGCTGGCTACAATTATCGAATATAGTACAACAACAATTGAATCTAGAGCAAAGGCTAGAAGTATGTACGGAGCACAAAGTAAAAACATTTGCTGCTCGTGTACAGCACTTAGAAAATTCAGTTGTAGCAGTTATTCTACGTGAGAAACAAAATGAAGTAGAACCTTATTTGCAATTTGTGGAACAGCATGTATGTCCGGTGTTAACGACTGATTTACAAGGTCGCATTATTCATCAAAATATTTTTGCCACTTCTCAGTTGTTAAAAGAACAACAAAGCTTGATCGGACAAAATATTTTTTCATTATTAGAGAGTAAGTATATCGACGAATTTAAATTACTATTTGCAAAAACAATTGAGGGCTCAGCATTTGGTATGCCAGAATGCTTGTTTAAACAACAACTATTAAGTAAAGAACCATTTTATTTACGAACGCATCCAACATACTTTAATGGTGAAATTATAGGTGTACATTTATTTGTGAAAGACGCAACCTCATTTATGAATGATCATCAAGCCTTTTATTACCTAGCGTTAATGGATGAATTAACGGGTATTTGGAATCGTAAGGCTTTAAAGGAACAGTGGCTTCAGCATTTAAATGATAAAAAGCAAAATAAGCAAGCAGCTATTATTTTGATGGATATTGATCGTTTTAAAAAATTTAATGAATCCCTTGGTGAAAGTAAGGGTGATGAACTTATACGAATGTTTAGCCAAAGACTTCGTGAGCTCTGTCACTCCAAATGTTCGTTTTATCGTTATAATAGCGATGAATTTATTTTTGTTCTAAAAGATACAACCGTCGACAAAATTGAACAGACGGCCAACGCTATTTTAGATGCATTAAAACAGCCATTCATGATTGATGGGCAGGAATATTTTATTAGCGTTTCGATTGGTATCTCCCTTAGTCCAGCGGATGGCAAAGATTTAGAAACACTTATACGTAAAGCAGATAAAGCATTATTTTCTGTAAAAGACCATGGTCGTTCACACTACCGTTACTATCGTGAAGATACGACAACCATTTTTCCAAATGAGGCACTAATGGAGGCGCATTTACGTCGTGCTATCGAATTTAACGAATTAAGTATTCATTTACAGCCACAAATGGATTTAAAGAATAACAGTATTAATAGCTTTGAGGCATTATTACGATGGAATAACCGGAAATTTGGCTTTGTGTCTCCTGCACAGTTTATACCCATAGCAGAGGCTTCAGGCTTAATCATTGAAATCGGTGATTGGATTATTGACGAGGTGTGTCGCTATCAAAAAGAGTGGCAGATGAATGGCTATCGACCAGTACGAATTGCTATCAATATTTCGCCAAAACAATTTAGAAAAGAAAACTTTGCTCGGAAAATTAAAGCTGCCTTGAAAAAATATAATGTGCCACCTGAATTATTAGAGGTGGAAATAACCGAAAGCTCCATGACGAATGTCCATGAAACATTTTCAATTTTAACCGAATTGAAGCAGCTAGGTGTTTATGTTTCCGTTGATGATTTTGGGACGGGCTATTCATCTTTAAGCTATTTAAAACGTTATCCGATAGATATTATAAAAATCGACCAATCGTTTATAGCGGATATTACTAAAGATGATAAAAATGAGGCTATTATTAAAGCCATTATTTCAATGTCCCATAATTTAGGGTTGGAGGTCGTAGCTGAAGGAATCGAGGAACTATCACAGGTAGATTTTCTAATACGCCATCAATGCCAAAAAGGACAGGGTTATTTATATAACAAGCCATTACCCGTAGAAACCATTGTTAATAAATATTTTGTTAGCTAAAGCCAACAAACAAAGTAGCACTTCATCCAATTCATGATGAAGTGCTACTTTGTTGTAGAGCTTTGGGAAGTGAGTACGTACCTGGTCATTTCTCCGAGCTATTCATGCTCATGCGCTTTCCACCTATGCAACCTCTAATAGTTATTTATTTTCCGCTTTTAATCCATCAAGCACAATAGCCGTAAATTGCGCCATTTCCACTGATAAATTGAAGTCTTCATTATGAATTAACCAATCATAGACATTTGCACGCATACAACGCTGAATAATAGCCTGCACTTGATTAACCTGCATATCTTGACGAAATTCTCCTAGTCGAATGCCATCCTCTAAATAAGCATTTATTATTTGAAATATTTTCCTTTGTGGACTAATTAAATAATGATCTTGTTCCACTTGACTTGTCATCGCCGCAGTATAGACTGTGCGCAATAAATCTTTTCCCACAACGTTCGTTAAATACTTCATTTGCTCTTGATAAAGCGTTAAAATTTTTTCGCTTGCTGGTAAAGAAGAGTCGATATTTTTTTCTACAGTGCTATAAAAACGATCGAGTTCCTTAAATTTTTCTAAAATAACATCGTACTTGGATGGGAAATAAGTGTAAAATGTTCCTTTTGATACATTGCATGCTTTCGTAATTTGTTCAATGGATACATGTTCATATCCATGTTTACTAAATAAATCTAAAGATGTTTTAAGTAATTTTTCCCGTGTTTCTAATGCCTTTTTTTGACGGCTTGTTAGTGGATTCATGTTCTTATATTCCTCCGAATTAAGTATATTAAGATGTTCTAGTTAAAAAATCTGAAAATACAAAAATATTGATTGACGATATGGAATTAATTTGATTATGATTTAAATGACTGGAGTCAATGACTGTGGTCATTCGGATTTTCTCGTACTAATGTTACGATAAAAGACTTGAGTTGGCTAGGGTGCATTGGATTTTCAAGAATGAATGATATTCTGCATTTTATTTAAGTTTAAAAAATTGAACAATTTTAAAGGAGGACAATAAATATGACAACAGCACATGAGGTTAAAACATTAACACATTTCATTGGTGGAGAACTTGTGGAAGGAAAAAGTCGTCGCTTTGGTTCTGTATACAATCCTACGACGGGTGAGGTAATTGCTAAGGTGCCACTTGCAACTGTAGAAGAAACTCGGGAGGCTATTAATAAAGCACAGGCAGCGTTTCCACATTGGGGAGATACATCAGTAGCTAAACGTGCTGAAGTTGTATTAAAGTTCCGTAACCTTATTACTGAAAATATGGAGGAGCTTTTACAAATTATTTGTACAGAGAGCGGCAAAACAATTGAGGATGCGAAAGGTGAAATAACACGTGGTTTGGAGTCTGTTGACTTAGCTATTAGTGCGCCTCATTTAATGAAAGGGGAGTATTCTGTCAATGTCGGTGGTCATATTAATGCCTACTCTGCAAAGTTTCCATTAGGTGTAGTAGCGGCTATTTCGCCATTTAACTTCCCAATCATGGTGCCTTTAGCGCAAACAAGTATGGCAATTGCTGTCGGCAATGCAGTTATTTTAAAAGCTTCCGAGCGTGTTCCTATGACAGCCTTGTATGTGAGCGAGCTTTGGAAAAAAGCTGGGTTACCAGATGGTATTTGGACGGTAGTAAACGGGGATAAAGATGCAGTGAATGAACTATTAGAAAACCCAAATGTACAAGCAATTTCATTTGTAGGATCGACACCAGTTGCCCAATATATTTATGAAACAGGCTCGAAATACGGTAAACGTGTTACAGCTCTTGGTGGAGGGAAAAATAATATGGTTGTGATGCCTGATGCAGATCTTGATCAGGTAGCAAATGCATTTATCGGAGCAGCTTATGGGGCAGCCTCTCAACGTTGTATGGCCATTTCAACAATTATGCCTGTAGGAAAGGATACAGCAGATCGTCTTGTTGAAATCTTAAAGGTGAAAATCTCTAACTTGAAGGTAGGTTCCTATACAGATCCTGAGACAGATTTTGGGCCTGTCATTTCACAGCAATCGAAGGAAGCGATTATTGCTGCTATCGAACGAGGGGAGTCTGAAGGTGCGACAGTTATTTGTGATGGTCGTGAACTAGACATTGTCAAAGAGTCAAAAGGATTCTTTGTAGGGCCAACATTGCTAGATAACGTGAAACCAGGCATGGAAATTTACGAACAAGAAATATTCGGTCCAGCTCGAAATGTTGTACGTGTTGAATCATTGGACGAAGCCATCCAACTTATTAATAAGCATGAGCTTGGAAATGGCGTAACAATCTTTACGAATGACGGTTTAGCAGCTCGTAAATTTACAACAGAAATCGATGTTGGGATGGTTGGCGTGAATGTACCAATTCCTATTCCAGTTGGTTACCATAACTTTGCTGGATTTAAAGGTTCTCGCTTTGGAGAAGGCCATATGTTTGGTCCCGATCAGGCACGCTTCTTTACAAAAACAAAAACAATATCAGAACGATGGATGACAGGTCAAGTATCGACAGCATCTACGTTTGCATTCCCAAGTAATAACGACTAATAGAAGAGCTGTGTTCTTTTACAGCTCTTTTTTCAAAAAGAAAATGAGGAGGATGGGATGTTAGAATACGTTGGGCTTTTTGGTAGTTTAGCTTTACTCGTGTATTTAACGATGAGGGGCGTAAATTTACTAATTTCAGCGCCGTTGACAGCATTGATAGCGGCAGTAACGAATGGTCTAGCATTTTTTCCACAAACAGCTGATGAGAATCAGACTAACTTCTTAACAAGCTATATGGACGGATTTACGGGATTCGTTGGTTCATGGTATTTAATGTTCATGGCAGGTGCTATTTTTGGAAAGGTAATGGAGGATACTGGGGCGGCCGATAGTGTTTCTAAATGGATTGTAGAAAAAATTGGCGTGAAATATGCAGCCTATGCAGTAGTACTTGCTGCAGCTGTACTAACGTATGGTGGTGTCTCAGTGTTTATCGTAGCCTTCTCGGTCTATCCAATGGCTATCAGTTTATTCAAGCAAGCGAATTTTCCTCGTCGCTTTATACCTGCTGCACTTGGTTTAGGTTCTGTTACCTTTACGATGACCTCAGCAGGTTCACCGGAAATTCAAAACTGGATTCCTATTCCATACCTTGGTACAACTCCATATGCTGGATGGGAAGTAAGTATAGTTGTTGCAATTTTTATGGCGATTGGTGGTTCACTGTGGCTAAATTGGATGATCAAACGTGCAGTAAAAGGCGGAGAGGTATTTATAGAACGATCTAAGGACCCAGTAGTTGATGAATCTCGTAAGCTTCCGAGTCCAATTTTAAGTATTGTACCCTTATTAGTAGTTTTAGGTATTTCCTTTGTGTTCCATAATTCTCTTGGAACTTCAGCTTTAATTGTGGCATTAACGAGTGGATGTATTACTGCTTATTTAGTGAGCTATAAATATTCAAAATCTGTCGGTGCCACACTAGGAGCTGGTGCTATGGGTGCTGTTGTAGCTATTGCTAATACAGCAGCAGTGGTTGGTTTCGGAGGTGTGGTAAAAGCTACACCATCATTTGTGGCAACTGTTGACGTTATGACTAATATTCCTGGCAGTCCGTTATTTGGCGGTGCATTAGCCATTGCTGTAATAGCTGGTTTAACTGGCTCAGCTTCTGGCGGTCAAACAATTGCAATGCCTTTACTTGCGCCTCACTATATTGACATGGGAGTTGATACCGAAGCATTACACCGTACAATTGCAATTGCGTCGGGGTCTCTCGATTCATTGCCGCATGGCGGTTATGTAGTAACAACTATCAATTCGGTATGCAATGAAAAGCATAAAGATGCTTATATGCCATTTGGTGCCTTAACCGTCATTATACCAATCATAGGTACGATAATCGCAATTATATTATTCTCACTAGGAATGTAGGAGGAAATTGAGGTGAAAGGAAAAACAGTTTTTATTACTGGAGCAGCTCGTGGTATCGGGTTATCTATGGCATTAATGTTTGCTGAACAGGGAGCAAATGTAGTGATAACAGATATAAATGAACAGCTTTTAGCAGAGGCAATGAAGCATAATCCGCAATTAACTGCATACACATGCGATGTTACAAATGAACAAGCAATATGTGATGCGATTGATTTTACTGTTAAAAAGTTTAAGGTAATAGATGTTTTAATCAACAACGCAGGGTTTCAGCATGTTTCTCTTATAGAGGATTTCGCGACTGAAATCTTCGAATCTATGCAAAAGGTGATGCTTGTTGCGCCTTTTATTGCGATGAAATATGTTTTACCACATATGAAGAAAAATAAGTTTGGACGCATTATTAACATGGCATCTATTAATGGTGTTATTGGGTTTGCCGGTAAAGCTGGATACAATGCCGCAAAACATGGGCTTGTCGGTTTAACGAAAGCAGCTGCACTAGAGGTTGCAACTGAGGGGATAACCGTGAATGCCATTTGTCCAGGGTATGTCGATACAGCATTAGTGCGTAATCAGTTTACGGATTTGGCAAAGACAAGGGGAATTCAAGTAGAAGAAGTGCTTGAGCAGGTGTTATATCCACTCGTTCCTCAAAAACGCTTACTAGATGTATCAGAAGTTACAGGACTTGCGCTTTATTTAGCTAGTGATATCGCAAAGGGTATAACTGGCCAAGCAATACTTTTGGATGGCGGTTATACAGCACAATAGCTTAGGAGGGTGAAATATGATTCAAACAAAAACAATCTATACAGTTCATTCACCAGGAACAATCATTTATGGACGAGATTCTTTTGAAGAAGTAGGCGTATATGCAAAAAAATTAGGGACTAAAGCACTTATCGTTAGTGATCCGATCATGGATCACTTAGGCTTTGTTGATCAATGTAGCACATTCTTAAGAGACAATGGATTGGAAACGCTTTCATATCTAGGCGTAACAACGGAACCTGTAGATACGTATGTAGCGGAGGGGCTTCATATTTTACAGTCTGAGGGTTGTGATCTTATTATTTCCGTCGGTGGCGGGAGCTGTATCGATACAGGAAAAGCTATCGCAGTAGTCGCAACGAATGGTGGCTACATTGGCGATTATATGAAAATGGCAAAAATTGCAGAGCAAGCACCGATTCCACATATCGCAATACCGACAACAGCGGGAACTGGCTCAGAAGCGACAGATGCAACCGTCATTACTAATACGAAAAATGAAGTAAAAATGATGATTAAGCAGCCCGCATTTATGCCAAACATAGCTATTGTTGACCCGATTTTAACGGTTACATCTCCACCATCCATTACTGCGGCGACTGGTATCGATGCATTAAGTCATGCCATTGAAAGTTATTTATCTCGATTAGCACATCCGTATTCGAATGCCCTTGCATTATCAGCTATGGAACTAATCGTTAATAATATTTTAAAAGTTTATGAGCAAGGAAACGATATTGATGCACGGGAAGCGATGTCGCTAGGCTCAATGCAAGCAGGTCTTTCATTCTCAAATGCTTCTGTCGCTTTAGTGCATGGCATGTCTCGTCCAATAGGAGCGCTATTCCATGTACCACATGGTATTTCAAATGCCATGCTTCTGCCAGCAGTATTAGAATTTTCAAAGGATGCTTGTGTCGATCGGCTAGCGGATCTCGGCAAGTTTTTCAATAAAGAAAATGAGCAGTTATCTCAAGAAGAGCTTGCCGATTTAGCTATTGTTTCAATTAAGGAAATGTGCAAGAAGATGGATATAGGGAATTTGAAACAATGGGGAATTGATGAAAAAGCGTTTTACGATGCTATTCCAAAAATGGCAGCTGATGCAATTTCCAGCGGTAGCCCCGGAAATAACCCTAAAGTTCCAACACAAGAAGAGTTAATGGAGCTTTATAAAATTGCTTACCATTATGAGTTTTAGGAATTCGAAAAGAGACTGTCTAAAATAGAGTTACAAATTCATATGTAGTTTGTAACTCTATTTTTTATTGATTTGGAAAAAATATCCCAAATTATTAATGGATGTGTTATAATTTTGAAAATTTCACAAAGGAGAGGGGAGTAATGGAGGAATGTTTTATTTGCAATAAGCATGCTGGCAACATTCAAGCTTCAGAGTTAAGGATTTATGAAGATGAAAATGTTTATGTTGGGCATATAGACAGAAGTGGAGCACCAAATTATTTAGGTCATATAATGATTGATTTAAAAAGACATGTTCCTACACTTGGAGATATGACTATAGAAGAGGCAAAAGCATTTGGTGTTATTATGGCTAGGGTTAGTAAGGCAATAATGGAGTGTGAGAATGCAGAGCATATCTATTCATTGGTTTCTGGAAACTCAGTGCCACATTTGCATATGCATCTAGTTCCTCGATATCCGAATACGCCTAAACAGTATTGGGGACCAAATGATGTGTATGATTGGGAAAATGCCCCTATGGGTGACAATATAGAGGTTGTTAAACTTTGTACTCGAATAAAAACATATTTTGAGAATAATGCATATGAGTGAATTTATTGAAGATTTTAGCTGGATAGGGAGCCAAGACAACTTCATAGATCATCCAAATCTTTATCAAATTAAACATGTTATTGTTGGACGATATGGTGGTAACTCCGATGCAGGACAATATAAAAACGAAGACGGGTGTTTAGTATGGCTAGATGAACAGCAAGAATGGGAATTTTCCATTTTACTAGACGCTCACAATACATCAGAGAGTGCCCAAATAATTATCGAACAATTTCTTGATCATAAAAATGAACTTACACATTTATTATCTTTACCGACAAATCGTCAAACCTTTAAAAGGATTGAAGAGAAAATTTTAACTATATTTCAAGCTGAAAAGTTCTTATCTATGTGCCGCAATATTACTGGAGAAACTGCGTGTTTAATTGTTGTAAGAAAGGATAAATACGTATGGTGGTTTTCAGTTGGAGACTGCGTTCTTTTTTTATTTCACCAAGAATTGGCTGCATTAGGTCAGTTTCAATTAAATCAAAGGCAATTTTACGAATGGATAGGACAAGTCAACACGTTTGAACAGGACGTCCCTTGCTATAGTGTAGGAATTAAAGAATTAAGAAAAGGAGAAAATCGTCTTTTTCTAACTACAGATGGCTTACTTGAATGTCCTCATGAACCATACGCTAGCCCAATTAACATTTACAATTCCTTTTGTATCGCTAACGATAAAGAAAGCATTTGGTCCATGTTAAAAAATATCAAAAAAATGGTGTTAGAGATAGCACTACCATAGTTTTCTGGAAAGTGCATATTTCAAAGGAAGCTACTAGAGCAAGTAATCAAGATTAATGGAGTGTAATACTCTTCGCGGGCGGAAGGAAAGTGAAACCCGCGCGCGTTGTGAAATACCCGCGGAAGAGAAGAGAATACCCGCGCTTAGCAGTGAAATACCCGCGGAAGAGAAGTGAAGCCCCGCACGCCAGTGAAATACCCGCGAATACCCCGCAACATAAGAATCCCAGCTAGAAGAACCTTTCAATCTTGCATCCACTTCATAGGTTTGTAGAATTAATATGACATATACAAGAAAATATAGTAATATTTAAGTGAATCATCATTCATTTTTGCAAAGGGGGAAATTGTATGTTGCAGGGGAAAACAATTATTATTACGGGTGGATCAAGTGGAATGGGTCTTTATATGGCGAAGCAATTCGTTGCTGAAGGGGCAAATGTTGTCATTACAGGTCGTAATGAGGAGCGGCTGGCAGAGGCGAAAGCTTTTATTTTAGAGGCGGGAAAAACGATTGAAACATTTCAAATGGATGTTCGCGTGCCAGAGCATGCGGAGGCAATGCTAGCATTTGCTATTGAAAAGTTTGGACAGGTTGATGGGCTTGTGAACAATGCAGCTGGTAATTTTATAGTGCGTGCAGAGGATTTATCTCCTAATGGTTGGAAGGCTGTTGTTGATATCGTTTTAAATGGGACATTCTTTTGTTCTTCTACGGTCGGTAAGTACTGGATCGAAAATAATATTAAAGGATCTATTCTTAATATGGTTGCAACCTACGCATGGAATGCAGGTGCTGGTGTTATTCATTCGGCTGCAGCGAAAGCGGGTGTATTGTCATTGACTCGAACGTTAGCTGTTGAATGGGGAAAACAATATGGCATTCGAGTAAATGCAATTGCTCCAGGTCCAATTGAGCGTACAGGTGGTGCAGATAAGCTTTGGGAGTCAGAGGCTGCAGCTGCTCGTACATTGGACTCTGTTCCGTTAGGTCGTACAGGTACGCCTGAAGAAATTGCTGATTTAGCAACATTTATGATGTCTGATAAAGCAAGATATATGAATGGGGAATGTGTGACACTTGATGGTGGGCAATGGCTCAATCAGTATCCATTCTAAAATAAATATTTTTGCATAATTGAGAGCTGGGTTGACGCATACTAAGGGCAAAGAAAGGAGTTTTGCCAATGGGTATGTGGTTAATACCGGCTCTTATTGCCATTACAATTATTTCTGCTATTTCGCTTGTGTCAACGCTGAAGATTGCCAAAATGACGTCTCAGCGGAAATCGGAAAATGATACGCCGATTTCAGAAACCGTTGAAGATTATTCGACGATGCTCAACCCGATTGTCTGGGTATATATCATTTTTTTACTCTTTTTAGGGATAATGATTTTTTATTATTGGAGTAAGTACGGTTATTAAAAAGATTTTTTTCTTCATTCAGTTCATATTTTTAAATATAGCTGAATGAAGATATTTCCATTTACCTCAGGTGAAACCTTCTTTATATATACACTTTCGATACTTAGTTTTGTTTCAAATTGCTAAAATAATTCGTTGCTAATAAAAAACTCTTCTCGGCCTTGTCGTGGTCATATAAGGAAAGATTATGATATGATAAAAGGGAAGCATCCTGTTCTGCAAAGCGGGGACAGAAAAGGAGAAGAAGTTCATGATTTCAACTAACAGCAAAGACTTATTAGCAATGCCAATTAGTGATTTTATTATTTCATCTGAAAAAGTTGCGCATGTACAAAGTGGAAATAGTGCGGAACATGCACTCCTAGTACTGACACGTACAGGGTATTCTTCGATACCTGTTTTAGATTTGAAATATCGACTTCAAGGTTTACTAAGTATGAAAATGATTACGGAATCTATTCTTGGACTAGAACATATTGAATATGAAAAGCTACCCGATATTAAAGTGGATACGATAATGGATAAAGATATCGCTGTATTAAAATTGACGGATACTTTTCAGCGGGCTCTAGACTTAGTAATTAACCACGCCTTTTTATGTGTTGTGGACGAAGATGGAACATTTGCAGGAATTTTAACGAGACGAGTTATTCTAAAGCAATTGAAAAAATATATTTATCAAAAAGAGTAGTAGTTTAAGAGGGGACTCAGATGAAAATCATGAGGCCCTCTTTGCTTGTAACGGAGGTTTACTGATTGATGGCAACTGAGGCTGAAATTTTAAAAGTACTAGCAGAGGAACGTAATATGCGTAAAGCAGCAGAACGTTTATTTTTATCGCAACCAGCACTCTCTCAAAGGCTTCAAACTATTGAAAAAGACTGGGGCACGCAGTTATTTATTCGTTCGCAAAAAGGACTTACGGCGACACCTGCTGGAGAGCTTATTATTGCCTATGCAACAGAAATGCTCAGCAAAAAAGAAGAGATTTATGAAACAATCCAGTCGTTAACGACGAAAGTAAACGGGACATTGAAAATTGCCTGTGCCTCGATTGTCGGACAAAATTGGCTTCCGATAATATTAAAGGATTTTGTATCGAAATATCCTGATGCAAAAATTTCTCTTATGACCGGCTGGAGCTCTGAGATTGTAAAAGCACTTTATGAGGGTGAGGCTCATGTAGGGATTGTGCGTGGGCAGGTTGATTGGAAAGGGGAAAAGATTCACCTTTTCCGTGACACCCTTTATTTAGTGGATAAAGAGTTAAAAACGATAGAAGATGTGCTGACGACAGATCGACCTTTTATTCAATTTAAAAGTGATTCCAATTACTATCAGGAAATTCAACAGTGGTGGCGTCAGCATTTCGCTTCAAATCCACGAAAACAAATTTTAGTTGATCAGATTGAAATTTGTAAGCAAATGGCATTGAATGGTATCGGTTACGCTATCTTACCTTCAATAACGTTAAATGATAATGATGGTATTAATAAAATAGCATTAACTAATAATGAAAAAGAATTTGGTATAACGCGTGATACTTGGTTAATTGGCTATGAATCTTCATTTGAGTTACGACAAGTAGAGGCATTTGTAGAGGTAGTGCAAGACCATGCGCGATGTTTGTTTGATTATACGAAATAAGAATACGATTCAGGCAGTCTCAAGTGATTATTTTCATTAGTGGCTGCTTTTTTTATTGGTATTAACGTCCATAAAAACTCCCACTGATTAAAGCTTCACTCTATAAAAAATTTCTTGAGCCTATCACATTAGGTTTCGATTTGTTAAAAACATATGCCGTGTATAAGTTGATTTCCGTTACGGCTGGGTGACTCCTTGGACGCCCCCAGGAAAGCGCCCAGTCGGAACGGAAATCAACCCCACGTTTTGATAATTAGCTAATTCTTAAGAGTTTATGAATATTCATGAAGATATCATAAGAAATGGAACAAAGTGCAATAAAAAACGTATAATTATTTAACCATCAATTTACATAAAAGGGGTTGAGTTTTTGAAGAAAACGAATATAACGGTATTCTTACTACTATTCATGTTTGTTATTAGCCTTATTCTTCCTGTGGAGCAGGCAAGTGCTACTGCAACTGCTACGCTAGAGGTACAGGCTAAAGTAGGGATTGCGGGTAAGGCTAAATACCAATCAGTTGTGCCGCTTCAAGTAACAGTAAAAAATATTGGTGCAGATTTTTCTGGAGATATGGTCATCAATGCTTCTGGCGCCTATCAAGCTGCAACAGCAAAAGTACTTCCGATAGATATTGCGGCAGGAGAAGAAAAAACATTTGATATTTATCTAGATGGTATCGATAACTATAATTACTCGAATTCAGATGTGTTTGCATTTTTTGAAGGAGGCATAGAAAAGGGAAAAAAGGTTGCCTATAAAGGAACAAAGCAGTTACAAAGTAATCTATTAGATCCTTCAGCCGTTTTTATTTATACATTAACGGATAATAGTGATCGCTTAGCAGCATTTTTGCGCCTTTCTCAAGTAGCTCCTCAAAATAATGTTGAAGTGTTCAATTTAAAGCAAATGAAGGATTACACATTACCAGAGGATACAGAAGGGTTTGCAATGGCGAATGTTATCGTCATCGATGAAATTGCTAGTGCTGATTTATCCCAAAAGCAACAAGAATCTTTACTAAAATGGGTACAGAATGGTGGAACATTATTAATAGGAGCTGCTGATCAAGTAAATGCAACAGCAGCTATTTTTAAGGATTATTTACCATTAACATTATCACAACAAATGACATCCGTTTCTGCAGATAGCCTATCGAAATTATCAGGCGGAGGGGCTTTTACACAGCCTATTTCTATTTATGAAGCAACTGAAAATCAAGGAAGTATTCCTGTATTAGCAGAAAACAATAAGATTTTAGCGTCTAAGAAAAAAGTGGGCAGTGGAGAAATTATTCAAACGACGTTTTCTTTAGGGGACCAACCACTTGCGTCTATGGATGGTTATCCATCATTAGTGGCGAAATTGATAAATATTCAAAAGATGTCACAACAAATGGTTCATGGACAGTCATCGCTGGAGCAAATTTCAAATGACTTGCGTTATATGAATGAATTATTCCCCTCGTTTGAAGTATCTGTTAGCTATATGCTCATTGTTATCATTTTATATATTTTAATTATCGGACCTATTTTATATTTCATTTTAAAGAAAATAGACAAACGTGAGCATGCATGGTGGATCATTCCTGCGATATCCATTGTGTTATCTATTGCCTTATTTATTTTTGGTGCAAAAGATCGAATTGGGCAACCGCAAATTCAACAATCTGCATTTTATAAAGTAAATGAAGATAGTAGTTTAAATGGTTATTACGTAGAGTCCATTTTAACAAATCGTAGTGGTGATTTTGTTGTCAATACAGATAAGAATACAAGTGCGTTCGCGCTGCGAAATTCTAATAATTTCGCAGGGACTATAGAGGATTTACATGAAATATCCTATATTAAGGAAAATGCTAATGGTTCAACGCTGACACTACGTGATTTAAGCTATTGGTCTATTCAGTCGTTTGCAGGGAAAACAGCGGCACAAAATATTGGCAAAATGGATATCGATATTACGTTAAAAAATGAAAAGTTGACTGGGACTATTAAGAATAATTTCCCGTTTGCCTTAAAGGACGTTACGTTAATCTCCGGCATTAAAGAAGTTAAACTTGGCGACATTGCAGCGAACGGTACTCTTAAAGTCGATAAGGAGCTAAAAGCAACAGTTCTTCAAAAACCATCTGATTTTACAAATTACAATTACAGTAATTATCCAACGAAGAAGGAAGAAGTGAATCCTGCACGTATCGAGTCAATGAAAACTATGGCATTACCACTTGTAGAAAAAGAGAAAAAGCCTGTCATTACAGCATGGGCCGATCAAGCTATAGCTGGGGTTGAATTGGAAACAGGTGCCGATATGTCTCCGCTTACTTATTTGGTTCAGCCATTTGATGGCAAAATAGAGCTATCGGGTCCATTTACAATGAAGCGTAATAACTTTACGTACTCAGTAAACCCACTATCTCCTAATTCGAGTTATGACAAAATTGATGAGCAGTTAAATAGTTGGTATTTGTCTAATGGTTCATATGAAGTATCCATCGCGATGCCAGATTATTTTATGAATTCAGTTCAAACATTAAACGAATTGACGATTTCGAATAAGGATAGTAATCGTATGCAGCTATCGATTTGGAATAACGAGACGAAAACTTATGAGCCGTTGGTAGATACGAAACAGGTGTTTACAGATAACATAAAAAAATACTTCAATAATAATGATGAATTGTTGATTGAGGTTAAGTTCGGACCGGATCAAACGGGTGAGCAAACGAAATTACCAGATGTAGAGCTGAAGGGAGTGGCGAAATAATGATTGAAATTCGTGATTTGACGAAAAGATATGGCTCCTTTACGGCACTAGATCATTTGAATCTAACTTTGGAGGAAGGGGTTGTCTTTGGTTTTGTAGGTGCCAATGGGGCAGGTAAATCGACTACATTTTCGATTTTAGCAACGTTGCTGTCTCCAACTTCAGGTGATGCTGTTATTAACGGAAAGAGCGTTATTAAGGAACCAAAGGAAGTGCGAAAACTAATTGGTTATATGCCAGATTTCTTTGGCGTCTACGATCAACTAAAAGTAGACGAATACTTAGACTTTTACGGTGCTAGCTACGGAATTGGGGCAGCTGAACGAAAAGTACTTATTCCACAACTGCTAGAGCTAGTAAATTTAACAAATAAACGGTATGACTATGTTGATTTACTATCACGGGGAATGAAGCAGCGTCTATGTTTAGCACGTGCTCTTATCCACGATCCTAAAGTATTAATTTTAGATGAACCTGCATCAGGTTTGGATCCACGTGCACGAGTAGAAATGCGTGATATTTTACGTAATTTAAAATCTATGGGAAAGACGATTTTAATCTCCTCACATATTTTACCTGAGCTTGCAGAAATGTGCGATGAAATCGGTGTGATTGATAATGGTAAGCTTATCGCTCATGGCAATGTAGCTTCCATTCAAGCGCAGCTACAGGGGGAGAAGCGTATCGTAATGAAAGTAACGGATTGTTTAAACGAGGTTCGTGCATTTTTGGAGGAGGATCCACTAATCTCTTCTATCGATGTAATAGAGAATCGCTTAGAGATAGCCTTTAACTACCGTGGAACAGATGCTAATCAGGTAGCACTATTGAAAAAAGCTATACTTGCGAATTTACCTATTTATGCGTTAAATGAAGAGGAAAAAGATTTAGAGGATGTCTTTATGGCTATTACGAAGGGAGCGGACAATCAATGATGGAACGATTTTATAATCCGGTATTCGTAAAAGAATTGAAGTTGCGCTTCCGTTCTTTTAAAAGCTTTTCAGGTTTAATGTTTTATTTAGCGGTTATTTGTATTTTTATCGCAGGGTTTTTACTAATAACAACTGGTTTTACGGGCAGGGGTTTCTTCAAACCAGAAACAAGCTTTATGATGTTTGCGGTATTAACAATATTACAAATGGCTCTTGTTCTTTTCATTACACCAAGCTTAACGGCCGGTGCAATAAGTAGCGAAAGGGAAAAGCAAACATTAAATATTTTATTAACAACGACACAAAGCTCTACTCAAATCATCGTTGGAAAATTATTATCCTCGGTAGCATTTTTAGTCTTAATGCTGATCGCAGGATTACCATTATATAGTTTAGTATTTTTATTTGGTGGTGTATCGCCGTCTCAATTAATCTCGATATTTTTATTTTATTTATTAACAGTCGTAGCAATTGGTAGTATTGGTGTTATGTTTTCAACGATTACCAAGCGAACAATTGTAGCAATGATTTCTACGTATGGTTCGATCATCTTTTTAGGTGGCATTACAGCGTTTTTCTTCTTTTTAACAGTGGCCTTCCATCAAATGGGGAATACAGCCTTAGGTACTACGACTTCTTATATGGCTTACTTTTGGGCTTCTATTAACCCAGGTGCATTAATGCTTACACTTACTTCGTCATCTATGGGCGACGCATTAGCACAGGTTTCGGGAGTGGAATTACCTGTATGGATTAGTTATTTAATAGCCTATTCATTGATTATTGTTTTTTGTTTAACAATTGCGATTAAAAAGTTACGTGCCAATATGAAAAGCAACCGATAAGGAGGAAATCTTATGGAGCATCGTAAGCAATTACGAAAATATATTCAACGTGCTAAGACGAGTTTAACGGTAGAACGAAGCATTCCAATTGCACAGTACGGCTTGTTTTTTGCATTGCTTTCGAGTGCTTTCCTCTTCCTCGTTTCAAGACTCTTTGTTTGGCCGTATTATCGCCAAACGGCTCTTACTATCTTTATCGTTGTCATACTAGCAACCGTGTTATTTATGTGGTGGAAGCGTGTAAAGGAAAAGGCGGCATTGCATACACTGGATGATTATTTTTCTCACAATGAGCTAGTGACAGCCCTATCATTCGAGGATGATCAGGACCCACTCGTTAAATCTTTACTAACGAAAGCAGTAGAAAACGTTGAAAAGGCGTTTGCTGACTTTAAGGCTCGAAAGAAAAACTTGTTCCGTCCAAAAGCGTTGATTGGGTTGTTTGGAACAGCTGTCGTACTAGCAATTCTTTATATGTTCCCAGCAGCTACACAAATTGAAGCAATTGAAGTGGAAAAAGAAAAAGCTGTCATTGAGGACGTTAAGAAGGAAGTTGCTAAATTAGAGAAAAAAGCAGAAACAAAAGAAGTGAAAGAGCAATTAAAAGAATTGCAAAATACGTTAAAAGAGGCAGAGACAGCTGAAGAAGCATTACGTGAAGTCGTGAAAAAGCAAAAGGAGCTTGCTTTAAAGGAACAACAATTAAAAGATAAGCAAACGGCTAGTAAGGATGGCGCTTCTGACGAGCAAGGTATATCGAAGGAAGAAGTGAAGCAATTGAAAGAGCTTGCCCAAATGCAGCAGGAGCTGACGCAAAATGCCAATGCTACTCAGACAGCTATGAGCAAGCTTGGGAAACCTGCAAGTAATTCCTTACAAAATGCTATTGCGAGTGCCAATAGTGCCAATAACAATCAGCAAAACAATGCTAATTCAAATCAAAATCAACAGTCTTCAGCGAATTCACAGCCAAGTAATCAGCAAGGTCAAACAGGGCAACAAGGGAATTCCAAAAATGGTTCTCAACAGCCTAGTGGTCAAGGTCAGGGACAAGGATCGAGTCAAAGCAATCAACAAGGAAAAGGGCAAGGTCAAGGGAACGGCCAAGGACAGGGTCAAGGACAAGGACAAGGACAGGGCAAAGGCAATGGTTCTGGATCAGCAGGTGGTAGCGGTGCAGGCACAGGACAGGGTGGTCGCGATTTATTAACGACACCGAAACGAATTGGTGGCTCTAGTCAGACTTCCGTTGATAGTGGAACATTAGGTGAAGGATCACATGTTTCAGAGCAACAAGGAAATGGTCCCATTACTAAAGGTTCTATCCGTCCATATGAGGAAGTTATAGGTTCCTATAAAGATAGCTATTTAGAAAGCTCGGAGCGTTTACAATTACCGAAGGATTTACAAAAAGTCGTGCAATCTTATTTCACGTCAATTGAGTCTCAGTAGGAGGAAAAGGAATGGCATTTACAGAGCAACAATATGTTGAAATGAGTAAGCAATTACTACAAGTAAAGGAAGAAATTCATCGCTTTATTGTTGGGCAAGAGGAAGCAATTGATTATACATTATACGCAGTACTTGCTGATGGGCATGCATTATTAGAGGGCTTACCGGGTTTAGGGAAAACGATGTTAATCCGTACAATTTCTGAAGTGCTAGATTTATCGTTTTCTCGAATTCAATTTACACCAGACTTAATGCCAGCGGATATTACAGGGACAAGTATGATTGAGCGCACATCTGATGGCAAGCAGCAGTTTACGTTCCAGCAAGGTCCGATTTTTAGCCAAATGGTATTAGCGGATGAGATTAACCGAGCAACACCAAAAACACAAAGTGCATTGCTTGAAGCAATGGGTGAAAAAACGGTAACAATTTTAGGCGATACGAAGAAAATGGCACGACCATTCTTCGTGTTAGCAACACAAAACCCGATTGAAATGGAAGGAACGTACCCTTTACCAGAGGCGCAAATGGACCGTTTCCTATGTAAAATTCTTGTGCCTTACCCTGAGAAAAGTGAGCTAATGGAAATTATGAAGCGGACAACAGGCGCTACGGAAATTGGTTTACAAAAGATCATGAATACGGAAGCTCTTATTGAAGCGCAGCAAATGGTGAAGGAAGTACTTGTTGCTGATGAAATGCTCGAATTTGCGACGGACCTTGTTGTGGCTACACATCCTGAGAGAGTAAATGCTATTGATGAGGTCAAGCAATATGCCATGTATGGTAGCGGCCCTCGAGGTTTACAAAGTTTAATTAAGTTAGCGAAAGCAAGAGCGCTTATGAACGGACGTTTCCACGTTTCTGTGGCAGACATTAAATCTGTAGCGAAGCCGGTGTTACGCCATCGTATGCTGTTGAATTATGAAGGGGAGGCTTCAGGAAAAACAGCAGACGATGTGATTGATGTCATTTTAGATAAAGTGCAGCAAGGTGTTAATGGGTGACACAAAAATTATTATTGCCCGAGGATTGGCTAGCGAAAATCAGTCGCTTCCAAGTAGCGACTGCCTCCAAATTACGTGGGCAACACAAGGGCTCGCACCGTTCGCAACGCTTCGGGGCATCGCTCGATTTTTCCGATTTTCGCGAATATCATTTAGGAGATGATGTGCGTCAGGTAGATTGGAATATCTTTGCGAGAACGGATAAATACTTCATTAAACGTTTTTTAGATGAACAAGAGATGCGTGTTCACATTTTACTAGATACAACTAAATCTATGGGCGATCAAGCAAAATGGACGTTTGCCCGGCAAATTGTCGCCTCACTTGGTTTAATGGTGCTCGGTCGCGATGATCGCTTATCATTTTCATTTGTACAGGATGAGGTAAAGCCACCATTTCGTCGTAAAGGTGCCATGTATCGTCGTGCCTTTTTACAGGTAGTCACAGACATAGAGCAAGCAACTTATACAAATAGCTTCGCACAGGGAGCTTTAAAATCATTGCCTAAAGATAGTACAGTACTATTTATTGTGACGGACGGACTGGAGCCAATTGAGGAATGGGAGCAACTTTTAAAAAGGCTACCACGTTTTGCGGGGGATGTACGTATTTTGCAAATAGTTACGCAAGAAGAACTATCACCAGAATATACAGGTGATGTGCGCTTACTCGATCGTGAAACAGGCAGAGATGTAAATGTTACGATGTCTTCTAAAGTTCTAGACACATATTTGGCAAGACGTTTATTACATGAAGAGGAATTTGAGGCAATTTGTCGGCGTTTTGGTGTTCGACAATTACAGCTGAAAGTAGAAGATGGATTACAACATGCAATCTTTCAACAATTATTAAAAGCACATTGGATTAGGTGAGGTGAGCCGTATTGGGCTTTAGTCAAATAATTTTTAGCTGGACGGCCATCATCCCGGTCATTGTCCTTCTATATTATTTCTTTCGAAAAAAATATACCGATCAAACCGTATCCTCCACACTTTTTTGGTCAGAAATTATGCAAGAAACACGTGTATCGCCATACTTAAAACATCTTCAAAAAAATGCACTTCTTTATTTACAACTGCTAGCTCTTCTTTTACTTGTACTGGCATTAATGAATCCTTACGTTAAAAAGTCAACGATTGTTGGCGCGCAGGCAATTTTCATTGTAGACACGTCTGCAACAATGTTAGCGGGGAAAGGGCAGTCGACATTTGACACACAGAAAAAAGAAATGCTGTCATTGGTTAATGAGCTTGATGGAAGACCTGTGACACTCATTACAACAGGGAATACGCCAAAAGCTATATTACAGCAAGAAACAAATACAAAAGATATTGAAAAAGCTATTCAAGAATTACACGTAACCTATGAAACAGCTCAAATGAATAAGGCTCTCGATGTGGCACAGGCTTTTGTCGGTAATACACCAACATCTATTTATGTCTTTACAGATTCCATCGATAAAAAGCAATTGCCGATGGAAAAAGATACGGTGAAGTGGCTTGTAAAAGGAGCTGCGAAGGATTTAACAAATATCGCAATTACCCGTTTTGCTGCTACTACAGATGGTCAATCTGCAGTGTCGCTTGTACAGTTACAAAATGATACGGACCAAGAACAATATGTGACTCTTTCGATAGAAAATGTTAAAGGTAAGGAGTTAGTTTCAGAAAGTGTCGCATTGCCTCCAAAAGAAGCTGTAACAAAAACATTTAAAGACCTACCGTTAGAAGATACTATGACGGCGAAGATAGATGCTAAGGACGATTACGCGGTTGATAATTCACAAACTGTATTGTTACAAACAGCGACTTCAAAAGTAGTTGTCGATCAAAGTATGCATCAACTTATTCAAAAAGGTTTTCAAACGATTAATAGTAATGTAAAAATTGTTCCATCTTCACAAGTAGCCGACAATAAGGATGCCACTGTTGTGACAAATCAGACGGCGCTTCTCGAAAAGATAGACAAGCCAATTGTATTATTTGGACGGGATGACGTTGAGAAGGTTGAAGTTACTGGGGAAATCAGTACAACAAGTCATGCATTGTTTGCATTTAGTGAGCTAAAAGACATTTATGTCAGTGCTATATATCCTGGATTCGATGGCTATAAAACAATTGCATCGGTTGGAGACCAGCCATTTATACAGCGTTCACCAGAAGGAGATATAGTTGTATTAGCGGATATTGCTGATACAGATTGGCCGCTGCATCCTTCATTCCCATTATTTTTATGGAGTGCTGAACAGCAGCTTTCAGAATCAATTGGTTCACTCGGTATTTTTACACCAAATGAGCAACGAGCAGTTGCTTTAGCGCAAGGTGATTGGAGTGTATATTCGCAGGATGATGAGTTTTTATCGTCCGTTACGAATGGTTTATTAACAGCTCCAACGAAGCCAGGGATTTATACAGCGCGCTCAAATGATGAAGAAAAGCGCTTTATCGTACAACTTCAAGCGCAAGAGCGTGTCATTGAAAAAGGAACAAGCTATACGCTTGGTGAGCTTCAGGACAATGGGAAGAAAGAAATATCGAAAACTTCATTCGTACCTTGGCTTATTCTTATAATCTTAGTGTTACTTGTTGTAGAGTGGGAGGTGCAACGACGTCGTGGATTTACGAATTGATATGCCATTAGCATTGTTGCTTTTACTTCCGTTACTCGTGTATTTTGGATGGACCTATTGGCGTGAGCGTCAGCGACTTAAAAAAGGTCATATCGTCGTTCTAGGTATCCGTATAGTAGCAATATGCTGTTTAGTTTTTGCACTAGCTGGTCCCTATATTTTATTGCCCGTAAAAGAAGAACAAGTATTATTCTTAGTTGACCGTTCTGCTTCAATGAATGGTACAGATGATGAGATGGTCAATTTTATAGCGGAAAGTTTACAGTCGAAAAAAGATGAACAACTTGCCGGAATTTATTCATTTTCATCGACATTACAAACGGAAGCTATGTTATCAAACGCTTTAAAGGAAGTACCGAAGTTTACAACTATAAAAGCAACAGATCAAACAAATATCGAACAGAGTCTACAGCTTGCTTCAGGTATTGTAGATCCGAAAAAAGCAACGCGACTTGTGCTCTTAACGGATGGCAATGAAACAAAAGGGGATGCCTTAGAATTTGCCTCAAAGTTTAAAGGATCGAATAGCAGTGTTGATGTAGTGTCATTTAACAAACCTGTAGCTAAGGATGTATCTCTGAAAAGCTTTGTAACACCACAAGTTGCTTATGCAGGTGAACAGCAGCAGTTAGTCACTGAAATACATGCAACTGTAGCAGAACGAGGTGAGTTATTATTATACGAAAACGATCAGCTCATCCATCGTGAGACAGTGGAGCTTGCAGAAGGTTCAAATATTTTTACGTATAAACATGCGGCAATGGCTGAAGGGCTTGTAAAATATGAAGCACTCGTGCAGGTTGATCAAGATGCGATTTTAGAAAATAATAAATTAACGAGCATCACGATGGTGCAAAGTGAACCACATTTATTAATTGTTAATGGCTATGAAACACCATCACCAATCGCAGCAGCACTTGGCAATCAATCCATTTC
This sequence comes from Lysinibacillus sphaericus, assembly GCF_015844675.1. Lineage (GTDB taxonomy): Bacteria > Bacillota > Bacilli > Bacillales_A > Planococcaceae > Lysinibacillus > Lysinibacillus sphaericus_E. The sequence continues at coordinate 12,557 of NZ_LDGC01000029.1, read as the reverse complement.
CTATGATGTGGTAGATGCTAAAAGTCTACCAAATGAACTTTCTAGCTATTTACAATACAATGCAATCATTTTTGATAATGTACCAGGCCATTTAGTAGGCGAGGCAAAAATGACTGTCATTGAGCAAGCCGTGAAAAATTTTGGTGTCGGTTTTACAATGGTTGGTGGCGAAAATAGCTTTGGCTTAGGGGGCTATTTTAAAACACCAATCGAAACTTTACTACCTGTTGAAATGGAGATTAAAGGTAAGGAGCAATTACCATCGTTAGGGCTGGCTATCGTACTTGACCGTTCGGGAAGTATGTCTGGAGCAAAGCTAGAGCTTGCTAAGGAGGCTGCCGCCCGTTCAGTTGAAATGCTACGAGATGAGGATACGCTCGGGTTTATTGCCTTTGATGACCGACCTTGGGAAATTATTGAGACAGGACCACTTGGCAATAAGGAAGAAGCTGTAGATATGATTTTATCAGTAACGCCAGGTGGGGGTACCGAAATTTATGGATCACTTGCTAAAGCTTATGAAAATCTAGCCGATTTAAAGCTACAGCGTAAGCATATTATTTTATTAACAGATGGACAGTCACAGCCAGGTAACTATGAAGACTTAATCGCACAGGGGAAAGAGAATGGCATTACTCTTTCAACGGTTGCAATTGGTCAGGATGCAGATGCGAACTTACTTGAAGCACTCAGTGAGATGGGGAGTGGGCGCTTTTACGATGTTATTGATGAGCAGACGATTCCCTCTATTTTATCTCGTGAAACTGCCATGATTTCACGCACATATATTGAAGATAACCCATTCTACCCAAGTATATTTAATGCCTCTGGCTGGAATACGCTATTTGCAAATGGGGTACCTAAAATGAATGCTTATATAGGTACGACAGCAAAGCAAGGGGCCACTGTTATCGCAGAAAGTGAGAAGGAAGATCCCGTACTTGCAGAATGGCAATATGGCCTTGGCAAAACATATGCCTTTACTTCTGATTCGACAGGAAAATGGACGGGAGACTGGGCAAGATGGCAAAATTGGGGTACATTTTGGCAAACGCTTATTTCAAAAATGCTACCAAGCTATAACGATGTTGCCTACGATGTACGTCTAGAATCAGACGGCTCCTTTGTCATTACTGATCCAACGAATGAAGCGGCATTCTTAGATATTGTTGCTGTCAATGAAGCGGGTGAAGAACTTGAAACACAGCTTGAGGCAATTTCAGCATCACAAATTCGAGCAGTCGTGCAAGCAGAACCAGGACTCATCTTCTTCCGCATTGCCGATGAAGAACAAGCTATTTACCAAGCTGGCTTAAGTGTACCTTATAGTGCTGAATATGAATTACGTCCAGTGAACGATAAGCTAGTCAAAGAACTAACAAAGCAAACAGGCGGCTCCGTTTTGAAAGAACCGAGCGAAGTATTCCGTGAATTTACTAAAAAAGGAGCGGAACGCCAAAATATCGCAACGTGGCTTTTATTAGCAGGGATGCTACTATTCTTCATTGATATTACCATTCGACGCTTTGGTTGGGGCTTCCTAACAAGATCGAAGAAGAAAGAACAGCGTGTAGAGGAAAAACCAATACAGGCAGAGGACACAAATGTTGCCCAGCTATTAAAGGGCATGAAAAAACGACCTTAACATAGAAAACGATGGTGCATCGCTATATAGCAATGTGCCATCGTTTTTTTGTCGTTGTGCATATGCTTTCAAGGATTATCGCCCAACATTTACATTTTGTCGGTAAACTTTAGCAATTTATCGCCCAACATTTACATTTTATCGATAAACTTTAGCGATTTATCACCCAACTTTTAATGTTTATCGACATCCACCTTCTAAATAAATCCACTTTAACTGGTGATGTAAGCTATTTAGTTAAATTTACCTTGTAAACGATGTATATAAATGTAATAATAAATGATAGTAATAAAATATTACAATCACTTTGAGGAACTATATGTTTGGAGGTTCGAAAATGACCAATATAATGAATTCATTTGGTTTTCTAAGTTTTAAATTAGCGGAGGCTTTAGAGGAAAATCTAGAGCAATACATTAGCGAAAAATTTCAAATGAAATCTAGAGAAGTCGGGATCATGATGGCTGTAAAAGACCAAAAACTTAGCCAAATTCAAATAGGGCAGATTTTAAAGTTAGATAAAAATAGTGTCCGCTTTTTTATCGATGGTCTAGAAGAAAGAAAGTATGTTTATAGAGAGAAAAATTCAGAAAATAGAAGAGAAAATTTAATATGCCTTACGGAACAGGGTAAAAATATGGCGGGAGAATTAATGAAGACCCTTGCGATTTCTGAGAATGAAGTATTAAATATACTCTCATTGGAAGAAAAAGAGCAATTAAAAAGCATTATGAAAAAAGTATATGAAAATCGTTCTTAGCGATTAAAACCTTATAAATAAAAAAAGAAAGAGTAATTGAGATATGAAGGCAGTAGAGGTTATGAAGGAGTATTTAAAAGAGCACAAGTAGAGGAACAAGACTTATCTGACATGTAATGCAGATCATGGGGAATTGGAAAATTTTAAAGGTCAAATTTTTAAAGGAAAAAAAGAAATACAGGTTGATTCTTGAAAATGAAAAAATTAAATCATTTATAATGATCACAAAATAAAAGGAGACGGAAGCTATGTATCCTAATAATAATTCTCTTTCCACGCCTGAAAGAGACACGAAATACTGGATTGGCGTAGTATCCCTTAATCATGTACAAAAAGGGGTTGAGGGAGGATTCGGCCAGTTATGTCATGGTAAAGAAAGACCTTTGAAACGAATGCAAAAAGGAGATTGGATCATTTATTATTCTCCCAAAAAAAGTCTAGATGGTAATGAACCTGTAAGAGCGTTTACCGCAATTGGAAGAGTAAAGGACGAGCGAATATACGAGTTCCAAATGGCGGAAAATTTTATCCCTTTTAGAAGAGATATAGACTTTTATAAAGAGGCAAAAGCTGTACCGATAAAAAGGATCTTAGATTATTTAGAATTTGTAGAAGATAAATCGAAATATGGTTATAAATTCAGATTTGGTCATTTTGAAATAAGCAAAAAAGACTTTTTATTAATTGCTCATGAAATGGGATTACCGTTGAAGTATGGGTGAATTTGGTTGGACAAAAAACGTTACTTTCTTAATCGCCATTAAGAAAATAACGTTTTTAAGTTTGCCTAAATCTTTATTTATGAAGAGTATTAAGGTTAGTTACAAATACTGTTTTGCGTAAATTGCTAGCAACAACAATGCCTAATATAGCACCAAAAGTACTTGAAGTTAAAAAGGCTGGCATGAAAAATAAAGCAGCTACAGAAGTTCCCATTAATAAATGTGCGTAGGGCACTGCAATGAGTGAGGCAATAATACCTGTCCCAAACATTTCACCGACACCTGCGAGCCATTGTTTGCCGCTGTATTTATAGGCAAGGGCTGCACATAAAGCACCAATGACACTGCCAGGTATAGCTAATAAGGAGCCTGTGCCTGTTAAAATACGAATAATAGCTGTGACAAAGGCGACCATAACAGTAGGTACTGGTCCAAGAATGATCGCGCCAATAACATTAATAGCATGTTGTACAGGGTAGGCACGCGCAATTCCCGTTGGTATTGAAACAAAGGTAGAGCCTGCTACGGCAATTGCTACTAATAAGGCCATGATTGTTAATTTTCGAATTGACATAATTTCCACTCCTATTTAGTATTTAGTGAATCGCTGATAAACCACACAAAAAAAGCCGCCCCCTAAAAACATTAGGAAGCGGCCTTGCATTTAAACAGTAAAAAGCAAGTGTCGCCACTTCCCTCCGCTAGTGTGAACTAGATCAGGTTCAAAGGGTCCGTATATGACAATATACGTCTCAGCCTTTTAAAGACTCCCCTAGTGGTAAACATTTAATTGTTAGTTTTCCTCATAAGTATGTAGCATGCTACTAAAAATAGTCAATCACTTTTCAGCTAGTTTGTATCAGGATGCATAAGGTGAGGTGCTTTTTTCATTGTCCAAATAAGGGCAAGGAAGAAGCATGCCATTAAAATAATAGCCCCGAAAATATAAGGACTGTTCATATTCCAATCGAATAAAATACCTGCTAAAGCTGGACCAATCATATTACCAAGACTCATATACGCATTGTTCAGACCAGCTGCAAAGCCCTGTTCATTTTCAGCAAGCTTTGAAATCAACGTGTTGACTGCTGGACGAATCAATGTCGTAGCTGTAGAGAAGATTGTCGCTACCACTAAAATAAGAGCAAAACCAGATACGAATAGTATTAAGAATATTGAAACGGATGCAATAAATAAATTGACTAAAACTACTTTCATTTCACCGAATCGATTAAACAGTGGTGTAATCACAAACATTTGAACAACAACACCAAATGCGCCGCCCACAACTAATATAATGGCGATATCAGTAGGTGTGTAATTAAACTTATCCGTCACAAATAATGATAATGTTGTTTGGAAGTTAGCAATCCCGAATGAGAATACTAGCATGATAATTAGCATGACAAAATAAGGCATTCTGACTGAACGCACCATTTGCTTTGCAAGATTATCCTGCCTCTGCGCTTTTTGTGCTGTGTTTGGTTTTGTACCAGGCAATAAAAAGTACGATAAAATCGCTGCTAAAATCGCTGCACAACCAGCTGTATAAAATGGGAAATGCAAACTAACTTTTGAAAGGAATCCACCGATACCTGGACCAATCATAAAGCCAAAGGACATTGCTGCTCCTAGCATACCCATACCTTTTCCTCGTTCCTCATACGTTGTGACGTCTGCCACAAAAGCCATAATAGGAGGTGCCACAAATGCAGAACCAAGGCCACCTAAAAAGCGTGCCAAGAAGAGCATCCACACATCTGTCGAAAGCCCGAAACCAATTTGTGCAAGTCCTGTTACGATAAGACCGAAGATAATGAGATTTTTTCGACCGTATTGATCGGAAAGATTCCCAGCAATTGGAGAAAATACGAATTGTGCTAAGGCGAACGTTGCAATCAACATGCCAAGTACTTGTCCTGCAGCACCAAATAGTTTTAAATACTCAGGCATGACAGGAATAATAATTCCAATACTCCCCATTGCAATAAACATATTAAACATTAAAATAAACAAAGCCGCCTTATTAGACTTCTGCTGGGTCATCGAATACCCCTTTCTTTTTTCAAATATATTACAGTCTACCATAAGGCTTGTACGTTTACTATTGACTATAAGTCTGAAATAAGAGACTTATTTATGGGGATTCTAATTATTAAAACAAATCCTGTACCCAATTTCCCCATAGAAGTCTACTATTAGCTAAACGAAAAAAGAGGCTAGGACACTTCGCTTTATTACTATGATTTAGAGTGGTATGTAAGAAAGATTCATTCTTGTGAAGTGGTTGATTGGAGTGGAGGCTGGGCGACTCCTTGGGGATCAGCGTCACAGATGAGACCCTGCAGCGAGGCGAAGCGGCTCATCGGACGCCCCCAGGAAAGCGCCCAGTCGGAACGGAAATCAACCTCTCGCTTTGCTGAAAGGTCATCTGAATTGACACCTGACAGTATATTTTTTATAGAAATATATAACATCAAAAAAAACGCAAGAAATCAACTATTCTAAAATTGATTTCTTGCGCTTGGATGTTATCGAATACTCATTTTAAATTCTAAAAACAGCTCATTGTATTTACCCAAATAATCAGGGCCTAAGTTTTTATAAACTTCTAATGTTTTACGTTGTTCTTCAGAAGGGTAGAATCGTTTATCAGATACAACTTCCTTATCCATTCCCTTCATCGCTGCAATATTAGGAGTAGAGTAGCCTACATAATCAGCGTTTTTAGCACCAGATTCAGCTTTTAGCATGAAATTAATGAAGGCATGTGCACCATCTATATTTTTTGACGTTTTTGGGATGACCATATTGTCAAACCATAAGTTTGAGCCTTCCGTCGGTACAGCAAAGTCTAAATCTTCATTTTCTGACAACATGTCAGCTGCTTGACCAGACCAAGTGAGTGCCACGCTCGCTTCATTATTAACCATCAGCGGTGTAATTTCATCCCCGATAATGGCTTTTACATTTGGTGCCAATGTGATTAGTTTATCAGTAGACGAACGTAGCTCCTCTTTATTTAAAGAGTTGAGAGAGTAGCCAAGGCTGTTTAAGCCCATACCAATCACTTCACGTGCACCGTCTACTAAAAAGACTTTACGCTTTAATGAAGGATCCCATAAGTCCTCCCAAGATGAGAAGTCAAGATCTCCAACGAGCTTTGGATTATAGACAACGCCGACTGTTCCCCAGAAATATGGAACAGAATATTTATTGTCGTCATCAAATGGTAAATCTAAGAAATACGGATCGATATTTTTAAAATTAGGGATTTTCGTTTTATCTAAAGGAACAAGCAAGTTTTCTTCCTTCATTTTTTCAATCATATATTCAGAAGGTACTGCAATATCGTAAGCTGTACCACCTTGTTGAATTTTTGTCATCATTGCTTCATTTGAATCAAACGTCTCATAGATCACGTGAATGCCTGTTTCTTTTTCAAATTGTTTCAGCAAATCAGGGTCAATATATTCTCCCCAGTTAAAGATTGTTAACGTATCTTTACCACTTTTCCCACCACCCGCACTTAGGGCGTCAGCAGCATAGAATAAAAGGGCGGAAACGACAAGTATTGCGAATGTTGCTTGAATTAATTGCTTCATTGAGTTCCCCCCGTTCTTTTATTAGCACGGCTCGTGATGAAGTAATAGCCAACTACGACTATAACCGTTACAAAGAATACTAAACCAGAAATAGCATTAACCGTTAAGGAAATACCGGCACGTGCCATCGAATAAATTTCAACAGATAAAGTACTGAAACCGTTACCTGTTACGAAAAATGTTACCGCAAAGTCATCTAGAGAATACGTTAAGGCAAGGAAGAACCCCGCAAAAATACCAGGTTTGATATACGGTAAAATAACACGCATCATAACATCTTTTTTCGTTGCTCCTAAATCTAATGCAGCATCGATTAAGGATTTATTCATTTCTAATAGTTTCGGTAAAACCATCAGTACAACAATGGGAACACTGAACGCTACATGTGCTAATAACACAGAAGCAAAGCCTAATTTAATACCAATCATTGTGAATAAAATTAAAAAGCTTGCACCAATAATGACATCCGGGCTAACAATTAACACATTGTTTAAAGAAAGTAGTGTATTGCGCATTTTTGAATCTTTAACAGTAACAATACCAATAGCTCCTAGTGTTCCGATGATTGTAGAAATTAATGCAGAGAGTAATGCCACGATGACTGTATTAATTAGAATGACGAGTAGACGTGAATCCTCAAAAACAGCTTTATAATGTTCTAACGTAAAGGACTCAAAACTATTCATCGTTCCACCACTATTGAACGAATAGAAAATTAAATAGAAGATAGGTGCATACAAAACGATAAAAACAATCGCTAAATATACTCTTGCTGAAGCAGATAGTTTTTTCATCGTACGCGACCTCCTTTATCCTTTTTCTGTCCCGTAATTAACATAATAATAACCATAAATAAAATTAAGAAAACAGCAATTGTTGAACCCATTCCCCAGTTTTGAGTGACAAGGAATTGTTGTTCAATAGCTGTACCCAGTGTAATAACACGGTTTCCTGCAATTAAACGAGTAATCATGAAGAGTGATAATGCAGGAATAAATACAACTTGAATACCTGATTTAACACCGTCCATTGTTAACGGCAAAATAACGCGACGGAACGTAGTAAAGGCAGATGCCCCTAAATCACGTGCTGCATAAATAAGTGCCGGATTTAAACGATCCAATGAGTTGAAAATCGGTAAAATCATAAATGGAATAAAAATATAAACGGATACGAACACAAAGCTAATATCAGTGAATAGCATTTGCTTCGGATCAAAACCAAATACTTCGATAAATGCATTTAATGGGCCGTACAAGCCGAAAATCCCGATAAAGGCATATGTTTTTAACAATAGATTAATCCAAGAAGGAATAATAATTAGTAAAAGCCAAAGCTGCTTATATTTTGTTTTTGTTAAAAAATAGGCTGTTGGATATGAAACAAGTAACGTAAAGAATGTAATTAAAAACGCATACCAAAATGAACTTAATGTCATTTTTAAATAGACAGAAGTAAAGAATGCTTTATAATTATCGAGCGTGAAATTGCCATGTATATCTAGTAGGGAATAGTAAACAACGAGTGCAATGGGCGCGATAACGAAAAGTGCAATCCATAAAACATAAGGAAATAAGGCTGATTTCGAAGTCTTAGTTTGCATCTTCGTCGTCCCCATACGCCTCTAAACGTTTATCGAATTCTTCTTCTGTTTCATTTAAGCGCATTACGTGAATTGCTTCTGGGTCAAAGTCTAAACCAATTTCTGTCCCTACCTCAGCTTTTTTCAATGAATGCACAAGCCATTCATTGCCATCTTTGTCGTACGTAGATAATTCATAATGTACCCCGCGGAACAATTGAGTATCGACTTTAACGACAAGTTTTCCTTTATCGATTGTTGTCATTTCTAAATCCTCTGGGCGAATGACAATATCAATTTTTTCATTTGGCTTCATACCTTGGTCAACACATTCAAAAACTTTACTAGCAAATTCTACTTTGAAATCTTCAATCATTACGCCAGGAACAATATTAGATTCACCAATGAAATCAGCAACGAAGCGGTTAATTGGCTCATCATAAATATCTACTGGTGTACCAGATTGTTGAATTTCACCTTCGCTTAAAACAAAGATTTCATCACTCATGGCAAGTGCTTCTTCTTGATCGTGTGTGACAAAGACAAATGTTTTCCCAAGTCGTTGTTGTAACTCACGTAACTCATACTGCATTTCTGTACGTAGCTTTAAATCTAACGCTGACAGAGGCTCATCAAGTAAAATTACTTCAGGATCGTTCACAATCGCACGAGCAATTGCCACACGTTGACGTTGACCACCAGACATTTCAGAAATTTCACGATTACCATAGCCTGCTAAGTTAACGAATTTTAATGCTTCTCCAACACGGTTTTTAATTTCACTTTCAGGAAGCTTTTTTATACGAAGCCCAAATGCGACGTTTTCAAAGACGTTTAAATGAGGAAATAACGCATAATCCTGAAAAACTGTATTTACTTGGCGTTCATTGGCTGGTACTGAGTTGATTTTTTTATCGTGAAAATAGATATTTCCTGTTGTCGGTTCTGTGAATCCAGCAATCATACGTAAAATAGTTGTTTTACCACAACCGGACGGACCTAGTAGCGTATAGAATTTTCCCTTTTCTAGCTCCAGGTTAATGTTTTTTAAGACGACCGTGCCGTCATTATAAGACTTTGAAACGTTTTCAAAGCGGATAATCGAATTCGTTGTCATAGATGCGCCTCCTTAAGCTATAAATATGAATCCGTTGCGACAAGTAAAATTTTTGTTTCATCAGCATGTGCATTAAAAATTTGATGATGATCTGTCGCTTCAAAATAGAGAGCATTACCTTCACTCGCTATGTACTGTTCATCTCCTAAAACGAGACGAATACGCCCTTCGACAACATAAATAAATGTTTCTGAAAGAGAGGGTTCAAACTGCTTAAATTCACCATCAGCAGCAAGTGTTAAGAAAATGGGCTCCATTTCTTTTTCATTTGATGTAGGAATCAACCACTGAATTTCATATTTTTTTTCTTCATCTGTATAAGTGGATTGATCTTCCTCTGTATATACAACCTTTTGTTCAGGTGCTCCATCATCGAAAAATTCCTTAGGTGTTGACCCTAAAACTTCTAATAGTGAAAATAATGTTTCAATGGAAGGTGAATTTAGATCACGTTCTAATTGTGAAATATACCCTTTACTTAAATCTGTACGTTCTCCAAGTTCCTCTTGGGTAAGACCTTTTTTTAAACGAAGCGCTTTGATTTTTGCTCCTATTTGCATCTTTTCCCTCCTAGAAGAAGTTTAGCAATCATAAACTTTTGAAATATGAAGTTTACTTTAACGAAACTTTTAGTTTACTAAAACCATTACAATTATACATAATAAAAAAGAATTTGCAATCGTTTTTAATGAAAAAAAAGTAGATGAAATTTTTAGAAATTATACATAAATGTTGTGTAGAAAAAATTTGTTTAAACTAGAATAAAATTGTTAAAAGTAGCTAATAAATAGGCTGTAGCAGCTATTCCATTTGGGGATTTGACGAAAATTTGTCAGATAATTAAATGCGTGCACTTTTGTGAAGTTTACTTGTTTGAAAAACTACGATTACTCTGCTATCGTAGAAGACGAGTTCGCTGGTGCGAATGGAATATATACACTACATATATAATCGGAGGGATTTATAATGGCAGAACGCATGGTAGGTAAACAAGCACCTGATTTTACAATGGAAGCGGTACTTGCAGATAAATCATTTGGCAAAGTATCATTAGAAGACATCAAAGCACAAGACAAATGGACAGTACTTTTCTTCTATCCAATGGACTTCACTTTCGTATGTCCAACAGAAATCACTGCAATGAGCGATCGTTACGATGAATTCGAAGACTTAGATGCAGAAGTAATCGGTGTTTCAACTGATACAATCCACACTCACTTAGCTTGGATTAACACTGACCGCACTAAAAATGGTCTTGGTGAGTTAAAATACCCATTAGCAGCAGATACAAATCACCAAGTTTCAAAAGAATATGGTGTATTAATTGAAGAAGAAGGTATCGCTCTACGCGGCTTATTCATCATCAACCCAGAAGGCGAATTAAAATACCAAACAGTATTCGATAACAACATCGGCCGTGATGTAGACGAAACTTTACGTGTACTTCAAGCTTTACAAACTGGTGGTCTTTGCCCAGCAAACTGGCGCCCAGGTCAAGCAACTCTATAATTTAAGTAGGGTTTCAATGTAGGGCTTTCAACTGCAAGCTCTGATGAAATTGATCATTCAAAAATAAAGAGTCCCCACAAACTTGCTGTGGGGATTTTTTTAAACTTGATAGAGGAAAAGGTTCATCACCAAAAATTCTGGATGACTTTTGTTAAAACGTCTACTATGTAAATAAGTTGATTGGAGTGGAGGCTGGGCGACTCCTCGGGGATCAGCGTCACAGATGAGACCCTGCAGCGAGCAGCGCGAGTGAAGCGGAAGGGGAACGAAGGCTAAGAACATCACGTCCTGTGATAACGCCTTCGTGACCAACATCCTGCTGCTGTCGCTGCGTTAGCACTACGCTTTCGCGCAAAAAACATCTGTTGCCCTGACGCCCCCAGGAAAGCGCCTAACCGGAACGGACATCAACCACACGTTTTGATAATTATCCCAGAAGAGGAAAAAAGGAGAATGTATTATGAAACTTCGTGAACAAATGCCTGAACTTGTAGGCGCAACGACTTGGTTAAATGGAGAAGTAACAAAAGCGGATTTAGTAGGTGAAAAACCAACGTTAATCCACTTCTGGTCAGTTAGCTGTCATTTATGTAAAGAGGCAATGCCGGATGTGAACAATTTCCGTGACCAATACAAAGATGAGTTAAACGTTATTGCTGTGCATATGCCACGTTCTGAGGAAGATACAAATTTAGAAACAATCAAATCGGTAGCGGCAGAGCATGACATTGTTCAACCTATCTTTGTGGATAGCGAATTAAAGCTAACAGATGCATTTGAAAATCAATACGTACCTGCTTATTTTGTGTTCGATAAAGATGGTCAGCTTCGTCACATGCAAGCTGGTGGTAGCGGTATGAAAATGTTAGAAAAACGTGTAAATCGTGTTTTAGACGAAATGCGCAATGCATAATAGCAGATTAAGAGGCGGGGATATTTTATTCCTCGTCTCTTTTTTTTGTATCTTTTGAAAACCCCTTGCTATGCGAGGGGTTCTAAAGAGCTTCTAGCTATGGACAAGAAAAAAACCCCAGTCGTACAATGAATTCAGGTCTGGTCAACCGACTTCGTACGAAAGGGGATCCAAATGGATAATAAAAGTTTAGCACACACAACATGGAATTGTAAGTATCACATCGTCTTTGCGCCAAAATATAGAAGGCAGATAATTTATGGGCAAATCAAAGTAGATGTAGGTAGAATTCTTCGCCAGTTATGTGAAAGAAAAGGCGTAGAAATTATTGAAGCAACAGCATGTCCTGATCATATTCATATGTTGGTAAGTATTCCACCAAAATTAAGTGTTTCATCGTTTGTGGGTTATTTGAAAGGGAAAAGTAGTTTAATGATATTTGATCGACATGCGAACCTGAAATACAAATATGGAAACAGGAAGTTTTGGTGTCGTGGATATTATGTAGATACAGTAGGAAGAAACAGAAAAATCATTCAGGAATATATAAAAAATCAATTACAAGAGGATATTCTTGAGGATCAAATGACCATGAAAGAATTCATTGATCCATTTACAGGAGAAGAAATAAAAGCAAAAAAGCGAAGATAATAAAACCACTTTAGTGGTAGCGTGAAAACGGAGTGCGGTTGGCGGACCTTTCA
>NZ_LDGC01000028.1:0-22433 GCF_015844675.1 Lysinibacillus sphaericus | reverse complement strand
TTATCCCGCTGATTATTAGTCTTCACCAATCGGGCATTTAGGGGCAGTTAATTATTTATACTTAATACTGCCCCTTAATGCGGGATAAAAGCAAATTACCTCAAGCAAGCTTAAATATGATATGATGTGAAAAATATAATAGTAGCATATAGTTTTGAGGTGAAGTAATAAATGAAAAAATGGGCTTATCCTTTAGCGATATTAACGCTCATTATCTTTTTTGTGTTACAAGGAACTTTTCAAAGTAAATTAATCAGTACTTTTGATACAAAAATGGCTGATTTATTTTTCGGTAACCGTTTTGTAGGATTTTTTCACTATATAGGAGAACCGGTATTTGTAGTATCTGTCGCTATCGTCTTAATCGTGTATTTAGCATGGAAGGTGAAAAATAACCGAGGCATACTATTTGTTTTGTTAACAATCGCAGCTGGGAATGTACTTAACCAATTATTAAAAAAATGGATCCAACGCCCTAGACCGGAGATTGAAGAACAATTAACATCCTTTAGCTTTCCATCTGGACATTCTATGACCGGTATCTTGTATTTATTTACAATTGCTTATGTTTTCTCGGAGAACAATAGCAGGGGACGTAAGACATTACTTTGGCTTGGGGCAGTTGTTTTAACTGTGCTTATTGGTTTGTCTCGAGTTGCTGGAGCCCGTCATTTTGCTTCTGATGTATTGGCCGGCTGGAGTATGGGGTATACGTGGTTTGTCATTTGCGTTTTTTGGTACGAACGTCGAAAGAGACTTTTTAAAGCGAAAAATAAATTATAAATTTGAAATGGGAGCCGTCTAATTAAGAAGGCTCCTATTGTTATGTAGAAATAAGGTAGGTACTTTGAACATACCGTCCTTATTAACCTTTATAAAGAAACAGCCTAGTCTGTTTCCATAAGCTTTTTTACAACCTCTAAGCAATCATAGAATGTTTCAAAGGACTCATAAGGAAGTTGAAGGTCTTTACAACGTTTAATAAGATGATCCCTAGCAAGTACTAAATCTGCCTGTTTTGCAGCCTCAAAATCAGAGAGTGAATCTCCAATCACGATTTTAAAATGATTGCTCTGTGCAACCTGTCGCATAACGCTTGGCTTGCAACAACCGCAGCCTTGTGTCTCAAATTTCGTACACTCTTCATCACAGCCGTTTGGAAATATGAGTTTAATTTGCTGTCCGGAAAAATCGGCACTATTACAATATATACCGGAAAATGGACCGTACTTTTCTAACAGTGGCTCAATAAAAAAGTCTACACCTCCACTAACAATATAAAACGGAATATGGTTCTCTTGTGCAAAACGAACGAAATCACCAAAGCCCTTACGTATAATGGCTGTATCCAATAAATAGTGGATAACATCATCCTTTTGTTTAGTCGATAATAGCTCGAACATTCCTGAAATGCCATCTTTAAAGGTAATAGTTTGTTCCATCATTGCCGTAGCAATTTTCTCAGATTCCTCTGGAACGAATTGAGTCATTAGTGAGACGATATTATCTGTTTCTGTAATAGTACCATCAAAATCACAGAAAATAATTGGTTTCAAGCTACTTCCTCCTTCCAAGAAAAAACGTCTACTTTTGCAGTAGACGTTTAAATTTTACCTGTACACCATGTTCATCGGCTTTTGTTAAGATAATTTGATGCTCTGGAAATTGATTTTTCATCGCAATTACAAAAGTATGCGCAATAGCAGTAGGGATGATAGAAATCATTGTTGGTCCCGCCCCACTTAAAGCTGTTCCAAATGCCCCATTAGCTTTTGCGGATGCACGGATTTCTTTATATTGTGGGATTAATTGGGCACGGAAAGGTTCATGAAATAAATCAGCTTCCATATAACGGCCGGCATGCTCATAATCACGAACCATTAATGAAGCTGCTAGCATATTTGCATTTGCAGAGGCTCTCACTGCGTATGCACGGTCAAATTGCTCTGGTAACACAGAACGAGCTTCACTTGTTTTTAGTTCGACATCTGGTACATACACAACAAAGGAAGCTTCTATATCATTAACATGAAATGTATCAACAACGCCATTTTCATCCATTGAGGAAATTGTTAATCCTCCTAATACTGAGGCTGTAGCATTGTCTGGATGCCCTTCGATTTGTGAGGATAAATCGAGTTTATCCTGAACAGTTAAGCCTAAATCACATACTTGGTTAGCTAGTTCAATTCCTGCAACGATGACAGCTGCACTACTCCCCAAACCGCGGGCTAATGGAAGTTCACTTGCCATTTCAACACGGCAGGCAGGTAGCTGCTTACCGTATTGATCTGCAATTTTTTTGGCAATCACGTATAGTAAATGCTCTTCTAGCTCAAACTTTTTAGGACCATTATCATCGAGGTGGATAATTTCCCAACTATCCTGTAAAGACACGGTTAACTTTAAATAAAGAGACAAGCCAAGCCCTATTGAATCAAAGCCGGAGCCTAGATTGGCAGTGCTCCCAGGAACTGAGATTTGCCACATGTTACTCATAGTACGCCCTCGATGTACTTTCGAATTTCTTCCTCATCATTTTTAAGTGAGACAACATCTACAGTCGAGATATTCATGGCAGTATCAGGATCTTTTAAGCCGTTACCAGTGAAAATCGTAACAACTTTAGAGCCCTTCGCAATTTGGCCATTTTCAACTGATTTAATAACGCCTGCTAATGATGCGGCTGAACCTGGCTCAACGAAAATTCCTTCAGTGCCTGCAATTAATTTGTAAGCAGCTAAAATTTCTTCGTCTGTAACCGAGTCAATAATTCCACCTGACTCATCGCGAGCTGCTTCTGCAAATTTCCAGCTTGCGGGATTACCGATACGAATAGCTGTTGCCACTGTCTCGGGATTAGCAATAGGTTCACCGTTTACAATTGCAGCTGCACCTTCAGCTTCAAAGCCGAACATCTTAGGTAAGCCAGAGCCTTTTGCTGCATCATATTCTTTAAAGCCCTTCCAGTACGCAGTAATGTTACCTGCGTTACCAACAGGGATGCAAAGATAATCTGGAGCGGCTCCTAAAGCATCTACAATTTCAAATGATGCTGTTTTTTGCCCCTCGATGCGGTAAGGATTTACAGAGTTTACAAGTGCCACTGGAGTTGTTTCACTTACTTGACGAACGATATTTAAAGCATCATCAAAATTACCGTCGATTTCGATAATTTTTGCACCATACATTGTCGCTTGCGCTAACTTACCTAAGGCAACTTTCCCTTTAGGGATCACGACTATGGATTGGATTCCAGCACGTGTTGCATAAGCTGCCGCTGCAGCTGAAGTGTTACCTGTTGAAGCACAAATAACGCATTTGCTACCTTCTTCAATTGCTTTTGCAACGGCAAACACCATGCCTCGGTCTTTAAATGAACCTGTTGGATTTGCCCCTTCGATTTTTCCGTAAAGTTCAATGCCAAGTTTCTTAGATAAATTTACTAAATGTATAAGAGGCGTATTGCCTTCGTTTAAAGTTAGAGCAGGTGTACTTTCTGTTACGGGTAAAAATTGTTTATATTCCTCGATTAGGCCTTTCCACATAACGTTACGATCTCCTTTTGTTCTTATAGGAAGAACAGTTGTATTTGTATAAAAGACATTTTAACGCAAATGGCCCTATGTTTTCAATAGAATTTGAGAAATTGTCGAAACAATTCGGTAATTTGAATTTTTGCTTGTCACTTTCTTGAAATAACTGTATAGTAAACTTGCAATGTAAAGTCAAGTGTAAAGACAGGTGGTTAAAATGACGACAAATACTGTAACAACAAATAAGGTTCGACAATCTATTTCTCGTAATAAGCTTTTAGGGGTAGCAGGCGTTGGTTGGCTTTTCGATGCTATGGATGTAGGGATATTATCTTTCGTTATTGCAGCGTTAGCAGTTGAATGGGGATTAACACCAAGTCAAGCAGGTTGGATAGGTAGCATCAATTCAATCGGGATGGCTGTAGGAGCTCTTATATTCGGCGTGCTTGCCGATAAAGTAGGACGTAAGCAAATTTTTATGTGGACGCTCGTTTTATTTTCGATTGCAAGTGGCTTATCGGCATTTACAACTACATTATTTGCTTTTATGGCACTACGCTTTTTAGTGGGCATGGGACTAGGGGGCGAATTGCCAGTCGCATCGACACTAGTTTCTGAGAGTGTAGAAGCAAAAGAACGTGGGCGAGTGGTTGTTTTATTGGAAAGCTTCTGGGCAGCGGGGTGGTTAATCGCTGCACTGATTTCGTATTTTGTTATTCCAACATGGGGATGGCGTATAGCTTTATTGTTAACGGCAATTCCAGCAGTATATGCAATTTATCTTCGTTGGCACTTACCAGATTCACCTCAATTTGTAGTAAAGGCAGAGTCTAAAAAACGTAGTGTTGGGCAAAATATTCTAGAAGTATGGTCGAAAAAATACGTACGTTCGACACTTATGTTATGGGTGTTATGGTTTACGGTTGTTTTCTCGTATTACGGTATGTTTTTATGGCTACCAAGTGTCATGGTTAGTAAAGGGTTTGATATGATTACGAGCTTTAAATATGTTCTCATAATGACGCTTGCACAGCTACCAGGTTATTTTACAGCTGCATGGTTTATAGAAAAATTTGGTCGGAAGTTTGTACTTGTTTCCTATTTAATTGGTACAGCTGTAAGTGCTTTCATTTTTGGTAATGCCGAAACGACGGTAGTACTACTAACATCAGGAATGTTTTTATCGTTCTTTAACTTAGGAGCATGGGGTGCACTCTATGCTTATACACCAGAGCAGTATCCAGCAATTATTCGTGGAACAGGTGCAGGAATGGCAGCAGCGGTTGGGCGTATCGGTGGTATTTTTGGCCCTTTATTAGTAGGGATTTTATTAACGGCAGGTTATGATATCGGCTTCATCTTCGCGATTTTCTGCGGAGCGATTATTATCGGAGTTGTTGGGGTAATTTTCTTAGGACGAGAAACAAAACAAATGGAATTAGATTAAAAAAATAATCATGTCTTGGATGGGCGATTGTCTAGTCCAAGACATTTTTTATAATTTTATTACATAAAAATTAGGGAATATTAATTTTTATCCAAATATTTTTAAAAATCTGTTAGAATCAATTCATCGAAAAACTTAAGGATAAAACAATTTTATGAAACTGCTACATTAGCAAGTTAAAGTGTTAAAGATTTTTCAGAAAAGTCATTGTATTCAGATTGTAATCGTGATACTGTATTTTTAACCGAATTTAGAGTCAGTAGGAAACAATCTCCATTCGTGATAATTTCATTGAAAGAAAGGTTGTTAGAAATGAGTATTAATGAAGAAATAGAAAGTAAATTTGTTAGGCTGTCGAAGGGTCAGCGTAAAGTTGCACAATTTGTTATGAATAACCATACAATTGTAATTAGTAATGGAGCAGCAGAAGTAGGGAGACTGGCTAATGTTAGTGAATCGACAGTGATTCGTTTTTGTTATGCGATGGATTTATCGGGCTATGTAGAACTACAGGACAAAATTAGAAGCTATTTAATGACTCAAAATGGTCATGAGAGTCTTCAACTTACATATCCATCAAATAAGATTAATATTTCGAGTTTTGGTAAGGTCATGCAACGTGATATACAAAATATTCAAGATACGATTCATTTGATAAATGATCATATGCTCCAAAAAAGTTCTAAATGGATGCACGAAGCAGAGAACGTTTATATTTTAGGTACTCGTCAAGCTGCGTCCATTGCAAATTGGTTAGCGTATACAATGAAAACGTTGCGTCCAAACGTGAAACAGCTTCGCTCAGAATCTGATGATCTTGTACAGCAAATTAACAGTATGAGTGAACAAACGACATTAATTGTTTTTTCATGGGACAAGCATTCAAACGACATTCAAACGATTGTAGAAATTGCTAAGAAGAAAAAGGCAAGAGTTATTGCCATTACTGGATCTGCGTTTTCTTCTATTCGGGAATATGCCAGTGCATTATTTACACTTGGTCTGAAAAAGCAATCTACATTGGACGTTATTCCAGTATTGTTCTCTTTTTTACATGCGCTAATTGAAGAAATGGTTAGTCAAGACAAGGTACAATATGAGAAATATCAGCAATCCTATGAACAAGTAGAAAATAATTTGTTATTTTTAGATGAAGTAAGAGAAAAGCAAGTTTTCTAATCATTTTACAATGCTACACATAAAAAAAAGATGTCCAAATAAGTTTTAGACATCTTTGAAAAAGAAGCTTATAAAATTTTGCTTAAACTATATTCGTTAATAAAGGTATCTTTTAATTTAATGGCATTTTGTCGGATGCCTTCTTGCTGAAAACCTAATTTTTTGAACAAATTTAAAGCACATTCATTATGCTCCATGACAGATACTTCTAAGCGTGAAATATCTCGCTGTATAGACCAACGTTCTACGGCTTCCATCAGCGCTGAGCCGATACCTTGTCGCTGATGCTCCTCCTTAACAGCTAGATGAACTGTTGCAACATGTTTAGCTTTAGAATGTTTATATCCATGAATAACGGCATAGCCAGCAAAAATGCCATTTACTATACAACATAAAATCGTACGGTTCTTCAATTTTTTCCAATAGACCAAATCTTTTCGAAGTTGTTGAACTGTTAGGTCTAATTCGTTTTCCATATTATACATGAAGTCAGTTTGTTGGAAAATTTCTTCTTGCAAATGAATAAATGATCGGGCATCAGATGCTTCAATTGCTCGAATTATGTATGCAGGTGGGTTATCGTCATTTGTAGAAACATTGCTCGTAGTCTTCATTTGTGTACGCGAGAAAGTTACACTAGTACCGAGCTTAACATCCATGACATAATAGCCTGCATTTGTCCATGACAAATAGTGAGAGAGAGGGGGCTTTGTTTTTTTCCACCAGCTCCTATTTAAGTAAGCTGCATTTGGCAAGGCTTGTCCCATAATATTTTCGAGTTCGCTAAATGATAAAGTAATTTCTTGTTGTAAAGCTACTTCAAAATAATTTGCTAAAGGAATATACTTTTTTTCCATCTTCTTTGTCATCGTGATCCCCATTTCCTGTATATCCTAAAAAATATAGACTACCTGATGATAGCATAAAATTATGTTTTCATAAATATAAAAACACAACTATATATCTATTTATGGTAAATATTTTTTATAAACTATGTATTTTTATTATTAAATGTTATAAATAGGGTGTTATTAACAGATAAATATATTATATTTAATAATAATCCATAAATGTTATAAAAAAGGTATTTTTTATCCCCTGTGCTTTCCAGGTAGTCATACTTTTAGTCTTCTTTCCTGAGCTAAAAAAGCCTACCTCTAGCATGTATAGGAAAAGTAAGTAATACATATATGGTTATTCTAAAACGGGGGATTTTGGATGTATATTGGCAGTAGATCCTTTATAGATAAACTTTCACTTTATAACATGTTTGTTCATAAGGTATGATAAAATAAACTATAAATGTTATTGCCATTTAGGAGGAATTAATTTAATGAGTAAAGTTTTAGTTTTTGGTCATAAAAATCCAGATACAGACACAATTACATCTGCTATTGTATATGCATATTTAAAACAGCAAATTGGTGTTGATGCTGAAGCGGTACGCCTTGGTGAAGTAAATAATGAAACACAATTTGCCTTAGATAAATTTGGCTTTGAGGCACCTCGATTAATTTCATCAGTAGCTGGAGAAGCGGAGAAAGTAATCCTTGTAGACCACAATGAATTCCAGCAATCTGCTGACGGTATCGAAGAAGTACAAATTACAGAAGTGATTGATCATCACCGTATTGCAAACTTCCAAACAGCTGATCCACTATACTACCGAGCTGAACCAGTAGGTTGTACTGCTACGATTTTAAATAAAATCTTTAAAGAACATGGCGTAGCAGTTCCTGCAAACATTGCTGGTTTAATGCTTTCGGCCATCGTTTCTGATACATTATTATTCAAATCTCCAACTTGCACTGAGCAAGATGTAGAAGCTGGTGAAGAGTTAGCGAAAATTGCAGGTGTTGATGCAGCTGAATATGGATTAGCAATGCTTAAAGCAGGTGCTGATCTTTCAGATAAATCATTAGAAGATCTTTTATCATTAGATGCGAAAGAATTCCAATTCGGTGAATATAAATCTGTAGTGGCCCAAGTAAATGCTGTCGACATTAACGATGTACTTGGCCGCCAAGAGGAATTAGAAAATTTATTAAATAAAAATGTAGCAGAAAATGGTTTAGATTTATTCTTCTTTGTTGTAACGGATATTTTAAACAATGATTCAACTGCTGTTGCAATTGGACAAGTAGCAGAGGCTGCAGCAAAAGGATTTGGCGCAGAGCTTGTGAATAATCGAGTTCTTTTACCGGGTGTTGTATCTCGTAAAAAACAAATCGTTCCAGTTTTAACTGATGCATTGAAATAATGGAAAAGAGGTTGCCTCGAAATAGGCAACCTCTTTTTTTATTGTGGAAAAAATAATGTGTCAACGAAATTAAGGTGTCCTATAAAATAAAGTATGCTCTTCGGCAAACGGGGGGGTGATTTCCGTTCCCCTATCGCTAATCCTGAGGAGTCGCCCAGCCTCCGCTCCAATTAACTACTTCACACAACATGCGTTTTAACAAAATGATATCCAACTTTTTGGTTTATCGAAACACTTTCAGGAATTATCGATAACTTTTAAATTTTATCGACATCAACCTTCCTGAAGTGAAAACTAGTTGCCTAGAACGGAAGCCACTCTCATCTAAAAAGCCCTAACGTTCACAAAAATACCCTTGATCATTTTGTTTTTCAATCTAGCTTTAAAGGGTGCACAGCAGGACCTTCAAGAACTTCCCCTTTGGCATTAAAGCGAGAGCCGTGACAAGGGCAATCCCAAGTTTCATCGGCTTCATTCCATTTTGTTTTACAACCTAAATGCGTGCAAGTTGGTGTGTTCGCACGTTTCACATAACCTGTTACGAATTCTTTTGCTACAAAACCTCCTACCTTTAGCATCTGCATAAATTGAGCCCCAAATTTCGTACGTGTTGGCGAATAAAGAGGAATTGCGCCATCCTCATTCCCTGCGCCTGTTATTAAGGAGGACAGTATATCCCCAGCTACAAAAGAATTGGAAATTCCCCATTTTCGATAGCCAGTTGCAATAAAAACATTAGGCAAGGACGGTGTAATCCTGCCAACATACGGGACCATATCAGGTGTTTCGATGTCCTGCGCTGACCAGCGATAGATTGGATCCTGATCGAAGTGAGCCTTCATTTCATTTTGAATAGCCTCATAATAGGGCTGGGTATTGGTCGTTTCACCTGCAATATGATTAGCTCCGCCTAATACTAAATAATGCTCACCGTTAATAGTAGCTGTTCGTATAGAGCGCGTAGGATTATCTACACATAAGTACTGACCTTGTAATGTATCAGTAATTTTACCAGCAACCATATAAGAGCGACTGTTAGAAAGTTTGAAAAGATGTAGTCCTCTAAAGGCTTCAATTGGATAGTGTGAGCATAAAATAAGCTTGTTGTATTGAACCGACATGTCATTTGCGGTATGTAAGCTATTTTGTGGTATGTTTAATTGCTGAACACGGGTATTTGTATAGATTTTTGCGCCCATTGATAATGCTTCTTTTACAAGGAAATTACACACTTCTACAGGATGAATTTGTGCCTGTTGGGACATGCTAAGTGCTTTTGTAATTGGAAAGGGAAGCTCTGTGTCAGTAGTGATTTTCGCCTTAATATTTAATACTTTATAGGCATTCCATTCTTTTAATAATTGGGCATAGCCTTCTTTTGTTTGGCAATAAAGCAATGAATCTACTTGTTGAATACTTTCTTTAGGGAGTAACTGTAATGCTTTTTCTACAGCTATTTGATTGAGCTGATAATAAAGCCGCGCCTCATCTATAGAAAGTTTTTCAATAAGGTTGGCATAAACTAAGCTATGCTGTGCAGTTAATTTTCCTGTTGAATGACCAGTCGTACCATGACCGATATGGGAGTTTGCCTCAAGTAAGACTACATCTACACCTGATTTTGCTAAGACGTATGCTGTATATAGTCCCGTCAAGCCTCCGCCAATAATACATACATCACAAGTTGTAGACGCAGGAAGAGATGATAGGGAGACGGGATCAATTGTTCCGAGCCAAAGAGATTGTGTCATACATAACCCTCACATTGTTTTTACGTTCAGTATGTATATTGATTTGAGAAATTATGCAATGAAGCATAAAAATTGCCTTGTAATCATTACTATCGCTACAATGTAGCAAAAGGAGCGTGACTAACTATGAAAATTGAAATCTGGTCAGATTATGTATGTCCGTTTTGTTATATTGGCAAAAAGCAACTAGAGCAAGCGATTGGGGAAACTGGTTTTGCAGGGCAGGTAGAGCTCGTTTATAAAAGCTATCAACTTGACCCAACAACACCTGTGGATACAAATGTGTCTACGTATGAAGCATTGGCGAAAAAGTATGGGATGTCGCTAGAAAAAGCGAAAGAAATGACGCAAGGTGTTGCGGCTCGCGCAAAAGAAGTTGGTCTAGATTATAACTTTGATCATTCAATGGAAGAAAATACTTTAAAAGCACATCGGCTAGTGAAATGGGCAGAACAACAAGGGGATGTTTCAGCGCTTGTCGAAGCACTATTATACAATTATTTTATTGAAGCTAAGCGAATTGGTCAGGATGATGTATTAATCGATATTGCCGAGCAAGTAGGTTTAAATCGTGAAGAAGTTGCAAAGGTTCTTGCTAACGACGATTTTAAAACAGAAGTAGAGGCTGATATACAAGAAGGATTACAACTGGGCGTACGAGGAGTACCGTTCTTTGTATTAAATCGTAAGTACGGTATTTCTGGAGCACAACCTCAAGAGGTATTTGAAGAAACTTTACGTAAAGTTGCCGAGGAAGAAGGCTTACAACCAGAATTAAAGATGGCAGGCTCTGGAGACGGTGGAGTTTGTACGGACGATAGTTGTAAATTTTAATGCTGGTGGAGAAAGGTTAAGAAATAATGGACTTGATTACTTTTGAAGGAAAGGTGTAGATTGAAGCTGATCACTTTTGAAAGGAAGCCGATCAGATTGTTGGTGAACCCGATCACTTTTGAAAGGAAGCCGATCAGATTGTTGGTGAAGCCGATCACTTTTGGGAGGAAGCCGATCAGATTGGTGGTGAAGCCGATCACTTTTGGGGGAAGCCGATCAGATTGGTGGTGAAGCCGATCACTTTTGAGAGGAAGCCGATCAGATTGGTGGTGAAGCCGATCACTTTGGGAAGGAAGCAGATCAGATTAGCGGTGAAGCCGATCACTTTTGGGAGGAAGCAGATCAGATTGGTGGTGAAGCTGATCACTTGTGAAAGGAAGCCGATTAGATTGTTGGTAATTCTACATTTGTGGTGTAAATATTTCGAAATATCCGCATTTCGGTCAAAAGTCTTAGTATACTAACGTTGACTTTTTACACAAAGTTTTTTAATATATTCATATATCTTGAATTCGAGATATTAAACTTTGGAATTTAAGGGAGAGTTTATATAATGAATGTATTAGTAGTAAAAGCAAACAACCGTCCAGACGGTATTTCAACAAAAATGTACGACACATTTATGGAAAATGTACAAGGTGTTAACGTAACGACTTTTGACGTATTCGCAGAAGATATGCCTTATTTCGGTCAAGATCTTTTCAATGCTTTTGGTAAAGTTCAAAACGGTGAAACGTTAACTGACATCGAATCTCGTCTTTTAGCTGCAAAACAAAAAGCTATGGATGCTTTAACTGCAGCTGATGTTGTCGTATTTGCTTTCCCACTTTGGAACTTAACAATCCCAGCGAAATTACAAACTTTCATTGACTATGTATTCCAAGCTGGTTATACATTTAAATATAATGAAAACGGTCAATTAGAAGGCTTAATGACTGACAAAAAAGTAGTTATTTTAAATGCTCGCGGTGGTTACTACTCTACAGCTGAAGCACAACCAATGGAAATGTCAGTTAACTACATCAAAAATGTTGTTGGCATGTTCGGTATGGAAATTATCGAAGAGGTTATCATTGAAGGTCATAACGCTTCACAAGATAAAGCGCAAGAAATTATTGCAAATGGCCTAGAAGCGGTTAAAAAAGTAGCTCAATCTTTACAAACTGTAACTGCATAATAAATACTATTCTCTGGCATATTGGCTAGGGAAATATAGTAATTCTTTTAATAAAAGTTCTCTCTAATTTGAGAGAACTTTTTTTATACATAGAGGTACGGTAGTGGTAAGGAGGTCTAACCTATTGGTACTATGCATGTGCTCCGAATTTACATTTACTAACATCCGGTTGTATAAATGATATTAATCTATTATTTTCAGAAGTAGAGTTTTGCTATTCGTTTAAAAATACATACAATTAGGACTATTTATTCAATTAAATTATTAATTAGTATAATATAATGAAAAACGTAGGTAAATATTAGATTTATAAGGAGGTTGTTACCATGGGTAAGCAGTTTATTACTAAATTCTTAGCGATGTTACTTGTTCTATTCGCGGTGTTACCATTTGGACTATCTGCGAATGCTGCATCAAACGATGTGACACGCGGGGATTACGTGAAAGAATTAGTAGAAAGCTTAAATGTAGGGCTAGGGGATGGTTCCAAAACTGCCTTCACCGACATCTCTAAGGAGTTAGCTCCATATGTAGAAAAGGCAGTAGAACTAAATCTTATTAAAGGTAAAACGGCGACGTTGTTTGGGCCAAATGATAAATTGACTCGACAACAAGCATTCGTTATTTCTGCTCGTGGATTAGCCAAAGATAACGCACCACTTTCTGTATTAGATAAGTTTAAAGATGCGGATCAAATTGCTAAAGCACATAAGCAAGATTTAGCAAATGCTGTTGCAGCAAACTTATTACAAGGCTTTGAGGATAACACAATTCGTCCGCGTGCCTATGTAACAACTGAGCAAATGCAAAGTATTATTAAACGCTTTGTAGCTGAATACAAATTATCATCAACTACAGTAAATCTTCAAATTTTAGGAACAACAGATATTCATACAAATCTTGCTAATTACAATTATTTCTTAGATGCTGAATCAGCTGATGTAGGTTTAGCAAACACGGCTACATTAATTGAACAGGCCCGTAAGGAGAACCCAAATACATTATTATTTGATAATGGTGATTTAATTCAAGGAACGCCACTAGGCTCTTATAAAGCGTTAGAGAATCCTTTGAAACCAGGTGAGGTTCATCCAGCAATAGCAGCACTAAATGCGCTGAAATATGATGGAGGAACTTTAGGAAATCACGAGTTCAACTATGGTTTGAAGTTTTTAGATGAAGTATTAAATGATGCAAAATATCCAGTCGTAAATGCAAACACATACGACGCTAAAACAAAAAAGCGTATGTACACACCATATGTACTTCTTAATAAAGAGGTAGTAGACAATACAGGTAAAAAGCACACGCTTAAAGTGGGTGTTACAGGGATTGTACCTACGAAAATTGTTGAATGGGATGCTATTCATTTAGCAGGCAAAGTAGAAATGCAAGAACCAGTTGAAGCGGTGAAAGAAGTTGTACCAGAAATGCAAAAAGCCGGTGCAGACGTAATTGTAGTACTTTCACATTCAGGTATTGGTGAAGATACTTACGAAAAAGGTAACGAAAACGTTGGGTACCAAATCTCTGAGATTAAAGGTGTCGATGCTTTAATTACAGGTCACTCTCATTTAACATTCCCAGGTGACTATAAAAATCTGAAAAATGTCGATCAAGAAAAAGGTACAATTAACGGTGTTCCAACAGTAATGGCAGGAAGCTATGGTAGCTATCTTGGAGTTATTGATTTACAACTAGAACAAAAAGGCGCTAAATGGGTTGTAAAGGATGGACAAGGTTCTATCCGCTCTATCAAACAAGAGGGCCTAAAACCATCTAAAACAGTTTTAAATGTAATTAAAGAAGCGCATGAAGGTACGTTAAAGTATATTCGTCAACCTGTTGGTGAGACAACTGCACCAATCCATAGCTATTTCTCAATGGTTCAAGACGATCCTTCTATTCAAATTGTGACACAAGCTCAAAAATGGTTTATTGAAAAAGAATTAAAAGGTACTGCTGATGAAAACATACCACTTCTTTCAGCTGGTGCACCTTTCAAAGCGGGATCCCGAAATAACCCTGCAGATTACACAAACATTCCTGTAGGTCCGCTAGCGATTAAAAATATGGCAGACATCTATTATTACGATAATACGCTTGCAACGATTAAAGTAACCGGTGCGCAAGCTATTGAATGGTTAGAAATGGCTGCTGGTGTTTTTGCAACAATTGATCCAAAACAAACTAAAGAACAAAATATTATTGACCCAGAGGCACGTTCTTACAATTTTGATGTATTAGATGGTTTAACTTATCAAATTGATGTTACATCACCTGCAAAATATGATAGTCGAGGTATTTTACTAGACGAAAAAGCAAATCGTATTAAAAACGTGCAATACAACGGTAAACCAATCGATCTAAAACAAGAATTTATTATCATTTCGAACAATTACCGTGTTGGTGGTTCTTATGGTGCTACTTTTAAAAAGGCAGATGGCTCTAACTTAACAAACTATGCTTATGAAAATCGCCAAGCTGTCATTGACTACATTATGACAAACAAAACAATTAATCCTGCTGCGGATAACAATTGGTCATTTGTACCGTTCCCAGCAAATACAAAAGTTATTTACAATTCTGCAAAGGATGCACAAAAAGTTATTCCTTCAGGTAGCAGTATCGAATATTTAGGCGATACTGAAGGTGGCTTTGGTAAATATTTAATTAAGTAATAATGAAATGTTAAAAAGGAGAGTGCGTGTTAAACGCTGCTCTCCTTTTTTTGTCTTTCAAATGCATGATACCGTGTTCCTTGAAATGATAGTAAGCCAAAGTCACCATCTGCGAGCTGTCCATAATCACGGCCATTCATTCTTAATTCTAGACGATCGCCACTTTGTACTTCAAACGTGACATAGTACGATGTATGAGCGCTAGAGTTACCAGACCCACCTCTAGTATTAGACCGTTTTGTTACGACTTTAGCGGGCACTGTTAGTAATGGTTCATTGTTGTTTTTTGACCATTGTAAAGTACTTTTAATAATAGAAAATGCAATAACACCGAATACGATAAAAAACATCATTGAAATAAAAGTATGTACTGAAGAGAATTCATAATCAAACCCTACCATAAAAGTCCTCCGTTCTAAGAAATATTGTGCTTGAAGTTGTTATAAAGGATATACTTCAAGATCCACTACAATATCAACTGCGCCAATACATCACCTGTTTCCAGGAGAGTGTTATAAACTAAATTCAATCTGTGCCTTCATCAGGATTCCATTCTTCTTGCGCCCATGGATTTAAACTGTTCCCTGTATATACTGTTGTAAAAACAATCGATAGGCCTTGTTAGATCCTTAATAGTTATATTTCATGAAAAGCAAATTTCTTATCTTCTAATTGTTCAATATATGTAGACGTAAATAAAATTTTTGGGTAAATGTCCGCATCAAAAAATCAGGAGATACAAGATGAACATCACGATCAAAGTTTTTCGTGGAAAAGCCTCTAAAAACAGTATCTTACACGAATATTAAATTAAACAATGTAGGTTTTCAATGAGTATTTAGAAAATATGGTAAAATATCACTTCTGTGAAAGTTTATTTTATGAATGTTTAAAGTAAATATAAAAAATAAACTTCTTAAAAGACATTACAGTATGGCAACTTTTCTTCTAACAGAGGAGGAGTAGTCATAATATTAAATTCATGTGCATTTATATAGAAATAAGGGGCCATTTTTATTAAATAATAAGCTACCATGACTACGCTCTGGTCGAGCAGCCATGGCTAATTTTTTATGCAATCAGTAGCTTTGATACGATGTTAAAGCAAAAGCTAATGCCAAAAATGAAAAAATACTACAAGTTACATTTAGTAATCAAATAAGAAAAGGTAAATAGATTACTTGTAGTAAATAAGTTACTTCAAATTTACTTTTTTAAAAATTATCGTTACAATAGAGTACATAAGAGGTGAAAAAAATGAGTGAGTCAAATTTATGTCCTCGTTTAGCTAAAGCAATGGATTTAATAGGAAAACGCTGGACAGGGCTGATTTTATATCAATTACTAGATGGACCACAGCGCTTTAATGAGATTGAAACTGCATTACCTGTAAGTGGCCGTTTATTATCCGAACGTTTAAAAGAGCTAGAAAAAGAAGGGCTTGTTGCAAGAAAAGTATATTCAGAGGTACCAGTGCGTGTTGAATATTCTTTGACGGATAAAGGTTGGGCACTAGAAGGAGCAATCCGCAATATCGAATCGTGGGCAACGAGCTGGCTGTAAAAGTGTGAAGTCTATCTCGAAATTTCTGATGGATAGATAAACATTGGACATATGTAATATAATGACCATGAATTTTCTTATCCTATTCATCGGCTCTGCACGGAGAGTCTCGCTACCTACTTAAGGCGGGATAAAAATTACCCTTCATTTTTACTTGTCAAATTAGGGTTCTAAATCCATACTAGTGTAGAGTAAGAAAGGACGTTAGAAAGGAATTAGCTCTCATGACAAAAGAACAATGGGCAGCGGATTTAGCACAGAGCGTTAATCCGGCCAATATTAAGTTAAATGAATCATTACAGCAATATACTATGACAAAATTAGGTGGTAAAGCGGATGTTTTCGTACTCGCTGAAACAGAGGAAGAGGCAGCAACGGTTATTCGCTATGCTCACAAAAATAATATACCTTTATTAATGTTAGGTAATGGGTCTAATATGGTCGTTCGTGATGGCGGTCATCGAGGGATCGTTGTTACATTTTCGTTTTTAGATGAAATTCGCATTAATGGTGACCATGTTTATGCGCAAAGTGGTGCACTTATAAAAGATGTATCGAAACTGGCAGCAGCAGCGTCTTTAACAGGTTTTGAATTTGCTTGTGGTATTCCAGGCTCAGTTGGTGGAGCTATGGCAATGAATGCCGGTGCATATGGCGGTGAAATTAAGGATATTATTATTTCATCGAAAGTGCTAACAAAAGAAGGCGAAGTTTTAATACTATCGAAAGAAGATCTTGAACTTGGTTATCGTCAAAGTATCATTGCTAAGAAAGGATACTATGTATTATCATCCGAATTTCAATTAGCAAAAGGTGTGCAGGAGGAAATTGATGCAAAAATTGCTGATTTAACGTTTCAGCGAGAATCTAAGCAGCCGTTAGAATACCCATCAGCAGGGAGCGTTTTTAAGCGCCCACCTGGTCACTTTGCTGGTAAGCTTATTCAAGATAGTGGCTTACAAGGAAAAGGTGTTGGTGATGCTGAGGTATCAACGAAGCATGCAGGCTTTATTGTTAATAAAGGTAATGCAACGGCTACTGAATATATTGCAACAATTCAAATGGTACAACGAGAAGTTAAAGAAAAGTTTGGCATCGATTTAGAAACAGAAGTGAAAATCGTTGGTGACGACTTATAGAATACTACGCCCTTCGCTAATGGTGGAGGGCGTTTTTTGAGGAGTGAAAACAGAAAATGAAGTTTATATCTTGGAATGTTAATGGAATTCGAGCCTGTTTAGGTAAAGGGTTTTTAGATTTTTTCAATCATGTAGATGCAGATTTTTTCTGTATTCAAGAAACAAAGTGTCAGGCTGAACAAGTGGAAATCTCACTTGAGGGATATGAGCAGTATTGGAATTATGCACAGAAGAAAGGTTATTCAGGTACAGCTATTTTTACAAAGCATACACCACTTTCAGTACGTTATGGCGTTGGTGAGGATGAATCACAGGAAGAGGGGAGAATTATTACACTTGAGTATGAAGATTTTTACTTAGTAAATGTTTATACCCCAAATTCACAACGTGATTTAGCTAGATTACCTCTTCGTTTAGAATGGGAGGATCGATTAGCGCTTTATTTAAAAGAGCTAGATTCCAAGAAACCTATAATTTACTGTGGTGATTTAAATGTCGCACATATGGAAATTGACTTAAAAAATGCAAAATCGAATAATGGTAATTCAGGTTTTACATTTGAAGAACGTGCAAAAATGACGGAGCTATTGGCAAGTGGTTTTGTAGATTCATTCCGCTATATGTATCCAGATACAACAGACCACTATACATGGTGGTCTTATATGAATAAAGTACGCGAACGCAATATCGGATGGCGTATTGACTACTTTATTGTGTCGGAGAGACTAAAAAACAGCATTAATGTGGCGAGTATTCATTCACATATTATGGGCAGTGATCATTGTCCAATTGAATTACAGCTTAATAACTAGGATTTATGAAAAATAAAATGGTCAATTAAAGTATGGTTCTTCAGCAAAATAAGGGGTTGATTTCCGTTCCTCTATTGCTGATCCCCAAGGAGTCGCCCAGTCTCCATTCCAATCAATCAAAAGCAGTAATGATAGAACGAAACTTTTACAACAGATGTATTTTGTGCGAAAGTGCAGCGACAGCTACAAAGCGCCCAGTCGTAACGGAAACCACCTCCCTCACTTTGCCAAAGACTCATAATTTAATACAACAACATGCAATGCTATCACATTTGAAGTGATAGCTTTTTTATTTTTAAATTTTGTATATAAAGACATTTTTTGAATTTGTGATATAAATCATTTACATTCAAATATTCGTTTGAATATGATGGAATATTATGTTATGGTGAAAACAATCAAACAAACATTTGAATGAGGTGAGAAAATGCCCAAAGAAGTATGCGAGATAACACAAGTTCATGAAGAAGCGGTCATTAAGGTTCAACAACAAATGCCAGATTTATCGAGAGTAGCAAAGTTTTTAAAGGCATTGTCTGATGAAACAAGACTTAAAATTGCGTATGCTTTAACGGTCGAAGATGAATTATGTGTTTGCGATGTTGCCTCCATTATCGGTTCGTCAGTAGCAACAGCATCGCATCATTTAAGATATTTAAAAGATAATAACTTAGCGAAGTCATATCGAAAAGGAAAGCAAATGTACTACTCTTTAGCTGATGAACATGTGTATCAAATTGTAACGGTTGCTTACGAACATGTGAAAGAGGGGATTGGAAA
This sequence comes from Lysinibacillus sphaericus, assembly GCF_015844675.1. GTDB lineage: Bacteria > Bacillota > Bacilli > Bacillales_A > Planococcaceae > Lysinibacillus > Lysinibacillus sphaericus_E. The sequence goes on along the minus strand of NZ_LDGC01000028.1, from coordinate 3,274 downwards.
TGGCAGCGACACCAACTAAACAAGAATATAGGCTACAAAACTTATCCTGTGCTAGCTGTGCAGCAAAGTTCGAAAAAAACGTGAAGGCTATTCCAGAGGTTCAGAATGCACAAGTGAATTTCGGTGCTTCTAAAATAACAGTTATTGGTGATATTAACGTTGATCAACTTGAAGAAGCAGGTGCTTTCGATGGCATAAAAGTATCCCAATCAACGGCAAGAACAATTGAAAAATCAACACCTTTTTATCGAAAAACTGAAAATATATTAGCTGGAATCTCATTGTTATTCGTAGTGCTTGGCTATATGTTTGGAACAATGCGTGGTGAAACAGATCCTCTAACTATTGGGATGTTTATAATCGCAATTCTAGTTGGGGGAATTGGAATTTTTAAAACGGGCTTCCACAATCTAGCGCGCTTTGAATTTGATATGAAGACGCTGATGACTATTGCAGTAATAGGTGCAGCCATTATTGGGGAGTGGGAAGAAGCGGCTGTTGTTGTCTTTTTATTCGCAGTAAGTGAAGCGCTTGAGGCGTATTCAATGGATAAAGCGCGTCAATCGATTCGTCAGCTCATGGATATAGCTCCTCCAACAGCGACGATAAAACGTGCACATGGCGAGCATTTTCATGAGATGGAGCTACCGACCGAGGAGATTGAAATTGGTGACATTTTAATCGTTAAACCTGGTCAGAAGATTGCTATGGACGGAATTGTAGTGAGTGGGTTGTCGGCAGTGAATCAGGCAGCGATTACAGGTGAATCTATTCCAGTCAGTAAAACAGTCGATGACGAAGTATTTGCAGGAACTCTAAATGAAGAAGGAGCCTTAGAGGTTCGTGTGACAAAGCGAGTAGAGGACACAACGATTGCCAAAATTATTCATCTTGTTGAAGAAGCACAGGCTGAAAAAGCACCTTCACAGCAGTTCGTTGATCGCTTTGCGAAATATTACACGCCTGCAATTATGATTGTTGCTTTACTTGTAGCGGTCCTACCACCTTTATTTATAGGTGATTGGCAACATTGGATTTACCAAGGATTGGCGGTCCTTGTTGTAGGTTGTCCATGTGCATTAGTCGTTTCTACACCAGTTGCTATTGTTACAGCAATTGGGAACGCTGCTAGACAAGGCGTTCTTATTAAAGGTGGTATTCATTTAGAGCAACTTGGTCATATTGAAGCAATAGCATTTGATAAAACAGGTACACTTACAAAGGGTCAACCTGCTGTAACGGATATTATTACATCGCAGGAGATGTCTGAGGATTATGTTCTACAGCTAGTAGCGGCTGTTGAAAAACAATCCCAGCATCCATTAGCTAAAGCTATTTTGCAGAATTTGCATGAAAAAAATTTGACAGAGTTTATACCAACAGACTTTCAATCCGTAACAGGCAAGGGTGCCTATGCGACTGTCGACGATCAAATAATCTATGTAGGAAGCTTAAAATGGATTGCAACATTAACGACTGTTGATGAAATGATAAAAGAACAGGTTCATAAACTTCAACAACAGGGGAAAACAGTTGTAGCAGCGGTTAGTAATAATCAGTTTATTGGGATGATTGGTATTGCTGATCAATTACGTCAAGAAAGTAAAGATGTCTTAAATAAATTAAATGGTTTAAAAGTGAAGCATAAAGTTATGCTAACAGGTGATGCAGAACCAACAGCACAGGCAATTGCAACTTCTTTAAATATGACAGATGTAAGAGCAAGTTTATTACCAGCCGAAAAATTAATGGCCATTAAAGATTTACGTGCACAGTTTGGTGCAGTGGCGATGGTAGGAGATGGTGTCAATGATGCACCTGCACTTGCCGCAGCGGATATTGGTATTGCAATGGGTGGCGCTGGCACGGATGCAGCACTAGAAACTGCGGATATCGCATTAATGAGCGACGATTTAACGAAGCTGCCGTATACAATTGGCTTAAGTAGAAAAACATTACGTATTATTAAAGAGAACATTATATTTGCCCTAGCCCTAAAATTAATTGCCCTGTTACTTGTTATCCCAGGTTGGCTAACATTATGGATTGCAATCTTTGCAGATATGGGTGCTACATTATTAGTTGTGTTGAATTCATTGCGATTAATCAAGTCTAAGAAATGGTAAATTAGATATAATCCGGTGGAAGCGTGTAGAAAAAAAGTCATTCTGGGGAGCTAGTAATATTAATGGTATAGATGTTACTAGCGATTCTTGAAAAAAACCTTTGTTAACGCTATTATGGTTTCAGGAATATTGTAACAATTAAATATAAATGAGGCGAAGCTTTGAATATGTCAGATCATATTTTAGTAAATGTTACAGAGGAAATTGTACGTGGTTTAGTAAGTTTTCTACTACGTGGACCGGAATATCAAACATTTTGTAAATGTGAAATCTGTGAACTTGACGCAGTGGCACTTACACTAAATGCATTGCCTAGTAAGTATGTTACATCTATGGAAACCCGAGATGAAGCATTTAAAATGATGAATACTCCTGAAAATATCGAACGAATCAATAAAGAGATTATTCATGCATTACATGTGGTAAATAAGTATCCTCGACATAAGGAAGAGCCAACTTCTATATGAAGTTGGCTTTTCCTGTTTTTGCTTTTATCTTTTGAAAACCCCTTGCTATGCGAGGGGTTCTAAAGAGCTTCTAGCTATGGACAAGAAAAAAACCCCAGCCGTACAATGAATTCAGGTCTGGTCAACCGACTTCGTACGAAAGGGGATCCAAATGGATAATAAAAGTTTAGCACACACAACATGGAATTGTAAGTATCACATCGTCTTTGCGCCAAAATATAGAAGGCAGATAATTTATGGGCAAATCAAAGTAGATGTAGGTAGAATTCTTCGCCAGTTATGTGAAAGAAAAGGCGTAGAAATTATTGAAGCAACAGCATGTCCTGATCATATTCATATGTTGGTAAGTATTCCACCAAAATTAAGTGTTTCATCGTTTGTGGGTTATTTGAAAGGGAAAAGTAGTTTAATGATATTTGATCGACATGCGAACCTGAAATACAAATATGGAAACAGGAAGTTTTGGTGTCGTGGATATTATGTAGATACAGTAGGAAGAAACAGAAAAATCATTCAGGAATATATAAAAAATCAATTACAAGAGGATATTCTTGAGGATCAAATGACCATGAAAGAATTCATTGATCCATTTACAGGAGAAGAAATAAAAGCAAAAAAGCGAAGATAATAAAACCACTTTAGTGGTAGCGTGAAAACGGAGTGCGGTTGGCGGACCTTTCA
>NZ_LDGC01000027.1:0-23860 GCF_015844675.1 Lysinibacillus sphaericus | reverse complement strand
ATACAGATAGGTAAGCCTTTGAAGTTATCGCTGGCTTTTCCCCCTGTTCACACCGTACGTGCGACTTTCACCGCATACGGCGTTCCAACTAATCCAATTTATTCTTTCTATGTTTTAAGCAGCCGAGTGAAGATTTTCCAAAGTTAGATTATTTCATTGTTACATTTCAGTCGTAAGTTATTTACTTTTTCTAATTGCTTATTTGTAAGCTTTACAGCTTTTAGGAACTTTTCAATTTTTACTTTGTCTTTCAAATGTATAAGTTGATGTATAGCCTTATTCAAAACTATTAAATTTGAGTAGCTATCATCTTTTGAAATGTGAAAAGGATTAATATGATGACAATGCCAGTCGATAATACCTAATTCTTCACCTAAAATTGCACATTTGCCATACTGGGCAATAAACTTACTTATTCTGTTGTCGTTATATTCAATAGATCTGTTTGGAATGTAGTTTCTCATGACGTAAGAAAGCGTATTTTTATTGATAGCCTTTAGGCTATTGTGAATTTTTGCTCTGCCTTCGGCAGTATAGTTACATATCACTTGGGAGAAACCAAGTGTTTTTCTCCATCGTTGCGCATGGATGGGGACAAAGACCATATTTTGTATTTTAAATAGTTTGGACTTATATCCTTTGTATCGCTTCTGTAATGTCTTTGACATCTCATGAAAACTTGCCTCTGTTCGAATATTCTTTAGTTGATTGTATAACGTCTTGCGTAGATATAGATTTAACTCATTCAAGTTAATTGTAATTTGAGTTGCAGCTGAGTAATAGTTTTGGATACCCATTACAACGGTATTAAAATTCCAAACGGTCTGAATGCAGGGTTTTCTCTTGATTACTTTTATCGCTTCTTTAATCTTTTGAAAGGCATTTGCTTTAGCCTTTTTTGACATATCAGACTTTGCTACGAAACCAAATCTGGTCTTACCTTTTCTTATGGCTTTTATTGTAAATCCTAGAAACTCTGAAGAGTTTTTCTTTAAGTTCACGACCTTTGATTTTTCTTCACTCGTCTCCAAGTGTAATCTCTTTTTCAAGAATTCTTTTAATGCATAATTTATTTTAATTGCCTGTGACCTTGTTCGGCACATCACCTTAAAATCATCCGCATAACGGACAATAAAACACTCTTTCAAACTCGATTTCTTTAATTGCTGATACTTACTACCATTAGTCGAATACGTATAATTGCTTTCAAATGTTTCCCATTGGTCACTAACCCACCAATCCAATTCATTTAACACAATGTTAGATAATAAAGGTGAAAGAATACCACCTTGCGGTGTTCCTTTTGTAGGAATACCTTCTCCTACAATCTCTGCTTTTAATAACCTAGATATAATAGAAAGAAGGGATTTATCCCTAATGCCTATTGACCACATTTGTTTTAAAAGTTTGCTATGATTTACATTATCGAAGAAACCTTTAATATCTACGTCAACACAATAATGTAGTCCAGATTGGTTAATGAGAAATTCAAGTCTAGCTTTGGCATGATGAGTGTTGCGATTTGGTCTAAAACCATAACTATGTTTATGGAATTTAGCTTCACAGATTGGCTCTAAAATTTGCAGTACACATTGTTGAAAAATTCTATCCCATATCGTCGGTATCCCTAAAGGTCTAGTTTTATCTACTCCTTTTGGAATGAAAACCCGTCTAACTGGTTGTGGTTCATACCATTTGAACATACCTTGAACTTTAGCTATTACATCTACAACTGGTAAATGCAGAATATCATTAATTGTTAATTTATCGATTCCCGCAGTTTTGCTACCTGTATTTCTTTTGATGTTTCGGTAGGCAAGACGTATATTATCCTTAGAACTCATTAATTCTGTTAAGTTATAGAAATGATGACCACAAACACTTTGAGCGTAGAGTGTATCAAAACAATCTTGCATACTATAATACTCATTGTGTCTCAGTTTCTTCCGTTTCAATAAGTCGGTGACTCCTTTTGGAGTTAAACCTCTATTAGTCTCACAAGAACCTTATTAATCGATAAAGAACTGCCTTACTTGGTTGAATAAATCTTTATTAGTCTAGTGGCTATCCCTCCATGTGGATTAGACACTTCATTGGTACTGTGCCACCACTTTCACTGATATAAAGGCAAGTTATACAGTAACTAGTATCATTATTGCTTTCCTTGTCAACGTTTCTTAGGGGAGTAAGCCCTCCACGTTATCAGCTTAAAACGTTGAATTATATCTATTATAGAATGAACTTAGGTGCTTCCTCTAAGCCTGTTAGATACATACGCCTGTAACGTATCATGGATTTTCATATTAGTTAGTCTTACTCACCCACATCTAACCTCACAATTTGGTGATATACACATTTCTATGTATCGCAGTTCTAGACCCGTACATTCAGAAGTTCGTCAGCTTAACCATTTCTTTTCGGTTTATTTGCATTCTCACCATATTCATTCAACTCAAGCATCATGAATTACACCACTCCCTCGAGTAGGCTTTCGTCAGCGGACCTGGTACGGTAATTTCTCACGCCTTTTCACCGAGCTTATAACACAATCATTCTTACTAAATCCAGTGCTATTCGACTAAGAGAGAACCCTTCCGAGCGTTACCTCATCATTTGATTCTTCGATATAACCCTTCAGTTCCGAAAGGAACTGTCTAGCCTTTACCTGAGTAATGTGACCATTCTCAATTTAAACTAGAAACATTTCGCACAACTAACCTGCCCCGTTAGTTTAAGTACATTTCATCACAATCTTTATAGTTACAAAATATACCGAATGAAGTAATTCTAAACAATTGAACGAACAAATTGTTTAGTATGAAAAAGAATGGGCAGTCCACTACTTATTACGAATGCCCATATTTTTTAAATTATTTGAACTGTTCAAAATGATTTGCGACCCATCGTTGATGATTTTCAGCTAAATATTGTTCAACCGCTATTAAGCGATTCACTAATTCCTCTTTTGAAAGCTGCATATATTTCTTCTTAGCGTTATTTACATCACGTTCAGAAGAAATCCTTCTTAATGCTGTTTCGTCAAATTTAGCAGGCATTACTAACTTTTTATGCGTGTTCTTTACTTTATAGGTTCTGCTATGCTGTTGATAATATGCATGTAGTTCCTCATTACGTTTAATCGTATTCATATGGATGCCTTTACCGTTGTCGTCAAAAGATTTGGAATGCTGGCTAATGTTGTGATAGGTTACTGGAATACCTTGTGTGACAAGAAAATCAATGGTTTGTTTACCGATAGAAACAGAACGCTTCTTACGTTGCTGATGTACTTTATCAAGCCACTGATGTTTATCTGAATGGATTCCTTTTGGTGATTGGTTCATAGCTACGTTCCTCTCTATATTGCTTAATTAAATCAATCTCTTTCAATTCATTCTTCGCTTGTTTCGCCATCTCTTTCGCTTTTCGAACTTCGACCTCTAATCCCAATTGTTTAAATCGTCTTTCCATATCTTTTGATAATTGAATGACTTCTAATAATTCATCCTCTTGGTCTGGTTCGGGTATTTTTGCTTTGCAGCCTAAACACTGCATTTTAGTAGGGCAAACATAATCTGTAACACAAGTACCACCTAATACTTTATTGAATACACCAACTTTTTCTGCATGGGCATCAAATTCTTTTTGTAACTCTTGTGGACTTCTTAAATACACATCATCAATGTCTACATAACTTGAAATAACATCATGTAATTCACTAACTGATTCTGCGATTTGTGTAGGTGTAGGAGCTGAATAATACTCTGTTACGTTCAAATCCTTCTGATGCAGCATTTTTGCGACAATATCAATCGGCATTTTTTGACGTTGAACAGCTTCTGTCGCAAATGCATGACGTAATAGGTGTGTTTTTACAGTCACAGCTTTTCCGTTCTGCATCTCGAATAATAATCCATGAAGTAAAAATCGAATGGAACTGTATAAAGCACATCTGCATAATGCTTTACCTGCATATTGAAAATAATAAGGCAGAGGTATAGGGAATAAGTGCTTTCTTTCATCTCTGTATAGGACACTTGGAATTTTATCGCCGCCATAATGTGCTTTTAACATCCTTGATACCGTTTGAATATGTTCCATCGTTTGTTTACTTAAATAAAACTCTTCTAATGAATCTCTTCCTTTAGGAATAGCTTTATAGGAATAATGTAGCTTGTTGTTAATTTTCTTTACCTGAATACATTCTTTTGTATAACTAATTTGAAGTAATTCGTTCTTTCTTGCACCTGTTGTTGTTAAAATGTCGATGGCTAATAGACCAAATGTACAAGCCGCATAAAATGGTTCTACATCTATTAATAAGCCCTCTGCTTTGTCCTTGTGTAAAGTGATAAATGTTGAAGGTGTTATTATCCCTTTATGATGTAAAAAAAACGGAGAGGGTTTTTGCTCGTTTTCAGACTCGTATCCCCATAAAGACAAGAATTTTAATATCTTCTCAGGTTCTTCAATTGATCTGTTTTTTGACCACAGCCCTAAAACATTCTGTTCAATTAATTCATTAAACCAAAGACCTTCTGGTATTGAATCACTCTCTATTGATTCAGCACGAATAAACTCAAGGAAATAGGCATTATTTTCATCAGAATAAGTCGATTTTTTTTTTGCCGCTTGCTTTATAATAATATCTGAAAAATCCTTTTGATGGTTCAGTACAAAGGAAGGTTTGTCCCATAAACGAAAATGAAATACTTCCCCAATCCGTTTTGGTTCCGCATAAGAAAATTCAATCGGTAATGATATTGAATCGGTTTCTATCACCCTTATTTGTTGATGAAATGCATCTCTCAATCTCTTCATTTGATTCCATCGTAGATTTGCTTCTGCACGTATTGCTGAAAGATGTGGCACAATAGCGTCTGTTTCATCCTTACGAGTGTTTTGAGCTTGTTCCATTGCTAATTTAGTAAAGGAAAAATCTCTTGAATCAAATTCGATTGATGGTAATAAAAATTGGTTATAATCTGTTTGTTTATCAAGTAATAATGTAGTATTCACCCATTTTTTAGTATTGTAAAGACATGTATTATAGTACACTAACAATCTCCTCCTTTGATTATTAGTATGATCTGGATAAATCTCACCTTTTAAATACATATACATATGTGTATTTACATTAAAATTTGACCATGAAGTAATCTTAAATTCATTAAAAATATCGCTAAATCTATTATTTAAAGTAGCAATCTGAACACGTATTGTTCCAATATCTTTTTTTCTATCAGTTTCTATAAGTGTAATTAGCAATAATTGAGGGAACCAAATTTTATCTATACAAGTAAAATTTAAATGTTTTAAGTTTCGTTCATTTGCTTTATCAAGTAAATATTCCCCTCGGCTGTTTTGTATACATAAAAGCTTAGAATCTACTTTTTTGAACCATTCATTATACCAAGCTGTTACAGGTCTTAACTGCATTGTATCAGTCAATTTTACTCCAACCCTTCTAACAATTCTTTTAAATCTTCATCAAAATTTTCAATAGTCGGTGATTCAATGACTCTCAACTTTTGTTTTGATTTTATCGAAGATTTTTGTTGTTTAATATAATCCTGTTCATGTTGTTGCATTTGCTCCAACATATTTTCATGAGCTTCTCGATGTTTCGTTTCATCAAAATGATGCTCATACACATTCATCGTATCTGGATTTTTCCAATTCATATATTTAATCAGCTCATTTTTTCGTTGATGAATTTCTGTTTCATTTTTTGCAACGTTATAAATCTCTCGTAATCGAGAAGTAACAAACCAGTGCCTTGCTTTATGTGGATTTAAACTTAGTTCATTACTCTTCATTGCCCGATTCCAGTGGTAGTACCAAGCGTGATAAGTAAGAGGTGTTCCATTTGCTGATAAAAAGATAGGGGCATCATCAGGTAATTGTTCAAAATTTAAATGATTTTCGTCAAAGAATTTTCTTTCAGTATCTATGTAGTGAAACAATCTTTTCACAGTATCTTTGCTAACACGTATAAACTTTATTTTTCTACCATGACTCCCTTTATTGAAGGTGATAAATTCTTGATGACTTTTACGTTTGCGGTAATCCCCAATTGTTAACTCAATAATTTCTGATGCTCTTGCACCCGTTTCAAATAACATACGAGCTATCACCATTTCACGAAGTGACCAACTTGCTTTTTTACCAGCTTGATATATTTGATATGGTAAATCTATATCATCAATAATTTGTGGTTGCCATTCTTCATTGATAATTTTAAAATAGGAATCTGTTAATCTTCGATGAGGAATAGCTTCTTCTGTACCTGCAATTGAAGGCATTCTTGGCTTATCTTCTCGTACACCATTTATCTCCTCTTTGTAGCTGTGCAAGATAGCTTGACCATCTATTAATGGATTACTAAACGGATACTGTTTTAAACGAATCATAGATTTATAAAAAGATTTTAATGCTGATAAAAATCGACTAATTGTGTTGGGACTCTTGTTAGTTAAATTTACAAAGCGAAACGTGTCTTTATCACGAATCTTACACTTCATTTCATGCATCAAATAATCTTCAACCACAACACGTATTTTTTCTTCTGAATCATTCCATTGCACTTTGTTTCCTTGATAGTTGCTTTCTTTCTCTAAGCATCTAAAAAATGGAAGTAGACAATTCAAATATGATATTGCAGAACTTTTGTCTATTCTCCCTAAACAGTCATGGTAGTAATCTGTTAAAGGTAGAAAGGGTTGATTTTCTTTAAATACAAGTAGCTCATACTTACTTTCGATATGTTTAGGACAATATTCAAACCAATACAATTATTAACCCCCTCTCGAAAAGAACGAATGTTCCTATTTTAATGTTTTTCTTCATCATTGTAAAATGTGTAGTCTTTTAACAAATCTAAATGATAAAGATAGCCAAAATAAAAAAACACACCACCAAAATTTACATTTAGTAATGTGCATTTTCATTAAATGTGTAACATTATAAGTGAAACACTTTTGAATAAGACTTAATGTACAATATCTTGTACTTAATCTTACAGAGTACCTAAGCTTTTTTAGGTTTTAAATAAAAGAAATGTTATGAATATAGCATTGGTTTTATGTATTCAAAAAGATGCCTTTGTAGGCGTTCGGTACTCCGAATGTAGGAAACAAAGAATCTTTTTTTTAGTTGTTTAATTCTTATTGAACTAACGGTTCAGGATAGTTAAAGAACATTTAGGGTACGTTACTTTTAAAAAGGAGTAACCTAACACTATAAAATCAGCAATTGAATCATTACAATCAGGCGAGCAGCCTTTAATACATAGTGATCGAGGTTTTCAATATACATCGAAGGAATTTAAGCGAATCCTTGACACAGCCAATATGAAGCTAAGTATGTTGCGTGTTGGTCGATGTATTGATAACGGACCAATTGAATCATTTTGGGGCACACTGAAGTGTGAGAAGTATTATTTACATAAGTACGATTCATATGGAGAGTTAAAAAAAGCGATTAATGACTATATTCATTTTTATAATCACTATCGCTATCAGAAACGATTAAATGGCTTGAGTTCTTTAGAATTCAGGGCTCAAGCCACTTAATACAATTTTTATTATTTCCACTGTCTACTTGACGGGGTGCAGTTCAATTTTTTGTGAGCCTGGTCATTTTGTGTTTATTTATTAATTGTTTCTGAAAATGTTTTTCTTCCTGATTTTATTTTATCTATTTCAACATTTATTATTCTGATTGATTCTTCAGTTAAGGGTATTTTCCCATTGTTCTCTAATGTTTTCCATACTTTGACGTTGTTTCGATAAAGGTGCTCAGACAAACGATAAATATCAACGTCTAACTTCAACCCTGCTTCATAGGTTGCCTTTATTTCCTCTTTAACTTTCTTAATAACTCCCTTACGTATTTCATTTTCTGTTGCCTTTTTTTTGAAACCATTAAGGATAACTTCGACTTTAATGTCAACATCAAACTGCACTTGATTGCCTTTAATAACTGGTTTAACATCAAAATGTTTTTCTTCCATATCTACTGTTAAACTTTTATTATTGTCTAATTTGAAGGTTAAGTCTCCTCTATTCTTTTTGTTCTGCATCCAGTTGATACCTCTTGCATTATCACCTATAATTACCCCTTTAAATCCATCTTTTGAAAGTACCCCAATCCCTTTAATTGTAGTTTCTTTTGAAGGGTGCTCTTTTGTTGTATCCCAATTTTTAACAATTGAAACAAGAGGTAAGCTAACTTCATGACTAGGTTCATTTAAACCTATAACTAGATTTCTTAAATTTACGGGTTCTGTAAATACTTCTAATTTTCGTGCATTTAATGGATGGCTTAATTTTGAGTCGATTAGTGATTTATTTAAAATAGGTGTTGTCAAAAGAATTTCTTTTAGTGAGTCTTGGGTAAAGTGAACATTCATTTGGTATCTTGTTTCCCTAAATCGCAAAAAAGTATCGAAAACTGAAATAACTTCCTCGTGTTTTAAAGCCTCTTCTGTAAATATCAGAAAGTTCATATGTCCCCAAAATACTTCTTGATCAATGGAACGATATAATTCATAAATAGCTTCCTCCAAAGTTTCTCCTGTAGCATATCCAATCTCTGCAGGCGCTTCCGGAACATAGGGTGTTTCAGATTTTGCTATGTCTTTAAAGTTAATTAATTGTAGATAAATTTCGTATTGATTATCTTTAAAATCCACCCCAACGCCATTAACATAGTACATTCTTTGGGGTTCTATCTCATCCCAACATCCGGATAGAATAGGGAGTGTTACAATTAATATAAAAAAGCCCTTAATTATTCTACTCATTGCTCTCCACCTTAAATATCATTACATATTTTTTTAGTTTGGCAAAAATGAAGATAATTATAAATAAAAGGGTCTTCTTTATTTATTGGATAAGTGATTTTCTTTATAGAAAAAAACGATTGACTGTATAGTATGGAAATCGGTTTTTTTGATTCAAATTATAAAAACGTATTGGGCTATTTCTCAGTATGTTTTTTCAAGAAGGCAAGTGTTTTCCCTAGTGTTTGTTCAGCGTGTGTAGTAGTAAAATCAAATTGATACTCATGACCTAGGTCAGTATTTGTTCCGTCAAATAAAACACTTTCTACTTTTACACCATTTTTTTGGAGAATATCAATAAGCTCTGTAGATTGTGGAGCTAGTGGATCAGCATCTCCAACTGTCAAAAAGGTTGGAGGGTAATTAGGTGTTATATGGTTAACTGTAGACATCTCATTTAATCTAGAGAAGGACTTGAAATCTTTTTTTCCTGTATATGCCCAAAATACTGATTGTATACCTTTTTTTATTATTGGAGATGACTGAGTACCTATTTTCTCCATGTTATAAACACCACAGAATAAAAGAGCACCTTTTAACTGTTTTTTATCAACAGAAGGTTGAATATTCATTGATTTTGCTAGAGCTTCATTAGTTATTATCGCAATTATTTGACTGGCAATTTGAGCCCCTGCGGAATCACCGCCAATAAATAATTGATTCATATCGCCGCCGTATTTTGAGACATTGTCCTGCAAATATTTAAGAGCCTGGTTAGTTTGTATAATTGGTCCAGGATATTTTTGTCCCGGTGCAATAGCATAGTTTATATTTGCTACAACATATCCTTCATTTGCTAATGCCATTCCATATTCTTGCGTTTGTTCTTTACTACCCGATACAAATGCACCACCATGTATCCACATGATAATAGGAAGTTCTTTTTTTATATTTTTCGGATAATAAATATCTAAAAGACTATTCTCAATTCCATGTTTATCGTAAATAATATCTTTTTCAACATGGACTTGTCTTTTTATTTTTTCAATGTTCTTAGGGGATGCAAAAGAATCAGCTTCGAAAAGCTGCTTGATTATAAAGGTATTAACTACAGGTGTAAACTGTCCAATCATAAATATAAGCAGAACAGGAATGACAATAATGAAGATAGGAATCATCCACCGTTTTTTCTGATAAAACTTTTTATTTGTTTTCAAATTGATTACCCTTACCTCTTTAATTTGTTTTATGAAATTCGCTTAAAAAGAAGAGGGTAGATAAAGACAAGAGTGATTATTCTAACCTCTCCTTCTTTTATACCCCCCCGACTGAATATTTATTCAATCAGATGTATACAGTAAACAAACTATATAGACGTTATAGAACCTCATATAAAATATTATATCAGAATTCGATCCTCATCAAATAAAGGGGAAAAATATATAATTGAGATAGTAATGTATAAAAAAGAAGACAATGGTATCAATCTAAAGGTTTAGAAGTTATACCCAAGATTTTTGGAGGTTTTCAATAGATAAGTTGGAGGTAAAAGAATAAGAAAGCCCTATACGAAGCATAAGGCTTTTATGATTTTAACTTTAAAATCTGTTAAGTGGGGGTAGTTCAATTGTGCGGTGTTATTGAGCTTATTTCCTTCATTTACATGTTCTTCATAAAAAATGATTTGTCGGAAACTATCTGATAGTATAATGAGTAGACTGGATATTAAGAGGAGTTGAAAGATATGTTTACACGTAATAAAGGATTTTCTTTTGTCTTTACTTTGCTGGCGGTAGTTTTAGTTTTGACAGGTTGTGGAGCTGGTAAAGAAAAATCGGAAGACAATGTAGATTATTCATCAAAGGTGAAGGAAAATCCAATTGTGACAATTACGATGAACAATGATGAAAAAATCGTCATCGAATTAGAGCCTTCTACAGCGCCGAATACGGTAGCAAATTTTATTTCCTTAGCTAAAAAAGGTTTTTATAATGGTCTTATTTTCCATCGGGTTGTCCCTGATTTTATGATTCAAGGTGGAGATCCTTCAGGTAATGGTACAGGAGGACCGGATTATTCGATAGAAGGTGAGTTTACATCAAATGATTTTAAAAATGATTTAAAGCATGAACGTGGTGTTATTTCAATGGCTCGTTCAAATGATCCGAATTCTGCGGGATCTCAATTTTTCATTATGGTCAAGGATACTCCGCAACTAGATGGCCAATATGCTGCTTTTGGGAAAGTAATCGAGGGGATGGAAACAGTAGATGCTATCGCTGCTGTTGAACGAGAAGGTGAAAAACCAATAAAAGACCAACAAATGAAAAAGGTCGAAGTAGATACAAAGGGCTTTGATTACCCAGCTCCAAAGGTACTAAAATAAAGATTTATAAATCCGAAACAAAAAAGCATGAGAGATCGTTATGTGATCTTCCATGCTTCTTTGTATTTAACCCATAATATTGTAGCCTGCGTCAATGTAAATCGTTTCGCCTGTTACACCGCGAGATAAGTGAGAAAGCATCACGATTGTCATATCTGCTACTTCATCTTGTTGCACATTACGTTTTAAAGGAGCTGTTTCTTCGATTTTGTGTAAAATAGTATTGAAAGAAGGAACCCCTTTTGCAGCAAGTGTGCGAATCGCTCCAGCTGAAATTGCATTAACGCGAATATTATCTTTACCAATATCTGCAGCAAGATAGCGCATAGATGCCTCTAATGCAGCTTTTGCTACACCCATAACATTGTAACCATCAAGGACACGCTCCGCTCCTAAGTAACTCATTGTTACGATAGAACCGCCTTCAGTCATATAAGGATGTGCGGCCTTTGCTGCTGAAATAAGAGAATAGGCGCTAGTGTCTTGCGCAAATGCATAGCCATCACGAGTTGTATTTAAGAAGCGATTGTGTAAATCTTCTGCATTAGCAAACGCTACTGAGTGCACGATACCATGAATAACGCCTACTTTTGTACCAATTTCATCGAAAGCTGCTTTTGTGCTTTCGTCGCTGTTAACATCACATTGTACGATCAGTGAATCGGATTGTCCGATTTTCTCTAATTGCATTTGTAATTTTTTTAATGAACGTTCTTGACGATATGTGAAAATAACATTTGCACCTACATCAAATAAACGTTTTGCGATACCCCAAGCAATACTTCGGTCGTTTGCCACGCCCATTACGACAATATTCTTATCTTTTAATTGTAATAAGTTATCCATCATCTAATAGAACCCCTTTATGTTTATGAAATAATATCTGTTATTAGTACCAACTACTAAAATCTTATCATACATAAAAAATGGTTGCAATAATAAGATGAAAAGAGTGACCAACTTTACGGTGAAAAGTACCAAAATAAATAACAACTACTATGTCATGTTAGAGACGAATCTAGTAGCTGTTATTTTTGCTGCAAGATTTTTAAGTCAATAAACATGATATAAGAATCTGTTACTAAGTCATTTGTATGTTGAAAATTGGCTCTCACTAAAATTGCTAAATTACATTTATTGAAATATATGCTAGGTATTAGTTGATCTTCGTTCCGGCTGGGCGACTCCTCGGGGATCAGTGATATAGAGGAACGAAGGCTAAAAGCATCACGTCCTGTGATAACGCCTTCGTGACCAACATCATGTTGGCCCAAGCGGCTCATCGGATGCCCCCAGCCGGAACGGAAATCAATCTACGTTATGTTGATAAGCCATAAAATTAACATGTAATCTAATTTTGGTATTTGTAACGTACGTGAGGAAATAAAAATAAAGGCACCCAGTTTAGGATGCCTTTAAAGATACAATTAAAACTATTCGAATTTTAATGAGTCGCCATCGAAAGTCTCATCTGCTACTTTGATTGAGTCAGTTGGGCAGCCTTCGAAAGCATCTTGCATGTCTTCTAGTAGATCTTCTGGAACTTCAGCTGTTCCCATGTTATCATCTAAAATAACGAAGGCGATACCTTCATCATCATAATCATAAATGTCTGGTGCTGCGGCTCCGCAAGCGCCACAAGCGATACATGTATCTTTATCAACAATTGTGTATTTAGCCATATTTTTTTTCTCTCCTTTTACATGTTCCTATCAAAGCTTCATACTCATTTTAAAGATGTTTATCTTACATTTCAACATAAATACTATTAAATTGGAGGAATTTGCGTCTATGTTTCATCAAATTTTATTGCAAATCTTTCAAAAACTAAATAACGAACGAACTATTTCTGCTGCTTATCATGTATTAAGAGGAAAGCGCTCAGGTCAGACTATTCAAGACATTGGCCTATTTAAGCTACATAATTATTTTGGGTTATTACCTAAGTTACCTCGGAAGACATTTGATGAGGCTGTATCATTATTTTTGCAGTATAGTTGGTTAACAATACAAGAATCTGGTCACTATTCCATGAAAAAGCTAGGTTTACAGCGAGCGGAGCAGACGCCTGACTTTTTATTTGACGGATGGCACTATAGGGGAAATGAGCATATATTTTTTGCAAGGTTCTCGTTAACTGTACAAAGTTTATCTTATCAAAGTGCTGGGGTTCGTTCGTTTTCTCCTATTAGTAGGGATACGAATATTCAATCCTGGGTACGATCTTTTTTAGTCGAGCATCACTATCAAGATGGACATTTACAGCAACAATTATTACAGGAATGTGAACAGGTACTGTCTGTGTTACCCTTGTCAGATGCTAATAAGCAACTCGTCCCCTATCGTTTAAGTGGTCATAGATTACCAGGATGGACGTGGCAGCAGCTTGCTAGTCAACGACAGGAAACAGTTTTAGATTGTCAACTAGCTTTTATAGAATTGCTACATACGTTATTAAATGAAGTTTATCAGACAAATGATTGTCCCTTGCTCGGGAAAATAACTGAGGGATTAAGAGTAAAAGCATTATTAACTGATTCAGCGCAGCAGACAGCACTTTTATATGAGCAGGGCTATTCAATTGAACAGATTGTGCGAATAAGGAAATTAAAACAAAGTACAATTGAGGATCATTTGGTAGAATTAGCTATGAATGAACCGAACTTTTCAATTGGTCCGTTCGTCTCTTATGAAGAAGCGGAAAAAGTTTGGCAGGCATCGAAACATTATCAAACTAAAAAATTAAAAACATTGCATGAAGTAGTTGAAGGTATGAGTTATTTTCAGTTAAGGCTTGTCCTTGCGAAAGGAGAAGTTTAAATGGAACTTGAACAAACATTAGCAAAGTATTTTGGCTATACAACATTTCGTCCAGGCCAAAAAGAGGTCATTGAAGCAATTTTAGAAAAAAAAGATGTTATTGCTTTATTACCAACAGGAATGGGGAAATCACTTTGTTATCAGTTGCCAGGATATATTTTGCAGAAGCCGGTTTTAATTATTTCTCCTTTGCTTTCTCTTATGCAGGATCAAGTAGAAGAGCTAAAACGCTTTGGTGAAAAGAGGGTAGTAGCCTTAAATTCATTTTTAACCGTAAGTGAAAAACGATATGCGTTACATTTCTTAGAGCAGTTTCGTTTTATCTTTACTTCGCCAGAGATGCTTTTACAGCAACAGGTTCAAGATAAGCTTTCACAAATGCAGCTAGGTCTTATCGTAGTGGACGAGGCACACTGTATTTCACAGTGGGGCTTTGATTTTAGACCAGATTATTTACGAATAGGACAATGGTTTTCACAAGTGAATCGGCCACCGGTTTTAGCTTTATCAGCGACAGCAACGGATAAAGTAGTCAATGATATACGAGATACATTGTCGCTGGATACGCCATTTGAGTTTTTGTACAATGTGGATAGGCCTAATATTCACCTTGGGCGTGTTGTATTTGAGGATAGGACAGATAAAGCACATTGGATAATGCAGCATGTTAAAGAGACTGCAGGACCGGGTATATTATATATGTCCTCGCGGAAGCGTGCTGAACAATATAGTGAGGCGCTTATACAGGCAGGTATAAGAGCGGCAGCGTATCATGCAGGTTATGTTGCCGAGGACCGTCAGTTTATTCAGCAACAGTTTATTGACGGAGAGCTCGACTGGATTGTGGCTACGAATGCTTTTGGAATGGGTATCAATAAGTCTGATATTCGTCAGGTCATCCATGAAACGATGCCTGCTAATGTAGAAAATTACATGCAGGAAATTGGCCGTGCAGGGCGTGATGGTCAACCAGCGCTCGCAATATTACTCTATAGTGATGGCGACGAGGAACTTGCGAAATTTGTTGTAACAGGCGATTTGCCAACAGCTGGTCATGTTGATCGTTATCAGGAACTACTAAATCAACAAGTGCACCCTTCTCAAATGTTGAAAAATGGAGAACTAAGTGAGACCGCTTTTCGTGTGCTTGATTACTGGCTGCAACAAGAAACGATGGAGCAAGTTAAAGCGCGTTTAAATCATTTGGCACTAGAAAAATATCGTGCTGTCGATAAAATGCATAAAATGACTCAGACAAAAGACTGTATACGCACAAAGTTAGTCGGGTATTTTGGGCAAAAATTGCTGAAAAAACCGGAAAACTGTTGTGAAAATTGTGGAATCCATTATGATGAAATCAATAAGGTGCGCTTGACGGAAGAGAAGAAAATAGAAATGATTCCATGGGAAAGTCGGTTAAAACAACTCTTAATGGGTTTATAGAGGCTTATAACCAAAAATTGTGGATGACATTGATAAACGTATTTCGACTGGGCGACTCCTTGGGAATCTGCGATAGAGGAACGAAGGCTAAGACTATCACATCCTTGATATCGCCTTCGTGATCAACATCGTGCTGTCGCTTCGCTTTCGCACAAAAAACATCTGTTGGCCCGAGACCAAGGGCAAGCCTTGCGGGAGAAGCGGCTCAGCGGATGCCTTCGAAAGTGTTCAGTCGGAACGGATAGACTCCAAGCTTTGGTGATATGCCCTTTTTAGACTATAATTTACGGTCATTTACTTTTTTCGCAAAATTCGTCATAATAGAATGATAGAAAGCGTAGTGAGGTTGGAGGAAAGACGAATGAGTAAAGAAGATTATCGCGATAAAATCGAAGAACATCGTCAATCTTTTGAAGAAGAACAAAAAGAACAGGAAGCTTTATCTAGAGTTGCAAGAATGAATAAAAATGGAAGTAATAATAAAAAGCCAAAAAATACAAAACGAAAAACGCCATTAATGACGATTCTTTTTGTAATTTTTATCTTAATTCCATTATCAATATTAGTTTATTTCTTAAAATTCTATGAACCTGGATCAACGATTGAAGAGGCTGAAAAAAATTCTTCGGAAGAAATTGTAGAAATTGACACGTCGGGGGATAAAGCTGTACCTGTGTCAACTGACAAAAACAAAGATGGCGATAAAGCAGACAAAGAGGATAAAGTAAAGGAAACGTCTAAGAAAGACGCAGAGAAATTAGCAGCTGAACAGAAGGCAGCAGAGGAAGTGAAAAAAGCCGAAGCAGCCAAGAATGCCGAAGAAGCTAGAAAAGCCGAAGCAGATAGAAAAGCTGAGCAAGCACGTAAGGCTGAGGAAGCACGAAAAGCAGAAGAAGCAAAACAATCTGCAAAAGCAAGTACACATACTGTAAAAGCAAATGAAAACTTATATCGTATTGCATTGAATCACTACGGTGATGGCAGTGAAGCAACACTAGCGAAAATCCGTGCAGCCAACGGTATGTCTTCTAATAATATATCAGTTGGGCAAGTGATTAAGTTACCATAAGAAAACAGATGTCATTCTTTGGCAATAATGTTTTTCGAGTATAAAATAATGGACAAACGTTAACACCAAATAGGGTTAAGGCGTACGTCTTATTTAGTGAAAAGGCGATTCTTTATTTTAAATGAATCGTCTTTTTGTTTTCGTAAGGAGAAGTGAAAGAATGATTTATTTTGGACTATTTATATTAGTAGTCATCTCGTTCGTGCTATATATGTTGAAGGTTGCACATGAAAATAATGTTTTACATCATCAATTGCAATTAAAGGGTGAACAGGAAAAGATCCGACTATTTTTTATTTCGGATACCCATTTACGCAAAATTAACTGCCAGATGATTGAGCAGTTAGATGGTCCATTTGATGCTGTTATTATTGGTGGAGATTTTGCTGATGGACGTACACCCATTCAACGTATTCATGACAATCTAAATTTATTAACGCCTTTAGGACCAACTTATTTTATATGGGGTAATAACGACAGAGAAGTAGGCGAAGAGCGATTTCGAAGTATTTTACAAGACCATGGTGTTCAGATTATTGCCAATGATGCTGTATTACTCCCTAAAAAAAACCGCTTTTGGCTTAATGCAATTGAAGACACATCTATAATGAAAAGTAGGTTTGATGAAGCGTTTGCAAAGGTCGATGAGAAAGACTTAGTTGTTTTCATCGCACATAACCCTGGTGTTTTTGCAGAAGTCCGTGCAAAATTTAGAGCAGATTTAATGATGGGAGGGCATTTACATGGTGGTCAAATTAGAATTGGCCCATATGGTGTGCATCCTAAAGGCTCATATCGGGAGCGTGAAGGTGTGATGACGTTAGTAAGCAACGGTTATGGTACTACATTATTACCTTTCCGGCTTGGTGCGAGGCCACAGTGTCATATTATTGACATTGAAGTTTCGGGTAAATAAACAACCAAAACTCGTTAGAAGGCGTATAATGGAAGCGATAAGGATTTATTCGGTAAAAGCCCGATTAATCAATTATGCATTGGCATAATTGCGTCCGGAATCGGCTGTGTTCATGCACAAAGAACGCCTTTCCGATTTCCGTGACATCCGCCGGAGGCTTTGGGCCAACGTGATGTTGGTCACTCAGTCGTTGCCACAGGACGTGGCGTTATTAGACTGAGTTCCTATATTTCAGCGGATGTTTGGACACCCGCTGAAAAGTAAACTTAAACCCGAATTTATTTCACAATCTATAGAGGCGGGAGACTTCTGTAGCAGATGCTTTGCTTTCGCTACAAAAGACATTTGTAGCTGACGCTTCGTTTACGCTACCGAAGACACTTGCTGAAAGAAGTTAAAAGTAAAGTATTAGTATTTTGCTAATACAAAGTTGATAGGAGTGTCAAGAAATGCAGCAAGTAGATGCAATTATTGTTGGAGGAGGCCCATGTGGTTTAGCAGCAGCAATAGCCTTGCAAAATATTGGTTTAAAGCCAATTGTTATTGAAAAAGGAAATATCGTAAATGCGATTTACAATTACCCTACACATCAAACTTTTTTTAGTACGAGTGAACGACTAGCTATCGGCGATGTCCCTTTTATTATTGAAGGTCGTAAACCAAAGCGAAACCAAGCACTAGTTTATTACCGAGAAGTTGTGCGTTTGAAGGATATTCAAGTAAATCGCTTCGAAAAAGTAGATAGCGTTGTAAAAAATGGAGAGATGTTTACAGTAACGACAGATAAAGAGGTTTATACAACACCTTATGTTGTGATTGCATCAGGCTACTATGACCATCCAAATTATTTAAACATTCCAGGTGAGAAATTACAGAAAGTCTACCATTACTTTAAAGAGGGACATGAATTTTTTGATACGGATGTTCTTGTAATCGGTGGGAAAAATTCGGCAGTAGATGCAGCGCTTGAATTGAATAAGGCCGGAGCTCGCGTTACTGTTGTCTACCGTGGTAGTGAGTATTCACCTAGCATCAAGCCATGGGTTTTACCAGAATTTGAAGGACTAGTACGAAATGATGAAGTCCAAATGCATTTCAATACAAATATACTGGAAATCCGTGAGCATGAGGTCGTTGTAGAAATGGATGGCAACGAAAAAACATTCAAAAATGATTTTGTTTTTGCGATGACAGGCTATCATCCTGATCATTCATTTATTCGAGCAATGGGTGTCTCTATTGATGATGAAACGGGTCGTCCTTTCTTTAATCCAGAAACTATGGAAACAAATGTAGAAGGATTATTCATTGCAGGAGTTATTGCAGCTGGAAATAATGCCAATGAAATTTTTATTGAAAATGGTCGTTTCCATGGCGATTGTATTGCGAAGACAATTGTAGAAAAAGAAAAATAGCAATAGGAGCTGTATAGGCAATTAAGCTGCTTATACAGCTTTTTTTTCGGAAAGAAGGCCAGAGTGACGGAAAGAAGGCATATAGAGAGCGAGGTGACTCATCCGACGCTCCTTATGAAAGGCCCACCCGAACGGAAATCAACCACACGTTATGATGATGATAAGTAATTTCTCTAATCAAATTGAAGTTGATAAAAGGTGTGAAGGAATGCTTGGATTATATTGGTTGTTGAGTTATTTTGTAGGGAACTTTATGACTGCCTATTTTGTTGGAAAAGTATATGGTGTTAATTTACAGGAAGAAAGAAGTAAAAACCTAGGGGCTAGAAATGCCGGTAGTGTGATTGGAAAAAGTGCATTTATTTGGACCTTTTTAGGGGATTCTTTAAAAGGTGCGCTCATTGTTGGTGCAGGACGTTTATTGCATTTCGAAGAATGGGCAATAGTTATGGGTGCTAGTTTAGGTATGCTTGGTCATATGTTTCCATTTTGGCTTAAGTTTAATGGAGGAAAAGGAGTAGCGACTTTTATAGGGGTAGGTCTGGCATTATCACCAAGCTTATTTGTAATGATGGTCATAGGGACAGCGATTACATTGAGTGTCATTAGAAGTTTAACACTTAGTATGCTAGGTGGCTTTCTTTTTTTTGTTGGAGCGATTATTTATACAGATCAATTACTGTTATATATTCCGCTACTAATAGCAATAATTTTTATGCTTAGTAAGCATATGTCAAATATTAAAGAAGCTTTAGAGAGAAGGAAGTGATGAGATGTATTGGTGTAAAATTGCACATACGGAAGCGGAGTTTGAGGAAATTGCACGATTAAATTATGAAACCTTTGTAGAAGAAATTCCACAGCATAAGCCTAATACCGAAAGAAAAAAAGTTGACCGCTTTCATCATGAAAATACGTATATTGTTGTTTATAAAGGAATAGAACTTATAGGCATGCTTGCATTTAGAGATCAAAGGCCGTTTTCAATTGATGAAAAAGTAGGAAGCGTTGAGAAGTATTTATCAAAGGAAATCAGTACGAAACTATGTGAAATTCGATTACTTGCGGTCAAGAAGGCATATCGAACAGGAAGAGTACTACTGAAATTGACACAGGCATTAACTACTTTTGCATACGAAAAAGGTTATTCGGCAGCGGTTATCTCTGGTACTACTCGTGAGGAGAAACTTTATAAGCAAATGGGGTTTACTCAATTTGCACCTGCTACAGGGACAGAGGATGCTTTATTTTTACCAATGGTATTAACGAGACAACAGTTTGAAAAGTTTTTGCAGCAAAGACTTGCGAAGGATTGCCATACTTTTTATCCAGGTCCAGTGAAACAAAGCGAACAATTTATGTGTTCTGAGCTTTCTCATCGCTCTTTAGGCTTTCAATCATTATTTGAGCAAATGAGAAATAAGTTGCTTCAACTATCAGGGGCAGCGCATGTAGCGACAATTGTAGGAACTGGGACATTGGCAAATGAAGTTATGCTAGGGCAATTGAAGGCTCAACAATTAGGGCGTGGACTTATTTTAACGAATGGTGAGTTTGGAGAACGTCTTCGAAAGCAAGCAGAGAGATGGTCATTAGATTTTGATGTGATCGAGCAAGATTGGGGAATTTCGTTTGATATAAATGGCTTGGACTCTTATTTGCAAAAAAGACCGTATCAATGGCTCCTAGTAGTTCATGGAGAAACGTCGACTGGGACATGTAATGATTTAGATGGGATTTTACAGCTTACAAAACGTTATAATATAAAGCTTTGCCTGGACTGCATTAGTTCTTTCGGAGCTATGCCATTTTCTTTAAAGGATTGTTATATAGCGACAGCGGTAAGTGGAAAAGCAATTGGTGCACTTAGTGGCTTGGCTTTTGTTTTTTCGCAAAACATAGTGAAATCTTCTATGACATTACCTGCTTATCTTGATTTAGCTAATTACCAACAAAGTTCGATTCCGTTTACATTACCAGCAGTACTTGTTGCAAATGTTGTTGCAGCATTACAAGCGTATCCAGAAAGATATGGACAGCTACAGCAACGTTTTAAAACATTGCAGCAGCTACCATTCATGCACTATCAAGTTGCAACTAGACAGTACCCTATGCTCATCAATTTACAACTTCCTAAGAAATTGGCAAATCTACAGAGAGATTTAAATTTAAATGGTTTTTATGTTCACGCGGATAGCCAATACTTACGTCGAAGAAATTTCGTACAGCTGTCAGTTATTCAGCCGGATTTTGATATAGCAATCGATCATTTACATAAGATTTTAGGTTATTATAAGCAAATTATTGATGCATAAGCCAACGTGAATATCGAATACATTAGCCTTACATGAAAAAATCTTTTAAATCAATAGGTGCCCCAACTTTATTGAGCCCAATTAATAATTTTAATCGAGCCTTTTGACCATTAATGCCGGTTGCAAATATAGCTCCTAGGTCTTCGAGCATTTTGCCACCACCATCATAGCCGTAGACACCTTCTGCGATACCATTAAAACAACGGGATACGAGTATAACTGGAATACCGCGCTCTATAAGACTTTCAATACCTTTTACTACTGATGGAGGGACGTTGCCTTGTCCAAGGCCTTCTAATACAACACCATCATATTTACATGCGAGTACTACATCAAGTAAATCAACCTCCATGCCAGCGTACACTTTCAGCATGGCTACTCGTTTTGATAATCCATCAATATCTACATATTGACGGCGGATAGGGGCATGGTGAAATAATATTCTTGATTTTGTAATAAGTCCGATCGGGCCATACTGAGGTGACTGGAACGTATTTACTGAACTGGTGCTTGTTTTTGTGGTATTAACAGCAAGGTGGACTTCATCATTCATGGCAACAAGAACACCTTTCTCGCGAGCTTCTTCATCTACAGCTACACGAACGGCTTCTACTAAATTATAAACGCCGTCTGCACCAAGTTCGTTTGAGGAGCGCATGGCACCTGTTAAAACAATAGGAATTGATAAATCAGTCGTTAACTCTAAAAAGTATGCTGTTTCTTCTAATGTATCAGTACCATGGGTGATGACAACGCCATCAATTTTCGCCTCTGCAACTTTTTCGATAATAAGATTACGTAATTTAAGCATTTCTTTTTGAGTAATATGTGGTGATGGGAGGTTAAATGCCTCCATTTCAATAATTGTGGCAAGCGCATCAAGTTTACTACTTTCCTTCATAAGAGGATTTTCCTTGTTAGGCATAACGGCACCTTCATCGCTCATCGCCATAGATATTGTTCCACCTGTATGAATTAATAAAATTGTTTTTTTCATAAAAAATAATATCTCCTTTTAAAAAGTTTTGTGTCATAACATGGTATAATAATAGCAGTTTATCTTCATGTAACAGATGTTTTTTGTCGGAAAATGTCACAAAAGTTTTCCGCCTATGACATACGATATACGTTTTGTCCAATAACCGACAGAAGAGATAAACATAGGCTATGAATTTTTACATCCTGCAAAAATGCTAAAGTTAACCAACATTGTGAGGCGGACGCTTTAATTTCGTATAAAAAACATTGTTGGTCTAAAGTCAGAAGGATGTCACGAATTTTAAAATCTTAACATCATTATGTCAAGGTGAAATTGATTTTTGAAAGGGGCCGGCATCATGATCATCTTATTATCAGCTGCCATTGCTCCCGGTTTAGCGCTTTTTAGTTACTTTTATTTGCGCAATCAGATGGCAACGGAGCCAAGAAGAACCTTACTTCAAACGTTTTTGTATGGCGCATTTTTAACCTTCCCAATCTTGTTCTTACAATATGTACTAACAGAAGAAGGGGTCTTTCGATATCTTTATCTACAAGATGTAGTTTTTTCGAGTGTAGTTGAAGAGTTTTTTAAATGGTTTATTCTGTTAATCGCAATCTACAATCATGTAGAATTCGATGATCCTTATGATGGCATACTGTATGGTGCAAGCGTATCTCTTGGTTTTGCCACGATTGAAAATGTTCTTTATTTATTTTCTTTCGGTTTGGACACTGCTTTTATGCGTGCGTTATTACCTGTATCGAGTCATGCTTTGTTCGGTGTTGTAATGGGCTATTATTATGGACGTGCCAAGTTTTCAAAGTTTGCAAAGACGAAAGAAATGATTGCTATGGCGTTTTGTGCACCGGTAGTATTACACATTTTATATAATACAATTTTATCATTTAAAGGATATTGGGTATATTTAATGATACCTTTTATGCTATTTTTGTGGTGGTTTGGGCTACGAAAAGTCAAGCTTGCTCACTATCACCTAGTACAACATTTGCATATGCATAAAAAAATATAAAGCGTAGAAATCTATAAAAGATTTCTGCGCTTTTCTTTTTTTGTATCTTTTGAAAACCCCTTGCTATGCGAGGGGTTCTAAAGAGCTTCTAGCTATGGACAAGAAAAAAACCCCAGCCGTACAATGAATTCAGGTCTGGTCAACCGACTTCGTACGAAAGGGGATCCAAATGGATAATAAAAGTTTAGCACACACAACATGGAATTGTAAGTATCACATCGTCTTTGCGCCAAAATATAGAAGGCAGATAATTTATGGGCAAATCAAAGTAGATGTAGGTAGAATTCTTCGCCAGTTATGTGAAAGAAAAGGCGTAGAAATTATTGAAGCAACAGCATGTCCTGATCATATTCATATGTTGGTAAGTATTCCACCAAAATTAAGTGTTTCATCGTTTGTGGGTTATTTGAAAGGGAAAAGTAGTTTAATGATATTTGATCGACATGCGAACCTGAAATACAAATATGGAAACAGGAAGTTTTGGTGTCGTGGATATTATGTAGATACAGTAGGAAGAAACAGAAAAATCATTCAGGAATATATAAAAAATCAATTACAAGAGGATATTCTTGAGGATCAAATGACCATGAAAGAATTCATTGATCCATTTACAGGAGAAGAAATAAAAGCAAAAAAGCGAAGATAATAAAACCACTTTAGTGGTAGCGTGAAAACGGAGTGCGGTTGGCGGACCTTTCA
>NZ_LDGC01000026.1:0-13060 GCF_015844675.1 Lysinibacillus sphaericus | reverse complement strand
TAGGGTACTTTTGTTTATAATGAGAAAAAAGATGTCGGAGCGGAATAAATGACGAAAAGATTATTTACTAAAAAAGAGCAAGAACAACTAAAATGTAATCCTAATGTCCAGGCTATTAGTGATAAAGCGATTACATATACTGAGGAATTTAAACGCCATTTTATTGCAGAAAATGAAAAAGGAAAACTCCCAAGAACGATTTTTGAAGAGGCCGGTTTAGATGTTGAACTGATTGGTTTGAAGCGCATTAGTTCAGCGGGAAAGCGTTGGCGTGCAGCTTATCGTACAACTGGAGTAGAGGGTCTACAAGATACACGGAAATCGAATTCAGGTCGTCCAATAGAACGGGAATTAAGTTTAGAAGAAAAAATTGCACGATTAGAAGCGAAAAATCAATTATTACAAGCGGAGAATGAACTTTTAAAAAAGCTCGATCTACTCGAAAGGCAGATGTTAAAGAAGAAATAACAATCGCAACAGAACTAAAATTTGAATTAATCAGTAAAACGATTCAAAAATATAAACTAAAACGTTTAGTAAGTTATCTATGTGAAATCATGGGCGTATCTCGTTCAGGTTACTATAATTATTTCACAGAAAAATCAGCACAAAAGCGTGCAGCCCATGAGTTAGCAGATGCAGCAATCAAAGAAATCATTTTAAAAGCGTATCATTTCCGAGGACGTAAGAAAGGTGCACGTCAAATTAAAATGACGCTAGAAAATCAATATGGGATTACGTATAACTTAAAACGTATTCGCCGCATTATGAAGAAATTCGAGATTGTATGCCTAATTCGAAAAGCGAATCCAGCACGTAGAATGGCCAAAGCGACAAAAGAACATCGTACATGTCCAAATGAATTACAGCGTAACTTTAAACAAGGTGTAGCAGGAAAAGTATTATTAACAGATATTACGTATTTGACGTACGGAAACGGTAAACGTGCTTATTTATCAACGATTAAGGACGCTGAGACAAACGAAATTTTAGCGTATGAAGTATCTGCTTCATTAAGTATGGATATCGCACTCAATACTCTTCGTAAATTAAAACGAAATCACCACCATTTAACGAAAGATGCATTTATTCATTCCGATCAAGGAGTCCATTATACGAATCCAAAATTCCAGAAACTTGTCAAGAAAATGGGACTAGGGCAATCAATGTCACGTCGAGGAAACTGTTGGGATAACGCCCCTCAAGAATCCTTCTTCGGTCATTTTAAAGATGAAACCAATCTGAAAGCGTGCGAAACATTAGAAGAAGTAAAACGAGAAGTGAAAAGTTATATGATATATTACAACCATTATCGAGGGCAATGGAACTTGAAAAAGCTGCCGCCTGCAAAATACAGACAGCAGCTTCAAAAGGTAGCCTAGCTTTTTTTCAAAATGTCCTTTACAAAGGGTACACTTTAGAAGCTACTATTTGGTAGCTTTTTTTTATGTTTGTAAAAAAATTTAAGGGGAGCTAATTTAATTTAAGACAATTCTTTCATGCGTGTTGATTAGGAAAAATAGGTTTATTATTGAGAGATAAAAGGATTTTTTTGTTTCTATTTTGCTAACATTTTAACTGATTGTAGCGTAGGGCTACTCGACTCCAGCGGGAAAGCGAGACAGACGAGAACCTGAGGCAACACGATGTTGGTCACGAAGGCGTTGTCACAGGACGTGACGCACTTAGCCTTCGTTCC
Source organism: Lysinibacillus sphaericus (assembly GCF_015844675.1). Lineage (GTDB taxonomy): Bacteria > Bacillota > Bacilli > Bacillales_A > Planococcaceae > Lysinibacillus > Lysinibacillus sphaericus_E. The sequence goes on along the minus strand of NZ_LDGC01000026.1, from coordinate 11,361 downwards.
TTTAGCGGACGAAGCGGCTCGACTGTCGCCCGCAGGAAGCCTTGCTCTGCGCGTCAGCGACAAAGCGAGTAGCCCGTAGTGGAAATCATCCTCTTCGAATTAATTAGAATGTAAAAATTGAAAATCAATACACCAGTAATTCTTTATTATTATATTATTACAGCAATGTAAAAAAGTATGGCCATTTATTTAAATAGTTGAGTGTATATGTCTCTAAGTGATAAAATCAAACTTATGAAATCTACATACTTTTTAAAGGCTTGTCATATAGTGTTGAAGAAGTACCACCACAGCCCGTCAAGAAGAATGGAACCCTTTGGTGTCTAGCTACGTCAAAGCCTTTAGAAAATTAAATTGAAAGAGAGCATATGGAAAAATGATAGAACTCATCAAAGAGTTAATTAGTTTTATTATGCATATTGATGTGCATTTAGAAGAGATCATTCGTGAGTTTGGTAATTTGAGTTATTTCGTTTTATTTGCAATTGTTTTTGTTGAAACTGGTGTCGTAATTTTCCCATTCCTGCCAGGTGATTCATTGCTTTTTGCAAGTGGTACATTAGCAGCAGCAATGGGCGCATTTGACATGTGGATATTAATTCCTGTATTTTTAGCAGCTGCAATTTTAGGGGATACGATGAATTATCATATTGGTCATAAAGTGGGAACATCTATACCACCAAAGAGCTTCCTTGGAAGAGTCGTAAAAAAAGAACGTATGGAGGCAGCAGAAAAGTTTTTTAATACACACGGTGGAAAAACGATTGTCATCGCACGTTTTATGCCTTTCATCCGTACATTCATACCCTTTGTTGCAGGGGCTAGTAAAATGAAGTATGGCTACTTCATAATGTATAATGTTGTAGGTGCAGTGTTATGGGTGTTCAGCTGTACATTACTAGGTTATTACTTTGGTAATTTTCCTATTATTAAAGACAACTTCTCAACGGTTTTAATATTAATTATCTTAATTTCAGTAGTGCCAGCTGTAATTGGTGTTATTAAATCAAAAGTAAGTGGAAAATAAAAGGACGGTCCAAAAGTGATAGAAGATCACCTAGGACTGTCCTTTTTTGCTCAGCACTATAATGAAAGTTTTTTCTGTGCGAAAGCTAGTGTTAACATAGGGGTAGATGTTATCAAAGGACTTGATACTCTAGCCTTCGTGCCCTAATTGTTTGCGTTTTAGGATATTGTCTGTGACGCTGATTCTCAAGCGTGGCATTATATATAGTTTACGCTTTAACGCTAATTATTGGCGATCATCTATTTTTTACTATTCTATATAATAGATAAGGCCTTGAGAATCTTCTATTTCTGTACCGCGTGGTATGTCGATAACAATAAAATTTGAATAGGAATTATCCATTTCGTATCGTTCTGCCCCTCGATTAAAATCTAAGATACCTATTGTTGCTTTTAAAAGATAATAATTTACTTGTTGTTTAGAAAGAGACTCAATAAATAATTGGTTTTGTGCCACATATACATCAGGTAGTGGTACTTCGTCAGAAAGATCGACACCATTTATTATGAAAGGAAATTGATAATAGGTAATAAGAGCTTTCCCTGATTCAATATTGTCATTATAACGTTGTCGAATATTCAAGCTTAAATTATTGTCATCATTATTTATTACAACAGGTAATGTATCTCCATCAAAGTTAATTTCCCATGTTTTCTTTTTGTAGTCTGAAGTTAAATACGAAGAATTGAACTCTTGATCATACTTTTGGATTTGATCAAATTTTTTCTCAACTTGTTTAATATCAGAAGGAGAAAGTACTGGTATTTTCGAATCTGAAAAAAAGCTAATATAAATGAAAGCAGTGAGCCCAAGTGCGATGTAACAGATAATGCAAATCAGAATACGCTTAAGTGTCCAAATATTTTTAGCTCTTTTACCTAATTTACTTAGTATTAAAAAAATAGCAATCACGAGTAATATTTGAGTAAAAAAGAATATTGTTGTCGCTATCATTTGCGAGACACCTCCGATTTATTAGCAATCCAAATAGTGAGGCTAAAGCATAGTAGGGCCGCGAGCAAATTAAGAACACTAATCATAAGATTGGATAGCATCATTAGAGGAATAATGTTTGGTGCCATAAAAATGTAAATAAAGCTAAACACCATAAAAGTAGATAGACATATTTTTATCACTTTTGGCCCCTTGAAGCTGGTGCCAAATAGTAAGCCGATTGCGCCAAATAAACAGATGGAACTGAAACATAATATGAATGTAGATGGTGAAATAAATAGACTTTCTATTACAAAAGATTTCTTCTCCATTAATAAAATCCATAATACTTGTAAATAGTGAGTCGAAATCATAATGAAGACTGCAATAAAACTGTATATAATCATGACCAATATGTTTGCAAGGGCGCTAGATGTCCGACTCGAAATAACAGATAAATCATCCATACGATATGCTTTTGTTGTAAAAAGAAGCCCTATTATGAATGCCCAAATGGCTGAAACAATAAGAAACATATCGAGTGAATAATAAGTGAATCGAACTTCTAAATTTCCAAGTGAAAGACCAGAAGTACCACTCCCGGAGCTAGAGAGTAAAACGCCAAAAATGATTTGTAAAATAATTAAGGAACTAAGGGCAGAAATATATAATTGGGCTTTCCATTTCACTTGTTTTTTGACAATTGTTTTAAGTGAAATATTAGTCAAAGATTGCATCAATATCACGTCCTTTTTTATTTGTTAAATACATGCAAACTTCACTTGCAGTAAGGGCTGATACTTTGATGCCTTTTGTTCGAAGTATTTCTTCTGATACGAATAGTTTACTAGCATCTACTACAGCTGAGGTCATCCCTGCCACAATCTTTTGAGCGTAAACTTCCGTCTCAGAGAGCAGATCCGCAAGTGCATCACTTGGTCCGCTAAGTGATATGAGCTGTTCCTTAAATTCATCCAATGGCGCGTGGGCGATGACAGAGCCTTCATCTATTAATAATATTTCTTCTAAAATAGATTCCATCTCTTGTAAGTGGTGACTAGTAATTATAAATGTCCGTGGAAATGCTAGGTATTCCTTTAAAATTGCTCTGTAAAAATCTGTACGAATCGCTTCGTCCATACCATTCATCGGCTCATCTAAAATGGTTAGTGCACAGCGACTTACTAATCCGTAAACAAGATTGAAGGTTGCCAATTGACCTTTAGATAGTTGCTGGTGCTTTGCTGTAAGGTCGATACCCGCATAATCGAGCATGCGATAAGCTAATTCATTTTGCCAATTAGGATAAAAATCAGCTCCCATCTTAAGAATATCTTCGAGCGACAAGTAATCTGAGAAGCTTAATCGATCATCGATAAAAATCATATTGGCAGCTGTTTGAATATTATTAAAGGGATTTTCATTAAACACCTTACATGAACCAGTCGTAGGCTTTAGGTAGCCTGCAAAAATATTCAGCAATGTCGACTTACCTGCACCGTTGCGACCAATAATGCCGATAATTTTTTCTGCCTCAATAGCGCAGGTTACACGTTGAAGTGCTTGACGACGTTCAAAGCTTTTAGATAACTCCTCACATTGAATAATATTCATTCCAATCCCTCCTGTGTTTTTCGAATCAGCACTAGCAATTCTTCATCAGATACAAGTAAACGTTTTGCCTCTAATACGATTTCTTGTGCCATTTTGGTCAATATTTCGTTGCGACGTTTCAATAAAATTCGTTCCTTAGCATCCATAGTGACAAACATTCCTAACCCCCGTTTTTTATATAAAAGTTGCTCTTCCAGTAAAATTGTCAATCCTTTACCAGCTGTGGCGGGATTTATATTGAATAACTCTGCTAGTTGGCATTGTGAATAGACTTTCTGGTCTGCCTGTAATCGATCGGCAATGATTTCGTGCTGTAGCCATTGAGCAATTTGCATATAAATCGGTGTTGTACCATCTAGATGAACGTGCATCGAAAAACCCCCTTTCGCTGCTACAAAATATAGTGCATTAGTGTTGTAATGTACTATACATTGAAATATGGTAAATGTCTACGTGAAAAGATAAAATTTTACAAATTTATATAAGGAAGGTTGAGTGAATTTAAAAAGGTAGATCGGCAAAAGGAATAATATTTTTTATTGAGTTAATTGGAGTTTTGGGTAACGACTTTTTTGATACTTATCGACGAGTGTTGAAGATGACACATTATGAGGAATAGAGCCTAGGAGACTCCTTAGAGATAGCATCATAGTGGCTCATCGTACGCCGCCAGTTGGAACGAAAATCACTATGCTATAGGGGTGATTTATTATTGTATATAATGTTAATTATTGTTAGTCGATTTTTAGACAGTTAATTGAATGATAAGCAGATAGTGCTGAAAAATGCTATAATAATGTTACTAATAACTAGAGAAATGGGGGGCGACGAAATGGAAGTATTTATCGGCAGACAGCCAATTTTTAACCTTCAGGAACAAATCGTTGCATATGAATTATTATATCGCAGCAAAAAAAAGGTGAATGCTTTTCCAATGGTCGATTCAGATGCTGCCACAATTGATGTATTAGTAAACTCATTTCTTTTAATTGGCATTGAAGAGGTAACAAAAGGAAAACCTAGTTTTGTTAATTTTACAGAAAACTTGCTTATGAGTCCTTTAAATGAATACATAAATCCATCGCAAGTTGTTATTGAGATTTTAGAGGATGTCCCTATTACAGCTCAGTTAGTCGAGAGAGTTATTGAGCTCAAATCATATGGGTTTAAAATAGCATTAGATGATTTTATTTTGGATGATCAAGTACAAGTTTATGATGAGTTATTCACTTATATCGATTATATAAAAGTTGACTTTTTATCGTCATCACTACTAGAGCGAATGGAAATTGAAAATAAAGTGAAAGAAAATTTCCCTCACATAAAATTGCTCGCTGAGAAAGTAGAGACACGTAAGCAATTTGAAGTGGCGAAGCATTCTGGCTATGAATTGTTTCAAGGCTATTTTTTTGAACAACCTCAAATAATTACAGCCACCGATATACCTGCGAATACAATTCAATATTTATATATTATTACGCTATTAAGAGAAGAGGAACCTAATATACATTTATTGGCGGAAAGTATTGAGCGTGACATTTCGTTAACATATAAATTATTGCATATGGTTAATAATTCAGAGTTGCGTTCTAAATCCAAGGTTCGTTCGATAAAACAAGCGATTATATTACTTGGGGTTCCAAATTTACGAAAGTGGATTTATTTATTGGCGATGCGAGAAATTGACAGAAATACTGATAATGATCTGTTTAAAGAAGTCATGCGTACATCTTTATTTAGAGCAAAAGTATGTGAGAAATTAGCCAAGCTTTCCTATAAGAAAAATTTCTCTGAATATTTTTTAGTTGGGATGTTTTCATTAATAGACACTATGTTACAAAGACCGCTGAATGTTATTTTACAGCAGCTACCTTTTTCAGAAGACATTACAGCAACACTTTTAGGTAATCAAACTGAAATGACACCTTATTTGGAATTCAGTACTGCGTTAGGCAAGTTAGATTGGTCTACATTAGAAAGATTAGCTCCTCAGCTTACTATTGATTTTTCAACTATTGATCTTTTATACAATGAAGCTATGGAGTGGGCAGAAAAGTCTTTATAAAAATAAGAATCAATCATCTGTTTTTGTTTAGTGGAATAAGCCGTTAAGTATATATTTTAGTGAAAAGTCAAAAATAAGCTATCTTAAAATATTTTTAAGGTAGCTTGTTTTTTATATATTTAATTAGCTTGCCATTAGTTGATCTTCGTTCCGACTGGGCGGCTCCTTGGGGATTAGCCTCACTGATGAGACTCTGCAGCGAGCCTCGCGAATGAAGCGGCTCATCGGACGCCCCAGGAAGCTCAGCTCTGCGCAAAGCGAAGCGTCAGCGGCAAATGTTTTATCTGCGCGAAAGCGAAGCGTCAGCGGCAAATGTTTTATCTGTGCGAAAGCGTAGCGACAGCAACAAAGCGCCCAGTCGGAACAGAAATCAACCAACGTTATGATGATGTATCTAATTGTCATAAGTGTAATACATAATTCCAATAATACATGTTCCTTCATCAAGACGAAGTTCTCAATGCGAAAACTATTTGCTATAATCATCACGTCTTTAAAAAATTCTGAAAGTTGAAGTGGGCGTGGGGGAAATGAATCAAATTCATGATGTAAGGGAAAGCATTGTGGAGTATGTATACGTCATAGTAGGCGCTGCAATTATTGCTATCGGCTTTAATGTATTTTTACTGCCAAATCAAGTAGCTTCTGGCGGAGTAAGCGGGATTAGTACAATTTTAAACGGTTTATTTGGTTGGAATCCTGGCTTAATACAATATGCATTTAATATTCCATTATTTATAGTAGGTATATTATTACTTGGAAAGAAGTTTGGGATAAAATCGTTTATTGGAACAGTGACATTACCGTTCATTGTATTACTAACGAACAGTTGGAGTCCTTGGACAGATAATCCTTTACTCGGTGCACTATTCGGAGGGATTGTAGTCGGTATAGGAATAGGACTTGTTTTTAAGGGGAATGCTTCTACTGGTGGCACTGATTTACTAGCGCAAATTATTACAAAGTATACTGGAATAACGCTTGGTACAAGTGTACTTTTAATTGATGGGATTATCGCAATTAGTGCAGCACTTGTTTTTGATTTAGAGAAAGGTTTGTATGCCCTGATTGGACTTTATGTCACGACAAAAACGATTGATATTATTCAGCTTGGCTTTAGTCAGTCTAAAATGATTTACATTATTACGATGAAACAAGATGAGGTACGTGATGCCATATATGCCGAGATCAATCGAGGAGTGACAAAGTTGCCTGCAATAGGTGGCTATACAGGGGAAGCGCGACCAGTTTTGATGGTTGTGGTTTACCAAACAGAATTCACAAAGCTGAAACAACTCATTAAAAACGTTGACCCATCAGCGTTTGTGATCGTTTCTAATGCTTATGAAGTGTTGGGAGAAGGTTTCAAACGTGCATAACTTTGGTATAATGTCGGGGAAAGATACTTATTTACTTTGAGGAGGGTCCCTAATGAAAAAGGCAATGTTAACATTAGCGATTGGTTCAGCAATCTTCTTAGCTGCTTGTGGTGGAGGTAAAACGGCAAATGAAGGTTCAAAAACTACTGCACCAAATGGCGAAACAATTGCAATGAAATCTTGTATTACTTGCCATGGTGGTGAACTACAAGGCCAAGGAAATGCGCCAAAAATTAATGATGCTGGCTCTCGTTTTTCGGAAGCTGAACTTTTAGATATTATAGAAAATGGTAAAGGTTCAATGCCTCCTGGTATTGTTAAAGGCGAAGATGCAAAAGCAGTTGCTAAATGGTTGGCAACTCAAAAATAAAATGATCATGAAACTAGCGGGGCTGGAGAACCGCTAGTTTTTTTATGTGTAGAAGTTTTTAGTCATTCAGACAGAGTGTAAATATAGTTCTTTTAAACTTAGACATGCTAAAATAAAGTGAAGCTGGAATCAGTAAGCTGATTGCTAGTTAAACCAATCGGGTGTATACAGCTAGTTAACTGTCACGAATAGTGGGAATTTTACTGACTGTTAACACAGACAAAACATATTCAATTCCTTTGAATGGAGGCTACAAAACATTGGTCGTAGTATTAACAAGAGACGTTATGGAGAAATTTAAGTTAGAATTGTTAGCTGGTGAGGAAGGAATAGGAAGAACGATTGTTACGAGTGATATTTCAAGACCGGGGCTTGAAATGGCGGGATATTTTACGCATTATCCTGCAAATCGAGTGCAATTGCTTGGAAAAACAGAACTTTCATTTTTTGAAATGCTACCTGCAAATGTGAAACTAGAACGCATGCGTCTACTATGTTCGCAGGATACGCCAGCTATTATTATTTCCCGGGATTTAGAGGTACCGGAGGAACTTATACAGGCGTCCAATGAAAAACATGTACCTGTATTTAAAACACATATGACAACAACGAAATTTTCGAGTAGACTAACAAACTATTTAGAAGGTCGCTTAGCACCAATGACTGCTGCTCACGGAGTTTTAGTGGATATATACGGCATCGGTGTACTCATAATCGGAAAAAGTGGTGTAGGGAAAAGTGAAACAGCACTTGAGCTTGTCAAGAAGGGGCACCGTTTAGTGGCTGATGATTGTGTAGAGATCCGTCAGGAGGCAGAGAACTTTTTAATTGGTAGTCCACCACCTCTTTTAGAACATTTACTTGAAATTCGAGGCATCGGTATTATCGATATTATGACCCTTTTTGGAGCAAGTGCGGTACGTCCGTACAAGCGTATTACATTAGTGATTGAATTAGAAATATGGGATCCAGAAAAAGTATATGATCGTCTAGGCTTAGAGGAAGAGAAAATGAAAATTATTGATACGGAATTAACGAAGTTAACGATTCCTGTAAGACCAGGACGAAATGTGTCTGTTATTATTGAAGTAGCAGCAATGAATTATCGCTTAAAAAAAATGGGTGTTAATGCAGCCGAAGAGTTTTCTAGACGATTAGATGAGGTGATTTCATCAGCGGATGAATTAGATGATTAATTGTTCGTTAATAGGATACAATATCCTATATGATAGATGAGAGGAGTTTAAGATGGATTTATTATTATTAGATATTAATCCGATTGCTTTCCATTTAGGACCTATCCCTGTTCGTTGGTATGGGTTACTAATTGTATCGGGTATTATTTTAGCTTATATTGTTGGACAAAGAGAGGCTGTTAAGAGGGGCCTACCGGAGGATTTTCTTGCGGATTTATTACTATGGGCTGTTCCTATATCCATAATATGCGCACGTATTTATTATGTAACGATGCGTTGGGATTATTATAGTGAAAACCCGGGGAAGATTATTGAAATTTGGAATGGTGGCATCGCTATTCACGGTGCACTTATTGGGGCATTTTTGACAGGTTACATATTCACTCGTAGAAGAAATATAAGCTTTTTACGAGTAGCAGATATTGCGGCACCGAGTATTTTAATTGGACAGATAATTGGACGCTGGGGAAATTTTATGAACCAGGAAGCTTATGGCGGTCCAGTATCACGTGAATTTTTAGAACAATTAATGTTGCCAGATTGGATTATTAATCAAATGTATATTGAAGAATTAGGAACTTACGTACATCCTACTTTTTTATATGAATCCATTTGGAACTTCATTGGGCTAATTATTTTACTAGTATTACGCAAAGTAAATTTAAATCGTGGGGAAATATTCTTCAGCTATTTAATTTGGTATTCAATCGGTCGATTCTATATAGAAGGTATGCGTACAGATAGCCTATATTTAGTAGGAGATTTACGTTCAGCTCAGGTTGTTTCGATAATAGGCATTGTAGTGGGTCTTGGTGCGATTATTTACCGTCGTATAAAAGTAAAACCCGCAGTGAAATATTTAGATAATAAATAGGGGGTTCGAAAAGTGACTGTAAAAGCATTACTATTTGATTTTGATGGTACATTACTCAATACAAATGATTTAATCATCCAAACATTTATGCATGTTTTAAACGAGCGATTTCCCGGGCAATATTCGCCAAAAGATTGCCTGAAATTCCTTGGTCCGTCCCTAAAACAGACATTTAGTGACATTGCTCCTGGTGAAGAGGAAGCAATGATTACAAAATATCGTGAATATAATGAAGCGCATCACGATGAGCTTGTCACTCAATATCCTGATGTGGTCCCAACTTTAGAGCAATTAAAGGATATGGGCATCAAATTAGCGATTGTCTCTACAAAGCGTAATGGGATGATTGACCGTGGATTATCTGTGCTAGGAGCAAGTCATTTATTTGATGTCCGTATTGGCACGGATGATGTAAAAAATGTAAAGCCTAATCCAGAGCCTGTTTTACTGGCGCTTGAACGCCTTGGAGTAACCAAGGAAGAGGCCATTATGATTGGTGACAATTCCCACGATATTGAGGCAGGACATAACGCTGGAGTTAGAACAGCCGGTGTCGCATGGGCATTTAAAGGTGAGGAATACTTACAGCAATTCAAACCGGAATATATGTTGCATCATATGACGGATTTATTTGAAATTGTGAAAGCGGGGTAAGTAAATGGCACGTAAAACAGAACGCTATCGTGTCGAAGGAGCAAACTCGCTTTGGAATATTTATGACACGGTGTCCTTTTGGAAGGTGATGAAGTGTTTCATTGTCATTCAAATTGGACGCTTCACACCATTTTTACGTGTGAAAAACTGGTTGTATAGAACTTTTTTAAAAATGGACATTGGTGAACAAACTTCCATAGCTTTAATGGTTATGCCAGATACAATGTTTCCGGAACGTATTCACATTGGTGACAATACTGTAATAGGCTTCAATACGACTATTTTGGCGCATGAATATTTAATAGAGGAATATCGTCTAGGGGATGTTCGTATTGGTAATGAAGTAATGGTTGGTGCGAATTCAACGATTCTACCAGGTGTAACGATAGGTGACGGTGCGATCGTGTCAGCTGCAACCCTTGTACATAAGGATGTGCCAGCAGGTTGTCTAGCAGGCGGCAATCCTATGCAAATTATTTATTCAGCTGAACAGATGGCGGAACGCAAACGCAATGAAGTAGTAGAATGGTCCACGCCAAAATAATAATAACATCGAAACTGTGCAAGCTTTGCTGTGCACAGTTTTTTTCTTTTATCTTTTGAAAACCCCTTGCTATGCGAGGGGTTCTAAAGAGCTTCTAGCTATGGACAAGAAAAAAACCCCAGCCGTACAATGAATTCAGGTCTGGTCAACCGACTTCGTACGAAAGGGGATCCAAATGGATAATAAAAGTTTAGCACACACAACATGGAATTGTAAGTATCACATCGTCTTTGCGCCAAAATATAGAAGGCAGATAATTTATGGGCAAATCAAAGTAGATGTAGGTAGAATTCTTCGCCAGTTATGTGAAAGAAAAGGCGTAGAAATTATTGAAGCAACAGCATGTCCTGATCATATTCATATGTTGGTAAGTATTCCACCAAAATTAAGTGTTTCATCGTTTGTGGGTTATTTGAAAGGGAAAAGTAGTTTAATGATATTTGATCGACATGCGAACCTGAAATACAAATATGGAAACAGGAAGTTTTGGTGTCGTGGATATTATGTAGATACAGTAGGAAGAAACAGAAAAATCATTCAGGAATATATAAAAAATCAATTACAAGAGGATATTCTTGAGGATCAAATGACCATGAAAGAATTCATTGATCCATTTACAGGAGAAGAAATAAAAGCAAAAAAGCGAAGATAATAAAACCACTTTAGTGGTAGCGTGAAAACGGAGTGCGGTTGGCGGACCTTTCA
>NZ_LDGC01000025.1:0-337916 GCF_015844675.1 Lysinibacillus sphaericus | reverse complement strand
AATGTTGATATATCAACGGTTTGACCCGTTTTTAAAGTGGTGAAAAATATTTTTTCACCAATATTACATATAATGTTTTCTAGTTTTTCAATACATTGTCATTTGGTGAGTACGCTTTGCTAAAGCTAATTCATCAAAATTAACTTTAAATTCCATTATATGATGCACTAATGGATCTCTGCGATGCTTATGATGACGTACCCTCCCATGTCTCTTGGCGTCCTTGCGCATTACATTCCTTCGTTCGGTCTATTCATAAGGCAGAGGCTGGCGATGCTCCTTTAGGGACTCAAAGTCGGATGGAATAAATAATGCCGGCTTCTCCGTGTCATCCTTTTGTTGTAGGTCGAGCTTTGATGTTGCTAGGCTGCCTCTACGAGACAATAAATATCTTTTATCATGTGATTCACATCAAAATACACTCTCTTCTTGCACAAAGTGTGTAAAATCTTCAGTAACTTTCCACACAGTACGACAATCGATTGCTTCTTTCGAAGGGGATTGATAGTGAGTGTAGTAATATTCATGTAATTTCTTAAAAGCTTCGTTGTGACGAAGTAACGGCATCATGACTCGAAATAACAGAGCCCGTAACTTTCTTCTTCCTCGCTTGGATATCCGTTTTTGTCCTTTGCGTTGCCCAGAAGAGTTTTCACGCAATGTGAGTCCCGCTAGTTTGATTAATTGGCGTGGATGTTCATAGTGTGTGAGTGAACCGACTTCTGAAAGTAGCTCGACAATCGTTACGTCGCTTATGCCTGGGACGGAATTTAAGTACTCATAGTCCGTCATTTCTTTCGCTATTTCGGTTAGCTGTTCTGTTAATGTTACTAGTTGGCTTTGCATCAATTTGTACTGTGTGAGAAGTGTGGCGATTTCTATTCGTGCCATCACGAGTCCCTCTGTCAGTCCAATGGAATGCTGTGCTACCTCAACTAATTGTTTCGCTTTTGGTAGCTGAGGCGATTTCATACCTTCGACTTGGCGATATAAAAATAATAGTTCCTCGGGTGCCTTCCCTTGAATATCGCTTGGTAGTGGCGTCATTTCAAGCGCCGCATAAGCCATTTTTCCGAAGTCTTTGAACACCATCGTAAATTCCGGAAAGAAACGATCAATCCAACGAATGATACGATTTTGTAAGGCATTTAGATCTTCTTGGATTTTGGACCGTAACGTTGCACCGTTTCGTAATTCAGCTTCTACGTTTTCTAGAAGGCGCGGATAGCTGAAACGCCCATCACGCAATAAGCGTGCAATGACAAGGGCATCCTTTTGATCATTTTTCGTTTGAAGATTGTCATCCAATTCTTTTGAACGATTGACATGATGAGGATTAACCATGACAAATGGAATCCCGTGTGCACTAAGATAAGCAGCGAGATTCATCCAATAATGACCAGTCGGCTCGAAACCGACTAACACTTCGCTTTTTTCATGTGCAGCACGTAAAACAAGTAATCTTTCATAAAAAGCATCGAAACCTTCCCTTGATTGAGAGAAAGGGAACGATTTTTGGAGCACGCGTCCTCTCTCATCAACCGCGCATGCGTAATGTGTACGCTTGGCAATGTCGATACCAATGACGAGCGTTTTTTCAGTAACTTGATTAATCTTTTGGTTCGTAATAGAATTCATAAATGGGGTTCTCCTGTGTGATAATGGGTCAATTTAGGCGTTGACACTCATGCATCATACAAGAGGACTTTTTCTTTTTCAAGCCCCTGAAAATCCTTCTAACCAGGAATGCTCCATAACGAATTTAATTGTAACATATTTCTGAATATTCATACATAATAATATTAATGCTAGATGTTATCTTTTGATAAGTGCCAAAACAATAAAAATCATTGAAAACTGGCATGCTCGCCACGTTTGAGAGTTAATAAAATCTTAGGCAGGACAAAATTAAAAAGGTAGGAGAAGAGACGATGGATACAAAAGAGCTAAGAAACGCCATTGCTGAAACATGTGAAAATTATGATAGCCTATATGCCCAGCTAGTAAAACCAATAAACCAATTATTAATCAATGTAGACGCTTCAATAAGTGAAGATACAGCGAATAAAATCATTGAAAACCTTAAGTTATTTTACAATGGGAATAAAAACATTACTGAATGTCACTTCGATGAGAGCGAAAACTTCTTAATGGAAGGTATAGAACTTCTTCAGAAAGGAGATCTTGCGAATGGTGCGTTACAAATTTACGGTGCCGGTTTAAACTTTGCCTGTTATAACATAAAGATTCGTGAGCTAAAAAATGAAAATCCATACAATCATTTCGAAAAAAATTTTAGCCTTATCATAGACTCGCTAAAAAAATAAGCAAGAAAAAAAGAAAGAGCGAATAATGAAAGGCTCTTTCTTTTTTTAATATGTCATTATTTAAATTCTAACTCTCCATCATAAGCAAGCATGCCGCCTTCAAGGTTTGTTACGTCATAGCCTTGAGCTTCTAGATATGCACAGGCATTTGCTGAACGTCCGCCTGCCTTGCAAACGATAATGTATGGCTTAGAAGCATCTAACTCTTCTAAGCGCTCAGGGATTGTCCCAAGAGCAATGTGCTGAGCACCAGGAATCATACCCTGAGCTACCTCATCCTCTTCACGAACATCAATAATGAATAGATCTTCGTTTGCATCTAATAGTTCTACTATTTCTGTTGTATCCATAGATTTCATTTGTGTAGTCCTCCAAAATGTCAATTTCCTCTTACATTATAGCCTGAAGGCAAAAAAACAGCTAGTGTCAAGAACACTAACTGTTTTACTCTAGTTATCTGTCTCTAAAAAATCCACTTGCTTTGCTGGAACAAATGTAGAAATAGCATGTTTGTAAATAAGGTGTTGTTTGCTATCAGCATCTAGTAATAATACTGTAAAATTATCATAGGATTTCACAGTTCCTTTTAACTGAAATCCGTTTAACAAAAACACAGTTACAAAAACATTATTTTTACGTAAATGGTTTAAGAATGTATCTTGCAAGTTAATTGATTTCATCAAATATGCCTCCCTATACTCTCTTTCTACCTCTCCATTCCTATAGTAGCATGTTCTGCCAATTTGGCAATTAGTAATTTTTAGAAATTATTCAAAGTTTTTCTTCATTATTAACAAAATATACATCCATTTTGTTACGGAAATATGTTAGCTGTCTTTTCGCATAGCGGCGAGAATTTTGCTTTAAGCTGTCAATGGCTACTTCTAAAGAGCATTTACCATCTAAGTAATCATATAATTCTTTGTAGCCGATTGCTTGGATTGATTGCACACCACGAATATTTTTCTGCCATAAGCCCTTTACTTCTTCTAAAAGTCCTTTTTCCATCATTATATCAACACGACGGTTAATACGATCATAGAGCACTTCACGTGACATATTTTGCCCGAGCCCTAAAATCACATGATTGTACAGCGGAACCTCTCCACGATTTTGTGCTTCGGATGCCTTTGAAACGCCACTAAGCTCCATCATCTCTAACGCACGTATGACACGGCGAGTATTATTTGGATGAATAGTCTCCGCTGTTTGTGGATCAAGTTTTTTCAGCTTAGCATGCATCGCCTCTGGACCTAATTTTTCCAGCTCTTCATAATAGGCTTTCCGTGCCACCTCATCTACCTGCTCCTCTGTAAATTGAAAATCAAAGAGTACTGCCTGCACATATAAACCTGAGCCCCCTACAATAATCGGCAGCTTGCCACGCGTTTGAATTTCCGCAATTTTAGCTCGCACTAATTTTTGATAGTCTGCTACTGAAAAGGACTCTGTTGGCTCTTTGAAGCTTAGTAAGTGATGGGGTACACCCTCCATCTCTTCTTCCGTAATTTTAGCTGTACCAATATCTAAATCTCGATAGATTTGCATGGAGTCACCGTTGATGATTTCTCCATTATATTTTTTCGCTAACTCAATACTTAGTGCTGTTTTCCCAGATGCTGTAGGTCCTACGATTGCTACGACCTCTGCCTGTTGTATTTTATCTTGTATCATATTTTTCTAACCACCGTAATAAAACTTGATAGACTGCCTCTCGATTATCCTCGTTTAGGATTTCATGGCGCTTATCCTCAAATAAGTAGACCGTCACGTCCTGTATGCCTGCTTCTGTAAATTGTTCTGCAACAGCGTATACACCTTGACCTTGTTCTCCTACTGGATCTTTGCTACCACTTATCAATAATATCGGTAAGTCTTTCTTTACCTTTGCTATTTCACTTTTACGATTTAACGACCTGAAACCTGTTGTTAAATCGACAAAAAATTGATTTGTTGGGATAAAGCCACAATACGGATCATCTATATATTTTTCCACTTCGTCCTCTACTGAACATAACCAATCATAAGCAGTCTTCGAATTGGGGAACTGTTTATTAAAGCTACCAAAGCTCAGCTTATTTAATAGCTTGCTTTCTGTCTCTTTACCAAGCTGTTTGGCTAATACTTTTGAAACTAAATTCCCCATCGTATGCAATGCTGTAACATTCCCTGTTCCACATAGAATCACATGATCCACTTGATCGCTATACAATTGTATATATCTTCTAGTAATGAACGATCCCATACTATGACCAAATATAATTAAAGGTACCCCTGCAAATTGTTCATGCAAAAATGTTACTACTTCATGCGCATCCTCTACGACACGATCAAACCCATTTTGTTCAGCAAAAAACCCTAATGTGCCATTATAGGCTGCTGTTTCTCCATGCCCTCGATGATCATGCATTGTCACTGCATATCCCGCTTCGTTTAGGCTATTGGCAAATGTAACATAACGTCCACTATGCTCCGCCATACCATGCAATATATGAATATGACCAATACATGGCTTCGATGGCTTTAATGTTCGAGTAAACAAAAAATGGCCGTCTGACATTTCAATATAACGCATTGCTTACACTCCTTCCTCTGCAAAATTTGTCGCATCTAAAATAGCTTGCTCTAATTGAGCTACATAAGTATTTCTTTGTGACTCTGTATAGTGAAAATGTTGTTGCATAACTTGAATGACCTGCTGTTTATAACGTTTTACTGCATCAATATCGAAGTATAATAAGCCTGTTCGACGAATAAAGAAATCACTTGGCGTATACACCATTTCCGCTTCTATGCCATAAAGTAACATGGCATGTAAAACTAAAGGCATCGTACTTCCGTGCTCATGTAAATATTTTACCTGGTTATATAATGCGTCAACATTTGTCCCATATTTTTGTACAAGCTGTTTTGCTTCATCATAATTAAGGCCATACTGAACGCCCTCTTTAGCTTTATAAGAACTATAATCAGAGAAATTAATGGCATTAATGCCCTTTGCACCGGAAAGAGATAACTCACGTGTTACACATGGACTTGCGTGCTTATATTTATGGATCTTCACAATTTTATCAACGATTGTTTCTGCCATTTGACGGTAGCCCGTTAGTTTACCACCAGCAATTGTTATTAGCCCACTTGGAGCCGTCCATATCTCATCTTTGCGTGAAATTTCGGATGGATCCTTGCCTTTTTCATAAATAAGTGGACGCACACCTGCCCACGATGATTCAACCGTATCTCTTGAAATATTTGCAGTTGGAAACACTGTTTTTGCAGCTACAATTAAATAATCAACGTCCTCTTGGGTAGCGACCGGATGTGTAGGGTCTCCCTCGTAAACTGTATCTGTTGTTCCTACATACGTTTTACCATCACGTGGAATTGCAAAGGCCATACGCCCATCCACTATATCAAAGTACACGGCTTGCTGTAATGGAAAATCCTTTTGATCAAGGACAATATGGACCCCTTTTGTGAGACGTAATTGCTTTTTGTCTACTACTTTATCCTTTTGACGGACTTCATCTACCCAAGGACCAGTTGCATTGACGATTTGCGCAGCATGCACTTCGATCGTTTTCCCTGTAACATGATCCGTCACTTGTGCCCCAACAAGCTTTTTCTTCTCATATAAAAACCCTGTCATTTCCGCATAATTTAAACAAAGCGCCCCATATTCCACAGCTTTTTTCAACACTTCAATAGTTAGACGGGCATCATCTGTACGATATTCAACGTAATAGCCACCACCAATAAGCTCATCTTGATTGAGTAAAGGCTCTAGCGCTGCCGTTTCCTGGGCGTTTAACATCGTTCTACGTTCATGCTTTTTAACACCTGCTAATCGATCATAGACCTTCAATGCCAATGATGTTGACAATGGTCCAAGTGAGCCCTTTTTATATAATGGTAGTAGCATTTTTTCAGGCGTTGTAACGTGAACAGCATTGTCATATACAATTTCACGCTCACGCCCAACCTCCGCTACTACACCTACATCAAGTTGCTTTAAATAACGAAGTCCACCATGAATAAGCTTTGTTGAACGGCTTGATGTACCAGCAGAAAAATCCTGCTTCTCAATCAAGGCGACTGATAACCCCCTCGATGCTGCATCAAGTGCTATGCCAGCACCAGTAATGCCGCCACCAATGACTAAAACGTCAAAGCTATATTGTTCTAAAAAATGCATAATTTTAGGACGATGTTCAAATGAAAACATATCTTTCTCCCCCATTTGCTATAAATTGAAAATACGTGTAACTTTTGCTGCGTATGCTAACCTGATTAAACTAGCAATACCTTTAGGCATAGAAATTCTACATTCATTTGAAATAGGCTTTACCTAAAAAATTCCTTTTATGCAGCGCAGATTAGATGTTGCTCAACATCGTTCCAATTACATTACCCGTTTAAACATTTTTTCAACTTCATAAGAAGTAAAATGAATAAGTACTGGACGTCCGTGTGGGCATGTAAATGGATTGTCGGCATTGCGTAAATCTCGCAATAACACTTCCATTTGCTCTTTCGTTAAATAATAATTGGCCTTTATCGACTTTTTACAGCTCATCATAATCGCTGCCGCCTCACGTAATTTTTTGACGTCCGCTTTTTTAGTTGTCAGCACTTGTTCAATTAAGTCCTCAATAATTTCCTGTTCTTCCCCTTTAGGGAACCAGCTTGGATGCTCTCTCACGACAAATGATGCCTGACCAAATTCCTCTAAAAATACGCCTACAGCTTCTAACTCCTGTCGATTTTCTCTTAAAATAAGAGCTTCGTCAGCAGCATAATGGAAAGTCAATGGCAGCAATAAAGCCTGACGCTCATTTGGATTCACCTGACCGACCTTTTCACGGAAAAATTCATATTTAATACGCTCCTGAGCTGCGTGCTGATCAATTAAATAAAAGCCATCCTCCATTTGCGCAACAATATACGTGCCGTGAATTTGCCCTACCACTTCAAGTACAGGGAATGGTTCTTTCGTAGGCTCATCCTCCAAAACTTCCATTGGCTCTTCTAGCTTCACTTCTTCTTCAGGACGGTTCACTTCCATCACTGGTGTCGGTTGCCAGCTATCTTCAATGACAGTAGGGACAGATTCAGATTGTGGCACTATCGGATCTAATTTGTTGGATTCTTGAACCGTTTGTACATCATAAAGCTTTTCTACAATAGCATTCATTTTCTCCACATTAAGCTTTGGTGCAGGTTTCCAAATATTTAGCTGCTCGGTCTCAGACTTTGCCACTTTCTCCTTCTTTTCCATTTGCGGTACTCGAATAACATGGCGGATTTTCTCTCGTATCGTTTCTTCAATTAGCTTAAGAAGCTCAGGTTCCTTACTTAAACGTATTTGATGCTTGGCAGGATGAACATTGACATCTGTTAAATAAGGATCTCCCTCTATAAAGAGCGCTACAATCGGAAAACGTTCAATGGGCAAATACGTATGATAAGCATCTACAATCGCTTTTTGTATTAAATAATGCTTCACCCAGCGACCATTCACAAATAACGACATATAGTTTTTCGAGGCACGAGTCACCTCAGGTAATGTTACAAAGCCAGAAATTTTATAATCCTGCGATTCTCCACTGAATGCCACCATTTTTTTAGCATTATGCACACCGTAAATGGCCGCTAATACTTGCTGAACATCCCCTCGTCCATTTGTTTGTAACAATTGCTGGCCGTTATGCAGCAATCTAAACGCAATTTGTGGATTTCCAAGTGCAAGGCGGTTCATTAGATCAATTGTATGCCCAAGCTCGGTCTGTATTGTTTTCATATATTTTAACCTTGCGGGTGTATTGAAAAATAGCTGTGCTATTGTAAGATCTGTTCCCTTACGCAATGGGCCTGGTTTATGTGTGGCGATATGCCCACCTTCAAGCTCTAAATACGTTCCTGATTCACCATTCGATGTAATAAGTGTCATTTTTGACACTGATGCAATGGAAGCTAATGCCTCACCACGGAAGCCAAGTGTACGAATTCGAAATAAATCATGCTCCTGATGAATTTTACTTGTCGCATGGCGAGAGAATGATATTAATGCATCCTCTTCATCCATACCACTCCCATTATCAATGACCTGAATTGAAGTGAGGCCCGCTTCTAGTAAAAAAACATCAATGGACGTACTTCCTGCATCAATGGCATTTTCAACAAGCTCTTTAACGACAGAGGCCGGTCTTTCTACTACTTCCCCTGCCGCGATTTTATTGGACAGCCACTCGTCCATAATTTGTATTTTTCCCATAGCGCATCACTCCTTTACTTTTTTGCATTTACTAGTTGTTGCTGTAATTCATATAAAATATTCATCGCTTGCATTGGTGAAGTGCCTAGAATATTTACCTTTTCTAGGTTTTTAAGCACCTCAGATTCTGCAGGAGAGATCGGTTCTTCTTCTGTAAACAGGGACATTTGCATTGGCTTTTCTTCAACTTCCTGTACCTCGGCTACTTCGTTTCCGGCTTCTTGTCCAGCCTCGCGTCCTGCCTCGAAGTTTTCAAGCAGTACTTGTGCTCTTGCTAAAATTTCCTCTGGCAATTGGGCAAGCTGTGCTACATGAATCCCGTAAGATTTATCGGCAGCCCCCTTTTTCACTTTATGCAAAAAGACAACTGTACCATTTTTTTCAGTAGCAGATACATGTACATTTTGCAGTCGCGGAAGTTCCTTTTCAAGTGCCGTTAATTCGTGATAGTGAGTCGAGAATAGTGTGTTTGCTCCAATTTTATCATGGATGTATTCCATCATTGATTGAGCAAGACTCATGCCATCATAAGTAGATGTCCCTCGACCAATTTCATCAAACAGCATTAAACTATTTTTTGTAGCATGCGTAATGGCGTGCTGAGATTCTAACATCTCCACCATAAAGGTTGATTGTCCCGCTGCTAAATCATCTGCCGCACCGATGCGTGTAAAAATCTGATCTGTAATTGGTAATCTAGCTTTTTCAGCAGGCACATAACAGCCCATTTGTGCCATCACAACAATTAGTGCAACTTGACGCATATACGTACTTTTACCGGACATATTCGGACCTGTAATCAGCATCATATTGTTATTATCCTCAAGAACACAATCGTTTGGTACATACATCTGCTTATTCAGCATTTTCTCAACAACTGGATGGCGCCCTTCAATAATTTCTAGCGCACGCCCTTCATGAAACTCAGGCTTCGTAAAACGATATTTCTCTGAAACACTCGCAAAACTTACTAGCACATCCAGCTCACTAATACTTGCCGCTAATGCTTGTACACGTGGAATAAACGCCTTTAATTCATCACGTATTTCCACAAACAAATTATATTCTAACGTTAAACTTTCTTCCTCCGCATTTAAAATTAATGCTTCTTTTTCCTTAAGCTCTTGTGTAATATAACGTTCAGCATTTGCCAAAGTTTGCTTACGTTCATAGCGAGTTAAATCCGCTAAATGGATATTAGATTTTGTAATTTCAATATAATAACCGAAAATTCGATTGTAGCCGATTTTTAAGTTTTTAATGCCTGTTTTCGCCCGTTCCTCTTGCTCTAGCTGTGCGATCCAATCTTTCCCATTCCGTGAGGCATAGCGTAGCTCGTCTAAACGCTCATTATAGCCATCGCGAATAACGTCACCCTCTTTAATCGTAATTGGTGGGTTGTCCGTAATTGCACGAGCTAAAAGTGCCTCTACATCCTCACACGTATCAAGTGCTGCACCTAGCTTTTGCAATGTTTCCTTATTAGCACCAAGTAATTGCTGCTGAATTACAGGTACTTGACGCAATGAATCACGTAGCTGCGCTAAATCACGTCCACCTACATTACCGAAAGCTACACGTCCAGCTAAACGCTCTAAATCGTATACTTGTTTTAAAGAGGCTTGAAGCTCTGTTCTTACAAAATACTCCTCCAACAAATCTGTGACATTCGCTAGTCTCGCTTCAATGGCAGAGCGTGAGGCAAGAGGTTGGTGTAACCATTGCTTTAATTTTCGTCCCCCCATTGCAGTCACGGTGTCATCTAACAACCATAAAAGCGTGCCCTTTTGATCGCCGCCGCGAATCGATTGAATAAGCTCTAAATTACGCTTAGAGCTAGAGTCAATACGTAAATAGTTTTTCATTTCATTGTAGGTAAATGCTTGAATATGTGATAATGAACGCATTTGCGTTTTATCGATATAATGAAGTAAACGAAGGCAGGCAATTTGTAAATCATTCGGCACCGCTTCTACATAATGTGCAGCTTTAGCCAACGTCATTTCATCTGTTTCAATAGAAAGGACGATACCGACATTGACTGCGTGCTCTGCTAATAGCAGTTGCAAATTTTCCGTGACAATTAATTCACGAATACCGTATGCCTGCATTTGCATTAAAAGTGCTTTACCGTCGCCCTCAATCGAGGAGGCTACCGCTTCACCTGTAGATAAGTCTAAATAAGCGTAGCCAAATGTCGTATCATCAAATTGCTCCGCAGCACCAATAAAATGATTGGATTTACCATCAAGCGACTTACCTTCCATGATCGTACCCGGTGTAATAAGTTGTACGACTTCACGCTTCACTACACCTTTTGCTTGCTTTGGATCTTCTGTTTGCTCACAAACTGCAACCTTATAGCCCTTTTGCACAAGTGTTTCAATATAATTTTTTGCCGAATGATGTGGAACACCACACATTGGAATTCGCTCTTTTGCACCAGCATCTCGACTCGTTAATGTAATTTCTAAAAGTTGTGAGGCATTAATAGCATCCTCAAAAAACATCTCGTAAAAGTCGCCTAATCTAAAAAATAAAAAGGCATCCTTGTAATCTTCCTTTACCTGCAAATATTGTTGCATCATTGGTGTATATGTTGTCATTTTAAAAATTCCCTCGCTCTAATCATATAGATATTTTTATTATAACAAAAGATACATGCGAAACGCTTCAATCACCTTTTTTTAAGATGCTAGCGCTTCGCATGTATAAAAGAAATATGGTCTTTATTATTATCTTTGTCGTTCATCAGGAAACGATGAAGACTCTAAAACATACCTGCCTTCTCCACTAGAGCTAGACGAAGAAGATGAGCTTGAACTTGAGCTCGAACTAGATGAAGACGAAGATGAGCTCTCATCATCAAAGTTCCATTCCTCTTCGAAATCTAGTGGATGTACACTAATACAAATCGTCGTTTCTCCCATTACCTCTACAACGACTTCACGTTCTACTAAGATTTCAAATTTCGTTCCGCATGGAGAAATGATTGCCTCTATGCAGTTTGGCTCTTGAATGACACGTACACGTACATCATCACCAACACTTACTTCGCCATCTCTAAATGAAAGCTTCACTTTGTCTTTATAGTGCACCGTTTCAGAAAACACTGCTGTTTTCGAATGATTACTATAGGCATACCATACATTGACATCAAACTTCCCTGATACTTCTACAAATTTACCGACCTTTTTCGCGGAGCAAGTATGATTAATAACCCAGCAACCGAGAATGCTTGTCGGCTTATTTGATGGACATAATGTTACACGTTCTTCTGTTCTCTTCTTCCCCTTGGCAACTACTGCTCTCGTCACGATTTGTCGTAAACGTTTCAGCGCAATTCCTCCTTCGACTCTTTTCACTCCATCATATGCAGGTTGCGCCTATTGGGTGAACATATATTTTTATAGAATCGAATTGCTACTGATTAATTTCGCCTTGGCGTAATTGAGTCCGGATGTCTGTTGGATTGTGCCCCGGCCGACACGACGTCGGTCATTTCAGTAATGCCACAGGACGTGGCGTTATTACCGTTGCAGGTCAGTTAGCCGTTTTCACAGGATGCAAAGATTTTAGACTAAAATCCTTTATTCATTCCTTTAAAAATCCGTGACATCCGCCGGAGGCTTTATCTTTATTTTATAGTATGTTGTCTGAAAAAGCTTTGGCGTATTTGTTGCTGTCGCTGCACTTTCGAGATTTATCGAGAACTTTTGATTGTTTATCAAGAATTTTTGATTGTTTATCGACCAACTTTATCGATTTATCGACCAACTTTCGAAAAATATCGACATCTACCTTCAAATCTGATCGCACTAACAATTTGCGTCGCTTATGACATAAGCATATTTTCAAGGCAAAATTTTAAACATCAAAAAACGTGAGAAATCAACGTTTCTAAATTGATTTCTCACGCTTTTTAAGGTTTTGACCAGTTTTGTCCCACCCACTATTTCTTCTATTATTTTTATGAGCAGCTGCCTGGTTTTGTATTTGCTACGTATGAGCCAGTTTCTCCACGAAGTAAATCCCCACCCGTTGAACGAACAATCTCATTTGTAACATTGTTTGCAATTGTGTTTGACACTAGTTGTAATAAATCATTTACATCCCCTTGAGATTCTTTAAATTGTTGAACTACTGGGATTGCGTTAATTTCTTCTTCGATTTTTTCGATTTTATCTTCAATTAATTTAAGCGCTTTTTCTTTTCCTAAGTGTTGGAAATTAACAGCTTGCTTTTGTAGGCTTTTTAAACTTGCAATACGCTCACGTACTTGTTGGTTTTCATTAATTTGTGCTTCTGCCTTTTTGAAAAATTCAACTTCTGGCGTATTAGCAATCATATGCGCAATTTCATGTGACTTCTTGATTAAATCTTCTTTTGTATATAATACTTGTGTCATTTACGCTTCCACCTTTTCATTTTTTACTACTTCTACGAATTCACCACTCAGTGAATATGAAGTAGCTTCAACTATTTTTACTTTCACTAATTGACCAATTAGATCTGCTGGGGCTTTAAAGTTTACAAGACGGTTTTTACGCGTGTAGCCAGCTAAAACATCATCACGTTTTTTACTCGTTCCTTCGACTAATACTTCTACTATTTCACCCTTCAAGCTCTCTAATGCTTTGCGAGAGTATTCCCCTACAACCGCATTTAATCGGTGAAGACGTTCTTTTTTCACTTCTTCAGGTACATTATCCACCATTTTGGCAGCAGGTGTACCCTCACGAGGAGAATAAATATAAGTAAAGGCCATTTCAAAACCTACTTCACGGTACAAGGATAATGTCTCCTCAAATTGTTCTTCAGTTTCGTTAGGATAACCTACAATAATATCAGTCGTTAGTGTTACTTCCGGAATAGACGCTTTAATTTTCGCTACTAATCCAAGGAAATGCTCACGTGTATATTTACGCGCCATAATTTTTAGCACATCATTTGAACCAGATTGTACTGGTAAGTGAATATGCTCCACTAAGTTACCACGTTTTGCAAGTACTTCAATTAAATGATCATCGAAGTCACGTGGATGACTCGTTGTAAATCGAATACGTGGGATATCGATCTTTCGTAATTCATCCATCAAATCACCTAGTCGATATTCGATATCCTCAAAATCCTTACCGTAAGCGTTGACATTTTGTCCTAAAAGCATAATTTCTTTATAACCTGCAGCCGCTAGTTCACGAACTTCAGCAATAATTTCCTCGGGACGTCGACTACGTTCCTTACCCCGTGTATAAGGTACAATACAATACGTACAGAATTTATCACAGCCGTACATAATATTTACCCAAGCTTTGATAGAGCCAAGACGTTTTTTCGGCAGATTTTCAATTACATCGCCTTCTTTAGACCAAACTTCAATGACCATTTCCTTAGACATATATGCTTCTTTTAAAATGTTCGGTAAACGGTGAATATTATGTGTACCAAACACCATATCGACATGCGGATAACTTCTTAAAATTTTATTGACAACGGATTCTTCCTGTGACATACAGCCACAAACCCCAATCAACATTTCTGGATTTTTACGTTTATATTTTAACAGAAAGCCAAGTTCTCCAAATACTTTATTTTCTGCATTTTCACGGATAGCACACGTATTCAGTAATACGACGTCAGCTTCATCAATTATATCTGTAGGCGTATATCCTAGCTGCATAAAAATCCCAGCCATAACTTCTGTATCGTGCTCATTCATTTGACAGCCATACGTACGAATATAGAAAGTACGCCCTGTCCCCATACCTGCAAACTCTTCTGCAATGTTAAAGTCCTTATGGTACTTAACATCTTCTTTCCCACGTTTTTTAGCATCTTTTAATGAAGGTGCTGTAAAGACCGTTTCAAAATATTTACTATAATCCTTTTCAGGCTTGTCTTCTTTTTTTGGTTGATTGACTTGTTGATTAGCTAAGCGTTGTTCTTCATTCATTGCAATCAGGTAACTCCTTTCAAACGAATTCCATACATTTGAAATCCCGTTTTACTATTATACTGAATAATTGCAACATCCTACAAGGCTTGTGTACTAAATGTCGCGGTTTAGACTTAATTACACGTAGTTTGCAGAATTTTTCCGTCATCGCTTTGCTTCTTTTAGATCTCCAAAATAATAGGAATCCACATTAAATGTGTTCGGTCCCCTATCTTGACTTATTTGTAGTACTTTTTATATTTTAGATTTAAATAAAAATTATATAGTTTAAGCTTTACCCAACGCTTTACATTCATATCCTCTCTAAAATATAGAGCATTCGAATACCTGTCATGTTTTATTAATTGCTTAGCTTCTATTTTCAGTTTTATATTTTTCAAGCCTTTGAATAACAATCTTTTTGGAATAAGTGACCACAAATGCCTCGTCTGTACATACGTTAGCTCTTGATGTACATTGAATACATAATCATTAGCAACACATTGCATTAAATTATGACCACTTGCTGTCACGTAATAGCTTGAGGCACCTGATCGTAAGTTCATTTCAAATATTTTATATTCCCCGTCACGAACATCTAGTTTCATATCAAAATTTGCAAAACCACTATAGCCAATGCCCTCCAAAAAATAGCACAAGTTGTCCATAAGTTGTTTATCGAAATCTGTCATAATCGCCAAGGAAATTCCGATATTTTGTGGTGATGGATCTTCAAGGAGCTTGTTCCCTAAACACATCAGTTTAACCCTCTTGTCCTTCCCTACGTAAACGTCTAATACCCGAATATAAGAATCATCACCTGGAATAAACTCTTGAAGAATTAAAGAATCTTTATAGGAAGAGCGATAAATGCTTTTAATAATATGCCGCTTCTCTTCTTCATTATTTACAAGAAATACTTTTTTCTTCTCAGGGAAGGAACAACGCGAATATTCAACGAAATTCGATGGCTTGATTATTATTGGATAATCGAAGGGTATTTCACTTGTTACACGATGTTCCTTTGTCAATACAATCGTTTTGGGATATTTTAAATTATATAAATCACATTGCTTATAAAATTCTTCCTTTGTTTGAACCCGCTTCATTACATCCTCATCTATATAAGGCAAAATAAAATAATGTTGTAGTGTCTGTTTATTAATAATGATAAGCTCCGCATAATAACAATCACATACAAGAAGAATTAATTTTTTATGTTTGAACTGCATCGCTACTTCTATTAAAGCTTGTACAAAATAATCTGGTTCATCTAAACGGTCCACATATTGAAAATCCAGGATACCACTATTTTGAGTCGCTATTCCTAGCGCCCCACCTAGTAGGAGCGTTCGAATATCTTTTGTTTTCATAGCTGGCTCTAATACAAGACTTTTCATACGATACGCCTCATAAAAGGAACGGGCTACCCCATATGCATATTGACCTGATTGTATAATAACTGGTAAAAAGGGTTGATCAACTGTTTTTGACAATTTTACTCGCCTCTCATATTAAAAATGAATTTAATCATTTGTATGCGTTCTATCCTGTACTTAATACTAATAACACTATGAGTCTGTCTTTTTTATCCGCCGGGTGCTCTGGACTACCGTGATGTTGTCACTCAATCGTGAATAAAAATTCGCAATATGCAACGTATTTAAGGGGGTTATTTTAGGGGAATAAGAAGGAATCTAGTTCTGTATGCGCACGTTAATGTAGCATTTGCAAGACGTGCACACACTCTAGATTAATTTTATAAACCAAGAAAATCTGCATATGTATGTGGCTCGTTTTCCTTTAAAATTGCTAAAAATGTAAATGCAAGCTGCACGACTGACCACCATCTCATATTGTAGGACATTTCAAAGCGGGAAGGTTCTAATGTAAATACGTCTTGAAAAATATCAAGTGGATCAATTTTTTCATCTTTTAATATTGAGAGAAAACCTAAAAATAACGTATGATCTTTGACTTCAATCATGTTTCCTTCAACAAGTGCATCAATATTTTCTGGTTGATGGAAATTACATTGTGTCGCAACATACTTTTCTAAATCCTGCGCGCGCTGCTTTTCTTCGCGCTCTCTTTTCTTTGCAATAAAATCAATGACGTTATCCACGTGCATCATCGCCTCTTCTTTTTTCTTTTATTGTAGCATTTTTTAGAATATTATTGCCTGAACGCGCTCCCCATTTCTTCCTTTTTTCCAAAAACAAAAAGAATGATATTAGCAACTTTGCCAAAGTCATTCTTTTCTCAAGATATTTATTAATTTAGCTTACCATTATAGCGTAGAGTTGATTTCCGTTCCGTACCAAAATATGCAGAACAAAAGATCCTTCTATCAGAAAAATAATTACCCGCATTTTGAATAATTTTATTTAACTTTCCGAAGCAAAGTGACAGTAAAAACAATTACTTCAAGGAAAAATTGCTTGGGATTGTTATGGTCACTTTTCCTCCACCAGCTGCTAAATCATTGTCAATTTTCAGTGTTCCACTATGACTCTGAACAATTGATTGGGCAATATAAAGCCCCATCCCATGGTGATTTCCTGCATTTCTACTTGGATCTCCGCGATAAAACTGTTTGGTAGCTTCTTTTAAATCCCTCGGAGAAAATCCACAGCCGCTATCGGTAACGGTAAATTGAATCACATCATTAGCACCTTGCACAGTTAATGTTATCTTACCATTTTCAGGTGTGTGCTCTGCCGCATTAGCAATAACATTTATCATCGCTCGATAGAACTGCTCTTCATCGATCCATATAAGTGCGGGAAGCATTTCCTTTTGGACAAATACTTGAAGCTTTTTTTCCAACGAAAGAGCTCTCATTTGATGCTCTACTTCTGTCATAAATACATCCGTTTTAACATTCTTTTTTTCACGGAAAATATTATTTTTCATTTTCGATAAATCAATCAGCTCTTTCGTGAATTTTTCTATTTCTATTGTATTTTTCAAAATATAATTATTATATTGTTTTTGAATATCATCTTGATCAGTATCTTGTAATAGCTCTGCATTCCCTCGAATAATCGTAAGTGGGGTTTTCAGATCATGAGCAAGAGCAGATATTTGTTCTCTACGTGCCTGTTCCGATTCCCATTGCTGTTTTAAGGAGCTGTTTAAAGCCTCCCTCATCTGCTCAAGAGAATTTGATATTTCATCTACTTCACGGATTCCAGAGGGATTTATCGTAAAATCTAAATTTTGATTTTGTATTTTTTCAATCGCTTCCTGCAAGCCAAACATTTTTTTCTTAAGATTTCTTCCAAAATGGATAGCAAGTCCAGTCACTAGCGATATTACCCCTATAATAAATAATAAAATATCTAACAGTTGTGGATTGGGTAAATATTTTCTCATAATAACCGAACGATACTGCGGCAATATATAATACCGCAATATACAAATCTCATTTTCTCGCTCTATAAACGAGTAAAATTGAGCGATGCCTTGAGTTTGCTCTTTTTTCATTGCATCCCAAGCTTTTAAGGCATCCTTCTCTGAAAGATTCCCTGCAAGAAGTTTACCTTCTTTAGAAAAGACTGCGTAATCAACAAGGTCTGGGATCATATCAGCTGTAACCGTACTACTAGACGCAATGCGATCTCTTGATGATGAAATTTGAGCTTCTGCATAATTTGCAGGTAATATGATGTTAGTAGAAAGGGCAAACATCGTTAAACCGATCAACAGTGCTACTAACAGAATGGTGCCTAAACTTAGGAAAAGGAGATATCGAAGAAAAAAAGTATGTAGCCGTGTTCCTTTAGCGGGCTTTACTGTCTCCATTTATATCCGATCCCCCAAACAGTATCTATGATGTCAATATGAAAGGCATGTAGCTTTGAACGGATATTTTTAATATGCTCAGTAATGGCAGTACTGTCACTCTTCCCATCAAACCCAAAAATAGTTTCATAAATCTTTTCCTTCGAAAATACCTGTCCTCGGTTTCTAGCTAGAAATTCGCATATTTCATATTCGCTTTTTGTCAGCATTACCTTTTCCTCATTTACAAACAGCTCTTTACCAGAAAGATTGAAGTGAATGTTATCTACAAAAAGGATACTGCGTCTTTCTCTTTTTTCTCGTCTCAAATGCGCATTCACTCTTGCTCGTAGCTCCCCAATTCCAAACGGCTTGATAATATAATCATCTGCACCAAGTCCTAGACCATACATTAGATCTTCCTCCAATGATTTAGCCGTTAAAAAAAGGATGGGACAATCTACAGCATGGCGTATTTGGCCACATAAAGTAAATCCATCAATTTCAGGCATCATCACATCCAATAAAATTAAATCGAAAGTACCAAGGTTCATTTTACTTACCTCTGTTGCATCAGAGACTGCCGTTACTAAATGTTTTTCTTTTAGTAATGCATTTTTTATCAATATTAAAATATCTTTTTCATCATCTACTGCTAATATTTTTGCCATATTTCTACCCTCATCATTTCTTCATACCCTAATTATCAGACTTTCTTCCTTCCCATTTCCAAAACCATAAACAAGATAATACTAACGCTAGCAATGTTCCACAAACTGAAGCAATAATACCTTCTTGTAGTCCTACTTCCACCGTTGATAGGTCAAGCCCCGATGCCTTCATTGCCCACATTGAAACAAAGTGACCACCCCAACCATAAGGTATAAATGACCAAATGCCGTCACCTAATCCAGTGAGTAATAAGGCTACTATTAGTGACCCCACAATTCCTAATCCAATTGAGGCACCTTTACCAAAATGAAGACTAACAAAAAAATGTAAAATATATAAAAATGCAAAGCTAACAAATAGAATACATCCAGCTATGAAATAAAATTGATATCCAAATGTATCTTCATGCAAAAGTTCAATAAAACCAACACTAAAAGTACCGAAGGACAGTAATATTGCCCCAAAACTAAATAACAATAACAGTATCAACTTGCTTAAATAGGCCACTATTTTTATTTTAGTAGCTGATAGCATCCCCTGAAAATGTCCTGCATTAGCTTCTTGCTCCGCAGCCATTGCACAAACTATTCCAATAATAATTGGAAACCCGCATGAAAGAGCCTGAAAATAACCGGATATTTTCCAATCAAAATCCCATGGTGAATAAGAATAGTATGCTAAAAACAGCCCAGAAATAATAATCGGTACAAGGAGATGAATTAGTAAAAATGGCGTTCTTTTTACTTTAAGAAACTCTGCCCTTAGTAATCTTAACATTATCATACACTATTTCGCCTCCCTCTTCTGAAACCAACGTGCAGTAAGGAAGCTAATTAATGCAAACCATGCTAAAGCAATTAATATACCTGGAACTATAACCGACATGCTTAATAACGGGCTACCCTCAGGCACTGGCAGACCATTTGGTAAAATCTTTAATGTTGGACATATTAGTCTTGCTGTAATGGCATATGGAACACTATACCAAAAATCCCCATTCGCAAATGCAATCATACCAGCAAGATTGCCAACTAAATTTATAAAAATAGCCACATAAGTTCCTAATTTTGCCGCAAGGAATAAACAAAGTGGAATTTGCCATAAAAACGTGACGAAAATTACTAAACTACCTGTCAGACTATTTATGAAAGAATAGCTATTGCCAAAAAGTATCCCACCAGCAGTAATACCTGCAAAGAAAATAAGTGTAATTAATAACAACCAGGCACTACATGCAAGTATTTTACCAAACCAAATCTTCTTCAGATCAATCGGCATTGCGAGAATACTATGATATTTCAATTTGGCATCCTTTTCCACCACTAATGCACAACATATCGTCAGTGCACCCGGTAAGAGCATTGTATACCACCAATTATAAGCACCCTTTTGAAAAAAGCTTCCTCCCATTAATAATGCAGTTAGTACTATCGCCACAATGGGTGCTAGCCACACTAATTTTGGAATAAAAGTCTTTTTCCATTTTAATCTTTCAGCCTTCATAATTGAAATCATATTACATGCCTGCCTTTCTATTAGTAGACACTACTTGCATAAATAATGATTCTAATTCCTGACCTTGTGGGGCAGCTCCCTGATAACCTATTTTCCCTCCTGCAATGATGCCAATTTCATCAACGACCTGTTCTACCTCTGACAGGATGTGGCTAGATAAAATAACCGTAATCCCTTGCTCCGGAAAAGATCGAATCAATTTTCGAAGCTCTTGAATGCCGATTGGATCGAGACCATTTGTTGGCTCATCAAGAATTAAAAGCTTTGGATAGTTTAATAGCGCGATTGCGATTCCTAGGCGTTGTTTCATCCCTAATGAAAATTGTCCTGCTCTTTTTTTCCCTGTATTGGTCAAGTCAACAATTCTTAATACCTCGTCAATACGCGATTCAGGCAATCCGAGAGCAATCGTTCGAACCTTGAGATTTTCTCTTGCCGTTAAATTTTCATAAAGCGGTGGTGTTTCAATTAATACACCAATGTCTTTTAAATCATTACGATTCCATTCACGTCCATTAAAAAGTATCTTTCCAGCATTCGGACGCAACATCCCTGTTATCATTTTTAACGCTGTTGATTTCCCAGCACCATTTGGACCGAGTAAACCGTAAACAGTATTGCGGGGTATCGTTAACGACAGATCCTCTACAATTTTTTGCCCCTTAAAGCTTTTACTAAGATTTTCTGTTTGTAAAATAATATCTTCCATAATCATCTTCCTTTCGATGATTATAGTGTAAAAAATGATTATAAGGATTTTATAAGGATAGCGAAGATTTTTGTGAACAACCCTATAAAAATCAAATTTGTTGGCATAACGAGGAGTTGATTTCCGTTCCGGCTGGGCGCTTTCCTGGGGGCGTCCGATGAGCCGCTTCGCTTCGCTGCAGGGTCTCATCTGTGACGCTGATCCTCGAGGAGTCGCCCAGCCTGCACTCCAATCAACCACTTCACAGAGCATGTATCTACTCATTTATAAACGAAACTTCAGCAATGTTTTTTTTGCGAAAGTGAAGCGGCAGCAACAATGTTTTAACATCTTTATTTCGTTGACATAACAACCCTTTCAAAAACATAAAAAGCATTTGGAATGAAGATATTCCAAATGCTTTTTTCATACAATATAAAATTTGATTTACATAAATTCTTTCACTAATTTATTAAAATCATTTTCGCTCATATTAATATCAATGTCTGTTAATGGTAGCTCTGAGTAGCCTGGTACTTTTTCTTGATATGAAGCTGTTTCCGTATCTTGATAAATAATACCTGTTACTAAACCTTCATGCTCCATCACTGTACGCATTGCCATAGCACGGTCAGCATTGTCATAGCCCTCGATATCAGCAAGCTTCGTTAAGTTTTCTTTAAACCAATCATACGTATTCACTTTGTTATACGTAACACAAGGTGAGAATACGTTAATGAATGAGAAGCCTTTATGATTAATGCCCGCTTCAATTAAAGCTGTTAACTCTTTAATATCTGTTGAGAAGCCTTGTGCCACAAATGTTGCTCCACTAGTTAAAGCGACTTCTAATGGCTTAAGTGAAGGTTCAATCGCACCACCTGGCGTAGATTTTGTAATAAATCCTGCTGCAGAACGTGGAGATGTTTGCCCCTTTGTTAAACCATAAATTTGGTTATCCATAACAACGTATGTGATATCAATGTTGCGACGGATGGAATGGATTGTATGACCCATACCAATCGCAAAGCCGTCGCCGTCACCGCCAGAAGCAATAACGTTTAAATCACGGTTAGCCATTTTCAAACCTTGTGCAATTGGTAATGCGCGGCCATGAATACCGTGGAAACCGTAAGAATTAATGTAACCTGAAATACGACCAGAACAGCCGATCCCAGAGATAACAGCTAGTTCGTTTGGTTCAATACCAACGTTAGCCGCGGCGCGCTGAATCGCTGCTTGTACAGAGAAGTCACCACAGCCTGGGCACCAGTTTGGTTTCACTGTATTACGAAAATCCTTAAATGTTGCCATTAGCGAGTCAACTCCTTTACGCGATTTTCTAATTCACCTGGCAAGAATGGTGTACCATTATATTTTGTGATCGTCTCGATTTTATCGTGACCACCAATATTCATCTTCATAATATTTGCTAATTGGCCTGTGTAGTTATTTTCTACAACAATTACTTTTTTCGCTTTTGCTACAAGTGGTGCCACTTCAGCAGATGGGAATGGGTGAATTAAACGAATATGTGCATGATTCACCTTCATACCTTGAGCATTTAATCGTTCTTGTACTTCTTCAATAGCTCCACGTGTTGAGTTAAAGCCAACTAATAAAATATCCGCTTCTTCGTGAGGCGTATTTGAAAATACTGGATTATCAAATTTCAATGCCTCTAGCTTACGGAAACGTTTATCCATTTGTACTTGACGGTTACCAGTTGCTTCAGATGGCTTACCTGTTTCATCGTGCTCAACCCCTGTTACATGGTGAATACCGTTTAATGTACCCGGTAGCACACGCGGTGAAATACCGTCTTCTGTATTCTCATAACGTTTGAAGTATGCTTTATCAGCTGCTTCTTCAATGTCGTCAGTAACAATTTTACCGCGGCGAATTTCTATTTTATTGTAATCGAATGGCTCTACAGATTGTTTCCCTAGAGATAATTGCAAGTCAGTCATTAAAATAACTGGTAATTGTAATTCCTCCGCTATGTTAAACGCTTGGATTGTGTCAAAGAATGCTTCTTCCATTGTAGAAGGTGCAATCACTACTTTAGGAATTTCACCATGCGTACCATATAACATCGCCATTAAATCTGATTGCTCTTGTTTTGTTGGTAACCCTGTTGATGGACCACCACGTTGTGTGTCAACAACTACTAGTGGCTGCTCTGTCATACCTGAAAGACCAATTGCTTCCATCATTAATGAAAGACCAGGACCAGCTGAAGCTGTAAAGGCACGAACACCACCAAAGTTTGCCCCAATTGCCATTGTCGCTGCAGCAATTTCGTCTTCTGTTTGAATAACCGTACCACCGAAATTCGGTAATTTTTTAATAAGGTATTCCATAATCTCAGAAGCTGGTGTAATTGGGTAAGCTGCCATTAAGCGTGTCCCAGCTGCAAGTGCACCAAGTGCTATTGCATCGTTCCCAATCATGAACATACGGCGTTTGCCATCTGCTGGTGTTAAAGCCCATTCACCTACACGATCGCCTAAAAGCTCATTCATTAATTCACGGCCACGTGTAATTGCCTCCATGTTTTTCTGAACAACTTCTTCACCTTTTCTGCCAAAAATATCATCTACAACATTTTGGAACACTTCGTCTTCTAGGTTTAGCAATGAAGCCGTTGCCCCGATTGCCACCATATTTTTCATCAACGAAGTGCCCAGCTCTGCAGCTACCTCTGTAAAAGGTACCGCAAATAATGGCGCTTTTGAATCTTCTGGCTTCACTGGATCAAATTTTGCATCCGCTAAAATAATTCCATTTTCTGTTAACTCTTTATAGTTGACGTCGATTGTTTCTTGGTCGAACGCTACTAAAATATCTAAATCATCCGCAATTGAACGTACTTCTGTTGGACGAACTGTAATTTTATTATTCGTATGGCCACCTTTAATTCGAGAAGAGAAATGACGATAACCGTATAGGAAGTAACCTAATCGATTCATTGCCATTGAGAAAATTTCCCCTGTACTTTCAATCCCCTCACCTTGTTGCCCACCGACTTTCCATGAAAGCTGATGTAACATGTCAACAACTCCTTAGATCCAATGTATATACTATTATTTTTCCTTCATAAGTTTAACACGAAGAAACGGTCTGCACTATTGTTATTACGCGATTTCAGTGAAATTCAGACCTTTGACTGAAAATGGCGTTCATAAAGTTGTAATTATCAAATCAATTAAGTTTAAAAAATTAACTTGCTGATTTCAAGTGACATTTAACATGTTCGTATGTAGAGCATGAGGGATTCTCTTCCTGATATCCTTATTGTCTATATAAACGAAAAAAATGCCTTGCAGCTTATTATGTGCAAGACATTTTACTTCAATTACTTTTTTATCGAATACGTTTTTCCACAAGAAGCTTTAAGGCTGTACGTTCCTCACCAGCAATTAAAATATCGGCAAACGCCGGTGCGCAAATTAAATCTGTGCCACTTGGCGCTACAAATCCGCGTGCAATGGCCACTGCTTTCACGGCTTGGTTAAGTGCACCTGCCCCAACTGCCTGCATTTCTGCTTGCCCTTTTTCTCTGATTACCGCGACTAATGCACCTGCAACTGAATTTGGATTAGAGCGTGATGATACTTTTAATGAATCCACAATTATTCCTCCCCGTTTCGCGAATAGTGTTTACGCTCAACAACTCATGTCCCCCTTTTGGACCTCAAGTTATTGTCGATAGGTCATTTTATGCTCGACGAGAAGGAAATAGACTATTTTCATTTCTTATATATTGAAATAATCGAAAAAGAGTGAAAATTTACATTGAAAAATCTATGGCCCTGAGATAAAGTATGGGCCTTCGGCAAAGCAAGGGTTGATTTCCGTTCCAGGCTACTCGCTTTGTTGTTGCTGTCGCTACGCTTTCGCACAGAGCAAAGCTTCCTGTGGGCGAGCGTCGAGCCGCTTCCTCCGCTAAAGGAACGAAGGCTGCTAAATTCGTCACGTCCTGTGACAATGCCTTCGTGACCAACATCATGTTGGCCTCAGGGTCTCGCCTGTCTCGCTATCCCACGGGAGTCGAGTAGCCTTCCACTACAATCAGCAATAGTGTAGAACTTTTATAAAATTTAAGTATTTCAAAAGTGAAACCTAAATGGTTACTCTCTTCAGAATAGAAACTTATAACAGTTAAGGTGATTGTATATATGTCGTTGCTGCTGCTTCGCTTTCGCACTGAAAACGCATCTTGTTGAAGCTTTATTTTATCACTATAAATTAGATTAACATGCCAGAATTACAAGCTAAGGGAAGAGGTTGATTGGAGTGGAGACTGGGCGACTCCTTGGGGATTAGCGTCACAGATGAGACCCTGGAGCGAGTGAAGCGGCTCATCGGACGCCCCCAGAAGCGCCCAGTCGGAACGGAAATCAACCCCTCGTTTTGCCGAAGAGTCATATTTTATTATGATGCTTTAATTTCATTGAATTAACAAATTTTCAAAACAAAAAACTATTGTGCATTTTTTCATACACAATAGTTTCTCTTCTTATGCTTGGAACGGATAATCTTCGTTTATATACACTCGCTCACAATGACGAGCTTTTCCTGTTTTATCATCAATGTCTACAAAGAAACCACTTAACACATCGCGTCCTTTTTTAGGCACTTCAAAACGAGATGGCATATTTGTTTGGAATTTATAAATGACACTTTCCTTTGTCATCCCTAAAATTTCATCGTATGGCCCTGTCATACCAACATCCGTAATATAGGCTGTTCCGTTTGGATAAATACGTGAATCAGCTGTTTGCACATGTGTATGTGTACCAACTACTGCCGAAGCCTTTCCATCTAAATGCCAGCCAAGTGCAATTTTTTCACTTGTCGCTTCTGCATGAAAATCCACGAATACAAGCGGTGACGTTTTATGCGCTTCTTCGATTAAATTCTCAGCCATCGCAAATGGATCCTCATGAGGAGGTAAAAACACTCGACCGTGTAAATTAATAACAGATAGTGTTACACCATTTTTTGAAATTTGCACCATACCTTTACCTGGTGCATCACTTGAAAAGTTTGCAGGGCGTATTAAATAATCGGCATCATCTATAAAATCAAAAATATCTTTATTATCCCAAGTGTGATTGCCCATCGTAATAACATCTACACCCATTTGCAATAGGTCATTATAAATATTACGCGTAATCCCACGTCCTGCTGCTGCGTTTTCACCATTAGCAATAATAACGTCTGTGTTATATTTTTTCTTTAAGCGTGGTAAATACTTTTCCACTGCATCTCGGCCGATTGAACCTACAATATCCCCAATAAATAAAACTTTCATTTTCATAACCACACTTTCATTAATTAGCACCTTATATTTTACCATCAATTCAAAGACAAACGCAAAATTATGTCTAGCATGTCCGGCCAGCGTATTTAAACAGGTGAATTTAAATGGTCTTGAAAATGTAGGCGCTGATACTCTTTCTAATTGTCGATAAAAAAACTGACAAGTTATTAGATACTTGTCAGACGGACGGTACTAATTTTTATTTCCTTGTATGATAATACTGGCTCTTATATTGTTCTTTGGGCAGAGCATAGTTATTCATAACAACGCCTAATATTTTGGCTTGTGCTACTAGTAAGGAATTTTTCGCTTTGACAACACTAGATTTCTCTACCACTCCTGTATTTACAATAAGTAGGACACCATCTGTTTTATTCGCCAAAATTTGTGCATCGGTCACTGAATTAACAGGTGGCGTATCAAAGATGATTACATCATAATAAGCTATCATTTTTTCTATTAACGTATCCATCATTTCTGAAGCAAGAAGCTCTACGGGATTAGGTGGGATTGGTCCACTAGTGAGGACAAATAATCCTTCTATATATGTTTCTTGTATCGCCTCGTTCAACTTGTCACTTTGTATTAATACACTTGATAGACCTGAAATATTAAGCAATTCAAATGTATAGTGGATAGCAGGTCTTCGCATATCAGCATCCACTAACAAAACTTTTTTACCTTCTTGAGCAAAAACGATCGCAATATTTGCTGCATTCGTTGTCTTTCCTTCACCAGGGATAGATGATGTCACTAAAATTGTTTTACACGATAAATTAGGGAGTGCAAATTTTAAATTTGTTCGAATTGTTCGAAACTGCTCAGAAATAATAGAAGTTTTGTGTACGTTAGTCAATAGTTTCCGTTGCATCATCGCTAGTGCTTTCTTTTTTTTATTTTTCATTTTAAACATTATGTGATTCGTCTCCCTCTTTTAGTAGAGATTGATCCTCTGCCTTCTTTTATTGAACTTACGAAACCTAATATCGGTAAATTTAATAGTTCTTCAATTTCTTGCTCTGTCTTTATTGTTGAATCGA
Organism: Lysinibacillus sphaericus; assembly: GCF_015844675.1. GTDB lineage: Bacteria > Bacillota > Bacilli > Bacillales_A > Planococcaceae > Lysinibacillus > Lysinibacillus sphaericus_E. Next base: position 310,350 of record NZ_LDGC01000025.1, on the reverse strand, counting down.
AAAATTCTACACTAAATGCAATGCCTGTTCCTAAAAGTAACCCAAGAAAACCAGAAATCGCAATATTTAGAATTTTTTTCGGCTTCACTGGTTGTGGGTCTTCAGCTAATTTAGCTACTGAAAGGACATTGATATTATCTACGTTCATCAGTTTTTGAATATCCTCTTTAAAGACATCTATTATCGTATTGGCAATCTCCACCGCTCGTGCAGGTTTTTCATCAATAATTTTTATAGAAACTACTTGTGATTGGCTTTCATTATTGACTGTAATTTTTTCTGCTAATTGTTCGGGAGATAATTCTAATTTCAACTCTTCAATTACTTTTGATAGAATAGCTGGGCTTTTTATAATGACATTATACGTATTAATTAATTGTAAATCTGTCTCAATTGAATACGCACCCGGATACATTTGTTGTTGATCCGTATTTTTTTGATTGATTAATATTTGAGTTTCAGTTTGATATACGGGTGTGATGACATAGTAGCTAACATAAGCAGCCAATGCCATCGCGATTATGATTATCGAAAGAATAAGAAGTATACGTTTTCGTAAGATTTTTACGATCGCCTTTACTTGAATAGAATTCTCCATCGAATATATCTCCTTCCCCTAAACTATCTAAATTTGTGTATGGAGTGTGATATTCATAGTTAATTGTTATAGTAGCTAGTAAAATCAAATACTAATTTATATATTTATTATATAAACTTTTGTCCTATGTTATTCCTAATACAACAAGTAATTCATTTTTTCCTCATAGATAAAAAAATGAAAAATGCTAGCGTAGATATAGCATTTTTTTTCAACAGCTGATAATAGAGCTTTTTTTTCAATGAAAATTTTATTGGGTTTAACTCAAGAACTTTAGGGTAGTCATGAACAAAACTGACTATTTCTTCTTTAATCTCTTTTAATAAATCGAGCCCCTTATATGGGGAACCCTGCATATGAAATGTTAAATTTACTAAACCTGAAAATACATATCCATTAAAGCTAGTTTCAATGGATGTAAAAATATTTTCAGCTACTAATGTCTCACGAATACGTTCATAGATTACATCATATTTTTCTCGCTCATTCTTACTGTAGCTTCTCGTTAATGATTGCTGTGGCAACACATTGTAATGATAAAGCTGCTGAGGCACATAACAAATTGCCGTACTCTTTGTGATCGCTTTTATTATAAATAAAACATCTTCAGAAAAATTCATATCCTCTTCAAATCGAATTTCAAATTGATCAAGAAAGGCTTTAGAATACAATTTGCAGCAAGCAAAACCGAAATGTTTTTCATGAAATTCAGTAAATAATAAATGCAAACATTTCTGAGAGTCAAAAAGTTCATTTGCAGTCGACGGATAGTTCAGACGATTGCCATCATTTTTACCATCAACAAAAACATCACATTTAACTATTTCAGTTTCTGTTTTTTGAATAGCGCTATATAATCGTTCCAACATAGATGGCTCTACCCAATCATCCGCATCGACAAACGTAACGTATTGACCTCTTGCCTCGTTAATCCCTATATTTCTTGCATGACTAACCCCACCATTTGATTTATTATGAATGATTATTCGCTGATCTTGTAAGGCCAACTGATGTAAAATAGAAAGAGAATCGTCAGTACTGCCGTCATTAATCGCAATAATTTCGATTGGCTTTAATGTTTGTTGGCAAATACTTGCTAGACATTTCTTTAAATACGGTGCTGCGTTATATACCGGTATAATAACAGTTACGAGGATTTCTGACCCCAAAATTTCACCCCTCCAGCTAGGCTGAGCATTTTCACTTTTCCAATTAAATATTTTCGATCAGAAGCAGTAATTCCAAATGTGAACAAAGATATCCCGAAAATCATACTGTATAAGGCAATATACAGCCCTAAAATGTACCAAGTATTCGGAAGTGGGAAAACAATTAGTATGCCTTTCATTAAAAGAGACGCAATGACAATAGCTACGAAAATCTTACTAATACGTATCCAAAATTTTTTAATAGTTAGTTGTATTTTTTTTGCATAGTAAACATTCATAATACAAACATTTCCAATAAATAACGATACCGCGGTTATGATTGCTGTTCCAATACCCCCGAAAAAATAGATAGCAGGAATAGATAGAATAATATTTGTGCTAGCAAGTGTAATTAATAATACCGTTCGAAACTTAAACATGTTTTTTGCCTTTAACACACTCAGGCCTATATTTTGAATTAAATCGACAGAGAACGGCAACATGATGATCAGTACGATCGGATAGACGATTAAATATTCATCCCCTATCCATAATGAGATGAAAGTTTTACCAAATAAAAAAAAGCCACTTAGTACATATCCAAGAATCATTAGCTGAATGGCGCCAACATTGACAAATAACCGATTAATCTCCATTAGTCCATCCGTTTGTGTCACCAACATTGAAATCTTTGGCAAATACAAATCACTTATGGCAAGTGCTAGTGCCATAAAAATCATAATAAATTGTATAGCAATTGCATAAATGGCTACATCTTCTGTTCCTTTCATAATCCCTAGTAATACTTGGTCAGTTTGCCAATAAATTTTATCCACTATGACTGTCACAAACAAAAAAAATGAATAGACGAATATTTCTTTTATAAGGCCTGGATTATAACCTGAAAAGATAAATCGTACTTTTAAAGTTTTCAAACAAATAATAGAGTTTATTATTAATACACATACATTTAAGCTAGCTACAATATAAACCATCCCCACCGCATCAGCATCTTGTAACAAAAAAAACAGCATCAGTATCGGTTGTACTATTACTTTTATAAATGAAGTTAACTTAATCAGTATGAATTTTTCATAGGCTTGAAGGATAGAAGAGAAAACACTTAATGGAAATTGTAAGGTAAAGCTTACGGTCATCACCATTACCATTACTTTTGCCTTTTCGATTTGCAATGAAGATAAACTTTGTCCAAAAATTGTCTCTACTTGGAAATACACAAAACAACCAATGGCAAGTGTAAACACACCTATAATCGAAAATAGCCGCAGAAAAAAGCCATTTAATCTAGCTTCCATCTCCTTATCACCGACTACTCGATTATTAGAAATATAACGAATAATTGCATTCCCTAAACCAAAATCTAATATTGTTAAATACCCAACAAAAACTGTAATTAATGTGTATAATCCGTATTCTTCTTGGCCAAGAATTCGAATCATAATAGGGGTAAACACAATTGCTACTATAAACGTACAAACAATAGATAAGTAAGAGAGAATAGCACCCATCCGAATTTCCTTCATTAGTCCACCTTGCCTCCACTTGTCCTTTTATGGATTACATTTTTACTCAAAAATCTTAATACCATTTAATTTTTTACGTGTTTTATTTAACTGATCAAAAGCATTCGGTCCAAATAATTTGTTGATAGCATATTTATAACGCATTACTTTTTTATGTCGTTTTTTTTGTTGCTCTGACAACCATGAACCATTAAAGTGATGGATCGTAAAAGTATTAACAGTTTGGTTAATCGTTCCTGATTCGAAGTCCTTCGCACAGAAATATTCAAATGGATATATGTGTAGATCGTCATCCAACTGCCTATGTTGGTTGGACTCTGTAAATCCATATATTTCTCTCGTTAAATCCGTAATGATAACAGTATTTGTTTGTTGACCTTTTTCCGTATAGAAGCTTTTATCTTCATAATAATCCAGCAGTAACTTAATCCACGGATGCCCCTTTACAGCCCCCATTGTACCGGTTACACATGTATCACTATTTTCTCCGCCCGTAAATGCTTGATGCGATAAAAAAGGATTTAACGATTGCACAACTTCTACATCTGAGTCCAAGTAAATGCCACCTTGTGTGTATAGTGCATATAATCTTACATAATCAGCTACATAAGCATATTTTTTTGATTCGTAGGCTTCTTGTACAAATTGATTGGATTGAATATCAAATGATTTTTCATTCCATTCAATTAGTTCATAGTCAGGCATTAATTTTTGCCAGGAGGCCATACACGCTTCAACTACCTGCGGATACGGATTTTCGCCAAACCAACAGAAGTGAATTTTTTTAGGGATCATTATACAATTTCCTTTCTGTTATCCAAATAAACTAAAGGCATATCACATATCAAACTATTTCATTACTAACTTGATAAACTCCATCAGTTTTACCCTTTCTAACAATAAGTTCCACTCTAAATAACTAACATCTGGTGTCACAAATTCAAAGCTACTTAAATTTGCCATTGTAAAGTTTGCTAAGTTTCGGTGTAGTTTAAAAAAGCGTCCTTGTGTTTTCCGTTCAAAATTGTTGACCCAAGGATAATCGGTCGTAACAATTTTCAAATCTAATGCGCAGTACTCCAGGAGCTTTGTTGAAGCTTGCAAATTGAAAGGGTACACATCAGGCATATAATTCAGCCCGTATTCTGCTTTTGACGCTAGAAAAGGAACTTCATGATAAGGAAGTGATCCTGAAAAGATGATATTTTTATAGTCTTTGAAAGATTTATATAATTCATTTGTTGGATTTCCTATTAATAAAATTGTGTTATCCTTCAAAGTTGTCGTAAAGGGCTTTAGCGCAGCAGCGGTACCTCTTTCAGTTCCCATTGCGCCGACATATACAAAGTCGTACTCTTTTTTGGATGTTTTTATGAAAAAGTCTTTTGATATTCCCATATCTCGCTGAATTTTTGGAACATTGTCCTTCATCTTAAAATCCTTTTCCACAAGTTCATTCAAAAATACGCGACCATTCGGTTTAACATTACAAGTCTTTTTTACAAAATTTTTCAACATCGGAAAATGACCAGTTGATAACGAATTATATTCATGAATAATTTTTGTCTCTCTTGAATTTTTTTTAATATCTAAACCAGGAAATTTCCATAATAAATCTATATTGGTTATTGGAATTTCATTTATCTCCGCTGTTAAAATGGTGATGGCTTCAATATTATCCTGCTGATTCAAATACGCTACATAGGCTGAGACTTCTGGTAAAAATGATTTTCCGTTGTTGACAAATCCAATCTTCAAATAGATGATTCCCCCTTCTTACAACTGCTCATTTTCATTTAAAATGGTCTGTCTATTAATTTCACGTTTCATTCATATTTGAACTATTAAGTACGAGTTTATGATGGGTAAATGAATTACCGGAAAGAACAAATAAAACGATCATTATCGGCGTTGTATAAATAATAATTTCCGTCATTGAAAGTAAAACATAGGTAATAAGTATTAAAAACGGCAATAGTTGCAGCATGTTCGTATACTTAACTTGTTTTTTAGCAAAAGAAAATGCGTTCCATAATAATGTTGCTACGAATAGTAGAAAAAATGTAACGGCCAACCAACCATACTCAGCTAATAGGGCCATAAAGGTATTATGTGCATCCAATTGTCCAACATGATAATTTTCTCCATGTCCAAATAATGTGGAATCTTTTATGATGTTTTGCCAAATAGCCATTCGACCATCGGATAGATCAGCCGATTTCCGCTGAAATTTCCCTACAATTTTTTGAATCGCTTCGTTTAGTATCGGAATTTTACTTAGACTAAACATGAATGTCATACTTAGTACACATAGAACCGTTACGAGTACGCCCACTTTTCTAATACTTGAAGCGTTTTGAATAGCTAACAAGGCCATACTTATTAGGACACCGATTAGTACGGCGATGGCAGCCGTTCTACTTTGTGTTAGCAAAACAATATAAAAAACAAAAAAGAATAGGCTTATTAGGAATACGATAGTAACCTTTCTCGTAGCACCCTGAACAATCCCAGCTAGTAATACAACTGCTAATAATGCCATAACCAATCCCATCATGTTCGGATTGCTATAAATCCCCGCAAATGCGTTGAAAACAACTCGATTCATGAAAATAGATAAGAGCAAAATAATAAGATGCGAGAGACAAATACTAATAGCTAGCACATGTAAAGTAGCTGTTTGAAAAGAGTTATATATAATCGATAACCCTATATACATCGTAAGCATACATACAATATTCATAAGTGATTCCATATCGGAATTGGCTAAAGCACTTATTAGCCCACAAATAATAAATAGAAAGAAAAATATATCGCTCACATACATTCTACGAATATTTGCACTGCGATTATAGATGAAAAGGATGATCGGAAAGATGGAAAAAAAGACAGTAATGTAAATTAGTATAGATACTTCATAAGATAATGCACTGGAAAGTAGTAATACACTCATACATATCGTTAGGATAAAAAACCGCACTTTCATCACCCTCACTATAGCTTCATTTCGTATGTTATTTTGTGAAAAGATGCCACCATTTTCTTTCACTTATTACGATTGGCTCCGCAATTAATAGCTGCTTATTTTCTAAAATACGTTCATTGTTTTCAAGGAAAAGATCGACCATATTCAGCTGTTTCATTTTCTCCAAGTAATCTAACCCAACTTCAAAAAGCAATGGACTTGTAGACATATTATGGACATCTGAACCGTACGTATGAACAAGTCTTGCTTCTATTAAATCCATTGCAAATTGTTGAATTTTTTTGCCAAAATGCCCCGCAATGCTACCTGCCGTAATTTGTGCTAATGCCCCATCACGAATGAATTGTTCAAGGAGTGCTACGTTTTGTCGAATAGCTCCATTTCGCTCAGGATGCGCAATAATCGGTGTAATACCTGATGCAACTAATAATCTAATAATTTCCTTGCAATAGAAAGGGATTGTTTTCGAAGATAATTCCAGTAATAGATAGTTTGAATTTGCTAACGTATGAAGCTGTTTAGTTGTGATAGACTTTAAAATATTTTCATGGATGCGCACTTCATGTCCAGGAAATAGTTTGATTGGCCATGCTCTTTTTTCTATTTCTAGCTGTAAAGTATGTACTTGATGTAATACATTTTCATATGGCACATCGTACATTGGGTGCTTGGCATGTGGGGTCGTAATAATAGCCGTTATACCTTGCATCACAGCATGTTCTAGTAATTGCAATGACTCTGAAAGTTGTTGTGGTCCATCGTCAACTCCGTATAATAAGTGGCTGTGAGTATCAACCATGCTCTATCATCTCCCTACTCCAATTCATCACCTAACTGTTTTTCACCAATTTAAATTATTAGTAGAAATTTTATTGCTGATAAATAAAGGCACTTATTGTATATATGCCTATTTTCACGATAAATATGACAGTAGCTTACATACAACCCGTTAAGAACAAATGCGCAAAAGAGCTGTAGAGGCCAAAGCAAAAGTAAACGCTCCACCACTTTTGTCCGCGGAAACGAAGCGACCTCGAGGATGTAGCGCTTTAGCCAAGATCCTCGAGGTCGCTTTAGGTTATGTACAGGCCAAAAATCTATAGTTTCCTTAACTATAAAAAAACGTCTTTTACTCTATTTTGAGTAAAAGACGTTTCTGTATGACAATTATTTCGCGTATTCCACGGCACGTGTTTCACGAATGACCGTTACTTTTATATGGCCTGGATAATCGAGCTCTTCTTCAATTCGCTTACGGATATCTCTCGCTAAGCGATGTGAAGCTAAGTCATCAATTTTTTCAGGTTGTACGATTATACGGATTTCACGACCAGCCTGAATCGCAAAGGATTTTTCTACACCATCATAGCTTTCGGAAATTTCCTCTAACTTTTCAAGTCTACGGATATAGTTTTCAAGCGTCTCACTTCGAGCACCTGGACGAGCTGCTGATAACGCATCAGCTGCAGCTACTAATACAGCAATAACAGATGTTGCTTCAGTATCACCATGGTGAGAAGCAATACTGTTTATAACGATCGGATGTTCTTTGTATTTTGTAGCTAATTCCACACCGATTTCGACGTGGCTACCTTCAACTTCATGGTCAATTGCCTTACCAATATCATGTAATAAGCCTGCACGGCGAGCTAATGCTACATCTTCACCAAGCTCAGCAGCAAGTAAGCCTGCTAAATATGCGACTTCAATTGAATGTTTTAGGACGTTTTGTCCATAGCTTGTACGGTATTTCATGCGGCCTAAAATCTTCATTAAATCTGGATGTAAGTTATGAATGCCTATTTCAAATGTTGTTTGCTCACCTGTTTCGCGGATTTGTTCATCCACTTCACGACGAGCTTTTTCCACCATTTCCTCAATTCGAGCAGGGTGAATGCGGCCATCCTGTACAAGTTTTTCAAGTGCAAGTCGAGCCGTTTCACGACGAATTGGATCAAAGCCTGATAAAATAACTGCCTCTGGAGTATCATCAATAATTAAATCTATACCTGTTAACGTTTCCAAAGTTCGAATATTACGACCTTCACGCCCAATAATACGACCTTTCATTTCATCATTTGGCAAGTTCACGACAGATACTGTTGTTTCTGCAACGTGATCTGCTGCAAAACGCTGCAGTGCCAGTGATAAAATTTCACGCGCTTTTTTATCTGACTCTTCCTTCGCACGTGTCTCAGCTTCCTTCGTCATCACAGCAATATCAGTTGCTAGCTCTTTTTCTACTTCTCCTAAGATAATAGCTTTTGCTTCATCTCTAGTTAAAGCTGAAACTCTTTCTAGCTCTGTTTTTTGCGAGGCAACGAGCTCGTCCACTTTGCTTTCCATCTGTTCAATATGCTGTTGTCTTTCGCTTAGAGCTTGTTCTTTACGCTCTAAACCTGCTTCTCTCTTATTTAGAGCATCATCTTTGCGATCAAGATTCTCTTCTCTTTGCAATAAACGGTTCTCTTGTTTCTGAAGCTCAGAACGACGTTCACGAATGTCATTTTCTGCTTCAGTACGAAATTTGTGAGTTTCATCTTTGGCTTCAAGTAGTGCTTCTTTCTTCAATGCCTCCGCTTCTCGTTTTCCTTCTTCAACGATTGTTTCAGCGACATGTTTAGCACCAGTGATTTTTGAGTCATTCACTTTTTTCATGTAGATATAGCTAACAGCGGCACCAACGATGAGTCCAAGCAAAGCGGAGATGATAGTAATTGCATCCATATGAACACCTCCTCTTGCTATTTGGGTAATACAGTTTCAGTCGGCGCATACATTCATTTCACCTTGGCATAACTATGTCCTGGATTTTGAATTGTGTTCAAGTATGCACGAGGACCGAAACGATGTCGGGCATTCGGTAAAGTCACCGGACGTAGTGTTTTACCTATACAAATTAGTTAGCCGTTTTCGCAAGATGCGAAGCTTTAAGGCGAACATTCTTATGCATAATTGTCTGTTCAAAATCTTGCCATTTGTCAGAGGCTTCAAAAACTTCATTTACGAGATCTTTAAAAGCATTTCCAAAATGAAGTCAAAATGTAATGTACTGCCTATTTAAAGTCATAATTCAGAAATTATACATATTTAATTGTATAACTAGCCTCAAGCTCTGTCAAGGATAGTCGGGCATCTGTTCGCCTCTCAAAAGAAAAAAAGTCAGTCATATCCATTAGGAGAATTAATTACCTATTACTTTTACACTAACGTTAATTTTAACTTTTCATATTCATACATAGAAGCAGTACTTAGGAAATATTATTTTCTTTTGGTGAAAGCTATTTATTCCCGCTGCTATATCAATTTACCGTGAGGAAAATATGATCCCCACTTCCCTTTATGACGTTCAATCTATCACTTTTTTTGATTCTACCCTTCGGTACCTCTTCCTATTGCCGACTCATAGCTCTGGCAATGGCCTTCATCACTAAATATATGGATATCCTAACAAATATTATACAACCAAATTCCCCAGTATGTGTAAAGAACAAATGCGCTAAAGCGCTCGTTTACATCCGATAAGCGCTGGAGAGGCCGATGTAAAAGTAAACGCTCCATCACTTTTGCCCGAGGAATCACAGCGACCTCGAAGATGTAGCGCTTTAGCCTAGACGCCGACTATGCTTTAGTTGATCCACAGGCAAAAAATTCTATAGTTTCCTTAACAATAAAAAAATGCATTGCCCTCACTATAAAGAGTGGGAACAATGCATTTATATTATTCATCTTCAAGAAGAAGCTTTAATTCCTCATCCATTTCTTCCTCATCACCATGCGCAGCAATTGTGTAAGATGATGATGCAATACCGTAAGAAGCACGGATTTTATTTGCGATGTCGTCAAGCACTGCTGGATTTTCTTTTAAGTACTGTTTAGCATTTTCACGGCCTTGACCTAGGCGCTCATCACCGTAAGCATACCAAGAACCGCTTTTTTGAACGATATCTAGTTCAACACCTAAATCGACTGTTTCGCCCTCTTTTGAAATTCCTTCACCGTACATAATATCAACTTCAGCTGTACGGAATGGTGGAGCTACTTTGTTTTTCACAATTTTAATTTTAGTACGGTTACCCATAATGTCATTACCTTGTTTAATGGCTTCTGCACGACGTACTTCTAAGCGAACAGAGCTGTAGAATTTAAGTGCACGACCACCAGGCGTTGTTTCTGGGTTTCCAAACATAACACCGATCTTTTCACGAATCTGGTTAATGAAAATAGCAATCGTTTTTGATTTATTAATAGCACCTGAAAGTTTACGTAAAGCCTGAGACATTAAACGCGCTTGTAAACCAACATGCGAGTCACCCATATCTCCTTCGATTTCCGCTTTCGGAACTAATGCTGCTACTGAGTCTATAACGATAATATCGATAGCGCCACTACGTACTAATGCCTCTGCGATTTCAAGCGCTTGTTCTCCTGTATCTGGTTGAGATAATAGAAGCTCATCAATATTGACACCCAATTTTTGTGCATATATTGGATCTAATGCATGCTCAGCATCGATAAACGCTGCTTGTCCACCATTTGCCTGAACCTCTGCAATGGCATGAAGCGCAACCGTTGTTTTACCTGATGATTCAGGGCCGTATACTTCAATAATACGTCCACGTGGATAACCACCTACACCTAATGCAGCATCAAGTGCTAGCGAACCACTTGAAGATGTAGCAATTTCTAAATCCGTCTTTTCGCCAAGTTTCATGATAGAACCTTTACCAAAGTTCTTTTCAATTTGTTTTAACGCCTGTTCTAAGGCTGCTTTACGATCACTCATTCATTTTCCTCCTTCGAAAACTGTTCACTGTTTTTCTCTATCTCTACTATACTTGTTTTTAAGAGAAGACGCAAGAAAAAAGCGAACGTTTATTCGATTTTCTTCAAAATAAAAATTTGGGTAACTTTCCATTACCCAAATTTCTATTTTAACGATATTTAATCAAGTGTGTTGATTAACCATTTTTATCCACTGTAATTTATTCTTGCTACGGGCTACTATTCACCTAATCAACAAGTCTACTATTTATTAACGTTTTTTAAAGCCTCTTTCTTCTAAAAGCTGCATTAAATAATGACAAGTAAATTTCGCAGCACGCAGTCGATTTGTATTACGCATGCCCGATAAATGAAGTAAGTACGTGATCGGTTTCTCATCACCAATTGCGATACCAATCCAAACTGTCCCCACTGGTTGATGATCATGAGCTGTAGGACCTGCCGCACCTGTTAATCCAATTCCAATATCAGTATCAAATTTTTTACGTACAGCACTAGCCATAGCCGCTGCACATTCACTGCTTACAATCCCATGTGTAGTTAATAATTCTTTAGAAATACCGAGCTGCTTTATTTTAGCTTCTTCTGTATACGTAACAACGCCACCAACTAGGGCATCCCCTACACCTGGTATTTCTGCAAGCTCAGACTGAAATAATCCCGCTGTTAAACTTTCTGCCGCAGAAATTGTTAACTGATTATCTAGTAACATTTCTACTGTTTTAGAGGCTAGAGAATCATCATCTATACCGTATTGATAGTCACCTACAAGCGCTTGAAGCTCTGCTACCTTTGCAGCAATAAGCTGCTGTGCTTCTTGCTCCGTTTCTGCCTTGGCAGTCACACGCAGTGTAACTTCGCCGTCAGAAGCAAGTGGCGCAATAGTTGGGTTTGTTTGCGAATCTAAAATAGCTTGGACACGTACTTCAAGCTCTGCCTCTCCAATGCCATAAAAACGCATCACATGCGATCGTATAACCCCTCCAGCATTTAACATCGCACCAAGCTTTGGCTTTGCTTCAAACTGGAACATTGGTTCAAGCTCTTTAGGTGGCCCCGGAAGCAAAATATAAGTACGTTCATCTTTCGTTAGTATCATACCAGGTGCCATACCATGATGGTTTGCAAGCACCTCACTACCTGCTAGTATTAAAGCCTGCTTACGATTATTGTCCGTCATTGGACGTCCTCGCTTTGCAAAAAATTGCTCAATATATGTCAGCGCGATATCGTCAAATTCAAGAGTAACGCCAAGATGACGAGCAATCGTTTCCTTTGTTAAATCATCCTTTGTAGGTCCAAGCCCACCAGAAAAAATGATTAAATCAGCACGAGTCTCTGCAATGGAAATAGCTTCATCTAAACGTTGTGCATTATCTCCAACTACAGTGTGATAATACACATTTATCCCTAATTCGGACAACTGACTAGAAATAAACTTTGCATTTGTGTTCGAAATCTGACCAAGCAATAACTCTGAGCCAACTGCAAGAATTTCAGCATTCATGATCCTCAAGACCTCTCTTATTTAGAATCAAGTAAGGCACGTCGATTTAGATAGAAATAATCCCATCCAGACCATAGTGTAAAGAACAATGCAATATATAACATAATTGTATCAAATGGAATACCAATAAGTGTAAAGATTGTATTGTGTAAAAGTGCTGCTCCGATGGCCACAATTTGGGCCCACGTTTTAATTTTACCAAGCTGGTTAGCCGCAACAACTTCTCCTTCACCTGCCAATATTAAACGCAGACCAGTTACTGCAAACTCACGGCTAATAATGATAATTATTATCCATGCAGGCGCCATATTAAGCTCTACCATTAAAATAAAAGCTGCTGAAACTAGTAATTTGTCAGCAAGTGGGTCTAAAAATTTACCAAATGTTGTCACGAGATTATACTTACGTGCGTAATAACCATCCACCCAATCAGTCGCTGAAGCAAAAATAAAAATAAGTGCACCTACAAAATGATGAACAGGCATATCCGCACCAAATAGTGACATTGTTCCCCAGCCAAAATCAAACATCATAACAATGACAAAGAACGGAATAAGTAAGATTCGAGAGATGGTAATTTTATTTGGAATGTTCATTTTTCTAACACCTTTCATGATGAAAGAAAGTAGTCATCATTAGATGACTACTATTCTTTATTGAAATTGATGACGATGTTTTGCGTTACAGCTTGCTGTGCATACGTTAAAGGCTCGTCATTAATGTATACCTTGGCTTGCGTTGAATTACCTAATCGGATACGAGCATAATTTTGAGATGTTGCATCAAATTCTACTACTTCTCCTGCATTATATACACGAGTATCTGTTAGTATTTCTTGTTGCTGTTGGTCTCGAATACCGATAAATGTAGGACCCGATACTTCGATACGTATTTTAAATGTATCTGCACCTGTTAACGTATATGAAGTTGTAGCACCATCCGCTTCAACAGTCCCCGCTGAAATCGATTGCTTAACCTCTTCCGTTTCGTCAGGTGTTTCCTTTGTTGAATCTGTTGACTCTTGTTTGTCATTTGATTGAGCTTTTTTATTTTCTTTTTCTTTTTCTTTTTCTGTATCTATAGGTTTTGCTTTTGTATCGTATTGCATTTCTGGAGGTGTCTCATCTCCAGCATTCGGTACTGCACTATTTTTAGACTGCATGAGTACCCAAATTACTACAATAATGACAATGATAAATAAACCAACGATTATTTTCGGCATTGCCTCCATCATTTTAGTCGAAGGGCCTTTTGAAATTTTTCTTCTACTTGGACTATTCGTCATCGATTGACTTACTTGATTGTTTGAAGTACCTGGTAGCTCACTTTTATACGTTTCTAAAATTTCCTCTGCGTCCAAATCTACAGCGTCAGCATATTGTTTAATAAAAGCTCGTACATAAAACGAACCAGGCATAATCGAATAATTGCCCTCTTCAATACCTATTAAATATCGTTTTTGTATTTTTGTTATTTCTTGTAAATCGTCTAAACTGTAGCCTTTAGACAGTCTCGCCTCTTTCAGTCGAGTCCCTAATTCTGCCACTCAAAACACCTACTTTAACATCAATTTAAAAATTAAATCCTAAAATCCTCCAAATGAATTGGATTCGGACATCATATGGTTTTTTTCCATTATCTCATACGTAATTTCTTCATCTGGGTGATGACGTAATTCAATGATATAATCAAAATCCTCTATCCTATAATCTGAATGCTGAACAAACATGTCTGGATGCTCGACGACCTTTATGGAAGGCATATTCATCATTTCACGCACTAGTTGTAAATGCCGCTCATCAGAGGAACGACGTGTTACAATGCCATCTAATATAAAAATATTATTGTCACTGAATTCATCACCAGCGAGTTTATTGCGAACAGTCTGCTTAATCATTGTAGATGATAAAAAAATCCATTTTTTATTGGCACATACACTAGCCGCTACAATCGATTCAGTTTTTCCAACTCGAGGCATTCCACGTATTCCTATAAGCTTATGCCCTTCTTTTTTAAATAGCTCAGCCATAAAGTCAACTAAAATACCTAGTTCATCTCGGACGAAGCGGAAGGTATTTTTTTCATCTGCATCTCGAGGAATATAATGACCGTGCCTTATGGCTAAACGATCACGGAGTTTAGGTTGTCGAAATTTGGTTACGTTAATATGTTCCATTGTCGAAACAATTGTACGAAAACGCTCAATTGTCTCATCGTTGTCTGTATGCACTAACATACCACGTCGATCCTCATCGACACCATTTATTGAAATAATATTGACACGAAGCATCCCTAAAAGTGAAGCAATATCTCCTAATAATCCAGGGCGATTCACCTGAATTTCATATTCAAAGTACCAATCGCTCAAACACATTCGTTCCCTTCCTATTAGTTAACGTAAAAAATCCCTTATAAGTTCCATCATAGCTGATTTTTTATGTAATGGAAAGTTAGAATACATGGAATTATAGCGTTATTTTTAAAAACTTACTATTTTTTTTTTGAACATCCTAAATAGGCTTACATACGTTCCCTTTTCTATTCAGAAATTGCTTTTTTACATAGAAAAAAGAGGAGATCACTCTCCTCTTTTTTACTGTACAGGTTTATTTTGCACAAGTTTAACGACACAATTCGCCAGTGCGTGTTTTTCTTCTTCAGAGGCAACGCCCCATAAATCCGACAGCACTCGTTCTTGTTCATTTTTAGGATCGACATTTGTCGCCAAATATTCTCCAATTTGTACAGCAGCTTGTTGAATCATTTGCGATGGCACACCGCTTGATTCTGCTCGCATAACATTTTGACCTAAAAACGATGTCCATTTATGCCAGTTCTCTAAGATAGTCATACTGTTCCTCCTCCTTTACACATGTAGTATGTGCAAAAAAGAACATTATATGTACCAACCACCGTTTAATCGAATTACTTGTCCCGTTACATAATCTGCATTTCCAGAAAGGTAGAAGCGCACCATTTTAGCAACATCCGTTGTTTGTCCAGCTATCCCAAGCGGAATGTCCTCTAAAATATAGTCAAGCTCCTCTTCACTTAAATGACTGTTCATCGAGGTATTTATAAAGCCAGGTGCAATGGCATTAACACGAATACGTGACAGTGCCGCTTCTTTCGCATATGACTTTACAAAAGCATGTTGGGCGCCCTTCACAGCTGCGTAAAGAGCTTCACCAGCCGATCCAGCCTCTCCCCAAATCGAACCGATAAAAAGTACATAGCTGACATCATGAGCACGAAGCTTTGATGACAGCAATGCCGTCAGGCGCATTGGGTTTTGCACATGGACACGCCATAATGCATCCATGTCCTCCACAGTAGTATCTTCAAGTAGAGAATAATGCGCCTGACCATTTGCAAAGACAATTGCTTGCACATTAAAAATTTGTGCTGCTAGTAATTGTGCCCCGGATGCTTTCGAAAAATCTCCCTGCACAAGCATAAATTCCTGTGCAGGGAAATTTTCTGAAAGAGAGTGGTATAAAGCCTGCGCTGCTTTTTCATTGTTTGAAAAGTGTATGTAGATGGACCAGCCGCCTTCTGCCAGACTCTGACAAATAGCACGGCCAATCTCACCCGATGCACCTAACACGAGGGCAAACTTTTTCACTGTTCGCCCTTCTCTGTAGGTAAAATTTTAAAGACAGTTTGTTGAGATTCACCTTGAATTGAAGAAAATGCTTTTTTCAAATCTTCAACTGTTAGTTCTTCTAGTACAGGTACAACATCGAACAAATTCATCTCATTAAACGAATAACGTGTAAATTGGTTGGCGATGAATTCAATAGAGTTCAGCGCACGTAGGAAGAAACCAATTTTCTTACGTTTCACTCGTTCTAAATCGGCACTTTCAAATTGTGCATCTCCATCATACTTTGCCAATTCATCTTTAATAGCTTTCTCTAATCCAGCCGGGTCTGCAGAATCCGAGCCAATCATAGCAAAACCAAAGCCGTTTTCTAACGTGAAATCAAATGCATACGTCTCATCAATTAAATCATTTTCATAGATGTGCTCATAAAATTCAGATGTACGTCCGAAAATAAGTTCAAGTGCAATTTGAACAGATAGCTCATGTTTTAACATATCACGACCAGAAAGATTTGTTTCTTTTGCTTTTAAGCCGATATAAACCTTTGGCTTTTGTACATCCATATGCAACTCACGCTCTTTGATAGCAACCTCAGTCGGTTCTTTATCAAAGTAGCGTTGTATTGGTGTTGGTTCAGTGAATTCTTTTTTCCCTTGATTGTCACGAATAAACGTCATCATTTCATTAGGGTCTACGGCACCAATAACAAACAATAACATATTGGATGGATGATAGAACGTATTGTAGCACGTATATAAGTGATCCGCAGTAATGCCATCAATCGTCTCGATTGTTCCAGCGATATCAATTTTTACTGGGTGATTATGATACATATTTTCGATCGTACCAAAATACAAGCGCCAATCTGGCTGATCATCGTACATCGTAATTTCCTGACCAATAATACCCTTCTCCTTATTCACTGTCGCTTCCGTAAAGTAAGGCTCTTGCACAAAATTTAATAATGTTTCTGTACTTTTATAAATATTGTCCGTCGAAGAAAATAAATACGCCGTACGTGTAAATGATGTAAAGGCATTTGCTGAAGCGCCGAATTCACTAAACTTTTGGAATACATCTCCATCTTCTTTTTCAAACATTTTATGCTCTAAAAAGTGAGCAATGCCATCTGGGACTGTAATGCTTTCTGTCTCACCAAGTGGCACAAATGTACGATCAACAGAACCGTACTTAGTTGTGAACGTCACATATGTTTTGGAATAGCCTTTTTTCGGTAAAATATAGACATCTAAGCCATTCTCTAATTTTTCATAATACAATGTTTCATCTAATTGTTTGAATTCAATTGTCTTCATTGTGCGGCTTGCTCCTTCCCACATAAGAAATAGACCGCTTCTAGCTGAATTTGCTTCGCCATTTCAACGATATCTTCTCTCGTTACAGCTTTCCATTTATTTGCCCAAGCTTCAACAGAGAACTCCTCGGGTAAATCTTTATATTGGTCAAAAATTTCTATTTGTCCTCGGGCAGAATCCAAAGACTCTTTTAGCTGATTCGTCAGCATTGCCTTTGTTTGCTCTAATTCTAAATCAGTAATGTCGCCTGCTTGCATAACAGCAATTTGTTCTTTAATTAGTGATAGTGCTTTTTCTTCATTCTTTGGTTCAATCCCAGATACAACAAAGACTAAGCCATAATGTGATGCATAGGAGCTAGACGCATAGTAAGCTAAACTTTCCTTTTCACGAACATTCATAAATAATTTGGCATGAGGATAGCCACCGAATACGCCGTTAAAGATTTGCATTTTAGCAAAATCAGGATCACCAAATCGTACTGGTGTACTAAAGCCTATATGCAGCTTTCCTTGCTTCATATCTTGTTGTTCACGTACATAATCATTTTGTGGATGCTGTTGCGGAAGCACAGCAGGAACTTCTTCAGGTGTACGATCATTAAACGGTAGTGCTTTTTTCAGCTGTTCCACTATTTCGTCTTCATTAATATCACCCGCGACATAAATATCTATTTTATCGTTAGCAAGCATCGATTGATATGCTTCAAACAATGACGCAGGGGTAATTTTTTGAATGTCCTCAACAGTTCCGTTAGCCGAAATAGAGGCCGGTTCATTTGGACGTAAAATCTGTTGAATACGTTGCTGCGCAAATCGAGATTTATCGTCAAAAATTGACTCGATACGTTGAATGACTGTTTTCTTTTCACGCTCTACAATCGATTCTTTAAATACACCGTTTTCTAAATTCGGTTCAAAGATTGCTGTATGCAATAAACTTAGTACCTCGTTTAAAACACTTGTATTTGCCAAATAATGATCGTTAACGGATTCTACATTCATCAGAACTGTATGCTCATTACCACGTTTAGATGTATCAAAATATAGCACTGTGCCATACAAGTCATCCAAGAAACCTCGGAATGCAGCTGTTGTCTTATATTTAGCATTGCTGTGTTGCAACACATTTGTTAACACTGTGCGTTCAGACGCATTTGTAGCTGTTAATGCTCTTCTCCATTTAATTGAAAAATTTACGGTTTTAAATTGGGTCGTTTGTCGGATATGCAAATTGACACCTTTTGCAAAAGGGATTGTTTTAAACATATATAGAACCCTCCTTATCTTTCTTAATATAACAAAGTACTACACATACTATACATGTCTATTGTCTATAATTGCAAAAACAATCCAAAGTATGTATATGAAAAGTAAAAATTATCAGGTGTGTTGATTAACCATTTTTATCCACTCTATTTTGAAGGCTCTAATTTCCGCTAAGGGCTACTCGCTTTCCCGCGGGAGTCGAGTAGCCCTACGCTACAATCAGTTGAAAATGGGCACATATTAGCAAAACATTCAACAAAAAAATCCTTTTATCGTTTAATAATAAACCTACTTTTTCCTAATCAACACGCCTGAAAAATTATGTTTAGTTGATTGATGAACCAAGTAAAGATCAACCTAACCATTATTTTCCCAAACACTTGAGCTATGTACAAGGAAAAAGACTGAGCATTTTCGCCCAGTCTTTCGTGTTGTTTTTAGCGTTTCCCCTTAATATAAGGTTGACCACTAGCTTTTGGTGCATTTGCTTTACCGATAAATCCTGCTAATGCAAGGATTGTTAATACATACGGTAAAATTTGCAAGTATACAGCAGGAATGTCTTGAACGTAAGGAATTGTGCTTCCTGCAACACTTAACGTTTGTGCTACTCCAAAGAATAAAGCTGCACCTAATGCACCGATTGGATGCCATTTCCCAAAAATCATTGCAGCAATGGCCATAAAGCCTTGTCCAGCAATTGTTGCATGTGAGAAATCGCTTGTAATTGATTGCGCATACACTGCACCACCAAGACCACCTAGTGCCCCAGAGATGACAACAGCAATATAGCGCATTCTATTAACATTTACGCCCATCGTATCTGCAGCCATTGGATGCTCACCGACAGCGCGTAAACGTAAACCGAATGGCGTTTTATAAATGATAAACCATGCCCCGATAGCTACTGCAAAAGCTAAAATGGACGTACTATAGACATCACGGAATAATAATGGACCAAAGAACGGAATGTCCTTTAAATAAGGGATAGCGAAACGAGTTATTGGTTGGGAAATCATATCAGTTTGCCCTTTACCATAAATCATTTTTACTAAGAATACAGTTACCGCTAAACCTAATAAATTAATAGCAACCCCTGATACCGTTTGATCGGCACGGAAGGAAATCGAAGCAACTGCATGGAATAGAGAGAAGATTCCCCCAGCAATGACAGCTGCCAGCATAGCTACCCAAATTGTTGCTGCACCAAATGTTGAAGCAAATTCTAAATTGACATAAATACCAACAAATGCACCAACAACCATTAAACCTTCTAGTCCAATATTGACAACACCAGATCGTTCAGAGAATACACCACCGATTGCCGTAAAAATTAAAGGTGTTGCGAAGAAAATTGCAGAAGGGATGATGAAATATAACATTTCTAAAAAGCTCATGTTATTGTCCCTCCTTTTTCTTGCTCAACTTTTGCAATGCTACTCGAATAATATAGCCCGATGCTACGAAGAAAATAATTAACGCAATAATAATAGATACGATTTCCTCAGGAATACCCGCAGCATTTGGCATATTTAATGATCCGTATTTAAGTGAGCCGAATAATGAAGCTCCGAATACAACCCCAAGTGGCGTATTCGCACCAAGTAAGGCAACGGCGATACCATCAAAACCTATACCAGTAAAGCCTGGTTTAATAGAAGCGTTTTGGAAAGTACCTAATGCCTCCATAGCACCACCAAGACCCGCGAACATACCTGAAATCGTCATAGCTAAAATAATATTTTTGTTGACGCTCATACCAGCATAGTCTGCAGCATTCTTATTAAAGCCTACCGCCTTAAGCTCATATCCACGTGTTGTTTTTTCTAAAATGAACCACATAACCATGACCATTAACAGTGCAACAATGATGCCATAGTGAAGACTTGAATTGTCTGTAAGCTCTCTTAAAAACGGAGAACGTAAAGAAGCTGATTCATGAACGCGTTCTGTTTTAAAGCCACCGTCAGACAATTTTTTAATCACTGCATTCGCAATATAAAGCGCAGTGTAGTTTAACATAATTGTCGCAATAACTTCGTGAACTTTAAATTTCGCTTTTAAGAAACCTGCAATAAAGGCCCAAAATGCACCTGCAGCTGCTGCCGCAAGTAATGCTAATGGTAAGTGAATGATTTTAGGTAGATCAAACGCATAGCCTACCCAAGCGGCTGCTAGCCAACCTAAAATTAACTGACCTTCTACACCAATGTTAAATAAACCTGTGCGGAAGGCAAATGCTACCGCTAGACCCGCCAATAAATATGGTGTTATTTGACGGATTGTGTTCCCAATAGAATATGAATCTCCAAAAATACCTGTCCAAAGTGCGATATAACCTTGTACTGGGTCATAGCCGCTAACTAACATCACGATAGCCCCAACAATTAAACCGATAATGATAGAGATGATGGGAACGAGAATATTAATGACACGATTTGACATTAGTCATTCCCCTCCTTCGCACCATTCTTTTTATTTCCACTTTTTTGTCCTGCCATTAATAGACCTAGCTCTTGTTCTGTCGTTTCTGTTGGATTTAACTCATCAACAATTTGACCGTCATAAATAACAGCAATACGGTCCGAAACATTCATGACTTCATCTAATTCAAATGAAATTAACAGTACCGCTTTTCCTTTATCACGTTGCTCAATCAGGCGAGAGTGAATAAACTCAATTGCCCCTACGTCAAGACCACGTGTTGGTAGTGCAGCAATCAATAAGTCTGGATTACGATCAATTTCACGACCGATAATCGCTTTTTGTTGGTTACCACCCGAAAGTGCACGTGCTGGTGTCATTTCACCATTACCAGTACGCACATCATATTCTTCAATGATTTGACGTGCTTTTTCAGACACTTTCTTATAGTCCATAACAAAGCCCTTAGCGATTGGTGACTGATAATATGTTTGTAGTGCGATATTATGACCTATTGGGAAATCTAAAACTAAACCATGCTTATGGCGATCTTGCGGAATATGTCCAACGCCTTCCTCAGTAATTTTCCGAGGCTTCATATTTGTAATATCTTTGCCGTTTAATTTAACAGTACCACTCTTTATTTTACGTAGACCCGTAATGGCTTCGATTAACTCAGATTGTCCGTTACCATCGATACCTGCAATACCAACAATTTCACCTTTACGTACATTTAAGTTTAAGCCTTTTACTTTATCAATATTACGGTAGTCTGTAACAACCAAATTATCGATTGCAAGTACTTCATCAGTTGGGGTTGCTTCTGTTTTTTCGGTTTTAAATTCGACTTGGCGACCAACCATCATTTCAGCTAATTGGTTAGGATTTGTTTCAGCAGTGATAACTGTTCCAATCCCTTCACCTTTGCGAATAATTGTCACACGGTCAGAGACTTCCATAATTTCTTTTAGTTTATGGGTAATTAGAATAATAGATTTGCCCTCTGCAATTAAGCGGCGCATTATTTGAATAAGCTCTGTAATCTCCTGTGGTGTTAAAGATGCAGTTGGTTCATCAAAGATTAAAATTTCTGCACCGCGGTATAGTGTTTTTAAAATTTCAACACGCTGTTGCATCCCCACAGTAATATCTTCGATTTTGGCATTTGGATCAACATCTAAGCCATATTTTTCAGAAAGTGCTTGTACTTTCTTCGCTGCATCTTTAATGTTAACAATACCCATTTTTGTTGGTTCAGAACCTAAAATAATGTTCTCTGTTACTGTGAAATTTTCCACTAACATAAAATGTTGATGAACCATACCAATCCCTAAATCATTGGCCACATTCGGGTTTGTAATTTTAACAGCCTTCCCACGAACTCGAATTTCGCCACCCTCTGGTTGATACAAACCAAAAAGGACGTTCATTAAAGTCGATTTACCTGCACCATTTTCGCCTAGCAGTGCATGGATTTCGCCTTTTTTCAGCTGGAGGGTGATGTTATTATTCGCCACGAAATTACCGAACTCTTTTCGGATTCCTAGCATTTCAATCACGTATTCCAATTTTGTCACTCCCTTAATAGGCACTTTTATCAATTTCGCCTTGACGTAATTGTGGCTGTCGCCACTGATAACATTTTGTAACTGTCGCTACGTTATCGCACAGAAAACATTTGTTGCTGTCGCTTCGTTGCACTGCGCTTTCGCACAACAACGACTTCAGCCAGAGATTATCTCTTCGTTCATTGGGCATTATGCACCCTATTCAAAATTAATGCCTATCTTGTCCCACTAATAGAGGTAGATATTCTTCTAAATGAAGATAAATTAATACAGGAAAGGTCATCGTTAGAAACCTTTCTTCTATTAACTTGTTACCATCATTACTATTCTTGCGATAAGCTCATATAAAATTCTACCTCTACGGTAATGATCAGTATAGTTAAATAGAATGTTGCGAATAGTCAAAATATAACGATAGATTGAAAAATCATCATAAGGGCCTTCATAAAAAGTCCCTTATGATGATCAA
Organism: Lysinibacillus sphaericus; assembly: GCF_015844675.1. Classification (GTDB taxonomy): domain Bacteria; phylum Bacillota; class Bacilli; order Bacillales_A; family Planococcaceae; genus Lysinibacillus; species Lysinibacillus sphaericus_E. The sequence continues at coordinate 287,130 of NZ_LDGC01000025.1, read as the reverse complement.
AAGGTGAATTATTTTTTCACTTTTTCTGGAACTTTAATTTCACCTTTAGCAATTTTTTCTTTATATTCTTCAATAACCTTTAGTACATCTTCTGGGATTGCTCCACGAGAATCCGCAAGCTTCACGCCGTCTTCAGCTAAGCCATAAGTAAGCGTTTTGCCACCTGGGAATTCACCTTTTTTCGCTTTATTAGAAATATCTACAACTGCTGTGTTAACACCTTTTAACATAGAAGTTAAAGTAACATTTGTTTTACCGTCTACTTTACCTTCTTCATATTGGTCAGCGTCTACTCCGATTACCCAAATGTTTGCATTAGGGTCTTTTTTCTTACGTTCTTTTGCCTCAGAGAATACACCGTTACCAGTTGCACCAGCAGCGTGGAAGATTACATCTACACCTGAAGAGTACATGCTGTTTGCAGTAACTTTACCAAGGTCAGCTTTATCGAATGCAGCAGTATATTTTGATGTGATTTCGATATCTGGATTTACAGCTTTTGCACCTTCAAAAAATCCAGCTTCGAAGCGGTTGATAACTGGAATATCTACGCCACCTACGAAACCGATTTTACCTGATTTAGACATTTTCGCAGCAGCTACACCAGCTAAGAAAGCACCTTCTTGCTCTTTGAACAATACTGATACTACATTGTCCGCTTTTACTTCAGCGTCAATGATTGCGAAATGATTATCTGGATTTTCTTCAGCGATTGCAGTAATAGAATCTTCCATCATGAAACCAATACCATAGATTAAGTTAAAGTCACGACGTAATAACGCGTTTAAATTTGAATCATAGTCTGCATCTGATTTTGATTGTAAGTAGTCGAAGCCGCCATCACCTTTTTTTAGGTTATGTTCTTTACCGAAAGCTTGAACACCTTCCCAAGCTGATTGGTTGAATGATTTATCATCAACACCACCTACGTCAGTTACCATTGCTACTGAGAACGCATCTTCTTTGTTACTTTCGTCCGTTGAAGCGTTTTCATTTTCATTTTTAGTTTTTTCTTCTTCTTTCGTACCACATGCACCTAAGATTGCACTTGCAGCTAAAACTGATGATAATACTAAGCCAAATTTACGTTTTTTCATTTGATTAACCCCCCAAAGGTATTGTAATTAGCAGGAAAAAATTAGAAATGTTCTACACCCGTTTACGAACTACATGGAAGCTGAATTTATCAGCTCGGAAATAATTTTTTGAATACAGCACTACTTGATCATGATCATCGTAATGTAACTGCTTTAATACTAAAAGAGCTGTTTCACGTCCGCAATTTAAAATCGGTGAAGCTTGCTCATGATACCCAATTGGATCAATATATGTAACAGCATAGGCAACATGAATTTTACCGGATTGTTCAAGTGCAGAGAAAAGTGAAACTTCTTTTTTTTCTACAAAGTCAGTTGGCAGGAAGCTTGCTGGTAATCTATCTATGCAGTAAACTACCGGCTCACCATCCGCTGTTCTGACACGTTCAATTGTGAGTATTTTATCCTCGCCATCACACTGGAAGCGTTTTAAATCTTCTTCAGCTGGTATGCTCTCCGTCGCCTTTAAAAAGCGGGAACCGGGTTCCATACCCGCTGCCTCGATCATGGAAGAAATGCTCGATAAATGCTCGATGCCTGATGTAAACAACGGCTTAGGGTTTACAAATGTGCCCACCCCATGTCGACGCACAATCACATTTTCCTCTTCCAACAGTCGTAGCGCTTCTCTAAGAGTTGCTCGACTGACTCCTAGTGATTTCGATAATTCAAACTCTGAAGGCAGTTTTTCATTTTCTTTAAAAACGCCTTTTTCAATGTCAGACTTTAAACGATCAATTACTTGAAGATAGAGATGACGATGATCTGCTTTAATAGTCACATATATCACCACCAAAATCGAGAGATCAGACATCTGATGTACAACATTCCTACTAATCGTTCATAAATATAACATTTTTATAGACTGAAAGCAATTACACTTAATGTAATTGCTTTCGAATTTTCAAATGAATTTAGGCCTGCTCGATGTATACAATATTGTTCAATTTTTTAACGTTATTTTGGCACTAATTATCGTATTGATGAATGAGCACTTGTCGAGGTTTACTCCCCTCTGAAGGCCCGACAATACCGCGTTGTTCCATTTGATCGACAATGCGAGCAGCTCTCGAATAACCGATACGGAAGCGGCGTTGCAACATCGAAACAGAGGCCGTCTGCATACTAACAACTAACTGTACAGCCTCATCAAATAATTCATCTGTTTCCTCTAAAATTGTCTCTTCATCTGTCGGAATCATTTCGTCCTGATATTGTGCCTTTTGCTGTTCTATAACAAAGTTAACAACTGACTCAACTTCTTGATCTGATAAAAAAGCACCTTGCACACGTTTTGGTTTAGATGCACCCGCTGGTAAAAACAGCATATCTCCTCGACCGAGTAAACGCTCAGCTCCACCCATATCTAAAATCGTTCTAGAATCAATTGCAGACGACACTGCAAAGGCAATGCGCGAAGGAATATTTGCTTTAATAACACCTGTCAACACATCTACACTTGGTCGTTGAGTTGCAATTATTAAATGAATCCCTGCTGCACGTGCCATTTGTGCTAAACGTGTAATAGAATCCTCTACATCACTTGAGGCAACCATCATTAAGTCCGCTAGCTCGTCTACAATCACTACAATATATGGTAATTTAGGGTGTTTTTCATCTGTTTGCTCATTAACTTTTTGTACATGACTATTGTAACCTTCGATATTACGGGTACCTGTATGAGAAAATAGATCGTAGCGGCGTTCCATTTCTGCCACAACTTTCTTCAGCGCCTGAGATGCTTTACGTGCATCCGTAACAACTGGTGCCAGTAGATGTGGAATACCGTTATAAACATTTAACTCCACCATTTTCGGGTCAATCATCATCAGCTTAACCTCATGTGGTTTTGTACGCATTAGGATTGATACGACAATACCATTTATACACACACTTTTCCCACTACCCGTCGAACCCGCAACAAGTAAATGTGGCATTTTATTGAGTTCAGCAAGTACTGCTTGTCCAGTAATATCACGACCAAATGCGACTTGCAATAATGCTTCTGGCTTTGCGCCGTCCTTAGACTCTAACACTTCCCGTAGTGTAACAATAGCTACCTCACTATTTGGTACTTCAATGCCAATCGCTGACTTCCCAGGAATAGGTGCTTCCATACGGATATCCTTCGCAGCAAGTGCTAAGGCAAGGTCATCCTGTAAGTTTACAATTTTACTTACTTTCACACCTACATCTGGTAATATTTCGTACTTTGTTACAGCCGGACCTAAATGTACCTGTGTAACTTTTGCCTTTACCCCAAAGCTTTGCAACGTTTGTTCTAGCTTTTTCGCATTTGCCTGTATGACAGAATATTCGCCACTTTGATCATGTTGTGGCGGTAATTGTAATAAATTATAAGACGGAAGTTGGTAGTCTGCATTTTCCACAGCATCTGCGCCTTCAATATGAACATCATCAACAATCTCACCATGTTCAATGTCTTCATTTTCGGCCATTGCAAATGACTCTCGTTCATGAGACACATTTTGAGTAAAAGCAGAGATGATTGGTTCATGAGAAATCTCTTCTTCCTCTTGTACTTCAGGCTCCTGATCAACGGCCGCAACTTCATCCTTGCTTTCTACTTTTGAACGGCGATTAGTAGGTTTTTTCGGCATACTCTTTTTCTTATCACGATGTTTCTTCTGCCATTTGCCAAAAAGGTCGGGCATTTTTTTCGCTAAATATGGAACAAGTGCCTTTCCTGTTACTAATATTAATCCGATAAAGAAAATAACCCATGCAACGACTTTCGCACCTGCCGCCTCAAATAAAACATGTAGAGCACTAAATAACAGTGCACCCACCATTCCACCGCCAAGTGCATTACTTCGATTGATGATACCCTCAGAATTAATTAAAATTCGCCAAGATTCTCGCAAAACAGAGTCTGATAATAAACCACCAGATTTTGATAATTGTTCAAACAAAATGCCATGACTAAAAATTGTTAAACTCATAACAATTAGGAGCATACCTAATATGACACGATCATAAATGCTTATTTTTTTCCGCCCAATCATCAGTAACACCGCAACAAAAATAAGCATAAACGGCACAGCAAAATGTAAATTCCCAAAAAGGAACATCGTAATTGTTTGTAAAACACGGCCAATCATGCCATATTCAAAAATCATAATAACCGCAAATGCAATTAAGATAAGACCTAAGATTTCATACATAAGCGGATGCATTTCTTTTTTCTCTGTCGTCGCTTTTCCTTTCGTGACTTTTCTTTTTTTACTAGTCGCCATCTATTTCACCTTCTTTTGCAATCCATTCTTTAATATGTAGCAAATAATAACATGTAGAACTTGATTATTCCAAAAAAACTCATCACCATAGGAAGTGGGGTAGATTTCCGTTCCAGCTGGGCGCTTTGTTGGGGGCGTCCGATGAGCCCTTAATCCCAATGAGTCGCCCATCCGTAACGCAGAACAACTTATTATACATGGCATATTTTACAATAAATGCGATATCTAACTTTCCGTATTGAGGCAAAAAAGGATTTTCCACCGTTTACATTCGGTTAGAAAATCCTTTTTCAATCAACGATGATCTTTCACTTATCAATTGTGCCTTGGCATAATTGCGTCTGGAATCGGCTTTATGCTTAGGCCCAACGTGAGGGCCGACACGACGTCGGTCATTTCGGTAATGCCACAGGACGTGGCGTTTTTACCGATGTAGGTCAGTTAGCCGTTATCGCATGGATGCGATGATTTTAGGCTAACATCCTATTTCAGAACACCTTTCCGATTCCATGGCATCCGCCGAAGGCTTTGGGCCACCACGAAGTTGGTCACTCAGTCGTTGCCACAGGACGTGGCGTTCTTAGACTGAGTTCCTCTATTTGAGCGGGCGTTTGGACACCCGCTGAAAAATAGCTTACATTCGCATTCATCTCACCACCTATAGAGGGGGAGACTTCTGTACCTGCCGCTACGCTTTCGGTACAAAAATGATTTGCTGAAAGAAGTTAATATTCCATAATGATTGGAATAATCATTGGGCGGCGCTTCGTTTTTTGGAATAAATACGTATTCAGTGTATCTCGAATTTCTTGTTTAATGTTTGTCCATTCAAATGTATCTTTACCAACGTATTTTTCAATAACATTTTTGGCAATTTCAGAAGCTTCTACCATTAATTCTTCTGATTCGCGTACATATACGAAACCACGCGATAAAATTTCTGGACCAGATGCAATTTTCTTTTGAGCACGGTTTAATGTAACGACAACAATGAAAATACCATCCTGCGATAATAACTTACGATCGCGAAGTACTATGTTACCTACATCACCTACACCGATACCGTCTATTAAAACATTACCAGCTTGTACACGGCCACTCATTCGCATTTTACCATTTTTATATTCTACAATATCCCCTTTATCGGCGATAAAAATTTGTGATTTTTGCATACCTAGCTGTTGAGCAAGCTTAGAGTGAGCAATAAGCATGCGGTACTCACCTTGCACAGGGATAAAGTACTTTGGTTGCATTAAGTTTAGCATTAACTTTAAATCTTCTTGGCTACCGTGACCCGATACATGTACATTTTTGCTAGATGTGAGAATTTCAGCACCTGCTTTTGCGATCGAGTTCATCGTATTAGCCATCTGTACTTCCATACCAGGAGACGGTGTAAATGTAATTAATACTGTATCGTTCTTTTTAATTTTAATGTCTCGGTGGTGTTTGCGAACAATTTTCTCTAATGCATCAAGTGGCTCCCCTTTATTACCTGTAGCGATAATAATAATCTCATCATCTTGATACTTTTGCATTTCCGAGATAGGGATAATTGTATCTTCTTCTACTGTTAAGTAACCTAGATGTGCACCTAAATCCACAGCTTTTTCTAAAGGTTTTCCTACAATTACTACTTTACGGAACGACTTTTGAGCTTGTGTCAATACTTGCTGTAAACGAATAAAATTCGATGCATAAACAGCAACTAAAATACGACCTGGTGCTGAATGGAATGTTTTTGATAATTGCTCTTCAATCACAATCTCAGATGTCGTATAACCTGGTCGCTCAGCTTCACTCGACTCAGATAACAGCATAAATACGCCTTCTTCTCCTAGCTGAGCCATTTTTGCTAAATCAGGCTTAAATTTACCTGTCGCGGATTGATCGAATTTAAACTCACCTGTATGAACAATTGCTCCTTCAGATGTATGGAACACTACCCCTAACGAATCGGGAATACTATGTGTTGTATGGAAGAATGTCACATACGTTGAGTTAAAATTCATACGACTACGGTTCGTAACCTCAAAGAATTTCACCTGATGTGGTGCAGGCAATTCCTTTAAATGTTCCTTTGCAAGTGCAATTGTTAATTTTGATCCGTACACTGGCGCTTTCACTTTTTGTAATACATAAGCAATTGAGCCAATTGCATCTTCATGACCATGTGTTAAGAAAATTCCTTTCACACGCTCTTTATTTTCTTCTAAATACGTAATATCTGGAATTACGATATCAATGCCCAGCATTTCGTCTTCAGGGAACATCAATCCGCTATCCACTACAAATAGCTCTTCGTCGATTTCTACTACGTACATTGCTTTCCCAATTTCGCCAACGCCACCAAGTGGGATGATGCGAATTAATTCATTTTTCTTTTTTGTCAATTTATTTCCTCCTAAAAAATATCCCGAACAGCAACCACTTAAGATTCATTATAAGGTTTGCAAAGCTTTTGCACAAATTAAAAATACATCTTTCATGATAGAAACTGAAATTTATTACTAATTTTATTACTAATAGATGGAAAGTTGAATGGAGATGTGACATCTTGAAGGGTACCAACATAACGTGGGGTTGATTTCCGTTCCAACTAGGCGCTTTGTTGCTGGCGCTTCGCTTTCGCACAGTTAAAACATTTGCTGACGCTTCGTTTTCGCGCAGAGCAGAGCTTCCTGGGGGCGTCCGATGAGCCGCTCTTGGTGTTGGTTTCGAAGGCGTTATCAGGCTTTTATACATGGCGTATTTATCGAGGAACTTTTGATTGTTTATCGAGACTTTCTTGAGATTTATCGAGAACTTTTGATTGTTTATCGAGACTTATTTGAGGTTTATCGAGACTTTTCTCTTGTTTTCTTCTATATTACTTACAAAGGAAAAAAGACCGTACACAAACTAAAGAATTTCTAGTTTGTCTACGGTCTGAGGGTTACCTCTACAAATTAACTAAAGGTACTTATTTCTCTAAAGCTTCTCGCTTTGTCTTGATACGTATCCCAAATTCGGTCAAAGTTTGCTTTTTCTTCATCTGTCATTTCCATCATTGGTAAACGAACATTAAGTGTATCAAAGCCTAGTTTGGTCATCGCGTATTTTACCGGCGATGGGTTTGGCTGTGCGAACAGCGCACGTACAAGTGGTAATAATGCTCGGTGAATTTTGGCTGCTAGCTCGTGATTTCCTTCTTCAAACGCTTTAATCATTAATTGCATATCATTCCCTACAACATGGGCAGCAACTGAAATAATTCCTGCTCCGCCAATTGCTAGTAGTGGGAGTGTTAAACCATCATCCCCACTATACACTAAGAAATTATCATCTGAATCAACATTCTCAATAATATCGCCCATTTGATCTAAATTGCCACTCGCTTCTTTTATCCAGGCAATATTAGAAATTTTACTTAAAGCAACAGAAGTTTCATAGGCAACATTGACGCCTGTACGTCCTGGCACGTTATAAAGCATGACAGGTAAACTTGTTTCTTTTGCAATCGTTTCAAAATGTGCAAAAATACCGCGTTGATTTGGCTTATTATAATATGGTGCTACAAGCATGATACCATCTGCGCCATTTTCTTCAGCCTTGTGCGTCATTGCTATAGAGTAAGCCGTTTCGTTATCTCCTGTACCTGCAATAACCGGTACACGACCTGCCACTTTCTCTACTGTAAAGCGTACAACTTCAATTTTTTCTTCTGTGGACATAGTTGGGTTTTCAGAGGTTGTGCCACATGCGACAATACAATCTGTACCATTATCAATCAAATGATTAATAATACGTTCTAGTTCTGGATAATTAATCGTGCCATCTTCTTTGAACGGCGTAATCATCGCCGTTCCAATTCGACCTAAATTCATCCTTACACCCCTCTTATAGTAAGTTATCCTCTAGCATTGCTTCAGCAATTTGAATAGAGTTTAATGCAGCGCCTTTCAAAAGATTGTCAGAAACGATCCATATGTGGAATCCTTTTTTATTGTCTAAATCTTGACGGATACGCCCTACAAAAGTAGCGTCTTCCCCTTCTGCATAAATAGGCATTGGGTAAGTTTGTGTTGCGATATCATCTTGTAATACGACACCAGGCGCATTGCGTAATACTTCAAAAATTCCCTGTACTGTTGCTTCTTTTTCTACTTCAAGATAAACAGATTCAGAGTGTCCAGAAACGACTGGCACACGAACGCAAGTTGCGGCTACTTTTAGCTCTGGTGCATGCATAATTTTCTTCGTTTCATTAATCATTTTCATTTCTTCGTATGTAAAGCCATTGTCTGTAAATTTATCAATTTGTGGAATGACATTACGAGCGATTGGATAATGACGTTTGTCGCTACCAGAAGGTAAAATATTTGCTTCTACATCCTTACCTGCATCCCAATTTGCACTTTGTGCCTTTAATTCCTGAATAGCAGAAACACCTGCACCTGAAACCGCTTGATATGTTGATACAATAATTTTCGTTAAACCAAATGCTTGTCGAATAGGTTCAAGTGCAGCCATCATTTGAATCGTAGAGCAGTTTGGATTTGCAATAATCCCTTTATGCTTAGCAAGATCACCTCGATTTACTTCTGGAACAACTAATGGTACATCTGGATCCATGCGGAAATGGCTCGTGTTATCGATCACTACTGCACCGCGTTTTGCCGCTTCTGGCGCTAGCACTGCTGATACCGAACCACCAGCTGAGAATAAAGCGACATTGACGCCTTCAAAAGCTTCAGGTGTCGCTTCTTCAATTGTATAAGTCTTCCCATTAAAATCGATTGATTTTCCTGCTGAACGTGCTGAAGCTAAAAACTTTATATCTCCGATTGGAAAATTTCGTTTAATTAGTTGTTCCATCATTTTTGTGCCTACTGCTCCTGTTGCTCCAACTACCGCAACTGTTAACTGCTTTGTCATCTGTCATCTCTCCTTGAATACAAGTTACATAATGTGTGCTATTGTATCATAAAAATACTGAAAATTGTGTGTAATCCGAGAATTATTTTAAATATTGTACCAACAGTGGCTGTAATTGCTTTTTCTCAGTAATTGCTTCATAAACAGTCGCGACCATTTGATCAAAATCAGCAATCAAGGAATTTGGTTTTGAATGTGGTGCGTCCTGCCCAAAGGGAATAAAATAAATGTTTTTAGCATTTAGCAGCCTCATGATATTCATACCATTTAAGCCAAGCGCATCATTCGTTGATATACCTAGAACAACAGGTGAACCGTTACGCAATGTTGCCTTCGCAGCCATCAATACCGGACTATCTGTTGCTGCATTTGCAAATTTACTAATACTATTTCCAGTCATCGGAGCTATAACCATCGCATCCAATGGATTGGATGGTCCAAATGGTTCTGCCTCTTTAATAGAAGAAACAACCTTTTCTCCAGTTAATTCCTCTATTTTGGCAATCCACTCCTCCCCAGTACCAAAACGTGTAGCTGCATGTAAAACGGAGTGTGTAATGATTGGAACAACTATTGCTCCTACATCTATAAAGTTTTGGATTTTAGGTACTACGTCCGCATACGTACAGTGGGAGGCTGTAATACCTAGACCAATTCGTTTCCCCGTTAGCAATTTTCTTCCTCCTCTATTGCCTTGCACAATATTGTCGCTGCATCATGTGCAAAGTATTTCCCAGGTAATGACGGCAATAGCACGTACGTTTGTAATTGTTCAACGTCTATATCTAAACAGCCAGGCTCTGAAGCCAAATCATATAGTACAGCCGGGACATGTTCTTGGAATGATTCAGTAATCCACTTAGCAGGAATCGTATTAACAAAAATCCCATCATTAATTGACCATTGACGGTCATCTAAATCCGTAGCTTTATAACCATATGCCTTTGCTTCACTCACTTGTACAACTGAACGCGCTACTATATGGACATTAGCGCCCATCTTGACGAGTAAAGATGCGAGCATTTTGGCTGTGCGCCCAAATCCTGCGATAGTAAAGTTTTGTCCGTAAATACATTTTTGCTCGAGTCCGTAAAACGTGGCGATAAATCCCTCCGCTGTTAATCTGGCATTTTGCCAAATAAATGATTCTTGTTGTAAATAGCAATTTGTTTCATTTTTCTCAAGCAATTGCTTCCAATGCATCGTTAAACGCCCTGTATAAAACTTAACTTGAGATATCCCATAAAGCTGTTCCACTTCAATTTTTAGTGGAAGGATAGGAAGAATAATTCTATTTGGTTGGAATTCTAATACAAGCTTATTCAACTCTTCATTCCAAACTGATGTTCTTTTATAAAATACAGTTCTCGATGGGCTTCTTAGCATGGTAGCTAATTCCTTTAACCTTAGATCCTCACCGATAACAAGCCATTTTTCATTTTCCAAAAGCTCACCTCACTGTAAAAATTCTGACTGTACTGTCGTTGTTTTGTTAAATAAAATTCGATCTTCGCCAATTAGTATAATTTCGTGCCAAGGTATCATTTCACTTACTTTCACTTTCTTTTTCTGAAATGGCAATTTATCTTTCACAATTTCAAAACCATGAATCTTTCCTGTTTGCACATCTAATAGACATTCCGTATGTGCCAATATGCCAAAGTGTACGCCACCCTCAACTTGAATTAACTCTTTATCCACCATCTCTGATAGTAGCATGCCTCATCTCCCTCCTTGAACCGTTACCCCAATATATGCCGAGTTTTTGCAATTCGTGACCCTTACCCAAAGTCTGAAATGTACATTTACTAACACATTTACAAATAGTGTATATATACAAATTTGTGACGTGAGGAAATTATGCAAATTCATTTTCATTTATCGAAACGATAACTAAAAAAGGAAATTTGTTACAGTAAGTAATCAAGATTTTCTACGCGAGGAATTATTGCGTCATTTTTAAGAGTATATGCAGTAAACGGATAGAACTGTCTTAACTGCTGGGTTAACAAAAGAGGAAGTATAAGAGTTATTTATGGATACTATCGAACTTCATACTTTCCTTAAAAGCATGAATGGTTTTCTCTTAATGATGTAAGGTTTTCGGTACTGAGGCTATCATTGGTTTTACTGTTCTAAGGGGTCGACTACGATATTTATTCAAAAATAATAGTGCGAAATTTTGCTATTCAACTAGGATGTTGTCGAACATGAATTACCGATAAAAAACGACATCAGTGTAGTTTTTGACGATTTACATATACTTGAAACGCTCAATGCGACGCAACTCAACAAGACCAAGTTTTTAAAATATGGGATAGTGGTTGCTGCTATTTAAAGGAAGTAATGAGGTAGTAAGCAAAATACCAGATGCACTAGTTCATAAAAATAAAGTTTACAATGAAAAGCCTTCGATACTTATTATTAAGTTTTATATCCATCATCTAAATGAGGCAAAGAGGATCGCTCACATCCAACGCCAATTCATAAAGATTTCTTTAACCTTATTGTTTTCAACACTACGAAGAATGAGGCTGGGACACAAGGATTTTAGCCAATGAAAAACCCGAACTAATCACGAAACGCTCAGCATGTGTTTCGTAATTGTTCGGGTTTTCTGTTTATATTCATTTAAAATTATACGTTTTTCATAAAGTACAAATTAGTTATGCCCCAGCCTTATTTTTAAGCTTCTGGACCAATTATTGAAATGGCTGGCTCAGCTTTTAAGATTTTTGCTATTAAGCGATCTACCGATTCCATAGATACGGCATCGATGGACGCTAATACTTCATCAACCGAACGATGTTTACGATGCACTAACTCACTTGTACCGTTGCGATTCATACGAGCACCTGTCCCCTCTAGACCGAGAACAAAACTACCCTTCAGCTGTTCCTTCGCATTCATAAGTTCTTCCTCTGTCATACCACCTGCTACGATATCAAGTAATGTCGCATCAATTGTATGTTGAAGTTGTGATAATTGCTGACGACTTGTACTACCATAAATCGTAAATGCGCCAACATCAGCATAACATGATTGATAAGAAAATATCGAATATGCCAAACCACGTTCTTCACGTACTTCTTGGAACAAACGAGAGCTCATATTACCACCAATAATATTATTAAGTGCAATAAAGCTATACATATCCGGATCCTTTACACCAATTGCTGGATAAGAAATGGCCAGATGCGCCTGCTCTGTATCGCGAGTTTTTGAAATCTCTCCTGGATAAAAATGAGGATTCGTTAACACAGGCTCAACTACAAGTGGAGATGGCTGATAGTGGCCAAATAAGTCTTCAATTGTTTGTATGAGCTTTGCAGAAGTATTTCCTGCTATTGAAATAACAACAGACTCTGGACCATAATGTTTAGCCATATAGTTGCGGATCATATCTGCTGTAAACGTTTTTAAAGTAGCGGCAGTTCCTAGTATTGGACGACCAAGTGCATCGTTTGGATACATGACTTCCCATAGCTTTTCATGAACATCGTCATCAGGTGCGTCTTCACTCATTAGTATTTCCTCTAGTACAACTTGTCTTTCCTTCTCTAACTCTTCCTCTGCAAACGTAGAATTAAAGAACATATCCGCTAATATTGTAACGGCGAGCTCAGCATGATGGTCTAAAACCTTTGCATAATAACAAGTGTTTTCCTTAGATGTAAAAGCATTTAACTCGCCACCAATTCGGTCAAATTCTTCAGCAATTTGGCGAGCTGTTCGAGTTTTTGTCCCTTTAAAAAGCATATGTTCTATAAAATGAGTAATACCATTTTCCTCAGGTAGCTCATAACGAGATCCTGCATTAACAAAAATGCCTAGCGCAACGGATCTTACATGATCGATTTGCTCAGACACAATACGCACACCATTCTGACATGTATGTACTTGTACCAAAAAATCTCCCCCAATTTATCTCTGGTTCACATCAAAGGCATAATGTGGGATCATCACTCAAACGTGTGGTTGATTTCCGTTCGACTGGGCGCTTTGTTGTTGCTGTCGCTTCGCTTTCGCACAGATAAAACAGTTGCTGCTGACGCTTCGCTTTCGCACAGAGCAGAGCTTCCTGTGGGCGTCGCTTGGGGCAACACGATGTTGGTCACGAAGGCGTTATCACTGGATGTGATGGTTTTAGCCTTCGTTCCCCTATCGCTAATCCCCAAGGAGTCGCCCATTCTCCACTCCAATCAACTTATTTACATAGTATACGTTTTACCAAAAGTCATCCACGACTTTTAGTGATGAACCATAATGTGAAGCTTCAACCAAAACATCCCTTATTGAACCAGTTTCCTTATATTTGATTTAAAAAAGGCTGCGCATTATACGCAGCCTTTTCTACAATTTATTATTTATCTTGCTCAGCGCGTTCTTTTTCCTCTTGGATAACTACTTTACGAGATAAATTCACACGACCTTGCTTGTCAATTTCAATAACTTTTACAAGTAATTGATCGCCAAGTTTTAATACATCTTCAACTTGTTTTGTACGTTCCTCTTGAATTTCAGAGATGTGAAGTAAACCATCTTTACCAGGGAATATTTCACAGAACGCACCGAATTTTTCAATACGCTTCACTGTTGATAAGTAATACTCACCAACTTTTGCTTCACGTACGATGTCTTCGATAATTTGTTTTGCACGAGCGTTCATTTCTTCATCTGCAGAAGAGATGTAAATTGTACCATCTTGCTCTGTATCAATTTTTACGCCAGTTTCTTCAATAATTTTGTTAATTTGCTTACCGCCAGGTCCGATAACATCGCGAATTTTATCAGGATTAATTTTCACGATTACAATTTTCGGAGCAAATGTAGATAATTTTCCACGTGGTTCTGCAAGAGTAGCAAGCATTGATTCTAAAATGTGCATACGGCCAATTTTAGCTTGTGTTAATGCTTCTTCTAAAATATTGCGTGATAAACCATCAATTTTAATGTCCATTTGAAGTGCTGTTACACCTTTAGCTGTACCTGCAACTTTAAAGTCCATATCTCCAAGGTGGTCTTCCATACCTTGAATATCAGTTAAAATAGAGTAGTGTTCTCCTTTTTTAATAAGACCCATTGCAATACCTGCTACAGGTGCCTTTAATGGAACACCTGCATCCATCATCGCTAACGTTGAAGCACAGATAGAAGCTTGAGATGTAGAACCGTTTGATTCAAGTACTTCCGATACACAACGGATTGTATATGGGAATACAGTTTCATCTGGAATAACCGCATCAAGAGCACGTTCGCCTAATGCACCATGACCGATTTCACGACGACCTGGTCCACGGATTGGGCCCGTTTCCCCTACAGAGAATTGTGGGAAGTTATAGTGGTGCATAAAGCGTTTTGATTCTTCTACACCTAAACCGTCGATAATTTGCACATCTCCAAGTGCACCTAATGTACAAATAGAAAGGGCTTGTGTTTGTCCACGCGTAAATAATGCTGAACCGTGCGTCCGTTGTAATAGACCAGTTTCAGAAGAAAGTGGACGGATTTCGTCTAACTTACGACCATCTGGACGTACTTTATCTTCTGTAATTTGACGACGTACTTCGTCTTTAACCATTTTATCTAAAATTGTATAAACTTGCTTCATTGTTTCATCATCAGCTTCTTGCTCTTCATAAGAAGCGATAACACGGTCTTTTACCGCTTTAATAGCTTCATCACGTGCATGTTTTTCAGCAGTTTGAATAGCGTCATGCATGTCAGTCTCACAAGCTGCTTTTATATCGGCTTGAATCGCTTCATCAATTTCAAATAACGTTACTGGTAATTTTTCTTTTCCTACTTCTGCAACGATTTGCTCTTGGAAAGCAATAATTTTTTTGATTTCTTCATGTCCGAACATGATGGCTTCTAGCATTGTTTCTTCTGGTACTTCTAGTGCACCTGCTTCTACCATGTTGATAGCATCCTCGTTACCTGCTACAGATAAATGGATTGTTGATTGATTAGATTGTTCCACTGTTGGGTTCACGATAAATTTACCGTCGATATAGCCAACTTGTACACCCGCAATCGGTCCGTCAAATGGAATATCTGAAATAGCTAACGCTAATGAAGAACCAACCATTGCAGCCATTTCAGACGTGCAATCTGGATCGTTAGACATGACCATTGAAATTACTTGTACTTCATTACGGAAACCGTCTGGGAACATCGGACGAATCGGACGGTCGATTAAACGGCTTGCTAAAATTGCTTTTTCAGATGGACGTCCTTCACGTTTAATAAAGCCACCAGGAATTTTACCTGCTGCGTATAAACGTTCTTCGTAGTTTACTGTTAATGGGAAGAAATCAAGTGGTTTCGGTGATTTTGACATTGTTGCTGTTGAAAGTACAGATGTATCACCATAGCGTACTAAAACGGCCCCATTTGCTTGTTTTGCTAACTGTCCGACTTCGATTACAAGCGGACGGCCAGCCCATTCATAGGAATAGACTTTCTTTTCGTTCATTCAATGAACCCCTCTCTATTATAAAAACACTTACTTCGTCTGTATGTACTAATAGTAAGTGTACCAAAAATGCTTGTTCTATGCTAAATATTTCATCAAATAATCATACATTTAAATTCAGTTATTGCCAATTTATTTAGGATTTATTTCTGTATTTGATTGAAACAAAGTTTTTTTGCTTGAAATTCGTGTCATATATATGCTTTTTTTCGCAATAGTAAAGTTAACCGTCTTCTTAATATTTATAAACATAAAGAAAAAGCGGGATTAATCCCGCTTTTCGATCGACAATTAGCGACGTAAGCCTAAACGAGTGATTAGTTCACGGTAACGTTGTACGTCAGTTTCACGAAGATATTTTAATAGGTGACGACGACGGCCTACCATTTTAAGAAGACCACGCTCAGAGTGGAAATCTTTTTTGTGTGTACGTAAGTGAGCATTTAGAGAGTTAATTTCCTCTGTTAATACTGCAACTTGTACTTCTGGAGAACCAGTGTCACTTTCGTGAGTACGGTACTCAGCAATAAGTTCGTTTTTACGTTGTTTTGAAATAGCCATTTGTATGGACCTCCTAAATAATTGTTAATCCCCATTAGCACAGTAAACGTTGGAGTCATCGATATACCGAGCTAAGGTTAAGCATATTATGCACTTATGAATGTTACCATAAATCAAAAGGTCAAGCAAGCGTTAACGTAAGCATCTAGTCATAGAGTCAAGCAGATACAGATGTTTTTGCGCGAAAGCGAAGCGTTAGCTTTCTTGGGGTCCTCCTAAAAAGTGATCGGGTTAGCCTCGGAAATGATCGGGTATCCCAGAATAGTGATCAGGTTAGCCTCGGAAATGATCAGGTTAGCCTCGGAAATGATCAGGTATCCCTGAAAAGTGATCAGGTTAGCCTCGGAAATGATCAGGTATCCCGAAAAGTGATCAGGTTAGCCTCGGAAATGATCAGGTATCCCTGAAAAGTGATCAGGTTAGCCTCGGAAATGATCGGGTATCCCAGAATAGTGATCAGGTTAGCCTCGGAAATGATCAGGTATCCCTGAAAAGTGATCAGGTAAGCCTAAAAAGCCGCCCAATCTCCACGCCAATTAACTTATAGAAATGGCATACGTTTTAGCTTTTCATAAGCGCAAAATAGTCAATTGCTTCTTGTTTATCCTTTTCGATTTGGGCTTTCAAAGCTTCTATACCATCGAATTTTCGTTCACTTCTTATACGTTTATACCAAGCGACATGTACTTCTTCACCGTAAATATTTTTTTCGAAGTTTAATATATGGACTTCGATGGATAATTGCTTGTCATTTGGATCTTTAAATGTTGGTTTATAGCCTACATTACATACACCATCATACCAGTTATTTTGCACAAGTAATCGAACCGCATATACACCGCTTGCTGGGATATAAGTTCCCTCTAACGCTTGGACATTGGCAGTTGGGAAACCAATTGTGCGCCCTCGCTTATCACCATGTACAACGATACCTGTAATCTCAAATGGTCTTCCTAGAAGCAATCTTGCTGCTTCCATATCCCCCTCTTGTAAAAGCTTTCGGATACGTGTAGAGCTAATTTTTTCGATATCGTCGGTTTTCTTTTCAACAACTGTTACGCCGTAATCTCCATTACTCAATGCACGCATATCTTGCATTTTACCTTTACCGAATGCACCAAAAGAATAGTCAAAGCCAGCTGTAACATGTTGAATGTTCAACCCACGAATAAATGTATCAATAAATGCATCAGGTGAAAGCTTTGCAAAATCAGAAGTGAAATGTACAACAAATGCTGTATCAACGCCCTGTTCTTCAAATAGCTGCAATTTTTGCTGTAATAACGTTATATAAAATACTTTTTCGTTACGACCGCCTAGCACTAAAGAAGGATGTGGATCGAATGTCATAACAGCCGTTGGAATTTGACGCTTGTCTCCTTCTTCCTTCGCTGTCTGAATAACTGCCTGATGCCCTCTATGTACACCATCAAAAAAGCCAAGTGCCAATGAATACGGTTGCATGCTTTCTCGTTGCTGTAGCTGATGTGGGTATTTTAAATGAATGACCTCCATACAAAAAATCCTCCTACTCTATCGTCGGAAACATCTTATGTGGCTTCATAAACCCTTCCTTTGTAGGATGGGCTTGATAGACCGCAACTGCTTTCCCACTGATTCCAAAAACAATTTTATCATGTATCTTTAATAATGCATCTGCGGGAAGCACTTGTCCATTGAAAATTTCTTTTTCATTAGCAGAAGTTATTTCAATAAATGGATAGTCTGTCAATGCATACTCAACTGGTAAAATGCATGTATCGATTTGTTCAGCTTCCATCAGCTCAGCTACCTGTGCCAATGTAAAGCAATTTTCTTGTGTAAACGTACCTGAGGCTGTGCGTACGAGCTCTTTCATATGCGCAGGATAGCCAAGCGCCGCTCCGATTTGGACAGCTAGTGTTCGAATATACGTCCCTTTACTACACGCTATCCGTACAGGGAATGTAATTTCTTGTCCTTCATATAGTTCAGCATCATCTAGTAGCTCTAATGCATAAATAGTAACTTGACGTGTCGGTCTTTCGACGATTTCGCCTTTTCGAGCATATTCATAGAGACGTTTACCATTTACTTTGACAGCTGAAAACATTGGTGGCGTTTGTTGAATGACACCTGTAAGCGAGGCTAAAACTTCTTGCAATTGAGTACGTGTGAACTTTTTATTCGTATGATCTTGCTCAACCGTTTCTCCTTCTGCATCTTCAGTTGTCGTTGTACGGCCAATTGAAATAACTGCTTCATAGGTTTTTCCTGCATCCGTTAAATACTCTGCAATGCGTGTTGCTTGACCAATACAAATTGGGAGAACCCCCTCGACACCAGGGTCAAGCGTGCCTGTATGTCCTACTTTTTTTGTGCGTAAAATTTTTCGTAATTTAAAGACGCAATCATGACTTGTCATGCCGCGTTCCTTCCAAAGTGGTAAAATACCGTTCATAAATTTCCTCCTAAAAATATCAATTCATTTTTAGCCTATTTTGAGAGTCCGCTAACTTTTATCACCTTTTTAATAGAAGTGATAGGGCTCAAAATGCCTTGTTATATTTCAATCAATGTAAAAAAGCCTGCCTGCATGAACATGCATATGGCAGACTTTTTTAGTTATCTTATTCTTCGTGTAAACCACGTAGCAATGTATCGATACGGTTCCCATATTCAATCGATGAATCGAATTCAAAAATTAGTTCTGGTGTACGTCGTAAGCGGATTCGTGAACCGATTTCTGAGCGAATAAAACCAGAAGCCTTTAATAAAGCTTTTAGTGTATCCTCTTTTTCACGTTCATTGCCTAGAGTTGTAATATAAATTGTCGCTTGCTGTAAATCACCTGTTACTTCAACACCAGTAACAGTAACAAAACCAACACGCGGATCTTTTATTTTACGTCCAATAATATCACCAAGCTCTTTTTTCATTTGCTCAGCGACACGGTTTGAGCGTAGAGACATAGTTTGTCACCTCAATTTCGATGTACAGAAAGTTGTGTTCTCACTTACACATAGTTTTTCATGCAAAGTGGTAAATCATACAACACGACTTCTAATGTAACTTATAAATAGTCCCGCCACACATTTAGCTGTTCCCAAGATGGATTTGACTGTAAGTAGTGAAGCGCGTGATTAATTTCACGCTCGGCTGCTTCTTTTGAAGAAGAAACAGCAACAAGCGCTATTTTCGTGCGTTGCCATACATTTTGATGATCAATTTCCGCAATCGATACATTAAATTTTTGTTTCGTTCGGGTAATCATACGCTGTAAGACAGCTCGTTTTTCCTTCAACGAATGGGCAGTTTGAATAATGAATTCAACCTCTGCGTAAACGATCATTAAGCACGTTTAACTTCTTCCATAATATAGGCTTCGATAATGTCGCCTTCTTTAATATCGTTGAAGTTTGTAATTGTAATACCACATTCGTAACCTCGGGCAACTTCTTTTACTTCATCTTTAAAACGTTTAAGTGTATCTAATTCACCTTCAAAAATTACTACATTATCGCGAATTACACGTACGCCTGAATCACGAGTTACTTTACCTTCTGTTACGTATGAACCAGCAATTGTACCAACTTTTGATACTTTAATTGTTTGTCGAACTTCTGCTTGACCAATAATTTTTTCTTCAAATTCTGGATCAAGCATACCTTTCATTGCTTGTTCAATTTCTTCGATTACTTTATAGATAATGCGGTGTAGACGAATATCTACGCCCTCTTCTTCTGCCGCGCGTTTTGCATTGACATCCGGACGAACGTTGAAGCCGATAACAATTGCATTTGAAGCTGCAGCAAGAGAAATATCAGATTCTGTAATCGCTCCAGCGCCAGTGTGAATAATTTTCACGTTTACGCCTTCAACATCAATTTTCATTAATGATGCAGCCATAGCTTCTACAGTACCTTGAACGTCAGCCTTAACAATTAAGTTAAGCTCCTTCATTTCGCCTTGACTCATTTGTTCGAATAAGTTATCAAGCGTTACGCGTTGTTTTTCTGAACGTTGTGCTTGAATCGCTGACATTGCACGAGTTTCACCAACTTGACGTGCTGTTTTTTCGTCTTCAAAGACTACGAAACGGTCGCCTGCTTGTGGTACATCATTTAAACCTGTAATTTCTACTGGCGTTGATGGTCCAGCTTCTTTTCCACGACGGCCTTTGTCATTCACCATAGCACGTACACGACCATAAGTATGGCCGACAACAATTGGATCTCCAACTTTTAATGTTCCATCTTGTACTAAAAGTGTTGCAACAGAGCCTCGACCTTTATCTAGTTGTGCTTCAATTACTGTACCAAGTGCTAAGCGTTTAGGGTTCGCTTTTAGTTCCCCAACTTCAGCGACAAGTAAAATCATTTCAAGTAATGTGTCAATGCCTTCGCCTTTTAATGCTGAGATTGGTACGAAAATAGTTTCGCCGCCCCAAGCTTCAGGAACTAAGCCATGCTCTGTTAACTCTTGCATTACACGGTCTGGATTAGCTGAAGGTTTATCCATTTTGTTGACTGCAACAATAATTGGTACTTCTGCTGCTTTTGCGTGGTTAATTGCTTCTACTGTTTGTGGCATAACGCCATCATCCGCAGCTACTACTAAAATCGTTAAGTCAGTTATTTTCGCACCGCGCGCACGCATAGTTGTAAACGCAGCGTGTCCTGGTGTATCAAGGAATGTAATTTTTTTGTCGCCTTCAGTAACTTGATATGCACCGATATGTTGCGTGATGCCTCCAGCTTCGCCAGCGGTAACTTTAGTATTGCGAATAGAGTCTAACAATGTAGTTTTACCATGGTCAACGTGACCCATAATTGTTACTACAGGAGGACGTTCTGATAACTCCGCCTCGTTAACTTCTTCTGTTTGTTCGAAGTGTGTTTCTAAATCCGTAATATCTACACGAATTTCTTCTTCAACTTCTACACCATAGTCTGCACAAATTAATTCAATTGCATCCTTATCTAATTCTTGGTTAATTGTTGCCATCACACCAAGCATAAATAATTTTTTAATAATTTCTGATGGTTCACGGTGTAATTTTTTTGCTAATTCCGCTACAGAAAGTGATTCAACAAAAGTAATTTTTTCTGGTAATTCCTTTTGTTTCACTGGCAGGCTCGGTTGATGCGTTTTTGGATGGCGACGTTTTCCGCCATGGATTCCTGGTTTTGGACGTTGGTTGTAACCACCGCCACCTCTGCGATTATTATTATTATTGTTATTATTATTATTTTGTGTCATATTTCTATTTTGATTACCTTTTATATTCTTAGATTTTTCGTTAGACGAATTTGAGTTTTGACGCGTTTGTTGCTGATTATTTGCTTTAGGCTTAGAAGTAGCAGATTGTTGCTTTTGCCCTTCTTGCTTTTTTACCGGTTGCTGCTGTTTTTGCGAAACATTTTGAGTAGGTTGCTTCACATCTTTATTATTTTTAAATGATTGGTTTAACTTTGTCACTATGTCGTTTTCTAACATTGACATATGATTTGTTACGCTCACATTTAATTTATTTAGTGCTTCAATAACCTCTTTACTCGTTTTATTCACTTGTTTCGCATATTCATGAACTCTGATTTTGGTCATCTGCTCACCCCCGATTATTTTTCGTTGAGTAGACTAGACAATTTACTTGCAAAACCTTTATCGGTAATAGCTAAAGCCACTCGGGCCTCCTTACCTGTAGCATGTCCTAGATCATAACGATCACCAATTACATGATACTCAACGTTGTAGTACGTGCATTTATCTTGAATTTTTTTGCTAGAGTTTTTAGAAGCATCGTTTGCAAGCAGTACTAGCTTAGCATTACCATTGCGGACTTCCTTTACTACTAACTCTTCTCCTGAAATCACTTTACGGGCTCTTGCCGCTATTCCAAGCAAATTATGCACTGCTTGATTGATCATAATATAGACTCCCTACGAATCAACAAAATAAGTTCTTCGTAGATTTCTTCAGGGATTTTCACATCAAGTTGATGCCCTAAAACATTTTTCTTACGGGCGATTTCAATCGCTTTCTCTGATTTAGAGACATAGGCACCACGTCCAGGTTTTTTCCCGGAAACATCTACACTTACCTCGCCCTCTTTCGAACGAACGACACGAATCATTTCTTTCTTCGGTAGCATTTCTCCAGTAGCTACACATTTTCGAAGAGGTACTTTTTTATTAATAACCATAAGAATCACCTTTCCTCTCTGAAGCTTGTCGTAAGAGGTGGACTAGCCGTGCACTACATTGGTTATATACTTGCATTTTAATTAAATACCGTACTATTTTCAATTGTAGGCTCTGCCATTATTCAGTCGGCGCAGCCCAACGCCTACTGAATAATGGTAGTTAACTAGTCACACGGGCTTTCTTACTTATTCTTCGTCGTCTTGATATAAGTCAACTGTCACATCATCAAAATCACTTTCTTCATCCTCAGCAGGTATGAAAGTGCTTGTAGCAGATGGATAAATACCTAACTCACGAGCATCTGTTTCACTCTTAATATCAATTTTCCAGCCAGTTAACTTCGCAGCTAAACGAGCATTTTGACCACGTTTACCAATTGCTAATGATAATTGATAGTCTGGAACAACAACTGTAGTAGATTTTTCTTCTTCATCAACTTGAACATCTAAAACCTTTGATGGGCTAAGAGCATTTGCTACAAATACAACTGGATCTTCTGACCATTCAACGATATCGATTTTTTCGCCGTTCAATTCATTTACAATTGTTTGCACACGAGCGCCTTTTGCCCCTACACATGAACCTACTGGATCTACTTCTTCGTTATGTGCATAAACAGAGATCTTAGAACGGTCACCTGCTTCACGAGCAATTGATTTAATTTCTACGATACCTTCGTAAATTTCAGGTACTTCCATTTCAAATAAGCGGCGTAATAAACCAGGATGTGTACGTGAAACAATTACTTGTGGTCCGCGTGTTGTACGTTCAACCTTTGTAATATAGACCTTGATACGGTCGTGTGGATGATATGTTTCACCTTGAATTTGTTCATTTTGTGGTAATGCAGCCTCTACTTTTCCTAGACCTACGTAAATATTACGAGCATCTAGACGTTCAACTACACCCGTTACGATATCATCTTCACGGTCCACATATTGTTCGTAAATTAAGCCACGTTCTGCTTCGCGCACTCGTTGTGTAACAACTTGTTTCGCTGTCTGTGCAGCAATTCGACCAAAGTTTCGAGGTGTCACTTCTTGCTCCACGATATCTTCTAATTGATATGCAGGGTTGATTGCCTTAGCATCTTCTTCAGAGATTTGTAAACGATCATCTTCTACTTCTTCAACAACATCTTTACGTGAAAAGACACGAATAGAGCCCTTATCTAAATTTAAGTCCACACGAACATTTTGTGCTTGATTGAAGTTGCGTTTGTAAGCTGTAACTAATGCCGCTTCTATTGCTTCAATTAACACATCTCTTGAAATTCCTTTTTGTTCTTCTAGCGCATTTAGCGCATCTAACAAATCACTACTCATTTTATTTTCACTCCTAAATATGCAATATGCTTAAAAATCGATGGCAAGTCGTGCCAATGCGATTTTTTCTTGTTCAATTGTTACTGTAATTTTACGCGTTTTAATGCGTACTTCCATCACTAATGTATGTTCATCGTATGACGTTAAGTAGCCTTGGAATTCCTTCATGTCCTTAATGGGCTCATAGGTTTTAACATAAATAAATTTGCCAATCGCTTTTTCAAAATCAGTGTCTTTTTTCAATGGACGTTCTGCTCCAGGTGAAGAAACTTCTAAATAATAGTTTTGTGTAATTGGATCATTTTCATCCAATAGCAAACTTAGTCGTTCACTAACTTGAGCGCATTGTTCAATGTCAATTCCACCTTCAGGTGTATCCACATAAACACGTAAAAACCAGTTACGTCCTTCTTTTACGAACTCGACATCTACAAGCTCAAGATTCAACTCTTCAACAATCGGTTTAGCGAGCTCTTCAATTAAAGATGGTACTTTGCTCATTGTTTCCTCCTGTATCTATCAAATTCTGGCGTAATAAAACAGAAATTCCACCAGTAGCTTTGGTGAAATTTAACGGTCTTACCTGCTGTTAGTCAAAAATTTGTTTTGCTACGGTATAACAACAGAAAAGAGCGGGAAGGTCCCACTCTTTTGCTGGAAAAATATCAACAAATTATTACCATAAGGATAGCATAGTTTACAGCACAATGCAAATTTCCTTTTTCTAGACATCTATTAGGTATAGCCATAATTTGTGTCTGGAAATTGAATTTTATACTTAATTTAAGCTCATCACCATATCGTGGAGGTGATTTCCGTTCCGACTGGGCGCTTTCCTAGGGGCGTCCGATGAGCCGCTTCACTCGCGATGCTCGCTCCAGGGTCTCGGGCCAACAGATGCCTTTTGCGCGAAAGCGTGAGTGCAACGTAGCGGCAGCATAGGGTTTTGGTTTTGTTTGTGCCAAAGCGCAGCGACAGCAAAATGGTCTGCGCGAAAGCGAAGCGGCAGCGGCAACAGCAGGATGTTGGTCACGAAGGCGTTATCACAGGACGTGATGCTTTTAGCCTTCGTTCCTCAATATCGCTGGTCCCCGAGGAGTCGCCCAGTCTCCACTCCAATCAGCTTATATGAATGACCTATGTCTTAACAAAAGTCATCTCTACTTTGATGACGAACTTAATTTGATCAAAAATCGGATAAGTTATTCATAATTGATAGTGATACAATTAGACATCGCTTGATACAACACTATCATATTGAAGATTAGAAAAGTGATAACTGATTGGCATCAGGCATTCCTTCTAAACAACCCAATTGATCCATGTATTCTATTAACGTTTTGGATACACGACCTCGTTGCTGTAAATCTTCCTTCGATAAAAATTCTCCGTCCTCACGTGCTGCCACAATTTGTTTAGCAACGTTTGTACCAAGTCCAGGTATCGCATCGAATGGTGGAATTAAAGAGTTCCCATCAATGATAAATTCACTAGCTTGCGAACGATATAAGTCCACTTTCTGGAAGTTGAAACCACGCTCACACATTTCAAGTGCTAATTCCATTACAGTTAATAGGTTTTTCTCTTTTGTTGAAGCCTCTAAGCCCTTCAGATTGATTTCATCAATTTTAGTACGAATCATTTGCGGACCTTGTACCATGGCAATTAAATCAAAATCATCTGCACGAACTGTGAAATACGCTGCGTAATAAAGGATTGGGAAATGTACCTTAAACCATGCAATACGCACTGCCATTAACACGTAGGCGGCAGCATGGGCTTTTGGGAACATGTATTTTATCTTTTTACATGATTCGATATACCAGCCTGGTACTTTATTCGCTAGCATTTCCGCTTCAAATTCGTCAGATAATCCTTTCCCTTTACGCACGGATTCCATAATTTTAAACGCCAGTGACGGTTCTAAATCTTGATAAATTAAATACACCATAATATCGTCACGACAGCCAATTACTTCTTTCAGCACACATGTACCATTTTGAATTAACTCTTGCGCGTTACCAAGCCATACGTCTGTTCCATGTGATAGTCCTGAAATTTGCACGAGCTCCGAGAATGTTGATGGCTTTGTATCTTCAAGCATTTGGCGTACAAAACGGGTACCGAACTCTGGAATGCCGAGTGTTCCTGTCTTACAGCCAATTTGTTTTTCTGTTACGCCTAAAGTTTCTGGCGAACTAAAGATTTTCATAACGACTGGATCATCTGTTGGAATGGTTTTTGGATCTATCCCTGATAAATCCTGCAACATCCGAATCACAGTCGGATCATCGTGCCCCAGTATATCAAGTTTTAAAATATTATCGTGAATGGAGTGGAAATCAAAGTGCGTTGTACGCCATTCTGCATCCTGTGCATCCGCAGGGAATTGTACTGGTGAGAAATCAAAAATATCCATATAATCTGGTACTACGATAATTCCTCCAGGGTGCTGTCCTGTTGTACGTTTTACGCCTGTACAGCCTTGTACTAAACGATCTACCTCGGCACCGCGGAAATGTAGATTATTATCATTGGCATAGCCCTTTACGTAGCCATACGCTGTTTTCTCTGCAACTGTACCGATTGTTCCTGCACGAAATACATAATCTTCACCGAATAATACCTTCGTATAATTATGGGCTTGTGGTTGATATTCCCCGGAGAAATTCAAATCAATATCAGGTACCTTATCTCCTTTAAAGCCAAGGAACGTTTCGAATGGGATATCTTGCCCATCCTTTTTATAAGGTGATCCACATTCCGGACAATCTTTATTTGGTAAGTCATAGCCTGAGCTTACTGAACCATCATTAAAAAACTCTGAATGCTTACAATCTGGACAAACATAATGAGGAGGAAGTGGATTTACCTCAGTAATCTCCATAAAGGTCGCCACTAATGAAGATCCAACTGAACCACGGGAACCTACTAAATAGCCATCAGCTAATGATTTTTTCACAAGCTTCGCAGAAATTAAGTAAATTACTCCGAAACCATGACCTAAAATCGACTTTAATTCCTTTTCAATTCGGGCCTTCACGATTTCTGGTAGCTCTTCTCCATATATACTATGAGCCATTTCATAAGTTAAATTTGTGACCTCATCATCTGAGCCTTCAATTTTTGGTGTGTATAGATCATCTTTAATGGGCTTAACATCACCAATCATATTTGCGACTTTTTGAGAGTTGGTAACAACTACTTCTTTCGCAAGATCCGGCCCTAAAAAATCAAATTCTTTAAGCATTTCATCCGTCGTTCTGAAATGAACCTCAGGCAGCTTCGATCTATTTAATATGTTGGCACCACCTTGAGAGCCAATTAGTATTTGTCTAAACATCCCATCTGTCGGATCTAAGTAATGAACATTACCGGTTGCTACAACGGGTTTATCGATTTTCTTCCCTAGCTTTACGAGCTTGCGAATAATATCTTCAAGTGTCCATTCATCACGTACGACATTGCGCTCAATTAACGGTGCATACACGGCCTTTGGTTGAACTTCAATATAATCATAGAATCTCGCAACTTGCTCTGCTTCCTCTGGGGATTTATTCATCATCGTCTCAAATAGCTCACCATTATTACAACCTGATCCGATTAATAATCCTTCTCTATATTGCTCTAAGACCGCTCGTGTGACACGAGGAACACGATAGAACGTTTTTGTATGGGAGTGGGTGACTAATTTAAATAAATTTTTTAGTCCAGCATTATCTACAGCTAATATCGTACAATGCATTGGTCTTCCCTTTTTATAGGCGTCCCCGCCACCAACATGCTTATTAAAGTCGTCGTGATATTTAATACCTAATTCATCTGCATCTTTTAACAGCTGTAAAAGTAAGAAGCCGGTTGCTTCGGTATCATAAATAGCTCGGTGATGCTGAGTTAAATCGATATTGAATTTTTTACAAAGTGTATTTAGTCGATGGTTTTTCATCGTTGGATAAAGTAATCGAGCTAGCTCCAATGTATCAATAACTGGATGAATTGTTCCCTCTAATCCATATTTTTTATAGCCTGTGTATAAGAAGCCAATATCAAATGATGCATTATGGGCTACTACTATACCATCTCCGATAAATGCATGGAACTCCTTAATGACTTGTTCCACTTCTGGCGCGTTACGTACCATATCATCTGTAATGCCTGTCAGTTCAATGGTAGTGGCTGAAAGTGGGTGATGGGGATTAGCAAAGCTTTCGTATTTGTCGATTACCTGCCCATCTTTAATTTTCACCGCGGCAAGCTCAATGATTGTATCGTAAGCAGTAGATAGACCTGTCGTCTCTACGTCAAACACGACATAAGTATCATCATCTAATAATCGGTGCTCAGCTGCATAAGCAATCGGTACACCATCATCTACTAAGTTCGCTTCCAATCCATAAATAACTTTTATACCATGTTTCTTCCCTGCTGCATAAGCCTCTGGGAAGGATTGTACAACAGCATGGTCGGTAATAGCCACGGCTGGATGACCCCACTTCGCAGCCTGAGAAACAAGTCTATCAACTGGTGTCACAGCGTCCATTGTGCTCATTGGTGTATGCAAATGCAATTCAACCCGTTTTTCTCCCTCTGGTGCCTTATCCTGTCGTGTTTCTTTTTTGATTTCATTAATATCGTTTGCCATAACGATTAAATCACGAATGAATGTGTCAGTTTGTACGGAGCCTCGGACTTTTACCCACATACCCTTTTTCAAATGTTGCATAAGTTCCGCATCATCATTATCACGTGAGAACATTTTTACAACGATGGAATCCGTATAGTCGGTAATTTTAATTTGCAATAAAGAACGACCGCTTTTCAGCTCTTTAACTTCTGCATCAAATACAAAGCCTTCAATGATTACACGACGTTCTTCCTCAACAATGCGTTTAATTTCCATTGTTTCATCATCTTTAATTAACATACCAAGTTGGAATGGTCGATCACCAAGATTCGCAAGAGCAGGATTTTCTTTCTTCTCCTTCTCACGTTTTTGGTAGTCTTCTATCGCTTGCTGAGCTAAAGCGGCTTCTTCCAAACGCCTCTGTTCCATGAAAGCTTCCTGTGCCGCAATCATTTCTTCTGTTTGATCTTGAAGTACGAAATCTAGCACAATATGCGGAAAGCCGAACTGACTATAGCTTGCAGAAAGCTTTTCTGCATACTTTGTTTTCAGCATCATAAATTCCATTTCCTGCATGCAGGATAACGTAATTTTTTGCCCATTCCACATAGGGACTTGCGATACTAGGCAATTTTTTAAAGGTGGCGCCATATCATCGATTTGCTCTACTACTGTTAACCAATATTGTTGGACAAGCTCCTCCGTCACATTTTTCTCTACCGTATCAAAAGTTGTGTGGATTTCAGCGATAGCTGAAAATTTCTCAGCTAAACGAGTACGAAAAAGTTGGTATAGCGAAAAAGGAAGTATATCTCGTAATTTAATGGCGAAATTCCATAGCCTGTTCTTTTTGTGTACAGTTAGTCGTGATAATTCACCTTCCTCAAAAAAGGACATATACACATCTTCTGTTAATTCTAGTTGTTGCAAGAGCGTTTGAAACCTTACTCTTGCTTCTTGTTGCTGTTCCAATCTATTGACACCTACTTTCAGAAAGAGACAGTCTTACATGCCCCATTTTTATTTCCTCACCAACATTTACAATTTGAAGAAAAAAATTCGCACCCTTTCCACGGGCGACCGTCAAGCTTCACAAATCCTAAACATCTATGAATTCATGCTTGGCTCGCTGTCCCCGAGAAGTGGCGCGAATTTTTTATCTATTTAATACCATTTAGGACAGCGGTTCTTCTAAAGGAATTTAATGTTTGCGGAAAAATTCATTTAAGCGATCAATGACCTCTTCTTTTTTCCATTCGAACGTTTCACCTGTTTGACGGAATTTAACCTCAACAATACCTTCAGTTGCTTTTTTACCTACTGTAACACGGACAGGTAAGCCAATTAAGTCAGCATCTGCGAATTTAACCCCTGCACGCTCTGCACGATCATCTAATAGCACATCATAACGGTATGATTTTAATAAACCGTATAGCTCATCAGCTAAGGCAACTTGTGATTCATCTTTCGTATTAACAGGTACAACATGAATATCATAAGGAGCTAATTGTGTTGGCCAAACAAAACCATTTTCATCTTGGAAATGCTCTGCAACAGCAGCTAAAATACGTGATACTCCAATACCATAGCATCCCATAATAAATGGCTGTGCCTTACCTTGCTCGTCTAAGAATGTACCATTCATTTTTTCAGAGTAAGTTGTTCCTAATTTGAAAATATGACCAACTTCAATACCTTCTGCAAATTTGATAATACCTTGTCCATCTGGAGATGGATCACCCTCTTGAATAAATCGAATATCCAAGTATTCATTCACTGCAAAATCTCGCTCTGGATTTACATTTACTAAATGGAACCCATCCTCATTTGCACCGGCTACACCGTTACGAATCGATTTAATAGCATTGTCAGCTACTACTTTTACGTCTACTGGTAATTTAACAGGACCGATTGAACCAACTCCACAGCCTAATAATTCGCGGATTGCCTCTTCACTAGCAAGTTCAACAGAACCAGCATCCAGTGCATTTTTCAGTTTAATATCATTAATTTCGTGATCTCCACGAGCAAGAACAACTACTAATTCACCATCTACGTCAAATACTAATGACTTGATGACATTTGAAGAGTCAACATTTAAGAAAGCTGTTACTTCTTCGATCGTTTTTTGATTTGGTGTTGCCACTTTTTCAAGGTCTTTTAATGTTGCATCTGATGGTTGATAGTCTACAAGAACTTCTGCCATTTCAATGTTCGCAGCATAGTCAGATGTATCAGAGTATGCAATTGTATCTTCCCCAATTTCAGAAAGCACCATAAATTCATGTGTACCTTTCCCACCAATTGAGCCTGCATCTGCAATAACTGCACGATAGTTTAAACCAAGACGAGAGAAAATATTTGAATAGGCACGATACATATCATCATATGTTTCATCTAAACTTTCACGCGATGCATGGAAAGAATACGCATCTTTCATAATAAACTCTCTGCCTCGTAGTAAACCAAAGCGAGGACGTTTTTCATCACGGAATTTAGTTTGAATTTGATAAAGTGTTAACGGTAATTTTTTATATGATTTAATTTCATCACGTACTAATGTTGTAATCACTTCTTCATGTGTTGGCCCTAATGCGAAATCACGATTATGACGATCCTTTAAACGCATTAATTCTGGACCATATTTTTCCCAGCGGCCTGACTCCTGCCATAGTTCCGCAGATTGTAATGAAGGCATTAAAAGTTCAATTGAATTGATTGCTTCCATCTCTTCACGAACAATATTTTCTATTTTTGTTAACACACGTTTTGCAAGCGGTAAATACGAGTATACCCCACTTGTATTTTGACGAATAAACCCTGCACGCAGTAATTGCTTATGTGATTTTACCTCTGCATCAGCAGGTACTTCACGTAGCGTTGGGATAAATGTTTTACTTTGCTTCATTCAGTGTTCCACCTTTTTTAATAAATAAGTTTTATACTCTAATTAGCATAAACAAATTTAGCTTTGAACGCAATGTTTCAAAAAAATTGCGCTCAAAGCTATGTTTTTCCAATCAATTTTCACCTTGGCGAAATTGCCAGGGCTTCCTCTAAATAATGTTTCACTTGAAAAACTTAACTTCATTTATTAGATCAATTATGCCTAGGCATAATTGCGTCCGAAATCGGCTTTGTGCTTGCACAAAGAACTCCCTTCCGATTTCGTGACATCCGCCGGAGGCTTTAACATATTTCAGCGGATGTTTGGCATCTGCTGAAATATGTTAAAAGAAAAATCTTTGTATATCGTTCCATGTAACAACAACCATTAAGATCATCAATAGTACGATACCTACAAAATGCACAAGACCCTCTTTTTGACGATCGATTGGTTTACCTCTTACTGCTTCGAAGCCGAAGAACAATAGACGGCCACCGTCAAGTGCTGGAAGCGGTAATAAATTCATAATTCCAAGGTTAATACTTAACATCGCAGCCCAATTCATTAAATTCATGAATCCATATTGAGCTACCTGCTCAGTCGCTTTATAAATGCCTACTGGACCTGATAACGCATCAATCGTGAATTTACCGGTGATTAACATACCAAGCAATTCAAATATTCGAGCAGTCATAGTATACGTTTCTTGAGCGCCATAAACAACAGCCTTTAACGGATTAAATTCACGCGGGCTCTCATACTTAACCCCTATTTGACCGTATTTTTCGCCATTTTGTTCTACTTCTTTAACCGTCATATTTAGGTTAACTCGCTGACCATCTCGTTCAACCGTAACATTAATATTTTTGCCTGGATGATCTTGTACAATGGCGGCTAAATCTTGCCATTTTTCAACCGCTTGTCCGCCAATGTCAACTACTTTATCACCTGCAAGCATGCCAGCCTGTGCAGCTGGATCATTTTCCACAACTTCTGTTATGATTGGCTCATACGTAGGTACACCATTAATTAATCCAATTAGCAAATAAATAACAAAAGCTAATATAAAGTTAAATAACGGACCAGCAAAGATTGCCATAGCACGTTGACCAACTGTTTTAGCGTTAAATTGACGATCATATGGGGCGATTAACGTTTCTTTACCGTTTTCTACGAGCATACAATCTCTTGCGACATTATAACGAACTAATTTTTCTTCTTCATCATAGCCTTCTACAAACAATGCCTTTTCTAAATCGGCACGCTCAACTTCTAAAAATAATAAATCTGGTAGTTGCTTATTATTTTGATTAAAGATTATTTTCTTTACAACATTATCTTCATCTACAATAAGCCCTACTCGGTAACCCGGCTGTAGTTCGGTACCATCCATGTCCTCACCAGCCATACGAACGTAACCACCAATTGGCAGTAAACGTATTGTATAGATTGTTTCACCGTGTGTTTTCCCATAAATTTTTGGTCCCATACCGATTGCAAATTCTCGAACCATAATGCCTGCTCGTTTCGCAAACAAGAAGTGACCAAATTCATGAAAGAATACAAGTAGGCCAAATATTAAAATAAATGCAATAGCTGTTTGCATAATACCCCACCTTTAAAAGCGAATAGTTAACGATATCTTCTCTCTTTATTTTACCATGTTTAACACTGTTTTTCTTGTTTCACTGTCTACATGCAAAATCGTTTGCAAATCTGGTACTGCTATATTGTTATGTGCTTGCATGACACGCTCAATCGTTTCATCAATTTCAAGGAATGTTATTTTCCCTTGTAAAAATGCCGAAACTGCCGCTTCATTCGCTGCGTTCATCGCTGTTAAAATTGTACCGCCTGTGCGCCCTGCCTCATATGCTAGACGTAATGCTGGATAACGTTCTAAATCCATTTCTTTAAAATGAAGTTGACCAATTTGTGCTAAATTAAGTCGTTGTCCGTTATGCAGTGGCATACGATCTGGATAGCTTAATGCATATTGGATAGGTACACGCATGTCCGGCGTACCTAGCTGTGCAATGACACTAGTATCATGATACTCAACTAGGGAGTGAATAATACTTTCTTTATGCAAAAGTACATCTATTTTATCATAGGGCATATCAAATAAGACATGTGCTTCAATAACTTCTAGTCCTTTATTCATCATTGTAGCTGAATCGATCGTAATTTTTGCACCCATTGACCAATTCGGGTGGTTTAATGCATCTGCAACCGTAACATGCTTCAATTCCTCGCGTGTTTTGTCACGGAAGCTACCACCAGAAGCTGTAATAATTAATCGTTCAATATTTTTCGGATTCTCACCATTCATCGATTGGAAAATCGCAGAATGCTCACTATCTACTGGTAAAATTGTTGCATTATATTTCTTGGCCTCTGCCATTACTAAATGTCCAGCGGTTACAAGCGTTTCTTTATTGGCGATGGCAATTTTTTTGCCCCTGCGAATTGCAGCTAATGTCGATTCTAGTCCAACGCTTCCAAGAACCGCGTTTACAAGCACCGTTGAATCAGGATGTGTAGCAACCTCTACAAGCCCTTTTGCACCAAACGTAAACTGTACTTGTGGATATTCTTTAGCGAGCATAACTGCATCTTCTTCTAATTGAACAGATACAAGCTCTGGCTTTAAAGTTTCAATCATTTCACGCGTTTTTTCGATATTTTTTCCTGAAGAAAACGCTACTAAATGAAAGGCATCGCGTTGTTCTTTTAAAATATCATAGGTTTGCCAACCGATTGAACCAGTTGCACCAAGTAAACTAATTTTTTTCACGACAAATTGTCCCCTTTTTCTATCTCAGCAAATGATATAGCACGATTATTACCACTCTGTCTAGAGGAAAATGCTATTATTATGGCTCATCATCAAATCGTAGAGTTGATATCGGTTCCGACTGGGCGCTTTTTTAAGGCGTCCGATGAGCACCTATTGTTTTTAGTTACCAAAAAAGTTGTAAAAAATGTAGTAAAGGCACGACGAATAGCAGACTATCAAAGCGGTCTAAAATACCGCCATGCCCAGGTAAAATATTTCCTGAATCCTTTACATCAAAATGTCGCTTTATAGCAGATTCCACTAAATCGCCCATTTGCCCAATAATTGACGCAATGATTGTGATGAAAATAAGTGAGACATAACCTTTTGCAAATGGATAAATTGCTTGCATCGCGATAGCAAAGATTACAGCTATGACAATGCCACCTACAAAACCTTCCACAGTTTTCTTCGGTGAAATTTCAGGCCAAAGCTTATTTTTACCTAATTTTCTTCCAACAAAATATGCACCTGAGTCAGTTGTCCAAACTACTAGTAAACAATATACGACAAACTCTAGACCATAGTTTCGTGTTTCAATTAAGAAATGGAAACCTAATCCGACATAAAACGCACCTAATAAAATAAATGCAACTTCATCGAATGTAATTTTATTTTTCACAAGGACTACGTAAATGAGCAATAGCATCATTAGACCATACACAACCATTAAATCAGAGGAATAGCCAATTGCTTCTACTACTTTACTTGACCAGTCCTTTGGTATAACAAGTAGTATTAATGTGAGTAGCCCTAAAAAACCAGGCACTGAAAAAAGTGAAATACCTTTCATTTTTAGTATTTCATAAAAGCCGACAACAGCCATTGCAAGCACAAGAATTGTAAATGGCACTTTTCCATAAATAACAAATGGAATAAATAGCGCTGCTGCAATTATTGCTGTGATAATTCGTTGTTTCAAGTTGTTCCTTCTCCCTTCAACCCACCGTAACGGCGATTACGTTTCTGGTAGTTTTCCACCGCTTCCAGTAAGTTTTCCTCGCTAAAATCTGGCCACAATGTATTTGTAAACCAAAATTCTGTATAGGCGAGCTGCCATAACATAAAGTTGCTTAAGCGTACTTCACCGCTTGTTCGAATTAATAAATCTGGCTCTGGCAGATGAGCTGTCATTAAATGAGATGTCAAACATTCTTCTGTTATTTCTT
This sequence comes from Lysinibacillus sphaericus, assembly GCF_015844675.1. Lineage (GTDB taxonomy): Bacteria > Bacillota > Bacilli > Bacillales_A > Planococcaceae > Lysinibacillus > Lysinibacillus sphaericus_E. The sequence continues at coordinate 251,791 of NZ_LDGC01000025.1, read as the reverse complement.
GCATCGTTAATTGACCATCCTGCACCTTTTGAAGCATTGTTCTCATGGCGCTAACCATTTCGGAACGACTTCCATAATTCAGGGCAAAATTTAATATTAATCCTGTATTATGTTTCGTTTCCTCCATCGCCTCATACAACGCTTTTTGCGTATGTGCAGGTAATAAAGATGGATCCCCTATCATTTCAACACGTACATTACGTTCCATCATTTCAGGTAAAAAGGAACCTAAAAATTCTACAGGTAAACGCATTAGAAAATCGACCTCAGGTTTTGGTCGCTTCCAATTTTCTGTAGAAAACGCATATACCGTTAAAACTTTAATACCTAAATCGGATGCAAATCTAGTTACCTTTCGGACTGTCTTCATACCCTCGTGGTGCCCAGCAACACGTGGCATGGCACGTTTCTTCGCCCAACGTCCATTTCCGTCCATAATAATCGCTACATGGGCAGGAATCGGCTCGTTTTTAGCAAGGGCAACACGTTCCTCCAATGATTGTGAATCCATATTTATTTGTTTACCTAATAGCTTTTTAAACATGCTAACTCCCCCACTACAACTAATCGGACGTATACTAACCTATCATAACAAACAAAAGCGCTTTTTGTCTTTTTTTCCCCTCTAAATTGACTATGTATGAACTATCTTATTTTAGAACTACACACATTTTAGGATCACCATAACGTGGGGTTGATTTCCGTTCCGACTGGGCGCTTTGCCGCTGACGCTTCGCTTTCGCGCAGAGCAGAGCTTCCTGGGGGCGTCCGACGAGCCACTTCACTCGCGTTGCTCGCTCCAGGGTCTCGGGCCAACAGATGTCTTTTGCGCGAAAGCGTGAGTGCAACGTAGCGGCAGCAGCACGATGTTGGTCACGAAGGCGTTATCACAGGACGTGATGCTTTTAGCCTTCGTTCCTCTACCGCTAATCCCCAAGGAGTCGCCCAGTCTCCACTCCAATCAACTTATCCTCATGACATACGTTTTAAGAAAATGTCATCCCCAACTTTTGGTTGATAATTCTTTTATAAAGAAAGGCTAGAAAACTTTTTTCACGCCCACTCAAGTATGATTATTAAGAGGTATTTCCCTTATCTCGTTCATTCCTCAATAATGTTTTTCTCTTCACGTAAAAAACAGTTCTTCTTAATCTTAAAAGAAAGAAAAAATAGTTGAAAGGTATTCCCTAAAGCAATTAATGTTTAATGTATAAGACTTTACTAAACCTTTTACATAATCATTTAAAAGTAAAGAGAAAAGACGTCCTTTATATATATAGGACGCCTTCATCTCATCAAAAAGTTCCATCATAGATATGCAAAGCAAATTATGCTTACACTTCTAAAATTTCTTTTTCTTTCTCTTTCGTTACTTGATCTACTTTAACAATAAATTCATCCGTTAATTTTTGAATATCTTCACCATATCCACGTAGACCATCTTCTGTGATTTCGCCAGCTTTTTCAAGTTTTTTCAGATCATCATTAGCATCGCGACGAACATTACGTACAGCGATTTTTGCATCCTCTGCTTCTTTTTTCACTTGCTTCACAAGATCTTTACGACGCTCTTCTGTTAAAGCCGGGATCATTAAACGAATAACAGATCCATCATTAGTTGGTGTAATACCAATATCCGATTTCATGATTGCTTTTTCGATTTCACCTAAGATTGTTTTATCGTAAGGTGTAATAACTAATAAGCGCGCTTCTGGTACCGAAACACCTCCAAGCTGATTAATCGGTGTTGGTGCACCATAATAATCAACCGTAATGCGATCTAATAGAGAAGCATTTGCACGACCTGCTCGGATTGAAGCTAGTTCACGTGAAAAAGCGGCAATTGTTTTGTTCATTTTTTCTTTAGCTTGTTCTAATACTTGTTTAGCCATTATGCGTTCCTCCTAACAACTGTTCCAATTTTCTCGCCTTGTACGGCACGTTTAATATTACCTGGTTCCGTAATTGAGAAGACAATTAACGGAATATCGTTATCCATACATAGAGTAGAAGCTGTTGAATCCATTACTTGTAAGCCCTGTTGAATAACGTCTAAGTATGTGAGTGTATCATATTTAACGGCAGTTGGATCTACTTTCGGATCTGCGGAATAAACACCATCTACATTATTTTTCGCCATTAAAATCGCATCTGCGTCGATTTCAGCAGCTCGTAATGCAGCTGTAGTATCCGTAGAGAAGAATGGGTTACCTGTACCTGCTGCAAAAATTACTACACGTTTTTTCTCTAGATGACGAACTGCTTTACGGCGAATATATGGCTCTGCTACTTGTGTCATTACAATTGAAGATTGTACACGCGTTTCAATTCCTAATTTCTCCAGTGCATCTTGTAACGCTAAAGAGTTCATAACCGTTGCTAACATACCCATATAGTCGGCTGCTGCACGATCCATTCCCATTTCGCTACCGATTTTTCCACGCCATATGTTACCGCCACCTACAACAACAGCAACTTCTACATCAAGATCTACTACTTCTTTTACTTCTTCTGCAACAGCCTTGATTATTTTTGGTGATAAACCGAAGCCCGCTTCTCCAGCTAACGCTTCACCACTTAATTTAATAACTACTCGTTTATATTGTGGCACACTCATTGTAAACCTCCGTCAGACTTTATTTAAAACATCTCTATTCCCTTTTCCATTATAGTATAAATAACAATAATTTCTAGTTATGAATAAGGCAAAATAGAAAATTATGTGGCTCAACACGATAAAGTTGGTTGATTCCCGTTCCGACTGGGCGCTTTGTAGCTGTCGCTTCGCTTTCGCGCAGCGCAGAGCTTCCTGGGGGCGTCCGATGAGCCGCTTGGGGCAACAGGTTGTTGGTCACGAAGGCGTTATCACAGGACGTGATGCTCTTAGCCTTCGTTCCCCTATCGCTTATCCCCAAGGAGTCGCCCAGTCTTCACTCCAATCAACTTATATACATAGCATACGATTTAACAAATGTTATCCGCAACTTTTGGTGACGAGCCAATTATATTTTTTTCGCTAATCTCGGAAAAATAGGGAACACGCTATGTTGTGTTCCCCATTTTTTGTCTAGAAAATCTAGATATTATTTGATTAGGATCAAATGCAAGCTAAATTAGTTACCTTTAACTTGGCTCATTACTTCTTCAGCGAAGTTGTCTTCACGTTTTTCGATACCTTCACCAACAGCATAACGTACGAAGCCGTTTACTGAACCTCCAGTTGAAGCAACGAAAGCACGTACTTTTTGATCTGAATTTTTAACGAATGTTTGATCAAGTAAGCAAACATCTTCGAAGTATTTACCAAGACGACCTTCAACCATTTTTGCTACGATGTTTTCTGGTTTACCTTCGTTAAGAGCTTGTTCAGTTAATACTTTACGCTCACGTTCAACTTCTTCAGCAGAAACTTCATCGCGAGAAACGTAAGTAGGGTTAATAGCTGCAATGTGCATAGCAACATCTTTTGCAGCAGCAGCATCTGTAGAACCTTCTAAAGTAACTAACACACCGATACGTCCGCCCATGTGTAAATAAGAACCAAATGCATCTGCATCAGTTTTTGTTTTCACTTCGTAACGACGAAGAGTGATTTTTTCACCGATTGTTGCAACTGCAGTTGAAATTTGGTCAGCAATTTTCACACCTTCAGCATTTGCAAGCTCTAATGCAGCTTCAACTGTTGCAGGTTTAGCAGCAAGTAATTGCTCAGCTAGAGAAGCAACTAATACTTGGAATTTTTCGTTTTTAGAAACGAAGTCAGTTTCAGCGTTTACTTCAAGGATGATTGCTTCGTTACCTTGTTCTAAGATGTAAGTTGTACCTTCTGCAGCGATACGGTCAGCTTTTTTAGCAGCTGAAGAAAGACCTTTTTCACGTAGGAAATCGATTGCAGCATCTAAATCGCCATCAGTTTGTACTAACGCTTTTTTACAATCCATCATTCCAGCGCCAGTTTTTTCGCGTAATTCTTTTACTAATTGTGCAGTAATGTTTGCCATTTAGTGTTTCCTCCTCAAATTGGTTGTATAAATTTTAGTGATAGGTTCTAAAAAAGGTGATAAGGGTCCTGAGCCACTTATCACCTTTTTCTAAACGTGAATTACTCAGCAGCAGCTTCTACAGCTGGAGCTTCTTCTTCACCTTGTTTTGACTCGATTAAAGCGTCAGCCATTTTAGCAGTTAAAAGTTTAACAGCGCGAATAGCATCATCATTAGCAGGGATTACGTAGTCGATTTCATCTGGATCACAGTTTGTATCAACAATACCTACTAGAGGGATGTTTAATTTAATAGCTTCTGCAACAGCAATGCGTTCTTTGCGTGGGTCAACCACGAACATTACGTCTGGAAGAGCGTGCATATCACGGATACCGCCTAAGAATTTGATTAGACGTTCGTGTTCTTTTTTAAGTTGGATTACTTCTTTTTTAGGAAGAACTTCAAAAGTTCCGTCTTCTTCCATTTTTTCGATTGCTTTCATACGTGCAACACGTTTTTGAATAGTACCGAAGTTTGTAAGAGTACCACCTAACCAACGTTGGTTGATGTAGTAGTTACCTGAACGTTCAGCTTCATCTTTGATCGCTTCTTGTGCTTGTTTTTTCGTACCAACGAAAAGAACTTTACCACCATCTTGACCAACTTGACGCATGAAGTCATAAGCTTCCTCTAATTTTTTAACAGTTTTTTGTAAGTCGATGATGTAGATCCCGTTACGCTCAACGAAGATATATTTCTTCATTTTTGGGTTCCAACGACGAGTTTGGTGACCGAAATGTACACCAGCTTCAAGTAATTGTTTCATAGAAATTACTGACATGTGTATTTCCTCCTAGTATGTTTGGTTTTTATCCTCCGCATTTATCACTTGCAACAAGCTACCCTAAGCAATAGAGCACCACTTACTACATCAAAATGCGTGTGTATTAATAACACCATTTGCAACTATATCATAGCTTTACCCTATTCGCAACTGTTTTAGTTATGAAATTTCAATAAAAGCTCGATTTCTGTTTTTCCTTTTTGAAGCTGTTTTGCAATTTCTTCTGATGTTTTACCTTGTTTCGCTAATTTAATAGCTTGTTGTTCCAATGTTAATGGCTTAGCTTCTTCCTTATCGATTGCATCACTTGGTTGTTGGGCCGAATGTACCACCTTAGCTTCAGCTTTAGCTCCAGTTTGCTGCTGGCGTGAATAAGCATTGGCTACGATATTTTTGGGCACATAAATGCGCGGTTCCTGTTCTAGACTAATAGAACCGTCTACTGCGCTTTCTTCCTTTGTCAGAGAAGGTGGTTGTTCCTTCTCCTCTTGTCTCACAATCTGTTCTTCCTGTTTCACAGCATACCTTTGAGTTTCAGACTTTGAAACTCTTTGCAGCTCTTGAATGAGGCGATCATTTTCATCTTTCATCTCAGCTAAATAGACACTGATGGTGTCATCCATTTCACGCATTAAGCGCTCCTGTTTTTTTTCTAAATCCTTAAATTTTGCTAGCTTCGTATTTAGTATGATAAGGAAATAAAATGAAAGTAGCTGTAAAATAAATAGAACCGCAATTAGTATGATTGTCATAGTAAACTCCTATCCACTAAAATCCACGAAATTTCCTTTAAACGGATGCTGCGCTTGCTTTTCTCGCTTCTCGTTATCTTTATTTTTCTTTTTTTGAGTACCTTTTATATACTCGCCACCTGCTTCTTCCTCTTCACTAATCCCATCCATACCCTCTGAAGTATTCACAACTTTTTGCTTGCGTTCTACTTCTTTTTTTAACGCTTCATTTGCATGTGCTTGCTGAGCCAAAGTTTGTTGTTGTGCCTGATCAGCCATTTTTCCTGCTTCAAATGTTTTAGGAATAGCTATTTGTAGTTCGACACCTTTTAAACTCATAAGACCCCTCCTTCAACGATATGTATATAAGGATTGTTATGCATTAATCATTTCATTTGTTAATAATTTCCGTAGCTTTAATAGCGCCTTAGAGTGGATTTGTGAAATGCGTGATGTAGATAATTCAAGCATTTCCCCAATTTCTGTTAGTGTTAATTCCTCCGTATAAAACAAACTAAGCACTAGCTGCTCCTTATCATTGAGCTTTTGGATATTTTTCGCTAAATCCCCAAGCAGTTCTGATTTAACGACAGCTTGCTCAGGTGTCTTCGTCGTATCATCACGGATAACAAATGACTTTCCATCAGTCTCCTCTTGATCTTGTTGCTCATTAATGGAAAGAACATTTGAAAAGAAATGCTCCTGTACAGTTTGGTAAACTTCCTCAACTGGTAAAGCCATATGTTCCGCAAGTTCCTCAGGTGTTACATGACGCATATATTTTTGTTCTAACTGCTCAATCTGTACATCTAACTTTTTCGCCTTTTCACGTGCTGACCGTGGCAACCAATCTTCTTTACGTAAACCATCAATAATGGCACCTCTTACTCTAAAAGAAGCATATGTATCAAATTTCAAGTCTCTATTAATATCAAATTTATTCAACGCATCAAACAGACCTACCATACCTAAGCTCATTAAATCGTCTCGCGATACACTCTTTGGTAAGCCCGCTCCAATGCGTTGTACATGATAAGATACTAGCGAAATATATTTTTTTATAAGCAAATCACCTGCATCTGGATCACGTTCATTTATCCAGCGGTTCCACAGCTTTTGTTCATCGTTCAGAATTGGTTGTGTCATGTAATCCACCTCTCTAAGAAAAACGCATTTATGCGCCTGTTTGCCACTGTCTTATATCAATACAAAAAATATTTGTAACTGACGTTTCACTTTCGTTACGAACACACTTGTAGCTGTCGTTTCACTTTCGCTACGTAAACATTGTTGAAAGAAAATCCATTATGCCTCGGCATAAGCAACAAAGCGTTACTAGTTATTAGACCTTAACATAAAAACCCATCTAATTCTTTCCTATATTATAACAAGAATCGACTATAATTTCATTTGTTTCTCGTACCCTATCACAGATTCTTTACATTTATGTGTCAGTATATGTTAGCTCGGATATAGTCAAAACCCGTTAAAACACCCTAAGCTATAAAATAAGAATTTGCAAAAGAATTAAGATAACTAAAAAGAGCCGCTACTTGCGACTCCCTTTTTTAAGCATTATTTAATTGTTGATCCGCCTCACGATTCATCATCGTTCGTACAGCCTGAGCAATCTCTTCCGAGTTCTCATCTTGAAACTCCACGGTTGAATTAGCCGTCGGTGTTTCTTGATTTTCTTCCTCTGGATTCTCAGATTCATTTTCTTCACGCTCACCTTCAACGAGTTCTTCATCGCCCTCAGGTGTGAATAAAACGTAAGCAATTAAAAATCTGACAATATACATGACGAAAAACATAATTATTCCCGCCACAAACGACCCTACGATAATACGTAGTGGTGTATAGGGTTTTAGAAATGTACTAAAAAAATATATAGAAAAGGCAATTAACGCACCCCATAGGTTATAAAAAATAGAACCGAACATTATATTTCGCTCACTCCTTGGTTAACCGTTCGAATATGTAATGTCGACGTCGCAGGATTAAATTCAATTGTTCTACCACTGTTGCCGCCTGTGTCTTCGGCTACTAAACGAATTCCATGACGCTTCAGCTCATGCTTTACAGCTTCTACATTACGTGGGCCGATGCGCATGGAGTCTTTATCTGAAGTGAATTGAAACATTTGCGCACCGCCCGCAATTTTTGCCTTTAGCTTGAATTTTTGAACGCCTTCTAACTTTAACAAGTCAATCATTGCCGCAATGCCTGTGTCAGCAAATTTAGCCACATTTATTGACTCTTGTCTACCTAAACTCGAATCTGGCAACATCACATGTATTAAACCAGCAATTTTTTTTGATTCATCATATAAAATGACTCCTACACAAGACCCAAGACCTGATGTTCTTATCGTATTCGGTAACTTTACTACATCCATTTGTGCAATTCCAACTTTTATAACTTGGCCATCACTACTGTTTAGTATCATCTATGAAACTCCTAATGCTTTAAAAATAGCATCAAATGAGTCTGGATCTGGTAATAAGAAGAAATGACCTCTTACTGTTTCCTGATCTTCTACACCGTCTTCAAAAATGGATGTGTTTATGACGATAACATTATCGCTAACGTGTGATAATTCAATCAAGCCAATACTAATAATGGCACCAAACATGTCAACACTTAGCCCTGGCACAGTTGGATAAATTTTCAAATTAGTAAAGTCAGATAATGCCGATAAATAAGAGCCGGATAAAATATTACCCATTTCCTGCATAGCTGATAACCCTAACTCTGAAACAGGTCGTTTTTTAAAGTCGAATGATTCATCAAATATGAGACGACGGATAAAACGATTTGCTTGTTCAATTGGCAGGATAAAGAACATACTACCTTCAGCATCACCTTCAATGCGTAAATAGATTCCTACCACGACATTTTCAGATCCTCCTGCAAGCTCCATCATGTCATTAAAGGACACCATTTCGACCTTTGGTACTCGCATATCAATTTTTTTACCAAGCAAATTGGAAAGTGCTGTCGCAGCATGCGCAGCACCTATATTACCAATTTCCTTTAATACGTCTAAATGTAGTGATGTAATCTTTTGATTATATGTCATTTTCGATCCCTACTTTAGTGGATTTAGTACTTTCTCTAAATGCAATAAAATTAATAATCGTTTATCTATTTTGGCTACCCCTGAAATAAACTCTTCTTCCAGTGAACCAACTACTTCGGGCTGTGGTTCAATTGAGTCAGCTGGGATGTCTAACACATCATTTGCAGAGTCCACGACGAAACCTACTTCCATATCTTCTAATGATATAATGATGATGCGTGTTGTTTCTTCATGCTCAGAGATCGGTAATTCAAATCGTTCACGTAAATCAACAATTGGCGTTACGACACCGCGTAGGTTAATAACACCTTTTACGTATTTTTCCGTTTTCGGTACACGTGTAATATGCATTAGTTTTTCAATCCCTTGTACATGTGACACTGGAATTGCATATTCTTTATCTGCTAGTTGAAAAACAATTACTTTAATACTTTCTTGTTCCACTGCATTTGTCATTGTTTACACCTCTCTTATTCATTCACCTTATTTAATAAGTGCGTTACAATCCACGATTAAGGCAACTTTCCCGTTACCTAAAATTGTTGCACCTGAAATTGCAAAGATATTCGTTAAGTAATTCCCTAATGATTTCAGCACAATTTCTTGTTGGCCAATAAATGAATCCACAACTAAACCAGCAAGTTTCTCACCTTTTCGGACGATGACCACTGAATGGAATTCGTCACCCTGCGGTTCTTTGCGAGGTACCTCAAAGATTTCTTCTAAAAATACTAGTGGTACTACTTTGCCACGGAAATCGATTACTTTTTGATTATGTGCATTCATAATTTCTGATGAACGGATAATTGAAGTTTCAATAATAGATGAAAGTGGAATTGCATAAATTTCTTTTTCGATTTCTACTAACATGACAGAAATAATTGATAATGTCAGTGGTAATTGAATCGAGAATACTGAGCCTACATCTTGTGTAGATTCAATCGAAATATTTCCACCCAATGATTCGATTGTTGTTTTAACAACATCTAATCCAACACCTCGACCTGATACGTCAGAAATAACATCTGCTGTTGAAAAACCTGAAGCCAAAATAAGCTCATTAATTTGCTTATCTGACATCGAATATGATTGTTCTTGTGTAACGATACCTTTAGAAATGGCTTTCGCTAGTACTTTTTCACGGTTAATCCCTGCTCCATCATCTTCAATTTCAATGAAGACATAGTTACCACTATGATAAGCACGCAATACAACTGTTCCTTCTTCTGGTTTACCTTTTGCAAGGCGAGTCGTTGGATTTTCGATACCGTGGTCAACAGAGTTACGAATCAAATGAACAAGTGGATCCCCAATTTCATCGATTACTGTACGATCTAGCTCTGTTTCAGCACCAATAATTTCGAGGTTAATTTTCTTGTTTAGATCACGTGATAACTGACGAATCATTTTCGGGAAGCGATTGAATACTGTTTCAACTGGAACCATACGCATCGTTAAAATAATGGTTTGTAAGTCACCCATGACGCGGCTCATTCGCTCTACAGTTTCATTTAACTCTCCATGGTTAACCTCAGTTGCAATAGACTGTAGTCGACCTCGATCGATTACAAGCTCTTCAAATAGATTCATTAATATATCAAGTCGATCGATATTCACACGAATTGTTTTATTACCAACAGGCGCATGGCTTTTATCAGCCTTAGCAGGAGCCGCTGCTGTTGCAGGTTTAGGTGCTGCACTATTTTTTTCTGGAACCGTAGCAGGTTTAGCCTCTACTTCTACCGTTGCCGTTGCTGCTACTTCTTGAATGGCTTGTTCCTTTTCACGATGTTGCTTAGGATCAATAGCGGCGACAATCACTTCGTCAACTTCTGAGACTTTCATAATCTTTTTCTGCATATCTTCAGCAGATTCTTTTGTTACAAAAGCTACGTAAAATTGTTGATCGAACTGTTCGTCTTCAAGCTTTTCTACAGACGGACTTGATTTAATAACTTCCCCATCTTTTTCTAAAATCTCAAACACCATAAATACTCGTGCTGCTTTTAAAAGACAGTCTTCACGTAATTTCACTGAAATTTCAAATGCATTGAAACCTTGCTCAGCAGATTGTGAAATAACTGTTTGCTCAAAGCCGTCATACTCTAATGTACTTGCTACAGCTGTAGTTGGTGTCTCAGTAGTTCCTACCACTTCAGGAATCGCTTCTTCACCTAATTCAATACGCTTTAATTGAGCAACAGTTGAAGATACATCACGTTTTCCATCTCCGCCATTCGCAATGTCCATCACCATTTCTTCTAGATGGTCTACAGACTCAAAAACAACATCTAAAATTTCAGGAGATACATGGATTTTTTCGTTTCGGATCGCGTCCAACACATTTTCCATTTTATGAGTTAAATCCGCTAAATCTTCAAAGCCCATTGTCGCAGACATACCTTTTAATGTATGCGCAGAGCGGAAAATTTCTCCGACAATCGCCAAATCATCTGGATTTTTTTCTAGTTCTAATAAATGTTCACTACATGCTTGTAAATGGTCTTTACTTTCTTCAATAAACATCTCTAAATATTGATTGACTTCCATAAGAGGACACCCCTTTAAGGCAAATATTTCATTATTGTTTGTGCAATATCATCTACATCTGCTACTTCATCGACAAGCTGCGTTTCCACTGCCGCTTTCGGCATACCATACACAATGCAAGTTTCTGCTGACTCAGCGATTGCCATCACATTTCCAGTGCTTTTTAGTGCTTTTAGTCCGTTAGACCCATCATGGCCCATACCTGTCATAATAACAGCCACTTTATCAAAATCTTTAAATTGGCTCACATCTTCAAACATCACATCTACTGAAGGTCGATGTCCAGATCTAGGTGGTTCATTATTATCAAGGACTATGCCAAAGGAGGTACCTATTTTTCTAAGTTTTAAATGATACCCACCAGGGGCAATATACGCTACTCCATTTTGCAGAATATCACCTTGCTCAGCTTCTTTTACTGTAATCTCACTCAATTGATCCAGACGATTAGCAAGAGATTTTGTAAACCCTGCCGGCATATGCTGGACAATTAAAATGGGAGCTTGAACTGATTTTGGGATTTTTGTAATTACTTCTTGTAAAGCTCTAGGCCCGCCTGTGGAGGTACCAATCAGTACAATTTTCCGACCTACTTTACTCCATTCTACATGTGGCTTTGATAGTTCTGCCCTTGTCGGAAAAACATTGTCAGAAGGAGTCACCCTGTCTTCACTAAGTAAATTTCTTCTAATGATACTCGCTTGTAATGGCTGTTCTTGTTGTCTTTTAGTACTAGAAGGTTTCTTTAATTTCGAAATAGGCACCAATGATGCTTGTTCAACCTTGTGGACAAGTTCAGTTTGGATTTTATGTAAATCAAGAGAAATTGATCCGCTCGGCTTAGCGACAAAATCTACTGCTCCAAATTCAATTGCCGATAAGGCATTTTCTGCTCCTCGTTGAGTTGTACTAGAGAGCATAACAACAGGTACTGGACATACAGTCATAATTTCTTTTAAAGCATCAAGCCCATTCATTTCAGGCATCTCAATATCCATCGTCACAACTGTTGGCTGCAATGTTTGAATCTTTTTTACCGCATCTTTCCCATTTCGTGCTGTTCCAACTACCTCAACCTTCGAGTTGCCAACAAAAAAGTCACTAATTAGCTTTCTCATAAAAGCAGAATCATCAACAACTAATAGCTTGCTTTTATGTACAAAGTCCAATTAATCACGTCCTTTCGAAAAAATATTTCTTAATTTTGTTAAAAATTTACCTGCTGACTGATCATGTGCATGAACTTCTTCCACACGTTGTTCCATAAAACGCGCTACTATTAGTTGAAGTGTCTTCGTAATAAGTGCGTCTGGATAGGAAATTGAAAAAGGCACCTGCTCACGCACAGCCTTACGCACAGCAGAATCTTCAGGTAATGAGCCTAGTATCGTAACCTCTTTGTCCAAAAACCGTTTCATCGTACGCTTTAGTCGCTCATTGGTTTCCAGTCCTTCTTCTTTACTATAGGCTCGGTTACAGAGTACATAAAATTGCTTATCCGCATCTCGCATATGAATATATTTCATCATTGAATAAGCGTCTGTTATAGATGTTGGCTCTGCCGTAGATAAAACAATAATTTCATCTATAGAAGTTAATAAATCTAATGACCAATTAGTAGCTCCTGCTCCCATATCGAACAAAATGTAATCAAAGGTTTGTTGAAGTTGCTCAAATGCGTAAACGAGTCGTTCAAACATTGTCTCTGACCATTCTAAGACGCCCGACATACCAGACCCACCTGAAATATACCTTAAATTGTAAGGACCTTCAAATATTACATCATCCAGTAACTCATTTCCCTCCAAGTAATCTTTTAAACTATAAGAAACATTTTTTCCAATTAAAATATTGATATTGCCCATACCAATATCCATATCAACGATGACAACTTTTTTCCCTTTATTGGCCAATGTAATGGCAAAATTCGTCGTGAAGTTACTTTTACCGACCCCACCTTTGCCGCTTACAACCGCAATTGCCCTACCTAATTCACCCTGCTGTTTCAACATTTTCAAGCGTAATGTTTCAGCTTGGTCTCTCATTTTTCCTCACCTTGAAAAAATAAATTTAGTACTGCTTCTAGATCAGCTTCTTCAATATCCTCTGGTACTTCTTGACCATTCGTATAGTAAGCAAGTCCCTTATTATATTTAATCATTAAATTAATCATTGTGCCAATAGAATTTGTTTCATCAATCTTTGTAAAAATTAATTTTTCAATTGGTAATTGCTTAAATTGCTCGACAATGTTTGCCATGTCCTTTTCTTTTGTTGTCATTGCAAGTACTAAGAAGGACTCTGCTTGATCATCAAATTTAATAAGACGCTGTAAATCGTCTACATATTTTACTTCTTTATAATTTCGGCCTGCCGTATCTATAAACACTATATCTAAATGGGACAGTCGGTGGATTGCTTGTTCATAATCTGTTGCATTATAGGCAATTTCGACAGGAGCCTGTAACAGTCCAGCATACGTTTTTAATTGCTCAATTGCGGCAATACGGTAAGTATCTGTCGTGATAAATCCTACTTTTTTCTTTTTTTCTAAAACTGCTCTAGCAGCCATTTTAGCAATTGTCGTAGTCTTGCCGACACCTGTAGGTCCTAACACATTAATATATTTTTTTTCATAGGAAATACCTCCAACTGGTAGATCCTCTAATTTTTTGCGCAATAAGCTTTTCGTAATCATCTTACATTGCGAAAAATTAATGTCTGACGCTTCTTTGACATGCGTAAAAAGCTCATCACCAATCGTTGTGATGAGCTCCTCACTTAGCTCTTGTTGTCTTAAGTATTCAATGAAGGATAAGAGTTCATCTGGATATTGATCTTGGATTGTCTTCTTATGCATCGAATGCATTAAAGATTTTAAATCTGCAATTTCCTTCCTCAAATCTTCAGAAATGCTAACTTCCCCATGTAAGGGCGCATCATTCTGCGGCTGTTCTTGGTGTATTTTAGCCTGAACAGCGTTCGTAATCTCGTGTAACCTTGCATTTTCATGTTTAGTTGTTGATGTAGGTAAAGCTACAGGTGCTGGAGCCATATTACTTGGCTCCATTGAATCAATACCTGCAACAACCTCAAAGCTCTTCTTTTTAATGATTCCAAAAAACTTTTTTGTAACGACTACTTTTGAGTTCAAAATGACAGCGTCCTCACCTAATTCAGCACGCACAAGCTTCATCGCTTCTGGTATGGAGGATGCATAATATTTTTTCATTTTCATTCAACATTCACCACCCCAACACTTTGAATTTCAACCGTAGCATCAAGTTCGTTATAAGATAGAACTGGAATTTGCGGGAAATAGCGCTCCGTAAGTTGACGTAAATACATACGAACTGCTGGAGAGCATAAAATAATAGCAGATTGTTCCATAAAGGAAACGCGTTCCACTTCTGCAGCAATGGTCTCTAAAATCGTTTGAGAATCTTGTGGATCCATCGCTAAATAATTTCCATGATCCGTTTGTTGAATACTATCAGCAATTAATTTCTCTACTTTACCAGAGACGGTAATAACTTTTAATGATGTGCTGTCTCCTACGTATTGAGAAGTAATTTGACGTGCCAATGCTTGACGTACATACTCAGTTAATATATCAGTATCACTCGTTAACTTTGCATAGTCCGCTAGAGTCTCAAAAATAATTGGTAAGTTTCGCACTGAAACATTTTCTCGTAGAAGTTTACCTAGTACTTTTTGAATTTCTCCAGTCGATAATGGAGCAGGTGTTAACTCTTCAACTAAAATTGGATGCGTTTCACGTAAATGATCGATTAACTGCTTCGTCTCTTGACGACCAAGTAATTCATAAGCATTTGCACGAATCATTTCCGTTAAGTGAGTCGACACAACGCTTGGTGGGTCAACAACTGTGTAGCCAAACATTTCGGCATCCTCTTTCACTTGCTCCGTAATCCATTTTGCAGGTAGGCCAAATGACGGTTCAACCGTGTCAATTCCTTCGATAGAATCATCATCTCCTGGACTCATTGCTAAATAATGATCAAGCAGAAGTTCACCACGTGCCATTTCATTACCCTTTATTTTGATTCGATATTCATTTGGTTGTAATTGAATATTATCTCGAATACGGACAACTGGAATGACAATCCCTAATTCTAATGCTAACTGTCGACGTATCATAATAACTCGATCTAATAAATCGCCGCCTTGTGCAGCATCTACTAACGGTATTAAACCATAGCCAAACTCAAACTCGATTGGGTCCACATTTAGTAAATTCACAACGTTTTCAGGGCTCTTCATGCCGTCTGTTGCCACTTCTTCCTCAATTTCAAGTAATTCTTCTTCATCTTCTGGTTTCTTATGATCCATCATATAAGCACCAGCAATTAGTGAACCACCAATTGGAATTGTTATCCAGAGAGGTATAGGTGTGAAAAATCCAAGTAAAAGTATTGTACCACCTGCTACATAAAGCAGTTTCGCTTGAGCAAAAAGCTGCCCTGTAATATCTTCACCAAGACTTCCTTTAGAAGATGCACGTGTTACGACAATCCCTGTCGCTGTAGAAATAAGTAGCGCAGGAATTTGTGAGACAATACCATCTCCCACTGTTAACTTAGAAAAATGATTTGCTGCATCTGCAAATGGAAGGCCCATCTGCACAACACCGATGATGATACCAAATAATAAGTTGATAATAACCATGACCATTGAGGCAATGGCATCCCCTTTTACGAATTTTGTGGCACCATCCATCGCTCCGTAGAAATCCGCTTCACCCGCTACTTTCTCGCGTCGCTCACGTGCTTCCCGCTCAGAAATAACTCCTGCATTTAAGTCAGCATCAATACTCATTTGTTTACCTGGCATCGCATCAAGTGTGAAACGTGCTGCTACTTCTGCTACACGCTCCGCTCCCTTTGTAATAACGATAAACTGAATTAACACAAGAATTAAGAATACAACTAAACCAACTAGTACATTCCCGCCGACTACAAAGTCCCCAAACGTTTCTACAACAGAACCAGCATCACCTTTTGCTAAAATGGCACGTGTTGTAGAAACACTCAGTCCGAGTCGGAACAAAGTTAACAGTAAAATAACTGAAGGAAAAATAGAAAAGTCTAGCGCTTCCTTCATACTCATTGCTGTTAAAAGTACTATTAATCCTAATGTAATATTAATGACGATTAAGAAACTTAACATCCACGGAGGAAGAGGGATGATGAGCATCGCAACGATTAAAATAACCGCACCTAATACCCCTATATCGCGAACTTTCATTTGTGTCCCTCCTACTAAAAGCTTTAAATTTTCCGCTTAATTCGATAAACATAAGCAAGCACTTCTGCTATTGCTTTAAAAAACTCTTCTGGTACTTGATCGCCGATTTCTACTTGATCGTACATTGCCCGTGCTAATGGTCTATTTTCAACCATAACCACATCATGTTCTTTCGCAATCAGTTTAATTTTTTGAGCGATAAAGTCCGTACCCTTTGCAACGATGCGTGGGGCATCCATACTTTCATCATCATATTTGATGGCAATCGCATAGTGAGTTGGATTTGTTATGACAACATCGGCGTTTGGAATCTCTGACATCATTCGACGCATCGCCATTTCGCGTTGGCGTTGTTTAATTTTCGATTTTATCAGGGGATCGCCCTCACTATTTTTATATTCATCTTTAATGTCTTGTTTAGACATTTTAAGATTTTTTTCGTAATCATGTTTTTGATACATCCAGTCTAAAAGGGATACACATAGTAAGACGAGCGAAGCAGCAATCCCCATGATACCAACAAGCTTACCCACTGTAATAAGAGTCATCCATGGGCTTTTAAAGGATAACGCCAAAACTTCCGGTAAATTCGTCCAAACGATAATTGTCGTAACGCCACCTATGAAGCCAATCTTTAATACTGACTTGAGAAGCTCTATAATGGCTTTGACAGAAAATATTTTTTTCAACCCTTTGATCGGGTCCATTTTTTTTAAATCAAACTTCATCGGCTCTAATGTAAATAGGAAACCGAACTGTAGGAAGTTACCTGCTAATGCTCCTACAAATGCAATTCCCATTATTGGGACAATAATAAAAGCCATTTGCACTAATGTTTCTGTAAATAGGCTCATCACGCTATCAATTGTTAGTGTTTCTACGCGTATGTTATGAATAAAAGTTTGCCTGAAAAAAGCTAAAAGATCGTCTCGCAGTGAACCTGCAAAGAAGAACAAAAAGATAAATACCATGAGCATGACAATTGCACTGGAAATATCCTGACTTTTGACAACCTGACCTTTTTTTCGAGCATCTTGTCGCTTTTTAGGCGTCGCCTTTTCCGTTTTTTCTCCCGCAAAATACTGTAAATCTAAATCCAGCAGTAGCAACATTTTACCCACCACCTAAAATAGCCATTACATCACGCATAGCATAAATCATTATGGTAATAAGCTTTTGAATAACTTGAATCATTACAGCCATCATTGTAAATAAAACTAGAAAACTAACGCCTATTTTAATAGGAAAACCGACAACAAAAATATTTAATTGTGGTACAGTTTTCGCTGTGATCCCTAGCGCCAAGTCGACTAAAAATAAAGTTGCTACAACAGGAGCAGCCATTTGAAAGGCGATCGCAAAAACAGCCGTAAATGTTGTGATGATAAACTCTATATATCCGTCATTTGCGAAATTAGGAAACCCTTGATCCATCGGTAAAAATTGATAACTATAATAAATTCCATCGAGAATCATATGATGTCCATTTATAGCTAGTAAGAAAAGTAATGCTAGCGTATTAAAAAATTGTCCGATCAATGGACTTTGTGCACCTGTTTGCGGGTCAATAATATTGGCAATGGCAAAACCCATTTGAAAATCTATAAAGCTTCCGGCAATTTGAATTGCCGACATGATGATATAGCCTACTAAACCGAGTAACAGTCCAATGAGCGCTTCTTTCATCACTAAAAGTATGTAATCACCATTAAATACAAATGGTTCGACGTCAATTGTGTAATACATCATCCAAGCTAAAACTAATGCGAGAGTTATTTTAACTTGTGGCGGAATCGTTCTGTACGAGAAAAAAGGCACCGTGACAAAAAATGCCGATACGCGCACAAGTACTAATAAAAAAACCGTAAAATGCGGGATTAATTCATTCATCTACTCACCCTATATAACGCGTTAAATTCTCAAAAATGTCTCTCGCATAGCTAGTCACTTGTGATAACATCCAAGGACCGAAAAATACGATGGCTGCTAATACAGCGACGATTTTTGGAACGAATGCTAAAGTTTGCTCTTGAATCGATGTTGTTGCCTGAAAAATACTTACCGCTAAACCAGTGATTAAAGCAACTAATAGTAGCGGACCGCTTGTTAGAAGGATAATCATAATGGCACGCTCTGCAATTGAAATAACCAATTCACCTGTCATACTGTATCATCCCCTAAAAACTTTGTAGTAATGATTTCATCACAAGATACCAACCATCCACGAGTACAAATAATAAAATCTTAAACGGCAATGAAATCATTACCGGTGGTAACATCATCATCCCCATCGACATTAGCGTACTTGCGACAATCATGTCGATTACTAGGAATGGAATAAAAATCATAAAGCCGATTTGAAATGCTGTTTTAATCTCACTCAATGCAAAAGCAGGTACTAGCATTGTAAGAGGGATTTCTTCTACAGATGCTGGCCTTTCTGCCTTATTATACTTTAAAAATAAATCAAGATCCTTTTGCCTTGTATGCTTACTCATAAATTCTTTAAAAGGCTCACTGGCACGATCATATGCTTCTTCAATGCCAATTTCCTCAGAAAACAATGGCTGTAATGCCTCTTTATTGACCTCTTGAAATGTTGGGGCCATGATAAAGAAAGTTAAAAATAAAGCAAGACCTACAATGACCTGGTTTGGTGGCATTTGCTGTGTCGCCAATGCAGTACGCGTAAACGATAAAACAATAACAATTCGCGTAAACGATGTCATCAAAATTAAAATACTTGGTGCCAGTGAAAGAACTGTTAACATCAATAGAAGCTTCACAGAGCTGGAGACATTTGTCGGGTCGCTGTTGGAAAAAATACTGATTACATCATTCATTTATCATCATTCTCCTTTTGCTTCCATTTCTCCAGTTCTTCATTGCGCTCCTGTTTAATTTCGGAAATCTTTTTTTCGAACATCTCACCAAAAGAGGTTTGTTTTTGCTGTACGGATGAACTTTCATTATTATTTCTCTTAAACTTAGATAATACTTCTGCAATATACGGTGATGTTGCTGCAAGTTCTTGTCGTTCATTATATAGCGCTAAAAGTGTTGCAACTTCATCAGGATCAGTAATTTCACGTAATAGCTGGACATCCTCACCGACCCCAACTAAATAGAGTGTTTTACCTACTTGTAATAGTTGTACTGACTTTTGAGCACCTAGTGATAAACCGCCTAAATTTTGTACTAATTGATTACGTTGAAAGTTTAAATTTCTTTTATTTAAAAACTTCATTAATCCATAAAATAAAACTACAACAAAAATAAGCGCCAAAACCATTTTTATGTATTCCCACGCAGATAAGCCTCCAGCCGCTGGTTCATCTGAATCTTTCTTAGCAGCTGGAGTACTATCTTCTTTACAATCTCCTTTAATGCAGTCGCTCACAAAATTCGTGTCAGATTCTGCATATACAGAAGTCGTTGTAGGGTACAAAAACAGGAAGGATACAAGAAATGCGAAAATCATCGTTAGACGAAATGATTTTAACATTTGCATTCAATCATCCTAGAGCTTTTTGAATCGCTTCAATTACACGATCAGCTTGGAAAGGTTTCACTATAAAGTCTTTCGCACCTGCTTGAATTGCATCGATTACCATTGCTTGTTGTCCCATTGCTGAACACATAATGACAGTTGCATTTGGATCTGAACCCTTAATCGCTTTAAGAGCTGCAATACCGTCCATCTCTGGCATTGTAATATCCATTGTTACTAAATCTGGCTTTAATTCGTTGTACTTATCAACAGCCTGTAAACCATCAGCTGCCTCCCCAACAACTTCAAATCCATTTTTCGATAAAATATCCTTGATCATCATGCGCATGAATGCGGCATCGTCTACAATCAAAATTCTTTTAGACATGGTTAACTCCTCCAATTGAAACTATCTTAAATTATTCAAACGCTCTGCTTGACTTAAAACATCTGTAATACGGACACCGAAGTTTTCATCAATAACAACGACTTCACCTTTAGCTATTAAACGGCTATTAACTAAAATATCAACTGGTTCACCAGCTAATTTATCTAGTTCAATAATCGAACCACTAGATAGTTCTAATATCTCTTTTACAGAACGCTTTGTACGTCCTAACTCTACAGTAACTTGCAATGGAATATCAAGTAGCATATTTAAATTTCTAGCTTCAGATTGCGAGATAACATTCGGATCAAAACTAGCAAACTGTGCTTGTTGAACATTGACCGGTTGAACAGGTCTTGTCGCTTGCGGAATCTGCTGTTGCTCTTGATACATTGGTTGCTGCACCGACGCTGGCTGCTGTTGATATACTGGCTGCGCAGGCGGTGGTGTTACAGGTGCTTGTTGTTGCATAGGCGCTTGTTGTTGGACAGGCGACGGTGCTACTGGCGCTTCAGGAGCTAGTGTTGCAGCCACAGGTTCCTCGATTGATTCTGTTTCTCCTAATAGAGATTTAACAATGTTTTGACTAAATTTCAGCGGTAATAATTGCATGATATTCGAATCAATTAAATTACCAATTCTCAATCTGAACGATACTTTTACGAGTAAATCATCTTCAGGAATATTTTCTCGTCCTTCATTTTGAGAAATATTCATTAAATCGATAGTAGGTGGAGAAATATCCACTTTTTTATTAAATACTGTCGACATTGAAGTAGCCGCAGAACCCATCATTTGATTCATAGCTTCTTGCACGGCACTTAGCTGAATCTCACCTAAATCTGGTTTCGGATTTAAGCCATCTCCACCTAACATTAAATCAGCAATAATCGCTGCATCGGATTGCTTAATAACGAGTAAATTCATACCTGTTAATCCGATTGTATATTCAACCTGTACGGCTACATAAGGATGAGGAAATTCCTCTTCTAATTTATTTCGGTTAATCATTGAAATACTTGGGGTAGTAATATCTACCTTTTGCCCTAGTAACGCTGAAAGCGCTGTGGCAGAGCTTCCAAAAGATATATTTCCTACTTCACCTAACGCATCTTGGGCAAACGAATCGAGGTAATCCTCTACTCTTAAATCATTCATATCTTCATTTGTAGAAGCTTCAGTGCCGCTGTTTTTATCTTCCAACGTTTCGCCCCTTAATAACGCTTCAATTTCTTCTTGGGAGAGCATTTCATCACTCATCTTCGTCTCCTCCTTTCAAAGGGTCGATAATCTGGATTGCTAATTTTTTACCTTGTTTTCCTGGTTGAACTGTAAATTTCGGTAATGTTCCTACCTTTAATAGTAGTGGATCTTCAATTTTTTGTTCTAATTGAATGACATCCCCAATTTGCATTGTGAGGAAATCCTCAATGGTAATGTCGGTAATACCTAGTTCAACAGAAACCGGTAGTTGTGCTTGTTTCACGCTTGTTTCAAGCATTTTAGTTTGCTCTGGAGACATTTCTTTTGTATTTGCCTGCATCCAGTAGCGAACAGAAAGATTTGGAACAATAGGCTCCAATACAACATGCGGAATACAAATATTAATCATACCGCTTGTCTCACCGATTATCGTATTTAAGGAAATAACGACAACCGTTTCATTTGGCGAAATCATTTGTAAAAATTGAGGGTTGACCTCAAGCTCCACTAAAATCGGATCAATTTCCGCAACATTTTCCCATGCCTCGCGTAAATTGTCGAATGAGCGCTCAAAAAGGTTTGTCATAATTTTAGTTTCAATCTCTGTTAAGTTATCCACATTACTATGACTCGCTCCACTACCGCCCATTAAACGATCTAACATAGAGTAGGCAATGTTTGGGTTTATTTCCATTAGGATATTACCATCTAATGGCGGCACTTCAAACACATTAATGAGTGTCATATTCGGAATCGAACGTACAAACTCTTCAAATGGTATTTGGTCCACTGATGCAACAGTAATCTGCACATAGCTTCTCAGCTGTGCAGAAAAGAAGGTTGTCAGTAATCGTGCAAAATTTTCATGTATTCGGGTCAAACTTCGGATTTGATCTTTTGAGAAACGTAGTGCACGTTTAAAGTCATACACTTTAACCTTACGCACCTCGTCCTCTTTTTTCATATCATCAGCTGACATTTCCCCCGTTGATATTGCGGAAAGCAGCGCATCTATCTCTGATTGAGATAATACATCTCCTGCCATTTGCCCACCTCCATTTCAAGCAGTTTCTTTATTATTGTGTGATGAAGGAGGTAATATAAATTTCCTGAACTTCTCCCTCTTGCATCAGTTCATTTAATCGTGTTTTTAATGATTTTTGGAAAATTTGTTTACCTTGCTTACCTTCTAAATCCTTTTGCTCCATTTCAGAAAGCTCTTGAATAACAATGTTTTTCACTTGGAAATCACGCTTCGTTAACTCAGTACCAGCATCTTTATTTGTTGTTTGAATTTTTAACGATATGCGTACAATTTTGTTATCAGCTAGATTTGTCGTAATTTCTGGAATTTCTACAGAAGCTTCTACGATTTCATCAATGGTTGGCTCAAGAGATCCTGCTGGCTTATTAAATTGGGTATATAACACAAACCCAATCCCCCCAATAAGTATGATTGCTACTAGTACGATGATAATCATCGTTAACACTTTGTTATTCTTCATCTTCTTCACCTCGTAGATGCGGGTTTGATAGTATTTGTATATTTTTATAAAAGGCTGTTACCTTTTGTCGCACCTCATCTTCACTCTGTAAAACAATGATTTTAGTTCCAGTCGTTAATGTAATGGTCGTATCTGGAAAAGATTCGACCGTTTCTATGTATAAAGCATTCAATGTAAATACTTTGCCATTTAAACGTGTTAGTTCAATCATTGAAATAGGGCCGGGTCTAGCACGAGAGCCGGCCCGACCCTCCCTCATATGAAATTATGTTTTTAGTTTTGAGCACTTTGTAATCTTAACCAGTATTTCTTTACTTACAAATTACTTAGCGTTTTAAATTCACAAGCTCTTGAAGAATTTCATCAGAAGTTGTGATAATACGTGTATTTGATTGGAAACCACGTTGCGCTACAATCATTTCTGTAAACTCCTCTGAAAGGTCTACATTGGACATTTCTAGGGATCCAGCTTGAACAGAACCAATCCCACCTACTGTTCCAACTTGAGCGTATGGTTCTCCAGAGTTTGCTGTAGGTTGGTAGTAGTTACCACCCATTTTTTCAAGACCTCCAGCATTTGGGAACTTTGCGAGTATGAGTTGACCTGCATATTGTCGGTCACCTTTATAGTCTACATACGTAACTGTACCATCTTGACCAATAGACATTGATTGCGCTGTTGTAGGGATACGAATCGGTGAAATATCAGCTGCAAAATCCATTCCATCAGCGATATTACCTTCTAAATCAGCAAGTCCATTCCCTTCTTTTTGTTCCTCAGCTTGAGAACCATCGATTGAATCACCATCAGCAGAAATCGATAACTCATCACTTGCGTGACCGACTAAATATTTACCATCGGCATTCACTAAATATCCATTTCTGTCCATGTAGAAGTTACCAGCACGTGTATAGAGAATATTGTTGTAACCCTCTGCATCTAGTTCCCCGTCTTCATTAGGTGCACCATTTGCATCACCTACCATAAAGAATCCATCACCAGCTATAGCTAAGTCTAACTCACGAAACGTTGTTTGCATTGACCCTGAACCGTGAATTGTATCGATTGCAGCGAGTTGTGAACCTAAACCAATTTGCTTAGCGTTAACACCACCACGAGTTTGAGTAGGTGAAGAGGCACCCGCTGACGTTTGAGACATTAAATCTTTAAATACTACACGTCCTTTTTTAAAGCCGTAAGTATTAACATTAGCAATATTATTTCCAATTACATCGAGCTTCGTTTGGAAGTTTTTTAAACCTGAAATACCAGAATACATAGAACGTAACATAATGTCGTTCTCCCCTCGTCTATTAATTGCATGCTTCTATCAATCAGCACGCCTAGGCCTCCTATCACAGGTCCAGCCTTTACAGCACGATTGTGCCATCAATATTTGTAAATATTTGCTGTTTTGCTTCCGTGCGGTCCATCGCGGTAATGACAGTTGCGTTTTTAGCGCTGACAATTAAAGCTGCTTGATCCATCAAGACTAATGGTTGTTTGACACCTTTTGAGTGTGCTTCAAATACCTTTTCTGATACAACCTGCCATTCTTGTTTAGAAATCGCTATATTACGCTCGATAATACGTTCATGCGCATGCTTGCTCACTTTTAATTCTTGTTGCTTGGTAGCTTCTTGTAAATGAGCTTTAAACGATTGCTGTGTTTTTATTGGCGTTGGTTGTGTCTGGCGAATAGATGGATGTAATGGTACACGATGTAATGAAAACTGATCCATCATTCTTCTCCACCTCTATTCGCTTACTTCGGTAAATTCTTTTTGTGTTAATTTTTTGTCATTGTCTAATACGTAATAAATAACGCCATCTTTATTCGAGACAGAAACGATACGTCCTTGTAGTTCTTGCTCGCCGTCTTTATAGGTAACTTTTTTACCAATGAGCTTGCTTGCTTGTACAAGAGGAGATTCTTTTTCAGTATTGTTATCACTCGAATTCGTTCCTGAACCGCCTAAAATAGCTGAAATATTGCCAGGCGTTATTTCCTTACCATCAGCTAATACGAATACTATATCTCCGTCTACAAATTTCAACGATTCAATAATGCCTGTTCCTTCATTGATAATAGGTTTCTTGTCTTCATCCAACTCTTCTGTTATCTCATGCCATTTTACTTCTTTACCAACAAATGTTGTATAACTCATAAGCTGTGTTTGTTGCTGTGAAGCTAATAATGAATTCATCGCTTTTGTCATATTTTGCATTTGTTCTAAAGAAGAGAATTGCGCCATTTGAGAAATAAATTCTCGGTCGTCCATAGGATTTGTTGGATCCTGATGTTTTAATTGTGCAATTAATAATTGTAGAAAAGCATCCTTACCGAGTTCCTTATTACCCGTTTCCCTAACTGGCTTCTTATAATTCTGATAGTAAAAATCATCCGTTATTTTTCCAGTCATTTTATCAGTCGTTGCTTCTGCCATCTCTACACCTCCTCACTAATTAGATAGTCACTAAAGGACTTGCCTTCATCGTCATCGTCGCTTTTTTGCTCTTCCTCATCTTGCTGCTGTTGCTTAAAGAAATTATTGAAGAAGCTTTGGTCGCGTTGTTGACGATCTGCATCTTGTAGTGATTGGGCAATATCAAGGCGATCCACTTGAATATTTTGCTGTACGAAGGCTTGCTTTAATTGATGCGATTGACTATCAAGTAATTCACGACCTTGTGCTGTTGAAGCTAGCAAACGTGCTGTAAGGACACCGTCATTTTGCACAAGCTCGATACGAATTGTTCCTAAATTTTCTGGATACAATTTCAATGTTAAGCGGGTAATACCTTGTGCATTCGAGATTTGGGCTCTATTGATAATTGCTTGCATCTCTTTTAATAATGCCTCTGACTGCGCCGGTTTTGCAGCAGGCAGTGTCACTTGGAACGTATCTGCTTTTGTTTGGACTGTATTGGTAGTCACCATTTCATTCGCACTTGTGTCTGTCTGTTTTGTAACTTGAACTTGTTGAACTACTTTCTGAAAGCCTTGTAACGGAAGTGTTACTGTTGTTTTCGTTGTTACTTGCTGTGCCGTTTGAAGCGTCTCAACTTGTGTTTGCATCGTTGTCAAAAGACTCTTGACGTTAGTTAGTACGTTTTCTTGTGAAGCTGTTAAGTCTGTTTTTTGTCCAACTAGCTGTGCTAATTTTAACACTTGAAGCAATGGCGCTATTTCTTTCGGTGTCATTTGTCCATCACCTTGTATAGCTGCTACGATTTGTGTTTGAAGCATTGGTGCCTGAGCGTCTACTAGCGCTAAAAGCTCCCATATATCTCTTGCTTCTTGATCTTCCCCTAACAACTGTTGTACTAATTGTTGGAGTTGCCCGGTCTCAATCCCCAATGCATCCATTAAGTGATCAACATTTAACATTTCATCTATTGCAACAGCTTTACCTTCTTCACCAATTTGAAGCATTAACAAGCCATCGTCATGAGGGATACCTAGTACATCTAGTACTTCTTCTATAGACTCAGCATTTAAAACAGCTGCTAAATCAGAGATATCTTTTGTATCTGTTGACTGTGTTTGCTGCTGTATTTGATTTGAAGAAGAAATAACCTTACCAAACACTGATCCAAACGTTGCTAACTTTTCTTTGTTCGACGGTCCATTTGCTGTCACATTGGAATCGCCTGTTGTCGAAGACTTTGTAGCCGCGTTTTTAGTTGGTATAGCCTTAGACATCATTTGCATCATAGCTACATCCATCATTTCACCTCCTTTCAGATATTCTTATTGTTTAGCCATCATTTCTGTATATTTAGCTGCATCTTGTGGTTCCATCTTTTCTAGAATCGCCGCTAATTTATCTGGCTTTAAATTTGTTAAAATACGAAGTGCTTCTGTATCACTCATTTTAATTAGAACTGGCGCCGCTGCTTTAGGGGACATCTTATCGAATGTTTTTAAAATATCAGTAAAGTCACGCTTTACGTCACTTTGCTCCCTATTTAATTTTTCAACTTCAAATTTCAGCTGCTCATTTTCTGTCGTTAACTTTTCTTTTTCAGTTGTTGATGTATCGATCTTTTTTTGTAACTGTACAATTTCTGCTTCTTTTTCTTGTATTTCAGCCTGTAAATTTACAACCTTCGAATCATTATTTACTATGGCATCTCTTGCTTGTTGTTCTTCTGAAGGAACGAATGGTAAACTTTCGAATGCTTTCTTCCCTAAATCAAAGACATTCGTATTCATTAAGGTTGCAACAACAAGTAGAATTGCCGCTACAAACATAACCGGTATTAAAAACCATGTGAAAAACTTTCGAAGGCCTCCTGATTTACGTTTAGGCAGTTGTTCTTCTAATTCCGTCTTAAGTCGATTGTCTTTTTTCGTCATGAAATCACCTGATTTCTCTCTTGTTATACGTAAGCGTTGAAATCTCATCTAAAAAAATACCTTCGATACGATCCTGCTCTTGCTGGAACACTTTGAAATCTTTTTCTCTCATTTTTTCAAATTTACGTACTTCCAAGTTTTTTTCTAATAATTTTTCTTCGTGCCAATTCATTTTTGCACGAGCTTGAACAACTTTCTGCTGTACATCAGCAATTGTTTTTTCGAGGCTATCAATAAAACGTGCATAATGATGAACTTCCTCTATTGATGAACCTACAGCTAAACGCTCCTGTTGAAACTCTATTAAATCTTCTTTCTTTTTTAACAACTCATATAACTTTGTCGCTACTTCCTCAAAAGAACGTACAGATTCTTTATAGGCAATTTCAGTTTCATTTTTTTCCTGCTCTCGAATGGTTAACACTTTTTCAAAACGATAAATATAACTTACCACTCTAATGTCCACCACCGTTCGATAATGAAATTAACTCATTCATACTTTCCTCAAGGGTCACTTTATCTAAATACCCTTGCTTTAAATAAGCGGTAATGAGCGGTTCATAGTAAATAGCTTCATCAATTTCTTTTGATGTTCCTTTCTTATATGCACCGATATTAATTAGATCCTCCGACTTGTCATATGTATAATAAAGCTCTCTTAATCGTTCCGCAGCCTTTTTGTGCTCTGGTTCTGCCACATGATTCATCAAACGGCTGACGCTTTTTAATACATTAATAGCTGGATATTGACCTTTATTGGCAAGGTTTCGATCAAGGACTATATGACCGTCTAAAATCCCTCGCACAGTATCAGCAATCGGCTCATTCATATCATCACCATCTACTAACACTGTATAAAATGCAGTAATAGAGCCTTTCTCATTAGTACCTGTGCGCTCTAATAATTTAGGTAAAATCGCAAAAACAGATGGTGTGTATCCTTTTTGAGCTGGTGGTTCACCTGTCGCAAGACCAATCTCACGCTGTGCCATAGCAACACGAGTCACGGAGTCCATCATCAACATGACATTTAAACCACGATTTCTAAAATATTCGGCAATCGCTGTTGCGGTAAAGGCACCTTTAATGCGCATCAGCGCAGGCTGATCGGAAGTGGCAGCGACAACTATAGAACGACTTAAACCCTCTGGCCCTAAGTCTCGCTCTATAAACTCACGAACTTCACGACCACGCTCTCCAATTAGTGCGATTACATTTAAATCCGCTTGTGTATTTCGCGCAATCATACCAAGCAATGTACTTTTCCCGACCCCAGATCCTGCGAAAATACCAACACGTTGTCCATTACCCACTGTAAGCATGCCATCAATTGCTTTAACACCTACTTCGAGTCTTTCATTAATAGGTGGGCGTGTTAGCGGATTTGGTGGGTCCTGCTCTGTCGGAACTGACATTAATCCTTTCGGTAATAAAGTTCCATCTATCGGATTCCCCATAGAATCAAGTACTTTACCGATTAGCTCGGGGCCAACTTTTACTTCAAGTGGGGCCCCTGTACCTTCAACTAGACAGCCAATTGATATTTCTCTTAGGGAGGTAAAAGGCATTAAGACGACAATTTCATCTTTGAAGCCTACAACCTCTGCCAAGATAATTTGATGACCGTTTTTAGAAGTTTCCACATAAATTTTACAAACGTCACCAATGGAACTATCTGGACCTTGCGACTCAATCATCAAGCCGACAACTCTAGTAACTCTACCAAACTTTTTAAAGGTTGGTATTTGAGGAATTTGTTCGATTAATTGAGCCGTTTTCATCTAGATCATTCCTTACTTTCTAATATTTCATGTAACTTCAATCTTAGTTCGTTTAATTGCTCGTCAATACTTACAACAATTCGACCATGATTTGTTTCTATATAACAATCTGTTTCATTTTCTAAATCTTCATTTACAAAAATCATAAATGGTACATCAGTTGGGAACATTTCAGCCAGTTCATCACGATTACCAGTAATTAATGCATAGTAAGTAGGTGCAACATAGATTTTTATTTCTTTCATTTCTCTTGCTTCTTTAAGTCCTCTACGAACGATTGACACAAATAATTCGTTGTCTCGCTCTAAAGATGTATTAATAATTCGCTCTGCGGCGGTTAAACCTAGCTCTAAAATAATCGATTCTTGATCTTCAATATATTTCCGAGCATTCTCCCCCGCTTGAATAATTATTTCATTGGCCGTTTGGAGAGATTGCACCATCGCTTCATTCGCTTTGTTTGTTCCATCCTCATAACCTTGACCAAATCCTTCATCATAAGCTTCTTGCACTCGATTAGGTCGTTCTTCTTCCCAGTCTTGCTTTAAACGTTCTATTTCCTGGGAGAATATTTGCTTTTCTTGTTCAAAAGCCTCGCGTTCAGCCTGTATAGTAGCTCTAGCTTCTGCAAGCAAGCGCTCGCGCTCTTCTAGCACTTCTTCCATAGTAATCTGTTTTTGAGGTTGAATTTCTCCATCTTCTATCTCATGCAACTCAAACATTTCACGGATTTGAATCTTTTTGACATGATCACCATTGGACTGTGTATGTACAGAACGGATGATTCTAGACAATGACGTCATCTCCTCCACCACGTGCAATAATAATCTCACCAGCATCCTCTAAGCGACGAATGACCGCAACAATTCGAGATTGCGCTTCCTCTACGTCACGCAGACGAACAGGACCCATAATTTCCATTTCTTCCTTAAATGTCTCAGCCATACGTTGTGACATATTGCGGAAAATAATGTCTTTTACTTCTTCACTTGAAACTTTCATTGAAAGCAGTAAGTCTTCATTTTCACAATCGCGAATAACACGTTGTATCGAACGATTGTCGAGCGTAACAATATCCTCGAATACAAACATACGTTTTTTGATTTCTTCTGCAAGCTCTGGATCTTGAATTTCGAGTGCATCGAGAATTGTTTTTTCCGTTTGTCGGTCTACACCATTTAACACTTCAACAACTGCATCAATGCCACCAGTTTCAGTGTAATCCTGTGTCACAGTCGATGATAATTTACGCTCTAAAACAGATTCAATTTCACTAATAACTTCTGGTGAAGTTGAATCCATTACAGCAATACGCTTAGCAATATCAGCCTGTACTTCCTGTGGCAATGAAGATAAAATCACACCAGCTTGCCCTGCCTCTAAATATGAGAGGATAAGGGCAATTGTTTGTGGATGTTCATTTTGAATAAAGTTAAAGATTTGTGCTGGATCAGCTCTACGCGCAAAGTCAAAAGGACGTACTTGTAAAGAAGATGTAAGGCGATTAATAATTGTTTGCGCCTGTTCTACACCAAGAGCTTTTTCCAATACTGTCTTCGCGTAACCAATACCACCCTGTGTAATATAATCTTGTGCAAGTGCAATATTGTGGAATTCCTCAATAATTTCCTCTTTCACATTTGCTTCTACTTTTTTAACGCTTGAAATCTCTAATGTTAAACGTTCAATTTCTTCTTCTGTTAAGTGTTTATAGACAGAAGCTGAAACCTCAGGCCCTAATGAAATTAACAAGAGAGCGGCCTTTTGTTTGCCTGTTAATTCCTTATCTTTCTTGGACACAGCCGAACCTCCTAGTTAGTCTTCCGCAATCCAACTACGCAGTAACTTCGCAAAATCGTCTGGCTTTTCTTTGGCCATTTTTTCAAGCTGCTTACGACGCATTGTAGCTTCCGTTTCAATTTCTTCATTTATATCTTCAATCATTAGTTCTTCTTGTTCATCTAGGATACTTAGTTCTTCTTCTTCCTGTGCACGTTTACGTGAACGGATAATGAAGAATGCAAGCAATACTATGACAGCAAGTAAAATGCCGCCGATTACCCAAACCCACCATGGAATAACAGATTTTTCACTAGCTGTCTCTGTTGCTTTACCATTTAAAGGATGCACTGAAACAGCTACTTTTTCATCGATTTGATCTTGAGTAAGTTCAGCTGCTACATCTTTAGAAATCGTCGTACGAACAATCGTACTTAAAATTTGCTGGATATCCTCACGAATCCCATCTGGTAATGTTGCTGCATCAGTTGCTGTCGGCGGTTCAACAATCACTTGGATCCCAATATCTTGAATTTTATATGGTGCCTCTTGGATCTCTTTGCGTATACGATTTACCTCACTATTAATTGTTTCTTCAGTATGTTCGCCTTCTCCATTACCATTTACACCTTCGTTATACGTTGTGAAGTTATCTGTGGTAGTTTCAGCTTCAGGTGTACCAGTAGCTGCAGCCCCTCCAGAATATTGGTCTGTAATACGTTGAGCACTAATTTCTATTCCTGCCATATTCTCTTCGTCAACCGGTGTAACTAGGTTTTCTTCACGATTTTCTTTTTTGAAATCAATGTCTGTTGTCACAGAAACGACTACTTTGTCTTGCCCCATAAGCGTACCTAGCATACTTTGAACTTGTCGTTGTAGGTCACGTTCAACCAATTTTTTCGCTTGTAACTGACCTTCAGCTGTCGTTGTTGAAGTTCCATCAGTAGTCGCAGCATTCAGATCAAAGTACTCAGAAAATTGATTAGAAATAACAATATCGTCCGTCTTTAAATTTGGAACACTTTTGGCAACTAAATTGTACATAGTGGCAATTTGTTGCTCAGTAAATTTATAGCCAGGATCAGTATTCAAAACAATAGATGCTGTCGCATCTTCTTTAACATCCTTTAGGAAAACGCCCTCTTCTGGGACGTTGATCATTACCTTTGCATCTTTTACACCCTCTAGATTTTTAATGAGCTTTGCAACTTCTGTTTCAGTCGCAGCTTTTTTTAATAGATTAAACTCATTATCTGTCATACCAAATCCAGAGCTATTTGCAAAAGAGTAATCAATCGATCCTGTTTGCGGATATCCTTCCGATGCCAACTGCACTAACAATGAATCAACTTGTTCTTCTGGCACTAAAATCGATGTTCCTCCCGGTGCCAGCTCATATTTTACACCTTGGTTATCTAACGCTTCTTTCACTTGTCCGATTTCTCTTGTCGATAAATCTTTATAAAGTGGTACATATGTAATTTTTGTTGCAAAAAGTGTAATAACGGCAGCAAGTGCTATAACCCCTACCACTGAACCAATCATTACAAATTTTTGTTTTTTACTACGACTTGTCCAAAACTGGCTGGTGTCGTTTTTTATTTTCGTCAATCGTTCATTCATTATGAATCCTCCGGTTATAGTGAACAACCTATCCATCTAATAATTCGCGAAAACAGTGATATCCCATAACATTCAATCATTATCATCACCATAACGTATTGATTTCCGTTTCGACTAGGAGCGTCCGATAAACCATTTGGGGCAATCAGGATGTTGGCCTCGAAAGCATTATCACAAGACATGATGTAATTGCCTTCGCTTTTCTATTGTCTCACTCACTTCAAGGCTATCACCTTCTGTATCATGAACGTGATCCCTATGAGTCATCCAACCTCCACATCAATCATCCATTTAAAATATGGGATAAATTCTTTACTTCAATAGTGCTTATTCAATTAAAGTTAGACACTCATACGCATTATTTCTTGGTAAGCTTCAATCACCTTATTGCGAACTTCAATTGTTGCATTTAATGTAATGCTCGCCTTTTGTGATGCAATCATCACTTCGTGCAACTCTACATCTCCACCATTAATTAACTTTTGAGTAAGGTTATCAGAAGTAATTTGTTGATCATTAACCTTCGATATTGCTTCTTTTAACGAGTTCGCAAAGCTTTGTTGTGCTTCATAAGGTGTCACATTAAGTTTATTTGTTTCATTTACAACCTGCGTAGGTGTCATTTGTGAAACGGACGAAATTGTCATTATGTATCTTCCCTTCCTCTTATTTATCTTCCAATCTCTAAAGCCTTTGTCAGCATTGATTTATTTGCATTCAATACAGTTATGTTTGCCTCGTAGGAACGAGTAGCTGACATTAAATCTACCATTTCTTTTAATGGATCTACATTCGGCATATTTACATAGCCATCTGCATTTGCATCTGGATGAGTTGGATCATACACAAGTTTGAAAGGTGTTTCTCTATCTTCTTTTATTTGCGTAACTTTTACGCCGTTGCCAACACCACTTTTTGCATTTTTGCCAACTGCGGCATTAAAGAACTTTGAAAACTGTCCCTCTTGCGCTGTAAACGTTACAGATTTTCTGCGGTATGGCTCCCACTCCCCGTTCACCTGTCTAGCACGGGTTGAATCCATGTTTGCCATATTTGACGAAACTACATCCATTCGTAAACGCTGTGCCGTTAATGCTGAGGCAGTAGTATTCATTCCATGAAAAATAGACATCTATTACTTACCTCCTTTAATAACCGTATTTAGAGTATTTAGCTTACCGTTCATGCGTTCAATTAATGCGTTGTAATAAATTTGGTTTTCCGCAAGCTTTGTCTGTTCAGCATCCATATCTACGGCATTACCATTATTTCGATAACGCAAGCCATTTATATTATTCACACCAGGCGTTGATTGTCGAATCGCGAAATCAAAATGTCTATTATCCGTACGATATGCCGAAATTGACATTTCTTGTTCTTTCTCCAACATATCTTTAAAACTTACATTTTTCGCCTTATAATTCGGCGTATCGACATTCGCAATATTATTAGCGATCGTTTTATGATTCAAAGTTGCATAAGAAAGTCCGTTTTCCAGCTTACTAATAGTTCCTCCAAACAAATCCAAAAAGCTCACCTCATTCTTGTACTTCTTATTTTATCCAATAATACAATTGTAATTAAGATGATACGTAGTGTCTATTGTCTTTTGTCACTTTTTGATAGTATAAACGACCCATTTTTATACGCAAATAACCAGGACAATACTTCCGCATCCCTTGATACCACTGGATTCATAGCCACCCTCCCCTACACTAGTCAATTTACACCATTTCGACAGTGTTTACGGTTTTAGGATCTATTTTATTCCTTTTTTTACCAAAACAACAGTAGACACAATGTCTAAATTAGAGTTCCTTTTTACTATTTGAACATAAGGCTATGATATTACAAAAAATTCAGAATAGTCATTCCATACTGTCTTACAAGTAACAATTGGAGCATATACTTTTTTCACTTACGAAAAAAGTAGCGCATATGTCAAAAGACAAATTTAGGGATAAAGCAATGATATTAGCGTCTAAGAGGGTCGAGAACTTACCTATAAAAATAAGAGAAAAGATTAAAATATAGATGATTCCTCCCCCTTATTTAGTACTAAAACATGATTCGCCATATTTAAAGCATGTAAACCCAACCGCAAATTTCGTCGAATTATAAAAGGCATCTGAACAAGATTATCCCAGATACCTTTCTGTTTCCAATGAATTTTTTGTGTCAAATCCGCCGAAGGCTTTAGGACAACAAATTTGTGAGAAAGCGCAGTGTTGTGCGTAAGCGCAGTGCCAATATAGGGAACTAAAAGGAGGAAGTGGTGGTCGACGCTCGTTACAGGATAGTAAGTAGCCTGGAAAGGGGATAGTAAGGCCACAACATTCACAAAGTTTCACTTAGCCATTTCGATTCTCTATATGATAAAAGGCATCTGGAACAAAATTATTCCAGATGCCTCAGATCGTCCGAAAAGGACGCTATTTTATTATTTCATTTTAATTTCAGCTAATGCATTTAAGAATTTATCGTTCAGTACTTTAATGTAAGTACCTTTCATACCTAAAGAGCGAGATTCGATTACACCTGCAGATTCTAGTTTACGTAATGCGTTTACGATTACTGAACGTGTAATACCAACTCGGTCTGCAATTTTTGAAGCAACAAGTAAGCCTTCATGGCCATCAAGCTCTTCAAAGATATGTTCAATAGCCTCTAACTCACTGTATGAAAGTGAATTGATTGCCATTTGTACAACAGCTTTGCTACGAGCTTCCTCTTCAATTTCCTCAGATTTCTCACGTAAGATTTCCATACCAACTACTGTTGCACCGTACTCAGCTAAAATTAAATCATCATCCTCAAATTGTGAAGATAAACGAGCAAGAATTAATGTACCAAGACGCTCACCACCACCAACAATCGGTACGATCGTTGTTAATGCGTTTTGGAATAACTCTTTGTTTTCAACTGGGAAAGCAGTATGTTCGTCATTAATATCTAAGTTTGAAGATGTCTCAGAAATTGTAAACAAGCTATGTGTATATTCTTCTGGGAATTGACGCTCTTCGAACATCTTTTTCATACGCTCGTTTTCAATTTGTTGGTGAATTGAAATACCTAAAAGCTTCCCTTTACGGCTTACAATATAAACATTACTGTCGATAATATCTCCTAATGTATCTGCCATTTCTTTAAAGTTTACCGGTTTACCAGCAGATGCTTGGAGCATCGAGTTAATTTTACGTGTTTTTTCTAATAAATTCATTATATGTTCCTCCTATAAATAATCCGAAGAGTATTTTCTTAATATTCTAAATGTTTTTTCAACTCAATGAAACTATTCAGCCTTATCTTACAATATAAACTGCGACAAATCTTTGTTTTTTACTATACCCGCAAGTTTTTGATCTACATATGCAGCAGTGATTGGAATATTTGCGGGTGCAATTTCAGCAGCTTCAAATGATAATTCTTCTAATAAGCGTTCTAAAATTGTGTGCAAACGTCGAGCTCCAATATTATCAGTCTCCTGATTGACCTCAGTTGCAATTTCTGCAATTCGCTCAATCGCGTCTTCTGTAAAGTTTATCTCCACGCCTTCGGTTTCTAATAAGGCCTTGTATTGCAAAATAAGTGATTGATCTGGCTCTTGCAAAATACGCACAAAATCTTGTTTCGTTAATTTTTCAAGCTCCACTCGAATCGGGAAACGACCTTGCAATTCAGGAATTAAATCTGACGGCTTCGACATATGAAATGCTCCAGCAGCAATGAAAAGCATAAAGTCAGTTTTTACAGCACCGTATTTTGTCGTTACAGTAGAACCTTCAACAATTGGTAGAATATCACGTTGCACACCCTCACGCGATACGTTTGCAGAGGAGTTACTATCCTTACTAGCGATTTTATCAATTTCATCAATAAAAATAATACCTGATTGTTCTGCTCTTGAAATGGCTTCTTGAGCAACTTCGTCTGCATCTATGAGTTTATTTGCTTCCTCGATCGTTAAAATACGACGCGCGTCTTTCACTTGTAGACGACGTTTTTTCTGCTTTTTAGGCATTAAACTAGACAGCATATCCTGCATGCCATTGTTTGCAGACATATCCATACCCGTTCCTTGTAACGCATCAAAAATAGAAGGATTTTGTTCAGTTACTTCAACTGTAACCCATTCATTTTCTAATTTACCATTACGTAAATCGATAGCGATTTGCGCACGTTTGGAGCGCACTTCAGTTTCTTCAGAAGAAGAATCATCATTGGCTTGCTGTTCTTTTCCGCCAAATAACATTTCAAACGGATTTTGCATGGACTGTTTTTTTCGTAATGAAGGAACTAATAACTTAACTATCGCTTCGTTTGCTAATTCTTCAGCTTGGTCCTTCACAGACTCCATCATTTCTTCTTTTACAAGACGGTGGGAAGCTTCTACTACATCACGTACCATTGACTCTACGTCTCGTCCTACATATCCTACTTCTGTAAACTTCGTTGCTTCAACTTTTACAAATGGTGCACCCGTTAGCTTTGCAATTCTTCGTGCAATTTCTGTTTTTCCGACACCTGTAGGTCCAATCATCAAAATATTTTTCGGAATTACCTCAGCCTTCATCTCATCACTTAGCAGTGAGCGACGATATCGATTACGTAGTGCAATAGCTACCGCTCGCTTCGCTTCATTTTGTCCAACGATATAACGATCCAAATGCTCAGTAATTTGTCTTGGCGTTAAATTATTTTTTGTCATTAGTTAAGCGCCTCCACGATAATATTATGATTCGTAAACACACAGATTCCAGCTGCGGTTTCTAATGCCGCTTCAGCAATTTCACGAGCAGACATTGTATCACCTGCATACTTTTTCAGGGCACGACCTGCTGATAACGCATAGTTACCCCCAGAACCAATTGCCAAAACTCCATCATCCGGTTCAATTACTTCTCCCGTACCCGAAACAAGAAGGAGTGTACTTTTATCCATTACAAGTAGCATAGCCTCTAATTGACGTAGCATTTTATCACCGCGCCATTGCTTAGCAACTTCTACTGCTGCACGTTGCAAATTGCCATTGTATTCATTTAACTTTCCTTCAAACATTTCAAAAAGTGTAAAAGCATCGGCAACCGATCCCGCAAACCCGGCAAGCACCTGCCCATTAAACAGACGTCTGACCTTCCTAGCTGTACCCTTCATAACAACCGCATTTCCCAGGGTCACTTGACCATCACCTGCCATCGCGCAACCTCCGTTATGATGAACTGCAAATATCGTTGTCGCATGAATTTGTCCCATTCGCCTTCCTCCTTAGCTTATTATGCCCTTGGATGAGCATTCATATATGTTTGACGTAGATGCTCTTTTGTTACATGAGTGTAAACTTGTGTAGAAGTTAAATGAGCATGGCCTAATAACTCCTGCACCGTACGTAAATCTGCGCCATTATTCAATAAATGTGTGGCAAAAGTATGGCGAAGCATATGTGGATATATTTTCGTATGGAGCGAGGCTTTGTCAATCATTTCAGTTAAAATATGACGTACACCTCGTGGAGTAAGTTCCCCACCGCGCATGTTGACAAACAATTGCTGATGACTTGTGTTTTTCATCAATCGTGGACGAGCTTGTTCTATGTAATCCTGCATAGCTAAACTCGCAAATTGCCCGAATGGAATAATGCGTTCTTTTCGCCCTTTTCCCATTACCCTAATAATCGAATAATGGAAATCAACATCTTCTACTTGAATTGAGGTGAGCTCACTTACACGAATACCTGTCGCATATAACAGCTCCAATATAGCCATATTTCTTAATGATTTCAAATCATCGCCGACATTCGCATCAAATAGCTGCTTCAATTCTTCCTCGTAAAAAAAACTAGGTAAACGTGATTCTTTTTTCGGATGATAAAGTGATCGAAATGCCCCATCATCTAATCCGTGCTGTTTATTTAGAAAGCGAAAGAAAGAGCGTATTGAGGAGATTTTCCTTGATACAGATGATCTTGCTCTCTTTTCATCGTACAACTTTGTTACATAAAGACGTGCATGTATATACTCAACGCTAGCTAAATCATTTACGCCCTCCGCTTGCAAAAACGCTAAAAAATCTAGTAGGTCCGATTCATATTCTCGCACTGTATGAACAGAGAAGTTTTTTTCAATTTGGATATAAAGCATAAACTGTTCAAGTGCATCTTGGGACGAAACTAACATAAAAAGATTCACCACCAATGGATTTATTGATAATCTTCTCAAATTACAGGGCATCAGCATAACGAGCGGTTGATTTTTCGTTCCGCATGACCTCTTTCCTAAAGGCGTCCAGTGAGCCGCTTGGGCCAAAAGGATGTTGATCACGAAGGCGTTATCACAGGACGTGATGGTGTTAGCCTTCGTCCCTCTATTGCTGGATCCCTAAGGAGTCGCTTAGTCTACACTTCCAATCAACTTATATAAACGGCATACATTTTTACAAATGCCACCCTCAACGTTGGCTGATGAGCCTAAAGTGCTTTTACTTGCCATTAAAAGAATGTCAATTTTCGATGATCCTCTTTAGTTTGTCACTTTGGGTATCGTTAATGTAGAAAACATACATATTGACACTATACCTATCTTCATCATATAGCAAGTGAAAATGTTTATATTTTGAGAAAATCTCCATACAAAATAATAAAACAAGTGTAAATTAGCATTTTGCTACAAAAAAAGAAAAAGCCTCTAAGAGTATACCAACTTTTAGAGGCTTTTTGCAATCAAATTGTTTGTGAATTCACAAAATTACGAATTGTGCTTATTGCACGTGTAGCATGCATCTCTGCACGCTCTGGCTTCGAACGACGCCCTGGTGGTAGTTCAGGGAAAATTCCGAAGTTAACGTTCATCGGCTGGAAATTTTTCGATTGCGCTTCTGTTATATAACGCGCCATACTACCTAAAGCCGTTTCAAACGGGAAGATAATTTGCTCTTGTCCTAATGCTAATCGAGCTGCATTAATACCGGCAATTAATCCACTACCAGCAGATTCAACATATCCTTCTACACCTGTCATTTGACCAGCAAAGAAAATATTTTTTTGCTCACGAAGTTGGTACGTTTTCTCTAGAACCTTTGGCGAATTAATGAATGTATTTCTATGCATTACGCCATAACGAACGATTTCAACATTCTCTAATCCCGGAATTAATTGTAGTACTTCCTTCTGTGGTCCCCATTTTAAGTGCGTTTGGAAGCCAACGATATTGTAAAGAGTTCCTGCTGCATCGTCTTGACGTAACTGGACAACTGCATAAGGTCGTTTCCCTGTTTTCGGATCTTCTAGACCTACTGGCTTCATTGGTCCAAATAACATTGTTTTCTCACCGCGAGCAGCCATTACTTCGATAGGCATACATCCTTCAAAGTAAATTTCTTTTTCAAATTCTTTTAATGGCACAACCTCTGCTTCGATTAACGCTTGACGGAAACGATCAAATTCTTCCTTTGTCATAGGACAGTTTAAATATGCTGCTTCCCCTTTATCGTAACGAGATTTTAAATAAACTTTTTCCATATCGATGCTGTCTTTTTCAATAATTGGTGCTGCTGCATCATAAAAATATAGATAATCTAAACCTGTTAAGCCCTGAACTTTTTCAGCTAAAGCTTTCGATGTTAGTGGTCCTGTGGCAATAACAGTAATACCTTCTGGAATATCAGTGACTTCTTCATGAATGACTTCCACAAGAGGATGATTTTTCACCGCTTCTGTCACATAACCTGCAAATTCATGTCGATCCACTGCTAAGGCACCGCCTGCTGGTACTGAACATGCATCGGCCGCCTTCATAATTACAGAGTCTAGAATACGCATTTCTTCTTTAATCACACCTACGGCATTCGTCAATCCATTTGCACGTAGGGAGTTCGAACAAACAAGCTCCGCAAATTTATCAGTATGGTGAGCTGGTGTTTGTTTTACTGGACGCATTTCATAAAGTTTTACTTTCACACCACGTTGAGCAATTTGCCAAGCAGCCTCACTGCCTGCAAGCCCTGCGCCTATTACATTTACTACTTGTTCAGTCATGTTCTTACCATCTTCCTATCATTGAGTAGGTGTTTCTTCATAGTCACATTTCGTACACTGAATTTGAACACCTTTTTTAATTTTTTTCTCTACTAATAATGCACTACATTTCGGACAAGGTCTATTAATTGGCTTGTCCCATGAAACAAATTCACACTCAGGATACTGATTGCAACCATAGAATAAACGCTTTGTTTTACTCTTACGTTCTACAATTTCGCCTGTTTCACAAGAAGGACACTTTACGCCAATAGGTTTCATAATAGCTTTTGTATTGCGGCAATCCGGGAAGTTTGAACAAGCCATAAATTTTCCGTATCGTCCAAGCTTAAAGACCATTGGAGATCCACAAAGCTCACAATCTTCGCCAGCCGGTTCATCTTTTATAACAACCTTTTCCATAGCCTCATCTGCATATTTTACATGGAC
Organism: Lysinibacillus sphaericus; assembly: GCF_015844675.1. GTDB lineage: Bacteria > Bacillota > Bacilli > Bacillales_A > Planococcaceae > Lysinibacillus > Lysinibacillus sphaericus_E. Next base: position 210,741 of record NZ_LDGC01000025.1, on the reverse strand, counting down.
CTCAAAATCCTTATAAAACTCATGCACAACTTCTTTCCACTGACGACCACCTTCTTCAATATCATCCAAATCTTGTTCCATTTGTGCTGTGAATTCGATATTTATGATATCAGGGAAAAACTCTAGTACGAGTTGATGCACGATTTCTCCTAGCTCTGTCGGCATAAATCGTTTTGCATCTAATACGACATAGCCACGGCGCTGAATTGTATCGAGGGTCGGTGCATATGTGGACGGGCGCCCTATACCTAACTCTTCCATTGTTTTTACAAGACGCGCCTCTGAATAACGTGGTGGTGGCTGTGTGAAATGTTGCTTCGGCTCGATTTCTAGAGATTTTACTTGATCGCCAACTTCCATTTCAGGTAGAAGCTTGTTTGTCTCTTCTGTTTGATCATCTGTACCCTCAATATAGAGTTTCATAAAGCCGGCAAATTTAACTTGAGAGCCATTTGCACGGAATAAAACATCACCATTTTGAAGATCAACAGCTACTGTATCAAGTACGGCCGGCGCCATCTGACTTGCGATAAAACGCTCCCAAATTAAACGATATAAGCGCAATTGATCTCGACTAAGCACTGCCTTTAATTCATCCGGAGTTCGCATCGTACTAGTTGGACGAATAGCCTCATGGGCATCTTGTGCATTTGATGCTTTTTTAGCCTGCTTCGACTCTGTTGAGATGAATTCTTTGCCGTATTTAGATTCAATGTAGGCTACTACCTCTGTCTTTGCTGTATCTGAAATACGTGTAGAATCGGTACGCATATAAGTAATTAAACCGACTGTCCCCTCTTTTTTACCAACATCAATACCTTCATATAATTGTTGTGCAAGCATCATCGTTTTCTTAGCACGGAAATTTAACTTACGTGCTGCCTCTTGCTGTAAAGAAGATGTTGTAAAAGCAGGTGCTGCATTTCGTTTACGTTCTTTTTTCGATACATTAACAACTTCAAAACTTGTACCTTTAACATTTTTTAAAATAGATTTTACTTGTTCTTCATTTGTTAATTTAATTTTTTCTTTGCCATTACCGTAATAAAGCGCATCGAACGTTTTCTTCCCTTTTTCAAAAGAACCTTCAATTGTCCAATATTCTTCCGGTTGGAAGTTTTTAATTTCATTTTCACGATCAATAATCATGCGTAGTGCTACAGATTGTACTCGCCCTGCAGATAATCCCTTTTTAACCTTTTTCCAAAGAATCGGACTAATGTTATAACCAACAAGTCTGTCCAATATACGACGTGTTTGCTGTGCATCTACTAAATCCATATTAATAGGACGTGGATTTTTAAAGGATTCTACAATCGCATCTTTTGTAATTTCATTAAAAACGACACGACAATCTGATTGAATATCGATATTTAACGCAGTCGCAAGGTGCCAAGCAATCGCTTCTCCCTCGCGGTCTGGATCGGCCGCTAGAAAGACTTTCTTCACTTTTTTAGCCGCAGACTTTAAGTCCTGTAAAACAGGCCCTTTACCACGAATAGTAATATATTTAGGTTCATAATTATTTTCTGGACTAACGCCCATTTGGCTACGTGGTAAATCACGAACATGCCCGATTGACGCTTTCACTTTATATTTTTTTCCTAAATATCGTTCAATTGTTTTTGCTTTTGCTGGTGATTCTACAATCACTAAATAATCCGCCATCTATGTCTCCCCCTTAGCGAGGTCTATTGCTAATTTTTTAAGTTACCTGTTGCAAAATGTATAACAGATTTTAAGATAATGCAACTTTTTTTCAATTTTTGTTAGAAAAGAGCGTAAGTGTTTCAACGATTTCGTGACCATTACACACTGGAATAGCTCCTTCTAATAGTAATTTATTTGTACCTTTTGATTGCTCTGCATTAATTGGACCCGGTACAACAAATACATCTTTTCCTTGCTCTAATGCATTGTCTGTTGTAATAAGCGTGCCACTTCTTAACGCTGCTTCGGTTACAACTATAGCTTTTGACAACCCACTAATGATTCGGTTACGCATTGGAAAATGCCATTTCTCAGGTTTCATATATGGAGGATACTCTGTGACAAGTAACTGATGCTCCGCCATATGGTCAGCGAGAGACTGATTTTCCTTAGGGTATATATAATTAAACCCGTGACTAAGCACTGCAATTGTGGAACCGCCAACTTCTATAGTTGTCTCATGAGCGATCGTATCTGCCCCTCTTGCAAGCCCGCTTACAACTGTATATCCGTGTTCAACAAGGGGTGGCACGATTAGGTCCATCGCAGTTTTTGTATATGATGTAGCCTTTCTAGAACCTATAATGGCTACTTGTTTTTCTTTCGTCAATAGCGAATACCGACCTTTCACATACAATACAGTAGGTGGGCTTGATATTTCAAATAATTGCGCCGGGTAAAAAGGATGATGATAAGGTATCGGGGAAATATTGGCCCTTTCATAAGCTTCTGCAAACGACAATGTCATAATTTGTCGAAAACCCCTGGATATCTCCAAAGCTCTACTCAATGATATTTGCAGTACTTTTGCAATCTCGTAGGGGGGCGCTTCCTCAAAATAACTTAGTATATCCACCGGGGACAATAATCGCTGAAGTTTTTGAAGTGGTAATGGGTATATATAATGTAAAGCTAGCAATCTCTGTGTATCAACTGAAAAAATCATTTAAGAGCCTCCTTTTATAATAGAAGAAATTAAATGACCGCTTTTTCAAAAAGTAAGTAGGAGTTAGAAGCATAATAATGCAGAGTCCATGACATCCGCTGGAAGCTTTAACTTCTTTCAGCAGGTGTTTGAACACCCGCTGAAAGAAGTTAAAGAAAAAGATGTAGCCACAATGTGCTACATCTTCCATTTTAATGGGTTTTACACTTTTCGTATAGCCCTTTTTCTTTGATTACTTTAATAAGCGTGTCACCAATGACAGATGGCGTTTCTGCTACTTCAATACCAGCAGCATTCATAGCCTTAATTTTCTCTGTTGCTGTTCCTTTACCACCTGAGATAATAGCACCAGCGTGACCCATACGTTTACCTGGAGGAGCTGTTTGTCCACCGATAAAGCCAACGACAGGTTTCGTCATATTCGCTTTAATCCATTCAGCTGCTTCTTCTTCAGCTGTCCCTCCAATTTCCCCAATCATCACAACTGCATATGTTTCTGGATCGTTGTTAAACGCTTCCAAAACATCGATAAAGTTTGTACCATTGACAGGGTCTCCACCGATCCCTACAGCTGTAGTTTGACCGATACCAGCTTGTGTTAACTGGTGTACCGCTTCATATGTTAATGTACCAGAGCGTGAAACAACTCCTACATGCCCTTTCGTATGGATGTAACCAGGCATAATACCAATCTTACATTCATCCGCCGTAATAACACCAGGACAGTTAGGACCTACTAGACGTGTCTTTCTACCTTCCATATAACGCTTTACCTTAACCATATCAAGTACAGGAATATGCTCAGTTATACAGATTGTTAATTCTAATTCAGCATCAACAGCTTCTAAAATAGCATCTGCCGCGAATGGAGCAGGTACATAAATAACTGAAGTTGTTGCACCTGTTGCAGCCACAGCTTCCGCTACAGTGTTAAATACAGGCACTCCTTCGATTTCAAGACCGCCTTTACCCGGCGTTACACCAGCTACAATTTTAGTACCATACTCAAGCATTTGCTTCGTATGGAAAAGCGCTGTTTCCCCCGTAATACCTTGTACAATTACCTTCGTATCTTTATCAATAAATACAGCCATTGTTCTCCCTGCCTTCCTTAGCCTACTAGTCCCACAATTTTTTGTGCACCGTCAGCCATTGAATCCGCTGCAACGATGTTTAAACCAGATGCATTTAAAATCTCTTTTCCAAGCTCTACATTTGTACCTTCTAAACGTACAACTAACGGCACAGTTAAGCCAAGTTCTTTGGCAGCTGCTACAACACCCTCTGCGATAATGTCACACTTCATAATTCCGCCGAAAATGTTTACAAAAATGCCTTTTACATGTGGATCAGAAAGGATAATTTTGAAAGCTTCTGTTACTTTTTCAGCCGTTGCACCGCCACCTACATCTAAGAAGTTAGCAGGGCTTCCGCCGTAATAGCTAATTGTGTCCATTGTAGCCATTGCAAGACCAGCTCCATTAACCATACAGCCAATGTTGCCATCTAACGAAATATAGCTAAGGTCATATTTTGATGCTTCGATTTCCTTTGGATCTTCTTCATCAAAATCACGTAATTCGACAATATCTTTATGACGATACAACGCATTTGCATCGAAATTAAATTTAGCATCTAATGCTAGAACTTCTCCTTGTCCAGTTATAACAAGTGGATTAATTTCTACAATAGAAGCATCCTTGTCGATAAACGCTTGATACAAGCCTAACATTAATTTAACAGCTTTCCCTATTAGGTTAGCTGGAATATTCATATTGAACGCCATGCGACGTGCCTGGAAGCCTGTTAACCCTACAACAGGATCCACAACTTCCTTGAAGATTTTTTCTGGATGTGATTCCGCTACTTCCTCAATATCCATGCCGCCCTCTTCAGATCCCATCACTGTTACACGGGATGTTGCGCGGTCTAATACTAAACTTAAATAGTATTCTTTTTGAATATCAGAACCCTCTTCAATATATAAGCGTTTTACTTCTTTTCCTTCAGGACCTGTTTGATGAGTCACTAAAATTTTACCTAGTAATTCTTTAGCATATGTACGCACCTCGTCAAGGTTTTTAGCGATTTTTACGCCCCCTGCTTTCCCGCGTCCACCTGCATGAATTTGCGCCTTGACTACAGTCACATTAGAGCCAAGTTCTTTCGCTACTTTCACAGCTTCATCAGGGGAAAAAGCAACTTTTCCGTTTGGTACAGCAACACCATATTTTCTAAGAATCTCTTTCCCTTGATATTCATGGATATTCATAATACATCCTCCCATCAAACATTTGCAAAATTGTTTTACTAACATAATCTATTCTAACGAAAGATTCTGATAAAGTCTATACCTTGTCTTTTATTCATTTTTTACATAAAAATATGACGGTTTTTTCTACTTCGTGTACTAAAACAGATATTTCCGAAAATCAGAATTCTCTATTTTTTCTATATTTTTGCGCATGTTGTTGATCTAGACGATAAATAAATGCAAAAACCTCAGCGACGGCTTCATATAATTCTTCAGGAATTGACTCATTTAAATCTAATTGTCCGAGTAGTTGAACAAGGTTAGGATCCTCATATATCGGGACATCGTGCTCATTCGCGCGCGCTAATATATTTTCTGCAACTTTCCCTTTTCCTTTTGCTACTACCGTTGGACTATCAAAACGACCTAACTTATACGTGAGAGCGATAGCCTCTTTTCGAGTAAATTTTTCTTCACTCATATGCGAAAATCCACCCCACTATGTTCCTCCTGCTGTTCTACTACAGGGTTTTTTCCAGGTTGGGCTTTCTCAAATTGTTTAATAAAAACCCCTGAAAGTTGATACTCTTTTTCGGCTAATCCTATTTTTAACGCTGCTTTTAGTGGTTCGGCAAGCGGAATAATATCATTATTTTCATTAAATACTGTCACAGAAACGACACGGTTTTGGACTTGCATATCAATAACCGTTTCTTTCATAGATTCCATTTGTAAATAAAATAAGATGCGTGCGTAATTGGCATCAATTTTACCATCTTCCTTCATGCGTCCATTCCACTGTAATGTTGCATCCATTTTCTTGCCGAAAAATTCTAATGGTACTTGCATTATAAGCTGATGCTGATGGCCATTTTCCCCTGATGCTAGCTGCATACCATTCATACGTGCCATTAACATTTCTGCAGCTTCCTTCAGCTGCGGAGTAACATGCGCTTCCTGCAATAATGTATGTAATTGCGGTTTTAATTGATGGGCTATCTGCTGTAAATCGGCTGACTTATTACTAAGAGTCGCTTCATAGCTAACTCCTAGATTTTTTAACACCGTTTTAAGCGCATGTTCCATTGCTTTACTGTCCATAGAATTTTGTACATGAGCATCCGCTTGTGTAACAATTTGCTGAATCATTGCTTGCGGGGATTCAACACTATTTCTCATGAGATTTCGCATAAATGCTTCGTTTTGTAGTGGAGTAGTTGCTTCATGCTTTAACAGCGATAATAAATGGTCCTTCACCGAAAGTGCATTCGCGTCTTGTGTAAATAAGCGCGCCGAAGAATTTTCTGCAAATGCCTTTATAAGGTGTTCTTGCATTTGTTTTGCAAAAATCTCTAGCGTTTGTTTAGTTGCTGGTAGCTGTTTAAATCGATCGGTAAGTTCATTTAATGATTGCTTTTGTTCATTAGTTAACAAGCTTTGATTCGCTGTCCATGTTCTAAGCTGATCAACAAGATGATGAATGTTGTCAGATTTTGTCGTTAAAATTGTTTGAATAACTTCTCCAGCCTGTTGCAGCTGATTTGACTGTATAGGCTTTACATCGCTAAGGCTGGACCAATTTTGCAAGGTTGCCTGCTGAGATAGTATCCCCGCCTCTTTTAAACTATTCATAGCTTGAATCTTTTCACTCATAGAGGTCGCACTATTAGTTAATATTTGTACGGACTTAGCAAGGACTAAACTACCTGTTTCTACTTCAAAAGGCTTTGCAATTGCTTGTATTTGTTGCATTAGATTTTGCTTAAGGTTTTCTGGTAAAGCTATATCCTTCGTTAAAAGCTGTGTAAAGTTTTCCATTACAGAAACCATACCCGCAGTTTTTTGTCCACTTAGAAGAGCTTGAAAAACATCATTTGTCATTGGCATTTTAAACTCTACCATTTTTTGAATGGCTTGAAGGGCATCCATTTTTGTTACGCCCTCCGGCAATGCCTTTAACCACATTTCTGCCTGCATCAGCTGCTCTTTTGAAATCGGTAGCTGCACCTTCATAAAATGAGCTAGAAGCTGCTGTGATTCAGCTGTTTTAGGTAAATTCATTGATTCAAGTAACTGATTAATCTGTTGACCTTGGGAAGCCGTTTGCGCCATAGGACCCGTAACAACTTTTAATTCGGTTTGTGGGCTTGTACCAGTTACTTGAAAGAAATGCGCATCACCTGCTTTTAGCGGAACTTCGAGTTTTGCAATAAATTTTTGTTGACCAACCTGTATTTCTGCCATTTGATCTGGATATAATTGTTTGATTGTTCCTTGAAATATTTGTCCTTGTTTTAAAGTAAGTGGCTGATTAGCAGAGGTTATAGCAGCTTGTTGCATTTGAATCGGATTAAAAGATGTGGCTGTCATATACATACTCCTTTCATCAATTACTCCTTGTCGTAATTGGCTTTTATTTTTATTTGGCTCATCACCATAGCGTGGGGTTGCTTTCCGCTCTGACTGGGCGCTTTGTTGTTGCTGACGCTACGCTTTCGCACAGAGCAAAGCTTCCTAGGAGCGTCCGATGAGCCGCTTGGGCCTACATGATGTTGGTCACGAAGGCGTTATCACAGGACGTGACGGTTTTAGCCTTCGTTCCACTGCCTGCTCGCTCCAGGTTCTCGGGCCAACACGATGTTGGTCACGAGGGCGTTATCACAGGATGTGATGCTTTTAGCCTTCGTTCCTCTATCGCTGATCCCCAAGGAGTTGCCCAGTCTCCGCTCCAATCAACTTATGCACATGATAGTTTTAGTAAATATCATTTTTGGTTATGCGCCTTTTTTCTGTATGCTACTATGTTTTTAAAATGCCTTAAAGCATTGACTTTATCGGCTCAAATGATTTGCGATGATGAATAGTCGGACCGTATTCTTCCAGTGCTATTAAATGCTGTGTTGTTCCATACCCCGCATGCTGAGCAAAACCATACATAGGGAATTCTTCATCCAGTTGATCCATATAATCATCTCGAGCCGTTTTTGCCAATATCGACGCTGCTGCAATAGCTAGGCTTTTTGCATCTCCTTTAATGATTGAATCCTGCGGAATAGAGATTGGTAGCGTCATAGCATCTACTAGCACATAATTAGGTTTAATAGATAACGATTCTACACTTGTTTTCATCGATTGCTTCGTCGCTTCGTAAATATTTAATTCATCAATTTGTTGCGCTGATTGGAAATGGATAAAATAGCTTAATGCATGTTCCTTTATTAAGCCTGCGTAGGTACTGCGTTTATCTTTTGATAATTGCTTTGAATCATTTAATCCGACTAGCGCTTCACAGTTTGCAGGTAAAATAACAGCAGCCGTTACTACTGGTCCTGCCAACGGTCCACGTCCTGCTTCATCTACCCCTGCAATGAAGGCATCATCTCCTCCATAGCTTTGATCGAAATCGACCTTTGCTTGATGTTCCTGTAGTAGCTGTTGTTTTTTATCTTGACGCTTTTTCCAGCTTAGCCAAGCCTTTTGCACACCGGCACGCCCGTCCGTCTCTACACCGGTCATCCAGTCCTGCCATTCCTCCGCTTCCTTCAAAGCTGCTGTAATTTCTTTAATCGTTTTCATCTATTTACTCCCTTTTTGGTTCTTACAGTTAATCACTCATCTTACGTTCTAATACGTTTTCGACGATATTTCTTTCAGTTCGTAGTTTTTTATAGGGCTAAGGTTTCACCTTAACATTTTGGCACGTTCCACAATATGTCCCTATTCTGTAATATGTACTGGTATGCACACACTTTAAGAGGACGCTTTTCGCACGTGTTTGGGGCCTGAGCCTCCACGTCACTCACACTTTGCTCCATATGCTTTTATACTAACAATACTTTTTATAAAGAACAGATTTTGTATCATCACTAAAATTACATTTAGTGGTATTTCATGCATATTTATTGATTGGAGTGGAGACTGTGCGACTCCTCGGGGATCAGCGATATAGAGGAACGAAGGCTAAAAGCATCACGTCCTGTGATAACGCCTCCATGACCAACATCGGTGCTGTCGCTGCGCTTTCGCACATTATAATGAAAACCCCTAATTGATTCAAAAATATTTATTGTTTCTTTTTCTCACTCTATATCATTTATCGGCAAGAATAAGTATTCCTAAAAGAAAAACTGTCACGCTCACGATTTATGACGTGAGTATGACAGTTTTCTTTATTGCTGCTCTGTTTCTTTTTCAAGTTGTTCGTCAACAAAGTCAAATGTTAATTTGCCTAAATGTAAACCACGAATATCTCGAACGATTAGTTGAGCTACTTGATCATAATCGATTTCTCCACCAGGACCGAACACACGACGAAGTTTACCGATATGGTCGAAAGTCTCAACTAAATCTTCATGTACAAACTGGAAGCCATAGCGCTCTTCCATTCGTGCTGGATAATGAATGGATAAAAAGCGTAGACCATATACAGCTAAATCCTCCATATTCGTTATAGTATCCTTTATAGCACCTGTTAGGGCTAATTTGAAGCCTACTTCTTGATCTTCAAATTTCGGCCATAAAATACCTGGCGTATCGAGTAATTCAAGCTCCTTCCCAACCTTTATCCATTGCTGAGCTTTAGTTACCCCTGGAGTATTCCCCGTTTTTGCTATATTTTTCTTTGCTAGGCGATTAATGAGCGTCGATTTCCCTACGTTTGGAATTCCAACAATCATTGCACGAATAGCTCTTGGCTTCATCCCACGTGACTTCATACGGTCAAATTTTTCTTTTAATATTTCTTGAGCAGCCTTTGTCACCTGCTGTAATCCTTTGCCTTCAAGGGAATTGATTGCTACTGCTTTATGGCCACGTTGTGCAAAGTAGTCAACCCATTTACGCGTTTCGTGCTCATCTGCCATATCTTGTTTATTTAAGATAAGAAGACGTGGTTTTTGATTTATCACTTCGTCTATCATCGGATTTCGGGAAGATAGAGGTAAGCGTGCATCTATTAATTCAAATATAATATCAACGAGCTTTAATTTTTCTGTTACTTCTCTGCGGGCCTTTGCCATATGCCCTGGAAACCATTGTATAGTCATATCTATACCTCCTAAACTAAAAGAAAAAGGGAGTTTTAACTTCTTTCAGCAGGTTTTCAAACGCCTGTAGCTGACGCTTCGCTTTCGCTACAAAAAACACTTGCTGAAAGAAGTTAAAGCCTCCGGCGGATGTCATGGAATCGGAAAGGAGTTCTGAAATAGGGGATGTTAGCCTAAAATCATCGCATCCATGCGATGATTTTAGGCTAACTGACCTGCATCGGTAAAAACGCCACGTCCTGTGGCATGACCGAAATAACTGACATCGTGTCGGCCCTCGTGCAGGCCTAAGTACAAAGCCGATTCCAGACGCAATTATGCCAAGGCATAATTGATCTCTTCCTTTCAAGAATTACTTTACAATTTTAATATCACTAAACGGCCAGAAAATCAGACTTGTATTACCAATAATCTCTTTCTGATCAACAAGTCCAATATGACGACTGTCCTTACTGTATCGGCGATTATCGCCCATAACGAAAACATAACCTTCTGGAATTATATTATCTTTTAGGTTTACATCAATGTCGTTTAACTTAAAATCCTCAGTTAAAGTACCTTCTGTAATTTCTGATTTGTAAGCATCTAAATAAGGTTCGTCTATCGGTTCACCGTTAATGTATAATTGATCATTTTTATATTCCAAAGTATCTCCTGGTAGCCCAATAACACGTTTAATATAGTTCTTCTTTTCAGGAGCGTGGAATACAACAATATCAAAGCGTTTTGGTTCACCTATTTTATAACCGATTTTATTCACAATCATACGATCGCCATCTTCAAGGGTTGGCATCATGGACTCTCCATCTACTGCAATAGGTGTAAATAAAAAATAACGAATAATCGCTGCAATCGCAAATGCAATTAGAAGTGCTTTAGTCCATTCCCATAGTTCATTCTTTTCCTTAACCTGTTTTTCCATCGAGAATTGCCCCCTTGTCTATCCTCATTTTAGTTGATAGCTATTTAAGATGACAAGCAAAAAGAAAAGGGGCTTGTTGTACAAGCCCCTCACTTTTAAGTCATAATTATCGAATTTCTTTAATACGAGCAGCTTTACCACGTAGGTTACGTAGGTAGTAAAGTTTAGCACGACGTACTTTACCACGACGTACAACTTCTAAGTTAGCGATTTTTGGTGTGTGTACAGGGAATGTACGTTCAACACCTACACCATAAGAAATTTTACGAACTGTGAAAGTTTCGCTAATACCGCCACCACGACGTTTAATTACTACACCTTCGTATACTTGGACACGTTCACGTGTACCCTCTACTACTTTCACGTGTACCTTAACAGTATCACCTGGACGGAAAGATGGTAGATCAGTGCGAAGCTGAGCTTTAGTAATTTCTGTAATAATGTTTGACATTGTTTTCTCTCCTTAGACAGATGCTCTTGCACGCAATCTATGCCACAGCGGAACACCGTAATTCAGTACTCCACATAGAAGTACAGATTAGATGTTATCATAAATATAGATAGCAATCAAGCATCTTTATTATTGTTTTTAAGTTTTTCTAAATACAATTTTTGTTTATCTGTTAACGGATAATTCTCAAGTAAATCCGGACGACGTTCGAACGTTCTTTTCAAAGATTCTTCCTCACGCCATTGCTCAATCTTCGCATGATTGCCCGATAGTAAAATATCAGGTACTTTCATTCCGCGAAATTCAGCAGGTCGTGTATAATGTGGGTGCTCTAGAAGGCCTGTTGAGAACGAATCTTGTATGTGGGAATCCTCTTGTCCTAAAACCCCCGGCAGAAGTCGTACAACGCTATCTATAACCGTCATAGCCCCTAGTTCGCCACCAGTTAATACGAAATCTCCAATTGAAATCTCGTCTGTAACAAGATGTTGGCGAATGCGTTCATCATAACCTTCATAATGACCACATAAAAATACTAGTTCTTGTTCTTGTGCTAGCTCTTCTGCCTTTTTTTGAGTAAAACGCTCACCTTGTGGACACATCAAAATGATACGAGGATTTCTTCCTTCTGTAATAGACTCGACAGCGCTAAACATCGGCTCTGGTTTTAATACCATGCCCGCACCACCGCCATACGGATAATCATCTACTTGATTATGCTTGTTACCCGAAAATCCACGGATATCAGTTACTTCTAGCTTTACAGCACCTTTTTCCTGTGCTTTTTTTAATATGGATGCACCAAAAACGCCTGTAAACATATCAGGAAATAGACTTAACACATGGATATTCATCATAACAAGCCTTCCATTACATGTATCACAATTTTCTTCTCATCTACATCAATTTCCTTGACGATGTCTTCGATATATGGGATGTAATGCTCTTTTTTATTACCCTTGACTACCCATACATCATTTGCACCTGTTTGAAGGATATCGGCTACTACTCCGATCGTTTCGCCTTCTTCAGATACAATTGTACAGCCAATTATTTCATGGAAGAAATATTCATTTTCCTTTAATAAATCATCTGTCATTTGATCCTTCGTAATTTTAAGCATTCCTTCTTTAAAAGGTTCAACAATGTTAATGTTGTTCATTCCTTCAAAAGTTAATAAAATGAAGTTTTTATGACGACGCATTGATTCAATTGTTATCCATGTTGGCTTTTTATCATCTTTTTTAAACGCCGCAAGCTTATTTCCTACTGCGAAGCGCTCATCTTCAAAGTCTGTTGTTGATAACACACGCACCTCACCGCGAATACCGTGTGTATTGACAATACGACCTACATTAAACCATTCCATTCAAATCTCACCTCGTATGAATTTCGCCTTGACATAATTGTGCTGTCACATCTCTTTTCGCACAGTCCACAATTGCTAAACATGCCTATCCCCGTCAAGCTACTAGCTAGCCAGAACAAAAGTAACCTTCTCTCACTTTCACCTAAAGTAGCAGATTAACTTTTGGCGGACGATGTTATAGCTAAGAAGTCCCTTAATGTCATTATGTTCAATTACTTCTCAAAGTAATGATGATAATGAAAAAAGGAAGGAACCGGCAAGCTCCTTCCTTTGTAGTCCAGATTTTCCGCTTTACCTCAAAGCCACTCCGAATTCCTAAGTGCATGTAAACATACCTATCAGGACTCTCCAGTGCTTGTTGCATGTAAAAGAGCGTGAAAATCTTTTCTATCAATCCAATATATCGACGTAGGTCTTTTTTTGATGGTGACTACCCGCCGCTGAATAAACAATTGTACGAATTGCTTTCGCTACTCGCCCTTGCTTGCCTATGACTTTCCCTCGATCCTCTGGATGAACAAAAAGCTTATAAACAATTCGATTTGCATTTTCATCCGTCTCAATACGAACTTCATCTGGATAATCGACTAACGGTAAAACGATTGCTTCAATCAGCTGCTTCAAAGACGTCGCCCCCGATTATTTACTGAATTTTTGGTTATGGAATTTTTCCATAATTCCTTGTTCTGAGAACAAGTTACGCACTGTATCTGATGGTTTTGCACCGTCAGTTAACCATTTAAGAGCTTTCTCTTCATCGATGTTTACAGTAGCTGGTTGAGTTAGTGGGTTGTAAGTACCAACTGTTTCGATTGAACGACCGTCACGTGGTGAACGAGCGTCTGCAACTACGATACGATAGAAAGGAGATTTTTTAGCTCCCATACGTTTTAAGCGAATTTTAACTGCCATTTTAATAGCACCTCCGAATAAGTTTCACACAAGATAGTATATTATCAATGTTTAGGTTGTTTGTAAAGTGTTTTTTCTTAACACCTAAAAATTATTATTTAAACAATGAATCGAAGCCTGGTAGTTTCATCTTTTTCTTTCCTTTGCCACTTGCCATGCCTGTCATTTGCTTCATCATTTTTTTCATTTCATCAAATTGCTTTATTAAACGATTTACCTCTTGAATTGATGTCCCAGAGCCCTTCGCTATGCGCTTTTTACGGCTACCGTTAATGATTTCCGGATTCGTCTTTTCAGCAGGTGTCATCGAATAAATAATCGCTTCTACGCGGCCCATTTGCTTATCATCAACTTTAACATTGTCTAAGCCTTTGATTTTGCCGGCACCTGGTAACATTTTTAAAATATCCTCAAGTGGCCCCATTTTCTTTACTTGCTGCAATTGCTCAACAAAATCATCAAATGTAAAGCTCTGAGTTTTAAATTTTTCCTCTAGTTCTTTAGCCTTTGCTTCGTCAACATTTGCCTGAGCCTTTTCAATAAGCGATAAAACGTCACCCATACCTAATATACGAGACGCCATACGCTCTGGATGGAAAGGTTCTAGCGCATCCATCTTCTCACCCATACCGACAAATTTAATCGGCTTCTGCGTAACGGAACGAATCGATAACGCCGCACCACCACGTGTATCACCATCAAGCTTTGTTAAAACAACCCCAGTAATACCGATTGCTTCGTTAAAACTTTCTGCCACGTTTACAGCATCCTGACCTGTCATAGCATCTACAACTAGGAACACTTCATCCGGCTCTTTTAACGCACGAATATCTTTTAACTCTTGCATTAATTCTTCATCGATATGCAAGCGCCCTGCTGTATCGATTATGACAACATCATGATGTTCTTCTTTGGCCAACTCAATTGCCTGTCGTGCAATTTCTACTGGAGATACATCAGTTCCTAACGCAAAAACAGGTAGGGATAATTGTTTTCCTAATGTTTGCAGCTGTTGAACAGCCGCTGGACGATAAACGTCAGCAGCAACTAGCAATGGCTTACGATTATATTTTTTACGTAACACATTTGCCAATTTACCAGTAGTAGTCGTTTTCCCCGCACCTTGTAAGCCGACCATCATAATAACTGTCGGTGGTTTTGTATTAAATTTGATTGGGCTTTGTTCGCCACCCATTAATTCTGTTAATTCGTCTTGTACGATTTTAATAACTTGCTGACCTGGCGTTAAGCTTTGCATAACATCCACGCCGACAGCACGTTCACTGACCTTTTTAACGAATTCTTTGACAACTTTTAAGTTAACATCCGCCTCGATTAAAGCAAATCGGACTTCTCGCATCATTTCTTTAACGTCTTGTTCCGATACTTTACCTTTACCTTTAATCTTTTGGATCGTTCCTTGGAGTCGTTCCGCTAATCCTTCAAAAGCCATTGCTTTCGCCTCCTAATCCCATTCTTTCAACTGTTCTATAAGCGCCAACTGCTCTTCACCTGTCATACTTTGTTCTGTAATCCCTGTTGTTAGCTGCGCAAGCATTTGTGTACGTTGTTGAAATTTTTCTAATAAACATAGTTTTTCTTCATATTCTTCAAGCATCGCTTCTGTTCGACGAATATTATCATAAACAGCTTGGCGTGAAACTCCATACGATTCAGCGATTTCTCCAAGCGAGTTATCATCTAAATAATATAGTTCCATATAACTTCGTTGCTTATCTGTTAATAATGCCTGATAAAAGTCGAAGAGAAAGTTCATGCGTGTTGTTTTTTCAAGTAGCATCGAATATTTCTCCTCCCGTAATTAGTCATTTGTATCATATCGAAAAGCGCCCGTCTGTGTCAAGGTAATCTCCTTGTCTAAAAGCCTTAATTAACTGCTTTTTAGGCGTTTTTCACCTATAGCTAGTATTTCCCTTTTAAACAATGCGATTCCTGTACAGACGAGCGCAATTACAAATTTACTTACTCAAATATTAATCCTCGGTCCATCACCAAAACGTGTGGTTGATGTCCATTCCGACTAGGCGCTTTCCAGGGGGCGTCGGCCAACATGGTGTTGGTTCACGAAGACGTTATCACAGGATGTGATACTTTTAGCCTCCGTTCCTCTATTGCTACTCCCCCAAGGAGCGGCCCTGCCGTAACGAAGATCAACTTATTTACATAGTAGACGTTTTAACAAAAGACATCTACAACTTTTGGTGATGAACCTAGTCCTCATTATTTTGTAATTCTTTATCTAAACCATCCGCAAATAAACCATACACATAGCGTTCTGCATCGAATGGTTGTAAATCATCCATCTTTTCACCAAGACCAACAAACTTTACAGGAATGTGTAATTTATTTCGAATAGCAAGAACAATACCACCTTTAGCAGTGCCGTCAAGCTTTGTTAAAACGATTCCTGTTACATTTGTAGCTTCCTTAAATGTTTGTGCTTGAACAAGTGCATTTTGACCTGTTGTTGCATCTAATGCTAATAGTACTTCATGCGGAGCATCCGGTATCTCTCGGGAGATTACTCGATGAACTTTCTCAAGCTCATTCATTAAGTTCACTTTATTTTGCAGGCGCCCTGCTGTATCACAAATCAACACATCTGCTTTACGGTTTTTCGCTGCACGAATAGCATCGTACATAACCGCTGCTGGATCTGAGCCTTCTGATTGTTTAATCACTTCACAGCCAACGCGGTCACCCCAAACTTGTAATTGGTCGATGGCACCAGCACGGAAAGTATCACCTGCCGCTAAAACAACTGTTTTACCTTGTGATTTTAGACGATGGGCAAGTTTACCGATAGTAGTCGTTTTCCCAACACCATTTACCCCAACGAATAAAATGACAGTAAGCTCCCCTTCAGGTTGCATATTAAGTTCGATTAAATCATCTTCTCCTTGCTCATAAATTTCCACAAGTTTTTCAGAAATAATCGTTTGAATTCCGTTTGTATCTTTGATATTTTTACGCTGAACCTCGAAGCGTAATTTATCCATTAGCTCCATTACTGTTTCAAAGCCAACGTCTGCCTGTAATAATAAGTCTTCTAATTCTTCAAAGAAATCTTCGTCCACTTTTCGATAGCGAGCAACTAGATCATTTACTTTTGAAGTAAATGAATTACGCGTTTTTTCCAGTCCAGCCTTGAACTTTTGTGTAATAGACCATGCAGAAGGCTTTTTCTCCTCTACTGGTTCTTCCACTAGCGCGACCTCTTGTACTTCTTGTTGCTCAAGTTGTTCATGGTCAATATCTTCAGGAATTTCTGTTTCAATTGGGCTTTCCGTTACAGAAACTTCCTCAACTTTTTCAGTTTCCTCTACAGTTGCTTCAATTTGAGCAGGCTCAGTTGCTTCGTCTTGCTTCTGTTCAGCAACTTCTTCATTAATCTCTTCTACCTTTTTTTCTTCCTCGACTGGGTTGCCTACCAATTTATCTTTTAAACGTTTAAAAAAACTCATGCTTGTTCGCTCCTTTGCTCCGCAAGTACGGGTTCATCTTCTAATTTTACTGATACAAGTTTAGATACACCAGATTCCTGCATTGTAATACCATACAATACATCTGCACCCTCCATCGTTCCTTTACGATGTGTGATGACAATAAACTGCGTATTGCGGCTAAACTTCTTCAAATATTGGCTATATCGAACGACATTCGCCTCATCTAAAGCCGCCTCTACCTCATCGAGAATACAGAATGGTACAGGTCGTATATTTAGAATGGAGAATAATAAAGCGATTGCAGTTAGTGCACGTTCGCCACCTGAAAGCAAGCTTAGATTTTGTAGTTTTTTCCCTGGCGGTTGAGCTACAATTTCAATACCTGTTTCAAGCAGGTTTTGAGGGTCCAATAATACTAAATCCGCCTGACCTCCACCAAACAATTCACGGAATACACGTTTAAATTGCTCTCGAATCGCATAGAATGTTTCACTAAATCGCAGCGTCATTTCTTCATCCATTTCTTTAATAGCCTCATGTAACGTTTCCTGTGCAGCAAGTAAATCTTCACGCTGCTCAGTTAAAAATGAATGACGTTCAAGTACCCGTTCGTACTCCTCAATGGCGCTCAAGTTAACCGGACCTAGCTCTTCTATAGATTTCTTCAGTAATTTCACTCGACGTCGCATATGCTCTTCATCTTCAATGGCTAGAGCTAACTCTTCAGCTTCCTCAAATGTTAGTTGATAATTTTCTTCTAGCTGTTCATTGAAATTATTGATTTCAAATTCTACGCGACTACGCTTCAATTCATTTGCACGGATCGCCTCAAGATAACCTTTATGCGTACGTTGCAATTCTTTCAGCTGTTCTTCTAAAGTAGTAAGCTCTTGTTGTTGTGATACTTTTTCATCTTTTTTCTGTGAAATAGTATCTTGCAGAGAATCTCTTCTCACTTTCCACGTAGAAACCTGCTCATCTACTTCTTCATCGCTTAAAAGTTTTGTCGATTCATCAGATTGAAGCCAGATTATTTCCTGAGAAATATTGTCGACTTTTTGACGAGCTTTGTTTAATTGTAGGGCTAACTCTGCTGTAGCAATTTGCACTTGTGACATTTGCTCCTGCATTACAGCTAACTGCGAGCGTTTTTCCGCTGACTGCTCACGAAGTAAATCTTTTTCCGATTCACTTTGTAGCTTCACTTTACTTAGTTGTTCCACTGTTTCATTTATTTCTAACAGCTCTGTCGCTAATGAAGTTAATCTCTCAGTGGCCGCTTCCTTTTGAGCTAATAATGCTTCTTCGCGAGTTTTTACATCTTGCGTTTCATTAGAAGCAAAAGATACTCGTGCAGATAAGCTTTTCTCGACAACCTCTAACTCACGAATACGACTCGCTTGCTGCATTTCATCTTTTCGAAGTTGTTCACCTTCAAGTTTCAATTGCTCTACTTTGTCTCGTAATACTGCAAGCTTCTCTTTTTCATCCGCTACAGACTGTTCAGCACTATAAATAGATGCTTCCAACGATTCTAGCTTTACTATTAAACCATCTAATTCTGCTTTCCTTGTAAAAAGTGACGATTGTTGCT
The DNA here is from genome assembly GCF_015844675.1 of Lysinibacillus sphaericus. Classification (GTDB taxonomy): domain Bacteria; phylum Bacillota; class Bacilli; order Bacillales_A; family Planococcaceae; genus Lysinibacillus; species Lysinibacillus sphaericus_E. The sequence continues at coordinate 192,071 of NZ_LDGC01000025.1, read as the reverse complement.
TCGTTGCACCACCTGTTAATGAACCGCCCGCATTGACGATATCACCATCAAGTGTTACAACACGATATCTAAATCCGCATAATCGAGCAATTTGACTTGCACCTTCTAAACTTGATGCAACGATGACATTGCCAAGGAGGTTCTCGACAATTGTACGGTTCTCTTCACCGAACGTGACAAGTGCATCAGCCATTTGAACAAATGCTGGGTGCTCAGTGGCTAGCTGAATCATAGATAGATTAATTTTTCGTGACTTGATAACTGTCTTCGGTAAAAATGTTGCGCGTCCAGCTCTCTTTTGTTTTAACCAATGAATCGCCTGTTGAGCATATCGTTCTTCGGTTGTCACAATATGCTGAGAGGCTGCCCCTAATGCCGTTTCAATAGCCTGTGAATATTTCCCATCCACTTGAATTAACTCAGCAACAGCTCCCTCAATCCCAGCTAATTCACCTTTATCACGCGCTAATAATACTTCTTTTACGCCATGGAAGAACCCAGAGAAATCTGCTTCTAGTTCAGCTAACGTATCTTTTCTAGCCTTAAGTTGCTGCTGATGCTGATAAGCTTTATAAAGCATTTCCTGCTTTTCATTAAACGATGCATTCACGTTCTTAAGCTGTATTTGCAATTCTTCATATTGCTCAAGCTTTTCCTGTAACTCGCTAGTCGTTGTCGTATGAGCAACAACTAGCTTCTCTTTTTCCGCTAAAACTTGCGAAAGTTCTTGCCCGATTTCATCCGTTTGGCCTGACATTCGTGCCGCCATCGCTTTTTGCTGTACTATTTGTTGTTCAATATTTTTTAATTCATTTTTTACCGTTGCTTCTTCGTTTAAGGAGTCGATATATCGGTTTTTTTGTTCTTCAATTTCTTGTTCAATTTCAGAAACAGAGCGATTTAAAGATTGTTCTAATTGCTTTATGCTTTGTTTCAGCTCTGATACCTCTTGCTGCTTTTCACCAAACAATTCTTTTTTCTCTTGCTCTTGAGCTATAAGAGACTCAACCTCATCTTTTTCTTCTTGTAATGCCGTATTTAATTGAAGTAGTTGATTAGAAGCATTTTGTCGCTTTTCAGCCATTAACGCTTTACGACCATCCCAACGCTCTACCTCCATCGTTGCATTAACAAACTCAGCCTGAGTAGTATCTAAATAATCATCTAGCTCTTTTAAAACCTTACGAATACTGGCAGTTTGCTTTTCTATCGAAGAAATATGATGAGCTTGTTTTTGCTCTGTTTCATAAAGTTCTGTGTACTCAGTTTTCAGAGCATGCAAAGATTGTGCACAATTTTTTAAATCGTGCACAAGGATGGCGATATCAAAATCCTTTAACTCCGTTGACATTTGCACATAATCTCTTGCACTTGATGCCTGAATTTCTAACGGCTCCAGACGACTATCTAGCTCATGTAAAATATCTAAAACACGATACAAATTTTCATCTGTTTCAACAAGCTTATGCTCTGCCTTCTTCTTTCTCAGTTTATACTTTAACACGCCAGCTGCCTCTTCAAAAATTGAACGACGGTCATCAGGTCGGCTATTTAAAATTTCATCGACACGGCCTTGTGAAATAATGGAGAAGGCCTCTTTCCCAAGTCCCGAGTCCATAAACAAGTCCGTAATATCCTTCAGGCGACACTGCTGGTTATTAAGTAAATATTCACTATCACCTGAACGGTATACGCGTCTTGTTACGCTGACTTCTGTATATGAAAAAGCAAGCTGTTCATCTGTGTTATCTAAAATAAGCGTTACCTCTGCAAAGTTTAGTGGCTTACGTGAGTCACTCCCAGCAAAAATAACATCCTCCATCTTTGCCCCACGTAACGACTTTGCCGATTGCTCCCCCAGTACCCAACGAATGGCATCAGTGACATTACTTTTTCCACTGCCATTTGGTCCAACCACTGCTGTAACACCGGGTACAAAATCAATTCCAATGCGCTCCGCAAAAGATTTAAAGCCAATCACTTCGAGTCGTTTTAGGAACATCTATTAAGCCTCCTCTTTTGCAGTGCGTTCACGCATCGTACGCATTGCACATTGCGCTGCTTGCTGCTCGGCTTCTTTTTTTGATTTCCCACGACCAACTCCAAGCTCCTGTCCATTCAACAGTACGCTCGATACAAAGGTACGGTTATGCGCTGGACCCTTTTCATCAACAATTTCATAATGGAGAAGACCATTATTTGTTTGCTGCACCATTTCTTGCAATTGGCTTTTGAAATCCATCACATGCGAAAAAGCACCGACTTCTACTTTCGGGAATACGATTCGTTCTAAAAAGCACACAACCGTTTGTAAGCCTTGATCTAAATAAAGGGCGCCAACAAATGACTCAAATACATCTGCAAGTAGCGCTGGGCGTTCCCGTCCACCTGTTAATTCCTCACCTTTTCCGAGTAATACAAAGCGGCCAAAACCTAATTCATTTGCAAAGATAACAAGTGATGGCTCACATACTATGGATGCTCGTAGCTTCGTCAGCTCACCCTCACTCATATTAGGGTATTTCTCAAAAAGGTATTTAGAAACAGACAGTTCAAGTACTGCGTCTCCTAAAAATTCAAGACGCTCATTATCCGTAAACAATTTACGGCGATGCTCATTCACATAAGATGAATGCGTGAATGCTTGATACAATAAATTTTTATTACTAAATGTGATATTTAATTCATGCTGTAACAGCTCGAATTGATTGCGTACTTTTTCAGGAAGCACGCCAGATTTCTGCATAGTTCCTTTTCTTTTCATAGCCATTGAACAATCTGCCTTCCTAATAGTTTCTACCGTTTAAGTGTACCTTTTTCAAGGCATTTATGCAAAATTATTTCGGCTTAAATGCAATGTTTTGGAAGTTTAATCATTTAATTTTTTTCCAAAATAAAAAAAAGGGACGTTCACAGTTCGCACAACGAACCATTTCGTCCCTTTTTTTAAATACACCTTAGCATTTTTCTGCTCTTCACACGAAAGAAAAGCAAGAGTAATTTCTGCCAAAGGCTTTAACTTTATTGAATCATAAACTTTTATTGTAAAATGACCGCAGCCATGTCAGCACCGCTAGAGGTGATTAATTTCTGCTAAATAAAGTTAAAACGCATTAGTTGATTTTACTTTCGATGTATGAAATTGCAGAACCAACTGTTGAGATTTTTTCAGCATCTTCATCAGAAATTTCCATATCGAATTCGTCTTCAAGCTCCATTACAAGCTCAACTACGTCTAATGAGTCAGCACCTAAATCATCACGGAAAGAAGCTTCTAGAGTAACTTCACTTTCCTCAACACCTAAACGGTCCACGATTACTTTTGTTACGCGTTCTAATACTGTAGTCAAATCATTCACCTCCCCTCAAATGATTATACAAAAAATCATTATTTATGACTAATTGAAATTACATGATCATACCGCCATCTATATGTAACGTTTGCCCCGTCATATAGGTAGCATCATCTGAAGCTAGGAAAGTTACAGCCTTTGCGATATCCTCAGGCTGCCCAAGTTTTGCTAGCGGAATTTGCGTAAGCATACCTTGCTTTATATCTTCTGGTAGTTGATCAGTCATTTCAGTTTCGATAAAGCCTGGTGCAATTGCGTTTACTAAAATATTACGTGATGCTAATTCCTTAGCAGTCGTTTTAGTTAATCCAATAACACCTGCTTTTGCTGCTACGTAATTAGCTTGCCCGGCATTACCAGCTACACCAACAATGGATGAAATATTAATGATACGGCCTGCACGTTGCTTCATCATTTGACGTGTTACTGCTTTTGTACAAAGGAAAACGCCCTTTAGGTTCGTATCTAATACATCGTCCCATTCATCTTCTTTCATACGCATTAACAAGTTATCACGTGTAATCCCCGCATTATTAACTAAAATATCAAGCGAGCCGAATGTTTTCACCGTTGCATCCATTAAAGCTGTAACTTCCTCTGTTTTTGAAACACTTGCTTGTACAGCTATTGCCTCGCCACCATTCTCTTGAATCATTGCGACAACTTCTTCTGCTTTTGCTTGTGAACCGCTGTAGTTTACGACAACTTTAGCACCCTCATTAGCAAGCTTTAATGCAATAGCACGTCCTATTCCACGTGAAGCACCAGTTACAACAGCTACTTTACCCTCTAATTTACGCATTAATCGTCCACTCCTTCGATGCTTCTAGTACAGCCTCTAATGATGTTTCATCATAAACACAGTATGTCGTGACAGATCGATCAACTTTTTTCACTAATCCACTCAATACTTTGCCTGGTCCACATTCTATAAAGACGTCCACACCTTGCGAAATCATTTCACGCACAGATGCTTCCCATTGCACAGCACTATATACTTGTTCTACTAGTTCATGTTGAATAGCCGGAACATCCTCTAGCACTTTCGCCATTACATTACCGACTACTGGAATTTGCGGAACTGACAATGATATATCAGCCAACGCTTCTCTTAGCTTTTCAGATGATGGTCGCATTAACTCTGAATGGAATGGACCACTAACAACTAAAGGAATTGCTCGTTTTGCACCAGCTTCCTTAGCCGCTAAAGAAGCTTTTTCAACGCCTTCCTTTGTGCCAGAAATAACAATTTGTCCAGGACAGTTTACATTTGCAACTTGAACTGGATCACCTGCTGAAGAAACTTTTTCAGTTACTGCATGCAGTGCCTCAAGCTCCATCCCTAGAATGGCAGCCATAGCACCTTGCCCTGCAGGTACAGCTTCATTCATATAAAGTCCACGTTTATGCACAACAGACACGGCATCCTCAAACGATAGCACACCAGCGATTACTAATGCGCCATATTCCCCAAGTGAATGTCCAGCTGTATAATTTGGCATAATACCTGCAGCACGTAATTTTTCTGCAACCATCACACCTGTAGTTAGGAGTGCAGGCTGAGCATGGTAAGTCAATGTTAACTCCTCAGCTGGTCCGTCTAGCATAAGCTTAGATAGCTCAAAGCCAAGTGATTGATTTGCACGCTCATAAAATGCTTTACTTTCTGCCGAATTCTCAATAAACTCTTGCCCCATCCCAACTACTTGAGAACCTTGGCCTGGAAAAATAAATGCTATTTTTGTCATTTCTCAATAATCCCCTTTTTTAATCAATTATGCCTCGGCATAATTGCGTCCGGAATCGGCTTTGTACTTAGGCCTGCGTGAGGGCCGACACGACGTCGGTCATTTCGGTAATGCCACAGGACGTGGCGTTTTTACCGATGCAGGTCAGTTAGCAGTTATCGCATGTATGCGATGATTTTAGGCTAACATCCTATGTGAACTCCTTTCCGATTTCGCGACATCCGCCGGAGGCTTTGGGCCAACGTGATGTTGGTCACTCAGTCTTTGCCACAGGACGTGGCGTTCTTAGACTGAGTTCCTATATTTCAGCGAGTGTTTGGACAACTGTACCTATCGCTAGGCTTTCGGTACATAAAACACCTGCTAAAAGAAGTTAATCAATTTTCAATTTCTATGTGACGTACTGTATCTGTAATTGTCGAGATGACTGTATGCTCAACCATCGTATTCGCTTGGCGAATTGCACTGTATATTGCTTTAGCATTGGATGAGCCATGTGCCTTAATTACAGGTGCTTGTAAACCAAACAAGCCTGCACCACCATACTCTGTATAGTCCATTTTATTTTTTAGGTCACGTAAATTATTTTTCATAAGTACTGCCGAAATTTTTGTTTTTGTTGAAGCCATAAACGCCTCTTTTAACATTGAAAATAACGCACCAGCAGTACCTTCTATTGATTTAAGTACCATATTACCTGTAAAGCCATCTGTTACAACAACGTCAGCTACCCCTTCAAGTAAATCTCGAGCTTCTACGTTGCCGATAAAGTTTATATTTGCTTCTTTTAATAAGCCAAAAGCCGCCTTCGTTAATTCATTCCCTTTTTTATCCTCAGTACCGATATTTAACAAGCCGATACGTGGCTTTTGCAAGCCGCCTACCTTCTTCGCATAAATATCGCCCATAATTGCATATTGCAATAAATGCTCAGGTCGCGCGTCTGCATTCGCTCCTAAATCAAGCATTAAAAAGCCCTTACCATCTAAAGTAGGAAGTGTAGTAGCTAGAGCAGGTCTAGCAATCCCCTCAATACGCCCTACTTTAAATAAGCCTCCTGCCATTAAAGCACCTGTATTACCAGCCGAAAGACAAGCATCCGCCTTACCTTCTTCAACTGCATCCATCATTCGTGCCATCGATGAATCCTTTTTACGACGAACCGCACGTGCTGGATCGTCTGTCCCTTCGACAACTTCATCACAATGCACTACAGTTAATCGATCATGTATTTTTATAAATGGTTCAAGCTTTTCCTGCTGACCATATAATTGAATTTCTAAATTCGGAATTTGCTCTAACGCTAATAAAGCACCTTCGACAACTGATTTTGGTGCGTTGTCGCCACCCATTCCATCAAGCGCTAATTTCATTGTTGTTCACCTTTACCTTTCGTGCGGTACATATCAAATTCACCAACAAAAACTGTTTCACCGTTAACAGTGGACGTTAACTCTACTTTTGTACGATGACTTTTTTCATCACGTCCGATAACGATTGCTTTTGTAATAACACGATCTCCAGCTCTAACAGGTTTCACAAAGGAAATGTTAGAATGTACTGTTAATGCTAGTTCATCGTCAATAACTGCTACCGCTAATGAGTTTGCCTGCGCAAACAAATGATGTCCACGTGCGATGCCATTGCGCTGAAAAACATGTTCTTCTTTTACGTCAAAAATAGATAATGCACGATTATCCAATTCAATATCAATTATTTCTCCGATTACTTCATCAATCGGTAGTGATTTCACTTCATTTTCATAGGTTTTTGAAGCAACATCTTTAATTCGTTCTCGTAATTCTGGAATCGCTAACTCCATACGATCTAAACGAATTGTTTGGACACTAACCTGAAACTGTGTTGCTAGCTGTTCATCTGTGACGAATGGATTATCAGCTATCGTTTCGGATAATAGTCGCTGTCGCTCTTTTTTCGTTCGTCTCAACATCATTCGCCACCTTTTTAGTTGTTATTAGCACTTGGTACTAATATCAGTATATAGAGTATAAAAAAAGAATGCAAGACTTGTTTTATAAACAAGTGCTCACATTCCTAATTGAGCATTGATATTCAACTAATCGAAGCGATTCCCTTGTAAAACACCAGAATTTTCAAGCATTTCACGTAAATATTTATACTCATCATCATGCCAAAAAGCATCTGTTTCAATCATATCCGTCGCATCTTTTCTCGCAGTTTCAAGTATTCGATAATCGTGCACTAAATCCGCCACTTTAAAATCTGGCATGCCACTTTGTTTACGACCAAAGAAATCCCCTGGACCACGTAGTTCCAAATCCTTTTCAGCAAGGCGAAAACCATCATTCGTTTCCGTCATCGACTGCATTCGCTCTTTACCTTCATCGGATTTTGGATCGGCAAGCAACACACAATACGACTGATGTTCTCCTCGTCCAACACGCCCTCGTAGCTGATGTAGCTGAGCTAAGCCGAAGCGTTCAGCGTCATAAATAATCATAAACGTTGCATTCGGCACGTTTACCCCAACCTCAACAACGGTTGTAGACACAAGCACATGAATAGTTCCTTCACTAAATGCTCGCATGACAGCGTCTTTTTCATCAGCGGATAGGCGACCATGCATTAATCCGACATTGTAACGCCCATTAAAATATGTTGCAAGCTGCTCATAGATTTCTACAGCATTTTGCACATCCAGCTTGTCTGATTCCTCAATCAGCGGACAAATAGCATAGGCCTGTCTGCCAGCGGCAAGCTCTAATTCTAGCTTTGACATAACAGAGCCAAATTGCTCTTTTTTCATCCAATGTGTTTCAATTTGCTTACGCCCTGCCGGCATTTCATCGATCATTGAAACATCCATTTCTCCAAATGCTGTAATCGCTAGAGTACGCGGAATTGGTGTTGCCGTCATAAAGAGCACATCTGGATTTTCTCCTTTATCACGCAATATTCTACGCTGCCCAACACCAAAACGGTGCTGTTCATCTGTAATAACAAAACCCAACTTGTAAAAAACGACATCTGGCTGAATTAGCGCATGTGTACCAATTAAAATATCGATATTTCCATTTACTAGTTCTTCTAAAAGCAAACGACGCTCCTTCGCCTTTGTCGATCCCGATAATAAAGCTACACGTACGCCAAATGGCTCAAACCATTCCTTCAAACTCTCAGCATGCTGCTCTGCTAAAATTTCCGTCGGTGCCATTAATGCCCCTTGAAAACCAGCAGTTATAGCCGCATATAAACATATTGCCGCGACAACAGTTTTCCCTGACCCTACATCACCTTGGAGTAAGCGGTTCATACGATGTGGCTCTTTTAAATCTTTGCAAATTTCATTGACAACACGTTTTTGTGCACCCGTTAATTCATATGGTAACGATGCAATAAAGGCACGTATCTTTTGCAAATCAAACTGTATAACAGTACCGCGCTCACTGTCCTTTCGAATTTTACGTAACGCTTGAATACGTAGTTGAAAGTTTAGCAACTCTTCATAGGCAAAGCGCCTTCTAGCCTGTTTTGCATGCCCTGCATCAATAGGGAAATGGATACCTTCAAGCCCATCACGTATTGTAGCGAGCTTATAATCCGTGCGTAAGTGCTGTGGAATAGCATCAGGTATGTCAGCACCAAACTCATCTAGCACCTGGCGCATATATTTACGAAAACGCTTTTGCGGAATTAAACCCTTTAAACTATAAACAGGTTCAAAGTCAACTTGATCTGTCTTAGGACCAAATGCTACAGACGTTCCATTAATCACTTGTCTGCCCCGGTCCCATTTACCTGTAACAGTAATAATAGCTCCAGGTACAAGCTTTTGCTTTAAGTAGCCTTGGTTAAAAAAAACAACCTTCACTAAATGTCGACCTGCCAGCACAGTCACTTGTAATCGTGATTTATTGCGACCTAAAAACAATACTGTTGGTTCACGTTCAACTTTACACTCAACAGTGACACGTTCATTATGTGGTGTTTGCGCCAAATCTTTCAAGCGAAAATCCTCGTGTCGATGCGGAAACGTCCATAACAAATCCGCTACCGTCTCGATTCCCAACGCTTCTAAATGTCCTGCTGTTTCTTTCCCGATTCCCTTTAAACTAGTAACGGGGTTCGTTAAATCAGTCACCTTGCACGACAGCCCCTTCTAAATTTTTCACCACAAGTACTTTATCTACAGTCATTCGTATCACCATACTATTTTTCAGCATATGAGTTTCCCCTTTCTTACGATTACTCTAAGCTTTCATTATATCGTTGTTAGCGTTTAAACATTTAAACACGTATTATTCTCCATTTTATTATATAACTTATCATTTTAAGGAAGATAGCAATTCAATTCATTAATAATTGATTGATAGTTAATTATATCGAAAAAATTATCACTTTTTCATCCTATTTCCCCATTTATTCTAGTCTCATCACCATAACATGTGGCTGATTTCCGTTCCAGCAGGGCGATTTCCTGGGGCGTCCAGCCGTATGAAGATCAATTATTTACATAGCGTACATTTTAACTACTTTCAGCGAATGTATATTGTCCGAAAGCGTAGCAATAGGTACATGTATTATGTAACGTAAGTGAAACGACAGATACAAAAATCTCCCACCCTTATAAAGGGTAGGATGAATGCAGGATCAATAAGAGAATTTATACTCTTTGTCATTTGACCATTATGCCTTTCATTTTCACCTCAAAAAAAACACGCTCCCCCTGAGGAAAGCGTGTTTACTATCTTTTATTTTGAAGTGACTTAATACTTTCTAAATTGCCATTATCAAAAATGGCTTTGCTAATAGCTTTACCTGTTGGAGTTGCAGCTAGGCCTCCACGGGCAGTTTCTTTTAAATTCGGACTCATAGATTGTCCAATTCGATACATTGCGCCAATCACTTCATCACACGGAATGCGACTTGTAACCCCCGCAAGTGCCATATCCGCTGCCACAAGTGAATTCGCCGCTCCCATAGCATTCCGTTTAACACAAGGAACCTCTACTAATCCAGCTACTGGATCACAAACAAGCCCTAGCATATTTTTGAGTGTAATGGCAAATGCTTCTGAACATTGCTGCGGGGTACCACCAGCCATCTCAACAATCGCAGCCGCCGCCATTCCAGCAGCTGAGCCAACCTCCGCTTGACAGCCACCTGCAGCACCTGAAATCGAAGCATTATTGGCAACAACGAAGCCGAAAGCACCCGATGTGAATAAATAACGAATCATTTGCTCACGTGTCGGATTTAGCTTGTTCTTCACTGCAAACAATGTCCCTGGTACAACTCCAGCCGAACCTGCAGTTGGGGTAGCACAAATTGTCCCCATAGCCGCATTAACTTCATTTGTCGCAACCGCTTTACTTACCGCATCTAGTAATAAATCTCCCGACAATGAATTTCCCTGCGCAATGTAATTTTGAAGCAATACCGCGTCACCGCCTGTTAAGCCCGTTACAGATTGAACACCTTTCAAGCCTCTTTCAATAGCTTCCTCCATCACCGTTAAATTATTGTCCATTTGCTGTATAATTTCTTCCCTAGTGCGTCCAGTTATTAACATTTCCTGTTCTATCATAATTTCAGAAATTAGTTTTCCTTCTTGCTCCGCTCGTTCAACTAGTTCACGAACATTATGAAACAATACGTCCATATTGGGACACCTCCTTAGTTATTAATTTTAGAAACCTTCGAAATATGTGGTATTAAAGAAATTTGTTGTAATACTTTATCTTCGATGTTTTGATCGACTTCTATCACCATAAGAGCTGTTAAACCACGTTCAATACGAGAAACTTCCATATGCCCAATATTGACCGCATGCATCGCTAAGCAATTCGCCACATTGGCAATACAACCCGCACGATCATCATGGACAACAAGAATTGCTGGCATGCCACCTGTTAGACGCAGCTTGAAGCCATTAACCTCACTAACTTCAATTTTACCGCCACCGATCGAAATGCCAACAACAGACATCTCTCCTCCATCATCGCCAATTACAAGGCGAGCCGTATTCGGATGTTCCATATTAGCTGTTTCTGGGATAAACTCATAGTCTAATCCCGCTTTTTCTGCATCGGCAAAGGCTGTTTTAATTCGCTCATCGAATGTATCGTAATTTAATAGACCCCCAATCAAAGCTACATCTGTTCCATGTCCTTTATACGTTTCCGCAAACGAACCATATAAGTGTATTGTTGCCCACTTTGGTTGTCTTCCAAATAAATCTCTAGCAACACGCCCAATTCGTGCCGCACCTGCCGTATGAGAAGAAGAAGGCCCAATCATCACCGGTCCAATAATATCAAACACTGAAGTAAACTTCATACTAACACCCCTCTATTCTATCTATATAATATTTTTGATTTTTTACTTATATAATGCTTGATAATTACTATAAAAGCAAAGCATTTCTTTATCAACTTTCAGAAAATTTAAGAGACTATAATTTATACAGTGGAAATATTAATTAACTTTTGTCTACTCCAAATAAACAATAATTTCAAACTGCTGATATTCCAGCATTTACAAACACACCGTCTTCTGGATACACACACCAAATCGTTTATTTCAGCCGATTTATATCCAATATAATCCCCTAGTCTCTTTGTACCATAAACAAAAGCAGTACACATTGTGTGCACTGCTTTATCTACTCATTCAAAAAGTAGCATCGGATTATTCTACTGAAATAATATATGGATATAATCCTTGTTTACCATTAAATAACTCTACTTCAACCTCTGGATAATGCTCTTCAATAAATTTCACTAATTCCGAAGCATTTTCTTCCGTTGTATCTGCACCATAAATGACTGTTACAATTTCTGCATCTTCATCCACTAAATCAGTAATTACCTTCTCAGCGGCATCTTTTAATGCCGGAGTAGATAATACAATTTTACCTTCTGCAAGAGCCATGAAATCGTCCTTATGAATTTCCACACCATCAATAGATGTATCTCGAACTGCATAAGTTACTTGACCTGTTTTAACATTTGCATAAGCTTCTGTCATTGTTGCTTGGTTCATTTCAACTGTCGCCTCTGGATTGAACGATAAAATCGCTGCCATACCTTGAGGGATTGTTTTCGTTGGAACTACAGCCGCTTCTATATCTAAAAGCTCTACTGCTTGTTCTGCTGCCATGACGATATTTTTGTTATTCGGTAAAATTAATACTTTTTCAGCACCAATTTCCTTTACCGCCTTTACAATATCTTCAGTTGAAGGGTTCATTGTTTGACCGCCTTCAATAACATAAGAAGCACCAATTGAACGAAGTAATTCAGCAACTCCCTCGCCCATTGCAATCGTTACAATTGCATATGGATGCTTTTCTGCTTTTTTGACCGGAGTTGGTGCTTTATGATCCTCACCAACAATGGCAGAATGCTGTTCACGCATATTGTCGACCTTAATTTTAATAAGACTACCATATTTTTGACCCATTGCTAAAACAGAGCCTGGTTGCTCAGAATGAATATGCACTTTCGCGATCTCTTCATCTGAAATAACAAGTAAAGAATCACCTAGTGGGTTTAATTCATTACGGAATTGCTCCTCGCTAAACGGCTCTTTTCCTTCTTCAAAACGTACCATGATTTCTGTACAATACCCAAACTCGATATCCGAAGTATCCATGAAATCTTGCGCTCTATGATGTTCTGCATTAATTAAATCATCTAAAGTTGCTTCATTTTTCACCGGTAATGGCTCACCTTTTAAGGATGCTAAAAATCCTTCATACACAAACAATAGACCTTGGCCGCCACTATCTACAACACCTACTTCTTTTAAAACAGGTAAAAGATCAGGTGTACGCTCTAATGAAGCCTGTGCTTCAGCAGTAAATGCTTCCATTACTGCAATGATATCGGTTTCAGTTTCTGCAACTTCCACGCCTTTTTTCGCCGCTTCACGTGCAACTGTTAAAATTGTACCTTCAACCGGTTTCATTACTGCTTTATAGGCAGTTTCAACGCCAGCTTGGAAAGCACCTGCTAAGCCCTTAGCATCAATTGTCGCTTCTTTCTCAATAAATTTACCAAAGCCACGGAATAACTGCGATAAAATAACGCCAGAATTCCCGCGTGCTCCCATAAGTAAACCTTTTGATAAAGCTTGGGATGTTTTGCCGATATGTTCTGAGACATACTGCTCCGTTTCCTTTGCTCCAGATGTCATCGATAAGTTCATATTCGTTCCTGTATCACCATCTGGTACTGGAAATACATTTAATGAATCAACATAATTTGCATTTTGGAATAGGTGATGGGCACCCATTTGCACCATTTCTGCAAACTTTATTCCGTCTAAAGACTGCATTAGATTTAGTTCCTCCTCTTAATCATTCGCTACACGAACGCCCTGCACAAAAATATTGACAGATTTTACGCTCATACCTAATGTTTTATCCACTGTATATTTCACTTTCGATTGTACTTGATAAGCAACTTCCGAAATTTTTGTCCCGTAACTAACAATAATGTACATATCAATATGTAAATCGTCGTCCTGTTTTCGAATTACAACACCTTTTGCAAAATTTTCTTTACGTAAAATATCAGTTAGACCATCACGAATTTGATGTTTAGATGCCATGCCAACAATACCGTAGCATTCTACAGCAGCGCCACCAGCTATTTGTGCAAGTACATCTGTTGAAATATCAATTTGGCCGAATTCATTGTTTAACTCAATTGACATAGAAATGCCCCCTTGGCTCTTTTTGACTAAATGATATTGTAACACTTTCGTTATACATTAAGCAACCTTGGAAGGCATGAAAGCGCACTGTATCAACGTTTTTCTGACATTATAAAGGCAAACATACATCTTCATCGAAATTTCCACTTTTACTGTAAAAGATGTTACGACCGTGTTGCTTTGCTGTGTATAATGCTTGATCAGCTAATTCACAGCATGTTTTCAATTGCTCACTATTTGTAATTTTAACATGGCACATCCCGATGCTGACCGTTACAATATCAGCTACTAGCGAATGTTCATGACGAATGTTTAAATTGCGTACTTCCTCTAAAATTTCCTCACAAACGTGCTCTGAAAACTTGGCGGCATGCTGGCTAACGATTACGAATTCTTCGCCTCCCCAACGTGCTGCAAATGCATTATATTTTTCTGCAATTTCATCTAAAAGAGCCGCCACTTTTATTAATGCTTCATCACCTTGTAAATGACCGTAATAATCATTAAAATTTTTAAAGAAATCAATATCAATCATCATGACAGATAAAGATTTTGGTTTACTAAGTTGTTGCCCTATTTGTGTCAATTTATTATTTAAAGCTCGTCGATTTGGTAAATTGGTCAACGTGTCCCGAAGCGCTTGCTCTGATAGTTCATTATTTTTCTCAGCTAATAATTTTGACAATTTTTTGGATTTTGTCATTTCTTCTTGCAATAAAATATGTTTTTTCGTAAATTGTCTTTGCATTTTATAAGTATGTCGCTGAATAACTAGCCCTATAGGAATAATAAGGGACATCGGTAAAAGTATTTTAATACCTTCACCTGATACCCCAACACTCATATAAGCACTTATTAAAATTGGTGGTACTGTTATTACTATAATCCCAAAAATTTTCCGGAAGGGGACGGAAAAAACGGTGCAAATCATTAAAAATAGTACCTCATAAAGAGCTGCATGTTTAAAGAAATAAACGTCCATTACGGTTATTACAGTAATCAATAACAATATCGTATAGATATATGCAAGTAAGATAGATTCATATTTTCGCATATTAAGCGTTGTAACCTGAAATTTCTTCTCTTTTACAAATAATAACACCGTTAAATCTATATAAAACAATATCGTGTGAATAGCTATATATGCAGGCACCATCGCTCTTTCAGAATTCGAAAAGAAGACCTCACCATAATGAATAATCGTAATGATGGTTGATATATACATCAACGTCCACGCTACCACTCGCATCCGTTTTAAATTAAATTGAATCATTTCTTTCTGTATAGAGAGAACTAGCTTTTCTTGATTTTCCATAATGTCCGCTCCTAATAAAACAAACTTGCAAAAACATTTTGTTGCTGTCGCTTCGCTTTCGCACAGTTAAAACCATGTTGCTGTCGCTTCGCTTTCGCACAGTAAACATTTGTTGCTGTCGCTTCGCTTTCGCACAGTAAACATTGTTGAATGAAGATAATTCGTTCTATTTTTATCGTCTAAATAATGAAAAATACAAGTAGTCTTTGCAAAATTGTTGAAAAAGGAACTTAGCTGATTTTCGTAGTCAAAACAAAACTTCTAGATCTGGCACTCCACTTTCGCTGCATAAAACAACGAAAAAAGCTGATGTTTATATACACCAACTTTTTTAACAAAATTAAACGATTTTAAATTTTATAAATTCCAAAAAGTTCAAAGTGAATATTACGGCTCCTCACCATATATTCGAACAGAATACAGAATAACTTTATAACAGCGCCTCGATTGTACATCCCTTAATGCCAATCTATTCCTTAAATCAAAACAGGCTTTTAATAAGCGCCTCAATCATCACTGGCATTTCCTTAAATGCGCTATCCACATGTAGTCTTTCCGTCTTTTGGTGAGCATCCTTCCCAAACGGTCCAACATTTAAAACAGGTCCCTGTAATGCGGACATTGCTTCAAACGGAATACTATACGTTTCTCCCCATACAGGTGTGTTGCGTTCGAATGCTATCCATTCATTCGAGTTATCAGAATAATTGACATAGCTCAAATCACAAATTCCATTAAAATAGTGAATTTGCTCCACTTCAATATTAAATGTTTTGGCTGTTTTCTTCATCAATTCAATGGATCGAATAACAAGAGGATCATTAGATGAATTGATTGCTGGATAGTAAGGTGGTGCATATAACAACACTGTCGCTGGTGATAGTTCCTGGCAACGAATGATTAGCTGATCCACAATGCGAATAGATTTCTCTCGATCATCCCATGCGCTATTTTCAATAACTTGACTTTTAATTAAATCTACTTCCCGGGCGCCTAATTTATTAATCGCATACTCTAAAAGTGCCTCATAACGAAGTACGTTTACTTCACCTACACCTTGTACCTTTTCTCGCTCACAAATTCGCTTATACTGTTCATTACAAGCTGACATTGCTTCCAATGCAACTTGTTCAAAAATATCCATTACTTGCGATGCTGTGCGCTTTAATAAAAACACATTGTAAAGGGCTGCTGCACGATATGGTGTTTGTGTAGAATACTCCATTTTCAAATCTTTCAATTGTAAGGATACAGGTAATGGCGTACTTTCACCGAGATCTGTCTCACGGAAAACAGGATTCCACTCCATATGCTGCGTCATGTAAGAAGCAATAAAATTTGCGGTCATTCCTTTTAATGGCTCACCCACATGTGTTTCTTTTCCGTAAAATAAGGCAGCAGGCATAATTTTACCGATAGTTCCTGAATAAATATATTCATTAATATCAGCCGGACCTTGTGAAAAAGAAGGCTCACTATTTAAAAATAGTTTATAAGAGAGTCCATGCTGTTCACGAAGTCTGACAAGGTCTACAACTGCTGCACGCATTCCAGCAGAATTCACTTCTTCATCTGGCACCGCCGTTAAAATAAGGTTGATGGGCCATTGTTCGATACTTGCCTTTTCAATCAACTGCATATGCAATGCAAGCCCCATTTTCATATCCATCGTCCCACGACCGAATAAATAGTTACCTGATTCCAAATCAATTCTTGCCGCATCAGGTAAATCCTTTTTGTATTTAGGCTCCATTAGCTTTTTTGTTAGCTCTTCAGGGTAAAAGGCTAATGGTTCCAGCTCGCCATATTCTTCAGTATGGACCGTATCAAAATGACTAATTAACACAACCGTTTCTGTTGCAGATGAGTGCTTATACAAAGCAGTTACAGCATTACGTTCAAGGCCCGCATCATGTAATTCAATAAATTCCGGGTTTTCGTGAAAATAAGAAAGCGTTTGCAATTTATTTTTTAATTTATAGGCAAATTCATGTTCACCTTTAGTTAATGTCCTACTTTTCCAACTGACAATTTCACATAATAATGCACGAAGCTTTTCAGGTGTATTCCAAAGATAAACATTCATAAATATTCTCCTTCATTTGAGCCAATCTCAGAAGAAACCGTATTTGATTTACTCAATTTCAATTTATAGAAAATCATGCAAGCAATAAAGAACCCAACTCCATATAATAAACCAGCTCTTTGTGTTGGATCGAATGCTAAAAAGACAAGAATTAGCATACAAAAAATAATACAGAACACCGGGATCAATGGATAAAATGGCGTTTTAAATTTTAAATTAGCCACATCCCCTCCTGCTTTCACATAACGATACCGGAACATCAATTGAGATGCGCAAATTCCCATCCATGAAATTGTTACAGAAATTCCTGCAATAGACATGAGTAAAACAAATACTGCATCTGCTTCCATCACACTCGTTAATAAAGAAAGCAGCGAGAAAAGCATCGTAAAAACGAGTGCATTGAATGGCACTTTATTTTTCGTTAGTCGTCCAAATAGTTTAGGCGCCATTCCCTCTTTTGACATCGACCATAATAAACGTGTGGACGCATAAAGACACGAGTTACCTACTGATAATATCGCCGTTAAAATAACAAAGTTCATGATGCCAGCTGCATATGGAACACCGGCTAAATTCATCAATGTGACAAATGGACTTTCCAATAGTCCAAGCTCCGATGAAGGGAATATCGCAGATAAAACAATAATAGAAGCAATATAGAAAACAATAATCCTAAAAAGAATCGTCTTTATTGCCCGAGGAATATTTTTTTCCGGACTTTCAGTTTCTCCTGCAGCAATACCTACAAGTTCAGAACCTTGATAAGAAAAGATAACATTCATCATTGTGACGAATATAATTGAAATACCTGCCGGAAATAAACCGGACGGTGCTAAATTCGTAAAGTGTGGTGTCGGACGATCAGCTAACGGAATCATTCCAAAGATTGCTGCCACTCCTATAATAATAAATGCAATCACCGCAATGACTTTAATACTTGCAAACCAAAATTCCGCTTCCGCAAAGCCTCTTGTTGTTAATGCATTTAGAGTAAATAACAGGACCATAAATACGGCACACCAAATCCAAATAGGGACATCCGGAAACCAATGCTGCATCAAAATTCCTGCTGCTGTAAATTCCACCCCCGCTGTGGCAGCTGAACCGACAAAATACATCCATCCTAAAGAAAATCCTGCTGAAGGACTGATAAAACGTGTTGCATAGGTTTGGAAAGAACCAGTTACAGGCATATAAACCGCTAATTCTCCAAGACAATTCATAACCATGTACAATATTAAGCCACCAAATAAATAACCAATTAATGCCCCCCCAGGTCCTGCCTGATTAATTGTAAAGCCAACATTTAAAAATAGCCCTGTTCCAATAACTCCTCCGAGCGATAGCATTAATAAATGACGACTCTTCATCGAACGGTTTAATTGATGATCTTGCCGTTGTTCCTCTTTACTCAACATCCATCCCCACTCTCTAGTTGTAATCAATATATTGAATATTCTGATATCAATTGTACTAAAGTACCCAATCAATCTATCCTATTTGACTTCTTTCAGCGGGTGTCATGGAATTATGCCAGGGCATAATTGATATTGATTGGGTATTTTTTTATCAAACTAAAAACGTAATGACAAACAACTTAGCCCACCATCATGTTTTCTAAATTCTGACATTTCAAGCTCAATTGTTTGGTATCCTAGATCGTTTAATTTACGATTTGTTTCTGGATAGCCTGCTGGAATAATGACATAATCATTTACTTGAATACAGTTTGCTGAATACTCATCTTCTTTTGGAATAATAATTTTTTCATAGGATTCGAATGCAGGATGATCGATAAACTCCCCTGCTACTACCATACGATTTTCTCCAACATACGCGATGCCCGTCTTTAAATGGAAAAATTCTTTTAGCGGAACAATCGTTGCCTCATAACCTTCTTTTTCTACGATTTCTTTAAATTGTCGAGCCCCTTCTTCATTTGTACGATCAGAGATGCCGACATAAAATTTCTTTTCTGCTTGCAATACATCTCCGCCATCAAGTGTTCCAGGGCCATCGATATAATATAATTTTTCATAGAACTTTTTAACTGCTGGCACGATCTCCTCAATCTCACGATTACGAGCTTCGGCCCCAGGATTTGAAATAATGGCAAATTCAGATGTTAAAACAGCCGTATCCTCTACGAATGTTGAATCTGGAAAGGCATCATTTGCTCGAAGCTGTGTAACCTCCACGCCACATCTTTTTAAGGCTTCAATATATTTTTCATGCTGCTCAAATAATTTTTCTAAAATCGGTTTTCCTAAGTCACTAGTCGTTAAACCATTTACATAACTATTTCCTGGTTTTTTTACAATAACATTTTTAAACATTTTACTTCATCTCCTTTTTTTCTCTTACTACTGGGCAGGTTAAACATGTTGGTCCACCTGTTCCTTTTATTGAAATTTCATTTCCTTTATATTCATAAACTGTTACACCTGCATGAAGTAATTGTTGCTTGGTCATTGGATTTCCAATTGGAACAATACATACTCTAGGCGCCAGTGCCAAGACGTTACAACCTAGCGCATCATATTCATCTTTCGGAACCTCAATTAATTGAATACCTCGGTCGATTAGAAGCTGACGGAAGAAAACTGGCATTAATCGTGAATGTACAACCGCTAAATCCTTATCTACCATACTAATGAAAGACATTAAGTGTAAACATTCTGCTTCACCTAAATCATGCGGTAGCTGTACAACAATGAATTCATCGACAACATCCTTCGTCATGTCTTTTAGCTGACGAATAGCTTCATCATTCGTTCGATAGCCCCGACCTACAACAAGCGTACGATCGTCAAGCCAAACAATATCACCACCATCTGATATAGCCTCTCCTGTCAATTCTCCGATAACCGGAATACCCTTTTCTTGTAAAAACTCTTTATAAACAGCTGCTTCTGGCTGTCTTGATTTTTTGCCGGATTTTAAGATAATAGCACCATTTGGTGTGAACTTTACGGGATCATGCGCATACAGCGAATCGAGCCCTACTTCATCTGATTCTGGTAAAAAATCAATTTTTTCAACATACTTTTCTAGAATACTCATAAATTGTGCATATTCTTTAAGAGCCTCATTATAGCTAGGTTCCGATAAGTAGTTAAATGTTTTCCATTCATCGCTAAGATGTTCTTGGTTTCGGAAAGCATCTTTTGGATGTTTTACTATTACGTGTCTCAAAGGTGCATACATTGATGAACAATAATGCATTCCCTTCACCCCTTTTCCGTGTAGTGGAAAACGTTTCCGTTGTGAGGAAAGTTTATATGAAAAATATATGTGCTTTAAGGTATAATGTCAATATATTTAGAAAAATTTATATATTCATTCTTTTTAGAGGGGAACAAAACAAATATCCACGATTATGTAGCTAGACGTAGACAATGAATAAAAATAAAATAAATGAAAGAGAGGTGGCTTATGAATGCAATTATTAGAACGAGCTATGACAATCGCTAAAGTTTTGGCTTCTGAAGCAAATGAAAACAGTTTGTCCATTTCAGAGCTTTCGGCAAAATGCAATTTACCACTTAGCACACTACATAGAATTTTAAAAGCGATGATTAAAGAGGGAATGATTGAACAAGACGATCAAACTAAACAATATCGTCTCGGTACAATATGGATGGAGCTTGGCTTACAAGTGTATGATACGATGGACTACATTAGTAAAATTAGGCCAGAACTAGAACGTTTAGCAAGAGAAGTCGAGGAAAGCGTCTACTTAAGTAAGCCCGCTGGTTTAGATACAATTATCATTGAAAGAATTGACAGTACAACTAACCCGATTCGAATTTACGATCAGTTAGGCATTCGTATTCCGATGAATATCGGGGCTGCAAGTAAAGCAATTTTAGCCACAATGCCTATTTCTCAAGCGAGGGAGATTATTGAACAGCTTATTCCTCATGAAGAAATCTCTGAATTAGAGTCACAGCTTGATCAAATAAGACTACAAGGGTTTGCCATTAGTCATGGGGAAAGAACGGCTGGAACATCCTCAATCGCAGTATCCATTGTAAATGGTTTCAATGAAATAGTCGGTGCAATAAGTATAGGTTTTGTTAGCTTTAACGTTTCAGCAGAACATACTAATACTCTTACAGAGCGTTTAGTGGAAACTGGTAAACGTGTTTCCATAAAGCTTGGCTACCGAGGAAAATAAAACGAGATGGAAGTGGGTTTTCTTTATATCTTACTGATTATGAGCCTTCTCCAAACCAGGCGGGATAATTGAAAACTTCCAATTTTTTCTCCTAATAATTGTTTCATCTAGGCATTAACACCCATTATTTAACAAGTGTTTTTAGTCTGTAAAGGTTTTTTTCTTGAAAGGTTATGTGAAAACTATTGCACTGAACGTCATCGTATGTTAAATTATTATGGTATGTGAAATACCGAACTGAAATAATAATCTTTCAGCATTGACAGTAAGGAGGGAATACAACATGCCAAAACAATGTGTAATCACTGGGCGTAAAGCTCGTACTGGTAACAACCGTTCCCACGCTATGAACGCTAGCAAACGTTCTTGGGGTGCTAACCTTCAAAAAGTTCGTATCTTAGTAGACGGTAAACCAAAACGTGTATGGGTTTCTGCTCGTGCATTAAAATCAGGTAAAATCGAGCGCGTTTAATCGCCGCTTCCAAAAAATCGATTTCGCATTTGGCGCAAATCGATTTTTTTCTTTCTTAATAACTAGGCAAGCTATCAACCACCTTTATGAGTATTTATTTACATGAATAAGTCGTATTTAATCATCCTACTAGTGGATTTCTATAAATACAATAAAATGACTAAGCCGCAAGCAATGACAAAGAAACATAATTGCTTGCGGCTTTTTTACATATAGCTGTCCAGCTCAACAAATCGCTTATTATCTGTATAAAATAAGAGTCTTTAACTTTTATCAATTTTATGGGTACCTTTTTTACTACTCCTTAATTGAATAGAATAACTTCTGATAGTGATGCGATTGTCCATCTGTTGTTGCTGTCGCTTCGCTTTCGTACTTAAAATATTTGTTGCCGTCTCTTCACTTCCGCACTTAAAACAGTTACTGTTGATGTTTCATTTTAGATTACACGCTATGTGAAGCGGTTGATTGTAGTGGAGACTGGGCGACTCCTCGGGGATCAGCAATAGAGGAACGAAGGCTAAAACCATCACGTCCTGTGATAACGCCTTCACCAACATCGTGCTGTTGCCGCTGCCGCTTCGCTTTCGCGCAGATAAAACCCTTTTGCTGTCGCTGCGCTTTCGCACAAAAAAACTCTGCTGCCGCTAAGTTGCACTCACGCTTTCGCGCAAAGACATCTGTTGCCCAGGCGGAACGGAAATCAACCCCTTGCTTTGCCGAAGCATCATATTTTTTACATGCTATATTAAGATTTGTTTTTCAACACCACAAAAAAATCCGACTAGTGTTAGTCGGATTTTTTTACTTTCTTATCTTTTTTGAAAATGTTGATACACGTACGCGTAATACTGCTTACAAATTTCGGCAGCTGGAATGTATATACTTTCAGGACTCTCTCCCCCTTACGCTAATCTATGCTTCTTATCATTAAACATATGCCTTGTGAGAAAGATATAGACCCTGAATTGCCTATTATTTCATTACTTGTAAAGCGGGATGTACCAAGAGAGATTTCTTCATTTGTTGTTTCATATTTTACTTGCCTTAATGTCACATCTTTAATCGGCTCTTCATGTGCAAAGAAAGATAAATAACGATATTGCTTATCTGCTTCTATGATGTGCTTGCCTGGCAGTAAAAATTGCAACATATTTGCATGATTAATAATCTTCAATACTACGTGTGGATACTCTTTTTGTAAACGATAAATCGAACGAACTGCCGCCTCATAATGATCTAAACGTCCACCCGTAACACCTGTAAGAACAATTTCTAGTGGTGTATAGGTCAAGGCTTTTAATAACGCTAAGTCCGTATCTGTTTCATCTTTTTCTTCTTGGAATCGTTGTCTATCATTTGTATGTGCCATCACCAGTTCGTATTCTTCTTTTGATAAAGAGTCAAAATCCCCCACTATGGCATGTGGCGTGATGCCTTGCTCAATTAAATATAGCGCTCCTCGATCAGCTCCGATAAATAATACATCACTTTGCTCTATAAACGGACTAAATGAACAGAGTTCCTCTTTTGGTCCACCTGCACAAACAACGACTTTGGTCATCCTTGAATCGCTGCCTCACCAGCTGCTAAAATTTCTTGAAGTGCCGCTGTACGATCTTCTTTACTATAAATTGCTGAACCAGCTACAAAAATAGTTGCTCCTGCTTTTGCACAAGGAACAATAGTCTCTGCATTAATTCCACCATCGATCTCTATAGCAATATCAAGATTACGTTCTTTAATAATAGCTGCTAATGCTTCAATTTTTGGCACTACAGAGTGAATGAATTTTTGCCCGCCAAACCCTGGATTCACCGTCATAAACAACACCATATCAATATCCTCTAATATGTGTTGAATGGATTCTATTGGTGTATGTGGATTTAATACAACACCTGGTTTGACTCCAAATGAACGAATTAATTGGATTGTACGGTGTAAATGGCGGCAAGCTTCTACATGCACCGTAATATAGTCTGCCCCTGCTTTGGCGAATTGTTCAATATACTGATCAGGATTTTCGATCATTAAATGTACATCTAACGGTAAATCCGTTAAAGGACGAATGGCGTCTAATACGATAGAGCCAAATGAAATATTTGGCACAAAATGTCCATCCATAACATCGATATGAATAAGCTGTGCACCTGCTTTTTCTACTTCCTTAACTTCTTCTCCTAATTTAGCAAAGTCTGCTGCTAAAATTGATGGTGCTATTTGTATCATCACTTAATACCTCGGCTTTCGATCCATAATTTCTTGTAAAAATTGTTCGTAGTGTTTATAGCGGTAGTCACGAATTTCCCCCGCCTCCACCGCTGCTTTTACTGCACATTTCGGTTCTTTCAAGTGTAAACAGCCTCTAAATTTACAATCATCTGCCATACGGGCCATTTCGGGGAAACATGCGCCTAATTCTTCTTTTTCTATTTCATCAAAATCAAATGAACTAAATCCCGGAGTATCTGCTAATAAACCGTCACATACTTCGATTAGTTCGACATGGCGAGTTGTATGTTTACCACGCCCTAAGCTTTGTGAAATAACGCCTGTTTTTAAATTTAAATCTGGAATCAATGTATTTAGTAGTGTAGATTTTCCAACTCCAGATTGCCCTGCTAATACGGAGGTTTTCTCCTTTAAAATAGGTTGTAGACGTTCAACTAATTCTTCCTCACCCTTATAGGTTTGTAGCACGGTATAACCCATACGTTCATAATCTGCTATATAGCCATGCAATTCCTCACGTTCATGGTCTTCTAGCAGATCCATCTTTGTTAAACAAATAATCGGATGAACATGAAATGACTCTAAAACAACTAAGAAACGATCCAGTAAAATCGTATTAAAATTAGGTTCTTTTACAGAAAACACAAGAATACCTTGGTCAATATTGGCTATAGGGGGACGTACTAATTCATTTTGGCGTTCCATAATTTTTTGAATAGTACCGTCCGAGCCTTTTGTTTCCAGAGTGTATTCTACAATGTCGCCAACGAGTGGGGATTCCCCGCGATTGCGAAATACCCCACGTCCTCGACATTGAATTAGTTCTTCTCCATCATATACATAATAATAACCGCTTAATGCTTTGCGAATTTGGCCTTGCTCCATCCAATTCCCCCTTATTTGACATCATCGTAGTTGATTATTTTTTCATCTATAATTTCTGAATCACGAATAATTTTATAGGCTGCATCCTGACCATCTGCAATAACAAGCTGTATTCGGTGCTCTTGATCAGCTGTAATAGTAAATGTTTCAACTGTTGTTAACACTTTATGGTTTTTATCTTGAATATCAATTCGAATAGTTTGCTCTAAACCTTCCTCATTTGGTTTATATTCAATTGGTACAGTTATCACCAAAGTTTTATCAGGCCTTGCTGCAGGTCCTTTACTTAAAATAACAGCGATTGCAGTGCCCGCTTCAACCTGCGTTCCTGCTCTTGTCAATTGTGATTTAACACTTCCAGCTGGTATTGTATCATCATTTTCTTCACGAACAATACGCCATGTCAAGCCTTCTCTTCTTACATACTCATCCATTTGAGCTTTAGTGTAATTCACAACATTATCTACGGTGATCATTTTTACACCCGCACTTACCGTAAATTTCATTATTGTATTCTTAGCGACTACCTCTTCTTGTGGTGCTGGCTCTTGTTCAATAATTCGTCCTTCAGGCTCTTTTGAATTTACATAACTAACTTCAGAATCTAAATATTTATCCTTTAGCATCGATTGAACTTGGCTGATTTGCTGGCCTCTATAATCTTCAACTTTCGTCGTTTCAACCCCAAGACTCACGATTAAGTCTACTTCTGTGCCTTTTACACGCTCCGTACCCTCTGTAGGGTCAGTTTCTATAACCTTATCCTTTTCGACATCCTCATCATATCGCTCCTGCGGCGACTGGCTAACGGTAAAGCCTTCAGCCTCTAATTTTTTAGTAGCTTCTGCAACTGTCATATTAGCCACACTAGGTACAGGTATCTTTTTCGGGTTAAATGCATCTGTTCCAAAAAAAACGAATAGGAAAATAGCGATGGCTACTATTATTAATCCGGCAACAACTATTGGCCATTTTTTCTTTTTCTTTTTCTTTTTCTTTACAGGTACTGTCTTTTCAACAGGCTTCTTCGCTTCGGATTTCGGCGTTAATTGTGTAATTGGTTCGATTACTCTTGTCTGCGTTAAATCTTCGTCTTGACGTGCAGTTGGTTCTTTTATAATCGGAATAGCCTTCGTCACATCATTATCTACCGGTATAACAAACTTCGGTTCATTCATACGATTCGGCGATAAAACTGTTTCTAAATCTGCTTGCATTTCCTCTACAGTTGAATAACGGTGAGAAGCATCTTTTGCTGTAGCTTTTAGCACAACATTTTCCACACTTTGTGGAATTGTAGCATCGAAGGCACGAACTGATGGCGTCTCTGATTGTAAATGTTTAAGCGCGATAGAAATAGCCGACTCGCCTGAAAAAGGCAATTCCCCTGTTAACAATTCATATAAAACAATGCCAAGTGCATAAATATCAGATTTGTTTGTTGCCGTACCACCACGAGCCTGCTCAGGCGATAAATAATGCACTGTTCCAAGCACGGAGTTCGTTTGTGTAAATGATGTTGCACTAAGCGTCATCGCTATACCAAAATCAGTTATTTTCACATTACCTTCTGCATCCATTAAAATATTTTGAGGTTTAATGTCACGGTGGATAATATGATTTTCATGGGCATTGGCAATTGCTGACGTTAATTGCTTCATAATATGCACACATCTGGCAGGAGAAATTGGTGCGAATTCCTGTATGTACTGCTTTAATGTTTTCCCTTGGACATACTCCATCACTATATAATGTAGATCACCATCATCACCTACATCATAAACACTAACGATATTCGGATGTGTAAGGCTTGTAGCAGAAAGTGCTTCACGTTGAAAACGGCGATACAATTCATCCTCATTGGTAAAATCATAACGCAATATTTTGATCGCTACATCACGGTTTAAAATCATGTCATGCGCTAAATAAACATTAGACATACCACCGCCACCAATAAGACCTATAATTTTATAGCGGTCACTAATTCGTTTACCTACAAGCATACTTACACCTCCTCATCTTGCCTTGTGAGTAGCACGAGGGAGATGTTGTCTTCCCCCCCGCTTGCATTTGCTAATTCTACAAGTTTTCGTCCTTTTTCTTCTACTGAATCTGGATACGTAATAATTGATGCCATTTCATACACTGTAAGTTTATTGCTTAAACCGTCAGAGCAAATGAGTAAATACGATTTTGATGCTAAATCAACTTCGTAAAAGTCTGGTTCAATCGTTTCTTCTGTACCTACAGCTTTTAAGATGAAATTTTTCTTCGGATGCGTTAACGCTTCCTCTTCACTAATTTCACCATTTTCAACCAGAACATTTACATAGGAGTGATCTCTTGTTATTTGTTGTGCACCATCCTCAAAGAAATAATACACACGACTATCACCAACATGTGCGATAAAGCAATGATTTTTTTCAATTAACACTGCAATAAACGTCGTGCCCATTCCTTTACAGTCTTCATGTGATAAAGAATAGTCATATATACTTTTATTCAATTGCTTGACTGCTTGTAATAACCACTCTCTTTTTGATGTTGTTGACGCAAAATGATGTGCCTCTGCCTGTAAAAAAACGGTTTCCATCTGTTTCATCGCCATATCACTCGCTACATCGCCAGCATTATGACCACCCATGCCGTCCGCTACAAGTGCTAGTGCAAGCCCGTCTTGACGATTAAAAAATGCCGCACGGTCTTCATTAATTGCCCGTTTTAACCCAATATCACTTTCGACTGTGTATTCCAACACTGGTCACCTCGTCTCTTCAGATCTCTCTTGCGCACGTAATTGACCACACGCTGCTGCAATATCAGCACCTTGCTCTCGGCGGATCGTTACGTTAATACCATTCTTCTTTAATGTTTTTTCAAAGGCAAAAATTTGACTTCGAGATGTACGAACATAATCACGTTCTGGTACATAGTTTACAGGAATTAAGTTCACGTGGCATTTAATTCCTTTTATTAAAGCAGATAATTCTTCTGCAATTTCAACTGAATCATTTTCACCAGACATTAAACCATACTCAAAAGTAACACGTCGGCCCGTTTTATTAGTATAATATTGAACGGCTTCCATTAATTCATCTAACTTATAAGCACGCGCAATTGGCATAAGTTTTTGACGATCCTCTTGGTTTGGTGCGTGTAAGGAAACGGCAAAGTTGATTTGTAGCTGTTCATCAGCAAATTCGTAAATTTTAGGAACTATTCCTGATGTTGATACAGTGATGTGACGAGCACCAATATTTAACCCTTTTTCATGGTTGATGACTTTTAAGAAGTTCATCATCGCATCATAATTATCGAAAGGTTCTCCAATACCCATAATAACGATATGTGATACACGTTCGCCCACTTCATCTAAAGTCTGCTGTACTTTTACAACTTGCTCCACGATTTCCCCTGCTAATAAGTGTCGCTTTAAACCACCTAAAGTTGAGGCACAAAACGTACAGCCAATTCGGCAGCCTACTTGTGTTGTCACACAAACAGAGTTCCCATATTCATGACGCATTAATACAGTTTCAATAGAATAGCCGTCTTGTAATTGGAATAAAAACTTGATCGTACCATCTTTAGATTCCTGTTTAATAATTGTTGATAATGTCGTTAATGAAAAACTTGCTTCAAGCTTTTCACGTAATCCCTTTGAAAGATTAGACATTTCTTCAAATGTTTTTACTCGTTTATTATAAAGCCAATCAAAAATTTGCGCTGCACGGAACGGCTTTTCACCATTTTCCTTTAACCATTCTTCTAGTTGTTTCGGCTGTAATGAGTATACCGATTCCTTTAAATTTGGTTTTTCTTTTTTTGCGCGTCGAACAGGCTTGTCTTCCGCTTCGTCAACTAAGTCGTTTATACGCTCATTAAATTTCTCTTGATCCACCATTAGTTGGATTCTCCTTTTTTACGAAAGGCGGCAACGAAGAAACCGTCACTGCCAAAGTCTTGTGGAAAGACTTGAAGCATGCCATTTGCTTGCTTTTCCGCTAATTTTGTTGGTAAAGATTCTAGTTGTATAGCTTCCATTTCTGGATGCGTTGATAAAAAGGCCTCTACAGTACCTTCATTCTCTCTTTTATCTACTGTACATGTACTGTACACAAGCTTGCCATCTATTTTCAATACTTTTGTTGCAGCATCTAATAGCGCCAATTGTATTTTTTGAAGGTTTTCTAAATCTTCTTCACGTTTTGTATATTTAATATCTGGCTTGCGGCGCATAACACCTAAACCACTACAAGGGGCATCCACTAAAATAGCGTCGTATGATTCTAGTTGTAGAAAATCTGGTGCCTTACGTCCATCAATCGGAGCAGTCTCAACTATATCAATCCCTAGACGATTCGTATTATGGTCGATTAAATCCAATTTATGAGGGTGAAGGTCGGTCGCTAAAATCGAACCTTCATTCTTCATAATCTCAGCTATATGTGTCGTTTTTCCACCTGGTGCTGCACACATATCTAAAACGCGCATGCCAGGAGACGGATTTAACACATTTGCTGGAATCATGGAGCTTTCATCCTGAATAGTAATAAGCCCTTCTTGGAAAGCCTTTGTTCGAGCTGGCTGACCATTTGTTACATGTAAGCATTCAGGCATTAGATCACTTTTTTCCGCTGTTAAACCTTCCGCTTCTATACTGGCAATCGCTTGATCGACGCTTGCTTTCGTCGTATTTACACGGACAGTTTGCACTGGAGGTATATTATTTTCATGTAACATTTGAGACGCCACTTCAATACCATAGTTATCGACAAAGCGTTGTACTAGCCACTCCGGATGACTCGTTTCAATAGCAAGGCGCTCAATCGGATCTTTAATGTCCTCAGTAGAAGCTACACCTTGACGTAAAATAGATCGTAAAATACCATTGACCATCGAAGCTATCCCTTGGTGACCTCGACGTTTAGCAATTTCTACAGCCTCATTCACCGCAGCATGAGGTGGTATACGTGTTAAATAATGCATTTGATATAAAGATAAACGTAAAAGCCAGCGCACCCAATGATCTACTGAACCACGAATAAATGGCTCTAAATAGTAGTCAAGTGTCATTTTATATTGGAGAGTGCCATACGTAATTTCTGTTAAAAGAGCACGATCCTTCGCTTCAATTTTATGTCGCTTAATCGTTTCATTTAAAAGCAAATTACTATAGGCTTGATTTTTATCTACTGCTAACAGAATAGAAAGTGCAGCGTCTCGCACATTTCCATCCCAAATTACTACACTTTTTTTACTCATTTAAATTGGTCCCCAATCTGTAATTTAGAACCTGTACCACGCAAGTATTCCTCTGCTGTCATGCGTTTTTTACCAGCAGGTTGTACATCATACAGGGCAAGTGTTGTACCATTTCCTGCTGCAACTTCAAAATGATCCTTCGAAATCGCAACAACCTCACCAGGTATAGCATCATGCTTAGTATTACCAACCTGTGCCCACCAAATTTTAAAGTTGCCATCTTCAAATGTTGTATAGGCAACTGGCCATGGATGAAGACCACGCACTTGATTGTATAAAGTAGTAGCATCCTTTGCCCAATCGATACGCTCTTGTTCACGTGAAATATTGCTTGCAAAAGTTACTTGTGCTTCATCCTGCACGGAACGATTATTTGTTCCATTTATAATAGAAGGAAGTGTCTCTTTTAATAAATCGCTACCCACAGCACTCAGCTTATCAAATAGTCTACCCGTATAATCATCCTTTTCAATTGGGATAGCCTTTTGGGAAATGATATCACCAGCATCTAGCTTTTGCGCCATATACATAATCGTTACACCTGTTTCTTTTTCACCATCAATAACCGCTTGGTGAATCGGCGCCCCACCACGATACTTCGGTAAAAGTGACGCATGGACATTAATACAACCAAGCGGTGGTGCATCTAGCAATTCTTTCGGCAAAATTTGTCCAAAAGCAGCTGTTACGACTAGGTCAGGCTGTAAATCAATAATTTGCTGTAATTCCTCAGAACCACGTAGCTTTTCAGGCTGAATAACAGGTAAACCTAACTCCATCGCTGCTGCTTTAACAGGCGGTGGTGTTAACACACGTTTACGCCCAACTGGACGATCTGGTTGTGTAACTACAGCTTTAATATCATAACCTTCATGATGTAGCATACGCAAAATCGGCGCGGAGAAATCAGGTGTCCCCATAAAAATTATTGAAGTCATATTATTCCTCCTCTTCAGCGTACATTGCTTCAAGCTCTTCTTCAGTTAAAATTCGTTTGATTTTCGAATCAAACAGCACGCCATCTAAATGGTCGATTTCATGTAAAATTGCTCGTGCATCAAAGCCTCCCGCTTCTAGCTCATATACACGCCCTTCACGGTCACATGCTTCAATCTTCACATAATCAGGACGTTCAACCTCACCGTATAATCCCGGGAAGCTTAAGCATCCTTCAATATCTACTTCAGCTCCATCCGTTGCAATAACAGTTGGATTAATCATTTCTAAAACATCTCGTTCTTCGCCAAGTTCGACAATTGCAACACGTAATCCTACATTTATTTGAGGTGCTGCAATACCAACGCCATCGTATTCAACCATTGTGTCATATAAATCATCTAGTAATGTAATAATTTCTTCATTGATTTCTGTTACTTCCGCGCATGGTGTTGATAATACCTTCGCTGGATGTTCTACAACTTTTTTAATTGCCATGTTATGTTCCTCATTTCTATATTTAAGGCTTATACCTTTTATAATTGTAACGCTACATCATAATGTGGGGTTGATTTCCGTTCCTGCTGGGCGCTTTCCTGGGGGCGTTCGATGAGCCGCTTCGCTTCGCTGCAGGGTCTCATCTGTAACGCTAATCCCCGAGGAGTCGCCCAAACTTTCAGTGATCGGACAAAGTCTATTAGAAAATTCCACTTGAATGGCTCATCATTTTAACTTGGCCTTGATTTCAGTAGCGGCTGGGCGCTTTGTTGCTGACGCTTCGCTTTCGCACAGAAAACATTGTTGCTGACGCTTCGCTTTCGCACAGAAAACATTGTTGCTGTCACTTCGCTTTCGCACAGAAAACATTTGTTGCTGACGCTTCGCTGCAGGCCATCATCAGTGATGCTGATCCCCGAGGAGTCGCCCAGCCAACACTACAATCAACCTATCCGCATGACATACGTTTAAACAAAATGTCATGTCCGATCTGATGATGAATCATTTTATATAGTTGACGGATCTAAGTCTACCGTCATTAAAATACCCTGTTTAATCCATTCCGCACGATACATGGCAAGAAGCCGCTGTAATACTGGAATGAGATTTGGTTCAATTTTATATTTTATCAAACATTGATAGCGATATCTATTTTGAAGACGGCTAATGCTTGCAGTTGTTGGACCAATAATGGCAACTCGGTCTGATAAATTTCCCTTTAGCCAATCTGCTGCACGTCCAGCATATTCTGCCGCCATCATGACATCTTCATGGGAAATTTGGACAAGTGCTACATAATAATACGGTGGGTAGCTAGAGCGACGGCGTAAAAACATTTCACGTTCGTAAAATGGCTCGTAGTCTTGAATTTTTGCCAATTCAATTGCATAATGCTCTGGTGTATACGATTGAATAATAACCTCACCATGCTTATCATGACGTCCCGCTCTACCACTAACCTGCGTTAATAGTTGGAATGTACGCTCCGCTGCACGGTAATCGGGCAGATGCAGAGATGTATCCGCACTAAGTACACCAACAAGCGTTATATTAGGAAAATCAAGACCTTTAGCAATCATTTGCGTACCTAGCAAAATATCTGCCTGTCCTTCCCCAAATGCCTGCAAAATTTCTTCATGTGCACCTTTCTGCTTTGTTGTATCAACATCCATTCTGAGAACCCTTGCCTCAGGAAACAGCTTATAAATTTCTTCCTCGACTTTTTGCGTTCCCGTACCAAAATAACGTATATGCTCACTCTGGCATTGTGGACATATGTCAGGAACACGTTCGTCATAACCGCAATAATGACATTTTAATTTCTCTGTTGTTCGATGATACGTTAACGAGATATCACAGTTTGGACATTGTACAACCGTTCCACAATCACGACAAAGCACAAAAGAAGAATAGCCACGGCGATTTAAAAACATGACCATCTGTTCATTTTTCTCTAGTCTTACACGTATTGCATCAACAAGTTGCTCGGAAAACATGGAACGATTTCCATTTCGAAGCTCCTCTCGCATATCCGCAATAAAAACTGTCGGTAATGCTTGATGCAAAGCACGTTGTTTTAATGATAGCAAACCATATACGCCTTTCTTTGCTCTTGCAAATGATTCCAGCGCAGGCGTTGCACTGCCTAATATAACAGGACATTTATAAAATTCACTTCGCCATATTGCCACATCTCTAGCGTGATAACGTGGTGAATCTTCTTGCTTGTATGTTGATTCATGCTCTTCATCTAAAATAATAAGACCTATATTTGTAAAAGGTGCGAAAATTGCCGAACGAGCTCCAACAACAACGCTTACCTTACCTTGTTGAATTTTACGCCATTCATCATACTTTTCACCTACAGATAAGCCACTATGCATGACAGCAACCAGCTCACCAAAACGACTACGAAAACGCTCTGTCATTTGTGGTGTTAATGATATTTCAGGTACTAGCATAATGGCTTCCTTACCTTCATCTAACACCTTTTGAATTGCTTGCAAATAGATCTCCGTTTTACCACTCCCGGTAACGCCGTGTAGTAAAAAAGTTTTCGCAGTCTGTTCTTCCATCGATCCAGTAATAGCCTTTAATGCTACGTCCTGCTCATCCGTCAATTGTAAAGATTGAGTACGGGAAACCTCCTTCGTAAAGGGATCTCGATACACCTCTTCTTGTATAAAGTGAGCAGCTCCTTTTTCGATTACTGACTGTAATACCGTGGAAGACGCACCTGTTTCCTCAAAGATTTTCTGCGGCAAAAGAACCTCTCCAAGGTGTTTGCCCATCCATTCAATCAGTTGGCGCTGTTTGGCTGCTCTCGCTGCACCTTCCATAGCTTTGTCAATATCTTGCTGATGATCTGTAATTTTGACCATACGTATTTCTTTTACATTCCCTTGCTGCTTCACAACATTTTCAATTTTTACGATTTTATCAGTTATAAGCTGCTTTAATAAAGGAAGTAATTCAGCACGTTCGAATTCTTTGAAATTAACCTGTTGTCGCTTGCCAAAAATAGCATTAACCTCATCTGGTAAAACATCTTTCTCCGTTTGTAGTGTGATGATTTTTTCATACTTCGCTCGAAGCGCTGACGGAAGCATCACCTGTAAGGCATCAATTTCATAGCAAATCGTTTCGTTTTTCAGCCATTTAGCCATTAACAGCATTTCTTCGGTTAATACAGGCTCAATATCTAAAATTTGTGCAATAGACTTTATTTTGTTAGATGGTACATCTGTTTCATTTTTTAATCCGACCACAAATCCGAGAACATTCCTTGGCCCAAACGGTACTTTTACACGACAGCCCATTTCTATAACATGTGACCATTCTGTAGGAACTTCATAGTCAAACGGACGATCTACATGGTAAGTCGAAACATCCACTATAACCTCTGCAATCAAAAAACTCATTGCCTCTCACCCTGTAATATATATGTCCAAAATACTTGGGCAAATTGCTTGGCATCTGTCGCATCCCACATTTGACCATTTACTTCTGCCGTGTCACTAAAATCAATCCACTTGTCTGACATAATTGTTACCATTGGTTCACCAATAACCTTTTGTCCAAAAGTTATTGCGGTCATTCCTTCTACGGATAATATCGGTGCCTCTTCAGTTGTAGGCGTATTTGCTGCATGGATAAAAAATGCGGATGGATATTGTTTTTTATAATCATCAAGCTGTTCAAAAAGCTTATACATGCTTGCTGCTTTCTCATCTAGTAGGATTACATTTGCCCCAAGTATTTGTGCCTCTTTTGCTATAGCCTGTCCAATTCTGCTATTCGACTGTGTGCTAATGACATGACGCTCATCTAATGGTACATAAAACGCTCCAGCTGTGACTACTACTGTTTTACTAGATAATGGCTTCGCCTTCTCTGAAAAAAATTCTTGCACGATTGCTGTTATTTTTTCAGGTTCTTCTAAACGGCCTTTACCAACATAGCCACATGCCAAAAACCCTTC
The DNA here is from genome assembly GCF_015844675.1 of Lysinibacillus sphaericus. Classification (GTDB taxonomy): domain Bacteria; phylum Bacillota; class Bacilli; order Bacillales_A; family Planococcaceae; genus Lysinibacillus; species Lysinibacillus sphaericus_E. The sequence goes on along the minus strand of NZ_LDGC01000025.1, from coordinate 156,914 downwards.
TGAAGGCTCAATAAATTGATAGCCATCAGATTGCAACTGTTCCAAATTTCGTTTTACCGCTGGATGGTCATACATATGTACATTCATCGCTGGTGCAAGCCATACAGGAGCAGTTGCTGCAAGCAAGGTCGTTGTTACCATATCGTCCGCAATTCCATTCGCCAGCTTCCCTATAACATTTGCGGTAGCTGGTGCAACTAAAATTAAATCTGCCCAATCTGCCAAATCAATATGGGCAATAACACTTGAATCCTTTTCATCAAAAGTATCGAAAAAAACATCATTTTTGGACATAACTTGAAAGCTCAATGGATTCACAAATTGTCTTGCTGATGCTGTCATGATGACCTTTACATTTGCCCCAGCCTGAGATAGCTTGCTAACTAGAGCGACAGCCTTATAAACCGCTATACCACCTGAAACACAAAGTAAAATATTTTTATTCATGCACAATCGCCCTTTCAAATGATAAGCTCCCAAAGGAAAATTCCTCGGGAGCTCTCGGCATTCTGTATAATCAAAAATCCACTGCAGACGTTAACATTTTCGCAAAAGCTTATTTACATTAATGTTAGATTTCGTCTTCGTACACAGTTGACTCATCCTGTGATACCTTCGTAAGTACACCTGCCGCTACTTCTTCAAGTGCTTTCCCTACGTACTTATGAGAAACATACTTGTGTAAACGCTCAGTGTCTTGTTCCTCTTGCATTTGACGAGCACGTTTAGATGCTAAACTCACTAATGAGTATTTTGAATCGATTTCTTTTTTTAATGTATCTACTGATGGGTATAACATAGATTTATTCTCCTCTCAACATTGACAAATATCTTTTTTCAACACGTTCTCTACGACAATGCTCGGCCTTAATAATCGCATTTATACGATCACAAGCATTTGTCACTTCATCATTTTCAACTACGTAATCATAAAGGCTCATCATTTCAAGCTCTTCACTTGCAGTTGCTATACGTTTTGCAATAACCTCTGCTGTTTCCGTCCCTCGACCAACTAAACGATCCTTTAATTCCGTTAAACTTGGTGGGGCTAAGAAAATAAATAATGCATCTGGTGCCTTTTCGCGGATTTGTGCAGCACCTTGCACTTCGATTTCTAAAAACACATCACGCCCTGCATCCAGTGTTTCATTTACGTAGGCTAACGGTGTTCCGTAATAATTCCCTACAAATTCAGCATGCTCCAATAAGCCACCCTGTTCAATCAACGTTTCAAATTCTTCACGCGTCTTGAAAAAATAGTCTACACCATCTACTTCACCTTCGCGAGGATTTCGTGTTGTCATCGAGATGGAATACTCATAATTCGTATTCGGCTGAGAAAATAATTCTTTTCGCACTGTCCCTTTACCTACACCAGATGGGCCAGACAGAACAATTAATAATCCACGTTCTTTTATCATTTATTCTCTATATCTCCCTTAATTTATCACAGATACATGCAAGCTATTCGATATTTTGAACTTGCTCGCGCATCTTTTCTAAAATTGTTTTCGCCTGAACTACCGCAATGGCCGCCTCTGTTGATTGATTTTTTGAACCAATCGTATTGATCTCGCGGTGTATTTCCTGCATTAAAAAGTCTAATTTACGGCCAACCGAAATCGTTTCTTGTAATGTTTCTTCTAGTTGATTAAAGTGACTATCTAATCGGTCCAATTCTTCGGTGATGTCCACACGTTCTGCAAATATTGCTACTTCGGCAAGTAGACGATCTTCTAACAAAGCTCCATTCGCCACTTCAGTAACTCGTTCCAATAATCGGGTACGATATTTTTCTACAGCTAGGGAAGCACAAGAACGAATCTGATTCACTTGTTCTTTTAACTGTTCTTTATATTGTACAACAACATCATGCAATTCTTGCCCTTCACGCTCACGCATTTGAATGAGCTGTTCCAGCGCTTTCATAATAGCCTTTTCAACAGCACAAAGTAAATCCTCAGGTGTAAGCTGTGGCTTTTCCTGTACAAGCGCTTGTTCAAGCGATAGTAGCTCTTGCATCGTCCATTTTTCTTCTAGTGGTACTTTATTTGCTAATTGCTCTTTTGCCTTACGATACGCTTCAATTAATGACCAATTAATTTCAATAGATTGCTCGGCGTTATCTAAGTCCTTAACATAAACCATCACATCAATTTTGCCACGTGACAAAGCTTTCGAAATTAATTTCTTTGCAAAAATTTCTGCTTCAAGCCATTCTTTCGGGAATTTTGCATTAATTTCTAAAAATCGATGGTTGACCGAGCGCATTTCTACTGTTAATTGAAAGTCTCTTGTTGTTGTGACACCTCTGCCAAAACCAGTCATACTACGCACCAAGGTTCGTCACACCCTTCTTTGCATACTGGGATTATTATAACATAAGCTCTGACGTTTATGACGTAAAAAATAGATCAATTTCGCCTTGGCGTAATTGTTGCTGTCGCTTCGCTTTCGCACAGATAAACAATGCGTCCGGATTTTGAATTGTGCCAGCACAATTCATTCCTTTCAAAATCCGTGACATCCCCCGGAGGCCTCTATCTTCATTCAGTGGGTGATTGGACACTCACTGAATGAAGTTAGAGCAAAAGCTAATTCTACCACAATGGATGCTATATTTTAATATTCACCTAAAAAATGCTATGATAAACATAAGAAAAAATTCATTAGCAAAGCATAGAGATGACATTTGTCAAAATGGATGCATGTCTAGATGATGATTAAAGTGAAAAACAGGCGACTCCTCGGGGGAAAGCCGATTCCCGTTACGGGCTACTTGCTTTTCCCGCTGACGCTTCTCTTTCGCGCAGAGCAAGGCCTCCTGCGGGCGAGCGTCGAGCCGCTTCCTCCGCTAAAGGAACGAAGGCTAAATGCGTCACGTCCTGTGACAATGCCTTCGTGACCAACATCATGTTGGCCTCAGGGTCTCGTCTGTCTCGCTTTCCCGCGGGAGTCAAGTAGCCCTTCACTACAATCTGCTAAAAATGGGCACTTATAAGCAGAATATCAACAAAAAACCCTTTAATTGCTCAAAATAATGTTTTCTAATCAACATTTCTTCTCAAATCAATTCAGTTACACTCTAAATAATTTGAGAAGATAAAAGTGGTTAATCAATACACCTGATCAATTATGCCTCGGCATAATTGCATTCGGAAACGGCTTTGTGCTTTGACCTGCAAATGTTTTTTGTGCGAAAGCGTAGTGCTAACGCAGCGACAGCAACAGATGTTTTTTGCGCGAAAGCGTAGCGGCAGCAAATCTTACAAATTGATCCATATCGGAATTTAGGGATAACATTTTGCTAATATGTATGTCATGCAAATAAGTTGATTGGAGTGGATGCTGGGCGACTCCTCGGGGATCAGCGATTTAGAGGAACGGAGGCTAAAAGCATCACATCCTGTGATAACGCCTCCGTGACCAACATCGTGCTGCTGCCGCTACGTTGCACTCACGCTTTCGCGCAAAAGACATCTGTTGGCCCGAGACCCTGCAGCGAAGCGAAGCGGCTCATCGGACGCCCCCAGGAAGCTTTGCTCTGTGCGAAAGCGTAGTGTTAACGTAGCGGCAGCAACAAAGCGCCCAGCCGGAACGGAAATCAACCACATAATTTGGTGAAAAAAATTTGCTACAAAATTAAAATAATAAATACGAAAGTACCAAGGATGCTTATATCGTTGGAAAGAGGAATTCATATGGCATTTGACGGCTTATTTACTTATTCAATGACAGCCGACCTACAACAATTAGTATCAGGTCGGATTACTAAAATACATCAACCAAACGCTCAGGAAGTTGTTCTACATATTCGTGCGAACGGAAGCAATCATAAATTACTTTTTTCGATTCATTCTTCATACGCACGTGTTCACCTTACTGAGCATTCTATTGAAAATCCAGCAGAACCCCCAATGTTTTGTATGCTGTTGAGAAAGCATATAGAGGGTGGTTTTATTTCTTCTATTAAACAGCACGATTTTGATCGTATTATAATAGTAGAAATCGAAAGTAAAAACGAAATTGGCGACCCGATTGTAAGGGAGTTACATGCTGAAATTATGGGCCGTCACAGTAACCTATTATTAATAGATAAAGAGCAGGGAAAAATAGTCGACAGCTTAAAGCATTTACCACCATCCGTAAATAGCTTCCGTACAGTATTACCTGGTCAACCTTATATCGCACCACCCGCACAAAATAAATGGCACCCTTTAACAGTAACCGACGAACAAATTACACTATTTTTCTCAGAACCAAAAACGGCTAAGGAAATTGTTTCGCAATTTACAGGTTTCTCACCTATACATGCTGAGGAATTATTATTCAGATTTACAGACACAGATGATCGTGTAAATTGCTTTAAAAATTTTATAGCTTCCTTTACTAATGGTGAAGCAAAGCCAATGTATGTAGTCGCTAATAATAAAACTTACTTCTCACCAATCGCTCTAACGCATTTACAAGGAGATGTAACGATTTATCCGAATGTCCATGAGCTACTTGACCGCGTATTCTTTGCTCGAGCTGAGCGTGATCGTGTCAAACAGCAGGCTGGTGATTTGGAACGATGGTTGCAAAATGAAATTGACAAACTTATATTAAAAACTAAAAAGTTAAATAAAGACTACGAACGCGCATCAAAGCTAGATCAGTTCCAATTATATGGGGAGTTACTGATGGCGAATGTTTACGCGTTTGAAAAAGGTGTAAAGGAAGTAACTGTCACTAACTATTATAGCGAATCTGGAGATGAAGAAATCATCATTCCAGTGAGTGAACGTAAAACACCTATTGAAAATGCTCAAAGCTATTACACTAAATACACAAAAGCAAAAAATGCCCTTATTATGGTACAAGAACAGTTAGAAAAAACGAAGGAAGAAATAGCTTATTTTGAAATGCTTGCTCAGCAAGTACAACAAGCTGCTCCTGGAGATATAGAAGAAATTCGCGAAGAATTAGCAGAACAAGGTTACTTGAAATTACGTCATGCAAGAAAAAAGAAAAAACAAACGAAACCAGAGCCTGAACGTTATGTCTCTTCTACAGGTGTAGCAATATCTGTTGGGAAAAATAACAAACAAAATGACATGCTTACATTTAAAATTGCTAAACGTACAGATACCTGGTTGCATACGAAGGATATTCCTGGCTCACATGTTGTCATCCATACAAGTGAACCTGACGAAACAACATTACGAGAAGCTGCAACACTTGCTGCCTATTTTTCAAAAGCAAGAGACTCTTCCTCTGTTCCAGTAGATTACACTGAAATACGTCAAGTAAAAAAACCAAATGGTGCTAAGCCTGGTTTTGTTATTTACTTTGAACAAAAAACTTTATACATCGATCCAGATGAAGCTGTCATTTTACAATTAAAAAAACAGTCTTAATGGTTGGAATACGATACGAATTGTATCGTATTCCTTTTTTATTGCGATGACCACGTAATCTGGACTATACATCTATTAATTCCCCTTTTAACTTGATTGACTTTATAGCTATTGTTTCCTATTATAATAACGCTAAAAAAACTCGTGAATAATCCGAACTGTTTATTCCGAGCGTTATTGACTTCCTCCTCTCTTAATGGCTAAATTTAAATAAACTATAAATGGTATTTTAGAAAGGGCGTATTTCTATGTCTGTAGGTAAAAAATTAAGCTTTGGATTTATCACCATCATCCTGACCTTAATTATTTCATTAGTAATTATGTTTATTCAATTCTCAAATATTGATAAGAAGGTAGAAAATGCGCTAGAAAATCGTGTAGCTCTAGTAGAATTAGCTAATAATATTCAAACTGCTCGAGCAATGCAAGGTCTTTACATTCGGGCAATACTCATCGAAGACTCAGCAGCTAATAAAGATAACTTTACAAAGTATGCTAAAATGCTAGATTCGTATGTAATTGAGACGATGGAAAAATCTGATTCATCCAAAATGGAGACTTATGCAAAAGATTTAAATACATATAATGAAGCTTTTAACAAAGCTGCTGAAGAAGCACTAGCACTTCATGATGGCGGAAATTTAGAAGAAGCGATACAAAAAGTTAATGGCGATGTCCAACAAGCAAACCAAGATTTGTTAGCAGTATCAGAGAAAATTGTAAGTTATCAAAAAAATCAACTTGATATTGTCACGAAAGAATCTAAGGAAACAGTATCAAATGCACAAACAATCTCAATCATCGCGATCATCATTGGTGTAATACTTGGAATATCCTTAATGTTTTATGTACAGCGTACAATTTCACGACCTTTAAAATCCGTCGTTCTTGCTGCCAATAATATTGCGAATGGTGAATTATATCATCAAGATATTTCCCACCAATCTAAAGATGAAATTGGACAACTATCTACAGCATTTAACGTAATGAAAAGTAGCCTACGAGGTTTATTAACAAATATTCAAGGTAATGCGGAACATTTATCAGCTTCTGCGGAAGAACTATCCGCCTCTATCGAAGAGATTTCTGCTTCTGCTGATAAAATTACTGTACGAATTAACGGGACGGCAAATACGGCATCTACTGCTACAATTGCCGCCAATGAGAGTGCACATGCTATGGATGAAACAGCTGTAGGTGTACAGCGAATAGCAGAGGCTACTCAACAACTCCACCAAAGCGCAGTGACAACAACTGAATTAGCGAATAACGGTAATAGTAAAGTTGATGAGGCTCAACAACAGATGAACGTAATTTATGATTCTACCCAAATGATTAACAATCTCGTTCAAAAATTAAGTAAGCAATCAGAAGAAATAGGCAATATTACTACAGTCATTACAGCCATCACAGATCAAACGAATTTATTAGCGTTAAATGCTGCAATCGAAGCTGCACGTGCAGGTGAACATGGAAAAGGCTTCGCTGTCGTAGCTGACGAAGTTCGTAAACTAGCAGAAGAATCAAAGCAATCAGCGAATCAAATTGTTACCTTGACACAAGAAATCCAAGAAGATACCCAAAATGTAGAAAAAGCTGTCGAAGATGGGCTACAATCTGTTACAGATGGTGTAAAAATCATTGGGGATGCTGGCAACTCTTTTGAAGCAATCGTAAAAGCGATTAATATGATGACAAATCAAATAGAAGACATTTCAGCTACTTCTGAAGAAATCTCTGCAAGTGCTGAGCAAGTAGCTGCCTCTGTTTCAGAAATTGCTCATGGTGCTTCTTCAAGTGCTGCTAATACACAAATCATAGCCGAAGCTAGTGAAGAACAAGCAGCAACTATGCAACAAATAAATCACGTTGCTATAGATTTAAGTGAAAAATCCTCAGACTTACAAACCCAAATTAACCAATTTAAGCTTTAATCATTCAAGCAGAGAGTTCTTTATTCTCTGCTTGTTTTTGTCCCAGTCCGTATTTCTAATCAAAAACGCGAGTGCAACGAGAGGACACTGATAGTAACTAATATTGTTTAACACTTTGGTTATCCACTACTTTCTTAAGAAATCGTCCATCTATATTGTTTCTAATCACTTTGCTGTTTATTTTTAGGAAACCCTCCATTTAGTAAATAAAATATGGTAAAATTGACCACGTAAATGAACTAAGTAATTTTCTACTCATTAAGTTCTACTTACGTAATTTTTAGTAACTATATGTAGAAGCTTTCCTCCTAAGCAAGACAAATGGACTTCTCCATAAAACAACAGCATAAAAGTAATGATAATTATGTATTTTTTTCATTTAGTATAAACTCAACCCTACACTCATAAATTGATTCCATGCAACGTCTTATTTATACAATATTGAATATTCAAGTAATGTGTAAATTATTTCAAAAAAACATATTTTCATTAACTAACGTACATTTATTCTTTAAGAGCAGCACATTTTGTCATACATATACTCTACTTCTTCTTTGTTCTCTCTTATACCGGATATTCTAAAAAAAATACAAAACAAGTTTCTTATATATCATTAATAGATAAAAACATTCATCCTTCGGGATTATAATTTGCAAAAAAACACCTCTCCGAGAATCGAAATTACTCGATTTTGCGATAATTTTCTACAAATCGACATAAACCAACCATATTACCAGCCCGTGACTTTTGGCTCATTTTTACTATAACAATATTATTATCTAAACAATATGAATTTTCGGTATAGTAAGTCTTTTCTATATTTTTATTTTATTTTTGATATTTTGAATGGATTAATATCAAATTATTGCTATGAAAGCGCTTTTATTCTTTAATGTGATGAATAGAAAAAATTTATTATCTTCTTAAATGTCAGATAATACTATATAAATTTGAATCTTTTTTATTTTGTACACAATGATTTTTTGGTATATTAAATAAGAGCTTCACAAAAGGCTTAAAATTGTATAAGGGGGATTCACATGGTTAAAAACAAAAAGTTTTTATTATTAACTGTCCTTGCAGTATTCTCACTGGTATTAGCTGCATGTGGCTTCGGTGGTGAAAAGTCTGATAATTCTTCATCTTCAGACGGCAAAAAAGATTCTGGTTCAAAAGCTAAAGAAATTAACTTAGCAATCACTTCAGAACCACCATCTTTACACCCACAACTTGCAACAGATACTACATCTAGCGCAATCCTAATCAACGTTCTTGAAGGTCTGACTGTTTCAGACATTGAGGGTAAACCTACTCCAGGTATGGCTGAGAAATGGGACGTAAGTGAAGATAAAAAGACTTATACTTTCCACTTACGTGATGCAAAATGGTCAAATGGTGATTCAGTTGTAGCAGGTGACTTCGAATATTCTTGGAAATGGGCGTTAAATCCAGAAAATCTTTCTGAGTATGCTTCTATTTTCTACCCAATTAAAGGGGCTCAAGCATACAACGAAGGAAAAGGTTCTATTGATGCTGTTGGTATCAAAGCTGAAGATGACAAAACTTTAGTCGTTACTTTAGAAAATCCAACTCCGTATTTCTTAGAATTAACAGGATTCAAAACTTATTTACCAGTTAACCAAAAAGTGACTGAAGCTAATAAAGAATGGTACACAGACGCAGGTGAAAACTTCGTAACAAATGGTCCATTTAAATTAAGCGATTGGAAACATAATGAATCTATCGTTCTTGCAAAAAATGCAGATTATTGGGATGCATCAAATGTTGATCTTGATACTGTAAATATTGATATGGTTGAAAAAGAAGCAACTGTTGCTACTAAGTATAAAGGTGGCGAGCTTGACTATATCGGTGCACCATTCCAAACAGTAGATCTTAATGCAATTGATGAGTTCAAAAAAGATAAATCTTTAAGAATCAAAGACCAAGCATCTATTTATTGGTACAAATTCAATACAAAAGACAAAGTTATGTCTAACGCAAATATCCGTAAAGCTCTTACTCTAGCAATCGATCGTCAAAAATTAATTGACAACGTAACTAAAGGTGAACAAAAACCAGCTACAGGTATGGTTCCTATAGCAGTTCCTAATTTTGAAGATGACCGTGGTTACATGAAAGATAACGATGTTGATGGCGCAAAAGCTGCTCTTGAAGCTGGTATGAAAGAACTTGGCATTAAAGATGCTAAAGATATTCAAGTGAATATTTCATTCAACACTTCTGAAGCACATGCTGCAATCGCTCAATATATTCAAGAAGAATGGAAAACAAAACTTGGTATTACTTCTCAGTTAGATAATTCAGAATGGCAAGTTTATCTAGAAAAAATCAACACTGGTGATTACCAAGTAGCTCGTATGGGTTGGGTAGCTGACTATCTAGACGCATATACATTCCTTGAAATGTTCGATACTGCTAAAAACGGTAATAACGATACAGGTTGGGAAAGCGCTGAATACAAAGGCTTCTTAGATAAAGCTATCGCTGAAGTAGATGAAGCTAAACGTATTGAGTACTTAAAACAAGCAGAAGCAGTTATTATGAAAGAACTCCCAGTTGCACCTATTTACTACTACACTAACTTGTCAGTAGTTAATGATGATATTGAAAACTTAGATCCAAATCCAACTGGTGATATTCATCTTAAATATGTAAAGATGAAATAATAGTTTCTTTTTAAGCTCTAAGCGGAGAGCTGCCTCGTGGCCACTTCGGCGCGAGTCAGCTCTTTTTAAAATACGAAGGCACTTATTTGTCAGATAATTGACAAGTAGAAGGAGGAGTTTTATGTGATTAAATATATTTTGAAAAGGCTGATGTATATACTTCTCGCGCTTTTCGTCATCGTAACGGCTACGTTTTTCCTTTTGCGTCTTGCTCCTGGTAACCCATTTGCATCTGAACGTAATTTCCCTCCTCAAATAGAGGAAAAGTTAAACGAAACGTATGGATTAAATAACCCTTGGTATATTCAGTACAAAGATTATTTAATCGATGCGGCCACTTTTGATTTCGGTGAATCTATGAAATATAAAGCGCGTTCTACTAATGATATGATTGCAGAAGGCTTCCCGGTATCTTTAACATTAGGGATTGAAGCTATGCTGCTAGCTATTGGATTTGGTGTATTAATCGGTGTAGTGGCAGCGCTTTATCATAATAAGTTCCCAGATTATTTGGCAACGACCTTTGCGGTGCTCGGAATTTCCGTTCCATCTTTCATTTTAGCTGGACTCATGCAGTATTTCCTTGCATACAAACTTCAGTTATTCCCGATTAGTGGATGGAAAGGCTTTAGTTATAGTATATTGCCAGCCTTAGCTATTGCATTTTCGCATATGGGCTTTATCGCTAAACTGACACGTTCAAGTATGCTTGAACAAAACAATAGCGATTATGTAAAAATGGCTCGTGCAAAAGGTTTAGGCAAATGGACAGTCGTCTTCCGCCATACTTTACGTAACGCCCTTTTACCAGTTGTTACCTATTTAGGTCCATTAACAGCCGGTGTTGTTACAGGAAGCTTCATTGTAGAGCAAATTTTCGCGGTTCCTGGTTTAGGTAAGCACTTTGTACAAAGTATTACGAACCGTGACTATACAGTTGTTATGGGGACAACCGTGTTCTACGCAATCATTCTTTTATTTGCGGTATTCATCGTAGATATTTTATATAGTGTAATCGATCCGCGAATTAAGCTGAAAGGAGCGAAAAAGTAATGACACAGCAACAAATCGAAAAAGATAAGTTCAAAATTGTTGGCGGAAATCATGAAGCAACTGATAAATTAGCTGATAAATCTGTCTCCTTTTGGAAGGAAGTATTTCTTCGTTTTTCTCATAATAAAATGGCGATTTTTGGTTTAATCGCTTTAATAGGTATTATTTTAATGGCTACCTTTGTGCCAATGTTTTCACAATACCACTATAGTGAGCAATTAGGTTCTTACAATGCCCCACCATCGGCAGAATTTTGGTTTGGTACAGATGATTTAGGCCGAGACATTTTCGTTCGGGTATGGGCTGGCGCTCGTATTTCTTTATTAATCGGGTTTGCTGCTGCCATTATTGACTTGATCATTGGCGTATTATGGGGAAGTATTTCTGGTTTAGCAGGCGGTCGTGTTGATAATATAATGATGCGTATTGCCGATGTTCTAACAGCTATACCTTACCTTTTAGTTGTTATTGTACTTTTAGTAGTATTAAAACCAGGTATTGTACCAATGATCATCGCATTATCTATTACAGGTTGGATTCAAATGGCTCGTATTGTTCGCGGTGAAGTCTTATCTATTAAAAACCAAGAATATGTACTGGCTGCTCGTACTTTAGGTGCACGCACAGGGCATTTAATTATAAAACATTTAGTGCCAAATGCACTTGGTGCAATTTTAGTAACAATGACATTAACAGTACCATCCGCTATTTTTACAGAGTCTTTCCTTAGTTATTTAGGGCTTGGAGTTCCTGCTCCACTTGCATCTTGGGGAACAATGGCTTCTGAAGGTAATGGTGCAATTGCAAATGCTCCTTGGCGTTTAATATTCCCTGCATTGTTCATTTCACTAACAATCTTTGCGTTTAACGCAGTTGGTGACGGCTTACGTGATGCATTAGATCCAAAACTACGTAAATAAGGAGGTGGCCGAAAATGAGTAAAACAATTTTAGAAGTAAAAGATTTAAAAATAAACTTTAAAACGTATGCAGGACTAGTTCACGCAGTTCGCGGTGTAAACTTTGACTTAAAAGAAGGTGAAACACTAGCAATCGTTGGTGAATCCGGTTCTGGTAAGAGTGTTACGAGTAACGCATTAATGAAACTAATTCCACAGCCACCTGGTATTTATGAGTCGGGGCAAATTTTATTTAACGGTCGTGATTTAGTTCCTTTAAGTGATAAAGAAATGTCAAAAGTACGCGGAAATGAAATTGCAATGATTTTCCAAGATCCAATGACAAGCTTAAACCCGACGATGAAGGTCGGACGTCAAATAACTGAAGTTATTTTACAACATAAAAAAGTATCAAAAGCTGAGGCTAAAAAACGTGCAATCGAACTTTTAACGCAGGTAGGTATCCCCTTCCCTGAAAAACGTTATAACCAATACCCGCATGAATTTTCAGGCGGTATGCGTCAACGTGTTGTTATTGCCATCGCACTTGCAGCTGATCCAAAGCTTCTAATTGCCGATGAACCTACAACAGCGTTAGACGTTACAATTCAAGCGCAAATTTTAGAGCTAATGAAAGAAATCCAAAAAAATTCGAAAACATCTATCATTTTCATTACTCACGATTTAGGCGTCGTTGCAAACATTGCCGACCGAGTTGCAGTTATGTATGCAGGTCAAATCGTCGAATATGGTACTGTTTATGATATTTTCTATAATCCTAAGCATCCATATACATGGGGTCTGCTTGGTTCAATGCCAGACTTAGATAACGATAATGATGAGCTACTACGCACGATTCCTGGTTCACCACCAGATCTTACGAACCCTCCAAAGGGCGATGCGTTTGCCGCTCGTAACGAATTTGCAATGGCTATTGACTATGAGCAAGAACCACCGATGTTCCAAGTAAGTGAAACGCACTTTGCAAAAACTTGGTTGATGCATCCTGACGCACCAAAAATCCCGCTTCCTGATGAGGTTGCTAAACGTATTGAAGGATATTTAGCAAAGGAGGCACAATCAAATGACTAAATCGAGCACAAAAAAAATTCTTGAAATTAAAAATTTAAAGCAGCATTTCGGTTCAGCAAGTAACCCTATTAAAGCTGTCGATGGTATTAGCTTCGATGTATACGAAGGTGAGACACTTGGTCTTGTTGGAGAATCCGGCTGTGGTAAATCGACAACTGGTCGTTCCATTATCCGCCTGTACGACATTACAGATGGTGAAATTATTTTCGATGGTGAGAACGTCCAAGGGAAAAAATCTAAAAATGATTTAAAGAAATTTAATCGTGAAATGCAAATGATTTTCCAAGATCCATACGCTTCATTAAATCCGCGTATGACAGCTGGAGAAATTATTAGTGAAGGCTTTACGATTCACGGTCTTTACAAAGATAAAAAAGAGCGTCGTGAAAAAGTTAATCAGCTGTTAGAGGCTGTTGGCTTAAACAAAGAGCATGCAAACCGTTATGCACACGAATTCTCTGGCGGCCAACGTCAACGTATTGGAATTGCTCGTGCGCTTAGCTTAGATCCAAAGTTTATTATCGCCGATGAACCGATATCAGCACTTGACGTATCGATCCAAGCGCAAGTTGTTAACTTATTAAAACAACTACAAAAAGAACGTGGCCTAACATATCTTTTCATTGCCCATGACTTATCGATGGTTAAGTATATCAGCGACCGTATCGCTGTTATGTACCGTGGTAAAATTATGGAAATCGGAAAAGCAGATGATATTTACAATCACCCTGTTCATCCGTATACAAAATCATTATTATCAGCAATTCCACTTCCTGACCCAATGTCAGAAAAACGCCGTCAACGTATTCCGTACAAGCATACGGAAGTTGACGATAGCGCATCTTACCATGAAGTAGGCGAGCAGCATTACGTTTATGGCACTGCTGATCTTGTGAAAACTTGGGTTGCAAGTCGATAATAACCTTAACTCCTATCAACAGTAAGCACACTGTGATGGGAGTTTTTTTATTGCTTCAGTACGCTATATTTTCCTTACAGTAAAACAATAAAAATCCCTTAAAAGGTGTCTCTATTTTTTGTGTTAGATGTTTTACAGCATTACCTTCTTGATTTAGGATTTAATACGTACTTTAATTTAAATGCGCGATTCAACTCCTAACTAAATTAACTTTTCAAAAAAATCCAATCCATATCTTCCCTTTCATTTAGCAAAATAGCTACTATTACGATGTATACACTTATAGTTCCGTCTACAATCCCTTCCTTGTATTCAATATAGTTTTCTTCTAACGAGCGATCCGGGAATGAATTGGAATTATTAAAATCTGAATTAACATGCAATATAGTTAGTAACTTTAAAATGTGTTCAATAAATTTGATATTTCCAGATTCTTTATATATCAAGAAGGTTTCATAAATTATCCCTGAAACACCGTGGCAAAATACGGTAGAAACCTTTCCTTTCTCTAAATCTAACGAGTCGAGGAACATATTGTAATTATTAATGTATTTTTCTTTAAGTAACATATCATCTATTGCCTTAGATGCTAAAATCATTGACCTAGTAATCCCCGTTAGACCGTAACACCAAGAGGAATTAATATATTTTTTATGTCTAGGTGTATTTATAAAAGGTAAGCGTTCAGGGAAAGTAAGTACACCTAAGGTTTCGAATGTATATTTTTCAAAAAATGCTATTAGATTAACTATAGTTAGATTCAAATTTTCAACTTCAAATTTTTCTAGTTTGACTATTGATAAAATTGATAAGATGCCTGATAAACCATGCGCAGTTCCCAAGTTAACAGAATCATCTTTATTTGCAGAATCACTAGAAAGTCTATCCATTTCATACTCTGCAAATAATATTATCTTGCTAACTAGTTCTTTTATTAACTGATTCATATTATTATTTTCTTTAAAAAACAGCATATATCTAACTACACCTGTTATTCCAGAAAATACATCATATGTTGAGACGTCATATTGTGAAGGGAATTCATTTAGTAATTTTCTTATTCGATTTTCTAAAACTTCATTTAATGATTTTAAGTATTGTTGGTATCTACCCTCTTTTGCTAAAGATAAAACCGATGCCCCAATTCCACTTATTCCACTGTAAAGTGAAACACCTATACTATTAAAGTCTATCTTTTTATTTAATATTTCTAAATGCCTGTGTGCATAATAGTCCCAATCATTTTTCGGATACAACTTATTTAAACTTGCATAAAAAATACAAAGTCCCGGAATCCCATCACTAAGGGTGTGAATACCTTTATCTTCAAAATTTGTTTTCAAAGTATTGTTAGCAAAGTTTTTCAAATGTTCTTCAAAAAGTATTGAACATTGTTTTTGAAGATCTAAAGAAGATGTATGCATTGGTTTTACCCCCAAATAATAAAGATTATGAAGAAATGTAATATGATGTTGGAAGATCACTAAACACTTAAAGGTTTTTTAATTTTTCTCAAGAAATTTTAATAAACTATACATTAGTTGATTTTCTTTTTCTTTATCTACAATCATTAATCTATTTACATTCATATGAATTACTGATAGGACAATATCATTTATGTTAAACCCCTCTAATTGTGCAATTTCTAACTCTTTAGAGAATTGTTTAAGCAAACATGCTCTAAATTTTGAAACTTCTTCAGCTTCGAAATTAGAATCATCTATCCTTGAATTTTCTAAAATATTATCTTTGAAACTCAATTTCAATATTTTTTTATTTAACCTATGTAGGTATAAATATCGATTTAGAAGTTTAATTTGCTGATCTTTTTCGAAACCAATATCTTGTAATAAACACTTTACCGAATAAAAAATTATTTTCTCAATAGGTTCCCCAATTTTTTTGTTTAGATTTAATAACTCTAAACAATATTGGCTGTCTGCAAAAAATACTTCATGAAATTGTTCTTCCAATCGATGTCCACCATATCTCATATATTCTGGATAATACGTATCAATACTTAAACTATTAATAAAATTCTCTTCAATATATATTTTTATCCAATCATACATAAATGAAAATACAAAATTGAAATTTGTTGAGTCCACTTTTATTCTCAGCCTAATATGAGGATGAGAATCTTTATATCTTACATAGAAATAAGAATATATCTTATTTTCTTTCAATAATTTATTCATAGATGGTAATATAGACTTTATTAATAACTCATCTTGATAATCTTCTTTGATATAAAGTTTATAATAAATCCAATCATCACCCGGAATGATCTTCCTCTTAATTTCCGAATTATTATGCAGTGTACTAAATTTCTTTTTAATACTCCTTTTATTCAATACAGATACTGTTAATTCTTCTTTAAATTGATTTTCGTTTATAGAGTTAATATCAATTCCATAGTCTACTTCAGTAAAAATAAGCTTATTTGATGTAGAAAATTCTTTTCGTAAAATATTTAAATGCAATGAATTATCTAAATTAAAATAAATTGTAGAATCTAAATTTTTCATTTCAACTATTCTTGGAACTTTGTACATTTCTCTCCATTTGGAAATTGCATATTCCCAATCCTCATATTTGAACTGCTTCTCTAACTGTAGAATATACAAATCAATTCTCCATTGTTTTTTAGACAAAACAATATTTTTATATCTGATTCTAGGAGTAAATACAAATTTATTATAAAAAATCGGAAAGAAAGTTTGAAAAGGAATCTCCCCTTCTTTTCCTACGTCTAATAAAAATTTATAGACCTTAGGAAAATAATTTACGCCATTTAACATATTTGTTGTTTTAGGAACAATAAAGTTATTTGTATCAGAATTTTTCAAATATAATTCTCCATAATCATTAATGCCAGAAATAATCGCATCAATTTTAATATTATTTTTTAATTTAGAGAAACCTGAAAGAATAGGTAATTCATGATCCCTAGGATTTATAGTTGAACGTATATTAGAGGCTCTTCCGTAGACACTTTGACAACCAACTTCAGCTATCTCATAATTATCTCCATAAAGATTCTTTTCAAAATCAGTTAATATTTCTATTTCCTTTGTATATTTTTCACTCAATAAATGGAAAAATCTACCTATTGTTTGACCTGCATTATCAGAAAAATTATCATTATTAACTGTCAAATAAACATGATTATTATTTTTGACTATTGAGAATAGCATATCAAATGACTCATATACATAAGAAAAGTCTATTTTTTGATACTGTTTAAACTTTATTATTTCTTTATCAGTTATCTCTAATTCTTGAAGTCCTTGGAATAAAGCATTCGTGATTAAGCTTTCCATATAATTATAAATTGTATGATCCTCTACCTCATCTAAAGTTCTTGTCGTTATATTCTTTGTCGTATAATCAGTAATTTCAAGAGAATATAGTAGTTCAACTAATTTTATTTCTGTATTGTAACCATACTTTTCAATAAATACTTCTTTAAAGGCTTCTAAACTTTGATTGTGATTGTGATTTTGATGAATTAAAAAAAGACTTAATATATCAATTGCTTTCTTTATATCCTCATTAAAGTTTCTCGGAAGCTCATAATCACTTTCAAATTTTAAATCTATATGTAAATAATCTTTACATTTATATAAATCCTCCATTTTCACCTTTATTTCATTCAATAACTCAACACTTTCAAACTTACCTAATTCTAAATCCGAATATTCTGAAATACATTCTTGTATTTTATAAAGCAATTGAAACATTGGCTGATCTGATAAATTAAACCTTTTAAAAAATAATAATAAATCATCTAGACTATTTGCATTTGTTAAATTTGGACGCAAATTTGTATGTAATATTTCAAGGGATATTAATTGTTTCAAATAAGATTTAATTTCAGTCACATTAATATCCGTATAAATATTTTTTAGCTCAAATAACAAAACAGAAAGTGGAATAAAGTCAGTTGCGATTAACCTTATTTTATTAATTAGCTCGTTATTGCGAATAGAAAAGCCGTTTTTTTCACCTTGTTCTTTATATCTATCAAATTGTCCGTACATCGTTTTGTACGGGAAAAATATCCTATCTCCCTCAAATAAATACATATCCACAAATTTAACATTTATAAAATCCCACAATTGTTCCTGAACTTCTATTTTTTCTATTACACCTAGTAACCACATTGAATCTACTCTTATATATTTATTATGTTTTTTTTCTGTTTGATTATTTAAAGAGGTATATGAAGTATTTTTTCGCGAAACTTCTTGAACTCCTGAAAAAAGTCCAAATGGAGTTGATTTTGTAGAAATTCTTGCAAGGTATTTATATAAAGAGGTTATAATATTTCTTTTTTTCTTATCACTTTTATTATTATATTTTTCTATTTCATTTAAGAGATTTGGATTAGCAAAATATATTGCTTCTTTAATAACTTGATTATTCAGAACTAAATGTATAATATTATCTGGATTTGTTTCTAAAGATAATTTACTCATATAAAATGAAAGTGGGAATAATGGGGTTCTCACAACACTTAAATCTAATATATTCCAGTCTTTTTTCATAATTTAACCTCCCTATTCTATTAAAATTTCAAATTTAGTAAAAATATAAAGCGGCGAAAAGAAAGTACTTTTCACCGCATTTATAGTTATGGTCTTATAGGACAAGGTGGCTTAAAAGAAAGGTTAGCGTTAGCATCTTTAGAACTTGGTAGTTCTTGTTCTGGATGCGAGATCTGTGGGCTTACTTCTGATACTTTTAAATCTAAATCAAAAATATCTCTTTCCATTTACCAATTCACCTCCTTCAAAAACATAATATTTTGAAAACTATACCTTAATTGTAATAAAAAGGAAATAAATTTGCAAGTTATTTCTTTTAGAATATACAGAAAATTTATTCCTATGAAAAATATCTTTAATTAATACTCAACTCTAGTATCCTGAGATGGCCAGACATTACTTGGAACAACTAGGTTGAGGCCAACCATTTGTTCATTTTGCTGCCAGGAATCGATGTCGCTTATATGTTCATAAAACATATTGCCAAATGTTTTCGATCAGCTTCTTGTCACTTTTAACATGCGATGAAAATATAGCGCATAAAGACAATTGTCGTATATTGGTGCGCTTTCTTCTTGCGCTAGGTGGCAGCAGTATGCGCCACTTACCTTCTTGATTTTGGATTTAATGCATCCTTTAATCCTTCCCCAATAAAGTTGATTGACAAAATAACTAATGAAATGGCTATTGCAGGTGGTACCCACATCCAAAGCTTACCCTTCAGTACTTCTGAGTTTCTAGCCTCAAATAACATATTGCCCCAGCTCGGAGTATCAGCTGGTACACCAAATCCTAAAAAGCTTAAACTGGATTCAGCAACTATGGTTACGGCCATTAATAATGTAGCTTGTACAATAATTGTCGAGGCTACGTTTGGCAATAAGTGCTTAATGATTATTTTTGAAGGTTTACATCCAATTGATTGCGCTGCTAATATATATTCATTTTCCTTTTCAGCTAGCACCCTACTACGCACTATCCTTGCAACACCTCCCCAGCTTAAAAGCGAAATAACAATTATTAATGTCCATAAACCAGATATTTTTCCTGAAAGGATCGTATTTATAACAATAACGAATACTAAAAATGGAAACATTAATACGAAATCAGTAAATCGCATTAACATTTGATCTATTTTTCCCCCAAAATACCCTGAAATCGAGCCAACAATAGTTCCAATCACTACAATAAAAATCATACAGCCCAATCCAACTGTTAAAGATGATCTTCCAGCGTAGAGCATTCTAGTAAAAACATCACGTCCATTCGTATCCGTTCCTAACCAATGCTCACTTGATGGAGGTAGACTAATTTTCATAAAGTCGACACGTACAATATCTTTTGTTGTAATATATGGAGCTAAAAAAGATAGAATGATAACTATTAGTAAAAAGATAAGACTAATCATCGCTAATTTATTTTTAAAGAACTTCCGTCTCGCTATCACCCATGGCGAGGGGCTTTTTTTCGGTGTTTTTGGAGTTATAACTTCTTGATCAGTTACCAATGTCATAATACCCCCTCCTTAATCTAGTCTAATACGCGGATCTACCACACCATATAATATATCCGCTACCAAATTTCCAAAAAGTGTTAAAAACGAAAGTAACATAGTTATCGACATCATCACTGCATAATCTCTTCTTCCAACTGATTCTAAGAAAAGTGCTCCTACTCCTGGATAAGTAAAGATCGTTTCTGTTATTACTGCGCCACTGATCAATGTTGCGATATCAAAACCAAGAAACGTAATAATCGGAATGATTGAATTGCGTAAAATATGTTTGTTATAAATTTTTGTTTCCTTTGTTCCTTTTGCTCTTGCAGTTCTGACAAAATCTTTTCTACTATTTTCAATAATGTCATTTCGTAAAAATTGTGTATAGGACGCCGTTCCCATTAATCCTAATATAAGTGCCGGTAATAAAACATGATGGAACCTACTCAGGTAATATTCCAAAGTTCCTGCTTCCATGCCTACACCTACGGATCCGTTGAAAGGGAACCATCCTAGTTTAAAGGAGAAAAAGTAAATAGCAACAATCCCTGCAACAAATGATGGAATTGCTAAAGCTAAATAGTTATAAGTCGCAATCAAATTATCCCCAAGTGTATAAGGTTTTCTTCCCGCATACATGCCCATAAGAAACGCAAAAATGTACGTGAAAATTAATGATGTTAATGCCAAAAATATTGTATTAGGTATCCTCTGAGCAATAATCTCTGCTGCTGGTTTTTTATAAACAGTCGATTTTCCAAAATCCCCTTGTGCAAAATTAGAAATCCATCTACCATATTGCTTGATAACCGGATCATTATAGCCTAATTTTTCTCTCATTTCTTCGATGTATTGTGGATTCGTATTAGACGGATTGATTTCTCCACCAAACGGATCTCCTGGCATCATTTTAGCTAAAAAGAATACCACCAACGAAATAAGGAGTAGCAATGGGATCATGCCTAGTAATCTTCGAAGTGTGTATTGAAGCATATGACGTCTCCTTATCTAGAAATTTACTAACTAGGCCCAATTCATGAAGTGGACCTAGTTAGTAGGTTTAGTTAGTTTACAATTTATTCCTTAATGTGCCATTTGTAAACATCTGTTTGGAAACCAACAGCGTTGATATGAACACCTTGTAATCGATTATTAATGCCATATAAATCTAAATTTTCCCACAATGGAAGGGCTGGTAATTCTTCATTGAAGTATTTTTGCCATTCCACATAAGTCTCCATACGCTTATCTTTGTCAAATGCTTCTTCATTTAAGCCTTTTTCTAATAAATCTTGATTCTTAGCATCTACATAGCGACCATAGTTCCATTCTGCATCGTTACCCCATAATCCAGATGGGTCAGGATCTGCACCTGTACTCCAAGAACCGAAGAATGCTTCTAGTGCAGCATCATCATTATCTTTCATATCATTATATAAGTTAAATTCTATTAATGTACCAGTAGCTAATTCTGTTTTCACTCCGATATCATTCCAAGCTTGAATAATTGCTTGAGAGCGACCTTCGAAGGCAGCAGGACCTGCATAGTGACCAAACGAAATTTTAAATGGTTTACCTTTAGGATCTTCCACAAATCCATCGCCATCTGTATCTACATAACCAGCAGATTTAAGTAGCTCTTTAGCCTTTTCTGCATTGTATTCATATTTATTTAAGTCAGATTCCTTTGCAGCAGTCCAGAAGGCACGTGGAACTACAGTATTCGCAACATCAGCTTTTCCTTCTAAGAAAGCATCGATCATTGCTGGACGGTTAATTGCGTATAATAGTGCTTGACGCAATTCTTTTGATTTAAACTTATCAAAATCTGCTACATTTTTAAGAGTAGCTTTATCACGATGACCAAAACGAAGACCGATATATGAGTAACTTACACCATTCGTTTCTTCAATGCGTACGTTATCTAATGCTGACAATTCTTTTACAGCTTGTGGTTTAATGTCCATGATGTCAATTTCTCCGTTTTGGAACGCACCAGCTGCCAATGATGGGTCAATTACTTTTACAATTACCCCATCAAGCTGTGGCTTGCCCTTCCAGTAATCATCAAAACGCTCTAATTCAGAATATTCACCGTCTACAACCTTTTTCACTTTAAAAGGTCCTACTCCAACAGGATTTTCACGAACTTGTTTCGATTCGCCTAAATCTTTAACAGCAATACCTTCATAATGTTTCTTTGGCATAGGATACTGCCAAAGGTTTTCTAGGTTATTAATTTTCACTTTTTCAAAAGTAATTTTTACAGTGTAGGGATCAACGACTTCAATACCTTCGATTTTGTCAGCTTTCCCTGCTTTTTTTGCTGCTGCACCTTTGATATTCTCAACATAATTGTATCGTGGGCCATCGTAATCCTTATCAGCTAGTGTCTCTAATGCAAATACCCAGTCATCAGCAGTTAGCTCCTCACCATTGTGCCATTTTACACCTTTCTTAAGGTTAAACGTATACGTTAATTTATCCTCACTAATGTCCCAAGTTGCTAAATTAGGAACATATTCTAAGTTATCATTTACATCATAAATACCATCCGTTGTGAAATTTTGGATATAAGAATCTACAATACTTCCACTAAAGGCCGGATCATATACACCTTCAGGTGCTTGGTCAGTACCAAAAGTTACAACTCCACCTTTTGCTGTTTCACTAGTCTTCGTGGAATCCCCCTTGTCTTTTTCCTTATCTTTGTCAGTTGTTGAGTTGTCGCTATTACATGCAGCTAAAAATAAAGCCATAACTAGCATAAGCATGAAAGACCATAATGCTGATTTTTTCATTCTTTATCCCCCTTGATTTTTATTTTGAAAATAATTATTACACTATTCTTTTTGTTATTTTTTAATATAAATGGCACGCAACTCTATGCCCTTGCTTCACCTCCTTTAAAGTTGGTTTTGATAATGAACACTCTTCCATTGCCTTCGGACACCGTGGATGGAAAGGACACCCCTTTGGCGGATTAGCCGGACTAGGGATATCCCCTTCTAATACTATACGACTACTCTTTTTCCTTGGATCAGGTACCGGTATTGCGGAGATTAATGCCTGTGTATAAGGGTGCAATGGTTCCTCATAAATATGTTCCTTATCTGCAATCTCCACAATATTTCCTAAATACATAACACCGATTCGATCACTCATATGTTTTACAACACTTAAATCATGAGCGATGAATAAAAATGTTAAGTCAAACTCATCTTGTAACTCTTTTAGCAGATTCAGAACCTGAGATTGTACAGATACGTCTAAGGCTGAAACTGGTTCATCTGCTATAATTAGTTTTGGTCTAAGTGCAAGTGCTCTCGCAATACCAATCCGTTGACGCTGACCACCTGAAAATTCATGTGCATACTTGTAATAAGCATCTTCAGGTAAACCTACTTTTTGTAAGAGCTCCATCACTTCTTTTTTTAAAGATTTCAGTGATCTTTTATGGAAATTCATGATCGGTTCAGCTATGATACTACCTACCATTTGCATCGGGTTTAACGATGCATAGGGATCTTGAAATACCATTTGGATATCTTTCCTTATTTCCCTTAATGATTTCCCATGTGATTTTGTAATATCCTGGCCGTTAAAAATGATTTTTCCATCCGTTGAATCTAACAATCTTAAAATAGTGCGACCAGTTGTAGATTTTCCACAACCCGATTCGCCAACTAATCCTAATGTTTCACCGCTTTTTATGGAAAAAGAAATATTATCAACAGCTTTAACAAAGCCAACCGTATGTTTGAAAAACCCACCTTTAATTGGGTAATAAGTTTTTAAATCAATTAACTCCAATAAATTTTCGCTATTTTGTTTCATTGTTGTTTGCTCCATGTTGTCAGCTCACGCCCTTTCTAGAATTGCAGCCTTCAAAAAGTAAACAAGAAACTTCATGATTGTCACCCACGTTGGCAAGTTGCGGCGTAACCTTGCTACATTCAGGTATAGCCGATGGGCATCTATCAACAAAACGGCAGCCTAATTGAGGCATATTTTTTAAAGAAGGTACTATACCTTTAATAGTGGTTAACTCATTCACTTCTATATCTATCCTCGGAATCGACGCCATCAAGAGTTTTGTATATGGGTGCTTGGGATTGTGAAACAAATTATCAACATTTGTTCGTTCTACAATCTTCCCTGCATACATAATAATTACTTCATCACACATTTCCGCGACTACACCTAAATCGTGAGTTATTAATACAATAGACATGTTATTTTCTTCTTGAATATTTTTCAATAAATCTAATATTTGAGCCTGCACAGTTACATCAAGTGCAGTAGTTGGTTCATCCGCTATTAAAAGTCTAGGATGACAAGCGATGGCGATAGCAATCATTACTCTTTGTCTCATACCGCCTGACAATTGATGAGGGTATTCATCTATAATTTTTTCAGCTCGTGGAATACCAACCTGTTTTAATAATCCAATCGCTTTATCTTTAGCCTCAGCCTTAGAAATCTTACTATGATTAAGCATGATTTCTTCAATTTGTGAGCCTATAGTAAAAACTGGGTTTAAGGATGTCATAGGTTCTTGGAAAATCATGCTTATATCTTTTCCCCTAATTTTATTCATCTCATCGCTCGAATGACTTTCTATGTTTTTCCCATGGAATTTTATTTCTCCGCCCGTGATTTGACCAATTCCTTTGGGAAGAAGTTGCATAATAGAAAGAGACATTACACTTTTTCCACAGCCTGATTCGCCAACTACCCCAACGATCTGACCTGATTTAACCGAAAATGAAACATCATCCACGGCATGATATATTTCTCCATCTATATCAAAGCCAGTTTTAAGGTTTTTCACTTCTAACATTAAGCTCATTTCATATCACACCTTTTAAAAGTTTTTATTTAACTACTGCTGCAAATGTAGTGAGTTAGATACTGCGCGTCATTTTTTACAAAAAATCACTTTCAGGTTTTATTGATTTAATATTCCGAAAAAAATGTCGATTTCGATAAACTTATTTTACAATCATATCAAAATAAAAAATCATCAATTTACAATACTTTTAAAACATTATTTCTTCTTTATAAAGATTTTCTTATAAGTACCAAATGATATAATATTCAGATAATTAAGTATGCTATCATTTTATATAGAAATCACACATATAATCAAGAGAATTTTTACATTTCTTATATTCTTATATACAAAATAAACCATACAACTATTCCGATTTTTCTCAATAAATTTATTTTTCTCTTAGATGAAAACTTGTTCAATTTTCACTTTATCGGTTTAAAGTATTATTTTTTTATTATCACGATATAGTAAATGATTGATTTACCCTTTTATAATCCCCCTTTCAATATTTAAATTTATTAGAATTTCATTATAATTAAAGCTTTTTAACCGAATTTTTATAAATTTCCATATTTATCCTCATTAACCAATCACTATTAATGTATAATTTTTTTCATTTATCGCATTAACTCCCTGAAGCACATAATGTTACCGCAGAAAAATAATTTGATCCAATTTCTCAAGGGACTTTTTTACGGACTTCTTCTTAATTTTTTTATGTAATAAATAAATAATTTTTTTGTATAAATAGATTTTAATTCTGATTCCGTTTTAATTTAATGAAAATAAAACTTTACTATCCCTAGCGCAAAGATTATTTTTCTTGCCCCTTTTAGATAAACCAAGTTCAACATTTTGAAACAGCCTCATTAATATTTGGCTTCTTTTTATCGTGATTGTCCTTTTAAACGCTGACTACATTTTCATGTTCCCCGGGGTCTTACCCGCCCAAGAATCAAGAAGGAAACTTCCTATATTAAGTAATTTCGGAGATCCTATTTTAATACTTGAGGATTAATTCTCGTTATTTTAGTGATGTGATTCGCTCATAACACTTAAAACGTAACAATACACGTTGGCGTAGAAATGTCTCTATTGTAAAAAAAAAGAAAACATTTTATCATGAAGCTATTAACGTACAACTTTCTCTTGATTATATGTAAGAAAGAATAGGTGAAATGTATACATATGAAAAATCGCGTTGTCCAATTGCTATTTGTATTTTCAATAGCAGCAATTATGCTCATATTTTTAAATAAGTCCATTATTCCCTTATCTACCTTAATCGGCTTACTATGGCCTATCACACTTATTGGGATTGCCTTCATTATTTTTATTGAAAATCGTTCCCCGCAAAGTACATTTGCTTGGTTTTTAGTATTAACTATCCTCCCTGTTATCGGTTTACTGCTGTACTTACTATTCGGAAGAAGTCGCTGGAGAAGAAAGAAACATTTATCTCGTTCAGAAGAAAAAAGAAAGTTATTCCGTGAACTTTTAGCAGGAAGAAATTTTAATTTAGAATCCTCTTGCCCTTTAAATGAACGATCCACCTATTTAGCACAAGTTATCCAAAAATTTGGCGGCGGTCCTGTTGCTAATGATACAGCAACAAAACTCTTAACAAACGGAGATGAAACATTTACTGAAATCCTACAAGCAATTGAAAATGCTACACATCATATTCATATTCAATACTATATTTATCGATCCGATGAAATCGGTACTTCAATTCGAGATGCCTTAATAAGAAAAGCAAAATCTGGTGTGATCATACGCTTTCTTTACGATGGACTTGGAAGTAGTAAATTACGTAGGCGTTTCTTACAACCAATGAAAGACGCCGGAATTGAAGTAGTCGAGTTTGATTCTATTCTTTCACCTTGGCTATTAGAAACCGTCAATTATCGTAATCACCGTAAAATTGTTATTGTAGATGGGGCAATTGGGTTTACAGGTGGACTCAATGTCGGGGATGAATATCTTAGTCGATCGAAGAAATTTCCTATTTGGCGTGATAGCCATTTAAAAATAGAAGGAAGAGCATTATATAAGCTGCAGGCCATTTTCCTAGAAGATTATCTCTATGCCACTAGTAGTTTAAATACTGAGTCTTGGAATCACTTTATGAACAGCACATACTTTCCAAGTCAAAAAGTACATCAAGCAGAAGGTGCCGTACAAATCGTTGCGAGTGGACCTAGCTCAGAAGATACAAATATTCGAAATGCTTTATTGAAAATTATGGGCTCTGCACAAAAGTCTATTTGGATTGCTACTCCATACTTCATTCCTGATCAGGAAACATTAACATTATTACGTTTGAGCGCACTTTCCGGCGTAGATGTCCGTATTTTATATCCTGGAAAAGGCGATAGCATCATTAGTGATCAAGCATCCCAATCATACTTTACACCACTATTAAAAGCAGGTGTCTCCATTTACCGCCTTAATGATGCGTTTATGCATGCAAAGATTGTTCTTGTTGATGATGAAGTTGCAACAATTGGTACAGCAAATATGGATATTCGTAGTTTTGAGCTTAATTATGAACTCATTGCAGTCTTATATGAAACTAAAACAGTTCTAAATATAAAAAATGATTTTGAACAAGATTTTAAAGACTCCATTGAAATGACATGGGCGTCATTTCAAAAGCGAAGTATTCAAAAACGCATGCTTGAATCTCTTATGCGACTCATTTCTCCACTACTGTAGATTTATTGGATGTCGATAAAAATGAAAAGTTGGGTGATAAACTTCAAAATTTGGTCGATAAAACGTGAAAGTTGGTCGATAAACTTCAAAATTTGGTCGATAATTCTTGAAAGTGTTTCGATAAAACTAAATTAAAGATCGACAGCAACAATGCGCCCAGCCTAACGGAAATCAACCCCTCGTTTTGATCAAGGACTAACTTTATTTAACAGGACACCTTAATTTCAATAGCGTTTCAACAAATGAAAGGGTGGTATGAATAAATTATCATACCACCCTTTTTTTCATTAAAGCTCGCCTGCTTTTAACTTTCCATGCCAGTCTTTTAAGAATGGAATGTCTCCTTCTTGAATAGCACCTGATTCATTTGCTGCTTCAATTAAATAATCGAAATTTGTTAGCGATACATATTGAATGCCTGCCTCTTCAAATGCTTGTTCAGCACGTGGAAGATTGTATGTGTAGACACATACAACGCCTAGTACTTCACAGCCTGCTGCGCGTAAGGCTTCTACAGCTGTAATCGATGAGCCGCCTGTAGAAACGATATCTTCTACTACTACGACTTTTTGACCTGCTGCGTATTTTCCTTCGATTTGGTTACCACGGCCATGCTCTTTTGCTTTAGAGCGTACATAAACCATCGGTAAATCTAAAATATCACTTACCCAAGCGGCATGTGGAATGCCTGCTGTTGCTGTACCTGCTACGATTTCTGTTGGTCCAAAGTTTTCTCTAATAAGAGATGCTAGACCGTTTGCTAATTGCTTACGAATGACAGGGTCAGAAATTGTTAGGCGTGTGTCACAGTAAATTGGGGATTTAATGCCTGATGCCCATGTGAATAGTTCTGTTGGATTTAGTTCGACTGCGCCTACTTTTAACATTGCGTGTGCGATTTCATTTTGTAATGTCATATTTATGCCTCCCATAATTCACTTACGATTTTATATGCTGCTACTGGATCTTGTGCACCTGTAACGGCGCGCCCAACGACGATTAACGAAGAACCGTCACGTTTTGCGCCGTCTGGTGTTGCGATGCGTTTTTGATCGTGTGCGTCGCCACCTGCTAATCGAATACCAGGTGTTACACGTAAGAAATCTCCACCGCACACTTCAGCAATCGCTTTTGCTTCATGTACGGAGCAGACAACACCATTTAAACCAGCTTGTTTTGTTAAGCTTGCGTAATGTAATACTGATTCCTGTAGAGATAAAGCAATTTTTTGCTCTGCTTGCATTTGCTCTTCTGTTGTAGAAGTCAGCTGTGTTACAGCAATTAATGCCGCACGTTCACGCCCTGCAGGAGTACCCGCTTCAAGCCCCTCAAGTGCTGCCTCCATCATCGGACGTCCGCCTGCCGCATGAACGTTGACTAAATCTACCCCTAATTTTGCTAGACCTTTCATAGCAGAGCCAACTGTATTAGGAATATCGTGTAGCTTTAAATCAAGGAAAATATCATGACCTAGATCTTTTACTTTACGGACAATATCTGGGCCTTCCTGCATATATAATTCCATACCAATTTTCACGAAAAGAGGCTCATTAAAATGTTTTAGAAAGTTAACTACTTCTGTTTCTCCAGGGAAATCTAGTGCAAGTATTGGTTTTGTATTCATGAACGGTGGCTCCTTCCGATAATTTCTGAAATATGCTCTACTCCTAATTGATCGAGCTTTGCTGGTAGTTCATCAATTATAGTTGGACAAACGAAATGATCCACAAAGTTTGCTGTTCCTACAGCAACTGCAGATGCGCCGGCCGACATAAAGTCTATAACATCCTGTGCTTCTGACACGCCACCCATCCCAATTATCGGAATATTGACAGCCTTATACACCTCATAGACCATACGAATCGCCACTGGCTTTACGGCAGGACCTGATAAGCCGCCTGTACCATTGGCAATCACTGGCTTACCTGTACGCTCGTCTAAACGCATACCGATTAGTGTATTAATCATTGTAATGCCATCTGCACCACCCGCTTCAACAGCTTGTGCAATTTCTACGATATTCGTTACGTTAGGAGACAATTTCACGTATACAGGCACTTCAGAAACAGCTTTGACAGCTGCCACTAGCTCACGTGCAGTTGCAGGGTCTGTACCAAATTGAATACCACCACATTTAACGTTCGGGCAAGAAATGTTAAGCTCTAATGCTTTCACATTAGATGCAGTAGAAATGCGTTGCGCTACTTCTACGTAGTCAGCTGTCTCTGTACCAGCAACATTTGCAATAATTGGCACATCATATGCTTCTAGAAACTTTAATTCTTCGTTCATTACTTTTTCGATGCCGGGATTTTGTAAACCAATGGCATTCAACATCCCTGCCGCTGTTTCTGCGACACGTGGAGTTGGATTGCCAGGACGTGTTTCCACAGTCGTAGCTTTAATCATAATAGCGCCAAGCTTAGATAAATCATAAAGCTGTGCATATTCACGTCCAAAGCCAAAGCAGCCGGAAGCTGGCATTATTGGATTTTTTAAATCTAAACCTGGTAATTGAATGTTTAAACGACTCATAATGCCACCGTACCTTTCGGGAAAACTGGACCGTCAGAGCATACTTTGACATAGTCTTTTGCTACTTGGTCTGTTGTTTTACATACACAAGCGAAACAAGCACCGATACCGCAGCCCATACGCTCTTCAAATGATAAATAACCTTCTTTTTCTGGATAGAAGCCTTCAAGTGCTTTTAACATCGGTAGAGGACCGCAAGAATAAAAGACATCGAACTCCGGTGCTCGAGACTCTAAAACATTTGTCACAAAGCCTTTAGTTCCTTTAGAGCCGTCAACCGTTACATAATGCGTTTCTCCAAGGGCACTGAATTTTTCCTCATAGAAGCATACATCTTCCGTTTGAAAGCCAAGGACATGAATTGTTTTTACACCACGTGCGTTCAATTGCTTGGAAAGCTCGTGTAATGGAGGTACTCCGATTCCTCCACCAACTAGTAGGGCTGTGCCTCCCTCTTTTACTGCTTCTACTGGGAACCCATTACCGATCGGACCAAGGACATTGACAAGCTGCCCTTCACGATTTGTCGCTAACACTTGAGTTCCGCGACCTTCCGCGCGATAAATCATTGTAAATTCGTTGTTGTCTTTATTTATGTTTGCAATACTAATTGGTCGACGTAAAAGCGGCTCCATTGAATCTGACACCTTTACATGGACAAACTGGCCAGGTGTCATATCCTGAACCAGTTCTCCACAAAGTGTCAATTCGAAAATGTTTGTCGCAATTTGCTTTTGAGAGACGACCGTCATTTTCTCTTGACGAATCATATTAATGTACTACCTCCGCTTTTGGCATATGTTCAGCTGTGAATGTCATCGATTCAATAACACGGACCATCGCTTCTGCTGTGTCTAATGAAGTTAAACAAGGTACGCCGTTTTCTACAGACTCGCGGCGAATTCGGAAGCCATCACGTGCCGGTTGCTTCCCTTTCGTTAATGTGTTGACAACAAGCTGTGCCTCACCGTTTTGAATTAAATCGATTAAAGTTTCACCTTTTGCACCGATTTTGCCAACTACATCTGTGCGTACGCCAGCCGCTTCGAACGCTTGAGCTGTACCTTCAGTAGCGACAATACGGTAACCTACTGTTGAGAAGCGTTTTGCAAGTGCAATTGCTTCTTCTTTATCTTTATCGGACACTGTGAACAATACTGTGCCTTCAGTGCGAATTTCCATACCTGCTGCAACTAAGCCTTTGTATAGTGCTTTTTCTAATGTTGCATCTTTACCCATTACTTCACCTGTTGATTTCATTTCAGGGCCTAGTGTAATGTCAACACGGCGTAATTTAGCGAATGAGAATACTGGTACTTTTACGAAGACACCATTTTGCTCTGGCGCTAAGCCTGTTGGATAGCCTTGTTCTACGATTGATTTCCCAAGAATCGCTTTCGTTGCAATATTCGCCATCGGAATGTTAGTAATTTTACTTAAGAACGGTACTGTACGAGATGAACGCGGGTTCACCTCGATGACAAACACTTCGCCTTTTGAAATAACATATTGAATGTTCATTAAGCCTATGATGCCCAGACCTTTTGCAAGGCGAGTTGTATAATCCACTAGCGTATCTTTTTGCGCTTGTGTTAATTTTTGTGGAGGGTATACAGAGATAGAGTCACCAGAGTGAACCCCTGCACGCTCGATATGCTCCATAATACCTGGGATTAGTACATTTTCACCGTCACAAATGGCATCTACTTCGATTTCTTGACCAGTTAAGTAGCGGTCTACTAATACTGGATGATCTGGAGATGCTTCTACCGCGTTCTCCATATAGTGTTTTAATTCCTCTTGGTTGTAGACAATTTCCATCGCACGACCACCTAGCACGTATGAAGGACGTACTAGTACAGGGAAGCCTAGACGTTCACTAATCGCAAGAGCTTCCTCCGTAGATACAGCTGTTTGACCTAGTGGCTGTGGAATGTCCAAGTCACGTAATGCTTGCTCGAATTTGTCTCGGTTTTCTGCACGGTCGATATCTTCAAGTGTTGTACCTAGGATTTTCACACCATTAGCAGCTAATTTATCAGCTAGATTAATAGCTGTTTGACCACCGAATTGTACAACTACACCAATTGGTTGCTCCAGGTCGATAATATGCATTACATCTTCGATTGTTAATGGCTCGAAGTATAATTTATCTGAAATCGAGAAGTCCGTTGATACTGTTTCTGGATTCGAGTTTATAATAATTGCTTCGTAGCCTGCTTCTTGGATTGCCCATACTGAGTGTACTGTTGCGTAGTCGAACTCTACCCCTTGACCAATGCGGATTGGACCTGAGCCAAGTACCACTACTGATGGCTTATCAGATTTAATCGATTCATTTTCATCTTCATATGTGCCATAGAAGTATGGTGTTTCCGATTCAAACTCCGCTGCACAAGTATCAACCATTTTATATACAGGAATAATGCCATTTTCTTTACGGTATGCATAAATTTCTTCTGGTGTTGTTTCCCAAAGCTCGGCAATTTTCTTATCTGCAAAGCCTAGACGTTTTGCTGTACGTAATACATCTTTATCGTTTTTATTGTCAGCAAGTGTTTGCTCCATATCTACGATGTTTTTGAATTTATTTAAGAAGAACAAGTCAATGGCAGACCATTCATGGATTTGCTCAATTGTTACCCCGCGACGAAGTGCTTCACCGATGAAGAATAGACGCTCGTCACCTGCTTTACGGATACGCTTTTCAATCCAAGAATCCGTGTTTTCTTCTGCATGTTTCAGCTCTAAGTGAACTTGGCCTGTTTCAAGAGAGCGCACTGCTTTTAGCATAGCTTCTTCAAATGTACGACCAAGTGCCATTACTTCACCAGTCGCTTTCATTTGTGTACCAAGATTACGCTTTGCTGATTCGAATTTATCGAATGGCCAGCGTGGAATTTTCGCCACGATGTAGTCTAGAGCTGGCTCGAAGCAAGCATACGTAGAACCTGTAACAGGATTTTTGATTTCATCTAATGTTAAACCAACTGCGATTTTTGCTGCTAGCTTAGCAATTGGGTAACCTGTTGCTTTTGACGCTAATGCTGATGAACGCGATACACGAGGGTTTACTTCGATCACATAATAATTGAAGCTATATGGATCAAGAGCTAACTGTACGTTACAGCCACCTTCGATTTTCAGTGCACGGATAATATCTAAAGAGATATTACGTAACATTTGGTTTTCACGATCTGAAAGTGTTTGTGTAGGTGCTACTACAATTGAGTCACCTGTATGAATCCCAACTGGGTCAACGTTTTCCATGTTACATACAACGATGGCGTTGTCAGCAGCATCACGCATTACTTCATATTCGATTTCTTTATAACCAGCAATCGATTTTTCTAGTAAACATTGTGTTACTGGAGAATATTTTAGACCCGATGTAACGATTTCCTCTAAATCTTGATCGTTGTAGCAAATACCGCCGCCTGTACCACCAAGTGTGAAGGCAGGACGAACAATTACTGGGTAACCAATTCTCGCTACAAAGTTTTTCGCTTCGTCTAAGTTATGGATAATATCTGATTCAGGTACTGGCGCACCTAGCTCATACATTAAATTACGGAAAAGATCGCGGTCTTCCGCTTTATGGATAGCTTCTAATTTTGTACCAAGAATTTCAATATTTAGCTCATCTAATATTCCTGATTTATCTAATTCAATGGCCATATTTAAACCAGTTTGACCACCAAGTGTTGGTAGAATAGCATCTGGACGCTCTTTACGTAAAATTCGTGATACAAACTCAAGCGAGATTGGCTCAATATATACTTTGTCGGCAATTTCTGTATCTGTCATAATTGTCGCAGGGTTTGAGTTTATTAAAATAACGCGGTAACCTTCTTCTTTTAAAGAAAGACAAGCTTGTGTTCCTGCGTAGTCAAATTCTGCTGCTTGTCCGATCACGATTGGACCTGATCCGATTACTAAAATAGTTTTAATATCTGTACGTTTAGGCATGTTGTTTCCCCTTCCCTGCTTCTACTTCCATCATTTCGATAAATTCATCAAATAAGTGATTTGAATCCTCTGGACCTGGTGATGCTTCTGGGTGATATTGCACTGTGAAGACTGGATATTTCTTATGTCGTACACCTTCACAAGTACCATCATTTAATGCGATATGTGTAATTTCTAAATCTGTATCTTTTAATGAATCGATGTCGATTGCATAACCATGATTTTGAGATGTTAAGTCAGTACGGCCTGTGCGTAAATCTTTTACTGGATGGTTACCACCTCGGTGACCGAATGGTAGTTTATAGCTTCGCGCACCGCATGCTAGGGAGAAGATTTGGTGACCTAAGCAAATACCGAACATTGGCACTTTTCCAATTAAATTGCGTACTGTTTCAACGCTTTCTGCTACGTCTTCAGGGTTACCTGGACCGTTTGACAGCATAATGCCATCTGGATGCCATGCTAAAATTTCTTCTGCCGAAGTATTGTAAGGGACAACGAGTACGTCGCAGTCACGTTTGTTTAACTCACGAAGAATACCGTGCTTCATACCGTAGTCAATTAATACGACGCGTTTGCCACGACCAGGTGATGGGTAAGCTGCTTTCGGTGATACTTCACGAACATGATGTGTAATCTCTGGTGTTGCCTGTAATTTCGCTACGATTTCATCCACATTCACTTCTTCATCAGCTGCTGTTAAAATAGCTTTTACTGAACCTTTACTGCGAATAATGCGTGTTAATTTTCGTGTATCGATTCCTTCAATCCCAGGGATATCCTTAGATGTTAAGTACTCATCTACTGTTAAGTCACAGCGGAAGTTTGAAGGTGTTTTTGCTAATTCACGGACTACAAATCCACGAATAGCTGGTGAGATTGATTCAAAATCATCACGGTTAATACCGTAATTACCGATTAAAGGGTAAGTTAACGTTATAATTTGTCCGTAGAATGAAGGATCTGAAATTGTTTCCTGATAACCCGTCATCCCTGTTGTGAATACAACCTCACCTTGTGAAGCGCGCTCACTCCCGAACGCTGTACCTGTAAATACTGTGCCATCTTCTAAAATAAGTAAACGTTTTTTCATTACTCTGCCTCCTGGTATACGATATTGCCTTCAAAAATTGTAAGGACCGGCCATCCTTTTGCAGTCCAACCATTGAATGGTGTATTGCGTCCTTTTGATACAAAGCCTTCTGCATCAATTGTTTGCTCTTTATTTAAATCTATTAAAATCATATCTGCTGAAGCTCCAACTTCTAATGTGCCATATGGTAGATCAAAAATTTGAGCTGCTTTTACAGACATCCAGTCAATCAACTGTTTTAACGTCCATTTCCCTGTTTCTACAAACTGCGTGTAAAGCAGTGGGAATGTTGTTTCGAAGCCTACAATGCCAAATGGTGCACCAACCATACCACAGCATTTTTCTTCTACTGTATGTGGAGCATGGTCTGTAGCGATGCAATCGATCGTGCCGTCTAGCAGCGCTGCGTGAAGTGAGTCTTTATCATCTATTCCACGTAACGGAGGATTCATTTTCCAGTTTGCATCATCTGATGGAATATCCATTTCTTCAAGTAATAAATGGTGTGGGCAAACTTCTGCTGTGACACGAATTCCTGCTGCTTTCGCATCTCGTACTGCACGTACAGATTCCTTCGTTGATACGTGACATACGTGGTAGCGTGCTCCAGCTGCTTCTGCCAGTAGAACATCTCGTGCAATTTGAACGGATTCACAAATCGATGGAATTCCTGGTAAACCAAGCTCTTTATTACGTTTCCCTTCATGCATTACTCCGTCGTAAATTAATGAGTTATCTTCACAGTGTGCAACAACAACCACATCGTGCTGTGCTGCGTCCTTCATTTGCTCATACATTGTTGATGCAAGCTGGATCCCAACACCATCATCTGAAAATGCGACAGCCCCCTGCGCCTTTAATTCTTCAATATTTGTACGAACCTCACCTGAGATGTCCCTTGTTAATGAGCCATATGGAAGTACTCGAATAGCTGCACTTTCTTTAATAAGACCGTTAATCAACTGCATGTTTTCTACTGAATCTGGCACTGGCTTTGTATTTGGCATCGCGCAAATTGTTGTGAAGCCGCCTTTTGCTGCTGATGCTGAACCTGTAGCAATTGTTTCTTTATGCTCAAAGCCCGGCTCACGTAAATGTGTGTGGACATCGACAAAGCCTGGTGCAACAACTAAACCATTTCCTTCGATTACTTCTGCGCCTGCTACAGTTACATTTTGACCTATTTCAGTAATTTTGCCGTCTACCATTGCGATATTTACTGTTTGTAGCTCGCTTTGTTCATTTATCATTTGTACATTTTGAAGAACTTTTGTCATGTTACTCTCTCCCCTTTAAAATTGTTTCTACAATAGCCATTCGTGTATAAACACCATTTCGAACTTGCTCGAAAATTCTAGAACGATCACATTCTACTAGCTCTGAAGCAATTTCCACATCACGATTGACCGGTGCTGGATGCATGATAATTGCCTTTTCTTTCATTTGTTTCTCACGTTCAACCGTTAAACCGTACTCTTCATGATAGCTTCCTTTTGAGAAGCTTTTATTTACCTTATGACGTTCATGCTGCACACGAAGTAACATAATCACATCGCTTATTTCGATTAAATCATCCCAAGAATGATGCGCTTCGAAACTGCCTTGCCACTCTTCTGGACAAAGGAAATGAACATTTGCCCCTAGTCGTTGTAACGCTAACGCATTCGACTTCGCTACACGGCTATGACATATATCTCCAGCGATTGTCACATTTAACCCTTCAAAAGAACCAAACTCTTTTTTGATTGTATAAAGATCTAATAGTGATTGAGACGGATGCTGACCAGTGCCGTCACCCCCGTTAATAATTGACACATCGATGCCTTCAAGTAGTTCATTGTAATACGCATCTTCCTGTGCGCGAATGACTACTGCATCTATACCAATCATTTCTAACGTCTTTACCGTATCGTACAATGTCTCTCCTTTAGAGACGCTCGAAAAGCTACCATCAAACGGGATAACGGTACAGCCAACTTTGCGCTCCGCCATTTCAAAGCTTGTTTTCGTGCGCGTACTTGGTTCAAAAAATAAATTTGCGACGTTGTATGGGCGAGATAACGATGATGCCTCACCATTCTCAAAAGCTTGCGCACGATCTAGAATGTGGTTAATTTCTTCAATTGTTAAATGTTCCATCGATAATAAGTTCTTCATTGTAACCTCCGTAGGGTGTGTTTCATGAACGTTTATGTATAACGTTCTCTATATCAATTTCGCCTTGGCGTAATTGTTGCTGTCGCTACGTTAGCACTGCGCTTTCGCACAGATAAACAATGCGTCCGGATTTTGAATTGCGCGAGCACAATTCTTTCCTTTCAAAATCCGTGACATCCGCCGGAAGCTTTATCTTCATTCATCTCACTTTCAAGTGTAGGATGAATGAAGATAATAAAAGCCTCGTTGATGTCATCAACGAGGCATAAGGAGGCGTGACAAACTACAGCAGGATACACTCCTACATTTAGACTGTCTACAACTTCCCTTTTTTTGCCTCTCTGGACAATTCATTAAAAGGTACTTTTATGAATTTTCGTTTTGATTGTGCGGTATTGGTATGTCCGCTTCTTTTTTACCTGGTAAGATGACATTTAAAAGAACACCGATAATCGCTGCTAATGCCATACCTTCGATACTTAGTGATTCTGAAACAACGAACTTCGCACCACCGATACCGATGACTAGAATAACTGAGGCGATGACCAAGTTACGACTATTACCAAAGTCGATATGGTTATCCACTAACATTCGTAATCCACTTGCTGCAATTATACCGAAGAGTAAGATGGAAACCCCACCAAGTACAGCTGTTGGAATTGTTGCAATAACTGCCATTGCTTTCCCGAAGAATGACAGTAAAATGGCTACGACTGCTGCACCTGCAATGACATACACACTGTAAACTCGAGTGATCGCAAGGACACCGATATTTTCACCGTAAGTTGTTTTCGGCGGACCACCGATTAGTGCACTAATAAATGTACCAAGACCGTCCCCTAATAACGAACGATGTAAGCCTGGCTCTTTAATATAATCTCGATTGACCACTTTACCTAATACTAACTGATGACCAATATGCTCGGAAATCGTTACGATAACGATTGGTACCATTGTTAGGAGCAGCGTTGTTGTGATTTCAAACTCATAGTGAACACCTGGGATTAAGAAGTCAGGTAGTGCAAAGAAATCAGCTTTCGCAATTGGTGAGTAATCAACTATGTCGATCATCATTGAGTAAACATATCCTACGATTAAGCCAATCAAAATTGGCATTGTGCTTAAAATGCCTTTAAAGGCAATCGTGAAAATAATGGCTGTAAATAAAGTCACTAGCGCTGCTGAGAAGTGTAAAAAGTTATATTTACCATCTACATTCATCGCCATATTGACCGCTGTCCCTGATAGTCCAAGACCAATTACCATAATGACAGGGCCTACCACAATCGGTGGTAAAATTTTCATAATCCACTTATAGCCGCTTTTCCAGATGATAAGGGATACGATGCCATATGTAATCCCTACTGCCATAGCACCAATCATTGCATGACCAGGATTGACACTGGAACCATCTTTATTTAAACCACCTGCCGCTAGTAAGATTGGCGCAATAAAGGCGAATGATGATCCTAAATAAGCAGGTACTTGAAATTTCGTAATTAATAAGAAGAACAGTGTAGCAATCCCACTCGTTAATAGGGCAATCGCTGGACTAAGACCAACCAACTGAGGAACTAAGATCGTTGACCCAAACATGGCGAACATGTGCTGGAAACTTAATGTCACTAGTTGGACTGGGGTCGGTTTATCTTTAACATCTAATACTGCATTTGACATAATGTTTCCTCACTTTAAGTTAGTCTTCTTTATAAATAATGACGCAATCTTCTCCGTCTACTTCTTGTAAATTTACGACTATACGTTCAGCTCCAGATGTCGGAACATTTTTACCAACATAATCAGCTCTTATTGGTAGCTCTCTATGCCCTCTGTCGATTAGTACTGCAAGTTGAATTTGGCCTGGTCGCCCTAGATCCATTACTGCATCTAGCGCTGCGCGTACTGTTCGTCCAGTATAGAGTACATCATCGACTAAAATAATTTTTTGATTGACGATCACATAATCGATATCGACTTGTTCAACATGTGCCTGTTCATTATCATGCTTTGTCGTTAAATCATCTCGATAGAGAGTGATGTCAAGCTCCCCCGTACGGATTGGCTTGCCTTCAATTTTTTCAATTCGTTCTGCTAGGCGTCTTGCAAGAAAGGCACCTCGCGTTTTAATACCGACTAAAATACATTCGTCGATTCCTTTATTGCGTTCAATAATTTCGTGTGCAATGCGTGTTAACGCTCTTGCCATAGATGGGCCATCTAATAACTCATTTTGTGCCATGTAAGTTTCCTCCTCTCTTCTATCTATTATTGGGTCATGTGTCCATAAAAAAACCTCTCGAGGCGAATAGCCTGAGAGGGTTATATACGTGTTTAAATAGCGTGTTAAAAAAATTTGCAGCACAAATTTTTCGCAACACTTTCACATGTACCTTCTCAGCCTCTCTGGACTGCTATTAAAGGTGAATATTTAGTTAAGTTGTTCATTCACTTTCGTTAGTATAGACCTTCTTTATCTATACGTCAATCCCTATTTCTTAAATCTAGTAATAATTGTTCATAATCAGCAGGAATTTGCGCTTCAAACTGCAAATATTCACCTGATGTAGGATGATCAAAGCCTAAAACTCCCGCGTGTAATACTTGTCCACCAAAGTCGATTGTCTTTTTTGGTCCATATTTTGGGTCACCAACAAGTGGGAATCCAATATACTTCATATGAACACGAATTTGGTGCGTGCGCCCTGTTTCTAAACGACACTCTACTAAAGTAAAGTCGCCAAAGCGTTCGATAACTTGGAAGTGGGTTACTGCATGCTTACCGTTGTCGACAACTGCTTGTTTTTGACGATCTTTTTGGTCTCGACCAATAGGTGCATCAATTGTTCCTTTATCATGTGCAATATGCCCGTGAACGAGCGCAGTATATTTACGTGTCACTGTTTTATTGACTAGCTGATTCACTAAAGATTCATGAGCTGCATCATTTTTAGCCACCATCAATAATCCTGACGTATCTTTATCAATACGATGCACAATTCCCGGACGCATAATGCCATTGATACCCGATAAATCCTTACAATGATACATTAAACCATTAACGAGTGTACCCGTCATATGTCCAGGCGCTGGATGGACAACCATGCCCTTTGGTTTATTTACAACAAGGACATCCGCATCCTCATAAACAATATCAAGATCTAAGTTTTCAGCAATGACATCTAATGGCTCCGCTTCAGGTACATCGATTTCTACAACATCCCCTACTTTTACCTTATACTTAGCCTTTACAGTCTCTCCATTTACTTTAATAATACCATCAGTAATCCAATTACCAATTTGTGTACGCGACCACTCCGATTGCACACTCGAAAGCGCCTTATCAATGCGCTCTCCCTTTTGTTGTTCTTCCATTGTATATGATACTTGCGTCATTATTTCACCTGTTTCTTTCCTTTTTTATCTTCCATTATTATGCCAATCATTAATATTACTACCGCCATTGTTAAAGCTGCATCCGCAATATTGAAGATCGGGAAATCATAATTAATTACTGGAATTAATACACTTACAAAATCGACCACTTCACCTCTAAATATACGGTCAATAAAATTCCCTATAGCTCCGCCTAATAAAAGCATTAGGCCAACTTGAAAAATCGGTTTACCTTTAGCCTCTTTATGATAAAAGTATAGAACGGCACAAATAACACCTATCGTGATAATGCTAAATAACCACATT
Organism: Lysinibacillus sphaericus; assembly: GCF_015844675.1. Taxonomy (GTDB): domain Bacteria; phylum Bacillota; class Bacilli; order Bacillales_A; family Planococcaceae; genus Lysinibacillus; species Lysinibacillus sphaericus_E. The sequence goes on along the minus strand of NZ_LDGC01000025.1, from coordinate 115,873 downwards.
TGGCCTTCTAACATTCCCCATGCTGCTCCTCTATTTCGATGAGACAATATCCCAAACCATGGATCCCATACTGAAATTCGTTCGCCAAACTCCATATTTTTCACAATTAGCCACTTTGTCCATTGATCTAAAAGAATCACGAATGCGGCCAATCCATAATATTTATACACAGACACTCCTCCGTTCGCTCAACATCTAACCTATTCTACCATAACACCCCATCTCAGAATAACTAATATAGCATGAAAATATGGGTCATCACCATATTGTAGGGTTGATTTTTGCTTCGATTTGGCACTTTCCTGCGGGCGTTTGTTGAGCCGTCCGTTGTTTTGGGTATTCTTACCGTCGCTCTGACAGTTCGATCCGTCGGCTTGTTTTCTTACCGTCGCTTTGGCAGTTTTATCCGTCGCTTCGACTCTTCTTTCCGTCGCTCTGGTAGTTCTATCCGTCTCTCTGTCTTCTTTCCGTCACTCTGGGTGTTCTATCCGTCGCTTCGACTCTTCTTTCCGTCGCTTTGGCAGTTCTATCCGTCGCTTCGGCTGTTCTTTCCGTCAGTCTGTTTTCCTTCCGTCGCTCTGACAGTTCGATCCGTCGGCCGCTCTTTTTCCCGCCGTCAACTTCCCTTCAATAAAAAAGCTATCGCCTTCACTTCATAAGTAATGGCAATAGCTTATCAATTTTTATTCAAAATTATACCGTTTTAAGCTGTTTCAGACTCTTTTGAATGCACACGCTTCATGAAATCATTGACATCAGCCGGTACTTTTCGATCTAATAATGACACAATAATAACGGATAAGAATCCTACAGGTACTGTGATGATGCCTGGGATTTTAAATTGTAAGAAGCTCGGTAAAGTTCCTGGAAGAAAAATCATCCACATCGATACACCAAGACCAATGAGTAAACCCGCAATTGCTCCTTTTTCTGTCATTCCTCTCCACCAAATACCTAATATAAATATTGGTGTAAATGTACTCGCCGCAACAGTAAAAGCAAGTGCCACTAAATGGCCAATGGATGCATCCTTAACTAATAAACCCAAGGCTCCATATAAAATACCTAATAAAACGATGGCTACTTTCCCTGCAACTACTCGTTGTTTTTCTGTAATATCCTTTTTCATAACGCTTGCATATAAATCGTGAGCTAATGCACCTGAACTTGTAATAAATAACCCTGATAAATTTGAGAATATGGCCGCAAACGCACCTGCTATGACTAGTCCAAGTAGCCACTTACCTCCTAGTGCAAGTGCTGTTGTAGGAATCACCATATTGTTCCCACCAAGCACTAGATCACGCATGACTTCCTCACTTGCTGTACCCGAGATAAAAATAGAACGACCTACAACACCTAAATATACTGCTAATAAGAAAAACGTACTGGCAATCCCAATCGCCATCAACGCTGATTTACGAGCCGCCTTCGCACTTGGATTCGTATAAAATCTTAGTAGAATATGTGGCAAACCAATTGTGCCTAGCGCTAAACCAATTGTCATACTGATAGTTTGCCAAAATGTTGGGAAATAGAAACCTGTTCCCGTCCAAGCAGCACCATCAAAATTAACATTATTTCCATCTAAAGCATATGGTGATGTTCCTGTAATAGGACCGCTGAATGAATTAATAGCAGCTAAAATCTTATCGTAATGCAAACCACTATAAATTGCTGCAATCAACATAACAACAAACGCTCCAAGGCGAATCCAAAGCTCTAAAGCTTGGTTGATTGTTGTTCCTTTCATACCGCCTATTCCTACATAGAAAACCATTACAATACATGTAAAGATAATGCCGAATTCATATGAAGTCCCGAAAAACATACTTAAAATTTGTGCCGCCCCTAATAATTGTGGCGCTGCATAAAAACCAGAAATCGCCAAAACCACAGCTACCGCTACTAGCCGAGCTCGTCTACTATGAAAACGATAAGCTAAAAAATCTGCAACGGTAAATGCACCAAATCGTCTTAACGGGCCTGCCACAAAAATAGCTAGCAATGTCAATCCAATGGAGAAGCAAAATGCATAGTAAGCACCGTCATACCCTAATTGGAAAGTCAAACCGGCTATCCCGAGAAATGTAGCAGCACTTAAATAGTCTCCCCCAATTGCCGAACCGTTTGTAAACCACCCAAAACTTCGTCCCCCAACAAAGAAATCGGATGCCGTTGCATTTCTTTTCGTTAAGTACGTAATGTATACAATTGTCCCCATTAAAGCAATAGTCATTAACATCTTCGGTTCTAATAGAGCTTTCATCATTCTACATATCCCCCTTAGCTAAAACTACTTATTCAGTATTTCGTATTTCTTAAGGCGCTTCTCGTACAACGTTGTATGCACGTATGCAATAATAAAAGCCATTACCATCATCACGACGGTTGTCACAAACCACGTTACTGTCATACCGCCCAAAATTTTCTTGAAAGCAAGCTCTGGAGCGAACCAGTTCATTACCGGAATACTAAAAATTAAAATGAAATAAAATACCGTTAAGCTAAAACCTGTAGTAAACTCATCTTTCATAATTTTGTTAGTAGTTGCATCTAGTGGCGGAAGATCCTTTACATCGATGGTTCCAGCTTCCACGTATTCATAATCATGACTCCCTACTTCTGCCATATTTCAACTCTCCCTTCCTGTTTCAGTAAATAATTGTCTGAAATTTCAAATTATTATTCACTACAATTATTCTATTCTATTTAATCTATAAAATAGTTACAAAATATTGCTGTATTAGTACAAAAAAATGCTATTTTAAGTTAAAATATTTTTATTATTCCCCATTTATAATAGAAGGGTGATGTTAGCATTTTAAATATTGTTTGGTACATTGAAAATTCACATGAACAACAACAAATGAGCTACTGGCTAGAAGAATTCCTACCTAATACTTTTATTAATTGCGAAGAACCCAAAACAGAGATTTCCGCTATCATTGTCTATGAAATTAACCGTTTATTTGACTGGGTAAAGATAAACCGGTTAAAAAGAAATTATCCTAATAGTATAATTGTCCCTATTGTTGCAGAACACCTTACCTACTCAACTGGTATAGCCATTGAACTAAACTTGACTGCACTTCTTATTAAACCGTTACAGAAAGTAAAATTTCTACGCATCGTTAAAAAGCTTTATACATCCTATCAAGCAAAACAAGCAAGTACTCTTACAATGCTTGAGTTATCACAGCAAATTTCGCAAGACCATACTTCACCATTCCGAGAAGCTTTTTTAAAACGACTTATACGCGGAGAAGTTGAAAGTGAGCAGGAAATAATCCAGTCTTCCTCTTTTTTATCAAGACAGTGTATCCCAAATATCGTGTTTTTAATCCAGGGTTATATAGATGTGAATGAAGATCGACCTTACCCTCATGATGCAAGCAGTGTGATCACCAATGTGTTCCACCAAAACTTTGCTAATAAAGTACCTATATCTTTTTTACATTTTGAACGTTATTTACTATTGCTTATGCGCATTCCTAATGAATACACATCATTTAGGCATTGGTCGGAGGGGGTAGCTTGTTTACTTGAGGTTATTGAAACGTTAAAAAAAGATTATTGCATCCATCTTTTTATGGGGATTGGTGGCGTTTTTCAGGACGCCATGCAAGTCAAGGAATCCTATAGCCAAGCTCGAAAGGCACGGAGGAAACCTCCTGTTCAAAGCATTCATGTACGATTTTATGAGGATTTAACAAAGCAAGAACAGCTCCAAAAAGCTATCCAATATATCGAGGAGCACTATGATGAACAACTTGCGATCAGTGACGTTGCCAAATATAGTAATTTTAGTGCTACTCATTTTAGCAGATTGTTTAAAAAAGAGATTGGTCGCAATTTTGTTGATTATGTAGCTTTTACACGTATCATCAAGTCACTACCGTATTTGCGAAAATACGATTACACCATTGAAAAGATTTCCTTCATCTGTGGCTTCAACACACCTAATTATTTCAGCCTTACGTTTAAGAAATATGTCGGTATATCTCCAACTGACTACCGCAATACACAAGAAATATTATTTAAATAGTGCATTCAGATTTCTAAGAAATCACTCTATGACAAAAAAGAATCTGCTAGACCTCAGGTGACAAAATAAAAAACGCAAGCCCCCCATCATCAAGGAGACTTGCGTTATTAATTACATAGAATGCAGATTCTTATTTTTAAATTAAGCGTAATACGTTTCTACAACTTCTGCACAACGCGCACATACTGTTGAATGTGCTTCATTTGAACCGACTGTTTCAGAAATAGACCAACAACGCTCACATTTTTCACCTGTTGCTTTTTCTACAACGATCGAAGCATGTTCTAAAGCTAATGCATCTGCTGGTGCAGCTTCTATTGATGCTACTTCAAAGGCAGAAACGATTGAAAGCTGTGCAAAATTAATGCTTGCATCATTTAATAATGCTGCCACATCTTCTTTCGCATAAACTGTCACTTTCGCTTCAAGTGATTTACCGATTGTTTTTGCATTACGAGCTTCCTCTAATGCTTTTAAAACATCATCACGAACATCAATAATTTTTACCCATTTTTCGCGTAGACTTTCGAAGTTTTCATGTTCATCTACTTCTGGGAAGTCTGTTAATTGTACAGATACCGCTTCTACAACACCTTGACCATGTAAGTAAGACCACATTTCATCACTTGTGTGAGGGATAATAGGTGACATTACTTTTACTAACGTCATTAATGTATCATAAATAACTGTTTGCATTGCACGGCGGTCTTTGTTGTCATGACCTTCGATGTACACAACATCTTTTGCAATATCTAAATAGAATGAAGATAATTCTACAGCAACAAAGTTATTCACTGCATGATACACAGCCGCGAAATCATAGCGATCATATGCAGCACGAACAGTTTTTAAAACATCTTGTAAGCGCATATAAACGTATTGATCCATTTCACGAAGGTCTGCATATGCTACACGATCTTTCGTCGCATCAAAATCAGCTACATTTCCGTGTAAGAAACGGAATGTGTTACGGATTTTACGATAAACCTCAGAAACTTGCTTCAACATATCCATTGAGATACGAACGTCTGCTGTATAATCTACAGATGCAACCCATAAACGAAGAATATCTGCTCCGTATTGGTCCATCACCTTTTTCGGGATAATGACATTTCCTAAAGACTTACTCATCTTACGACCTTCACCATCTAGAACGAAACCATGTGTTAATAGTCCTTTATATGGTGCATAGCCATTAATAGCTACAGAAGTAATTAATGATGAGTTAAACCATCCACGGTGTTGGTCAGAACCTTCTAAATATAGATCAGCTGGATACTTCATACCACGTTCTACTAGCACACCTTGGTGAGAAGAACCTGAGTCAAACCAAACGTCCATAATATCGTTTTCTTTTGTAAATTCACCGTTCGGACTACCAGCGTGTGTGAAGCCTTCAGGTAATAATTCTTTAGCTGTTTTTTGGAACCAAATATTTGACCCATGTTCACGGAATAAAGCTGAAATATGAGCAATTGTTTCTGGTGTAATAATTGGCTCTCCATTTTCAGCATAGAAAATTGGAATTGGCACGCCCCATGCACGCTGACGTGAAATTACCCAGTCTCCACGGTCACGAATCATATTATAAAGACGAGTTTCACCCCAAGCAGGTGTAAATGATGTTGATTTTACAGCCCCTAGTAACTCATCACGGAATGCATCAACCGACGCAAACCATTGTGGTGTTGCACGGTAAATAACTGGTTTTTTCGTACGCCAGTCATGTGGATATGAGTGTGTAAAGAAGTTAAGCTTTTCTAAAGCACCTACTTCTTTTAATTTTTCAGTGATCAATTTGTTGGCATCATTATAGAATACACCTTCAAAACCAGGTGCTTCTTCTGTATAGCAGCCGCTATTATCAACTGGGCTAAGAATTGGTAGACCATATTGTTTACTAATATGATAGTCATCTTCACCGTGTCCTGGTGCTGTATGAACACAGCCAGTACCCGCTTCAGCAGTTACGTGCTCTCCAACCATTACAAGAGATTCACGGTCATAGAATGGATGCTGTGCAACAACTCGGTCTAACGCTTCCCCTTTAACTTCTTGCACAACTTCATATGCTTCCCATTCAAGTTCGTTAGCAACTTTTTCTAATAATTCTTTTGCTATGATGAATTTTTTATCTGCAACTGCCACCACAACATAAATAAATTCAGGGTTTACAGAAATCCCTAAGTTCGCTGGAATTGTCCAAGGTGTTGTTGTCCAAATAATCATTTTAGCATCTGCTGGAACTACACCTTTAGCATCTTTAAGTGCAAAGCTTACATAAATAGAAGGCGATTTAACATCTTGATATTCAATCTCTGCTTCTGCAAGTGCAGATTCAGATGATGGAGACCAGTAAACTGGTTTTAAACCTTTATAAATATATCCCTTTTCAGCCATCTTACCGAATACTTCGATTTGACGTGCTTCAAATTCAGGCTTTAATGTAATATATGGATTTTCCCAATCACCACGAACACCTAAACGGCGGAATTGTGTACGTTGATTGTCAATTTGCTCGTAAGCATACTCTTCACATAATTTACGGAATTCAGCAACAGACATTTCTTTACGCTTTACACCTTTGTTCGTAAGTGCTTGCTCAATTGGTAAACCATGAGTATCCCAACCTGGAATATAGTTTACATGGTAACCATTCATAGAGCGATGACGCGTAATCATATCTTTCAGCACTTTATTTAAAGCGTGACCGATATGGATATCACCATTTGCATATGGAGGTCCATCGTGTAACACATATTCAGGACGTCCTTCTGTACGCTCCATCTGCAATTTATTAATGTCCATTTCGTCCCATTTTTCTTGCATCTTCGGTTCATTTGCCGGTAAGTTTCCACGCATTGGGAAATCTGTTTTTGGCATTAATAAAGTATCTTTGTACTCAACCATTTTTCAATTCCTCCTTTATGTTTACAAACGAAAAACAAATGCTCATAGGCGCTCATACACTTACGACAGTTATTAGGCTTATTATTATAACGTGTGGTTGATTTCCGTTCCGGCTTGGTGCTACATAGATACATTTCGGTAAATGCCCTCAAGTTCTAGTTATCGGCAAAATCAACACGTTTTAACAATGGAAGTATAAGTTCAAATACAGAATTTAACATTTCACTCTAAAAGAAATGAAGCCAACCGTCATTTGAACATAAAAAAAGCCTCTCAATCCCTGAAAGGGACGAGAAGCTTATACTCGCGGTACCACCCTAATTGTAGCACAAAATTGTACTACCACTTAAAGCACATTAACGTCGTGCACTACGAAATAACTTACTACATTCAGTTATTTAGCTCCGAAGTGATGTTCATTGTTATTTGCTTGTTTGGGCTCACACTATCCCCAAATCGCTTAACTACGCCTAACAAATACTGTCTTCGTCTTTGCCTGTTTGCATATGTGTTCAAAATAATTACTATTACCATAGTATATGAAAATCATACAATCACGTCAAGTTTCACTTAATGCTTCCTAATGTCTACAAATATAGAGACTAAACTTGATCAGCTTCTTGTGCTTCTTCGACAGATGCTTGAATTTCAGTAAGGTCAATATCATATTGTAGCAAATGATCCCAGTCATCTGCATTTAGTAAATCAAGCTGTGCCTCTACAAGCATTTTAAAACGATTACGGAATACTTTTGATTGCTTTTTCAGCTCATCAATTTCAATTGTCACTTTACGAGCCTTCGTTAAAGCCTCATTGATAATACGATCAGCATTTTTTTCTGCTTCTTTTACAATAAGTTTAGCTTCTTTTTGAGAATTTCTTCGTACTTCGTCAGCTGCCTCTTGCGCAACAACAATTGACTTTTGTAACGTTTCCTCTAAAGAATTAAAATGTCTCGCTTGTTCTAAGGAAATCTCCAGTTGTCTGTCTACTTCCTTCTTTTCCCGTAACAAAATCTCATAGTCTTTAATAATTTGATCTAAAAATTCATTTACTTCATCTTCAGCATAACCTCTGAAGGATTTAGTAAACTCCTTATTATGTATATCAATAGGTGATAACGGCATACGATCCTTCTCTCCTTTACATGTACATTCATAATTTCTATTATACAATTGTTCCAACAACTTAGCAGTAAAAATTAATGAAATTCACTGGATTTTCAGCTTTTTTGGGTCAATCGACCGATTTGTAATCGAATTTTATCTTTTTTTGTACGGCCTTCCGTCATCATAATTTTTATTCGACCGCTTCCACGTACAGATAAAATATCTCCTTCTTGTAATTCAAAGGCAACTGTATCCCGTTCAGTCCAATTGACACGTACCTTTTTACCTGTAATTAATGCTTGTGCCTTCTGGCGAGAAGTTTTTAAAACCGTTGAAATAATAACGTCTAAACGCATAGAGGAAACAGTATGAGATTCTTCTAACCACTCTTCCTCGTTTTGTAGCAGCGTCTCTGTCTCTTTAATCGATTCTACATGTACCTTTACATTGCCGATGCCTGTTAAATGTAAGCGTACATATTCCGCTACCTCACTCGCTACTACAAATTGTACTAGCTGTTCATTCACACGAATATCACCGAATTTGCACCGATTCAGTCCTAAAGATAATAAAGCTCCAAGAACATCTGGATGTCGTAGTTGGACAAATTTCACAGGGTATTGAATCGTAAATACGGTAAGCTGAAAATCTTCTTCCACAGGCTCATAATAGGTAGGATAAATCAACATGCGTTGTCTTTCTGCATTATCAAAAAGCCCAGCATTAGCTGTTTTCAATGTGTCATATTGTCCAATAATCGATGTAACAATAAAACGTTGACGAGGATCTAGAAAATCAGTAAGCTTTGGAGCGTATCGATCCTCTACCTCATGCTGCCAGCTCACAACCTGTTCAATAAAAGATTGTTCGTCTTTTCTAAAATGCTGTATTAAATGCTCCATGTTTACTCCACCTTTATTATCTCTCATTTACTAGCACAATTTTATCGGTATTTTTTGGTTTTATATCAGAAAATATTGGTTATCCCTTATTGAACATTCTCTAATTTCCGCTGCGGGCGAGCGTCGAGCAGCATCCTACGCTACAATCAGTAAAATGGGTATATTCCGCAAAATATCAACAAAAAATTGTTATATTTAATATTAGATGTAGCGACATCCACCACTTAAATCAACATTACGTTAAACTAATGCCACCTCAACTTTTATACCTAAATTGTAAAGCAACCATTTTTGTTAAATGTAGTATTCCCCATAAATAAAAAATCCTCACCGTTCGTGAGGATTTTTTTTAAATCAACATTTCGTAAATTTTTAAAATAACAATAAACAGCCCTTTTTGAATATAGTTAAGGAGAAATATTGCTACGATAGGTGAAATATCAATCATGCCAATTGGCGGAATAAACTTTCTGAAAATTCCAAGATAAGGTTCACATAATTTTGTTAAAATACGTCCAACTGATGTATTTTGAACAGCAGGCACCCAGGACATTAACACATATGCGACTAGCATTAGTGAATATACATAAAATGCTATAGACACATACTTTAAGATTAAATAAAATGTCATATAAACTACAATCCTCGCTATTAATTATCGTCTAAAATAAAATTCGAAATTTCGCCAGATACTTCTACATTTTCAGGTGTGCATAGGAAAATGTCTTTACCGATTCTTTGAATATCACCGCCGAGTGCATACACTGTGCCGCTTAAAAAATCAATAATTCGTACACCTTGTTCTCGCTCAATTCGTTGTAAATTGACGATCGTTGCACGCCTATTTTTTAAATGTTCTGCAATATCCTGCGCTTCGGCATAAACTCTAGGTTCAACTAATACAACTTTTGAACCTTTAGAATTCATTGCTGACTGCAAACTGACAATATTGTTTGTAGATGTTGTACTTTGCGGAAAAATTTCCTGAACCGGTCCCTTACGCTCCTTCATTACTTTTTTAGGCTTCACCGATTGGATCTGTTGCTGTTGTTGTACGGGTTGCTGCTGTTGAATAGGAGCTTGAGTGATTTCTTCTTCTATTTCTTCCTCAAGATAAAAGAAATTTTTAATTTTATTTTTCATGCTCATCCTGTTCCCCTCTTTCATTTCCAACAAGAGCCGTTCCTACTCGTACAAATGTAGCCCCTTCTTCTACCGCAATTTCAAAGTCATTAGACATGCCCATTGATAACTCGGTACAAGGTGCATGTGCGAATCCTTGCTCGGCTATTTGCTGTTGACATTGTTTTAATTGCTTAAAAACAGAGCGAATAATTGTATCCTCATCTGTATTCGGTGCCATCGTCATTAAACCAACGACTTGAACTTTCGTAAAACTTTTTAATGATTCAATAAAAGGTAGGACTTCTTCAATCGATAAACCATGTTTTGCCTCTTCGCCCGATACATTAACTTGTACAAAGCATTTAACAGGTTTGTCTGCTCTTTTTTCAATTTCTTGCGCTAAACTCAAACGATCTAGTGAATGTAAATAATCAATACTGTTAATGACCTGTTTAACCTTACGTGTTTGTAAAGAACCGATATAATGCCAATGTACATCAGCTTGAATCGCTTCAGTTTTACGATTTAAGCCTTCTGGGCGGTTCTCTCCTAAATGAATAAGGCCTGCATCAATTGCTTCTTGTGTTCTTTCTACAGAAACTTCTTTTGTCACTGCAATAATTTGAACTCTCTCTGCTTCACGATTTGCACGTTTTTTTGCTGCTTGTATAAGATCATTAATTTTCTTCAAATTTGTTAAGATTTTTGTCAATGTTTTTCCCAACTTTACAACAATAGTTTCTTATATTGTAACAAGCAATGCTTGAATTATCAATGAATAGCCTGACCTAAGTGAAAGTACATTTTACACTGGCAACGCTTAAAAATGCTTAGATTTTTAATATGCATAATAATTTTGTCTTTTAGGATATTGCTTTCACTAAAATGACATCCTTTCCAACTACAAGTACATCTTTCATATACACTTTCCTAACCGATTCTTCCCCGCGAAAAAGCCCTAAATATTTTCGGGGCTCTGCAATCATAAAAGCCGTTACATAGCCTGTTTCTTTAGATACCTCTGCATCTACCACAAATCCTAAAAAGCGTCCGTTCCCTGCTTCAATTACTTCTTTTTGCTGTAACATCGAGAAACGCATTTTATCCCTCCTAAATCAATTACTCTCAACATCGTTTTTATCTCAATCAATTGTGCCTTGGCATAATTGCGTCTGGAATCGGCTTTGTGCTTAGGCCTGCACGAGGGCCGACACGATGTCGGTCATTTCGGTAATGCCACAGGACGTGGCGTTTTTACCGATACAGGTCAGTTAGCCGTTATCACATGAATGCGATGATCTTAGGCTAACATCCTATGTAGAACTCATTTCCGATTCCATGACATCCGCCGGAGGCTTTGGGCCAACGTGATGTTGGTCACTCAGTCGTTGTTGCTGTCGCTACGCTTTCGCACAGATAAATTGCCACAGGACGTGGCGTTCTTAGACTGAGTCCCTCTATTTCAGCGGGCGTTTGGACACCCGCTGAAAAATAGCTTACATTCGCATTCATCTCACCTATAGAGATGGGAGATTTCTGTACCTGTCGCTACGCTTTCGGTACAAAAGAGATCTGTAACTGCCGTTGCACTTTCGTTACATAAAACATTTGCTGAAAGAAGTTAAACTATGTTCTCTCTTTATATTTATGTGTTTATTGTTGTTTAAATGAAAATGAAATGATTAAGTGAATGTTGTAAAACTGTCATAGTTAAATTAATTTGGCTCTTTGGCAAAACGTGTGGTTGATTTCCGTTCTGACTGAGCGCTTTCCTGGGGGCGTCCGATGAGCCGCTTCGCTGCGCTTCAGGATCTCGGGCCAACAGATATCTTTTGCGCGAAAGCGTGAGTGCAACGTAGCGGCAGCGGCAGGATGTTGGTCACGAAGGCGTTATCACAGGACGTGATGCTTTTAGCCTTCGTTCCTCTATACCGCTAATCCCCAAGGAGTCGCTCAGTCTCCACTACAATCAACTAATTCATTTAGTATGTATCTTCTGCACGTCACTCTCTAATTTATAGTGATATATGCGACAGCATAACATCACTATAAATATTTAAATGAGTAATCAATGCTACAGCAGATATCAATAACATTCTCTATTCTGTTCGATTATAGTATGTAGCCATAGCGTTCATTGTCGAATGCATAAATTAAAAGTACTACGCTATCATTGATTGGAGTAGAAGGCTACTCGACTCCCGTGGGAAAGAGAGACAGGCGAGACCCTGAGGCCAACATGATGTTGGTCACGAAGGCATTGTCACAGGACGTGACGCATTTAGCCTTCGTTCCTTCAGCGGAGGAAGCAGCTCGACGCTCGCCCACAGGAAAGCGGGTAGCCTGGAACGGAAATCACTCACATTTTGCTATAATAAAATGCGCCCCGAGATTCGGGTGCGCATTGTTTTTTACTTATAATCTTTCTGCATTGTTTCAATCGCATTTTTTTCTAGACGTGAAATTTGCGCTTGAGAAATCCCCAATTCTTTTGCAATTTCAGTTTGTGTCTCACCGTAATAAAAACGCTTTGCAACAATCATTTGTTGACGATCATCTAACTTTTGTAAACTTTCCTTTACCGACACGTAGGCAACCCATTGATCTTCTGATACATCATCATCACGTAATTGATCCATCATATAAACAGCGTCTCCGCCGTCTGAATAAATAGGCTCCTGTAAGGAAACTGGGTCTTGAATGGCATCTAAAGCAAATAAAACATCTTCCTTTTTCATGTCAATCATTTCAGCAATTTCTTCAATCGTTGGTTCTCGTAAATTATCGGTTATCCATTGCTCTTTTGCCTGCATCGCCTTATATGCAATATCTCTCAGAGAACGAGAAACGCGCAATGCATGATGATCACGCAGATGGCGACGAATTTCACCTATGATCATTGGCACAGCATACGTTGAAAATCGTACATTATGCTTCAAATCAAAATGATCAATGGCTTTCATGAGGCCAATACAGCCTACCTGAAATAAATCATCTGCCTGTTCACCCCTATAGGCAAATCTACCGACAATACTGAGCACTAACCTTAAATTGCACATTACAAGCTCTTCCCTAATCTCAGTTTCTCCAGCTTGTAAACGAATAAATAGTTCCTTCATTTCCTCGTGCTTTAAAATTGGCAAAGTCGATGTATCTAAGCCGCAAAGATCTACTTTAGTTCGCATATATTCGATTCCTCCGGATGTTATTCTCTGACTAAACCGTTACATCAGTTTGTCCGAGAGAAACGAGAATATGCACAAAAGCTACGACCAATTTTAGGTAGGGTAAATTTCCCTCTCTAAGATATTGGCTGATTCAGATTTTCACGTAGATCTTGAATAATTTTCTTCTCTAATCGGGAAATATATGATTGCGAAATACCTAAATGATCCGCAACTTCTTTTTGAGTCATTTCAATTTTTCCATTGAGGCCGAAACGGCATTCCATAATATATCTTTCACGCGCGCCTAGTAAATTAATCGCATGAAACATATGTTGACGCTCAATTTTCTTCTCTACATTGTCTAAAATAATATGCTCTTCCGTTCCTAAAATATCAGACAATAACAATTCATTTCCATCAGCATCTGAGTTTAATGGTTCATCTAATGAAACTTCACCCTTCATGCGACTTGTTTTACGTAAATGCATCAAAATTTCATTTTCAATACAACGTGATGCGTATGTGGCAAGCTTAATATTTTTATCAGTATTGAACGTTTCAATCGCCTTAATTAAACCGATCGAGCCAATACTTATTAAATCCTCAATCGGTGTTCCCGTATTATCAAAACGTCTAGCAATATAAACAACAAGACGCAAATTACGTTCAATTAGTGTATCTCTAGCTCTTAAATCACCATTCATAAAGGATGCAATGACTGTAACTTCTTCTTCTCGACTTAATGGCACTGGCAATGAATCATTTCCCCCTATATAGTACGTTTCACGACTCCGAAACTTACTCCAAAATTTTTTCAAGCTAGCAAGTAGCCTAAGAAGCAATAGTTCTCCCCCTCTATGAGTTATTTGAAAGCGCTGAAAAATGTAAAATTGCTGCTGTGCTGTGCGGAAAATTTTTAGCCTTTTTTGTTAATACGATATATTCATTCTTTTTCACTTGTGAGTGCTCCCCTTTTATATGCCACTCATCAAAGCGGAAACCTAGTACAACCGACTGCTGTTGCACTGTATTGACATGAATAAATCGAATAAAACGCTGATAATCTTCTGAAAACATGGATACATTATACGGATCAGTTTCTTGCCATTCTATTAATGATTTGCAAAATGCTGCAGGTAAATGTGAGCGTAATGCTGCATAAGAGACAAAGTGAACAGGTTTTCCTGAAAGTGGCTCAATTGCTTGATTCCCTGTATCTACAAATGCAGAAAGCGGTATCGTGATATCAAAAATTTTCAAATTCGTATCAAACACAAACTGACCACTTAACCGCTCAAGCTTTACAAATCCCCATTGCTTATAAAAAGCAACAAGGTTACCAACTGCTAATAGTAGGCAAATAATTATAAAATGGACAGCAGAAAGATTTTTTAAATACGGTTGTAACGCTGTTAATAATCCACCAATAATGATTGTTGCTGTTAAAACAATCGGTCCTTGCTTTTGAAAACTTCGAATCTTAAAGCGAAAAGCTATGCCGATTAGTAAGATAAAGCTCAGTATCGTCATTAACAGCATTTGACCACCTATTACAGCTACAAAACTACTACAAATAGAACTCATTAATAATCTCGTGTTCTTTACCAAAACCCCTGTTACTCTCGCTGTAAACGTAAGTATCGCTAGATTAAAAAGTGTATTAATGAGCACCAGCCATTCTCCATACATAACAGCCGCCTCCTACTTACAAAGTTAGCATGTTACACCCACAAATATTGTCAAACAATCGCATCATTTCATAAAAATGTTTTGACAAAATACATCCTTTCCTTACACATTTGAACATAATTAATTTTTAAGTCACTGAAAATATCAATGAAATTATGCTGTCATATTAAATAAAGTATATGGCTTTTCTGCAAAGCGAGGGGTTGATTTCCGTTCCGACTGGGCGCTTTCCTGGGGGCGTCCGATGAGCCGCTTCACTCGCGGTGCTCGCTGCAGGGTCTCGGGCCAACAGGATGTTGGTCACGAAGGCGTTATCACAGGACGTGATGCTTTTAGCCTTCGTTCCTCTATACCGCTGATCCCCAAGGAGTCGCCCAGTCTCCACTCCAATCAACCATTTCTTAGAATATTTCTTCTGGAGAAAATATTTTCAGTGAGAAATCGTAGCGACATCAACAACATTCAAATAGTTTTCACCAACACAAAAAAGCCCGTATTTCACATAATGTAAAATACGAGCTTTTTAAAGTTTGGATGCTGACTTATCCGCGATTTTTACGATTGCGTAAAAAGGCTGGTACTTCAAGCGTGTCATCCTGTACATAATTTTGTTGACTTTGACGTGGTTGTTCTTGCTGCACATGCACTTCTTGACGCTGCTCACGAATCGGAGCTTGCTGTTGTTGTGTAGCTTGTCTGTTTGCATTTAACGTCGGTCGTGGAGTATTACGCTGTTGCTGTAAAGCTTCCTCTGAGAAACCAGTTGCAATTACTGTCACAATAATTTCATCTTTTAGATTTTCGTTAATAACAGAACCGAAAATCATATTTACTTCTTCATCTGATGCTGATGCTACAATATCAGCAGCCTCTTGGACTTCAAATAGGCTAAGATTTGAGCCACCAGTAATGTTCATAAGGACACCTTTAGCGCCATCAATTGATGATTCAAGTAATGGACTTGAAATAGCTTTCTTAGCCGCTTCTGCAGCACGGTTTTCACCTGTAGCAATACCAATACCCATTAACGCTGAACCTTTGTTAGACATAATAGTTTTTACGTCTGCAAAGTCTAAGTTAATAAGACCTGGCGTTGCAATTAAATCTGAAATACCTTGTACACCTTGTCGTAAAACATTATCTGCTTCACGGAATGCTTCTAGCATTGGTGTAGATTTATCGACAATTTGTAATAACTTGTCGTTTGGAATAACGATTAAAGTATCAACAGACTCTTTCATGCCACCGATACCACCGATAGCTTGTGTTTGTCGTTTGCGACCTTCAAACGTAAATGGACGCGTTACAACACCGACTGTAAGAGCTACTAAATCGCGAGCAATTTGTGCGATTACTGGCGCGGCACCAGTACCAGTTCCTCCGCCCATTCCAGCTGTAACGAATACCATATCTGCACCACGAAGAACTTCCTCTAATTGTTCACGGCTCTCTTCTGCAGCTTTTTTCCCTACTTCAGGATTAGCACCTGCACCTAATCCACGTGTAAGTTTCGTACCAATTTGTAGCTTTATTTCTGCCTTCGATAAATTTAAGGCCTGTGCATCTGTGTTTACTGCGATAAAGTCAACACCTTGAACACCATGTTCTATCATTCGATTGACAGCGTTGTTACCGCCGCCACCAACACCAATGACTTTTATTACTGCAAGTTGATCAACACTTGTATCAAATTCTAACATTTCTTTTTCCTCCCACGGTAACTCGACTCTGTATCATTCATTACGCATTCAAGATCAATTATGCCTCGGTATAATTGCGTCCGGAATCGGCTTTGTGCTTAGGCCTGCGTGAGGGCCGACACGATGTCGGTCATTTCGGTAATGCCACAGGACGTGGCGTTTTTACCGATGCAGGTCAGTTAGCCGTTATCGCATGGATGCGATGATTTTAGGCTAACATCCTATGTAGAACTTTTTCCGATTCCGTGACATCCGCCGGAGGCATTAACTTCTTTCAGCAGGTGTTTGGACATCTGCTGAAAAGTAGCTTAAATCCGCATTCATCTCACCACCTATAGAGGTGGAGACTTCTGTACCTATCGCTACGCTTTCGGTACAAAGGACATTTGCTGAAAGAAGTTAATCAAAAAACTTATCAAATAATTTTTTTGCTCTTCCGATTACGCTTCCTTTTGGTTCTGAAGGTGTAGCATATTCTTGCTTCTTAGATGTGGCTGCAGGAGATCCTACAACTGCATATTCAATAGGTTGCGTATTAGCACTTTTTCCATAAAAATCATCTTCTAAATAGGCGTAACGAATAAGTCCAACTGCCGTCGAAAATGAAGGCTCTCTAACGCCAATATAGTCAGGTGTATATATTCTAACACGAGTTTGCAGAATTTGACGTGCCAGTTGAGCAATACCGTCAAGCTTTGCAACGCCTCCAGTCAAAACAACACCACCTGGTAAATCTCTAACACCTAGACGGGCTAATTCGTCAATGACTAATTCAAATAATTCTTCTAAACGAGCGCCAATTATTTCTGAAATATAGCGCTGGCTGTACTGATCTGTTGAATCTGTCCCTACAACCGGTACTTCGAAGAGTTCTTCATCAGATGCATCATCATAATAGGCATGTCCAAATTGATGTTTAATTTGTTCTGCCTGTTCTGTTGGTGTTTTTAAGACGATTGAAATATCTTTTGTAATATGATCGCCACCAATTGGAATGACACCTGTATGTGTTAATAATCCCTCTTCAAATACTGCGATAGTAGTTGAACCGCCTCCTAGATCAACAAACGCGGTTCCTTGGTTTTTTTCATCCTCCGATAATGCAAAAAAACCTGCTGCTAATGGTTGCAAATATATTTCTCGAATGCTTAGACCTGCACGTTCTACACAACGTAGAACATTGTGTAAAAGTGTTTTTGAAGTAGTAATCATTGTGGCATCCATTTCTAAACGGATGCCAATCATGCCTCGTGGATCTTTAATCTCATCTAAATTATCCACAATAAACTGTCTTGGAATAATATTCACTAATTCACGTTCAGGAGGTATTGACATGACTTGTGCAGATTCTACTACTCTATCTAAATCATCATCTGTAATTTCTCTATTTTCACTATTTACAGCGACTACACCTTTAACCAGCTGTAACATCGTCTGGTTAGCTGGAACACCTAAAACGACTTCATTAATTTGATATCCTGTCATTCGTTCAGCTTGATCTATTGCTTTTCGAATTGATTGAACTGTTGCATCAATATCAACAATCGCACCTTTTCGAACTCCATTCGATTTTACATTTCCGACCCCAATTACATGTAACTGACCGTCGCTCATTTCACCTATTAATACCTTGATAGAGGATGATCCTATATCAAGAGAAATATATAAATCTTGCTGATTCAATTCGCTGCACCTCCTCGAAAAAATGCTCTTATTCTCATTCTATTGTAAATTCGGCATAATGTCTAAGCAAATCGAGCATTTAGCTCAACTTTTCTCTCATTCTATGGAATTTTTGTTCCTTTTGTGACGTTTCTCATCTATCTTAGTTAGTAAAATACGCCTAATTATTGCTATATTCTGGAACAAACGTACTCCGAAAGCGAAAATGGCGGCTAAATACAAATCTATTCCTAAATACACACCTAAAAACGCTAATCCCGCTGCCAGAATTATATTAAAAAAGAATCCTGATACAAATACTTTATCGTCATATACTTGCTGTAATTGAGCACGAATACCGCCAAATAATGTATCTAAAGCTGCTAAAACAGCTATTGACAGATAATTTTCATATATAGAGGGTATTTGCATATTTGTTAACAAGCCAAGGGCAAGTCCAAATATCAAACCTAAAAATGGTAGCCACATATATTATTCTCCTTTTTTCACCTCTGTTAAATAATCATTTGTCAATGGCTGATCAAATGCTGGGATTATTAAATGCTCTGTTGGTTCCTCTATTATTAAGTTAAAGTTGTCCAAATAAAAGGAATCAATAAATGTGGAAGCCTGTAATGAATTGTACATTTTTTGTGCTTCCTTAAATGAGCTTGTCCCAACATAAATTTCAAAGGGTGGTGCGGACAGTGGTACACTGTTCACTGTCGTCTTTCTATTTATGTCTCGAATGGCTGTTGTCTGGACAACTCGATTTCCATCTATCGAGACACTCGCTGCATTGTTTTTAAACAAAGCATTTAGTAATTGGGTTAGTAAATCAGGGGAAATTTCTTTGATTTCATACCCCATTTCTACTAATTCGGGCGCTGGTTCAACACGAAGTACAACTCCGGGCCCTGTCACTTCCGTTAACCCGGCCTGTTGCTTTAAACGATTCAGCGTTTGATATAATGCCGACTGTAAATTTGCCTTCTCAGATTGCTCATAGCGACCCACTACTTCATTAAGTGAACGAATTTCTGCTAATAATGTGGAATGCCTTTGCTTTTCTTCTGCTAATTCCTCTCTTATGGCCCAAATATCTCGTGTATCTCGCTCAGCTGGTTGCTTTATGGTATTGTATTGTACCGCTATCATCAAACCGATAATAAATAGCACGATCGTTATTCGGGTATACATATTTTTTTTCAAAATAGCCCCTCCTAGACGTATCGTAACCCCTCACAGATTTACGCCTTAGATCTTAAATTAGAAAAATCGTTTAACTTTCTACTTTTGATTTTGGCATCGTTAGCTTTTGCTCTTCTTCAAATGATATAACAATATTGTCATTTAATAATTGATCCACAACGCCGCCTTTTAAGTTTAAGGAAGCTTTGAATGTTGCTGAATCTCCTACAGCCTCGATGACGAATGGAGCTGGATGTTGCTTGCCATCAATCGTAATGACTGGTCCATTACAGCGTATATAAGAATTCGCCAAAACACGTTGACCATTAATAGCAATTGCTTGAGCGCCAGAAATTTTAAGCTCATTGAGCAATTTAAAAATATGGCTTTCATGCACGATATAATCATTAGGATTAGCAGATTTTGGATCGTAATCACCATCTTGAAGAGTTATACGTATCCCTTTTCCTTCTGAATTTAAATCGCCTAACAACAAACGTAAATCCTCTGCTTCTTCAACAAGCTTTGTATAATCCTTTTTGCTAGCGACGAATGATTTTTCATACTTACGAATTTTTTCCTGCAAAGCATTCGCTTCTTCTGATAATTCTTTATTGCGCTCTTGCTGTGCAATTAACTCCTCACGATATGAATCCTCTTGCTCCAAAAGCTTTGGATTAGTCGAACCTGCATCTCGATTATCTTTTGCCTGGTTGTAGGAATAGCCAATGATAAACCCCATAGTCACACAAACAATAAGCAACTGAAATTGTTTTCTTGAAAAGAAATTTTCTTTGCTATTCTTTTTCTTGTTCATCTTTTTCCACTTCCTGGTCGGTCGCATCGGTATCTATATCAATAGCTGCTTGGTTGTACTCATTATTGAAAGGACGATAATACGAGCCTACCTCTAAATCGATAACTCCCTTCTCCAAATTTGAAATTTGTGCCACAAGTGAAGGGTAATGATTTAGCTTTTTTGCTAATGTTTGAATAACAGCTCGAACTTCATAGCCATCGTTCATATAGAGCTTGACTGCATTAGGGTTTGAGTTATTGCTGTTAGTATTGACTTGAGAAATGAGAGTTAATACTTCTGGATTTAATTGTGCTAACTGCTTTACAAGTTTCTTAATTGTCTTTTCGCCAGATATGCCGATAAATACAGGTGCATCAATCGGGATTTCATCTCCAGCTTGATCAAAGCGCTTGCCATTTTCAAGTAATGGATAATAAGTACCGTCACCAGCTAAGTACGCAACCTTTTTCCATTCTTTAATTTCTATTGCCACGCCTTGAGGCCAATTACGTTTAACATGTGCTTCTTTCACCCATTTATCCTTTAGTAATAATTTCTCTACCTCTCCTTCTTTAAATCCCCACATTGATTTCCCAGTTGCAAGAGTACTTGACTTCAAATAATATTGTTCTTCTACTAATCGAGCGCCATTGACTGTAATTTTGTTGATTTTACTATAAGGAGATTGAAAATAAAGGAGTACTGCTAACACGATAAAGAAAAGTAATATTAGCACTATAAATTTCCGATTTGTACGCTTTTTTCGTCGCTTTTTTAGCGTAGGTATGCGATCTTCTATGTCAATTACTTTCTCCAAAAAGTACTCCTCCTTTATATTTATTTCGCTAATTGATAAATAATACCTATTATTAGCCACATTGTTACTAAAGATGTTCCTCCATAGCTGATAAAAGGTAATGTGACACCTGTTACAGGCACTAAACCAATCACTACTGCTATATTTAGAAATGCTTGTACGGCTAACATTGTTACAAGTCCAATGATCGCGTAATAAGATGTTCTTGTTTTAGCCCGCACTGCAAATTTATAGCCTGCATAAATCGTCAGTACGAAAAGTGCTAAAATAACAAGTCCACCAAATAATCCGACCTCTTCAAGGATTATTGCGTAAATAAAGTCATTTTGTGGTTCTGGTAAATATAAAAACTTTTGCCTACTTTGTCCAAAACCATGCCCGAAAATCCCAGCCGGACCTATAGCCATTAACGACTGCACAGCCTGAAACCCACTACCTAAAGGATCGACCCACGGATCAATAAATGCTTCAATTCGCTTTAGTCGGTATGGCGCTGTGACAATCAAGCCTACTAATCCAGCAATTCCAGCAATCATAAACATTGCATAAAGCTTTAAAGGATACCCTGCCACAAAAAACAATAAAAACACAGAAACAACGAGAATAAAAACTGAACCAAAATCGGGCTGTAGCATAATAAGTACAACGGGCAATAATAAGATCAATCCATGCCGCCAATTAACAATCGACGTACCCGTTTTATGCTGCGCTAAAATATGGCTCATGTATACAATGACAGTAATTTTCGCTAGTTCAGCTGGCTGAATTGTTAGGGGACCTACGCCAATCCAGCTTTGAGAGCCATTTCGTACAAGTCCAATTCCCGGTATAAGTACAAGGACTAGTAAAACTAACGAAAATATATAGGCCATTTTCCAAAAGGACTGCTCTTTCAAAATATTTAATCGAACCGTGATTAAAAACACTACAATAGCTACGGCAAAGTATAGACTTTGCTTCATATAAAACGGCATTTTTCCACTATAATGAACGGCACTCCAATAGGTACCTGCAGAATAGACGAAAATAATGCCGATTATTGAAAGCATCAATGTTGTGACGAGCAATAAATAGCTTTCTTTTCCTCTCAGTAATGCCATCCTTCCAAGTCAAGTATATTCTAAAATAGTTACAGGCTCATTACAGCTTCATTACAGCATCAATAAAAACATCGCCTCTTATTTCAAAGCTGTCATATTGATCCCAGCTTGCGCAAGCCGGAGATAGCAAAATAACATCGCCTTCTGCTGACATCGGCGCAGCATAGTGTACTGCATCCTCAACATTTTGTGCAATGACAGTTTGCTGTATACCACATGATTTTGCAAATTCTACAAAACGTAGTCCTGTTTCTCCAAAGGCAACAACACCTTTTACATGGCTCATACATGGACGTAATTCTTCAAACGAATGTCCTCGATCTAATCCACCTGCAAGTAAAATAACAGGTGCTTGGAATGCATCTAAAGCACTTTTTGTAGCTAAGCAATTTGTTGCTTTGGAGTCGTTGTAAATTTTACGTCCATTCCATTCACGTACAAATTGAGTACGGTGACGAACGCCCGCAAACTTCGCTAGCACTTCTTCCATTTTAGCTTTGTCACAGCCGACTAAAATACAAGCTGCGACAGCTGCTAAAATGTTTTCTAAGTTATGCTTACCAGGCAAAGCGATATTTGCTCGATCTAAATACGGCTCTCCTTGCCAATAAATTGTTGTGTCATCCGCACTAATTCCTTCATCCGTGCGTCCCTTAGAACTAAAGGGTACCTTTTGAGCTTTTGATTTTGTGGCATAGCCAACAACAACTGGCTGATCAGCATTATAAATAAAATAATCGCTTTCATCTTGATTACGTGTAACACCAAATTTTGCCTCAGCATAGTCATCAAATGTCCCATGATAATCAAGATGTGCATCATAAAGATTTGTTAATATAGCAATCTTCGGCTTAAACGTTTTAGTCCCCATTAATTGGAAGGATGATAACTCTGTCACAATTACATTATCCTTTTGTGCTTCTCTTGCAACACCACATGCAACTGTTCCTATATTCCCTGCAATTAACGGTTTTAAACTTCCGTTATTCAGCATGTCGAAAATTAACGTTGTCGTAGTTGTTTTACCGTTTGATCCTGTAATACCGACAAATGGCGCTTCACTAATTAAATAAGCAAGCTCAATTTCTGTCCAAACAGGGATTTCACGGCTTATAGCATCTGCTACTATTTTATTGCTATAAGGAATTCCTGGATTTTTCACAACTATTTCAAAGCCTTCATCTAGTAAATCTTCTGGATGACGCCCGCAAATAACTGTAATCCCCTTTTGCAATAGACCTTGCGCATCTGGGCTTTCGTCAAATGGTTTTGAATCATTAACCGTCACAAAGGCGCCAAGCTCATGTAAAATCTCAGCTGCAGCCACACCACTTTTAGCTAGACCTAAAACAAGGACTTTTTTATGTTGTAAATCTGTAAAATTTCTCATAAGAACGCCTCCGATAAAACTCCAATCAATGCTACTGCTAAAGCCGTTGACCAAAAGACAAGTACTACCTTCCATTCTGACCAACCTGATAATTCAAAATGATGATGAATAGGACTCATTTTAAAAATACGTTTTTTACGAAGTTTGAAGCTACCTACCTGTAAAATAACGGATAATGTTTCAATAACAAACACTAATCCAATTAATAACAGTAAGAGTTCTGCTTTTACTAATACAGAGATCATAGCTAAAGCTCCACCTAATGCTAGAGAACCTGTATCTCCCATAAATACTTTTGCAGGATTCGCATTAAAAAGTAAAAACCCTAATAATGCACCTGTTACTGCGAATGTAAATAAGGCGATATCAGCTTGTTCTTGGAATAGAGCAATAACACCAAATGCTGCAAAGGCAATGGAAGCAGTACCTGCTACAAGCCCATCTAAACCATCTGTTAAATTCACAGCATTTGAGAAGCCTACTAACCAGAAAATTAAAAAGGCTACATAGAAAATACCAAGATCAATCGTCCAATCTGTAAATGGTATTGCAATTGATGTATCAAACGATCCATGTAGTAAGAAATAAGCCAAGACTGCAATGGCAATTTGACCAATAAGCTTTTGAAGTGATGTTAATCCTAAATTACGTTTAAAAACAACCTTTAAGCTATCATCTAACAAGCCGATTAACCCAAACCCTACTAATACTAGTAGCAGTACGACGGTATATGTTGTAAATAAATCTAAATAGCTTCCTACTCCAACAGTAGTGAGGATAATGGCAATTAAGTAAATAATGCCCCCCATTGTTGGAGTACCAGCTTTCTTCATATGGGATTTCGGCCCCTCCTCACGAATACTTTGACCGAACTTTAATCGGCGAAGAAGTGGAATACTAATTGGTGCCAGGATAACTGTTACTATAAAAGCAAGAGCTAAAATGGTAAGCGTTGTTGCGAGTTTCATTGAAAAATCTCCTTTAAATCTTGTTTCACTTTCTTCTTGAAGAAAAAAGCACAAACTTTCATGTATTTAATACTACCCTTCATAATAATAGTGGTTCTTTCCCATTTTTTAAAGGTAAAGTTAATTAGTTTTCTAAATAAAGATGAATGGTACCATCTTGTTTGATAACACTATCCACTTCAGGCAGCTGATTGCCAATTTTAGTCCCTTCCCCATGCCATACAATGCGGAATGGATAATGTTGCTTGGCAATATCGTCCTTCGATTGACCAATAAAACTTGGTACCTTCACAGTGATTGGGTCACCCCATCGATAATCCTTTTCAAGCTGTTCCTTCGATTTTTCAATGCCAACAAAAGGTGCAATATCTTCAATAATTTGACCAACGATTGGAGCTGCTATCACACCGCCAAACTGCGTTCCCTTTTTCGGGTTATCTACCGCTACATAAACGACAATTTGCGGATTATCCGCAGGTGCGAAGCCAATAAACGATACGATATATTCGCCGTCTTTATAACGGCCATTCTCTACCTTTTGTGCCGTACCTGTTTTACCACCGATTCGTAATCCATCTCGGTAAGCTTGACGTCCTGAGCCCTTTGCGACAACAGATTCTAATGCACCTCGAACCTTTGCAGACGTCTCCTCACGAATAACTTGTTTTTTAACTTCTGGTTCAGTCTCTTTTATAACGTCCCCGGTATTAGGGTTAAAAACCTTCTTCACAACATATGGCGTATACAGCTTGCCCCCATTTATTGCTGCGGCTACTGCTTGCACTTGTTGAATTGGTGTAACGGCAACCCCTTGGCCAAATGAAGTTGTGGCCTGCTCAACGGGTCCAAAAGCATCCTTGGAAAATAATATTCCTGAAGCCTCACCAGCAATGTTAGAACCTGTTTTTGTACCAAAACCAAAATCTTTAACATACTGTAGTAGTTTTTCATTACCTATTCGCTGACCTAATTCAATAAAGCCAGGGTTACAAGAATTTTCTACCACTTCAAGGAAGGTTTCAGATCCATGACCTTCTCGCTTCCAACAACGCAATCTTGCTCCTGCAACCATTGAATAGCCTGGATCATAAAAAGTATCCTTCTCTAAATCCACTACATTTTCTTCCAGTGCTGCGGCGAGTGTTATGATTTTGAACGTTGACCCTGGCTCATATGTCATCCAAACCGGTAAATTTCGATTGTAGATAGCGGGCTCTACAGTTTGATATTCTGCCGGATTGAATGTAGGGTATGAGGCCAATGCTAAAATTTCACCATTGTTTGGATTCATAGCAATGGCCATTGCTTGGTCAGCATCATAACGCTTCATCGCCTGTGATAATTCACGTTCAACGACCTGTTGTGCATCTACATCTATCGTTAGCTCGATCGTTGCGCCATCTTCACCAGCCTTCCAGGCACTCTTTACATTCGGTAAATTATTCCCTTTCGCATCTGTAAAGATTCGTATAGCCGAAGAATTAGCCTGTAACAGCTTATCGTATTCATATTCGATTCCCGCTAAACCTTGTGCATCATAGCCTGTGAAACCTAAAAAACGAGATAGTAGGGTACCATATGGATAATCCCTTGAATAATCGACACCACTATATAATCCCTCAATCTGCATACCTTGTAACTCTACTGCTTTTTCATAAGGAATATTTTTTCCTTCTGGTGCCAGCTTTACTAAGTACACTTTCTTCTTCATTTTTGCCAAAAGCTTTTGTTCATCTACACCTAAAACCTGTGCAATTTTGGCCGCTGCACCTTCAATATCCTTACTTTGAGAAGGCATGAAATATAAAGTTGGTGCAAGCTTATTTGTGACAATATTTTTCCCCTTACGGTCAGTAATATGCCCTCGCTCATTGGCAAAAGGAATTTCTCGGTCCCAATTCTCTTCGGCTTTCTTTGTCAGTTCTTTTTGATCTAATACTTGCAAGAAGAACAGCCTAATAATAATCGCAGCGGCTACAAACATAAACAATACATATAAAATACGCAAACGCTTTTTGGAATGGATAGAAATCCACTTCATTCGACATCACACCTTGTTTTTTACAACGTATGAAATAAAGTGGGCTTCTATTCAGTCTTTATTCAGTTTCACCCTCAGTTGGGGCCTCTACATCTTTGATAAAGCTTTCAGCTGGCGTTTTCAGCTTCACGACAATCGGTGAACGATCTGAAATTACAGTACCTGCCGAGACGCTCTGACTAGCTACAAAGCCCTCCCCAACGACTTCAAGTTCTAACTCTGCCAATGCCTTAAAAGCAAGTACATTACGCAACGACCAGTTAGTGAAGTCTGGAAGTACTACATCGCCTGCTGTCTTTAAAAACACAAAATTACCTTTCACAAGTTTTTGTGGACCTTTAGGATATTGGTCAATAATTTTACCGCCACCACCAACAATAATTGGCTGCAGACCATCATTCTGAAGCTCTACTTGTATGGCCTCAGCACTTTTACCTGTGTAATCCTGTATTTTTGTATCATCAACTTGCTTTACATCCTCAGGGTTAACATTTAAATACTTTAAACTATTTAACATAACAGGTTTAAATACTTTTGAAACTGGTATAGAACCAGCTTCACCCTTTAACTTTGGCCGTTTGATGGATACATACATAATGAGCTGAGGGTCATCTACAGGAGCCATCCCTAAGAAAGAATATAGAAATTCATTTGACCCCCATGAATACCTACCATTTCCTAAAGGAATTTGGGCAGTACCTGTTTTCCCTGCAACTTCATATTCATCAAGAATAAAGTCGCTCGCCGAACCATCCTTAGCTGTTAACGTAGATGCAAGGGTTTCTTTTACTTGTTTCGCTGTGTCAGCTGAAACTGGTTTTCCCTTTACAATCGGCTCATGCTTTTTAATCGTTTTTCCTGTCGAAGGGTCAACAATACGATCGATCACATACGGTTGCATCATTTTCCCGTCATTCGCAATCGCTGTCAATGCTTGAATTAATTGAATTGGCGTTACCGTAGAACCTTGACCGAACGTTGTTGTCACTCGTTCCACTGGATAATTTGATAAAAGTTTTCCTGATGCTTCATTCGGTAAATCAATACCTGTTTTTTTACCAAAACCAAATCGATCTAAATAGTCAAAAAATACATCCTCACCAATAAGCTTTAATAAGTGTGCCATTGCAGTATTGGATGATCGTTGGAAGCCTTGTAAATAAGTAATATACCCCCAACCAACTCTATTATAATCTTTAATTACACGATCATGGACTCTGTATTGACCTGACGGATAGGTCTTATTTGGATCCCAAACCCCTGTATCAATCGCTGAAGCGAGTGTGAATGTTTTCATCGTCGAACCTGGTTCTATCGTCTCTTCAATAGCTTCGTTCAGCCATTTCATATTATCGCCTTCACGTGTATCAGGATTAAATGTAGGTCGCTGTGACATCGCAAGGATTTTACCTGTTTTCGGATCTGCCACAATAGCTGTCATCGCTTCAGGGTTATATTCCTTTTCAACCTCTGTCATCCTTTCCTCTAAAAAGCTTTGAACTGTTTTATCAAGTGTTAAATAAATGTCATCACCATTTTCGGCAGGCGTCACCATTTTTTCGCTATTCGGTAATAAATAACTGAAAGCATCTGTCTCATATTCTACCTTACCGTCTTTTCCAGTTAGTTCTTTGTTGTAGGTAAGCTCAAGACCCATTTTCCCTTTTGTTGTAAGCGTACCATCCTTATTTTCCTCTTTTAGTGCGAAACCAATTAAATGTGAGGCAAAGATTCCATTTGGATAATAACGTTTTAAATCGTTTACAAATAAAATCCCTGGTAATTTCTCTTCTTTGATTTTACTCATCGTCTCATGACTTAATCCACGTCCCGCACCGCCAAATTCAACTTGATAAGGCTTTTCGCCCTTATCATTTACCCTAGTAAGCTGTTTATAGATTGCTTTTTCGTCCATTGAAATATAATCTGCTAATATTTTTGCAGTTTTATCTGGATCTACTACATGTCGAGGTTTTTTTGAATTCGTCGTGGCCTCTTTATTGACGATTGCGATTAGTCGATAACTAAGTGTATCCTCCGCAATAACTTGTCCATTTGCATCAAAGATTTTCCCTCTATTTGCTGTTATTACACTTTCTTTGCTATATTTTGCAGCTGCCTTTGCCGCAAGCTCTTGACCTTCCACTTCACCTGTAGCTTGTAACGTCACCATTCTCGTGAACAATAGAAAAAAGAGCCCTCCATAAAAAATAAATAATAGAAAGGCTCCCCATTGGAATCGAAATCTCTTTTTTTTCATTCTCCCGGCACTACCTTTACATTTTTCTCATTTTGAGTTAAACCGAGTTCTTTAGCTTTGTTCCATATGTTTTCGTATGTAGACAGTTCACTTACACGAACTGTCAAGTCAACATTCTTTTTAGTAATCTCTTCTGCTTCAGTTTCGATTTTTTGAATGTCCATGCTGGTTGTCTGAATGGCTGCTTGCTTATTTAACACTAGTACTGACATTACAGCGATAATGCTAACTAAAGCAATTAGCATTGTTTTTTCAAACTTCTGGTTCGATTTTTTACGACGTTTGATAGTGGGTTGTGGGCTAGGGGGTGTTATTGGTTGTTGCACTTGCTGTTGCTGGTGCTGCCTTACACGAACTGCTGCCATTTACTCACTCCCTTTGTCGTTAATTTTCTCTACCACTCTAAGCTTTGCTGAGCGAGCGCGATTGTTTACAGCTAGTTCTTCATCAGAAGGAACGATCGGCTTTCTCGAGATAAGCTTTAAAGTTGGCTTCATGTCATCAGGAATTACTGGTAAATTCGGTGGTAATTCCGGTAATGATGACGCTTCCTTAAAAATAGTCTTGCATAGGCGGTCCTCCAATGAATGGAACGTAATGACACTAATGCGTCCACCTACGTTTATCATATCAATCGCATCGACTAATGAATCCTCTGCTGCGCCTAGCTCATCGTTAACAGCAATTCGTATTGCCTGGAATATGCGCTTCGCTGGATGTCCACCTTTACGGCGAGCCGCTGCTGGAATACCCTCTTTAATAAGTTCTACAAGTTGGCCAGTTGATTCAATCGGTGCTACCTTACGTGCCTCTTCGATTTTACGAGCAACTTGTTTTGAAAATTTCTCTTCCCCATAACGGAAAAATATACGTACTAAATCTTCATATGCCCATTCATTTACGACATGAAATGCTGTAAGGGATGCCGTTTGATCCATGCGCATATCTAAAGGTGCATCATGGTGATAACTAAAGCCTCGTTCTGGTGTATCAAGCTGTGGCGAAGATACGCCTAAATCATATAAAACACCATCAACTTGCTCAATACCAATCGCCAATAGCTCATCTTTTAAATAGCGGAAATTCGAATGAACAAATGTCACACGTTCAATATATGGTGCCAATCGAATTTTTGCATTGTTAATAGCTGTCATATCTTGATCAAAGCAAATTAAACGACCTTTTTCAGATAATTGTTGTACTAAATACTCACTGTGTCCTGCTCCACCTAACGTACAGTCCACATACACACCATCAGGATCGATGTTCAACCCATCAACTGTTTCTCTTAATAACACGGTTGTATGATCGAACATACCACTCGCTCCCTTCAGGCCTCAACTTCATCTAGCTGACACTTAAGTGTCTAAAAAAGTTAAAAATCAAAGCCAATCATATTTTCTGCAATTTCATTAAAGGATTGCTCCGACTCACTAAAGTAAGTCTCCCAAGCATCTTTCGCCCATACTTCAATCCGATTCGAAACTCCTAACACGACACATTCTTTTACAAGATGTGCATGCTGCATTAGAGTCGAAGGAATGTTTATGCGCCCCTGCTTGTCTATCTCTACTTCCGTTGCTCCAGAAAAGAAAAACCTTGCAAATGCACGTGTATCTTTTTTGGTCATCGGTAAGCCCTTTAATTTTTCTTCGAGTTTTCGCCATTCATCCATAGGATAGCCAAATAAACAATTATCAAGTCCGCGTGTTACAACAAACGTTTCACCTAAGGCTTCACGAAATTTTGCGGGCACGATTAATCGTCCTTTTGCATCAACAGAGTGTTGATATTCTCCCATGAACATGCTATTCACCCCACTTTATTAAATAATGTACCACATCCCCCCACTTTCCTCCACTTTTTTTAAAAAAAACTTGACATTTTAACAATTAATGTGCGATTAGGCCTTTAACAATTTATTGGAACTATGCTAAATGACTCAAAAAAAGAGCCATCCTTAGTAGGATAGCTCTCTATTTACTATTTATATCGACATTACCCATCAAATTCACATTGTATCAAATTATTAATTAGGTATATAGACACAAATATTGGATTATAAATAAATTATATAGTGGTGATTGCCAACGCTATAATTTTGTTTCAGCATTTCAGTAATTAACGTAGGTCCAAACTCATTAAAATATCGATATGGACTATAAGTTCTTTCCTGGAACCCCTCATTTGGATACAGCTCATTTTGTAACGTCATAAATTTTCGGATCGTTGTTTCATGTTTGTTAAGAACAGTTTGTTCAACCTTTTGCTGCAAATACTCAAATTGCTTTAGATGATTCTCTTTATTTTTCTCAAGTATTTTATCTAATAATAGCTGTTGTTCTTCTAAATAATGTTGAAGTGCATCATATTTCTCTAAAAGATCTCGTTGCATCGTTTGAATTTGGCGCTTCGCTTCAGTGTCCTGTACGTCAGCAACATACTGCTCTTTAAGCTGTAACACTTTACCATCCCAAACTTCAGCAACAGTTAAACGATATTCACGTAAAAGTTGTTCTACGCGACGTGTAACAAGTGTGATATGAAGACGTGGAGCAAAAATCGGCATTTGTAAGCCTAATACCGAAAATGCATCCTTCAATGTCGCCCAGTAGGCAAGCTCCCCTGGTCCACCAACAAATGCTAGCACGGGCAATGTCATTTCCTGCATTAACGGACGCGTCACAACGTTATTACTTAGCTGCTCAGGATGTTCTTCAGCAATTTTTAAAACTTCTTCACGAGATAGTTTGATATTGGCAGCTAGATTGACAAATTGCTGATTTTTTCTTTCTAAAAGATGACGCTCTTCATCTTCTACATAAAATAAATTGGCCGCTTCATTTGTTGCCAAAATAGGCTGGCCATAACCCGCACGTTCAAGCTCCGCTTCCTTCTCCGTTACCACTCTAGCAATTTCTTCATTTTTATGAATGATACGGGTAAAATTCCCACTCTCATATTGACGGAATTTAAAGTCTGCTGCATCTATCATCAATAAACCTTCATCTTTAAACAAGTGGTTCATAAGTTGCGCAAAGAAGTCCGTAAACGTGTCACTCTCATTTAGAGTATTTACTAATTGTTTAATAAGCATTTCAGTGAATTCTGTTTCACCCATATCCTTCACAATAGTATTTATTAATTGTGTCATGGATTCTTTGTTTATACTTGTTTCAGAAGCCATTGTTTTACGTCTTGAGCGTTCACCGTATGCACGTTTTTTAATATCTACACCACGAACTGTATACGTATGGTTAATTTCCTCTAAATCATGATCTTCTCCAGCTATCCAAAAAACAGGAACAACCGGTCGCTGTAGCTTTTCACTTTGCTCTTTCGCTAATGCAATAACCGATATCGCCTTATGCACCGAGTAAAGAGGGCCTGTTAAGATACCTGCTTGTTGCCCACCAACAACCGTAACAGCTCCTTGCTCTAGTTGTTGCAAATGTTCATTCGCTTTCTTCGAAATACCAAGAGGCTCCATAAATTGACGTATGATGGCTGTTAATTCTTTTTGATCATACGCATGCTGATCTAGATATTGCGCACGTTTCTCAAAAGATTTATCGTTATATTCGTATTCAAAAAACTCATGGATGGCAGTATTCGGTGACCAATAATCTGCTAGCAAACGATTTTTTATGGGTACTTGGATTGACTCCAGTTTCATTTAACACAAACTCCTCTACCTAAATCATCTTCTTACTCTTTAATAAGCAAACTTAAAATAAAATAATTCCCAAGTGTGTCGATTAACTATTTCCATCCACACTAAGTTTCTGATTTCCGCTACAGGCTACTCGCTTTCCTGCAGGCGAGCATCGAGCCGCTTCGCTCCGTGCAGGGTCTCGCCTGTCTCGCTTTCCCGCGGGAGTCGAGTAGCCCTACGCTACAATCAGTAAAATGGGCATATATTTGCAAAATATCAACAAAAAATCTTTTTATCAGTCAATAAAAAATCTATATTTCTCCAATCAACACGCCTGATAAATCCCATTAATACTTACTATGCAATTTACCATAGAAAGTTAATTTATAATGACAGTTTCCAACAAACATTACGAAACACTGTCAAATGCTTGAAAACTTTGCAATTTCACTTCATACTTTTGCACATTTAGAGTAGGACTAAAAAAAACATTTTATAACGCTATTATTTTAACGCTTATGGCTTCAACATGAAAAGAAAATGCTTAGACTGCCTGTAAATATTCTATAACAGATCGAATAACTCCCACTAAACAAATAACAATATACGCCGCACTTAGCACTAAAAACTGAAAGCGCCAAATTTTCCTAAGTAGCGGTTTTACTTCAATTTCCTTTTTTGTTCGCCAATCAATATATGTAAAAATTATTGCCATCACTACCGTCAATGTAACTAATAGTGCGCTAACATCGACATTCCACAGCACCCTAATTGCTAGTGGTACTGAAAAAAACAAGCACAATGTCGTCACGTCCGATGCTACTCCGAAAGCATGAGTGCCTCGAATTTTAACCTTTCGACCAACTAAATAGACAATCATAAAAAGGAGGATTGGACAAAAAATAATGACACTTATCATAATATGTAAAAAATCTTTCAACGTCTTTCACCGCTCTCCTCTATCGCAAGTACTTGGTGATATAAAGTACGTAAAGTTGGCAAATCGTGACCATCCGCTAGAGCTTTTTCTAGTATTACTCCTGCAATCGTGTCAATTTCACTTTTCCTCCCTTGCACCCGATCCGCTAGCATAGAGGATGTATTACTTGCCGTTTGTTCACATAAGTCTATCACCTTAGAAAAAGGTATAGTTTGTTCTATGCCTTCAAAAGCTTCCGTAATTTCTCGATAGAGAGTTTGCATTAATAGAAACGCTTGCTTATTCGTAACTAACTCTCCGTTCTTCAGTTGCAGTATAGCCGTCAATGGATTAATTAAGCAGTTGAATACAGCTTTTTCAAATAACATTTGTTCCGCATTTGCAAGTAGTTCAACTGGATATAAGGAATTGCTTAGTTGCAACAAATCGTCATACGCTTTACTATCTCCTCGCTCTATCGCGATTTTACATGCACCTACACCTCTATGTTGCACAGTTGTCTGATTGATCAATTGAGCACCGAATGATACAGAACAAAAAGCAATATTCTTTTGTGGCAAACGTAGTGCCTCGCCAAAATGCGCCAAACCATTTTGCATAAACAACAACGGTACCGTACTCGGTAATGCAGATAATTGTTTGTAAAGCTCTTGTAATTGACCGTATTTAACAGCAATTACAATTAAATCTTGTCGTGGTAGTTCCTCTAATTTTGTAGTTGAAGCAACTTTTTGTACAGTTTTCGTTCCATCAACATTCACTCGTGTTAAATACTTTGCATGAAGTTCATCTACCTGTTCCTGCCTTCTCGCAACCAACGTTACAGATATACCAGACTCAGCTATAAAACTTGCCGTTAACTGCCCTACAGCCCCGGCACCAATAATCGTTACACCCACAATACATCACACCTCCCACATTTACAACGGACGATCAAATATAAGAGAACGCACTCTTTCGACATAATTGCGTCCGGAATCGACTTTACGCTTAGGCCCGCGTGAGGGCCGACACGATGTCGGTCATTTCAGTAATGACACTGGATATGGCGTTTTTACCGATGCAGGTTGGTCAGCCGTTATCGCATGGTTGCGATACAAGAACTCCATTCTGATTCCGAGACATCCGTCGAGGCTTCGAACCAACAAGATGTTGGTCACTCAGTCGTTGCCACAGGACGTGGCGTTCTTAGACTGAGTTTCTCTATTTGAGCGAGTGTTTGGACAGCCGCTACCGTCCATCATTATACAATCTATTTCGCCCCACTCTACAGAAGGAGGTGCCTTAGAATAGTTTCTAAGGCACCTCCTATGCAGGTTCTTTTATTATACAAGATTGGCTAAGTGTTTACGACAATATATAAAGTGAAACCTTAATCAGCAGGGTTTTTCCACTGATCATTAGTCTTCACCAATCAGACTTTTACTGGCAGTAACTCTTACACCTAACTTCTTTACTTTCGTTACATTTCAAGGTGTGCGTTTTATACCTGGCGCTTCGCATTCGGTACAGATAAATTACTGCCTATAAATTCACTTAGCGCAGCATTATGTTTTAATCTAACTTATATTCTTTCTAAGTAACTTACTCTACCGCACTTGTAACCCTCATCTGCTCCCTTACTTTAATCTTTCATTAAAGAATATCCTTGCTGTAACCATTTCACTAGTTTTTCATGCTCATTTTGTAATTCACGGTGTCTTATTTCGAGACTTTGATAGGCATCTGTTAATTCATCGAAACTTGTTAATGCCAATTTCAAATGGCTTCGCATAGATTGTTGCGGCTGATTTCGTACAGCTAGTAGTGACTGACTATATTGACTACGTAATGTTTTATTCCAACGGAAACCACATGCCTGTTTTGTACGACCTAGTTCATTAGCAGCCATTTCAAAAGCCTCTAGCTGTGTTTTGCCATTTTGCACATTATGCAACACAATTTCTGCTAATCTTTCATCGTCTTCCTTTGTCCATTGATCTTTTCTTTTTTTCAATTCCATAATCTATCACCCTCGCATTTTTTACTACTATATGCATGGGCGAGCAAAATAGAATCATCGAAATAAAAAAGTCAGTGATTATGCTTTGTTATAATCACTGCCGCTATACATTATTTATTGTTTTTCTTTGCTAGGAAATTAGCAACTGCCTCGTGGTGAGCTTCGCTTTCCCACAATTTCGCACACGTACGAACTTCCTCCATAACACGTTCATACATATTACGCTCACGCCACTTTCGAAGTTCAATTTCTTTATAAGCCTTATGAACAGAAGGATGAATTTTACGCATATGTTCGATAAAATCATTCAACGCTTCTTCTTTTGAACCTTCGAAGACGCGCATTGCCCAACCAATTTCATATAGTAATTCTGCTGGATAAGGTTTTGCATCGACTAGCATCTTCATTGCACGATCATGGCGTAACCCACGTTCGAATAAGTATGTACCGCCTCCCCAGCCGCTCGTAATTGCTAATGTCCCCTGTATAAAACCACATTTCGCATGACTTGCCACTAGACGAAAATCGCAAGCTGTTGCAATCTCACAACCTCCACCAACCGCCGTTCCATTAATTAACGCAATCGTCGGCACAGGCAAAGTCGCAAGATCGTATAATATTTTGCCCATCTTACTCAACATCCCGAACGCCTCATCCTCCGTTTCAAGCGAATGAAATTCAGATAAATCGCCCCCTGAGCAAAATGATTTATCTCCCGCACCCGTCACGACTAAAAAACGGACATCATCATGATGTCGAATATATGTAATAACTTCTTGAAGCCCGTCCATAACCTCATCATTAACCGCATTCCTTTTTTCTTCCCGATCAATCGCAAACGTCATAATACCATCTTTGTTATCAATTATATAAGCCATACTATTTCCCCCTTTGTCCCAATGGATAAATTGTATCATACAATTATTATAGTACTATATATCTTTTCTGTTATTGCCGAAAGATTCCGTCTTTTCTAGTCAACAAAAAGGCTAGTAAAGAGCCATGGTCTCTTTACTAGCCTTTGACGTGAGCAAACACTGAATTATTTGCTTACTACTTCTTTACCTTTGTATTGTCCGCAAGCTTTGCAAACACGGTGTGATAATTTTGCTTCACCACAGTTTGGGCAAGCTACCATACCAGGTACAGATAGTTTGAAATGCGTACGACGCTTTCTTTTTGCAGTTTTAGAAGTTCTTCTAAATGGTACAGCCATTGATGGCACCTCCTTACAGATCGTCTATTCGTCTGTTTGATCAAAATACTTAGCTAAATCAGCCAGTCTTGGATCCACTTTTTGTTCGTCAGCCTTTTTGTGTAGCTGAACGTCTTCATCTGTTGCGTAAGACCAGTTTTTACCACCATGCACTTGCCCTTCGGTATTCACCTTGAACACTTGCATAGGTACTTCAAGAAGCACTAACTCCTCAAGAACCGGCTTCATGTCGATTACTTCACCAACTATGTAGTGAATATCTCCGCCATCTTCCCCACGATTTTCTTCGTCAACCCAGCTGAAAATTTCAACTGTCTCAACTTCGATAGGAAACTCAACATCTTCCCACGTGCGGGCACATGGAAGTGTTAACGTCGCTGTCACTGTTAGCTGACATGTCATTTGCGATGCACCGAAAGTACATAGCCCTTTTACATGAACGGGCGAAATTGCTCGAATATCCTGGTTTCGCTCCATCACCTCGTCCAACTGGACATAGGCATCGATTGGCATCCCGTTTTGGCGGTATTTAGATAATTGATGAATTGACCATTTCATTCGTTTAATCACCTCGAGACAACACTGTTGATTATATAATGTGTAAAAATAGATGTCAAGATAATTTCTTGTCACCACAATAAAACCCACCTATAATTATATATTATTAAATGTGTATTTGCTCTAAACCGTTCTATATAAGCAAAAATGCTCCTTAGAACGAGAAGCAAATGCTATAGATAAAGGAGGCTTACATTTGCAAGCAGTTGGAATAGTTGTTGAATACAATCCTTTTCACAATGGACATGCCTATCATTTGGAACAGGCGAAGAAAGTAGCACAAGCGGATATTGTCATCGCTGTCATGAGCGGGGATTTTTTGCAACGTGGTGAACCAGCCATGGTCGATAAATGGACACGCACAAAAATGGCTCTCGCAGGTGGTGTCGATATTGTCATTGAACTACCCTACGTATATAGTACCGCACCTGCAACTGATTTCGCAAAAGGAGCCATTTCCTTACTTTCTGGAATTGGTTGTGATTCTTTTACTTTCGGAAGCGAAGATGGCTCCATACAACCCTTTATGAATACGTTTCAGCTCATTAATAGTCACCGTACTGAATATAACGCTCTTATTAAAGAAAGCCTTAAAACGGGGGCAAGCTATCCTAAAAGTCTACATTACGCCTATGAACAGCTTTCTCAAAAGTTCCCTGCTGCATACATTGATTTAGGTCAACCGAACAATATACTTGGTTTTCACTACATTGAGGCTGCCAAAACTTTAGGTAGTAACATTAAACCTTTAACGATCCCTCGCATCGTTGCAGGTTACCATGACGCTATACAAGAAGGTGCATCCATCGCTAGCGCCACAGGAATACGCAAGGCACTAGCAACAACAAGTGCTCTACAAAATGTGCAAGAGTTTCTACCTAAAGCATCATTCGTTCATTTAGCAGATTGGCATGGAAAATATGGTGGATTTGCAAGTTGGGAAACTTTTTGGCCATTATTACAGTTTACACTTATTCGGCACACACCTAGTGAACTGACGCGCTACGCTGAGGTAACAGAAGGCATTGAGAATGCACTGATTAAAGCAGCGAAAACGAGTCATTCATTCGGTAGCTTTATGGAGAAAATTAAATCTAAACGCTATACTTGGACACGACTTCAACGTATGCTCACGCACATTTATACTGGATTTACAAAAGAACAATTGCAAAGCTTTGATGCGCCTTCCAGTATACGTTTGCTTGGTATGAGTAAGCAGGGACAAGCGTATTTGGGCATGCACAAAAAAGACATACCTTTACCTTTAATCAGTCGTGTTGCAGCTATGGATGATGCTATGCTCGCTGTAGATATTCATGCAGCAGAGGTATACAATTTAAGTATAGAGCAAAGATCAAAAGGGCAAAGTTTGCCTAAAGATTATCAAACACCACCCATTCGTTTTTAAGTAATAGCAAATCTCAATACAAGGATGCCAGATTTTCTAGCATCCTTTTATGTTGTAGAAAAACAAAATGGTCAAGGAATGTCGTGGCGCATTAAAGGGTAATTTCCAGTCCAAGCTACTCGCTTTATCGCTACCGCTTCGTTTTCGCGTAGAGCAAAGCTTCCTGTGGGCGAGCGTTGAACCGCTTCCTCC
This sequence comes from Lysinibacillus sphaericus, assembly GCF_015844675.1. Taxonomy (GTDB): domain Bacteria; phylum Bacillota; class Bacilli; order Bacillales_A; family Planococcaceae; genus Lysinibacillus; species Lysinibacillus sphaericus_E. The sequence goes on along the minus strand of NZ_LDGC01000025.1, from coordinate 77,024 downwards.
GCTTTCGCACGGAAAACATTCGCTCCGTGCAGGGTCTCACCTGTCTCGCTACCCACAGGAGTCGAGTAACCTTCCATTCCAATCAATGATAGCGTAGAACTTTTATTAATTTTGCACATTTCAAAAATGAACACTATGACTACTCATCATAATCAAACAAATCCGACTTATAACAGCCGCAATTATATATCTCCCATTACTGCCATATGTTTTAAATATTAAACATTTGTTGCAAAGTTTCTTTTTATTACAATTAGTGTGACCGGTAGATACACGCTGAGTAAAGTGGTTGATTGGAGTGGAGACTGGGTGACTCCTCGGGGATCAGCGTCACAGATGAGACCCTGCAGCGAAGCGAAGCGGCTCATCTGACGCCCCCAGGAAAGCACCCAGTCGGAACGGAAATCAATCCTCGCTTTGGCGAAGAACTATAATTAAATAATTTTGTAATATCACAACGATAGCAACATTTTTATCTGCGAGCAGCGGTTTACTTTTATTTAAATCCCAATAATAAGATTTTCTTTAAAATAAAAAGATGCCAGAAATTCTTCTAGCATCTTTTTTGTTTCTTATTTCGGCTGTAGCTGTTTTAAATATTCGATTGCATCATCCACAGATTTAACCGGAACTATTTTCATTTTTGTTTTTATTTCTTTCGCTACCTTTACTGCTGTTGCATAATTTGATTCTAACTCAGGATATTTAGCTTTCATTTCTGGAGTAATTTCATCATCTGGCGCGAAAAAGATTTCCATACCATCACGATCAGCAGCAATGACTTTATAGTCTATTCCACCAATTCTTCCAACAGTGCCGTCAACTAGCATCTCCCCTGTCCCAGCGATAGCATAGCCCTTCGTTAAATCTTCTTCGAGAAGTTGGTCTAAAATTTCTAAAGTAAACATTAGTCCAGCAGACGGACCTCCAATATCCTCAGTTTTCATTGACACATTTGGATTTGTTTCAATAGATTTACTTTCAGCATAAGTAATACCTAAACCGGCCCTTGTTTCTTCTGATCTAGGGATTTCCTTTAATGTGATCGTTACCTCTTGTTCTTTTTTATTACGTATAAATTGAATTGTCACTTTCTCTCCAAGCTGCTTCGGCTTTAAAAGATCTACAAGCATTTGTTGATTTCTTATTTTTTGTCCATCAACTTCAATAATCTCATCACCAGCTTTTAATAAATTTTCCGAAGCACCGCCCTCCAGAACATTTAATACAAAAACACCGTTAAAAAGAATTTTTGTTTGAAGGCCAGCTCTCTGAAAAGCTACATATTTTGCATTAAATTGAGAATCCGTCATTAATTTAAGCTGTCGAACATTATATTCCTCTTCATCCTCTAACGGATTTCGAACTTGCGTAATATCCATTAATTTTTGGTATTTTTGAGTTTTTGCCCAAAGATACGAAAAAGGCGTAGCTTGCTGCATAGCCACCGTCATTAAACTCATGGAACCTTTATCATTCGTGTGGCTATTTTCAACGTTAACAAATTCACTGACATCATAAGCACTTCCAGGCTTCATAATATAAGCGTCTAATCGGTATAACATTAAAAAACAAATCACGACTAATAACATTGCATAAATACTAATTTTTTTCTTCACAAGAAAAAACCTCCTAGGACGCTTGCAAAACCTTACGTTCATTTTTTTGCCTTTTTTACATATATTGATTTTAGCATTTGCCTATGTGAATGACAAAAAGTTGAAACGAGATGATAACATGTACGCGACAATTCAAATAGCGATTTGCATAGTTCTTATTCTATTACTCTTGTTATTCCCACAAACAGCTCATACAGGTACTGATTTAGGTTTAAACCTTTTTATGGATGCTCTATTCCCGTATTTATTACCTTATCTTATTTTAACGCAATGGCTGCTCCGTTTAACGGCTCCTATGCGCACAAAAACAAAAAGAGCTTCTTTATACGTACAAGCCTATATTATTAGCGCACTTGGAGGTTATCCGTCTGGAGCAACAACCATTGTTTACTTAAAAAATAGTGGGCAATTACACGCTAAAGAAGCAAATTTTTTATTAGCCGTATGTCATGCACCAAGCCCTCTTTTTGTCCTAGGCTTTGTAAGCCTTGATTTATTACACAGTAATACGTTCGGATGGTTTTTTTTATGTTTACTACATAGTTTTAATATTTGCTGCTTACTAACTGGTTACTTTTTATTTCGTAAAACAGATCCTCCTAGCATCTCAATACACAATACATCTTTGAATACAGCACCATTCTCTGAAAGCATAAAAGAAACAGCCCCGACAATACTATTAGTTGGAACGACAATAATTTTTTTCACTACCATCCAGACAATTGTCCAACAAGGCTTAGATTCACTGCTACCTAAACTTCCCTATGCAGCGGAACTTTCCATAGCAGCAATTCTTGAAGTTACAAATGGTCTTAAAATGACCGTCTCAGCTTTTCCAAATCTTTCGTATTTGCCATTACTAGTTGTTATGTTGTTAACCATGCAAAGTATAAGCATTCACTTACAAATCTTCGTCATTGCAAAATCAGCCAAGCTGTCTGTTCGACCCTATATAAAATTCCGCCTACTTAGCATAATCATTGTACCTACTATTTATGCTCTTTTTTTCTTAAAATAAATAATCATCTGCATGGTTCAACATTATACGTAGGAAACAAATTGCTCCTCAAACTAAAATAAGGATGTCTTAAAAATAAGACATCCTCTTTGTTTCTTTTATTTATTAAAACCATACTTTTCTTTCAATGCTTCTACAACACAAGCAGGAACAAGCTCGGTTACATCACTACCATATTTCGCAACCTCTTTGACAATGCTTGAGCTCAAGAATGAATATTGATTTTTTGTCATGATGAAAAACGTTTCAATGTTTTTATCAAGAAAACGGTTCATCGAAGTAATTTGCATTTCATATTCAAAATCCGAAACAGCACGTAAACCACGGACAATCGCTTTTGCTTTTTTTTCCTTGGCATAGTCTATTAATAGTCCAGATGAACTTTCAATACGTACATTAGGCAATGTTTTAGTCACTTCAGCCATTAATGCCATACGCTCTTCTACCGAAAATAATGGCTGCTTGGATGAATTATTTAATACAGCAACATAAACTGTGTCAAATACATCTGCCGCTCGTTTAATAATATCTAAGTGACCATATGTCACCGGATCAAAACTCCCAGGAACTACAGCAATTTTCTCTGACAATCTATTCCCCTCTTTCTTTTGCATAACGATCCATTTTACCTTGGCTGCATGACGTGGCCACTCTTACGTTTTCACAGGATGTGAAGTTCTTAGCCTGAGTTCCACTATTCAGTTGGTAGTGGGATACCCTACGAATGAAGATAAACGGATATAATCGTTCCGCCATATGTTTCTTGTCTTTTTAATACAAAGTCCCCAAACCTCTGTGGTAATTCTACTTCTTTTGCATGCTCACATAAAATTACGCCATCATGTTGAATTTTATCATTGTCGACAAGAATCTGCACTAAGTCATAATATTCTTTATGGTGATATGGAGGGTCTAAAAATGCTAATTTAAACGAAATATCACGTTTTAATAGCGCTTTCACAGCACGCTTCGCATCTATACGAAATAGCTCAGAGCAATCCTCGTAACGACATTTCTTTATGTTTTCCTGTAGTACTTGGAACGCCTTTGCATCCTTTTCAATAAAAACGGCCTGCTCAATTCCTCTACTTAAAGATTCGATCCCTAAGCCACCACTCCCTGCAAATAAATCAAGCGCTATACCTCCATCAAAGAATGGACCAATAATATTAAAGATGGATTCCTTAACTTTATCAGTTGTAGGTCTCGTCGTGTTCCCTACAATCGCCTTTAACGGCATCCCTTTACGTTCTCCTGCTACAACTCTCATAGGCAAATCACCGTACTTTCTTATTCCATATAACAATTTCACCTTGGCGTAATTGTTATTATTTATTGTGTTGTCGCTTCGCTTTTGCACAGTCAAATTGCCACAGGACATGGCGTTCTTAGACTGAGTTCCTCTATTTCAGCGGGTGTTTAGCACCCACTTTAAAGAAGTTAAAAATATTTTTGCAGCGAAAGACGAACCTCCGCTGCAAAAATTTATTCTTCCTCTTGTGTTAACTTCTTAATATTGATACGACCATCACTTTTTTGTAATTCTACTAAAAATAATCGTTGTAGCCAAGCTTCTTCAACATAATAATGATTGGCAATTTTTATAATTGGTTCTGAAATTGTAGAATATCTACGTTGATTAAATACATAAAATCCAGGCTCTTTCGGGAATCGGAAGGTGCGATTATCACTATTGATATAATATCCATTTTTCCCTTCACCAACCGTATATCCTAGATACGGTAACAATGTATCAGCAGTATACAATACTTGTCCTTCAGAAAGAATCACATGAACATCTTTTCTCAAAGCATCATTCACATAAACATTTCGATCATCCTCAAATAAAAGTGGATATGTCCCGTTTACTTGGGCCGCATTCAACTTAAAATAAGACGTTTTTGCATTTAATACCTTTGATAAAAGATCGTCCATTAATGTAGGGGAAATCGGCTCTTCCCCTAGCTTATCCAAAGATTCCTGCCATGCTAACTCTTGATCTGCTGTCATATATTCTTTTAACGTCTTCACAATTTTCTTTGCTTTATCGGAACCAATCGTATCCTTCACTAAATAGGATGCCACAACTTCCGGCAACCATGTTGGTGAATCTTTAAACTTATATTGTGACTTTATTTGTGACAGTATAACTTCCTGTGCAACTGCTTGTTCAGTTAGCTCAGGCATAAATAAAAGTCGGTCATCATGTTCTTTCACTGGATTCTTTTCTTGAATAATAGCAATATGTTGATCATTCAAAAACTTGATGTTTTCCAATGACTTCAATAAATCCTTCGAAATAGCTCCCCGTGCATAAATAGATAACACAGAGTTTTGCTCTTGTGCTTTTAAATTACCCTTTTGCCAATAAATATCACGAACTGTACCATCTCCACTAAACATTGTATAGTTAACAAGTGATAATTTTTGCTGACCTACTAAAGGCAATCCCGTGATCCACTGACCAACAATTTTACTATCGGTTGAAATATGTACTACGGAATAAGATGCTTCACCATTCGTTAATGTGGCGAAAGCATTTTGGATGAGCATTTTATCTTTTAAGCCACCCTCAATCGGAATTATGTATGAAACAGATTGTGATTTAGTCTCTCCATGTTTAAAATAAGAGACTTCTTCTGATAATCGCTCACAGCTTTTTTCGTTATCGATAAAGCAACTAGGGTTCACTGCATTTTCCGGCCACTTTATTTTCACTTTTTGGTTTGGTAAGTTTTTAAAATGTTGACGAATATCCAAGCTATTTTCTCGATAGACAATTTCTATCTCCTGTGAATAACGGAATTCGCCATTGCCTGCTTCTAAATCAGATGAATAGGCATGGTACTGAAAAAATAATGTGCCGGTAATGATTAATGCTAGAATGGAAAAAAAACTCATTGCAAATTTCATGTGCTTGACCTCCCGCAGCATGATACTATGTGTATTGGAAAGGATGTGCAATTTTTATGCCACAACAATTTATAGAATTAGGTGAAGGCTATGGTGATGTTTATGAGCTACTTGAAATAGTGAAAACCAATCAAGATCGCTTCCACCAAGCTTTTATACTAACATCCACTAAAGAAGAAAAAAAGTTTGCCTCTTTAGCAATCGCTTTAAAACCAGTCGGTGAAAGTAAATTCATGCCGATTTATATTTGTCGAGAAGGCATCCCTTATAATGAAGAGCAGCCTTCACAGCGACAAAAAATGTTTGAAGAAAGTATTAAACGACTAGATAGAAAAGCGGTTGTTGTAGAAATAAAGCACTCTTCTATATTTTCGGAATCAAAACTATTTTATCAATACTTAATCGGAATAATGAGACTTCATCACTATATACCAGCTTTAACATAGTATTATAGACCTGCTTTATAGTCATATTCTTTCGCTTTATCTGGTTTTGCATTTTCAAACTCAGTTTTAACAAATGGACGATAAGACTTTACAACGTCTTTCACGAATGGAAGGCGTTGTAGTTTTGTTGTCATTGATTCAATTTCCTCTCGCTCGCAATAAAGAACTACATATTTTTGCCTCCGAGAAATATAAAGAACATGACCATATTTTCGAAGAGACTTCGCATGTTTTAATTGATGGACGTAAACGATTAGTCCTTGGCGTTCGTTCATAGTATTCCCCTCATTTCTTACATAAAAGAATACCATAGACCGGAAAATGATAGCAACAGAGTTTAGCTGACAGAACGCTCGATTTTCCGTTATAATGGAAAAGCATACAACGTTGACTAAGATTTTTACATTCACTTATGCAAGTTAATAGAGCACTAATTTAAGTTATAATTTTTTGTTTGCTCACTGAAAATTTAAAAGTGAAATTGTCAGTACTATTTATATTATTTTAATTGTTAAGGAGGACGAATATGGGTAAGAAAACAAAGATTGCGCTTGCAATCGCAGCGGCAAGTGCAGCGGCTTGGGCAGGTAGTAAAGCTATTTCTAAACCTCAACAACGAGAAGGTAAACAAGCATTACAATTTGATCACCCAATTATTCTCGCACATCGCGGCGGTGCTCATTTAGCACCTGAGCATACAATGCCTGCTTTTGAAAAAGCCATGCAGTTAGGTGTTCAGGGCTTTGAAATAGATATTCGCTTAACTAAAGATGAGGAAATTATCGTTTTCCATGATGATACTGTTGATCGTACGACAGATGGCTATGGACTTGTTGCAGACATGACTTTAGCAGAAATAAATGCATTAAACCACGGTTATCACTTTGAAGATTTGGATGGGGAATTTCCTTATCGAGATGAAAAAATAGACGTTGTAACTTTACGCGAACTTCTAGAATCTTATCCAAACATGTTAGTAAATATTGATATTAAAGATGCGCCAGATACGTATGAAGGAAGTTTAATGCCATCTAAACTATGGCGTTTAATTGAAGAGCTTGGTGCTGAGAATCGAGTAGTTGTCACAAGCTTCTACGGTGAACAGATTGATCGCTTTAATTTATATGCTCAAAATCAAGTAGCATTAGGTGCAGGCGAGTCAGATGTTCGTAAAGCATTCGCTTCTTTCTCAAGTCAGTTCGGACATTTATATCATCCAAAGGTAGATGTATTCCAAATACCACCTAAATCAGGAGTAATTAACTTGGATTCTCCGAAGTTTATCCAATTTTTAAGCAATTTAAATATCCCTGTTCATTATTGGACAATCAATGACGTCCCAACAATGAATAAATTAATTCACAATGGTGCAAAAGGTATTGTTACAGATAGACCTGATATTGCAGTAGAAATACTACAAAAACAAGAATAATGAAATGGAACTTAACTTCCATTAGGTAACACATTATGGGTAAGGGCTACTTTTTATAGCCCTTACCTTTTATTTTAATATTTTCTTCTTATAAAATTTGCAGGTACTGGGGATAGATTTAATTCTCTCGCCCATACAGAAAGCTGCCCTATATGATGAATTTCATGTGCAATAGTATGGTGTAAAATATCATTTTTTGTATAAGTATTTGTATCCCAAGAGACCTTTACGATTTCATCGTTTAAATTCTCATTATGCTTCAAAAATCCCATAATTTCGCCTTGTAATTCAATTGAAAGATTTTTTACTTTTTCAAGCGTTCTATATTCATCAAAATCGAATATTCTGTCTCTTTCTCCCATAATGCCACGAATCCAGCTATATTCAACTTCAATAATATGAAAGAGTGTATATAGAATACTACCTAATCCCCCAATTCTTTTCTGCAACAATTCCTCTATACTTAGCTGATTACACCACTCGAACCATTCGTCTCTTACTTGCCAGTTATACTGAAAAAACTTAATCATAAGACCCTACACCCCTTTCATTTTTGCAGCAAAATTTTTTATTTTAACAAAATAAACAGGGGAGCTGAAGAAAACCCCTCTGTTTAAAGTTAAATCATCACCATAACGTGTAGTTGATTTCCGTTCCGACTGGGCGCTTTCCCAGGGGCGTCCGATGAGCCGCTAATCCCCAAGGACTCGCCCAGCCGTAACGAAGATCAATTTATCACCATCTTCATAGGTAAGAGTCTTCTACGGAATGAGGATAAATGGCATACGTTTTAAAAAATGTCACCCACTACTTTTGGTAATGACATTTTAAATTCCACTTTATTGTAAATGATGTAATACCGCATCCGTTACATCACGTAATGTTGCTTTTCCTCCTAAATCACCTGTTTTAATACCTTGCACTAATGTTGCTTCCATCGCATTCAGCACTTTGGTACCAACCTCATGATAGCCTAAAAAATCAAGCATCATTTTTCCTGTCCAAATTTGTCCAAGCGGATTTGCAATCCCTTGTCCTGCAATATCAGGAGCTGAGCCATGAACTGGTTCAAACATGGATGGATATTGTCGTTCTATATTTAAATTTGCAGCTGGCGCAATTCCGATGCTGCCCATAATTGCACCACCTAAGTCGGTTAAAATATCCCCAAATAAATTTGATGCAACAATTACATCAAATTTTTCTGGCTTCATTACTAAAAAAGCAGCTAAAGCATCAATATGATTAGATACTTGTCCTATGTTCTCATAATCTTTACCTACTTGTTCAAAAACTTCATCCCAAAATGGCATACTATACGTAATTCCATTAGATTTTGTGGCACTTGTAACATGCTGGCGTCGAGTTTTCGCCATTTCAAATGCATATCGCATTGCCCGCTCTGTTCCCTTCCTCGTGAAAATAGCATTTTGGATAGCAACTTCATCTTGTCCACTATGTATTCTGCCACCACTCTCAGCATACTCTCCTTCTGAGTTTTCACGTACAACTACAAAATCAAAGCCATTTGGGTTACGTAAAGGTGAAGGCAAACCTTGAAGTAGCTTTGCTGGACGCACATTAATAGATTGTTTCATCTCACGGCGGATTTTAATAAGTAGTCCCCATAACGAAATGTGATCTGGTACTAAATCGGGCATACCTACAGCACCTAAAAAGATTTGATCATAACCTTTTAAAACTTCAATACCATTATCAGGCATCATTTTACCTGTCTCTAAATAATAATCACAGCCCCATGGGAAAGTTGTCCATTCAAATTGAAAGCTACCATCTAGTTGAGCAGCTTTATTAAGCACTTCTATCGCCGCAGGTACAACCTCTTGACCAATCCCATCTCCTGGTATAACGGCAATTCGATAAGTCTTCATCTATTTATCCTCCTTTAATTTCTATATTGCCTATTCAATTACTATACAATTTTTATTCAGCAATTTCATCCTGATGTATGTTGCTGTCGCTACAACATAATATAGTAATAAAAAAAACTATATACAAACTCACTCGAGTTTTGTATATAGTCTATTAAAAAGTATTACCTTGTGTTAAGCAGAGCATGAGCAAGAACCGCCTGAGCCACATCCTCCACCACATGAAGAACCTGATGCAAAGAACGGATTACTTACAGGAACTTTTACCGCTTCAGAAACAGTTTTCCCTATAAGTAAGCTTATTTGGTCTAGCAAATCTTGAAAATCGTTCTCAGCAAGTTTCAATGCCGAAACCTTTTCATTTAAATCGAGTGCGCGCTTTTGCTGACGAATCGATTTCATAATTGTATGATAGTCCGGATGATATTTTCCGAAACGTTGTACATCTTCGTACTGCTCTTTCATGCGATTGAAAGCGTAAATAGCTTCCACTATTTGGACGTCGCTATACACATCATCATAAGCTTGTTGCAGCGCTTTCGCATGCTCAGAGGAAAGAATCATCTCACAAAGCTCATCGGTCTCATCCAAAATGATTGCCCAGTCAGAGGTCATCATCATTTTTAATTCCCCCAATCTCTTTTCCATCATAACAGATTTTATGGTAATTTTACATTATTGATATTTTTAAATGAAGGAGTTTTTAAATTGGTGCCATCATCTAAAGAACATATAGAACAATTACTTGCAGAGATTTTACAACATAGCACGGCTGAAGATGAGGAAGTCTTACTACATTTATTGTCTGGGCTTCGCGATAAACAACACGGTATTCATCGACGTTATATTAATGCTGCCTTACACATGGTTGGCAAATTCGAACCCGAAGTTAGTGAAGTTCGTATTCCCATTACACCTGTTATCCATAATACTATTAAGGTACCACACGGTGGGATTATTGCAACTATTGCAGATGCAGCAATGGGCGGACTTGCTTCGCGTTCAGTGCCAGAAGGCTTTAATGTTGTCACAACAAATATGAATCTCTCTTATATTGCTACAACAACAAACAAGGAACTAATCGCTCGTGGGCGCTTCGTCCATAAAGGGCGCCAGACACTTGTGATGGAATGTGATATCGAGGATGAGACTGGACGAAGACTTGCTATTGCGACTGGATCTTTCTTTGTTATTCAACGCCGTCCTTAGACATAAGATTTAAAAAGTAATCTCGAATACATTGTTGATCGGAAAAAGGGAATTTTTGATTTTTTATTTGTTGGGTTTGTTCATGCCCTTTTCCGGCAACAAGTACAATATCACCTTTTTCTGCCTTTGCTAGCGCTTGATGAATAGCAACTTTTCGATCTAAATAGATTTCATAATATTGCTGCTCAGTAAAACCAGCAATAATACTTTCATTAATTAAAATAGGATCCTCATCACGTGGATTATCCGTTGTTAAAAAGATGACATCCGCATACTTACTAGCTACCGCTCCCATCGCAAAACGCTTCGCCTTATCTCGATTTCCCCCACAGCTAAATACAAGGTAAAGGTTTTTAGTACAATCCAAAGTTTGCAAAACAGCCTGTAATGCCTCGGCCGTATGAGCATAATCAACATACACGTCAACCCCAAATGGATTGTCTATTTTCTCAAGCCTTCCTTCTGGTAGCCTCAACAACCACATATGCTCCGCCAGATCTTCAATTGAAATACCTAGTCGCCATAAAGTCATTAACGCAGCTACAGCATTTTGCACATGATATTTTCCGTTAAAAGGAATTTCCACGATATGTTCGCTCGAGGATGTTTGTAAACAAAGCACCGTTTTTCCAATTGATTCACTAACAATTTGGATATGTAAATCATTATGATTATCAAACCCGAATGAGCAGGATTTTTTCTTATCATAAATACCAACGGAGCGGCAAAAATTATCATCCCCATTTAGCACAAGTTTTTTTGACAAATCTGCCAATCTCTTTTTCGCACGCTTATAAGCTTCAAGTCCTCCATGATCTTCTAAATGGTCCTCCGTTAAATTTAAAAAAACACCACAATCGATATCACAATGATCAAGCCTATGTTGCTGTAACCCCATTGACGAAGCTTCTAAAACAACATGTGTAACACCATTTCGTACACATTGCTTTAAAATTGGATGCAACTCTTTTGCCTGTAATGTAGTTAATTGCTCATGCACTGTTTGTTGTTTCTGTTCATTGATGAAAAATCCTACAGTTCCAATAACCGCGACGTTTTTATGTAGAGCTCTTAGCAATTGGCTCACAAAATGACTCACTGTTGTTTTACCATTTGTACCCGTAACCGCAATGACTGTCAATGCTTCCGCTGGAAAGGCTGAAAGCTTTGCACTCGCATACGATAAAAATAAGGATGTATTCGGAACCCAAACAAAAGGAATACTTTGATCAGTAATAGGTATTGAAATACTTTCCTCTGATACTATAGCGGCAGCTCCCCGAGCTAATGCTTCTTTTACAAAACGACTTCCTGATGTTTTCTTACCTTTACGTACAATAAAAATATCCCCAGGTTTTACTGCCTGAGCATAATCCTCAACGCCTGTAATATTTGTACGAATAGATCCTCCAGTTACACTACACGGCCAGTCTTTTAATAGCTCAGCTAATTGCAAGCTTCATTCCCCCTTTCGGTTCTCTAGCATATGACGGCGTATATAATGGTGTGACGAAAATTGTAGTTGGTCATTGCACTTTTCTTTTTCGTCTAACTGAAAAGACTGAAGATACACTTGGCAAAATCAAGTGTATCTTCAGTCTTTAATTTCTATATATTCCAGCATTTTAGAAGCACCGAAAGCGGAACGAGATTCACTGTCCCGAAAACGCTTGATTATTGAAAACTAGTGAGGTGAAGAAAAACTCCACACGTTAAGTTCTCTTTAAGGTGATGATTCATCATTATTTTCTACTGGTTCCTCAGAGTCTTTATTCTCACTATCCAGCTCCTGTGAAGAAGATTCTAACAATATTTGCGTATAATAGTTTAAAAAGACTCCAGATCCCACTGTGGTATATAAATCATTTAATATGATTTTTCGATGCTCAGATGAATTAAGCCAGCCATGCATTGCTTCGATAGCATCAAAATAATCAGTCGCAAGATTTTCATTTGCTTCACTATATTCGATTTCCTGTGTTTCTAATCTCTTTTTTAAATCTCCATTTGTTGGTGATTCATGACCAACGAAATTTTGAACCTTCATATCTTCACTATGCATATTTGCAACTTTTTCTATTGATTCATCAATTTTTAATGGAGATAAATCATGTCGAACTCTTGCAACATTGATTAAATCGTCAAGTTGCGCAGCACTTGCTTCATTTATTTCCTTCTGTAAAAAGGAAGAAGGTGGGGTTGGTATAACTAGCTCGCCTTGATAAGTCATTTCATAAGGTTGATGAAGAACAAGAGTTTTACTATTAGTAAATCGTACGCCTTGTAGCTCACTAGTTTCTCTATCGAGATAGAGTTGTGCAAATAGCCCATCGAATTTTACAAGCAACCGCGTCTGCATATCTTCTTCACTCATCGAGAAAGAGAAAATATTTTTACCAACATTCGCCGTTACTTCGTAATCAATGATAGTCATTCGGTATATATCATCGCGCTTCTGACCAACCTTAAAAGGAGAAGCATCTAAATCTTCACCAGCTAGATAAACTTGTGTCACCACATTATTTTCAACGCCTACCATGAAAAATTTGGAGGGACTTGCATTGTATATCCACCAATCATAGCCAAAGGACGATGGTTCCTTTCGCACTGGTTCACCATATTTATCTGAAATTACCTTTATTTCTTTACCGATTAATGTTGACATCCCGCTTTTCGGACGTGGCATTGCCCCCATTTCAGGTTGCGTTAACTCGGTTTTGGGAATGATATTTGAATTGGCATTCGGGCCTTTTAGCGGCTCGTTTTCACGTGGTGTATTAAAAAACATAAAGCCAATCAACGCAACTGCAGCACATGCCATAAAAATGCGAAATAAAGCTTTCATACATGTCTCCTTCTTATCACGATTATTCTAAAACTATTATATCAATTGTAGTTGGGTTGACACAATGTTGTCATTGCAACAATGTCGAATATGCTCTATTATAAAAATGAGCGTATACTTTGTACGAGAACCTAAAGGAGGATTAGAGATGTATTTTGAAAATACTAACCTTGAAAATTTAACAGCTGATCAAGAACTTATTGTAAGCGTCATGAAAAAAAACGGTTTAGAATGTGATGGCGGCTGGGACTACGAACGTATGACATTTGATAAGCGTTTCGATACTCGTGAGGGACGTTATTACCTACGTGTATTCTCATATGCTAAATCAGGTGATGTTGGTGCACACGATGCAATCCTAACATTAATGAAACCAGTACTTGGTAAGTACTACTATCCACACGGTGTTGAGTATGGTGATGATGAAGTTTATCCAGCTCATCTTGTAAAAAAATGTGAAGAAATCTTAAAAAAGGTTAAATTAGACTTACAAGATTTTGAAATTCATGCGTAATTTTAGATAGTTATTTCACGGTGCATATATGTCGATTAAACATCGAAATCATTTTATTTTTTATTCAGGTAACAGTAACGACAATAGCATGCAGTGCAATAGCTAAACTGAAAAGACTGGTGGTCCAGTCTTTTTTATTTTGAGTAAAAATTTTATTTCTTCTCATACTAACTATATCTTATACATGATGTAGGTGAGATAGATGTTACAATTTTTAAAAAGCCCTTTTTTTCGCCATCCGATAATCGTTATAGCGATCGGAATTGCAATCCTCTGGTTTATATCCTTGTCATTACCGATACTGCTTGCCTACGTAACTGCATTATTATTGGAACCTGTCATCATACGAATTAGTAAACGGTTCCGAAAAAAACGAAAAATAGTCGCATCCATTTTTTTTATGATCTTTTCAATTGTGACATTATTATTATGTATTCTCATCATATTTATAAGCTGGAAACAATTCTCAATATTTATCATTGATATTCCAGAGTACCTCAATCAGCTCTCAGCAATATGGATTCAAATGCAATCCAAGCTCTCTAACTACACGCATCGTTTGCCCTTAGATCTTGTTATACAAATTCAGCTTATGATAGCACAAGCTCTTTCTGCAATTGAGAAATATGCTCTTTCTTTAACAAATGTGAATGTTTGGTCATCTTTCCTTACGTATATTACTTCACGTTTGTTTGATATTTTTGTTTATTGGATTGTGTTATATATGTTTCTTTTAGAACTACCGAATATTAACCGTAAAATGTTAGCACCTATTCCGTTTCACTATCAACAAAAAATACTATTTATTGGACAGCGTGTGAAACTTGCTTTATTTGGTTTTATGAAAGCACAATTTTTTGTTGGTATTTGTATTTTAGCTATATCTTTTGGGACTTTTTATTTTCTTAAAACTCCATTCCCACTTGTATTATCACTCTTGCTAGTCATTTTAGACTTCGTTCCTTTTTTAGACTCGTTCATTTTGCTTCTTCCATGGGCACTATACAAAGCCTTTACAGGTGATTATATTTTTGCTGTTATGCTAGTCGTATTAACAATCGCACTTTTTTTAGTTCGGCGTATGATTGAACCTAGAGTGATTGGAAATAAAGTTGGACTCTCCTCACTCATAACCTTTATTGCAATGTTTATCGGTTTTGAAATGTTTGGATTTGTTGGTATTTTAATCGGCCCTTTACTCTTTGTTGTTGTCCTGTCCCTATTTAATCAAACATCCATAAAAAATCTCCCTCCTTCTCAAAAATAAAAGGAGGGAGATCTTTTTGATCAAATATACTTCAGCACAATGACACCAGCTAAATGAAGTTAGAAACCTAAAATAGCTTTAATGACAGATGTTGTTTCACCTGGCTCAAATAAAACATAAAGTAACAAGTAAACAAGAACTCCCGTAATAGCTACGAAGAACCAAATAATACTTGTAATTGGTCCAATACGACGGTGAAGCTTAAGATTCGTTTTCAAACCAGAGATGATACTAACAATCCCAAATACTGCTCCAGTTGTTGCAAGCGTAATGTGGAAAATTAAGAAGAACGTATAATAAGGTTTTAAATCTTCTCCGCCACCAAACGCTGTGTTACCAATAAAGATTGTACGTGAGGCATAAATAATAAAGAAGATAAGTGCTGCAACTCCTGCTGCAAACATTACTTTTTTATGTGCCTCAACCTTTCTTTTTATAATTAAGCCCCAACCAATAGCTACAAGTACAGCACTAATAACGATGAATGATGTACTTATAGTAGGCAAAATTTGCAATTCCATCGACAAAACCCCTTATTTCTTTTTTACAATTAATGTTGCTGCTGGCTTTCCCATTTCTTTTGATGCTCTTTTAAAGCATCGGCAGTAATTTTATCCGGATCCTTTTGTTCTGCACGATACCAATTAAGGAAAATCGCCCCTAGTAATACCCCGAAAATAAGCTCTTGTAATATCTTCATTAAAACGCCGCCTAGTTGCTGATCCGCAACAGGTGTCATATTTGTAAAGAGCTCTGGTCCTGAAAGAGATAAACTAGAAAGTGTGGCCACTGGTACACAAAGTTCCATTGCCTTTAGCCATGCTTCACCATTTGTATATGTTTCATACATAGCATTTGGTGCAAAAATAATTAACGCACACGCAGGTGTAATTAATACCGCATTCGAAATGATATAGGCTAATTTATGCAAGGGCTTCATTTGTGGTTGATTTGGCATCTTTTGAATCAAAGGCCAATACATTAAGACAGCAGAAACAAATAATACAAATGTATATGTACCATGTAGAGTTTCGTTTAATTTAATGTAGTCTAGCACTGCAGGTAAGTGATAGAAAGAAAATAGACCAATAAACACAAATACTGCAGCGACGGGAAATGTTAATACTTTAAATAAAGATCTAACAACTGGTGCTTCAATTGCAACTTTCCATATCCACCAAGGAATCCCCTTAATTAAGAAAATCGGTACAAGTAACAATAAAATAGCCATTTGCACCATATGCATTGTAAACATAATGTGCGCCATTAAATCTATTGGAGATCCTTTAATAATATATATCGTTACCATCGCCAGTACAAAATAAATAGCCTCTCCTTTTTTCAAAGGCTCACTTACTTTAAAATCCTTCCGCCACTTTGTTGTGACTAGAAAATAGATGACTGTTATAAAAACAAGAACCCCTATTAAGTATGGGCTCCATAAAGCTTGGAAACCAAATATACTAAGTGGCATACAAAACGCACTCCTTTAACTTCAGTATCCCTATTATAGAACGCTTACAAACATTCTGCAATGAACGAAAGGTGAACAAATTACTAACCATAGTTTACGGTGGTTTAAAGTGTGAAAAACAATATGGTCAAAGAAATCTGTGAATGTTGTGACACTTTTATGAGGATGATTTCCGTTCCAGGCTACTCGCTTTCCTGTGGGCGAGCGTCGAGCCGCTTCCTCCGCTCCGTGCAGGGTCTCGCCTGTCTCGCTTTCCCACGGGAGTCGAGTAGCCTTCCACTCCAATCAACAATAGCGTAGAATTTTTATTAATTTTATGTATTTCAAGATTGGACACTATGACTACACATCATAATTGAACAGAATAGACTTCTAACAGTGACGTAATTGTACATTGTCGTTGCTGTCCTAAGACGAAACTCTTTTGCTAAACTTTATCACTTAAATTAAAGCGACATGTCAGAGGATACATGCTTTGTGAATCAGTTGATTGGGATGGAGACTGGGCAACATAATAAATTAAAAGGATTCACGCACAGTTTTGTGTATGAATCCTTTTTGCTCTTCGAAAGGTGGATGTCGATAAAATTTAAAAGTTAGATGATAAAACGTGAAAGTTTATCGATAATATTCAGAAGTTGGGCGATAATTTCTGAAAGTGTTTCGATAAAACTAAAAGTTGGATGTCATCTTGTTAAAAAGTATGTCATGTGGATAAGTTGATTGGAGTGGAGACTGGGCGACTCCTCGGGGATCAGCGTCACAGATGAGACCATGGAGCGAGCAACGCGAGTGAAGCGGCTCATCGGACGCCCCCAGGAAAGCGCTCAGTCGTAACGGAAATCCCCCCCCTTTTGCTTTGCCCAAGCTATACTTTATAACTAACTCCTTAATTTCATTGACACAATAGAAGAAAAGCACGTTCCTACATAAAGTAGAGAACGTGCTTTTTTGGTGATTACCACCAAATGATTGTTAAAAATGCTAAGAAGAATGTAAATGCGATTAAAATACCCATCCACATGAAGAAGCCAATTACACCACCGAAGTGTGTTTTTTTGTCTTCTAAGTGCATGAAAGAGTAAAGTTGAAGAACAACTTGAACTCCAGCAAGCAATAAAATAAGCGGTAATATTAAGTATTTAGAAAAATCAGCTGCAACTACTGCGAATGCGATAAACGTAAAGAAAATCATAATCGCAAAGTTGATTACTTGTTTACGCATATGAACGGCATTATGATGACGATCATACTCGTATTGTGCCTGTGACTTAGCAACTATAGGTGTATCGTGTGATGACATATTATCCGATCACTCCCATCAAGTAAACTACTGTAAAGATGAATACCCAAACTACGTCGATAAAGTGCCAGTATAATGCAGCCACGAAGAATTTAGGTGCATTGTATAAGTTAAGACCACGCTTAGCATTACGAAGCATTAACGTAGCAATCCACACAAGACCTAATGTTACGTGGAAACCATGTGTACCAACTAATGAATAAAACGCAGTTGAGAATGCAGATTGGTCAAATGTAAAACCAAGACCTACATAATGATTGAATTCATAAATTTCAAGACCTAAGAATCCAAGACCTAAAAGCAATGTTATACCTAACCAAGTTTGCATAGCCTTAAAGTTAAAGTTACGCATATGGTAAATGGCATAAACAGACGTTAGTGATGATGTTAATAATAACATCGTCATAGCGAAAGCTAAAGGTAATTCAAATAAACTTTGTGTTGTGAACTCCATGCCAGCTGGCCCTTTGTTCTTAAGCGCTAAGTAAGTAGCGAATAAACTTGCGAAAAGTACAACTTCACAGGCAAGGAAAATCCAGAAACCAACAACTTTATTTTTCCCTTCCATCGTAGCTTGTTCAGGATGATCTGGCCAAGTATGAGGAGTAAATTTAGTATTGAAATCCATTATTTATTTCCTCCTTTGCCGTAAAGATGTTCTTCAATTTCAAGAATTTCTTCTTTGTGTAAGTGGAAGCCGTGATCGTCCTTAACAGAACGGAAAATCATAGCACCAAATGTAATTGCAAGACCAGCAATTAAAATATAAATTGACCATGGTTTATCTGCATCTGGATTGTAAAGAGCACCGAATGCTGCGATAAACATACCCATAGAAATAACAAATGGGATAGCTGAGTTGTTTGGCATATGAATATCACCGATTGGCTCAGCAAATGTAACTTCTTTATTACCTTCTTGCTTTTCAATCCACCAAGGATCTAAACCACGAACAAGAGGTGTTTGACGGAAGTTATAGAATGGGATTGGTTGTGGAATTGACCATTCTAAAGTACGTCCATCGCCCCATGGATCGCGACCTGCTGGTTTGCCTTTGATTGACATTAAACAGTTGATTACCATTAAGATAACCCCTACACCCATCATTAATGCACCGATTGTAGAGATATAGTTGAACTGATCCCAACCTTGACCTTCCATGTAAGTGAATACGCGACGTGGCATACCCATTAAACCTAAGAAATGTTGAACGAAGAACGTTAAATGGAATCCGATAAAGAATACCCAGAAAGTAATTTTACCAAGTGTTTCGTTTAACATACGGTTGAAGAAAATTGGCCAGTAGAAGTGCGCTGAACCAAATAACGCTGTTACGATACCACCAACGATTACGTAGTGGAAGTGAGCAACGATAAAGTAAGAATCGTGTAATTGGTAGTCAAGAGGTGCAGATGCTTGCATTACCCCTGTAACACCACCCGCAACGAATGACGGGATGAAACCAAGTGCATAAAGCATTGGTGTTGTAACTTTAATAGATCCGCCCCAAATAGTTAAGATCCAGTTGAATACTTTCATACCTGTTGGAACCGCAATCGCCATCGTTGCAACAGCAAAGATTGCGTTAGCTGTTGGCCCAAGACCAACTGTAAACATGTGGTGAGCCCAAACCATGAACCCTAAGAAACCGATTAAAATTGTTGCGAATACCATTGAAGAGTATCCGAATAAACGTTTACGAGAGAACGCTGGAATAATCTCAGAGAATAAACCGAACGCTGGTAATACTAAGATATAAACTTCTGGGTGTCCGAAGATCCAGAATAAGTGTTCCCAAATAATTGTGTTACCACCCATTAAATGGTCAAAGAAGTTACCACCGAACATACGGTCAAATAACATCATTAATAAACCAATTGTTAATGGAGGGAATGCAAATAGGATTAATGCACTTGATACTAGAGAAGTCCAAGTGAATAATGGCATACGCATAAATGTCATACCTGGAGCACGCATTGTAATAATCGTAACGATAAAGTTAAGACCTGAAATTAACGTACCTGCACCTGATATTTGTAAACCGAGAACATAGAAGTCAATACCATGTCCAGGAGAATATAAAGATAATGATGCATAAGACGTCCAGCCCGCATCAGGAGCGCCACCCATAAAGAATGATAGGTGAAGGAATACTGCACCTAGGAAGAATAACCAGAACCCTAAAGAGTTAAGGAACGGGAATGCTACGTCACGCGCACCAATTTGTAATGGTACAAGCATGTTCATAAATGCGAATAGTAATGGAGTCGCAGCTAGGAATAACATTGTTGTTCCGTGCATTGTTAATAATTCATTGAAAAAACCAGCTGATACGAAGTCGTTATTTGGTTTCATTAATTGAATACGCATTAATAACGCTTCAAAACCAGCGATAGCAAAGAACAGTGTACCGGCTAATAAATACATTACTGCTAACTTTTTATGGTCAACAGTTGTAATGTAGTCCCAGACAGTTGCTCCAAAGCCCTTTTTCTGTGTGTATGAGCTCACAACTTTTACCTCCCTCAAGTTTGTTACATAAAACTAAAATTATTTCTCAACAGATAAGCCCATGATATACGTTGCAAGAGCTTGAACTTCTTCTTCAGTTAAGTCGCCATAAATAGGCGCAGTACCATCTGGATTCATCATTAAGTTACCTGGTTTGAATTTGCCAGGATCTTTAATCCAATCTTTTAAGTTTTCTTCATTATGTTCTAAGAAACCAGCAACACGGTTACGGTCACCAAAAGTAGCTAAGTTAGGACCTGGTGTGCCTGCACCACTTGTACCTGATACAGCATGACAACCCATACAGCTCTGAGCAAATTTTGCTTCTCCTAGATCTGTTGAAGCTTTGTCAGCCTTTTTCCCATCTGTTGCTTTCATTGAAGCTACCCATGTATCGAATGCATCTGGGCTTAATGCTTTAACTTTGAAGTCCATTAATGCATGTGAAGGACCACATAACTCAGCACATTTACCATAGAATACGCCGTCTTTAAGGTCTTTTGATTCTTTATCGAATTCTAGATAGAACTTGTTCAAGTTATCTACGTTCGTATCCATTTTACCGCCTACAGCAGGAATCCAGAATGAGTGCTTAACATCGGCAGCTTTTAAGTTAAAGTAAACTTTTTGACCTGTTGGTACTACTAATTCTTGTGCCGTTACAATACCTTGGTTAGGGTATTCAAACTCCCACCAATATAATTTCGCAGTTACATTTACTGTAAGTGCTGTTTTGTCACCGTTTTCATCTACTTCGTCCATCGCAGCAACATCTGCAAATTTGTAAGTAGCCGTAACAACCGGTACAGCTAAGATTAATAATAAAATAATTGGTATAACTGTCCAAATCACTTCAAGAGTGTGACTTCCTTCTACTTGCTTAGGAATAACATTTTCGCCAACTTTTGCACGGCGGAATTTTAAGAATGCAAGTAAATAGACAACGGATACTACTACTACAACTAACGTCATAATTCCAGTAGCTAGCATTAATAGATTGAATTGTTCTTTACCTACTTGGCCAGACGGTTTCAGTGCAGAAATATAATCTTCACCACAACCAGAAAGGAAAACCATCATCACTGCTAGTAGTGAAAAAAGACGCCACTTTTTAAGCCCTTTCATCATAGCTTAATTAAACCCCTCTTTCTTTGTTGTATTTTCATGTGTATCTAGGACACCAGTTCTGTCTATATGAATTCTTTAAGAAAAGAAAGAATTCCTACATTTAGCTAAACAACGCAAAAATTATGATGGATACAAATAGTATGGTCATATGATTCAAAGAATAGATAAACATTTTATTTGCCCATTTCATATCATCTTTTGTCGTAAAGCCTTTAAAAGCTAGAATCAACCAGCCCAAGTTCAATGCAGTCGCAAGAATTAAGAAGCCAATCCCAAGCTCCGGTAAAAGGAAAGGTAACGGTAATAATAAAAGAATCCAGAATAACATTGAGTACTTAGTTCGTTTAAATCCCTTTACTACTGGTAGCATTGGTATATTAGCTGCACGATATTCCTCAGTACGTTTCATAGCAAGTGCATAAAAATGCGGTGGTTGCCATGCAAACATGATCAGGAATAAGGCAAGTGCTCCAGCACCTAATGTAGGCTCCACAGCTGCAAACCCAATAACTGGTGGGATTGCCCCCGAAATACTTCCTACAACCGTGTTACTAACATGCTTCCTCTTTGACCACATTGAGTACAGAACAACATAAGCAAATATTCCTACAAGTCCCCACATGCCGGCCGCAAACGATGCCGCAAATAACAAAATTTCACCTACAATTAAAAATGAGAGGGCAATGGTCAGTACAAAATTCGGCTTAAATCTACCCGTTACTGTCGGTCTTGCCTTCGTTCTTTTCATGATTGGGTCAATATCCTGATCAATAAAGTTATTCATTGCGCCCGAGCCACCTATAATCAATGCTGCACCCAGCATGGTGAACAATATGACATCAAGCTCTTGCAAGAAGTGTCTACTAGTAAATTGAAATGCCAGCCACATCCCTGTAAACGTTGTGACAAGATTCGAGTTAACAATTCCAATTTTTATCAGTGCTAAGAAATCTTTCACAACAGATGTTGATGCTGGTCCACCATTTCTAGTAGCCGTCAGTGCACGACCGTTTGACATGATACCTCTCCTTTCATTTTTGTAAGCATATTCCGCTACCAATTACTATAGCGAAATTTGCGATTGATTTCTAGACATTAAGTGAAATTTAGATGAAGTTGTAAAAATTAGCTTTGTCTAGAAATATAATAAAAACAACATATCTATAGTAAATCATTTTCCAAAATGAATTGTGAAGGTTAGAGTACGAAATTATGAACAATTTGTGAAATGGAATCGACATCTAATACTCCCTACTCTTTACAAGTTGTTTTTTACCTGTATTTTCGATATCATCTATTAGCAGAAACATTACTTTCATGTAATGTTCATAGATAAAGTAGGTGACTCATTTTATGCAACACAACAAGTATATGAAATGGTTTGCTGTTGCCGCTACAGTTGGAATGCTCCTTATTT
Source organism: Lysinibacillus sphaericus (assembly GCF_015844675.1). Classification (GTDB taxonomy): domain Bacteria; phylum Bacillota; class Bacilli; order Bacillales_A; family Planococcaceae; genus Lysinibacillus; species Lysinibacillus sphaericus_E. Next base: position 54,036 of record NZ_LDGC01000025.1, on the reverse strand, counting down.
TATTAGGCGGAGCACTTGTTACCAAAACAGATAGTGGCTTAGGCTGTGGTCGAAATTGGCCAGATTGTAATGGTTCTCTTATTCCAAAAGAAATAACACCAGAAGTCTTAATTGAATTTTCTCATCGTCTTGTAACTGGAGTTGTATCTATTTCGATTCTTGCGTTAACAGTTTGGACATGGCGTAAACTCGGTCATATTCGAGAAGTAAAATTATTAGGTTTCTTAGCGATGTTTTTCTTAATCGCACAAGCTCTTATTGGAGCAGCTCAAGTGTTGTGGGGACAAGGCGATTTCATATTAGCGCTCCACTTTGGGATATCTCTTATTTCCTTTGCTGCTGTGCTCCTTCTTTCTATGATTGTATTTGAAGTCGATCGGAAATTTGATGCCGATAACGTATTTATTGGTAAAAAGTTACGTTGGCATACAATTGCTGTCACAATTTATTCTTATTTAGTCGTTTATACAGGGGCGCTTGTTCGCCATACAGATTCTAGCTTAATATGTCCTGACTGGCCATTTTGCTATAACGAAACACCATTCGCACCTTTTAATAATATGTACGAATGGGTGCAAATGGGGCATCGCCTAGCAGTTCTTATCTTTTTCATTTGGATTGCATACATAACTTGGCACGTTGTAAAAGAATATAAAAATCAACGCGTTATTTACTATGGCTGGATTATTGCCTTTACTATAGTAATTTTACAAATGATCGCAGGTATGTTAGTAGTCCTAACTAAATTGAATTTAACAGTCGCATTACTTCATTCATTATTCATTTCAATTCTATTTGGTCTACTTTGTTACATGATAATGCTAGTTGCACGTAGCAATTATAATGAAAAAAGCAAATAATAGTAGAAAAAGATTCGCTACATTTTCCAGTAGTGAATCTTTTTTATTTCGGCAAATGTTTCTATCATTTATAAGTAAAAAAATCAATAAGTTTATTATTACAATATAGCAAATTTTATTGTATTATCGCACCAAAAACATTTGTAGCTGACGCTTCACTTTCGCTACAAATAAAAATATATGCCCTGTATATTAGTTGTTTTCGTTACGGCTGGGCGACTCCTTGGGGATCAGCGATAGGGGAACGAAGGCTAAAACCATCACGTCCTGTGATAACGTCTTTGTGACCAACATCCTGCTGTTGCTGTCGCTGCGCTTTCGCACAAACAAAACCAAAACCCTATGCTGCCGCTACGTTGCACTCACGCTTTCGCGCAAAAGACATCTGTTGCCCCAAGCGCCTCATTGGACGCCCCCAGGAAGCTTTGCTCTGTGCGAAAGCGAAGCGACAGCAAATGTTTTAACTGCGCGAAAGCGTAGCGGCAGCGGCAAAGCGCCCAGCTGAAACGGAAATCAACCACACGTTATGGTGATGAGCCATAAAAAAGGTTATTAGTATGCTATAAAAGCCTTCTAATAACCTTCTTTATTATCAATTATTCAATTTCAATTAACAAATCACCTGTTGAAATAGCATCGCCCGCATGAGCGTATACTTCTTTCACGATACCGTCTTTCGGTGCTTGGACGGTTGTTTCCATTTTCATCGCTTCGGTAATTAATAAGTGATCCCCACGTTTTACATGGCTTCCTTTCGATACGACTACTTTTAAGACTGTTCCAGGCATCGTTGCGCCAATTTGATTTGGATTGCTTGGGTCTGCTTTTAATGCCAGACTGCCATCTACTTCGACAGTCATATCTTGAATCACTAATTCACGGGATTGACCGTTTAGCTCAAAGTATATAACACGCGTACCATCGTGCTGCGGTTCTCCAATAGAAACAAGTTTAATGATTAGTGTTTTTCCTTTTTCAATCTCGACTTCGATTTCTTCACCTAGTTTTAACCCGTAAAGGAATGTTGGCGTATCTAATACCGAAATTTTGCCGAAGGAGCTCACTGTTTTTGCATACTCTTCAAACACTTTAGGATACAAAGCAAATGCTAGGACATCCTGCTTTGTCACAGGACGATTTAATTTTTCCTCTAGTATCGCCTCTAATTGCTCAAAATTCACAGGCTCTAATAGCTCGCCAGGACGTACTATAATTGCTTCACGATCCTTTAACACAACCTTTTGAAGTGCCTCTGGGAAGCCACCATGCGGTTGTCCTAAATAACCTTGGAAGAATTCAATCACGGAATCTGGGAAATCGATTGTTTGCCCTCTTGTTAGTACCGAGTTTTCATCTAAATCATTTTGCACCATAAATAACGCCATATCACCGACTACTTTCGAAGAAGGGGTTACTTTGACAATATCGCCAAATAGAAGGTTTACGCGGGAATACATACGCTTCACTTCTTCCCATCTATCTCCAAGGCCTACTGCTTTGGCTTGCTGTTGCAAGTTACTGTACTGACCACCTGGCATTTCATGGACATAAATTTCAGAATGCGGGCTAATCATACCGCTTTCAAAATCCTTATAATATTTACGCACATCTTCCCAGTAGTACGATAACTTTTCAAGCGCATCGATATCGGCACGAACCTCGCGCTTACCGCCCTTCATTGCATAATACAAAGAGTTTGCACTTGGCTGTGATGTTAAACCTGCCATTGAACCGAGCGCCGTATCAATGATATCTACCCCTGCTTCAATCGCCTTGGCATATAAATAAATACCATTGCCACTTGTATCATGCGTATGCAGATGGATTGGCAGACTTGTTGTCTCTTTCAACTCTGAAATTAAACGATAGGCTGCTTCTGGCTTCAATAATCCTGCCATATCTTTTATCGCTAAAATATGGGCACCTGCTGCCTCTAGCTCTTTTGCCATTTCCTTGTAGTATTGCACTGAATATTTCGCTCTTGATTCATCAAAAATATCCCCTGTGTAACAAATCGCAGCTTCAGCAATTTTACCTGATTGACGTGCTGCATCAATGGCTACTTCCATTCCTTTAATCCAGTTCAAGCTATCGAAAATACGGAATACGTCAATGCCTGATGCCGCTGATTCAGCGATAAACTCACGAATTAAATTGTCTGGGTAATTTGTGTAGCCAACTGCATTCGCACCTCGCAATAACATTTGGAATAGTACATTCGGTACTTGTTCACGGAGCTTGGCAAGACGCTCCCATGGGTCTTCTTTTAAGAAACGGTACGCCACATCAAACGTCGCGCCTCCCCACATTTCTAGTGAGAAGAAATCATGCATCATGCGCGCTGTTGCATCTGCAACTTCGAACATATCCTGTGAACGCACACGTGTTGCAAGAAGTGACTGGTGTGCATCTCGGAAAGTTGTATCTGTTAATAGCACATCCTCTTGCTCCAAAATCCATTTCACAAGCCCGTCTGCTCCTTGGGCATCTAAAATTTGCTTTGTCCCTGCCGGAGGAACGATTAATTTATCAACTTTTGGGATGCTCGGCTGCACAAAAATTGGTTTCGACTTCTTCTCTACACCTGGGAAGCCATTTAGTGTCACATTGCCAATATAGCTTAAGAGCTTTGTCCCACGGTCCTTGCGCTCAGGGAAATTAAATAGTTCAGGTGTTGAATCGATAAAGCTTGTATCAAATGCACCCGTTAAAAACTTCTCGTGCGTTACGACATTATTTAAAAATGGAATATTCGTTTTCACCCCACGAATACGGAACTCTTTTAAGTTTCGGTCCATTTTTGCTGCCGCTTCTTTAAACGTCATCCCTGTCGTTGAAATTTTAACTAGTAGCGAATCATAGTACGGCGTTACTACAGCTCCTTGGAAGCCATTGCCGGCATCTAATCGAACGCCAAAACCACCGCTTGAACGGTACACCATAAGCTTCCCTGTATCAGGCATAAAATCATTAGCTGGGTCTTCCGTTGTAACACGCGCTTGAATCGCATAGCCGATCATTGGAATATCCGCCTGTTGTGGAATATGGATTTCGGCACTATGCAGACCGTACCCTGCTGCCACTTTAATTTGGGCGTGCACAATATCAACACCCGTAATCATTTCAGTAATCGTATGCTCTACTTGAATACGAGGGTTGACCTCGATGAAATAAAATTCATCGCCTGCAACTAAAAATTCTACTGTCCCTGCATTTATGTATGAGACATTTTTCATTAATTGAACAGCAGCATCGCAAATTCGGCTTCTTAAATCTTCCGAAATTGAATTAGACGGTGCGATTTCAACAACCTTTTGATGTCGTCGTTGAATCGAGCAATCACGTTCATATAAATGAATGATATTGCCCTGTTGATCGCCAATAATTTGGACTTCAATATGCTTTGGCTTAATAATAGCCTTTTCTACATACACCTCATCAGAGCCAAATGCTGCTTTCGCCTCTGATTTTGCACGTTCATAGGAGGACGCTAGCTCCTCTGCTGTATGAACAAGGCGCATTCCACGACCACCGCCGCCTAGTGCTGCCTTAATCATAATTGGATAATCATATGCGCTAGCAAAAGCTTCTACCTCCGCTAAATTAGCTACTGGACCATCTGTACCTGGTATAACAGGAATACCTGCAGCAATTGCTTGTTCACGCGCCTTCACCTTATCCCCAAACATATCTAAATGCTGGGAAGTTGGTCCAATGAAAACAATCCCCTCTTCTTCACATCGACGTGCAAATTCTACGTTTTCTGATAAAAAGCCATAACCTGGATGAATCGCATCAACATTAGCATCTTTCGCAATCGCAATAATGCCCTCAATATCTAAATAAGCATCAATTGGTTTCTTGCCAGCTCCTACTAAATAGGCTTCATCTGCTTTAAAACGATGGAATGCCCCACTGTCCTCCCGCGAATAAATGGCTACAGTTTGGAAATTCAACTCCGTACATGCACGGAAAATACGAATTGCAATTTCTCCTCGATTGGCTACGAGAATTTTGTTGATTGATTCCATTGATATCCCCCTTTATGATTGTGTCTTTCTCCTTTCTACCTTTTCAAACATAGAAATATTGATTAATATTCCCATCGCTAAAGATAGAATAATTATAGATGTCCCGCCATAGCTAATAAAAGGTAGCGTGACACCGGTTAACGGGATTAACCCAGTTACACCCCCAAGATTGATAAACGTTTGCCAGCCAATCCAGCTCGCAATACCAGCCGTAATCATACGTGCTAGTGGATCTTTCGTGCGCAACGCGATCGAAAATCCTTTATATACAATAAAACCTAAACCACCTAAAACGATAAGAACTCCCCAAATTCCTAGTTCCTCCATAATAATTGCCATAATAAAATCGGTTTGTGGTTCAGGCAAATACCCCAATTTTTGAATCGATTGACCGAGACCTCTTCCTTCTAAACCGCCTCCGCCAATGGCATAATAACTATTGACAACTTGGTGACCACTACCAGTCTCATACTCAAACGGATTAATGTATGATTTAAGACGTCCTAAACGGTTTGGCGTTATCATATTTCCTTTAAACAGCATTAGTATACCAAAAATGACTCCTCCAAACGCGCCCAACACGCCAAAAAACTTCCAAAACGTTTTAAACGGAATACCACTCGCTGCTACAACACAAACCGCAATTCCACATAGAATAATACTTGCTCCCAAATCGGTTTCAAATGCTACACCCGCAACAACAAGAATCCAGAGGAAAATAGGATAAAATATTTCAGTTGGTTGTAGCTTTTCAAGCGTATATTTCTGCCCTTTCCGATAAAAAGCTGCAGCAAAATATAAAATTATAAATAGCTTCGCATATTCAGAAGGTTGAAAATTACCAAAACCCGGAACATGTATCCAACTTTTAGAACCTATCCCTGCCGTATCACCGTTACCAGCAACTTTTACCCAAGTAAATAGAACAACTAGCACAGCCGTCAGTAACAACATAACATTTTTATTCGCATAATGTTTATACGGGAAAAATGCCGCTATTAAAAATCCAAAAAAACCTACAATTAAATTGATTACTTGCTTGTGATAATAGAAATCTGGTTCTTGTCCTTTATGTGCAATCGCCACCATCATACTGGAGCTATAAATCATTACTAAACCAAATAAGCTTAATAATAGAACAGTAAAAAACAACGGATAATCAAAGTTTTGTGCATAACGTTTTAAGTATTGTTTCATCGTAAAACCTCATTCTAGAAAAAAAACTCAAATCGCAAATGCGTTTGAGTTTTTTCTTTTTATTTGTCTGTATACGCGTCATGTAGTACAGAAAGTTCTTTCTCGAGTGAATCGAGAATTTCTTTGCCTTTTTCGCGTTCAATGAGTCCAAGCTTCACAGCAAATTCAATTTCACGTGAAAGGCCGAACATTTGTGTATCTAATACTTCTTCATATAGAGGGCATTGTGGCATTGTTAAATGATCCATTTGTACTCGAATGAGGCGAGCAATTTTATCTGCATCAGCAACTAAAAGCTCCAAAGCCTTCTCTTGAAAAGAAGTTTGTGATTTAGTATCCATGAGGACGCCCCCATTATCTGATATTTCTTCGATTCTATCTTAATAAAGTTTATCTTTTAGTCGTTAAAAATGCAAGTGTCTACATTGGAAAATAGAGAAATCGAATTATATTTCTTTATTATCTCTAGTCATTAGCGTTATACTATTCATGGATATACAAGATTTAAGGAGGATTTCTATAATGGAAACAATAATTCCTATTAAGGGCGCAGTTACATTCCAATTAACATTAGATCCCACTGTTTGGATTTTCGATGATCGTAAATTAGATTTAAAAACGTACTTCGACACAAAAGAAGTTGAAGAAGATTCGGATATTAAATATATGCGTGAGGTAGGTGCTCACTGGTCTCGTGAGATTATGGAAGGAGCTACTTTCCCACCAACATTGAAATCAGAACGAAAATTCGACCGCAAAGGGATGGAAACAGGCACTTTCGGAATCGAATTAAGTCACTTCTTGAAAAATGCTGATATTAAACCCGAAGCAACAACAATCGTCATTGAATGTGAAGATGGCAAAGAATATCCGTTTACAATCGAAGAAGCTTATACATTCATTTTAAAATATAGCCAAGATGGTAAGCCATTAATGGAAGATGGTCCTGTTCATGTGCTATTTAGAGACGGTTCAAATGTAGACAACCCTATCAAAAATGTATTAGCTATTCGTGCTGAGTAGGAGGGAATGCAATGCGCGTAAAATGCGTTATTTGCGATACTATTAATAATTTAGATGATAATTTACCGTTAGCAAAAAAATTACGCAATCGACCAATTCATACGTATATGTGTGAAACATGTCATGACCGTATTGAAGATAATACCGTCGCACGCATTGAAACAGGAAATTTCCGTTTTTATCGTACTTCACCACAGATGGATAAAGAATTTTAACTGATCAGCCGAAGGAGGTGACTCATTATTTGAGTCACCTCCTTTATCGTTCAGGCTACTCACCAAGATTTATCGGAATATTATCGACATGAAGGAGATGACTCATTATTTTAAACACCTCCTTGATAGTGTTTAAAAACAAAATGTTCAAAGAAATTTTCGTGAATGTTGTGGTGCTTTAGATAAATCGAATGAAAAGACTTATTACACTGACACAATTGTAAATCTGTTGTCGCTGACGCTTCGCTTTCGCACAGAAAACCTCGTTTTGCCGAAGAGCCCTATTTATTTAATGAGACACTATAATTTCATTGACAAAATAGTTTTTCTACAACATGAAGGAGGTGACTCATTATTTGAGACACCTCCCTTAAAAGTCTAACCATTATTTTTTATAATCGCCTTCTCAATCAACTCGACAACCTGATACATAATCGTCGCAAAAAAGGCGATGATGAGAAGTGACATAAGCACAAGATTAAAATTAAACACTTGGAAGCCATAAATAATTAAATAACCAAGCCCTTTTGAGGCAACTAAAAATTCACCAACTATAACACCTACCCAAGAAAGTCCTACATTTACTTTCAAAGTAGAAATAATCGTTGGGAAGGAAGCAGGTAAAATAACTTCTTTAAATATTTGCCACCGGGTCGCCCCAAAAGTTTGTAACACTTTGCTGTAGTTAGGATCAACCCCTTTAAAAGCCGTATAAACTACGATGGTTGTAATAATGATTGAAATCAACGCTCCCATTGCAATAATCGAAAAATAACCTGGACCAAGGGCGACTATTAAAATAGGACCTAAAGCAACTTTAGGCATAGCGTTTAAAATAACTAAATATGGATCAAGTACCTTTGATAGCATCGATGACCACCACAATACGGTTGCTATTAATGTACCCAGTAGTGTTCCGGCAATAAAACCAATAATCGTTTCCATTAAAGTAACGCCAACGTGAAGTGTTAACGTACCATCACTCACTTTTTCTACTAATGTACGCCATACATGCGTCGGCGAACTAAAAATTAATCGGTCAATCCATCCAAATCTTGAAAGAAGCTCCCACCCACCGAAAAATACAAGTAAGATGATAAGCTGATATAAACGAACATAGCGCTTTTCTTTTTTTAGCATTTGCTGATACTGTTTAAACATTGTATTATCCAAGACTCTCCAGCTCCTTCCAAATAATTTGGAATATGTCTGAATATGCTGGATGCTGTCGAACATCAAAAGGTGAAAGCTCTTGTAACTCTGAAGGTATATCAAATACTTTATGCAATGTACCTGGATTTGCAGAAAATAGAAATACGCGTTCACTCATCGCAATAGCTTCACCAATATCATGTGTCACAAGAATTGCCGTTTTTTGATAGGCCTTTAACGTTTCAACAACCAAATCCTCCAATTTTAATTTAGACTGATAATCAAGTGCTGAAAACGGTTCATCTAGCAATAAAATTTTAGGATCCACCGCTAAAGTTCTTGCAAGTGCTACTCGTTGACGCATGCCACCCGATAACTCTCTAGGATAGTTGTTCCCTACATGTGGTAAACCAATTTCTTGCAAAAGTGCATTTGCAGTTACTTTATGCGTTTTATTGCTCCGCTCCATGATTTTCAAACCAATCGTGACATTTTCTTCGATGGTTTTCCATGGAAATAAATAATCTTGCTGAAGCATGTAGCCAATGAGAGATTGATGATGTGTTGAAATTTCCTCACCATCAATGTATACTTTGCCCTCTGTAGACGGAAATAAGCCCGCAATAATTGATAATAACGTTGTTTTCCCACATCCACTCGGTCCTATAAAAGAAACAAACTCACCTTTACGAATATCTAAATTGATATCACGTAAAACTTCCTTTGCCTGCGTTTTCGAAAAATAACTATGGTGAATATTTTCTACCTTTAAAAATCCCATCTTACTCAGCTGCCTTTTTAGCAAAGGTTGTATTTACAAGCTTTTCATAATCCACCCGTTGAGGAAGTTCACCCGCTTCTCCCATTATCGTTTGTAAGTTATCCCATTCCCCCTTATCCAAAATAGGATCTGTAGCATAGGAACCCTGAGATTTATAACGTTCTACCACTGTTTCGATTAATTTAATATCTACATTTTCAAAGTATGGCTGAATAATTTTCGCTATTTCTGCTGCACTCGTTTTTTGCACAAAATCCTGTGCTCGCTTCAATGCATTTGTAAAGCCTTGAACTGTCTTCTCTTCGTCCTTTAAATAGCTGCTTTTGGCCATAAACGAAGTATACGGCAATTGCCCAGATTCAGTACCAAACGAAGCGACAATATAACCCTTACCTTCTTTCTCAAACATGCTTGCTGTCGGTTCAAATAGCTGTACATAGTCTCCTGTTCCAGAAGCAAATGCTGTAGCAATATTAGCAAAATCAATGTTTTGAATAAGTTTTAAATCATTGGCAGGGTCAATGCCATGCTTTTTCAGTACAAACTCACCGGCCATTTGTGGCATTCCACCTTTACGCTGCCCTAAAAATGTAGAACCTTTCAACTGATCCCATGAAAAGTTATCCAACTTTTCGCGTGCCACTAAAAATGTACCATCTGTTTGTGTTAACTGCGCAAAATTTTGAATCGGGTCATTGGAGCCTTGGAGCGTTACATATATAGAAGTTTCCGATCCAACTAAGGCGATATCAATTCCATCAGATAGTAACGCCGTCATTGTCTTATCGCCACCCGCAATTGTTTGTAGCTCAACGGAAAGCCCTTCATCCTTGAAGAAGCCTTTTTCAAGTGCTACATACTGCGGCGCATAGAAAATTGAGCGCGTCACTTCTCCAACTTTGACTTTTTCTAGCTCCGTTTTATTACACGCTGTTAAAGAAAGGAGTAATAAAGCAATAACACTAAATAGTAAACTTTTTTTAAGCCAACGCATTCCATTTCCTCCTTAATTGATAAAATAAGCCTATCGACATTAACTTATTCACACTAGAAGATTTCGGTGCCAATCAATTTAGGTTTGAGAGACACAATCGATTGAAAATGGGTTCCGTAGCCAATCGTTTACATGTAGATGGCTTAAAACGATAAAATTTTTTACTATACCAAATAAAACAGCCTTAGCAAATTAATGCTAAGGCTGTTTTCAAGTTTCACGGTATAGGAGCCAAGCTACTCTCATTGATTGGCAGCTTGTTGCTCTTCTCTTTTTTCACGCCACATACGTGTTTTATATACAATCAAAATTAACGCCGCTACGATGAGACCCTCAATCATAGGTAGGAATAACGCGAAAAATGTCAACATAATACATCCCAGGAATAGGAACACATAAATGACAATATTTTGAGATAGCTTTAACTTCTTTGCAAAGCCTAATTTATAGACAATTGCAGAAAGTACAAATACAAGAAGAAATACAACGAAGCCTGCAATGTCATAGCTCGGTAAATTTTCATATAAAAATCTTGTTATACCTGCCATTCTCTCATAAACCTTTGTTGTTTCCTCTGAATTTGTTGATGCAGCAACTTGAATAACATTTAGTTCACCCAATAAAGCGGACTTTATATCCAAGACTCCTCTTCCTTTCATGTCAGCGGAAAATTATTGTTCTGCGTTACGTAATTTTTTCGCTGCTTTCTCACGTTCGTTTTTATCTAGAATTTGTTTACGAAGGCGAATAGATTCTGGTGTGATTTCTAAGTACTCGTCATCACCTAAGTATTCAAGCGCTTCTTCTAGTGATAAAATACGTGGCTTTTTAATAACATTCGTTTGGTCTTTGTTTGCTGAACGGATGTTTGTTTTTTGTTTCATTTTTGTGATGTTTACAGTGATATCAGCGTCACGAGTATTTTCTCCAACGATCATACCTTCGTAAATATCTGTACCTGGCTCCAAGAACAGTGTACCACGGTCTTCAATTTGCATCATACCATAAGTTGTTGATTTACCAGTTTCCATTGAAACTAGTACACCTTGGTGACGGCCACCAATTTTTCCTGGTATTAATGGTTGATAGCAATCGAACGTATGGTTGATAATACCGAAACCTTTTGTCATAGACATGAATTCAGTTGTATAACCGATTAATCCACGAGCTGGTACTAAGAACGTTAAACGAACTTGACCACTGCCGTTGTTCACCATATCAAGCATTTCACCTTTACGTGTACCAATTGATTCGATAATTGAACCAACATTTTCTTCAGGCACATCGATTTGAACGCGTTCGAAAGGTTCACATTTCACGCCGTCGATTTCACGCACGATTACTTGTGGTTTTGACACTTGTAATTCGAAGCCTTCACGACGCATGTTTTCGATAAGGATAGATAAGTGAAGCTCCCCACGACCTGAAACTGTCCAAGCATCTGGAGAATCAGTATCTTCAACACGTAAAGATACGTCTGTTTGTAATTGAGCACGTAAACGCTCTTCTACTTTACGAGAAGTAACCCATTTCCCTTCACGACCTGCGAATGGAGAATTGTTTACTAAGAAAGTCATTTGTAAAGTTGGCTCATCAATACGTAATGGTGTTAGCGCGTCTGGATGCTCAACAGGGCAAACTGTTTCACCAACGTTGATGTCTTCCATACCTGAAACGGCGATTAAGTCACCAGCTTTTGCTGTCTCAACTTCTTCACGTTTTAAGCCGAAGAAACCAAAGATTTTCGTTACACGGAAGTTTTTCACTGATCCGTCTAGCTTCATAAGAGATACTTGTTGACCTACAGAAATTGTTCCGCGGAATACGCGACCAATACCGATACGTCCAACGAAGTCATTATAGTCAAGTAAAGCTACTTGGAATTGTAATGGCTCTTCTGAGTTATCAATTGGTGCTGGAATAGCTTCGATAATTTTCTCAAATAGACATTTCATATCCGCTTCTTGCTTAGATGGATCAGCGTCTAAAGAAGCTGTACCATTTACACCTGAAGCATAGACAACAGGGAAGTCTAATTGATCTTCATCTGCACCTAGTTCAATGAATAATTCAAGTACTTCATCTACTACTTCTAGTGGACGAGCTGAATCTTTGTCTACTTTATTAACAACAACGATTGGTGTTAAACGTTGTTCTAATGCTTTTTTCAACACAAAACGTGTTTGTGGCATACAACCCTCATACGCATCGACAACTAGTACAACGCCATCTACCATTTTTAAAATACGTTCTACCTCACCACCGAAGTCAGCGTGTCCAGGCGTATCAAGGATGTTGATACGAGTTCCTTCATAGTTTACTGCTGTATTTTTAGCTAAAATCGTAATACCACGTTCGCGTTCAATATCGTTAGAGTCCATTGCACGTTCTTCAACACGTTCGTTTGAACGGAATGTACCTGATTGTTTTAGTAATTGGTCGACTAAAGTAGTTTTACCATGGTCAACGTGTGCGATAATTGCGATATTGCGAAGATCTTGACGTAAGTTTGTCATTATTCCACTCCATATTCTTTTTTCGAATGTTTAACTGTGATATTATAGCACAAGAAGGATAGAAATGTCCTTATTAGAATTTTCCTCATTCTAAAAAATATATTTGATTTACAAATTTTTAATATAGGAGGCTCGGCTATGAATCGTGCAAAATTCGTAATGGCCATTTACGCATTAGCTGCTGTTTTAGCAATGTGTTCTATCGGGTATTCAGTAGCAATTAGCAGTGTATTAGGTATAATAGCAGGCATTGTGGCTACTTGTGTCATTTTCATGACAGCCTTTAAAATGAAACGTAAACTACGTGAGCAAGGCTTACTTTAATAAGAGTTGATTGCTTAAATAAGAAGGAGCCTGTCTAAAAAATAGACGGCTCCTTTTTTAATCATAAGGCACAATATAATTTTCTAATAGCTCTTTGTGGATCGAAGGATTGGCAATGATAAAAGTATCCTGATGCAAGAAGTCAAAGCCCTCTCCATGTAAATTAGTGGTGATGGCACCAACTTCCTTAGCGATAATGGTCCCCCCAGCAATATCCCATGGTGAAAGTCGCATCGATACATAAGCATCTAGTTTACCACTGACAACAAACGCTATTTCCATTGCCGCTGAACCATATGACCGCGTACCACGTACTTTCCGAACCATTTCAATGACTTTTTCATGGTGAATATGTCGATTGGGCGCTACCCAATGAGCGTTTATTCCAATGACCGATTCCTCCATTTTGACTGACTGCAACTTACGTAATGGAGAGTCATTGTACCATGCCCCTTGACCTGCAATAGCATAAAATAAATCTTCACGCATGACATCAAATATGTAACCTAGCTTGCCTACCCCATTCACAAAAATACCGATAGAAATCATAAAATGACGATGTTGTTTTACAAAATTCATCGTGCCATCGATTGGATCAATAATCCATACGACACCTTCTAACGACTCTACTTTCTCTCCCATTCCCTCTTCCCCTAAAATTTTGTGGGTTGGATCGAAACTTCGTATTTTTTCGATAAAAAACAATTCTGTTTCACGGTCAATATTTGTGACAAGGTCATTGGCACTTGATTTTGTCTCAATTATTAAATTGTACGAAAAGGCCTCCCGAATACGTCTCCCCGCTTCAACTATAATACTTTTCGCAAACTGATCAATTTGTTGTATATCCATAAAAACCCACCCTTCAATTATAAGAAAAGGCCTCATACATTTTTTAACTTTCTCACTACTTAAGGCTTGTTTCTCATGACGTTTTGTTGTACGTAGCACCTAGTACTTCCTTGAAATTAAAACTTCTTATTATACTGTCTATTTTACCCTTTATAGCAATAAAAATCACCTGCTGTCGGAATATTCAGCAAGTGATTTTTCAAATCGGTATGAAATTTTGACTACGCATAGACGTGCAAGCTCTCAAGTTCAAGCTGAATTTCAGCCAGACGTTTTTTACTTTTTTCAATTTCAAATTCATTTTTTTCATTCATTGCCGAAAAGAGTGAGGCTAATTCATAATCTAATTCTAATTGTAAAATGTGTTCATATTGCTTTTCAATGTCGACTTTACGTATAATTTTTACGATAGGTTTCATAAAAATCACTTCCTTTTTTTATTTTTTCACAATAACTTATCAGCTTCGAGAAAGTTCTCGTTATAAGATTTTTTCCCATTTTCGTAATAAAATAAACCTTATAAATTGAAAGGAGTAAATAAAAAATGACGAAAATAAAATGGACGAATAAAGACTTCAATGTTTTTCAAATAGACGGATTAGAACAGAGAATGGATGCCTTAAATGAATGTGTACGACCAAAATTCCAAACTCTTGGAGAGGATCTTTCTTCCTTCTTTTCGAGTCATCTTGGAGAGGAATTTTATCCTCATGTTGCGAAGCATGCACGTAGAACAGTAAATCCTCCGAATGATAGCTGGGTTGCCTTCGCTCCGTACAAAAGAGGTTATAAATCATTACCTCACTTTCAGATTGGTCTTTGGAGCACACATTTATTCATCGTCTTAGCTATTATTTATGAAGCTCCACAAAAAAATGTGATGGCAGAACGTTTAATCGCCAACAGAGCATTGCTACAACAACTTCCTGATGATTTCATTGTCTCTGGGGATCATATGTCTCCAGCAGCAGTCTCCATGCAAGATGCAAAGGAAGACAAGCTAGATGAATTACTTATTCGTTTACGCGATGTAAAAAAAGGTGAGTTTTTAGTAGGTCGACATATTCCAAAAGATCAAGCGGTCAAGCTGTCAGCTAGTGAACTTCATCAATTAACAGAAGATACTTTTAACCGTTTACTCCCTATTTATAACATCATTGTTGGAAAATAAAGTTTGAAGGATTGGGCTTTAAGCTTTGTGGCATACTAACTAAAACAATTTTCATAATTTTATTTATATTTTGTGGAAAATTTACGTTATTATTCCTAACAAATGAAGATTTGTTTGAGGAATATTTTATAGGTGTGAGTTTGAGGAAATTATTATTTTTTCCCGTTTTTCAACAAATTTGAAAAAATTTGATTTTGTTTATGTAGTATATGAAATGCTCTTATTTTTAACACGGCATAGTGTAAAGCGATTAGATAAAAAACAAAGTAGTCACGGCATTGCCTGTGAAGCAGTTGATTGGAGCGAAGACTGGGCGACTCCTTGGTGATTAGCGTCACAGATGAGACCCTGGAGCGAGCAAAGCGAGTGAAGCGGCTCATCGGACGCCCCCAGGAAGCTTTTGCTCTGTGCGAAAGCGTAGTGGTAACGTAGCGTCAGCAAATGTTTTAACTGTGCGAAAGCGAAGCGGCAGCAACAACAAAGCGCCCAGTCGGAGCGGAAATCAACCCCTCGTTTTGCCGGAGGGTCATCTGAATTGACACCCGGCAGCATATTTTCACAAAAAAATTTAAGAAATTTTTCACATAGAAAAGCGCAAGAAATCAACCTTTCTACAATTGATTTCTCGCGCTTTTTAAGTTTTGACTAGTTTTCCCCAGTCTCTTTTTTATCTACGTTGCTTCGGGGCAACTTTAATAATTGTGCCGTCCGCTGCGTCTTTTGTTTGTTTCACAACAGGATAACTGACATAGCCACTCGCTTCTTCAAATTCACGGAAAATTGTTTTTTCCTCGGCCTGTGAAGGAACAATTTCTTTAAAACGACGATATTTCGCCATCATCACTTCACGCTTAATGCCTTTTTCATAAGCTTGTTCAATTCCTTCAAAAAATTGGACAACATCAACAATTTCCTCCGTTGACCAATCCGTCGAAAACGGATAAGAGTATTCCATTGGACATAACCACCTTTACGTTATTGACCCGATACAAAAAACATATACATTTCTTAAAAAATGTAGACATCTCTACAGTGACACAACTTATATCTTTTAACTTTCGTTTTTGTGTCTTCCTTATTCTCCGAGCCTAGTTTCGCCGAAGCTACTGCCAATTAGTATGGCTCTCCAAAGGCGATTACAATTCGAGATGGCTTGATTTACATAATCTCATTAGAACACTGCTGTAAATGATTTGTTCGTATGTCGTTATACCCATTTTACCCGGATACTCTCTGCTTCTGCAACCATTCGAGTGATCAGCTCCTCGACAGTTGGAATATCATGAATCATTCCTGTAACTTGTCCAGCCCAGCCAATGCCTTCTTCTTTTTCGCCCTCATAAATAAAACGTTTATTTGCTTTCCCGCTAATATAATCTTTTAATGCCTCATACGTAGGTGTAGTGCGCTCAATTTCTAAAATCTTTTCCGTAAATTCGCTGCGTAACGCTCTTGCTGGTGCACCTATAGAGCGTTTTATAACAGTCGTATCTGCCTCGGTGCTTGCGAGTAATGCTTCTTTATATGCTTCAGAAGCATCAACACATTCCTTTGTCGCAATAAAACGGGTACCCATTTCAATTCCCTCTGCTCCCAGTGCATGAGCTGCCATCCAGCCACGGCCATCACCAATACCACCAGAGGCAATAACAGGTATTTTCACACTATCTACAACTTGTGGCACGAGCACCATTGTCCCTATATCATCGCGTCCAAGATGACCTCCACCCTCTTGTCCAACAACCATAACAGCATCTGCGCCTAGTTCTTCCGCTTTTTGAGCTTGTCTACGTGCAGCAACAAGAACTAATTTTTTAATATCCGTTCCTTCCAAAATATCAAAAATAGGTGCAGGATTCCCGCCAGTCATTGTAACAACGGGTACCTTTTCTTCCACCGCAACGCGCACCATTTCTTCATAACCAGTGCCATACATACCAATTGCAAAATTTACGCCAAACGGTTTATCCGTTAATGTTCGTACTTTATGAATCTCAGTGCGCAATAAGTCAGGATCCCGTAAACTCATTGCTGTAATTTGCCCTAGCCCCCCAGCATTCGACACTGCTGCTGCTAAATCAGCATAGGCTAAATAGGCTAATCCCCCTTGGATTATTGGATATTTAATATTTAAAAGCTCCGTCACACGTGTATTCCAATTCATAGTACCTCCCCTTTCCTACGATAACTAATTTCTCTAAATTATCAAAAAAACCTTTATTTTTTATTTTTTTCTGTAAAGTCTATTTTTTCGTGCAATTAGGTGCTATAATTCTTTTGTTTTGTTAGATATAAAAAAAGTGAGGTGGTACCTGCGTTGTCACAACTAGAGACTCCATTGTTCGACGTATTATTAAAACATCGGAACAGACACCCAATTCAATTCCATATTCCAGGCCATAAGAAAGGTCAAGGTATGGATCCTGCGTTTCGAGAATTCGTCGGCGACAACGTTTTATCAATTGATTTAATTAATATTGCTCCACTAGACGATTTACATTCACCAAAGGGCGCTATTAAAGAAGCGCAAGCACTTGCTGCACAAGCCTTTGGTGCTGATCATACATTCTTTTCCGTTCAAGGTACTAGTGGCGCCATTATGGCGATGATTCTGACCGTCGTCGGTCCAGGTGATAAAATTCTAGTACCACGGAATGTTCATAAATCCATTATGTCGGCGATTGTTTTCGCTGGAGCAATCCCGATTTTTATTCATCCTGAAGTAGATAATGAATACGGTATTTCTCATGGAATATCGCCCGAAGCTGTTGAAAAAGCTTTAAATGCTTATCCGGATACAAAAGCAGTACTTGTGATTAATCCAACGTACTTCGGCTTCTCCGCAGACTTAAAGCGTATTGTAGAAATAGTCCATACACGTAATATTCCGGTAGTTGTCGATGAAGCACATGGTGTACACATTAAATTTCACGATGACCTCCCTTACTCCGCAATGGAAGCTGGGGCTGATATGGCTGCTACAAGCGTACACAAACTTGGTGGCTCTATGACTCAAACGTCTATTTTAAATGTTCGTGAAGGTCTTGTTTCTGCAAAACGTGTACAAGCTGTTCTGTCGATGTTAACAACGACATCGACATCTTATCCATTACTTGCTTCTCTTGACACAGCACGACGTCAGCTGGCAATCCATGGTTATGATTTAATTGGTGATGCACTTCGCTTGGCAAAGGATGCGCGTAAACGCATTAACCAAATTCCACATATAAAATGTGCTGGTAAAGAAAAATTAAATTCATCAGCAACTTATGATATGGACCCGTTAAAGCTACTAATAAGTGTTAAAGATTTAGGCATCTCTGGTCATCAAGCTGAAGAATGGCTTCGTCACAATGCAAATATTGAAGTAGAATTATCGGACCTTTACAATATTTTATGTTTAGTGACATTAGGTGATACGAAAAAGGAAATTAATCTCCTCATCAATGCTCTGAGTCGTATGTCAAAAGCATTCGATTCAGAAGCTACTATTACTGAAGCGATGGTTAATGTACCGGATATTCCTGCACTTGCCATGTCACCACGCGATGCATTTTATGCAGATACTGAAGTTGTTCCTCTTGCAGAAGCAGATAATTGTATTTGTGCAGAATTCGTTATGGTATATCCCCCAGGTATTCCGATTTTTATTCCCGGGGAAATAATTATACAAGAAAATATTCGTTATATACAAATGAATATTGAAGCTGGTTTACCTGTACAAGGACCAGAAGATACAACATTAAAAACGATTCGCGTCATAAAAGAACGCAAACCTATTATTTAGTTGAAAAAGCTACCTCTTTCTGAGGTAGCTTTTTTCGATCAATAATGATAGTAGAACCAAGAAGAGATCATACCAAGCATAGGGAAAACGAGCCACCAATACCTCCACAAAAAATCACCAACAGTTTTGTGATCGGATTTATTTGAATCGGAGGCTGAAACTGGGGCTGAGACTTCCGGTTTATGGTATTTTTCTTCACCTGTAATAAGTTGATCTAAAGAAATTTTATATAAATCACTTAACATTCTTAAATTATCAATATCAGGATAGCCCTTTCCTAACTCCCATTTTGAAACAGATTGTCTCGAAATATTTAAAAAGCGTGCGACATCATCCTGTGTATAATTATGTTGTTCTCTTAATTCCTTTAAACGGTTTTCTAAATTCATTGAACTTCACCTCCAACTTATAGTATTTTGATCAAATAATAATGGATACCTACACTTTATTCTAGAAGTTGTTATTTGCTAATTCGCAACGCATAGTTGCGTTCATGAACGAAGCAAAATATTCGATTCTAGCGCTTACTTCACTTACAATATAATCAATTATGCCTCGGCATAATTGCGTCCAGAATCGGCTTTGTGCTTAGGCCTGCACGATGCAGGTTAGTTAGCCGTTATCGCATGGATGCGATGATTTTAGGCTAACATCCTTTGCGAACTCCTTTCCGATTCCGTGACATCCGCCGGAGGCTTAAGTTCTTTCAGCGGATGTTTGGACACCCGCTGAAAAAACTTAATAGGAGTGATGACATGAACTCATGGGATCAGCGATTCAACACAATCGAATATGTTTATGGTGAGCAACCAAATGCTTTTATAGAAGACTATGTTCACTACTTAGAAGATTATACAAACGTGGCTGCATACGCAGAAGGTGAAGGTCGCAATGCAGTATTTTTAGCTTTACAAGGCCATACAGTAACTGCCTTTGATTATGCTGAAAGCGGTCTTGAAAAAACAAATCAGCTTGCAGAAAAGCATAATGTTGCTGTTCATACAAAGCTTACTGACCTACTTGAAGATGAACTACCAATAGAAACGTTTGATGCTGCTATTATGGTGTTTGGACATTTTCCAGCCGAGCAGCAACATAAAGTGTTTAAGCAGATTGTCAATTCCGTAAAGTCTGGAGGTCGTATTATGATGGAACTTTATTCAATTTATCAACTACCATACGCCTCAGGTGGCCCAAGACAGCTTGATTATTTATATGATCCATTAGAAATTCTAAAATGGTGTCAGCCTTATAAAATCATTCATTTTTTCACAGGTGAACAAGTGCGAAATGAAGGTAAGCTCCACACAGGCCTTGCTCATACCATTCAGTTTATTATCGAAAAAAGTTAAGAAAAGCTATATACAGATTCTGTATATAGCTTTTTCACAAGAATAAATAAACAAATAATGGACATAAAAATGCGCCAATAATTGCAGTTAAGGCCATAGATAACGAGCCTACTGATAATTCTTGTTCTCCGTATTCTCTTAATTTAACAAGTCCAACACCGTGTGAAGCGCTACCTACCGCAACACCTCTACTAACGGCGGAGTCAATTTTGCCGTATTTAATGACTAATGGTCCTAAAATAGCGCCTACAAATCCTGCCAGCATGACAAGCACAGCGGTTAATGGTGGAATGCCGCCAATTGTCTCACTTACCTGCATACCTACAGGTGTCGTTAACGATTTAGGCAAGGCAGTCAGCAACCAGCTTTTATTGACACCAATCCATTTCAGCATAACAAATATTGTCACTAAGCCTGTAACCATGGCGATAAAAATACCTGACAATATTGCATATTTATATTTCATAATAATCTTACGCTGGTTATATAAAGGATAAGCAAGTGCTACAACTGCTGGACCGAGCATTTTTTGAAGCCACTCTCCACCCTCCATATATGAAGAGTATGGAATATTAAAGACTACTAACATAATTGCACTGACGATCGTTGTCGTCACTAGCGGAATCATTAAAGGATGAGGGAAACGTTGATAAAGTTTTGTAAATAATACAAATAACACAATGGTACCAACAACAACAATAATCTCAATCAACTGTTAATTCCCCCTCTCCTTTTTCTACAATGGCTCCTGTTTTTTTAGTCAGCTCTTTTTTCTCAACAATTTGACTAACTAATCCCGTCACATAAATAGAAATTAGCGTGCTTGCTATAACGGCTAGCATAATCAATAGACCAGTTGTTGAAACAAGTTCAGGGTAGTCAATTACTCCTACTGTCGCAGGAATGAAAAACAACGTTAATACGCCAATTAAAAAGCCAGCTCCATCTTGAATGTATTCTACTTTAATTATTTTAAAATGGAGCGAAAGTGCCAATAATAGTAATCCAATTACACTTCCGGGAAGAGGTACATTTAATAAAGCAACAATACCGACGCCCATGTAATAAAAGATATTGAGTATCCCAATCTGAACAATAATTCGAACAATTCTCTTTAACATCGCAACAAAATTCTCGTTCAACATTTCGCCACATTTCACCCCCATTACGTCCATTCTACAACTGAAGGAATTTTCTGTCTATTATAATTTTAGAAAAACAATAGAAATAAGGTTTGCTTTAAAACTTTTCTATTGGGTAGTTACTTAAAAAGCTACTAAGATAAACATACTGCTGGACATTCATTAAAAAAGCACTTCCTAAGCATTTTAAACAACTAGGAAGTGCTCTTTTATTAATTATTTTTTTGGGTGTTTCATATCATAGGCTTTCCAATTAGAATTTGAACTTTCTTTTATTAAATACAGGTTATCGTAATATCCATTGTGTGAAAATATCATACCGTCGTAAGGTTTGTGATATTGAGAAATAAAGAGGTATTCACTACCTTTAAAACGGTAATATTCTACAGTAGGCTTTTTCACGTATTCATCTTCTACCCAAGAATCAATAAAGATCGTGTTTGGATTTGCTGCAATGTTATCAGTGCCACCAAATATATATTTATTTTCCCAAGGCATCATATCTTCTTTAATGTATTTATTAATATATTCAAGTGTAAATCCAGGAGATAAGATATCAATTATTTGTGACTTTGTGAAGTAATAGGTGTCTCCAAGTCTTATCTTATCTTGCATTCCGATTAGTCCATCTACTATTTTCTTAGCTTCAGATAGTTCGAAGTTACTGAAATTTTTAATGTATTGATTCGAAACATATCCTTCTTTTCCTTCGTAATTGAATAGAGAATAACCATATATATCGTGAGAATAGGTCGTAATTTTTGTGCCGTTCTTTAATGAACCTAACTTTGCAAAATTAGTGCCTGCTCCCGCTAAAACTTCGACTTCCTTTAAGTTAGTGGAGATAACTCCGGTTGTCACTTCGTACAATGGTTTGTCTGCATATTGATAAAAATTTGAAATGTTATGATAACTATTTACCGGATTGACAGGTTTATTATCTTTCTTGTCATAATAAATATTTGTTTTTGATTTTTTTTTAGGACTGTTATATTTACCAATTGGATCAAGATTTATAGAAAACGTCTTTACTAACTTTCTGTTTGCATTGTCAAAATTTGAATATTCGTCAGGACTAGGTGCGTTGAATACAACAGAAGATATTCCTTTTTCCAAAGTGATAGAAGTTGCTAAAAATCCACCTAAAGAATGACCGGTAGCAGTAACTTTATATTTTGGATTTACCAGTTCAAATAGTCTTCTCGCATTATCCATTTGACTATTATACAGTTCCGAAGTAATGCCAGATAGATCTTTAGAGATATCCCCGCTGTTAGAAGTACCTCTAAAGGCGATTACATATTCTTCAGTTTTTGTATTTTTAAAAACAGCCCCGAAAAAGCCTGTTATATCATCACTTACATAATCATCTAATATCCATTTTTCTAAATCATTATATTTGATAAACTCACTTACCTTCATAGAAGGGTAGTAATGCTCTTTTTGAATTTTCTTCCATTCATCCTTGAAATTTTGCAATGGATCACTTTTAGTGTTTATCGCATCAAACTTCATATCTACTAATTTTGTTCTTTTTTCAAATTTGCTAAGCTCTGAGTAAACTAGGGTGCTAAAGAACAATGCTCTTGTTTCTTCTTTTGTTAAATTTTTAGGGCTAAGGTTTGGTACAGTTGCTGCTTTTGTTTCTTGTGGGTTTACACCGCTGAAAATGACTGATAAAACCGTGGTAATAATTAAAAAAACTAAAAAATTTCTTTTCAAAAAAAAACCTCCTTTATTCGTTCCGAACAATTATATCATTCAAATACCAGTAGATGAATAATTTTACAGCTATTTAATATCGACTAATTACAGGTAAATATATTTATTTCATAAGTCTTAAGTAACATCTAGCTTCAAGGTGTTATAGTAGGAGAGATTTGTTTAAGTATCAAATTCAACAATAAAAGCGATATGTGAAGACATTGCGGTTTTCGAAAACCTCATTTGTATACTCAATCTAGAGATAACGCTAAAGTATTAATCTCGTATGAAGAATTGAAGAAGAAAATTGAACGGTACATCGACTACTATAACAATGAACGTATTAAAATAAAATGGCTGGCATGTGTCCAGTAAAAAACCGAACTCATGCCAGCCCATTTAGCTACATAATAAAAACTATAACTTTAAAGAGTCAATACCTTTGAGCTACCCACTTCTATACATAATATAAAGAAAGGGTCTAAAAACTATTTACAATCAAATTTTAGACCCTACTAACTATTCTTTTCTCAAAAAATATTACTTATAATGCATGCCCAGAACCACCATCAATATTAATAGAAGTGCCCGATACGTAACTAGCGGCATCAGATACTAAAAAAGTAATGACATTCGCCGCTTCTTGAGTATCCCCTACGCGACCAAGTGGAATTGCTTGACCTATTTTACGAGAATACTCATCCCACGATAGCTCGGGTTCTGCCTCTTTCCACGTCTTCTCTATTTGATCACTACGAATAAGCCCAATACAAACAGAGTTCACACGTATATTATCTTTTCCTAAGTCTTTGCTCATAGCTTTCGTTAATGCCAGACCTGCCGCACGACTTACAGTACTAGGGAGTGAGCTTGCCGGTGGTGTTTTAGCCATTACCGCAGTTACATTAACTATTGCACCGCCACCAACCTTACGCAAATGAGGTACAGCATATTTTGAACAATTGACAGCACCAAACACTTTTAAATCTACATCAGCCTGCCATAGCTCACTACTAACTGATTCAAATGGATTTGCTGAAGCTGTACCTGCATTATTAATAAGAATATCAAGGCGACCAAAATGCTCTACTGCTCGTTCTATTAAGTACTTACAATCTTTTTCTTTTGTAATATCAGTTGGTACAATTAATACCTCTTCGCCTGTTTCATTTTTAATACAGCCAGCAGCCACTTGAAGCTGTTTTTCACCACGAGCACAAAGTACGACCTTCGCGCCCTCTTTTACAAGCTGCATTGCTGTATAATAGCCTATCCCCTTACTTGAACCTGTAATAACTGCTACTTTCCCCTTTAAGCCTAGTTCCATTTTTTTCACCCCAGTTTTTTTGATCAACTTCCCTTTTTCATAAACATCGTTATCATTTTCGGACATCTAGCAGTCAATTACTAGATTTATTGGACACGAAATCTATCCGGTATGTAATACGTTCCCAATCGAACTGTATTTTTAGAATATTCATTCGATATAATTACTTTATCAAAATTGCATGTAATATACAAAAAAACGGCTACAAAGCAAATGCTTTATAGCCGTTTTCATAAACTTTATTATTTTTTTGCTACAATATGGATTGGGTTGCCAAGTAATACTTCAGCAGCTTCCATTGTAATTTCACCTAATGTTGGGTGAGCATGGATTGTTAACGCGATATCTTCAGCAGTCATACCGCCTTCAATAGCTAAGCCCATTTCAGCGATCATATCTGATGCACCAGCACCTACGATTTGAGCACCAATTAATAAGCCATCTTCTTTACGCGCAACAAGTTTCACGAAACCTTCTGTTTGGTTTAATGCAAGTGCACGACCATTTGCTGCGAATGGGAATTTCGCTGCAGTGTACTCGATGCCTTCAGCTTTCGCTTCATCTTCGTTATAACCAACTGTTGCCATCTCTGGATCTGTGAAGCATACAGCAGGAATAGCTAAATAATCAACGATTGATTTTTCACCAGCGATTGCTTCAGCAGCAACTTTACCTTCGTAAGATGCTTTATGAGCAAGCTGAGGACCAGCTACAATATCACCAATTGCATAGATGTTTGGAATATTTGTACGGCATTGTTTGTCAACATTGATAAGACCACGTTCACCGAATTCAACACCGATTTCAGCAAGGCCCATTTCATCTGTATTTGGACGACGACCTACAGTTACTAATACGTAGTCAGCTTCAACTTTTTTCTCTTCTCCGCCAACTTCATATGTTACTACTACGCCGTTTTCTGTTTCTTCAACGCCTTTTGCAGATGCGTTTACTTCCATTTCAACGCCTTTCTTTTTAAGGCCTTTTTTCACGATTTGTGTCATTTGTTTTTCGAAGCCAGCTAAGATATCTTTTCCGCCTTCGATAATTGTTACTTGTGAGCCAAGGTTTGCATATGCTGAACCTAACTCTGTACCAATATAGCCTCCACCGATAACGACTAATTTACCTGGTACTTCTTGTAAAGAAAGTGCGCCAGTAGAATTTAGTACGCGATCAGAGAATTTAAATGTTGGAATTTCAACTGGGCGAGAACCCGTTGCGATAATTACATTGTTAAATGTGTAAGTTTGAGCAGATTCACCATTGATGATACGCACTGAATGAGCGTCAACGAAATAAGCTTCACCTTGTACAATTTCAACTTTATTACCTTTAAGTAAGCCTTCAACACCGCCAGTTAATTTTTTAACAACGCTGTCTTTAAATGCTTGTGCTTTTGAGAAGTCTAATTTCACATCAGAAGCGATGATACCCATGTCATCTGAATGTTTAGCATGCTCAAAACGGTGACCTACTGAAATTAATGCTTTTGATGGGATACAACCTACGTTTAAGCACACACCACCAAGTACATTTTTTTCAACGATTGTTACTTTTTGGCCAGTTTGAGCTGCACGAATTGCTGCTACATATCCTCCAGGACCTGAACCAATGACAAGAGTATCTGTTTCGATTGGAAAATCTCCTACTACCATTTTTGTTACGCCTCCATTAATAATAATTCTGGTTCACTTAACAAACGCTTTAAGTGATTTAAAGCATTTTGCGCAGTGGCTCCATCAATCATACGATGATCAAAGCTCAATGATAATGCTAACACAGGTGCGGCTACAATTTCACCATTTTTTATTACAGGTTTTTCTGAAATTCGACCAATACCTAGTATCGCTACTTCAGGATGATTAATTACCGGAGTAAACCATTGTCCTCCTGCAGAGCCGATATTCGTAATCGACATCGAAGCGCCCTTCATTTCATGTGGTGCAAGCTTGCTTTCACGAGCTTTAGTCGCTAATTCATTAATTTCATTTGATACTGCAAAAACAGATTTACGATCCGCGTGCTTAATAACTGGTACTAGCAAGCCTTTTTCTGTATCTGCTGCAATACCAATATTGTAATAATGCTTCTGAATAATTTCTTGTGTTGCATCATCTAAAGAGCGGTTAAATTCTGGGAATTCGCGTAAAGTTGAAATTAGCGCTTTAACTACATATGGTAAGTACGTTAATTTAACACCTTTTTCAGCAGCGATATCTTTGAATTTTTTGCGATGTGCTACTAGAGCTGTTACATCGACTTCATCCATTAGTGTAACATGTGGAGCCGTTTGTTTCGAGTGAACCATCGCTTTTGCAATCGCTTTTCGAATGCCCGACATTTTCTCACGTGTTTCTGGGAATTCACCTTCAAGGACTACTGGTGCTACTTGCGTAGTTGTTTCTTGCTGCACAGCTTCTTCATTAGCCACTGGTGCTGCTGCTTCAGCCTCTACAACGCCTCCACCTTTTAGGAAATTCTCAATATCTTGTTTTAAAATACGCCCATTTTTGCCTGTACCATTTACTTCACGAATATTCACATCATTGTCTCGTGCAAATTTACGAACTGAAGGCATTGCAATGATACGCTTATTATTTTCAGCTACCACAACAGTTTCAGTCTTTTCAGGAGTTTTCTCTGGAGCCTGCTCAACTTCAACAGGTGCCTTTGCTACTTCTTTACCATACTCAGCAGTCGCCTGAACTTGAGCCTCTGTTTTCGCTTCAGCATGGTCATCACCTTTTAGCTTTAAATCTTCATAGCCAGGTGCATCAAGGCGGATTAAGACATCACCAACAACTGCTACTGTGCCTTCTCCTACTAAAACTTCCTCTACTGTCCCTTCAACTGGAGACGGAATCTCTACTACTGCTTTATCATTTTGTACTTCACAAAGAATATCGTCTTCTTTTACTGTATCTCCAGCTTTAACGAACCATTTAACGATTTCGCCTTCGTGAATACCCTCGCCAATATCCGGTAATCTAAATTCAAATGCCATGTGTACCCATCCTTTCTATTTGCTGTCCTTCAAGTTTAGAAGTTACATTAGAATGTTAAAACTTTTTTCGCTGTTTCTATTACATCTTTATAGTTCGGTAACCAAACACCTTCAGCTTGTGGGAATGGGTACACAGTATCTGGTGCAGCCACACGAAGTACAGGTGCTTCTAAACTTAAAATCGCGCGCTCTGTAATTTCAGCCACTACGTTTGCAGCAATACCTGCTTGTTTTTGAGCCTCTTGTACAACGATTGCACGACCTGTTTTTTCAACGGACGCAATAATTGTTTCAATATCAATTGGTTGGATTGTACGTAAATCAATTACTTCTACAGAGTGACCTTCTTTTTCTAGCTCCTCTGCTGCCTTTAAGCTTTCGTGAACCATTAAACCGTAGGCAATAATTGTTAAATCTTTACCTTCTCGTTTTACATCCGCCTTACCTAGTGGAATTTCGTATGCTTCCTCAGGTACCTCTTCACGGAATGAACGATATAATTTTAAATGTTCTAAGAAAATGACAGGGTTATCATTTCGAATAGATGAAATAAGTAAACCTTTAGCATCATATGGTGTTGAAGGGACAACAACCGTTAAACCTGGCTGCGCTGTCATTAAGCTTTCTAAGCTATCAGAGTGCATTTCAGGTGTATGCACACCCCCACCAAACGGAGAACGGATTGTTACTGGTGCATTATAGACACCACCGCTACGATAGCTCATACGTGCTAATTGACCACTGATCGAGTCCATTACTTCATATACGAAGCCGAAGAACTGGATTTCAGGAACCGGACGGAAACCTTGTAGAGAAAGACCGACCGCTAAGCCACCAATACCTGATTCTGCTAACGGTGTATCGAATACACGATCAACACCAAATTCTTTTTGTAGGCCTTCAGTTGCGCGGAATACCCCACCGTTGACACCTACATCTTCCCCGAATACAAGAACGTTTTCATCATTCTTTAATTCTGTACGAAGTGCATCTGTAATTGCTTGAATCATCGTCATTTGTGCCATAGGTTATTTCGACTCCTTCTCTTTGTAGATTTCATACTGTTCTTTTAAATTAGATGGCATTTCGCCTTTATACATGTTTTCCATTAACTCTGTTACTTTTTGCTTTGGAGCAGCATCGGCTTTTTTGATTGCTTCTTTAATTTCTTCTTTTGCACGCTCAATAACAGCCTCTTCTTTTTGCTCATCCCACAGACCTTTTGCCTCAAGGTATTTACGGAAGCGTACAAGAGGGTCCTTTTGTGCCCATTCATTATCAGTATCTGATGTACGGTAACGCGTTGGGTCATCCCCTGCCATTGTATGAGGTCCGTAGCGATAGCACATTGTTTCTATTAGAGTTGGACCTTCGCCATTCACTGCGCGCTCACGTGCATCACGTGTTGCTACGTAAACTGCTAGCGCATCCATTCCATCTACTAAAATACTTGGTAAGCCTGCTGCTACACCTTTTTGAGCGATTGTTTTTGCAGCTGTTTGTAATTCGCGAGGTGTTGAAATGGCGAATTGGTTATTTTGTACAATGAAGATTGCTGGTGATTTAAATGCACCTGCAAAGTTAATACCTTCATAGAAATCCCCTTGTGATGAACCACCGTCACCTGTATAAGTTACTGCAACAGCCTTTTTACCACGTTTTTGAATACCAAGAGCTACACCTGCTGCTTGAATATATTGTGCACCGATAATGATTTGAGGTGCTAATACGTTTACGCCCTCAGGAACTTGATTCCCCGCAAAATGACCGCGTGAGAATAAAAACGCTTTATCTAAAGGTAAACCATGCCATACGATTTGTGGTACATCACGGTAACCCGGTAAAATCCAATCTTCTTTTTCTAATGCAAAGTGTGACGCAAGTTGTGAAGCTTCTTGCCCAGCAGTTGGTGCATAGAAGCCTAAGCGACCTTGACGGTTAAGAGAGATAGATCGTTGGTCTAAAATACGTGTATAAACCATACGCGTCATTAGCTCAACTAGTTCCTCATCAGATAACTTTGGGTCTGCCTCTTCATTTATAATTTCGCCTTCTTCATTCAAAATTTGAAACATTTCAAACTTATCTTCGATTTCAGTTAGCGTTTGTTTAGCATCAAAAATATTATTGTTTTTCTTGCTCATTTGTCACATCTCCCTTTCAGCTGTATTAAAATAAATCACCGTTTCAACTAGTACAACTTATTCTTTGCACTCAGTATACTGAATAAAATACTGTCGGTCAATCATATATTACGCGTACAAACAAAGATTTTTTCTAACATAACAATTAAACAACCCTGTTTCATACTGTACCACTAATTAATATTTTCTGTATTATAACAACATATTAAAGGTACTCAATTATTACGTCCTCCTACATGATTACCAATAGTAGAATGCCCAGTTTCAGACAATCTAATAGCTATTGAAAAATTTTTTAAGTATATTCAAATAAGGTTTTTTTCATGTGATTGTTTTAAGACGTGATGTATACTTATAAGTAAGACACTCTACAAAGTCGAAAGGAAGATTCATATATGATTTTAATGGATGATATTATTCGCGAAGGTCATCCGACTTTACGCACAAAAGCCGAGGAGGTAAAATTCCCTTTAACTGATGAAGTAAAACAACTCGCAGAAAACATGCTTCAATATTTAATAAACAGCCAAGATCCCGAAATGGCAGATAAATATAACCTACGTAGCGGCATTGGATTAGCTGCCAATCAAGTAAATAGCCTCCATCGAATGTTTGCCCTTCATTTAACAGATGAGAATGGCGAACAATTAAGTTTTGTAGCAATCAACCCAAAAATCGTTAGTCACTCAGTAGAAAACACGTACCTTGCAACAGGCGAGGGCTGCCTTTCAGTAGATCGCAATGTTCCAGGCTATGTACCACGTCATGCTCGTGTTACAGTTAAATTTAAAACCGTTGACGGTGAGGAGAAAAAATTGCGCCTAAAAGGAATGCCTGCTATAGCCTTCCAACACGAATTAGACCACCTTAACGGCGTTATGTTTTACGACCGCATCAATGAAAAAAATCCATTTGCAGAAATTCCAAATTCTACACCATATGAGCGCGATTAGGCGCACAAAAAGAAAGCAAACCCCTGCAGTTATTTTAAATTGCGGGGTTTACTTTTTTCTTGCCTCGTTATGAAATTCATCTGACACTTTAACTTCGGGATCAGTCTAACATTCACCTGAGGCTTTAAGCCATTACGATTCCTCGTTCTAAACGCTCATTAATTTTTCCCAATAATGCAGGGAGCTCTTTCATCGTTCGAATCGTATAATGTGCACCTGTTTCTTTAAATATTCTTGCTGTTTTTTCAATGGCAAATTGCTGCTCTTCTTCAGATAAAGCCATATACTCTTCTTCAGATAACCCCATTTCAGAGCTTCCAATAATAACACCAACAGCCCATACACCTGCATTTAGAGCCTCTTGAATATCTGAAGTTGTATCACCAATCTTCACCACTTGCTTCGTCGCCTTAATACCTAATGCCTCCATATTTTTAAAAATCATATATGGGTAAGGGCGTCCTTTATCTCCTAATTGAGTAGGCGTTACTAAAAAATCAGGTTCATATCCTTTAGCAGCTGCATGTGGAGTCACTACCTCCATCATCGAGTCTGTATATCCCGTCGTGGAACCGATACGAATACCCTCTTCTTTTAATTGTTGTATCGTTTCTGTCACATACTGAATCGGATCCGTGTAAGTCGCTAAAGATTCCATTAACTTTGATTCAAATTGCATATATAAAGCGTGGACATCCTCTTCCGTAAAATTTCGTCCATACTTTTCGTTCCATGCTTCACAAATTCTTGGCATTTCAAGCATTGTACGAATATGATCTATTTTTAACATGCCCATCGGTTTACGTGCTTCCTCTAGCGTAACCTTGATGCCCACATCTTCAAAAACTGTAAGAAAAACATTCACAGGAGCAAAGCAACCAAAATCAACAGTTGTACCTGCCCAATCTAAAATAATCGCTTTAATCTTCATTTTTTTATCACCACCATATAATTTTCGATTACCTTACACAATGTCTTCATATCATCTTCATGAATATCTCCAATATTGCCAATTCGGAATGTATCCACATCTGTTAGTTTCCCCGGATAAATGACAAATCCTGCTTTTTTCATCGCATTATAGAAATGATCGAAGGAGAATCCTTCATAAGGAAATAAAAATGTCGTAATAATAGGTGATTGTAACCCCTCTGAAATATAAGCGTTAAAACCAAGTGCTTGCAATTGAGTACGAAGTATACGATTATTATTCGCATATCGTTCGTAACGAGCACGTATTCCACCTTCTTCCACAAGCTCCTCTAATGCCTTCGCAAAAGCTGCTACTACATGTGTCGGAGATGTAAAACGCCATTTTCCATCTAGTTTCATCACTTCCCACTGATTATATAAATCTAATGCAACACTTCTAGCTTGCCCTTTACACTTTTCTAATTCCTCAATCTTTGCGATAACAAACCCAAATCCAGGTACTCCTTGGATACATTTATTAGCACTACTAATTAAATAATCAATCCCTAATGCTTTTAAATCCATTGGTACGCCACCGAAGCTACTCATCGCATCAACGATAAACGTTTTATCCAACTCTTTAACAACGCCTCCTATTTCATGAATAGGATTTAAAATGCCCGTTGTCGTCTCACAATGTACAACAGCAACATGTGTTATTGTTGAATCACTTTCCAACAGCGCTTTCACTTCGAGTGGTGACGGCTGTTCATTATAAGGAACACTATAGACCGCGTGCTGTAGTTTAAGCACTTTTGCCATTTCAACAATACGTTCACCATAAGCACCATTTGTGATAATAAGTACTTTATCTTTCTCTCCAACAGCAGTTGTTAACACAGATTCTACAACAAAACTACCACTCCCCTGCATAAGAACAGTTGTATAGTCTGTTTCTGTCACTTGTGCTAACTCTATAAGCTGTTTACGTATTGTTTGTGTGACACTTTTATAATCATCATCCCATGTGCAACGATCTTTTAACATCTCTTGTTTTACTGCTGCAGTTGTCGTTAAAGGTCCTGGCGTTAACAATTTATAGTTGTTCATAAAAATAATATCTCCTTATTTTTGCGCTTCTTTAAAGAAAGCTTGATGTTTTTCCAATAGGTCTACCGTTAATGTCGTATCCCATTTCTTTAAATGTTTAGGCACATACTCTTCATTTACTTGCTCACCTTCATAAAGAGCTACAGGATATTGCTTCAATAAATCAGGGCGGGCCTCCGTTGCGATTACTTTGGCTATTTCACGCGCTAACGCTTCATCCCCCTCTTTATCTACTACAGCCACTGATTCTGTTAATGTAAAGTTACCTTCTATTGGATCGATATAATCAATCGGTAGCCCTTCTTTTTTAGCATCAATAGCTTGAATACGTAGACCAAACCCTACAGCTACCTCGCCCGTTTTTACTTTTTTAATAGGCCCAGAGCCCGAGCTTTCGATATGCGGTCCAGCATTTTTGATTAAATCAGCTACTACTTCTTTACCCTCTTTTTCTCCATACTCATTAATAATGGCCTGCACTAACAACCAACCTGTTGACGAGTCTAGAATATTAGGAAATGACAATAAATCTTTATAGGCAGGGTTTGTTAAATCCTTTATAGATGTTGGAACTGGCAAATCTTGTTGTTTTAATAAATCCGTATTAATAAAAATCGAGCCGATATTCCCCAAAATCGGTAATGCAAATGTAGAACTATCATCTAAAGGCTTTAAATCAGAAGGTAGATCTACAAACATGGATTTGGATTTTTGCGCACTTTCTATAAAATAAGAAGCAGTTGTTACGACATCCGCCTCAATGTCTTTCCCCTCCGCCATTATTTTCCCGCCCAGTTCAGACGTTCCGAATGATTGGATTAAATATTTACCTTTATACCCCTTGTTATCTAATGTTGCTTCCATAACGTCAATTGCTTCATCATCCGCATTTGAATAAATAATAACTTGATCGTTTGAACCCGCTTCCGCTCCTCCACATGCAGCCAAAACAATTGCTGAGCTAACTGTACCTAACATCATTATTGTTGATTTTTTCATCTTTATGCTCCTTTGTTTTTTCTTTAGGTGTTGCTATATAGTCACAACCTAATTTCACAATGAGGTTTGTACATAAAATAAAAATCGATAGAACAAAAATGTCTGTATACTTTGCGAAATGTTGAAGTTCTTTTATACGTGTCGATACTAGCATCGTTTTCGTGCTAACAAGGAAAATTACCCCGCTAACAGTCACCATAGCGTTTAAAAAATAATAGCTAAACATTTGATAAATCGTAGGTCTAATATTCGGTAAAATAACGCGAATAACCGTTTTCAACCATGAATCTTTTAATAGCTCTGCTGTCACTTCCCATGTCGGATCCATTTTTTGCAATGAATTTTTCGCCATTAAATATGGTGTTGTAAAGAAGTGAACGACATTACACGCAATAATGATGAGGAATGTTCCTTTTAAGGAACTCCCATTAAAGAAAAACAAGTAAGAAAGACCAAGTACCATGCCTGGCACAGTATTCGTAACCATTGAAACAAAATCTATGCTTTTCTTTCCTCTAAGCGGTGTTCGTACATTTAACAGAGCGGACACAAACGCTACAGCCACACCTAAAACAGCTGTCAAAACAGCCACTATTAGCGAGTTCATATAGACTTGCTTCAAGCCCTGTTCAGCTAGTACGTTTTTCACATGCTCAAATGTAAAGCTGAAATCATATGGATAACCTTTCGTAAAAGGTACTATAAATATTGTTGAAAACATGATTAATACTGCGCCTACACAAGCAATCGAGAAAACAGTAAACATTAAATCACGGAAACGATGGACAACGAGGTCACTTTTAGAAACTTGCTTATAGTGAAAATTAAACCGTTCCAAAATCG
This sequence comes from Lysinibacillus sphaericus, assembly GCF_015844675.1. Lineage (GTDB taxonomy): Bacteria > Bacillota > Bacilli > Bacillales_A > Planococcaceae > Lysinibacillus > Lysinibacillus sphaericus_E. Next base: position 19,640 of record NZ_LDGC01000025.1, on the reverse strand, counting down.
TTAACATAACAACTCCAAGCACCGCAGGCACTAACATTAAAATCGAAATCACCGCACCTCTCTCGAAATGCACAATGGAGCCAAGCATTGCTTGATATAGCTCAGTAGCAATAACTTTGTAGCTACCACCAACTGACGCAGGTATCCCGAAATCTGTAAAACTTAACACAAACGATAGTATGAATGCCCCACCAACCGTCCCTAGCATCGGACGAAATACTGTATGATAGAATCTTCGGTATGGACGATCATGCATCAGCATGGAAACTAGTAGAAACCTTTTATCAATATATTGCATAGAATTTTGCATTAATATAAAGGCAACAGGCAATGTATACAGCACATAACCAATTAATAAACCGTTAAATCCATAGACCGTAAACAAGGGCTGGCCAAGTATCTTCGTAATAATCCCTTGATTGCCAAAGGTATAAATCAGTACAAAGCCATATGTTATAGTTGGTAATAGCATTGGTAATGTAATACCCACTTGGACAAGCTTTTTCGTAAAACGGTTCATCGTTGTAAAATGAACAGCATAGGCCAATAAAAAAGCTAAAAGCGTCGTGATCAAAGCTGCTATTAAAGAGACTTGAAAACTATTGAAAAACGCATCTCGAATCTCCACATTTTGCAATGTTTCGACATAGTTTTGAATAGTGATGGCCTTCCCCTTTTTTAAAGACTGCCAAAACATATACAGTAACGGAACAATTAAAAAGAATACAAAAAAGAAAATAATCGGAAGAAAAATCAATTTCATTATTTTATTTGTTTTAAGCATACGATTCTCCAAATAGCTGATAAATGTTATGACGTTTTATATGAAGCTGTCTTAATATAAAATCTTCAACAAATTGGTTTTCTGGTGTATTTACTATTTCTTGCGGCGTTCCAAATTGCGAAACAGTTCCCTCATTAATAATTAGCACTTTATCCGATAGTGTGAGAGCTTCCTCTGGATCGTGCGTGACAATGATAGTCGTTAAATTAAATTGGCGAGCAATGGATTGAATACGTTCCTTAATCGATTCCTTTATCACGCCATCAAGCGCACTTAACGGTTCATCCAACAATAAAATCTTAGGCTGCATCACAAGTGTTCTAGCTATAGAGACACGTTGTTTTTGCCCACCTGATAACTCATGAATCTTTTTATGTAAATGTGGGGTCAGTTCTAAAAAGTCTATATATTCCTGAACCTCTTTTTTTGACATTCCTTCTTTTTTATTTTTCAAACCATAGACGATGTTGTCATAAGCATTTAAATGCGGAAACAACGCAAAGTCCTGAAAAACAATATTAAAGCCTCGATCTTGCATAGATTGTTTCGAGATATCTTGTCCGTTGTAAAAAAGCTGTCCATTCGTTTGTTGAGTAAGACCTAGAATAATATTGAGTAAAGTTGTTTTCCCACAACCACTCGGTCCAAGTAACGAAACTATTTCACCCGATTGAATGTTTAAATTTATATTCATTAAAACTTTTTTATTTTTATAGTTTTTCGAGATATTTTTTAGTTCTAACAAATTGGTCACCTCTCTTTAGTTCTTAACCTCAGTATAGGGATAATTTGTAAAGGGAATTGTAGATTTGTGTAAATATTGAGTAAATATAGACCAATTGTTGACAAAGTTACGATCATTTTGATTATCATTTAGTAGAGGTGATGTGCAATGTTTACAATAGAAAGGCAACAGCATATTTTGCAATTTGTCCGAAAACATAAGGTAGTAAAATTAGTAACACTTACAAAAGAGTTTAATGTATCAATGGAAACAATACGTCGTGATATTCATCAGCTTGTGCAAGATAAGAAAATGGAGAAGTTTTATGGCGGTGTTAAATATATTGAACCTGCTGAAGGATTGATGGATAACCGATTTCATGAACAGCTACCAGAAAAGATCGCGATCGCAAAAGCTTGCGCTTCTTTAGTACAAGATGGGGAGTGTATTTTTTTAGATAGTGGAACGACCACATATCAAATGACACCTTTTTTATTAGAAAAAGAAAAGTTAACCGTTATTACAAACTCACTTCCCGTAGCCTTTGATTTAATTGGCTCCACTATCGAAGTGATCATTATCGGCGGTAAAGTTCGTCATTCTGAAAAATCTGTAACGTCTAATGATTTCCTTTTCCGCTTCGATCATCTAAATATTAATAAAGCTTTTATTTGTGCTAGTGGGGTGTCGATTGAAAAAGGAATTTCAGATTTCAATTTAGAAGAGGCTATCACCCGGAAACAAATTATTAACATTTCCCAAACTGTGTATGTAGCAGCTGACTCTTCAAAATTTGACAAAGATGTCGCTATTCAAGTTTGTCCAGCAGATGCGGTAAATATGATTATTACAGATTATGGACTCTCTAAGGAAACAATCAATCATTTCACGGATAAAGGTGTACAGTTAAAAATAGTAAGCGCAAACATAAATACCGAATGAATTTCACGAAACACAAAAGCAACTAGTTGTAGTTAATACCTTCAACTAGTTGCTTCTCTTTAATTGCTTTAGATGATATTTAATTGGCGCATGATTTTAGCAAGGCCATCCTTATCTACATGCTCTGCAACGTGGGTAGCAACAGCCTTTACTCTCTCATGCCCATTCCCCATCGCCACACCTGTCCCAACAGCCTGTAGCATTTCTATATCATTCATACCATCTCCAAAAGCAATGGCATCATTTAGTGTCAGCCCCATTTTCTCAAGAACCTTTTCAATACCAGCAGCCTTCGAGCCTCCCTTTGGTAAAATATCACAAGAGTAGCGATGCCAGCGTACAAACTGCACGTTAGGAAATGCTTCACGATATAAATGTTCATCTTTTTCTTCCATAAAAATAAGTGTTTGATATACATCGTTCTGCATATAATAAGTTGAGTCTAAATTTGGATACTGGTATTTTAAAGTATTTAAGCTTTCTGCCACCATATCGTTATTTTCAACAGATGCGATCATTTGCTTGTCATCTAAAAATACTACAGGTTCGTTCCGTGCTTCACCAAAGGCAATGATTTTGGCTAGCTCGTCTTTCTCAACACCATTTGTATAGACAACCTCACCACGATAAACAACATATTGCCCATTAAATGTCACATACGTATTAATATCCAACTCTTCTAGTAAAGTTTGAATCATAAAAGGCGCCCGGCCAGTCGCAATCGCTAGCTCATAGCCATTTCGACGAGCCTCAAAAAGCGCTTCTTTCGCAGAAGCAGGTAATATTTTCTCACTATTATAAAGCGTACCATCTACATCAAAAAATAATATTTTCTTCATCTTATAGTCCCCTTCATTATGTATTATTCTGCAAAGGCCAACAACTTTACAGAGGTATGATTTTTCATTATAATGATCCTAAGGAGTGATGTGCCATGCTGAAGAAACTCAAACGTAAATTGTTGAAGCAACTTCGCGGCGTACTCGGAAAAAAATCAATTGCCTAACATTTGCCCTTCATTATTTGGAGGGCTTTTCTTTATTTTAGAGTAACTGCGTGATAATATAAAGGAAATGCATTTATTTGGCTATGTGCAACCACTGTCTCATTGCTTTATTCAATTGCAACTTGTTGTAATTACGTCTGGATTAAAGCACTGAGATACAAGAACTTCAAACGCCTAATTTCGCCATTAGCATACTAGAAATTCGTTGTTTTTCTTGTAGTACGTGCGTGGTATTAGTCAAAGCTGCAAAAAATTGTACGCAATAAAAGGAGAGCAAACTATGATTTACAAAGTTTATTATCAAGAAAAAGCAAATGAAATTCCAGTTCGCGAAAATACTAAAAGTCTATACCTTGAAGCTGCTTCAGACCGCGAAGTACGTGAAAAGCTAAAAGACCGAAACTACAACATCGAGTTCATTCAATTGCTTGAAGGTAACTATTTAGCTTACGAACAAGCAAGTCCGAACTTCGTCTTGGAAGAAATTTAACAAACATGAAGTTTGTTAAAAATGACCAAGCAGCTGTTTTCGCGCTCGGCGGACTGGGCGAAATCGGCAAAAACACTTACGGCGTTCAATTTCAAGATGAAATCATTTTAATTGATGCCGGCATTAAATTCCCAGAAGACGACTTACTCGGTATTGACTATGTTATTCCGGACTATACGTATTTAGTACGCAACGTCGACAAGATCAAAGGATTATTCATTACCCATGGACATGAAGACCATATTGGTGGTATTCCCTACTTATTACGTCAAGTAAATGTCCCTGTCTACGGTGGTAAGCTTGCACTTGGCTTATTACGCAATAAGTTAGATGAGCATGGCTTGCTACGTACAACAAAGCTAATCGAAATTAAAGAAGAAGATGTTATTAAGTTCAGAAAAACATCTGTCAGCTTCTTTAGAACAACACATAGTATTCCAGATGCTTACGGGGTTGTTGTAAAAACACCACCCGGTAACATCGTGCATACAGGTGACTTTAAATTTGACTTTACACCTGTAGGCGAGCCAGCCAACTTAACAAAAATGGCTGAAATCGGACGTGACGGAGTACTATGCTTACTTTCAGATAGTACAAACGCAGAAAAGCCGAACTTCACAATGTCAGAGCGTACAGTTGGAAAAAGTATCGATGAAATTTTCCGTAAGGTTGATAGTCGTATCATTTTCGCAACTTTTGCATCCAACATTCACCGTTTACAACAAGCAACAGATGCTGCTATAAAATACGGAAGAAAAATTGCTGTCTTCGGACGTTCGATGGATAATGCCATTACAATCGGTCGTGAACTAGGCTATATTAATGCACCAAAGGATACATTTATTGATGCCCAAAGCATTAATCGTCTTCCTGCCAATGAAGTAATGATATTATGTACAGGCTCTCAAGGTGAACCGATGGCGGCCCTTTCTCGTATTGCAAATGGTACACATCGTCAAATTCAAATTCAGCCTGGTGACACAGTTATCTTCTCTTCTTCGCCAGTACCAGGAAACACAGTAAGTGTAAACAAAATTATCAACTTACTTTTCCGTGCAGGTGCAGAAGTAATTCATGGTGCACTCAATAATATCCATACGTCTGGTCACGGTTCTCAGGAAGAACAAAAACTAATGCTACGCTTAATGAAACCTAAATTCTTTATGCCGATTCACGGTGAATTCCGTATGTTGAAAATGCATACTCATCTAGCAGAAGATTGTGATGTTCCACTTGAAAATACATTCGTTATGGAGAATGGTGACGTGCTAGCATTAAGTGCCAACGAAGCACATGTAGCAGGTCGTATCCCTTCAGGAGACGTTTATATTGATGGCAATGGTATTGGAGATATCGGCAATATCGTCTTACGTGATCGACGCATTCTTTCAGAAGAAGGTTTAGTAATCGTTGTTGTAAGTGTGGATATGGAAAATCAAAAAATCGTTTCTGGCCCAGACATTATTTCACGAGGCTTTGTTTACATGCGCGAGTCAGGTACGATGATTAATGAAGCACAAAAAATGCTAAATCGTCACCTGAACGAAACAATTCAAGGCAAAACTCCTCAATGGACTGAGCTAAAAAATGAAATTACAGACGTATTAGGACCATATTTATTTGAAAAAACAAAACGTCGACCTATGATTTTACCAATTATTATGGAGGTTTAACCTCATTACAAAAAACTACGCAAATTTGCGTAGTTTTTTTAATTCCATTTTTATGAAACCTCTTCGTTATTTGTTTCGTATATAGTAATAACAACTCAATTTTACTCCCTAGACTATTACATAAACACCACTAACACTTCAATTTTTCGTACGACCATTCTTTAATGTCAATAAAATAGGATTGTTCACCCTTGAGAGTGAGCAATCCTGTTCCATGCCTAAATATTAAAGTATTTAGCTATTGCATAAGCAACCCATCTATGGTCTGGATGCAAGCGTATATTTTCAATCAAACCTTTTAAAATCGGTTTACTATAGGTTGTATTTTCGACTTGAACTTTTAATAACTCAAAAGACTCGCGTTCTATAGACTCTTCTAAGCCATCTAGATGTTGTTCAATTAATTCTAGTAAAGATTCCTGTGAAACTTTTTCATTACAAGGTTCCGCTGTTAATTGAATAAGCTCTTCGGTTATAAACGGAATCGTCGTATGCTTTGCAATTATTTCCGTCTTTTCAGCTAGAGATCTAGCCAATTGATCTAAATCGAGTGGTATATCGGAAAAAATAAAAAGTTCTGAATAACTTTTCATAAACCCTTTAATACAATACATGACATCATATTTAGTCTCGTGGAGTTCATCTTGATATAACTGCTCCAGCATATAGATAATCGACTTAGACATTTCGACATCATAGGCAATAATCTTCTGAAACAACTCTTTTTTTGAAAGAAGTACTTTCTCATTAAAAAACACACGGGCAGGTGCAGCATGGTTTTTAAATGCTTGAAAAATACTTTTATAAAACTCGACTAATTTGATATCTTTACTAAGCGAACTTCTGACTACTTGGTCAACATCTGTAACAAACCGTTGTAGATGGTTCTCTACCATGGAAATTATAAGCTCGTCTTTTGTTTTGAAAGATAAATAAAATGCACCTTTCGAAATTCCACATCGCTCTGTAATTTGCTGTACAGATGTAGCTTCAAAGCCTTGTTCTGAGAATAGTTCCAACGCTTTTTCCATAATAAGTTGCTTTTTTAACATACTTTTAATTCTCTCCTAATGTAATTCATTGACAAATGACCAATTAGTCATTAGTATAAATAAATGTATTAAGTTAGTCAATAAAGGGTAGGTGTAAAGGTGAAAGGTTTAGTTAATTTCGTATTGAAAAACAAGTTGGCAGTGTGGTTATTAACAATTATCATCACTGTCTCTGGTATTTATTCAGGTACAAAAATGAAAATGGAATCCATGCCTGATATTTCTATACCATATTTAATTGTAATGGGTGTTTATCCTGGTGCAACACCTGAACAAGTTATGAACGAGCTTTCTATTCCAATTGAAAAATCAATAGAACGCTTAGAAGGCATAAAGGCTTTTTCCTCAGATTCCTCTTCAAACGTAGCTCAAGTTTCAGTTGAATACGACTACGGAATTGATATGGATGAGAAAAAACGCGAATTAGAGTCCGCTTTAGAAACGGTCAAATTACCTGAAGGAGCTCAAAAGCCGATAGTAACAGCAATTAGCATGAATATGATGCCCGTTGTCGCTTTATCAGTTAGTAGCTCTAAGGAAGATATTGTTGAATTAACATCAACAGTAGAAGACATTCTACTTCCTAAAATCGAAAAAATTGAAGGCGTTGCTTCAGCAACAATCAATGGTCAGCACATTAATGAAGTATCATTTAAATATGATCAAGCGAAAATGGCTGCTCTCGGCTTAACAGAGGATTCTGTCAAGCAAATGATTCAAGCAAGTGATATGTCACTATCACTTGGTTTATATCAATTCACTACTGGCGAACAGGCAGTATCAGTAGATAGTAAAGTACAATCTATCGATCAGTTAAAAGAATTATTGATTCCAGTCACACCTTCAGCTACAAATCCTTCTCCATTCGTTCGCTTAGGCGATATCGCAACGATTGAAGTCCAAGGTAAAGTACAATCTGTATCACGTACAAATGGCAAAGATGCGATTGCGATTCAAATCGTTAAAGCTCAAGATGCAAATACGGTAAAAGTCGTAAATGCAGTGAAAGATTTAATGAAAGACGAAGAAAAATCATTAGACGGCTTAAAAGTGGATATTTCACTCGACCAAGGTAAACCGATTGAAGATTCAATCTACACAATGATTGAAAAAGCTGTATTCGGCGGTGCCATTGCTGTATTAATTATTTTACTATTTTTACGTGATTTCAAATCAACAATTATTTCGATTATTTCTATTCCAGTTTCAGTGTTCATGGCATTACTACTATTAAACTGGATGGATATCACATTAAACATTATGACTCTCGGTGCGATTACCGTGGCGATTGGTCGTGTAATCGATGACTCTATTGTAGTTGTTGAAAACATTTATCGACGACTCCATTTAAAAGATGAAAAATTATCAGGTCGTGCTCTTATTCGTGAAGCGACAATTGAAATGTTCAAACCAATCCTTTCTTCTACATTAGTAACTGTGGCAGTATTCGCCCCACTAATGTTTGTAGGCGGTATGGTTGGTGAATTATTCATCCCGTTTGCGTTAACAATGTCATTTGCGCTAGGTGCTTCATTAATAGTAGCGGTTACAATCGTTCCAGCTTTATCTCACTTCCTATTCCGCAAAAAAATCTACGGTGAGAAAAAAGAAAGTCAACATAAAGAAGTTGGTAAACTAGCTCTTTGGTATAAAGGTGTACTAACAAAAGCATTAAATCATAAAATCATTACATCAGTTTTAGCAATCGTACTGCTTGTCGGTTCTCTTGCTTTAACACCACTTATCGGCTTCAGCTTCATGGGCTCTCAAGAAGAAAAGGTTATGTACTTAACTTACACTCCTGCTACAGGCGAGCTAATGAAAGATACAGAAGCAAACGTTGCAAAAGTAGAAAAAGAATTAATGAAACGCAAAGACGTAGATATTTTGCAAGTTTCTATCAATGACCCTAAACAAATTGATCCTTCGGCAATGATGATGGGTGGCGGCGCTGGTGGTGCCTTAATGTACCTCATCTTCGATCCAGATATGGAGAACTTCCCTGAAGCACGTGAAGAAGTAGCAGACTATATAACGAACATCGGTCAATCCGGAGAATGGAAATCTCAAAACTTCTCATCAACGTCGGGATCTTCAAATGAAGTAAGTTACACATTATATAGTGAAAATCTAGATAAGCTTCGTAAAGCCGTGAAACAAGTGGAAGGTGCATTAAAAGAAGTTGATGGATTAGAAGAAATCAAGTCTGATAATGAAGATCCATTTGTTGAAAATACCTTAAAAGTAGATCAAAAGAATGTTCTACAATACGGTTTAACTACTGCTCAAATTGTAATGGCTTTAAATAAAAATACAGCACCAGAAGTTTTAACTAAAGTTCAACATAATGGTGAAGATATTGATGTTATTGTACAACATGAAACTACCCAATCTCTTGATGATGTATTGGCAACTAAAATCCAAACAGCTTTAGGCACAACAATGACTATCGGTGAGTTAGTAAAAGTAGAAGAAGGTACTACATTAAACTCATTATCTCGCTCAAAAGGTGAATATTTCGCAACAGTTTCTGGTACGATTATCGGTGACGATATTTCAAAAGCAACTACAGCTGCTGATAAAGAAATCGATAAATTAGATTTACCTAAAGGTGTAACGACTGGCGTTGCAGGTGTTGCTGCAGATATGCAAGAAACATTCACACAGTTGGGAATCGCAATGTTAGCTGCGATCGCGATTGTTTACTTCATCCTAGTAGTAACATTCGGTGAAGGTTTAGCACCATTCGCTATTCTGTTCTCACTACCATTCGCAGTAATTGGTGCATTTGTCGGCCTGTACGTCACAAATCAAACTATTTCTGTTTCTGTTATGATGGGACTATTAATGCTAATAGGTATCGTTGTAACAAACGCCATCGTATTAGTAGACCGTATTATTCATATGGAACGTGACGGACTTGCTATGCGTGAGGCCATTATAGAGGCCGGTGCAACTCGTTTACGTCCAATCCTAATGACTGCCATCGCAACAATCGGTGCGATGATTCCAATGGCACTTGGTAATGGTGGTAGTGGTCTAATTTCAAAAGACCTGGCGATTACCGTAATTGGTGGTTTACTATCTTCAACATTATTAACATTAGTAGTTGTACCAATCGTGTATGAAATGCTATCTAAAATGTTAAAGAAAAACCGAAAAGACACTGAAGATAATTAATAAATACATGTAAAAATGGGCTCTCCTTTAAAGGGGGCCCTTTTTTCTATATTTTGAAGAAACACTATCGCTTTTATACAAACTACATTATGTTGATTGGAGTGGAGGCTGGGCGACTCCTCGGGGATCAGCGTCACAGATGAGACCCTGCAGCGCAGCGAAGCGGCTCATCGGACGCCCCCAGGAAAGCGCCCAGCCGTAACGGAAATCAACCCCACGTTATGCTAAAGAGCTATAAAAATTAAAAATAATCAACATGACATACGTTTTAACAAAATGTCATTCCCTATCTATCTCTAATAAAAAGCTCAACAAGAATTTACAAATCTTGTTATAATTAAATACACTAACATGCTTTTAAGGGGGAGTTTCGTGAGCGATAATATTTTTATACAAGCACCACCTGCTTTAAAAACTGCAAGATTAACATTAAGACCGATTTCATTAAATGATTTAGAGGCAATGTTTAATTATACGTCCAGCGAAAACGTTGCACGCTATGTTACATGGGATCCTCATAAGAGTTTAGACGAAACAAAAGTGTTTGTTGAATTAGTTTTAAATGGGTATAAACAAGGTAATCATCTATTATGGGGCATTGAATACGAGCAGAAATTAATCGGCACTATCGACTTTGTTTCTGTTAATGACCAACATAAATGTGCGGAGATTGGCTACGTTATTTCTGAAGATTATTGGAATAAAGGGATTACGACCGAAGCAGTAAAAAAATTAATAGACTACGGATTTAACGAATTAAAAATGATTCGAATACAAGCCCGCTGTTTTGAGGACAATATCGGTTCCCAAAAAGTAATGGAAAAATCGGGTATGCTTTTCGAAGGTATATTACGAAAAAGTATGTTTGTTAAAGGACTTCACCAAAATATTAAAATGTATGCTATTACGGATGATAATTATTTTTAAAAGAAGAGCCTTACTGAATCCAGTAGGGCTTTCTTAAAGTTACAATATTTTTGACATGTAATATTCATCCATATATTCCCCATCAACATATAAAGAATGTCTTTTAGTCCCCTCAATTTCAAACCCCATTTTTTTATATAAAGCTATGCCTGCCGTGTTATTTGCCATTACTGTTAGTTCCAGGCGATGCATACCCTTTTCTTTTGCCCAATCTTCGAGTTGACTAAATAATGCAGTTCCAATTTTCTGCCCTCTATATTCACTATGGATGCCTACGACTATATAGGCTCGATGTGAAACACTAGTTGGCATATGATTACCTTGAACGATTAAATAACCAACAACCGTCTTTTCAATTTCTGCTATAAATAAAGCTGAATGGCTGTTATTGCTCATATTCTCGATAAATTTAGTAAACTGTTCAGTCTCTAATTTTCGTTCGCCTGGCCTAAATAACATAAAATTAGACTCTTCCGCATTTTTTATGACAGCTATTACCTGTTCAGCATCTTTACCTATTGCCTCTCTTACTAACATCTTGATCGTACTCCCTTCTTTATCTATTAGAATTTAGTGACATATATCGTCAAATCTTTCGTATTCATTTGAATTTCACCACCGATAGGAAACGTAAAGATCGGCTGTGTATGTCCAAAATCCACATCATAGATAACTGGAATTCTTTTCAAATTCGGATGCTTATCTAAAATAAAATGCAGCTGCTCCGCTGTCATATTAGAAGCTCTTTGAAAACGCCCTATCGCTATACCTTTAATATTGCTAGTAGCTTGCAATAATGAGGTGAAATCGCGGGCAAATATTTCTGGATTAACTATTTCATCATCCTCTAAAAATAAAATACTATTCGATAGCTCAGGCATATACGCTGTCCCTTGGAGTAAATTTAACGTACATAAATTCCCACCATATAATTGTCCACTTGCTTCTCCGTCAGAATACACCTTCCAGCTAGCTGCTTCAAAATGACGATTACGCTGATCTAAATACCATGCATCATCACTCCAAACTCTGGATGCATTAATCGTATATGGTTTATTTTCTATTAAACATTTTTGAAAATAGGATAGCTGATAGTCTTGTGCCTTTTCCATTTTAAAGCTAGAAAAATGGGGGCCCGAATACGTAACAAATCCACATTTTTTTGTAATAGCTGTCGCTAAAGCTGTGATATCACTGAAGCCACAAAGGATTTTTGGGTTATTTGCTATCATGTCATAATCCAAATAGGGTAATACTTCATTACAGTTAAAACCACCAATAACTGTTAATATAGCCTTTACATTTTCATCACGAAAAGCATCATGAATGTCTGAAACTCGATGCTCAATTGACGATGAATGTTGTAGATCACATTCAAAAATATGTCGGCCAAAAGATACACGAAAGCCTAAATCTTCAAGCATTTTCTTTGTTTGTTCAGCACTTTCTGCTGTGATGATTGCCGCACTACGACTAGGTGCGATAACACGTATCTCATCACCTACTATTAATTTATTCGGAATACGCAAACTGCTCCCTCCTCTAATAAGTTTCAAATTTTTATTATTAATTATAGTGCAATTACTTTAAGCAGTTTATGGCTTTGAAAAAGTTTGAATAAATTAATGGAAGATTTCCTTTCTAATCCACTCAGCTACCTCACTAGGATTGGTAAGGGACAAAAAATGATAGCTATTAGCAATAAATCTCAACATGTGCATTTGGTTGTCTTTCTTGAAATCCATTTAACTTCTTATGTAACAAACTATCTGGATGGTCATCAGCCAACAGTAATTCATAACGCTTTTCGTTCTTTCGAAAAATTCAGGTAATTATAAAACCAAATTTTCTTTATTATTACAAAGCGTTAATGGAAAATCAATGTCTAATAACTAAAATATGGATGATAATTGTTAAAACGCCTTCCGACTAGGCAACACTTTGAGGATCAGCAATAGAGGAACGAAGGTTAAAAGCATAACGTCTTGTGATAGCGTCTTCACAGGATGAGAAGTTCTTAGCCTAAGTTCCTCTATTTCTGCAGGTGTTTGGACACTCGCTGATAGACGTTAAATATAATACCGATGGATAGGGCGTCCAACACTTCCATATTGTATATCTACTTTTAATAAATTTTGTTTTTCTAAAAAGTCTAAGTAACGTCGAGCCGTTACGCGCGCCGTTCCAATATATGTAGACACTTCCTCCGCTGAGACCGCTTCGTTACTTTCTTGAATATAGGCAAGCACTTTTCCTAATGTCGCCCGGTTAAAACCCTTTGGTAGTTCTTCTATTACAATTGTCTCAGTGATTGGTGGAATAGCTACTTGTTCAGGGATACGTTGCTGCATTAGATGATCCACATCATGCTGTGTTAGATCTTCCATACCGCTTATTTTCTTTTTATATGTTTGATAATTCTTTAAAGTTTGTTCAATTCGTTCAAACGTAAAAGGTTTCATAATATAATCATAGACGCCTAAATGTAAAATTCGCTGCACAGTAGGCATATCATTCGCAGCAGTTACAGCAATAACATCAATGGGAAGATGTTCTTCTCGAATTTTCCCTAGCGTAATGATGCCATCCTGCTCGGGCATAAAAATATCCATAAAGACTAGGTCGGGATTTAATTGTTTAATCCTCTCAATCCCTTCTATCCCATTACTAGCGTAGCCTATTAACGAGAACCCTTTGATTTGCTCTATAAATTGCCTATTCACTTCTCGTACCATCGGATCGTCCTCAATTAATAACACGTTTATTACATCCATCTACTCTTCTCCCAACTCCAATAAGATTAAGAAACTTGTCCCTTTCATAAATTCACTCACTACTTCAATTTCACCATTACCTTTTCTTACAATTTCATGTATTAGATGCAAGCCAATACCACGATTCTCGTTTGCCTTTGTAGAAAATCCATTTTCAAACATACGAGCTTGCACCTCTTCAGACATTCCAATTCCATTATCAGAAACAGCAATTGCTAAAACACCGTCATGCTCATCTACAGAAATCGCAACATATTTATCATCTTTTGAAAGTACATTTAGCGCTTCAAAGGCATTTTCAATTAAATTACCTAATAAGACAACAAAATCATGGTGATCCAATAATGGTGGAAAGCGTTTAAAATGACTTTTTCGATCGATTTCTACTTGTATGCCTAATTCCTTGCCATAGCTAACTTTACTTAGCAATAATCCTGAAATATTTTCATTATGAAAGCGTTCATTTAAAAACTTCGTTAAAGAGGCTTCATTTTCGGTAGTAGCTGTCACGTATTCAAGCGCTTGCTTTGTATGTCCCAATTGCAGAAGTCCTGCAATCGTATGAAGCTTATTTTTATGCTCATGTGTTTGTACACGGAGTGCTTGAACAAAAGCTTTAACCCCCGTCACCTCTTCTGCAAGCTTTTTCACCGCAGTTAAATCTTTAAACATAGCAACTGCTCCGACTAACTCACCATTTACAATAATCGGGACACGATTACTCAAAATACTATGATGATTAATATAGAGCTCTTGATTGTATACAGGATTTGCTGTTTCAACAATTTCAGGCAATCGTGTATCAGGCAAAACATCATAAATATTTTCCCCAATACAATCCTCTATCTTTCTAGTAACACCTAATATATCAGCTGCTTTTTCATTAAAAATTGTAATATTCATTTCTTTATCGACCGCTATAATGCCTTCATGCATAGCATTGAATGTTTCTGTTCGTTCCACATACATCTTCGCAATCTCATGAGGTTCAAGCCCAAACATTTGCTTTTTAATATGTCGGCCAAGTGTATAAGCCCCCCAAATACTAAAAACAAGCGATATTAGAATCGTAATAAATATTTCATGCTCATAATTTTGCAGCATTTCTATAAAAGTGGGCAGTGAATACCCTACAATAACAATGCCTACTTGTTCTTTTTTCTCATCAATGATTGGGACAAACGCTCGAATCATTACACCGGCTTCCCCTTGCGCCTTCGATACATAATAATGCTCACTAAAGGCAGCGTTTAAATCCTGTGATTCACTGCGCTTCCCTATTTCTTTACTGACTGGGTGCGATAGTTTAATACGATCCTTATTCATCACAACAATATACTCTGCTTTATTAACAACACGAATTCCATCTACAACTTTATTAACATTTTTCGCCGCTTCTTTCATATTGTCATCTTTCAAATGTGTACTGATTTCTGGCACATTTGATACAGTCCGTGCAACGAGCATAGCACGCTGACCAAACTCCTTTTCTTGCTCCGTTAAAAGGTTACCGAGTACAAAAATGCCACCAAGTAAAAAGGAGAAAGCAATGATTAAAAATGTTACTAACAATATTTTGCCGTTTACAGGCATTTTCATCATTTGAACTCCTCCCCTTTTCAAATCTGCATTGGGCACTATAAAAGTCATGAGTCAATCTCACTTCTTCAAATGATATGCTTTTAAGATTATCTTCAAAAAAATCTTTTGACAACACTTTAGTTGACATAAATGGGAGAAAGTCATGAACTTAATGAACAATATTACGAAAAATTGGTATAAAACAAAATTTTCTATCACTAATTATTATTGTATTATAACAAAGTAAAATTAACCACACAGTATCATAACAGATTGAGCCATTGAAAACACTACGTTTCATTGAAAATATGGATGAATGTACTTAATGAACGATATGTTTCTTATTTTCTAAATCTCTTTTTTTCTAAAGGATTCGTTATGATAATTCTAGTGAAAACGATATCAAAGAGAAAATTCAGAAAAGAGGTAGCATAAAATGAAATTACTGAAAAATTTGACTGTTCAGGTTATAGCTGCGATCATTTTGGGGGTTATTGTTGGAGCCATCTTCCCTGAGTTTGGTGCAAGCCTTAAAATCCTAGCAGACTTATTCATTAAGTTAATTAAAATGTTAATCGCTCCTATTATCTTCTTAACAGTTGTAATCGGAATCGGTAGTATGGGAGATATGAAAAAGGTTGGAAAAATCGGAGGAAAGGCGCTACTGTATTTCGAAATTGTCTCTACCATTGCCTTAGCAATCGGGATTGCTGTTGCACTAATCGTAAGCCCAGGTACTGGATTAGATACATCAGGTGCTTCAGAAGCTGATATCTCAAAATTTACAACTGCTGCTGCAGAAAGTGAGCAAGGTTTAGGTGCTTTCATCTCTAGCATCATTCCTGAAAACGTTGTAGGTGCACTTGCAGCAGGGCAATTACTTCCTGTGTTATTCTCTGCAATATTATTCGGTTTAGCTGCTGCTTCTATTGGTGCACCTGCAAAACCGGTCATTACATTTTTTGAACAAGTGGCAGAAATTTTCTTCAAAATCGTAAGTATGGTGATGAAAATTTCTCCAATCGGTGCCTTTGGTGCAATGGCCTATACGATTGGTAATTTTGGTTTGAAATCTTTAAGCAACTTAGGTCTATTAATGGCTGCCGTCTATATTACTATGTTCTTATTCGTAGTCTTTGTTTTAGGCTCGATTGCAAAATTCTTCGGCTTTAATATATTTAAATTTATCGCTTATATTAAAGATGAAATTTTCTTAGTAATTGGTACTTCATCATCTGAATCTGCCTTACCATCTATGATGCGTAAATTGGAGAACTTTGGTTGCTCTAAGCAAGTTGTTGGATTAGTAGTACCGACCGGTTATTCCTTCAATCTTGATGGAACTTCCATCTACCTTTCGATGGCTGCATTATTTATTGCACAAGCATACGGAATGGACTTAACGTGGATTCAAATCATTACACTACTTGGTATTTTAATGATTACATCTAAAGGCGCTGCCGGTGTAACAGGTTCTGGTTTTATTACATTAGCAGCGACACTTGCTGCTTTCCCAATGATTCCAGTCGAAGGGATCGCGCTACTAATTGGTGTTGACCGATTCATGTCTGAAGCACGCGCCGTAACAAATTTAATTGGTAACGGTGTAGCATGTGTAGTCGTATCGAAATCTGAAAAAGAGTTTGATGTAGAGATGCAAGAACGTGCACTTCAAGGAAAAACTACTATTGTGTCTTAAGAACAAATGCGCTAAAGCGCTGGAGAGCCCGAAGCAAAAGTAAACGCTCCACCACTTTTGCCCGAGGGATCGAAGCGACCTCGAGGATGTAGCGCTTTAGCCTAGACGCCGACTATGTTCTAGGTTAACCATAGTTAGTTTATAGTTTCTAAAAAAGGGTAGTGACGACAGCGTGTTGCTGTTTCACTACCCCTTTTATTTAACATATTGTTCAAACAAGCGTTGCGTATTTGTTGATTGCTCAAGTGCCTTTTTCTCATTTACCCAATAGATCAAATATTGCTGATCTCCAACATTAAAAACCATCTGCTGTAATTCCTCATTTAGCTCAGAGCTAATCGCGACCTTTAAAATATCCACCTCATATAAAGGCTCTCCTTTTATTTCGTAGACAATATGATAGAGAGGTTTTTCTTCAAATATAGCTCGTTCTTTTTTGCTTAATTTCTTAACATGGCTTAGAGGATAGTTTTCAATATAGGCTGTTGCATCTTGACCTGTTGCTTTAAATACAGATTGCTCTCCTTTAAATAGCTCGATTGCATCAATTTCTGCTGCATGATCTAAAATGTGAGAAATAGCCTCTTTTTCATTTTTTTCGCGAGACTGCAATGTAAAAGCACCAATCAAAATAATTGCAGCAAATATAACTAGTTTCAATCTTCGTTTATTCATGTTCATTACCCATTCAATGCTTTTTTCACAAAGCGGTTAATATCTACATCAGCCCCAATGACAAGCATAATATCTCCTAGCAAAATTTTATCACTCGCCTGTGGAGATACGATAATATCTGCACCACGCTTAAGACCTACAATATTAATCCCGTACTTTGCACGAATATCTAAGTCCATAATAGAATAGCCTGCAATCGCATCATTGGCCTTAAGCTCCATAATGGAATGTTCATCCGAAAGCTCTAGATAATCAAGCACTGTATTAGACAGCATATTATTAGCAATACGGATCCCCATATCACGCTCAGGATGCACGACAAAATCTGCACCAATTTTACGCAGAACTTTTTCATGATAATCATTCTGAGCCTTTACAGTAATCTGCTGAACACCGATTTCTTTTAAAATAATAGTCGTCAAAATACTAGCCTGAATATCTTCACCAATTGCTACAATCACATGCTCAAAATTACGAATACCTAATGAATTTAATACCGATTCATCCGTCGAATCTGCGATAACAGCCTGTGTGGCAATGGAAGCGAATTCGTCCACCCGCTCTGAGGAATGATCGATCGCCATAACTTGTGCCCCTTGACTCATTAGTTCGCGGACAATACTTCCTCCAAAACGTCCAAGTCCAATGACAGCAAACTCTTTTTTCATCATTATAAATCCCTCCGAAAACTACTATACCCTTATTGTAACGCATTCTCTGCTATATGTATCGCCAAAACAAGAGACGATTCGTCAATAAAAGACGATCCTTGTACATGACCGTTCTGTTTAGTTGCTTTTTTGTTCTGTTGCCGTTAGGAAGTAATCGGGTTTGCCTCAAATCTGATCGGGTTGCCTGAGGAAGTGATCGGGGTTCCCTCAAATCTGCTCGGGTTGCCCGTGGAAGTGATCGGGGTTGCCTCAAATCTGCTCGGGTTGCCCGCGGAAGTGATCGGGGTTGCCTCAAATCTGCTCGGGTTGCCCGCGGAAGTGATCGGGGTTCCCTCAAATCTGCTCGGGTTGCCCGTGGAAGTGATCGGGGTTCCCTCAAATCTGCTCGGGTTGCCCGTGGAAGTGATCAGGTTTGCACCAAAACTGCTCGGGTTGCCCGTGGAAGTGATCAGGTTAGTCTCAAATCTGATCGGGTTGCCCGTGGAAGTGATCAGGTTTGCACCAAAACTGCTCGGGTTGCCCGAAGAAGTGATCAGGTTAGTCTCAAATCTGATCGGGTTGCCCGAAGAAGTGATCAGGTTAGTCTCAAATCTGCTCGGGTTGCCCATGGAAGTGATCGGGGTTGCCTCAAATCTACTCGGGGTGCCCGTGGAAGTGATCAGGTTTGCACCAAAGCTGCTCGGGTTGCCCGTGGAAGTGATCAGGTTTGCACCAAAACTGCTCGGGTTGCCCGTGGAAGTGATCGGGTTTGCACCAAAACTGCTCGGGTTGGATAATGAACGTTCCCCCGTATTTTTTACATAATCAGAACCACCAGTCTAACTGGTGGTTTGCTCTACGCGTGAAACGCTGGGGTACTGACCCACGTCTAAAGACATACTGAAAGGTCCGCCAACCGCACTCCGTTTTCACGCTACCACTAAAGTGGTTTTATTATCTTCGCTTTTTTGCTTTTATTTCTTCTCCTGTAAATGGATCAATGAATTCTTTCATGGTCATTTGATCCTCAAGAATATCCTCTTGTAATTGATTTTTTATATATTCCTGAATGATTTTTCTGTTTCTTCCTACTGTATCTACATAATATCCACGACACCAAAACTTCCTGTTTCCATATTTGTATTTCAGGTTCGCATGTCGATCAAATATCATTAAACTACTTTTCCCTTTCAAATAACCCACAAACGATGAAACACTTAATTTTGGTGGAATACTTACCAACATATGAATATGATCAGGACATGCTGTTGCTTCAATAATTTCTACGCCTTTTCTTTCACATAACTGGCGAAGAATTCTACCTACATCTACTTTGATTTGCCCATAAATTATCTGCCTTCTATATTTTGGCGCAAAGACGATGTGATACTTACAATTCCATGTTGTGTGTGCTAAACTTTTATTATCCATTTGGATCCCCTTTCGTACGAAGTCGGTTGACCAGACCTGAATTCATTGTACG
>NZ_LDGC01000024.1:0-27190 GCF_015844675.1 Lysinibacillus sphaericus | reverse complement strand
GGATGGAGATTGCCGTCTAGATGTGTTTTTAACTTTTCAAGCGTCTTATAGACAAGGGACATCTTTAACGTAGTAGATAATTCATATGCTACAATTTCTCGTGTTGCGACATCTTTCACGCATGATAAATACGCCCTTTGACCACCTCTATATTGCAGATACGTAATATCTGTTAAGAATACTTTTCCTGGCTCCTCTTGCTTAAATGCACGGTTTAAATGGTTCGGTATACGGCGATGCGCCTCTGTTGCTTTTTCTAACAGACGATATGGATTCGCACGACGTACTTTTGCATATAAATTGAACTTACGCATCAGACGAAGAATCTTTTTATGGTTCATCGGTGTGTCCAGCACATCTACCAGTGCCATATAAAATCCACGATAACCAATTTTCCCTTTCGCTTGATCATAAATTGATTTTAATAAGATGTAATCTTGATAATCAGCTTCTTCACGTAAAGCGTGTTTCTCCCTATTTTGAAGCCACTTATAATAGCCGCTTGGACTGACATTCGCTACCTGACAAAGATGACGAGTCATATTTTTTAATTGATATAAACGAATCGTTTCATTGATGGCTTGGTATTTCTCTTTTGGTGTTAAAAACGATTCTTCTTCGCCTGCCTTTCCATTTCGTCGAGCTTTTTTAACAGATTAAGTTCTGCCTCTAATAGTTGAATACGCGCTTCCGCTTTCTCAAGTTTTTTTTCTGCGGATAAGTTTTCAAGGCGTGGACGACCAGTACTCTCTTTTCCACGACGTTCCTCGTAAAAGCCTTCCTTACCATGTGTTTGATATGTTTTCTTCCAACGGCTAATTGCACTTTGAGCTTTCTTAATTCCTATCAGCTCTAAGTCAAATCCTGCTTCTCTGAAGATTTGGACTGGACCTTTTCCTTGTAAATTTGCCTGAACAGCTTTCAATTTAAAGTCGGCTGTATATTGAATTGAGCGGTCGGATACTGAGGCGACATTTGGATTCGCTTCAATTTGTCTGCGTTGGTGCTCGTTAAAAATTATTTTACTCATGATGTTCTCCCGTTCATAAATGGTATGGTTAGTATAACGGGGTTTTCAAACGTTGAAAATAGAAAAACCCCGAATAGGTCCACTTTTTTTAAAGTGTCCACTATTCGGGGTTCAGTTCAATTACTTGCTCAAAACACACTCATTAAGGACTTTTCTTATGTTCTACGCATATAAGCTTTCACTGTTAGTGGTGCAAAGATGGCGACAACTACAGCAGCACCAATGAGTGAGGCCGATAAATCCCAGCCTATTGTTCCTGAATTCGTCAGTTCTCTGACAGCCGTCACGAGATGTGAAATAGGATTAATTTTCACAAACCATTGTAGGAAATCTGGCAAAGTTTCTGCTGGAACAAAAGCATTCGAAAGAAATGTTAGTGGAAACAATACAAGCATCGAAATTCCCTGTACACTCGAAGCTGTTCGGGCAATGACACCAAAGAAGGCAAAGATCCAGCTTATGGCCCAGGCACAAACAATGACTAAAAGCCCCGCAAGTGCAACATGTTCCAATCCACCTTCTGGTCGATACCCCATAATATATCCCATAGTAAAAGTAAGTACCGTTGCAATTGTATAACGAATCGTATCGGCCAATAAGGCGCCTGCCAATGGCGCAATGCGGGCGATCGGTAATGATTTAAAACGGTCGAACACTCCTTTATCCATATCTTCCCGTAACTGAACGCCTGTAACGATTGAGGTCGTGATGACAGTCTGTACGAGAATACCTGGAATAATGACTGGCAAATAGTTTTGTACATTCCCCGAAATGGCTCCCCCAAAAATGTAGGTGAACATGAGCGTGAAAATGATCGGCTGAAGCGTTACATCAAACAACTGCTCAGGCGTACGTCGAATTTTTAAGACTCCGCGGTAGGACATCGTGAGCGAATTTCTTATAGATTGATTGATACTCGGCTTGCGTAACGATCCACGTTCAACTAGTGGTTTTATCGTATTACTTTTCATACTCTTTCCTCCTCTAGTTGAGGACCATTTTCTTCCACACTATTACCTGTGATTGTTAAAAATACTTCATCTAAGGTCGGTTTCTGTACACTGAACTCATCAAGCTGAATTCCTTTTTGACGAAGGGCAATCAGTAAATCCGTAACTAGATCAACATCTGCCATTGGGGCAGTGATTTTCCCGATATCCTGTGAAATGGTTGTTTTCACTTGAAGTATGTGTTCTACTGTTTCACGAGCAGCCAACATTTCCTGTGTATTTTGAATGCTTAAATGTAAGGATGAAGTACCAACAGATGCTTTTAGCTCATCGACTGTCCCTTCTGCAACAACGCGCCCATGATCTATAACCGCAAGCCGATCTGCCAGCTCATCTACCTCTTGCAAATACTGTGTCGTTAACAGAACAGTTGACCCCGTATCTACTAAACGACGAATCGTATCCCACATTTGATTACGTGTACGTGGATCTAGCCCCGTCGTCGGCTCATCTAAGAAAATCAATGGTGGCTGTGCGATCAGACTGGCAGCCAAATCCAGACGACGACGCATACCTCCAGAGAAATTTTTCAAAGGACGTTTTGCAGCTTCTGATAATCCGAACTCTTCCAGTAATTCAGCAGCCTTATTTCGCGCCTCTGTACGTCCCAATCCTAGCAAACGTGAGAATATAATTAAATTTTCCGTTGCACTAAGTGACTCGTCAACTGAAGCATACTGACCAGTGACGCCAATTAATTGACGTACAATATGTGGCTCTTTCACTATGTCATAACCGAATATTTGTGCCGACCCAGCATCTGCTCTTAGAAGAGTCGCTAGCATTCTAATAGTCGTTGTTTTACCCGCTCCATTAGGACCTAGTACACCATAGATAGTGCCAGCACGGACGTTTAAATCGACACCATCAACTGCCCGATTTTCTCCAAAATGTTTGACTAGACCACGTGCTTCAATAGCCCACTCACTATTCTCTAACGGGCTTTTCATTCTATTCACATTCCCCAATACTATTCCTCCCTCATTCATTACCGTCAGTTTTATAGAAATTTGTCTATAAACGGATAATACAACAAGTTTGTGAACTGAATGTGAACCGAATAATCTACGTCACTCATTTTATTTGTTACAGAATTTCTGAACTGATCTTTGTAGTTTTAGTTGACCTATGTAAATTAACTGCACCTAGCGCTACAAAAGCTGCGACAATATCCAAGGCCAATTGATAGCTCGAAAAAAAAGTGACCATAAATCCAAATAATGTAGGCGCAATGACAATAAAAAATTGATTTAGCGTCAAAGCAGCACTTACTGTTAGAGCCACATATTGTGGATTCGATTGCTCGGTCACACAGGCGATAAATAATGAATACCAGCCAAGTGCTATGAATCCTAAAATAAAACTAAATAATAGCATCAACAATTTCGCATGTATCATATATGGCAATATGACTGTAAGAATAACTGCACTAACCATTACGATCATTAAAAAATATTCCCGCTTCTGCGCAAAAAATTGATCACTAATCCAAGCAATAGCTATCCTGCCAATCATCCCACCGATTAATATAAAGCTTAAATATTGCCCCGCCTCTGTTAAGGAATAACCTCCTTCTTGATGTAAATAACTCATAAAATGAGCAATGAGGATCATTTGTAAAGTCATCATTACGATTCCTACAATATAGATTGGATATAAGCCTTTATTATTTTTAATGGCCATGAGCTTCTCTTTAAAAGTGACAGACGTTGCAGCTACTGCTACACGTTCTTTAGGCTCCTGATAAATTAGTAAAAAGAGCAGGCCACCAGCAATTGCTACGAATCCTTGCACAAGATGCACCGATGACAGGCTATAATGATGGTACATATATGTGAGAATAACTGATGCAAGCGCTCCACCGATTGGAATGCCTGTTTGCCGAATGCCAATCGCCAACCCGCGGTGTTTGTCTGGAAACCATTTCACGATGGCCGTACTCCCTCCGGTTTGCGCACTGCCGTACCATACCCCTACGATTAATAATATAAATAACAACACCACATAATTATTGACCAACATGAGTAGTAAAGCCGAGAGTCCTAATAATATCGAACCCCAAGCGATGATTTGTTTTTCCCCTTTTTTATCCATAAAATAGCCAAACAAAATCATCGAGAAGATTGGCCCAATATTAACCGCAGAAACAATAAAACCTGTTTGTAGCGAAGATAAATTCCATTCAATTTGATAAAATGTGGCGATTGGCCCCATGCCGTACGTCACAAAAGTTGCAGCAGTTTGAGACAGCGTAGCTACTAATACGATGACCCATTTAAAATATGTATTCATTAAAATTCCTCCAATGCTCTTACACTGATTACATATTTGAGTTTACGCCTCCCCTATGAATGCGTAAAATGGAGGAAAGTGATAGTGGCTATCAAAAAATTTAATAGGTGTGTGACAAATAAACATGAACATAGAAGAAATAACATTAAAAATCGAGATTTTGGAGAGGCAAAACCTTAGTAAATCCGCTGAAATAACGAATTATACGCAATCTGCCCTAACCTCAAAAGTGAAGAAAATGGAGACAGAAATTGGTCAGGAATTGTTTAAGCGTACACCGCAAGGCTTGAAGATTACGAATGTAGGGACACAATATTTAAAATTTTTAAAGTTAATGACACAGGAGTACGACGAATTTTTACAAGAAATCGGTTCGGCACAAACAAATTCAAAAATTAACTTCGGCACTTCCCATACAACGATTAAAATTTATGGCGCTTCCATTATGAATGCCTTACAGATCAATAATATTCCGTTAGATGTCGATTTCACTGTAGAATCAAGCACTTCCTTAAATGAAAAAATACATAATGCTGAAGCGGATTGCGCACTAACGAGTAATCCTATTAAACACTACCCTGATTTAAATTATGACAGGATTGCATCAGAAACATTCAAAGTCATTTCGAACGACTCACATATTATTAGTTTTGAGGAAGGTTCACCTATTACATTACTTGTGTTGAGCAGAGGCTGTATGTATACTCGTGCAATGGTGGAGTGGCTAAATAAGAATCAAGTGCCATTTACAATGAAAGAAATAAAATCGGTAAGTAGTATCCTTGATTTCCTACAAATAGACAACACGATTGCTGTGCTAAATACGAAACTAATTGACCTATATAACTATTCCAACATTCACTATTACAATTTGCCACAGCTAAACAAAATTATCGAAACTGTCTTTATTTACAAGAAGAACGAAAGTCAACAATCCGCTATTTTTCAATTAAAACATGTTATTGAATCATTGCTGGAAGACCCTATCGAACGAAGCTAATTCGTTTGATAGGGTCTAAAACAATTTATCGGAACGACTTCAAGATTTACATTTTTGGAGCCTATTCTTTTTCAAGAATTGCGCCCGATTGGGGAATAGTGGAAAAAGCAAAAGAGCTGCAAAATGTCACTTCTGAATTTTTTCTAATGCACCCCACCTTAATTAACATCTTTTTTAGTCCCGCTAAAATTCCTTTAGAAATAAAGCATTTTTTTCAATTCCACGGCGTTTACACCACCCGATACTATTAAAAGCATCAGTAAATCGATAAAAAGGCAATACAATTACCTGTTAAAGGATATCTAAAATAGCTTTTACCCGTTATTTATTTTGGTTCAATTATTTCTTTACCACCCATGTATGATCTTAAAACTTCAGGAATTACTACGCTTCCATCAGCTTGTTGATAGTTTTCTAGGATAGCGGCAACTGTACGACCAATGGCAAGACCTGAACCGTTTAATGTATGAACATATTCTGGTTTTGCATTTGGCTCGCGACGGAAGCGGATATTCGCTCGTCGTGCTTGGAAATCCTCAAAGTTAGAGCAAGAAGAAATTTCACGGTACATGTTTTGTGCAGGAATCCAAACTTCTAAATCATATTTCTTCGCTGCAGTAAAACCTAAATCAGCTGTACACATTTTTAGCTTACGATATGGTAAGCCTAGTAATTGCAATACTTTTTCCGCATGATTTATTAATAGCTCTAATTGTTCGTATGATTCCTCTGGTTTTACAAAGCGAACTAGTTCTATTTTGTTGAACTGATGTTGACGGATTAAACCACGTGTATCACGCCCCGCAGAGCCTGCTTCTGAACGGAAGCACGCACTATAGGAAGCAAAGCCTTGTGGTAAAGCCTCAGCCAATAAAATTTCATCACGATAGAAGTTTGTTACAGGTACCTCTGCCGTTGGAATCATGAAATAATCTGTTTCCTCTAATTTAAATACATCTTCTTCAAATTTAGGAAGATTTCCAGTACCCGTCAAGCTATCACGATTAACAATGACAGGTGGTAACATTTCCTCATAACCATGCTCCTCTGCATGTAAATCCATCATAAATGTCATTAATGCACGTTCTAAACGAGCTCCAAGCCCGCGGTAGAATAAGAAACGGCTACCTGTTACTTTTGTACCTCGTTCAAAGTCCACAATCTTCAAATCTGTAGCAAGATCCCAGTGTGCTTTAATGTCAAAATCAAATGTTGGGGTTTTCCCCCAAGTATATTCTTCTACATTGTCGTCTTCTGTTGTCCCTACTGGTACAGATTCGTGTGGAATGTTTGGCAAGCGCATCATCATATCTTTAAGGCGCTCTTCAACATCATTTAGTTGAACATCTAGCTCTTTAATTTCATCGCCTACTTGACGCATACGAGCAATAACTTCATCAGCATTTTCCTTGTTGCGTTTCATAATTGAAATTTGTTCAGATACTTTATTTCGTTCTGCTTTTAATTCTTCTGTTTTAACAATTAATTCACGACGCTTTGCATCTAAATCCTCAAAGTCATCTAAGTTGCCTAAATCTTCATTACGTGTTAATAGCATTTCTTTAATTTCCGCGAAATTATCGCGTACACGTTTAATATCTAACATAGTCATACCTCCAGTAATTTAATGACATAGCATCCATTAAGTCTCGATGTAATTGCGTTGCAAGCTACTTTGAATCAAAATAAACACAAAAAAGCCCCCATCCCTAAAAAGGGACGAGAGCTACCCGCGTTGCCACCCTAATTGATTAGGCATATACCTAATCCGCTTATTTCATAACGGCATTTCAGCCGGCTACAGCCTACTTACATTACTTCGACTGCGCAACTCCAGGACGGATTCACAAGTGCTTCTATCAGCTTCCACCAACCGCTGACTCTCTAAAAAAAACGTGCTTGCTACTACTTCCCATCATCGTGTTCAGTTATTTAAATTTTAACCATACTGTACTATATGAAAACAGATTATGCAAGCCATACCATAGGATACAAAATATTCTAGAATTCTTGAATCACGGTTAATTTCGGATGAAATGCACAACCCAATAAATGACCATTTCGCGCTAAGATAATTTCCCCCTCATATTCAGCGAATTTCAACATTTTTACCAACTGCTTTAAAATGGGAAGCACGGAGTCTTCAATGGAAAGGTCAGAATAAAACGATTGAATGTTTTAAATAAAGTTATATTTCATCTAGAATACCCCTTTAAGTCTCTTTCTATTGTTTAGTTTAAGGACAATCCTTCATAATCCCACTATACTTTAACAGAAAAATCCAAATACCTTATACCTTTACAAGTTACTCCACAATATGGCCCGATTCTTGAATGACAAGTTAAACACCACTTACCAACTAAACTCTGGTTTAGTTGATTAGCAACAATCTTTGCGAAAACAGCCTTTAGAAAATACCCTTTTTTTATTTATCACCTAACTTTTTTAAATTATCGCCAACCGCTCAATAAAATCAACGAATCAAGCTATTTTTTTAGTCAAACAAAATTCGGTCCCTTCTTCGTTCGAGTTGAGTGAATAATTGACTTGAAGAATTCTAGCGATGTCATCAATGATCTTCAAGCCAAGGCCTTCGCTTACACGGCTTTGTTCAAAGCCAATACCATTATCAGTCATGGTAACCTTGCCTTCTTTAATCATGATCTCTAGCTTTGTAGCTTTTGAATGTTTCAATGTGTTTTGGAACACATTATCAAACATTCGTTGAAGCCATAGTGCATTACTCGTCCAAGTTACATGGTTATCTTCTAGATGATAGATTAAATCGATGTTTTGCATTCGGTATAAATAGCTCCACTTTTTGATCATCGTTTCAAACAATAGCGTGAGTTGCACTTCTTCCTGGACGATATAAGAGTTCTCCATTGTATCTAAGGACTGCCAATTCAATTCATTTGTTAAGCTAGCGATATATTGAATTTGCTCATTCAAAGATTCCACTAATTTTGGTTGTTCCTTATAGGTATCCTCTACATAAAATAATTGTAAACGCATCGCTGTTAACGGTGTATTTATGTCGTGTCTTAGCTTTTGTAGTAGCTCTTTTTGCAGCTCCTGCTGTTGTTGAAGCTCTAATTCCCGGTAAGTAGTTCGCTCAATTAGTATATTAACGGACTGAATTAGCTGTCCGATTTCATCCTCACTGCCAACAGCTAATGTACTCGGTGTTCTTTCATTGCTCGCTAAGTCACGAATCGTTTTGTTGAGCATATTAATTTTCGTTAGTAATGAATTGATCGATTTCGAAAATAAAAACGCTAGCAAACATAATGATAGGAAGAACACAATTAGCATCGTTGGATAAGCGAAAGATTCATGGAATGGAGTGCCTTTATTTCTAGTTTTAAAGGCGATTTCATATATAATAGACATCGACACACTAATCCCCAACAAAATAATCGGAACACTGATGATGGCGCTAAATAATAATATTCGATATTTTGTTTTTAATGTCATTTCTTTATGTAGGTATTTAATCGATACCCTTCTCCGTAAATATTTTGTAGGATGGTACCTGATGTATCATTCATTTTCGTTCTAATCTTTTTGATATGGACATTAATAATATTTTGATTGCGATCTTCAAGCGGCCATAAATAGTCAAAAAAATGATCCTTCGTTAACACCCTATCCTTGTTTTCATATAAATAAAAGAAGATTTTACGTTCGATTGCAGTCAATGCTATTTCATCATGTATATTATTTTTAAATAATTTACGATGCTCGCTATCAATTAATAGATGTTGGACCTGTGTAAATGTACCATACTGCTGCTCTAGCATTTTCTTCATTCTTAAAAGAAGCTCTCTCGGATCAAATGGTTTTGTCATATAATCTTCCCCAACAGTTAACCCTTGCAGCTTGCTCTCCATATCATTGCGAGCAGATAGAAAAATAATGGGGATATTTAAGCCTAAGCTTTTAATGTTCTTTGTCAGCTGATAGCCATCCTCCCCTGGGAGCATAATGTCCATTATGACTAAATCGATTTGATGGATAAGGTTCATAACTTCTCGTCCATCCGTTTTCCATACAACGTCATAACCTTCACGTTGTAATATTTTTTGCATCAAATCACCAATCATTTGGTCGTCTTCTACTATTAAAATCGTAAATCCTTTCATTCCCTCGACCTTTCTTTGTTGTCAACTTTAGTCTTCATAAATTCTGTAGCAAGCTTATAAATCTCATCTGGTTTATATAAATAAATACTATGAGTACCACTTAACTCTTTCACATCTGCTATGCTAATTTGCTCGGCAAATTCCGCATATTTCTGGCTATGATACTGCGTATATTGCGAACCTTTATTTTGTTCAGCAATCGCATCTATTAATAATATCGGTGTGTCTTTTGGTTTCGGAAGCTTTTCTGATTTTAAACTATTTTCATACACTTGTAGTAACTCATTTTTCATATCATCATTAAAAGCTTGCTTATAGGATAGAGCTTTATAGATTTCTTTTTCTTCCTCATTTAAAAACGATTGCTTGATGACTTCTGGATTGTACACTTTCGAAGGGGCTAAGCGATGTACGCCCAATTTCGTTAGCAAATTCATTCCTTTAACAGTCCAAACATCGACTACTCCCATTTTATGCTCCACATATTGACTTGGCAAACCTATATCAAGGCCAATGATCCCCTTAATTTCTTCAGGATATTTTTGTGCCCAATAAATCGCTTCAACCCCTGAAATGGAATGCGGTACTACTATATAAGGAGGCTTATTACCACTTTTCAAGAGCGCTTCTCTCGTTTGTGTCAAAATTGTATCAATATCTCGTTCGTCTTTCGAGACATCGCTATACCCATACCCCGCTCTTTCAATAACAGCAATCTTATGTTCTTGAGAAAATTTACTATACAGCCCTTTCATTTCATAAATGGGTGCCGCAACCCCTGACCCCGCCATGAATATGTAAGTGTCTTGACCATCCCCCTCCGTATAAACATTGATTTTTTGATGATCCACTTCAATAAGTGTTCCTTTATTGCCTAGAAGTTTCGATTCTTTACTTAGCTGATAACGATCATAGCTGAATATCACTACTAGTCCAATAAGCAAGACCGCTATAAAGTAGATCCCAACTTTCTTAATCAGTTTTTTCATAAAATGCCCCTTTCAGTTGATAACGAAAGAATACACAATAAAAATAAATTTCTAATTAATTTTTTGCAGAAAATAAAAAAGCTGTCTAATAAGTTTTCACATACTTACTAGACAGCCTTCTTTAATTTATTCCACTTGCTCCAGTAAAAGTTTTTGCTGGAGATTACTATACATACCTTGTTTTTTCATAAGCTGCTCGTGATTTCCCTGCTCCACAATTTCACCTTGTTGAATAACAAGGATTTGATCGGCATTTTCGATTGTTTTTAGGCGGTGTGCAATGACAAAGCTTGTGCGCCCCTGCATTAAATGTTGGAGACCTTTTTGAATATCAACCTCTGTTTGCGTATCCACACTGGATGTAGCTTCATCCAAAATTAAAATATCTGAATTTTCAAGAATTTCCCGGGCAATAGCTAATAATTGGCGTTGACCTTGACTTAAGTTTGCCCCACCTGCCTGAACAGGTGTATCATATTGCGCTGGTAAATGTTTAATAAAATTATGGGCATTCGCGATTTTCGCCGCTTCTTCAACCTCTGCATCTGTAGCATCCAGTTTACCGAAACGAATATTTTCACGAATCGTTCCGGAAAATAAATACGGATCCTGTAAGACGACACCAACTCTTTGACGGATTGTTGCCATTTTATAATCCTCGATATTATGACCATCAATCAAAATTTCACCTTCATCCACATCATAAAAACGAGTTAACAAATTGATAATCGTTGTTTTCCCTGATCCCGTTGGACCGACAAGAGCAATCGTTTCACCCTTCTTCGCTTGGAAGCTAATATTTTTCAGTACTGGCTTCTCTGGCAAATAGCTGAAGGAAACATTACGAAATGCCACATCTCCTTTTAGGCTTTGGCAATCAATGGCATGCTTTTTATCTGCTACTTCTGAAGGTTCATCTAAAATTTCGAAAACTCGCTCTGCCCCTGCAATCGCCGACTGGAAGGTGTTCAATAGATTAGATAACTGATTCAACGGACGGAAAAATTGACGTGTATACGTGACAAATGCGGCGATCACCCCAACTGAAACGATCCCTTTTACCGACAAAAATGCCCCTGTGCCAATGACAACAGCTAAACCTAAGTTATTCATAAAGTTATTAATAGGGCCAAGTAGACCTGAAGTAATTTCTGCTCGCTGTGCCGAGTGACGGAGATTTTCGTTCTGCTTATGGAACGTCTCAATCGTTTGTTGTTCTGTCCCAAAAAGCGTCACAACCTCTGCACCCGTAATCATTTCCTCAATATACCCGTTCAGCTTCCCTAAATCACGTTGACGTGCCGCATAGTTTTTACTACTACGTTTAACAATTTGCTTCGTCGTAAAAACAATTAAAGGAATAATAGTCAGTGTCACGATTGCTAGCTGCCAACTTAAAGAGAACATAGCAATACTAACACCGATTACTGTTAAGACCGACGATACGATTTGTGTCACACTTTGTGCAAGTGCTGTATTTAAATTATCAATATCATTGGTCACACGGCTCATTAAATCACCGAGTGCTCGCTGATCGAAAAATCTAAGCGTCAATGTTTGTAGCTTTTTAAACAGTTCCAGACGTAATGTACGAATTGTTTTCATCGCCACATGAATCATGACATATGTTTGTAGCCACGTAAAAATAGACGCAACTGTATAAATAACGGCTAGCACAATACCAAGACGAATCGTACCAGCAATATCTTTTTTCATAATATATTCATCAACGATATGCCCGATTAAGTACGGTCCTGCTAGGCTTAAAAATGTAGAAGCTACTACAAAAAATATAGAGAAATAAAGTCCTATTTTTTGCTGCTTCACATATTGCCACACACGATTGATCGTAGCTTTTGGATTTCTAGCCTTTTCAGCTGGTCCAGCCATACGTGGTCCGCGTCCAAAATTTATTTGCTTTGGTTGACTTTGACTCATTGTTGTACACCAGCCTTTTGCTGTGAAGCGTAAATTGCTTGGTAGTATTTATTATTTTGTAATAATTGTTGATGTGTACCTTGACCAACAATTTCGCCGTCCTCTACTACTAAAATCAGGTCTGCCTCTTGAATAGAAGCTATTTTAGACGCTACGATAAACGTCGTTGTGTCATTATAATGAGTGCTAATAGCTTGCTGAACATGTTTTTCAGAGGCACTATCAAGAGCAGATGTTGTATCATCCAAAACTAAAATAGCAGGCTGTCTTACGAGTGCACGTGTTAACGCTAATCGTTGCTTTTGACCGCCAGAAAGATTAGTCGCCCCCTGTGAAAGTTCATGTGCTAACCCTTTATCCAGTCGGTCCACAAATTCAGTAGCACATGCTGCATCTAGAGCTTTTTGTAAATCCACTGACGTTGCATCCTCCTTACCAAGACGGATATTATGATCGATTGCACCAGAGAACAGCAAAGCTTTTTGAGAAGTAAAACCGATATGCTTGCGTAAAGTGGATAATGCATAATCCTTTAGAGGCTTGCCATCCAAGTGTATTTCTCCACTCGTTGGGTCAAATAAACGTGGTAATAGCTTCACTAGCGTTGATTTTCCACTTCCTGTTTTTCCGATCAAACCTACCGTTTGCCCAGGCTTTACGGAAAATGTAATGTTTTTCAGCACATCTTCAGCCGATTCATAATAACGATAGCTCACATTTTGAAAGTCAATCGCCCCTTGAATTGGCGCTGTAAGTGGATTTTCCGCTTCCTTAACCGCTACTTCTTTATTTAAGACGTCCACGATTCGCTCTCCTGAAGGAATCGCACGCGCAATTTGCATCAATACCATACTAGAAGTCATCAATCCATTTAATATAATCGTTAAATAGTTAATAAAAGCTAGAATTACTCCAACCTTTAAAGTACCGGCTTCTACCTTAATGGCACCAAGCCAAAGTGCTGCTACAATCCCTAGATTGACAACGAACATCGTAAACGGCACGAGCACGCCAACAATTTGCTCGGCAGTAATAAAGCGCTTCGTCAGCGTATCATTTAGAGCGCTAAATTGTTCAATCTGTTGCGTTTCACGACGGAACGCCTTCACAACACGAATCCCCGCTAAGTTCTCCTGAAGCTTCGTATTAACACCATCAATTGCCTCCTGCACTCGACGATACAGGACACCCGAGTACTTGGTGAAAAAGTACATCGCAATAATTAAGAGCGGCACGATAATAAGGAGTATCGAAAATAACTCACGTGCCGTCACAAAAACAATAATAACGGCTCCAATAAATAATAAAGGACCACGCACAAAAATACGCAACGTCATCATAAACGCGCGTTGAACACTTTCTACGTCACTCGTTAAAATCGTAATAAGCTTCCCTGTTGTAAAAGTGTCACGTTCCTTTGCCGAATACGTCATCATTTTTTCATAAAGTGACTGACGAACATCCGATGCAAAATGGATAGCTGCCTTCGAACTATAATAAGAGCAACCTATCCCACCAACAAGTCCGAATACCGCACTGAGTAGCATCCAAACAAACATTTTCAGCACATACGGATTGTCGCCATTCGCAATACCCGTATCAATCATATGCTGCATAATCGTCGGCTGAAGTAAATCCATCGTAACCTCTAGTACCATTAATAATGGTGCAACTAAGGTAAAAAATTTATAGGGCCCTAAAAACCCTCCTAACTGTTTTATTGCCTGCATTCCTTCGACTCCGTTCTTTAATTCACATTCATTATTAATTATAACTGAAAAACATTCTCAAGTGGCATTATTTTTTCGGGTCTCGTAATATTTGGGACACGATTGATTATTTATGTAGGTTTCGGTAACTGTAGAAGTTGTTTTTGAATAGCTTATAAGGAAGTTCTAACATAGAGATTCATTTACTTAATCTCTATGCTAGAATGAAAATTAGCATGAGGTAAATATTACCAATAATGTTATAGCTTGCATAAAACATCATAAGGGGATGAGAAAAAGTGTTTCCTATCGTTTATACTATTGGTTTGCTAATCATATTGCCTGCGAGCTTTATTATTTCGTTATGGAAAGCTCCATTTAAAAGTAAACTAGAATGGTTATTGGACTCATTGGTAACTACAGCACTAATCGTTTGGTTATTTCAAGCTGGAAACTGGAGTTGGGTCGGATATTATGTTCGCTTTCTTTGGTTGATTCTTTTGATTGTCACTTTTATTTTTTCTTGGAAAAAGGTAAGAAATTTACCGTTTACAATAAAATATTCACTAAATCAAAAGTTTTCAATTGGTATTTACATTTTACTTATTCTCGTTTTTGGTATGTATAATGCTTTGGTCGTAAAAAGCTATACAGTAGCCGAAAAAGGCATTGAATTATCCTTCCCACTTAAAAATGGCACCTACTATGTCGGACAAGGTGGTAATCAGGTGGCAATGAACTACCATCAGGCCCATCCAGGACAAAAGTATGCATTAGATATTTTAAAATTAAATACGATTGGAACCCGCGCTAGTGGACTATATCCAGAAAAATTGAATAAGTATCAAATATTCGAAGATCATTTATATAGTACTTGTAATGGGAAAGTAGTCAACGTCAAAAATGATTTACCTGATTTAACTCCTCCTAAATCTGATTCAAAAAATTCCGTGGGAAATCATGTCACCCTTTCATGCGAGAACTATGGTGCGACCGTTTTATTAGCTCATATGAAAAAGGGCAGCATAGTAGTGGCAAAAGATGAAAAAGTAACAACGGGCCAAAAACTCGGAAAAGTAGGAAACTCGGGCAATACAAGCGAACCACATTTACACATTCACGCCGAAAAGGATGGAAAAGGTGTACCGATTACATTTAATGATCGCTTTTTAGTGAGAAATAGTTTGGTTCGATATTAGATATCCCCCCCTCCCTTAATGTTTATTGTAGTTTGACTCGTTCACCCTCATAAAAAATACACCGCAATGTTTTTTCAACATTGCGGTGTATTTAGTATTACAAATCATCAAAGCCGTTATCTTCTACATTGACCTTCACATATTGGCGAGAACGTTGCTCGAAGAAATCTGTTTTTCCTAAGTCAACATCCTCATACGCTTTTACCCACTTCAATGGATTTTTGCGATAGCCTTCAAACGGACGTTCTACGCCAAGCTGATTACAGCGTACGTTTGCATAGAAGTGTACGTAATCATGCACATCTTCCACATCGAGGCCATCAATTTTATTGCCAATCACTTCATTAGCCCAATCGATTTCTAGCTGCACCGCTTCACGGAAGATTTCCTGTACACGTGCCGCACGTTCTGGTGTATCGTACTCAGGATATTCCTCTAGTAGCTCCTGATAAATTTTCACAAATAAATCAACATGTAGCTGTTCATCGCGATTAATATAGTTAATCATCGTCGACGAGGCCACCATTTTTTGATTGCGTGCTAAATGATAGAAGAACGCGAAGCCAGAATAGAAGAATAAACCTTCCAAAATAACATCATAGACAATCGCTTCTAGCATATTTTCAACAGTTGCTTCCTCTGAAAATGCTTGGTAGCCTTTAATTACGAAGTCATTGCGTCGCTCTAACACTGGCTCTGTACGCCAAAAATCAAACGTACGATCCTGCTCGTCTTTGTTGACAATACTTGATAGCACATAGGAATAAGAGTGATTATGAATTACCTCTTGTTGCGCTAAAATAATCATTAATGCATTTAAGCTTGAATCTGTTAAATAATCCGCTACTTTCCCTGCAAAATCAGTTTGCACACTGTCTAATAGCGCTAGTAAGCCAATGATTTTTAAAAAGGATTCCTGCTCATCAGCTGATAGCTGAGGAAACTGCTTAACATCATTGCTCATATTAATTTCAAACGGAGTCCAGAAGTTACCTAGCATTTTTTTATACTTAGGATAAGCCCAGCTAAAACGCACATCGTCCCAGTTTAAAATGTTAGAAGAGCGTCCGTTCACAATACCTGTTGAACGGTTCGGTGCTTCTTTATCCATAATTTGTCGTTTTGTAATAGTTGTCATGGTTATTTCCTCCTAGCTCGCGCAAGACTCACATTCTAGCAATTCTACAGACGTTGAGCGTACATAATATGTCGTTTTCACACCGCTCGCCCAAGCGTTCATATGCAATGCCAGTAAATCTTTTGCCTTAATCGTATTTTGAACGTATAAATTAAGTGAAATGCCTTGGTCGATATGACGTGCTCGTGCAGCATTTTGCTTGATTGTCCAATTTTGATCGATGAAATAAGCAGATTTATAATACCAAGTTGTCACAGGTGATAGATCTGGTACTGTTACTGGAATTTTGTAATCCTTCTTCTCTTCTGAATAACTCTTTTGGAAAATAGGATCAATCGTAGCCGTACTACCCGCTAAAATGGATGTTGATGAATTAGGTGCAACCGCCATAACATAGCCGTTACGCATTCCTTTTTCAGCAACCGCTGCGCGTAATTCATTCCATTTATGACTGTCGTAGCCACGTTTGTCAAAATACGCACCAGTATGCCAATCCGAGCCTTCAAATAATGGGTAAGCTCCTTTTTCACATGCTAAATTGTTAGAAGCACGAATTGTTAAGTACGCAATTTCTTCATATAGCTTGTCCGCAAATTCTACAGCTTCCTCAGACTCCCATTGAATTTCTTTCAAAGCTAATAAATGATGCCAGCCAAATGTTCCAAGACCAATGCCACGGTAGCGTAAGTTCGTACGCTCTGCTTGTTTTACTGGAATTGTATTTAACGCAATAACATTATCTAACATACGTACTTGAACCGGGATTAATCGTTCTAAAACACCAGCCGGTACAGCTCTACCTAAATTGATAGATGATAGGTTACATACAACGAAATCACCAGGCTTGCGACGTGTTACGATGACATCATCTTCTAGAGTAATAGATTCGAATTCAGTGGGTGACATATTCTGGAAAATTTCTGTGCACAGGTTCGAGCTATAAACCATTCCCTCATGCTTATTCGGATTCATACGATTTACTTCATCTCGATAGAACATAAACGGCACGCCAGTTTCAAGCTGTGAACGCATAATTCGCTTCATAATATCAATCGCTGGCACAACTTCACGGCTTAATAATGGATTCGCGATACATTCTGCATATTTAGTACGGAAAGTGCCATCACCCTTTTTCTCATCGTAGAAATCCTCTAGTGAAAAGCCCATAACTTCTCGTACTTCATGTGGATCAAATAAATGCCATTCTCCACGCTCTTCAACCGTTTCCATAAATAAATCCGGTAAGCATAGCCCTGTGAAAATATCATGGGCACGTAAACGCTCATCGCCATTGTTTAAGCGTAAGTCTAAAAACGTAAAGACGTCTTTGTGCCAAACATCTAAATAAACAGCAATAGCTCCTTGTCGTTGACCTAGCTGATCGACTGAAACCGCCGTATTATTAAGCTGTTTAATCCATGGTAAAACACCACTAGATGCACCTTTAAAGCCTTTAATGGATGAGCCTCGGCTACGAATTTTGCCCATATAAACACCAATACCACCACCGTACTTCGATAATGTTGCAACATCTGTATTCGTGTCATAAATACTTTGTAAACTATCATCTACGGTATCGATAAAGCAGCTAGATAGCTGGCCATGTGTTTTACCTGCATTTGATAATGTAGGTGTTGCCACAGTCATATATAAATTACTCATTGCCCAGTAAGATTCACGTACTTTTTCTAAACGATTTTCTGTTTCATCCTGCATAAGGGTCATCGCAATGACCATCCATCGTTCCTGTGGTAGCTCTACTGGTTTTTTTGTATAATCACGGACTACATAGCGGTCCATTAATGTTTTTAAGCCAATATACGTAAACAATTCATCTCGACTTGATTCTAAATAGGAAGCGAGTTCTTGAAGATCCTGCTCACTATATTTCGTTGTTAAACTTTCATGATACAAACCAGCTTCTGTATAGCGTGCTAATTGTTCTGGGAAACCTTTATAAACATCTTGTACTGAAACGCCACGGCGCATTGCAAATTGATCATACAGTTTTTCTAAATAAATTTGAGCTGCGACGAATGTCCAGTATGGCTCCTCTTCATCAATTAGGCTAAGCGTTTGTAATATCATCGCATCCGCCCATGCTTCAAATGTCGCATTGTCGTTTTTTCGTAGCCATCGATCCGATAATCTTACAAAACTTTCGAGTTCTTCCTCCGTATAACTTTTCTTGAGCTTAGCAATTTGCTGTTCGATTTGAATTGTCATGTATACATTCTCTCCCTTTCTTTCTCCAGCAACACAAAAAGCGATCACGCAACATCTATCGGTTACGCGATCGCAATAAAATCGGAAATGGAAATGAAGGACATGCACACTAAAAAGTGGACAAATCTCTCGCCTCCACTTCTCAATCCCCGAAGAATGTGTTGCTGTCTTGAACAAATCGGCAGGTCTCCTGGCTCATGCTTCCTCCAAATGATGGCCTTCCCATTCTTTACAGTGGCCTATTCATCATTTGTCAGCACTTACAGTTGCGGGGACAGCTTCGGCCTAAGATGACTCTTTTCCGAATTCCCTTTTAAACCATATTTGGTACCGCTCGTCCAAAATACTATATATTGTGTTTTAACTCCTAAACAAATCTAACATATAGTGTTTACAGTTGCAATAGGCGTTTTGCCCCTTGAATTTTTTAAAGTGCTACTTTTTCTCGAAGCAAGCCCGATTACAATGCAGTTTTACGTAGTTTTTCAAAATTTCTAGGAAAATATTTTTGTACTTGCTGCTCTTTTTCTGGATCAATTCCTAGCAAAACTACCGCACATGGACCAGCCGTTTTCTCAACATCTAATGAACTCTTGACCTGTTGCTCGCCAAAAAGTCGGCTAAATTCTGCTTGTAAACCTTTTGACCCTACTGGCCATACTTGCTGCACGATCCCCTCTTTCCACGCTTGAAAAATAGGTTCCAGCTGTGCGACATCTTCAGGCTGCGCAAGGATTTCATTGCCTACAAGCGGCAGACCATATGTGTACCAACTTAGCTGCTCATGCTTAGTTGTTGAGCGCTCTTGCTGCTCACCAAGCATTGTTATTGACAGACCTGATTGTAAAGTTGGCATATTGGTCTCTGAACTACCGTCTATTTGCGGACAAAAAAGACCAGCCTCCTCAAAAACCTGCTGAATGCCTGCAACATAACGAGACCACGCAGCATCCCCTGAAAAATTAGCAAGTAGAATATGCCTTGGTAAAGCATTTGCAGCAAGCTGCTCTAAAAATGTAACACATGCAGTAAAATATGCTGTAAGCTGATCTGGAGCAGACACAACATCTTGTAGCTTTTCACCAATTGCAGCGGCATTATCGGTTGTCGCAATGAGCTCGCCTATTTTTATTGCATTTCTCAATGGACTCGACCTTCCTTACGCACAAACACCTTCGACAGGATTGGCATCGCCACCGCAACGATCACTAAATTTATGAGTGTTGCCAGCGGAAGACTAGTCAATGACGTCCAGTAAAATGCCGGACTAATGATAAAGTAAAATGGTAAAGGTGCCACGACACCGTTTAATATAAGTGCCACAGGCCATTTCCAAAAATGCATGCCTTTTTTATGCATAACCCCAAAGATCCATACAACGATAAACATTTCCACTGCGATAATAATATGTAGTGGTCCAAAAGGGAAGCCAGTAGTTAGGGCTGAGATAAAATGCCCAATGGCTCCCGCAACCCCAGCTAATACTGGAGATAAAAATACAACGCTCAAAAATGCTGGTGCAGCGTCAAGCGCAGCGGTTGTAATAAATGTTGGAATTTTAATGACTGCACCTACTGCACAAATTGCCGCTACCATGGCAGTAAGCGTCAATTTCATCAATTTTTGCCGATCCATTCCATTTCCTCATTCCTTTAAATTTTTTTATAATAGCGTGGTGTTGATTTCCGTTCCGGTTGGGCGCTTTCCTGGGGGCGTCCGATGAGCCGCTTCGCTGCGCTGCAGGGTCTCATCTGTGACGCTAATCCCCAAGGAGTCGCCCAACCTCCACTCCAATCAACTTATTTACAAAGCATACGTCCTTGGAATTCTTATCCCCAAAATGAAAAGCCTAATAAATTTTTTTAAAACTATATCATTTGATTTGTTCCCCGATACCGTACCAAATGCGTACGACTTGTTCGGCTTCGGCAAACAACGACTGATACAAACGCCCACATGTATCACGCAATAATCGTGCCTGTTTGTCCATTGGCACAACTCCACGTCCCATATCGGTCACTATTATATAGACGGCACAATTTTCTTCAAGAGTCTTTAGTCTTGTCAAAATGGTTTTGACAAGGGGTTCATCCTCCTCAAGATCTTGTGTCACAAGCCACTTCTCTATGTTTTTAATAACTAGTACATCACAGGCTGGAGCGCAGTTAGGTAGATGGCCATCTACTAGCTCAACTTGTCGCCCTGCAAGCAATTTCATAACATAGTCGGTTTTTCCACTATAGGCTCCTCCGATAAAGACATGCATCTCGCTCCCTCCTCCCAAGCCTTTCTTGTAAACGTTAAAGAAAACATTTTATCATGCGGCGTTTGATAGGACCAAAAAGGTTGCTCAATTGGAGCAAAGGCTACGAGTAGTGCTCGAATAACGCCACCATGGACAACGAGATGATACACATCTTCCCCTTTTGGTAATGCTGTGAACCCTTCCTTAACCCGTGCACAAAAGACATCAAAGCCTTCTCCCCTTGGAGGCGGTGACTGTACCGGATTATCTAACCATGCACAATAACGACTATCTGATTTCAAGTCCTCATATGTGAGCCCTTCAAATTCTCCGAAATTCGACTCTCGAAATCTCTTATCAGGAACGTATGCTGCATTCGGAAAATAATGGGCAGCTGTTTCCCTACAGCGCCGTAAATCACTACCGTACACCTTCGTGACATCTTGATCTACAATAGGTAATAAAGATGCATCCGCTAATGAGGAATCTGTCCAGCCAATATAACGTTTCTCTAAATTTTCCTTTGTTGGTGCATGTCTCATTAAGCGCACAGTAACAACGTCACCCACAGTACAACCTCCATTCCTTCAATTGATGCCCCGAGTAAATCTCCCGAAACACCGCCAAAGTTGCGCACTGTAAATTGCCGAAAGACTAAAAAGGCAATCGCTAATACAGCCATCAACACAAATGGAACCATTGTGAAGCCCGTTACAAAAAACATGCTACTGTACGCAACAACAAGTGTTAAAAGCATAAAGCAAATAAGTAAACCAGGCTTAATATGTGTTTTAAAAAAGAAGGCAAGCCCCCTTTCCTTTGAGCACTTTAGTGACATAAAATAAAAGCTCATACCTACTCGTGTACATAACGGAATAAATACAAGCATCCACAGTTCAAACTTTTGCTGTACGAATAATTCGTGAAGTATGACAAATTTACCAAGCACTAAAAATAGCACTGAAAGCACACCAAATGCACCAACACGTGGATCATCTAAAATTTCAAGCCGCTTCTCACGATCTCGATAGGAAAAATAAGCATCCCCCATATCAATAAAACCGTCTAAATGTAGTCCACCAGTAAATATGGCAAATAATCCGATAATCACAAAGGCAAGTAAGACCTCGCTACTTGCCGTCCATTCCGTTAAACCATAGATCACAGCAGCCACTGCTGTACCCATGAGTGCCCCTATCCATGGCAAAAAGGCGAACATCCCTGTAATCGTTGCCTTCGTTAAAGGAATTTCTTTATGTACTGGCAAAACTGTAAAAAATTGAAACGCAAGTTGTATGCTATGCCAGATATTTTTCATCGTCTTGCCTACCTTCTTTTTATTTTCAAAGCGTTATTCATTATTTCCATTTCTTTACGACACCATAATTGATTTCATACGCCTCATCTGCTTTAGACACGAACCATTGATGTAATTCCCCAAGCATTTGCCGGTATAACTCTACTTCCTCGTTCGTATATGGTGGCTCATCAAATAATTCGTTTGAGACGATAAAAAACGTCACCCTTTTCTCAAGTAACGTCTCTACCGCCTCTTTTAAACCTTCAAGTTTCTTTTCTAAACATCCAGGTTGTTCCACACAGGGGTTTCCCGCGTCAAAACCTTCGTAAAACGCATTCGTTAGCCACGTAGTAACACAGTCCCATAACACGACATCTCCATCAGTCAGTTTATGCAAAGTATCTGCCATTGCATAAGGTGCTTCTATCGTCAGCCACTCGATATTTTGTGCTTGTCTGTCTGCCTGATGTCGAATGATCCGCTTCTCCATTTCACGATCCAACGCTACGCCGGAAGCAATATAAATAAGTCTCTGTGCTTGCATGGACTCTGTTTGATAGTAAGTAACAGCCGCTTTTTCAGCAAAGTGGGATTTACCACTGCGTACTCCACCAGTAATAAAAATCAGTGGCAATGGTTTCCCCTCCTATTGTAAATGTTGAACGTTACCGATCTCCTGAACGAACCATTGTTGATCGACTTGTTCAATAATCGTTACACTTGTACCATGAATAAATGGCTCTGCCCACAGCTGATCGACTCTTCGCCCTAAAATAGCGTTAATGATACATTTAATCGTTACAGCGTGGGACACAATTAACACATTTTTCTCTGGATATTTTTCTGCAATTTTCTTTAACGTAAACATCGCTCGTTCTGTAACCGTACCAAAGCTTTCCGTATGGGTTGCAACGAATTGTCCAGGATAATCAGTATATAATTCATAATCCGGATAAGAAATCACGATGTCCTCGACTGTTTTTCCTTGCCAATCTCCTAAAAAAATCTCCCGTAAATTATCCTCATCATAGATTGAAAGCTGTCGATCAGCTAGAAGAATTTGCATCGTTTCCATAGCACGACCACTTGAACTGCTATATGCCGCTGTAAAATTAATATTTTTCAAATGATCTCGAAGTTTTTCTGCATGTAAAATACCATTTTCGGATAACGGCGAATCTAACCATCCTTGTAGCCGTTTCTCTTTATTCCACATCGTTTCGCCATGTCTTACTAAATAAAAAGTCGTCAGCTTTCTCACCCCTTATTACAATCAATTATGCCTCGCCATAATTGCGTCCAGAATCGGCTTTGTGCTAACACAAAGGACTCCTCTGCGATTCTGTGACATCCGCCGGAGGCTTTGATGTTGGTCACTCAGTCGTGTGTGTTGTTGTTGCTCCCGCTTCGCTTTCGCACAGATAAATTGCCACAGGTTGTGGCGCTCTTAGACTGAGTTCCTCTCATCCAGCAAATATCTTTTGTAGCGAAAGCGAAGCGATAGGTACAGGTGTTAGATACCCGTTGAAAAGCAGCTTAATTCTGTATTCATATCACCATCTATAGAGGTGGGAGACTTTTGCTGTATGAAGTTAAACCACGCCTGCAAACAATTCTGTAAATACGTCATGGCTACAATATCTTTAATCCCAATACGGAACCATTCGCCATTTAAGCCCATAAAATTTTTTGTATGACGCAGTACGACGCCCTTTGATAAACAATATGTAAAAAATGTATCTGCTTGCTGATTTTTCGGTAATGCAAAACATACATAGTTCGTTACACTATTTGTCACTTGGCAACCATGTTCCTGTAAATAGCTCTGTAGCGATTGTCGTTGATTTTTAGCATAGGCAATGGCTTGCTCACAATATGCGCGTTCATCTAAACAACCTGTCCCGATAACGAGAGCAAAGGCATTCAAGTTCCAATGCGGTAGAATATACTTTAGCTCAGTAACAACTACCGGGTTCGCCACTAAATAGCCTAGGCGTAATCCTGGAATCGCATACATTTTTGTCATCGAACGAACAACAATCAAATGAGGGTTTCCTGCCACATATTGGATTAATGAATAAGCTTCATCTACCCAGTCAATAAATGCCTCATCGATGACAAGCTCACAATTGACCTTTGCACCGTGAGAGATTAATGCGAGAAGCTCCTCTTTCTTTGGAAGCACCCCTGTTGGATTGTTCGGTGTACAAATATATAAAGCATCCGCGTTCACCATTTCACGCTTCAGATGCTCCATTGGCAATGTATAGTGAACAATATCCTCTACAATAATAGGCACAATTTCAGCGCCTGCAGCTGTTAATGTTCGTTCATATTCTGAAAAAGTTGGATGCACAATAATAACACGCTTATTAGCGTAGCGTCTAACTAAAACACTAAATAGCTCAGATGCACCATTTCCTAGTAATATAGAATCTTTTGGCACAGCATGAAAAGCTGCCACCTTTGATAAAAACGGCTCACCGTCCGGATCTGGATAACGTTGAATGAGCGGATAAAATGTCCGCCAACGTGCCTCGACAAACGGTGGTGGCCCTGCCGAATTCACATTTTCGCTAAAATCATACACCTTTTCGGGCATATTAAGTCCTAGCTGATGATAAACATTTTGCGGATTTGCTCCGTGATTAGGTAATTGCAAAAATTAACACCTCCACTGATAACATGACTAGCGTAAAGAGCAAGGTCGCGATGCGCATATGAATCACTGACGTTGCAATATGCTCTTTTGTTAAAGGGAGCAATTTCACGCCCATTATTGCTCGATAAGAAACGACACCCTTATATGTATTTTTTCCACCAAGCTGAACACCTAATTGAACAGCTGTAGCTGCTTCTAAATAACCACTATTAGGACTTGGATGCTTTTTCGCATCTTGTGCCCACCGTTTTAAGCGCTTCCCGAGAGATACATTCGTTTCATTTTTCGTCCCTAGCACCATAAGTAAACCTGTTAATCGGCTTGGAATAAAATTAAGTACATCGTCTAGCTTTGCTGCAAACATACCAAAGTCTTTATATTGTTCGTTTTTATAGCCAATCATAGAATCTAACGTAT
Organism: Lysinibacillus sphaericus; assembly: GCF_015844675.1. GTDB lineage: Bacteria > Bacillota > Bacilli > Bacillales_A > Planococcaceae > Lysinibacillus > Lysinibacillus sphaericus_E. Next base: position 1,890 of record NZ_LDGC01000024.1, on the reverse strand, counting down.
TAACAGCTTTATAACCCCATAACCCAATAGCACCAAATAAAAAGGCATAAAATAATGGAGCTGTTACGCCATCACTCGTATTTTCGGAGACTGTTTCCACAACACCACGAACAATTTCATCCTCGTCAAGTTTCTCCGTATCACGGCCGACTATCCAGGATAGCTTCACACGAGCTTCAGCAAAATCGCCTTTGACGAGCGGTTCATAGACAGCCATCGCCGCTTCCTTTAAGCTACGCTGTGCTAGTCCAACCCCAATAAGTAAACCCTCAACCACTATGCCAAATAGCAGGCTAACCTTATAGCTTAGTAGCATAATGGCCGTCACAACAAACATCGTTGTACCAACTACAGCGAGCGCCATTACCATACCACGGAGTTTTCTCATTCTTCCTTTATTCCATAACTCTGTTTGAGATTGAATGAGTTTTCCAATCCAGCGTACCGGATGAGGCATTTTAGGAGGATCACCCACTATTAAATCAAAAACAAGCCCAATGATACAGGCAATCACCAGTGCCATCATAACGGATTTTCCTCCTTATCTTTTTTATATTTTTGAATGGCCTCGCGCATCGTTTCATAAACACCGTGGCCAATGATTTTTCCAAGCATCGTAATCGGCCCAGCATATTGATGGTAGTCACCTTCCTCTGTTGAAGCAATCAACAAGCTATCCGTTGAAGTACCTGTAGCTTGTGTACCCGTTGTCGGATCTGTGATGCCTTCATCAATAAGTGCCTTAACCTTTGCCTCTGTCGTAGAAATCATCGCTTGAAATAATGCTTCATCCGACAATCTCCCATTTATCAGTACCCACGTATTAATAGTCCCCGCATGATACTGCTCCTGACGATGAAAAGCACGAGTAATATCAACAGCATTGCCAAGACCTGCAGTAATCATGATGACAAGATGAATGCCTTCATATGTAAACTCTCGGACTGTTGCATACCGTGCATAGACTGCCGTCATCATCGCCACCGTATTGTCAATTGGAAATCCCTCAGACTGTAAAAACCTTTGCAATTCTAGTTGTGGTTTTCGCTCATCATACGTATAGGGCACTGAACGATTCATCAAATGTGTATAAAAGCCAAAGCCCGGATTATGTACGGCTGAGGATACAACCTTCATCGGTGAATCTGTTTGGACGGCAACATAATGGTCAGAAATATGAATATCGCCCTTGCGAAGTACTGACATGATCTCGCCTCCTATTCAGAAAATAATCAGAACCACCAGTCTAACTGGTGGTTTGCTCTACGCGTGAAACGCTGGGGTACTGACCCACGTCTAAAGACATACTGAAAGGTCCGCCAACCGCACTCCGTTTTCACGCTACCACTAAAGTGGTTTTATTATCTTCGCTTTTTTGCTTTTATTTCTTCTCCTGTAAATGGATCAATGAATTCTTTCATGGTCATTTGATCCTCAAGAATATCCTCTTGTAATTGATTTTTTATATATTCCTGAATGATTTTTCTGTTTCTTCCTACTGTATCTACATAATATCCACGACACCAAAACTTCCTGTTTCCATATTTGTATTTCAGGTTCGCATGTCGATCAAATATCATTAAACTACTTTTCCCTTTCAAATAACCCACAAACGATGAAACACTTAATTTTGGTGGAATACTTACCAACATATGAATATGATCAGGACATGCTGTTGCTTCAATAATTTCTACGCCTTTTCTTTCACATAACTGGCGAAGAATTCTACCTACATCTACTTTGATTTGCCCATAAATTATCTGCCTTCTATATTTTGGCGCAAAGACGATGTGATACTTACAATTCCATGTTGTGTGTGCTAAACTTTTATTATCCATTTGGATCCCCTTTCGTACGAAGTCGGTTGACCAGACCTGAATTCATTGTACG
>NZ_LDGC01000023.1:0-22601 GCF_015844675.1 Lysinibacillus sphaericus | reverse complement strand
AAATAGATTATTCGGTATTAGCCCCGGTTTCCCGGAGTTATCCCAAACTATAAGGTAGGTTGCCCACGTGTTACTCACCCGTCCGCCGCTAACGTCAAAGGAGCAAGCTCCTTATCTGTTCGCTCGACTTGCATGTATTAGGCACGCCGCCAGCGTTCGTCCTGAGCCAGGATCAAACTCTCCATAAAAGAAATTTGATTAGCTCAAATTGTTTTGCTGGCATCATGTTTGATGTCCAAAATTTTGTTTCGTTCACTAACTCAAGGTTAGCTACTAAAAACTTTATTGATTACGTTTTGCTTGTTCAGTTTTCAAGGTTCATGTTTTCGCTGTCAACCAGCGACAGGACTTTATTATATCAAAATACCAATGTGTTTGTCAACAACTATTTTGAAATGTTTTTTCACTGTCAATGTGACAGGACTTTATTCTATCAAAATATCAATATGTTTGTCAAACCAATTTTGAAATGTTTTTTACTGTCGAAGTGACAGGAATAACAATATATCACGATTGCTTTTCACTTGTCAACACGTTTAAACAATTTTTCAATATAGTATATTTAACGACAGCTAAATCATACTATCAAATAGAATCAACCCTCTCAATAAAGGAACATATTATATAAATAATTAGCCTCTTAGAGGAAACGAACTTTTTTAAGCATATTCGTTTCCACGCTCTGTGTATGTTGATTTATACAAAGTTCCTCGTTTGGATTCTACTACAAACATAGAAGGAGAAATGCGAATTTTTTAGGAAAGGTTTTTTATCCTTCATTTTAAAAGCTACTGATATGTATATTATCTCCCTTTGTTATTCGCTACATAAATGCTCCATAAGTGTTGCGTAATCCAAATTGCCGTATTGTATTACTTGCCCATCCTTTTCTACTACTGGAATCATGAGCATATACTTTTCATGTATGCTCTCATCTTCTTCAATATCAATAATTTCTATATCAAAATCTATATCTTCTTGTACAAGCTTTAATGTATGCAGTCCCTCGACACATAGCCCGCAATTAGCTCGACTAAAATATTTCACGTTCAATTACAGCACCTCCCTTATGATCTATTATAAAACGAAACAGCCATCTATAAACAATTTATCGTGAAATAGCGCCAATTATAAAAACGGATCTAACTATAAAAGACTGTGCAAGGTCATACTTCCTGCACAGTCTTCTTTCATATTATTTTTTCAGATGGCTATCTAAGAATTTCAGCATTGCATTGTAGAATTCGATTTTGTTTTCTTCATTATGGAAACCATGGCCTTCATTATCCTTCACCATGTATTCTACATCGACGCCTCTCGCACGTAACGCATCAACAATTTGATCAGATTCAGCTTTGTTTACACGTGGATCATTTGCACCTTGAGCAACTAATAATGGTGTTTTAATTTTATCCACGTGGAAGACAGGTGAAACTGCTGTTAATAGTTCTTTATCCTTCTCTGGATGGCCAACTCGGTCATATAACATTTCACGCATTGTTTCCCAGTATGGAGGAATTGTATTTAATAGTGTAAAGATATTCGATACACCCACATAATCAACTGCCGCTGCATATAGATCTGGTGTGAAAGTGATACCTGCTAAAGTTGCATACCCCCCAAAGGATGCACCGTAAATTCCAATTCGTTTTGAATCTGCAATACCTTGGTCGATTGCCCATTGTACACCATCCGTAATATCATCTTGAATTTTGAGACCCCACTGCTTATTACCAGCCTCAAGGAACTTTTTACCGTATCCAGTCGAAGAACGGAAATTCATTTGTAGTACCGCATAACCACGGTTTGCTAGTAGTTGCACCTCAGGATTAAAGCCCCAAGTATCACGGCCCCATGGCCCACCATGTGGATTGACGATAAGTGGCAGATTTTTAGCCTCTTTATTTTTTGGTAAAGTTAAATAACCGTTAATTGTTAGACCGTCTCGACTTTTATATGAAATTGGATGCATTTCTGCAAGCTCTTCTGGTTTTAACCAAGGGCTTAATGTTGCCATTTCTGTCATTTTATCTGTTTTTGAATCGTAATAATAATATTTTCCGTAAACAGTGTCACTCGAAACACTAACAATAAATTTTGTCATTTCTTTATTGTAATCATTAATGCTTAATTCACTTTCATGAACTCCTAATTTGTTTTGAATTTTACGGAATAGTTTTTCAAAGTCCTTGTCAAAGAATTGATAGTGTACTTTATCTGTTATATATCCACCGTATAATAATTTATCTTTCTCAGGACTATATAATACACCTATTACATCCACTTCTGAGTTGGACATAATTACTTCTTCATTACCTTTTAAATCATATTTAATCACTTCTACTTTATCTCTTCCTTTATTAGAAGTTGCAAAAATATGTTTATTGTCTTTAGAGAAAGCAAGTGGCATTACTTCATCTCCTGCTTTCATTTCAATAAATGGCTTGAATTCGTCTTTCTCTGAGTCACGGTAAAGGATAGTTCCTTCTACACCATCTGAGGTAACTGCCATACGTACTTTTCCATCATTATCTGCTAACCAACTCGAAATATTACCTGGGTTTTTAGCAACTTGTGTAGTTTTTCCAGTCTTCACGTTAAGCTTGTATACATCAAAGACCTTTGCATCTTCTTTATTCATCGTAATAAGAATTTCGTCTTTAACGCCCTGTAAATCACTTAAGAACCTAACTGTTACATTTGGATAAGGAGTTAAATCTTTTTCCTTATTACCATTAAATTTTGTTGAATAAATGTGGAAATTTTCATCGCCACCTTTATCCTTTATATATAGTAAATTATTATCTTTCCAGAATGACCCGGCAATATCACGGTCCTTTGAGCTAGATACACGTACTGGCTCACTATTATCATTCATTTTCTTTACGTACACATTTGAACGATTTTTCCACGCAGAGTTATAAGTAATGTAATTTCCGTCTGGTGAAAGTTGATAGCCGACGCTTCCAGGGTTTTTCATGAAATCTTCTACAGAAATTTCTTTCACGCCTTTATTACCGACAGCGTTTTTCACATTTTTAGCATTGTTTAAAATTTTGACCGCATCTTGTTTAGTAATCGTTTCACTATTCGAAAGACCGTTAAATAAACCAAGCTTATTTGCTTTTTCTTGATACTCAGCAAGTGTTGCTTCTTTTTCTTCTTTATTTAAAGCTCTTACTAAAATACGTGCCGCTTCATCACGTTTAATATTGACACTTAAATCTTTTAATTCTGCGCCTTTTACCCAAGTATCAATGATTTGCTGACGCATTGTCTCAGATCCATGCTGGAACGTAAGGGCTGTTACCGTTAAATCTAAAAACTCCTTAGCTGATAGACGTTCCTCTCTTACTTCTACTTGACTGCTAGTTTCATTGGCCGCGCGCACTTCCTGCATAGATACAGGAATGACAGCAGATGTCGTTAAAATAACCGCTAATGATGCTGATAAAAATCTTTTTTTCAAAATGATTCCCTCCTATAATCAGTTCGCGTTATACATTTTTTGTCAATACAATGAAATTATACCAAGTTATGTATGTTTGTCAATTTTCTGGTTCAACGATTTGTTGGTATTCATCATCATGGTGCAAAAAACTGATACTCAACGAATTTCCCTTTACTTTTTGTAAAACAGTTATCATATCCTCTTGATTGTGTAGAGCAAACAATGGTCAACATACTCCCTGCCTTAGTGTTTAAGACAGTTATATTGTTAGCACTTTTAAACCAGTAAAAAAGTGAACTACAAATGAGTTCACTTTTTGAATATAATAATCAATCGCCTCAGCATAATTCGGCTAGATCCGGAAAGAAGTTAAAATTTCCGACTTGCTCCACCACCAGCAGATGAGCCTCCTCCGAATCCGCCAAAGCCACTGCCTCCAGAGCGGCCACTGCCAAAGCCGCCACCAAAACCACCTGGATAACCGCCACGTCGACCTGAACGAGGTCCTCCCCCTCTACCACTTGATACAACAAGTACTATGATAACGATTAAAATAATCATCCACGTTGGCATTCCTTTACTGTCAGCTGTATTTTCAGGCACCTCTCGATCCCAATCGTACTCTTGCGCGACATTTTGAAATACTTCCGCGTACGTTGCTTTAAATGCCTTATCCATATTTTCAGCACCTGCATTTGGATAAAACGCAGTATCTAAAATACGCCCCAGCTTGCCATCAGGTAATGCCCCTTCAAGGCCTTGGCCTACAGCAATAACAACATCATTATTGCCTTTCCCCTGCCCAAACGTTGCTAAAATTAACACACCATTATTTTTTTTGGCATCACCAATGCCCCAAGAGCGAATCATTTTTGTAGCATACATTTTTGGTTCTTGGCCATTAATATTATCTACTGTTACGACCATAATTTCAGCACCTGTACCTTTATCTAGCTGCTCTGAGTAACGATTTAGTTCTTCCTCCATAGAGGCAGATAAAACATTAGCAAAATCATGAATATACGTATTTTTCATTGGTGTTGGCATTGCGGCATCTGCCGTTCTAATAGATAAAATAAATATGAAGCCAACAATAGCAAGTTGGGTCATCAACCGTTTCATTATTGTTTACCTGAACCGCTAAAATCTATAGATGGTGCCTTTTCAGCACCGGCAGCAGCTTTAAAGTATTCCTTCTGTTCAAAACCAAACATCCCCGCAATTAAATTGCCTGGGAAACGTTTGACTGTTTTATTAAAAACCTGCACTTCATTGTTATAGTCTTCTCGGGCAACAGCTAAACGGTTTTCTGTCCCCGCTAATTCATCCATTAATTGACGGAAGTTCGCATCTGCCTTTAAATTCGGATAATTTTCTACAACTACTAGCAATCGATTAAGTGCTCCATTCAATGCATCATTGGCAACCGCTTGCTCCTTTGGACTTTGAGCACTTCCCATTTGTGCACGTGCGTCTGTAATGCTAGCGATAACTTCTTTTTCATGTTTTGCGTATCCCTTTACAGATTCTACTAAGTTTGGAATCAAATCAAAGCGACGTTGTAACTGATTTTCAACTTGAGCCCATTTCGAATCAACGCCTTCCTCAGCCGTTACAAGGCTATTATATTTCGGTATAAATAGTAAGGATAATACAACTAAAATAATAACGATAATTCCGATAGGTCCAAATATTTTTTTCAACTTTAAAACCACCTTCGCTTTGATGATGGGCCATTCTTTTCATTACCACTAATGTGCAACAAAAAAACATCTCTATTCTACATATATGTAAACGCATCAATACCGTATGAAATTTGTCTAACGTGCCATACTTAATATGTAACAAAACTATGATATATAGGAGGCGCTTTTTTTGACACAATCGTTTCAAAATGAATCATCAAACCAAACATCATTCAACCAGCAACAAAGCCTAAATCATGGTGGGCATGAGGTAATGGACATGCATGAAACAATTGGCGAAATCATTGCTGGAATGAATCAATCCATCTTTTTACGTCAACATGTTAAGGATCCGGAGTTACTTAGCATTTTGGATCGCCAATATAATTTCACATTAGGTATGTATAATACAATTGTGGAATCATTTAAAACAGGGCATGATCCTTCTGTACCTACAGGACGCTATCAAATGGAGACAGGAAATAATTTTAAATATGGATTAAATCCTGGCCAACCTAAAAAGCCTATGCAAAATGCAAGCGAGCTCAACGACGAAGCAATTTCTGGCTTCCTATTAGGTGCTCAAAAAGGAGCAGCAAAATGTATGACTGCTGCCGCAACCGAAACTACAAACCCTGTAGTTCGACGCGTTGTTGCTGATAGTATTCCCAACTGCATTGAAATGGCATACGAATTATCTATTTACCAAAATATGCATGGATACTATCAAGTACCACAATATTCTCAACAAGATATGCACACGATGCTTAATTCGTTCGACACTACAACTAATCCCCTTCATTAATAATAAAAAAATAAGAGCAGTCCCATATGTGATGCATCATCACAAGGGGCTGCTCTTATTTAATGAACTATAAAATTTTCCTCGATCGTTTTGTGAATTACAAAAAGCTTCTCTCTTCGACCATATAGCCAACTAACTCCACAGTCTAAACCCATTGCATATGTTAATTTTTTTGCAAAAAAAAAAGAATCCCCTCAGATAGGATTCTTTTTTTCGACTAGTATAACTAGCCTTCACGTACAGTATGTTCACTAAAAAATAATTTGGAGTTGTTGCTTTTTTGAAGGTTTGAAAGGAACAGATACGGGAATAATGCCTACTAGGTAATATTCCCATTAATTTCCCTCTCTTTCTCCACTAAGCAGGCTGCTAAACTACTTATTAGGAGAATTCGAGTTATAAAAAATATATCAAATAATCAGTAAAATGGCGCCCTCGGAGGGAATCGAACCCCCAGTGCAAGAACCGGAATCTTACGTGTTATCCATTACACCACGAGGGCAATTGAGCACAAAAAAAAAGTACCCACTAGGCTTTACGAAAAGCATGATGTAGATAATCCTCATTTGAAGCATACCTGACAAAATAGTGTACTGTACTTTAACTTATGACCTTATTCATTATACAAACGTATTGCTCATAATTCAACTATAGAATGTAAAACATTTAAACTTTTTTTATCCTCATCCAGTAAGTGTCAAAAAAACTAGTAAATAAAATGCAGCTACAGTGTATATCACGCATTAGAAAGGAATTTAATGTACGGGCTTCAGGCGCATTGTTTATCTACGTAAAAGCGAAGAGTTAGCTACAATTACAGCAAGGCAAAATTATTTTAATTTATTTCACTTTAACAGGGTTAATATTTGACCTTCCCTGACTATAATGTGTATGATAAGGTTACAGCTGAATACGATGGAAGTTTTCAGCAAAAGTATTCGAATTTAGTTTTTTAAGGAGGATTTAACATGAATTTAATTCCTACAGTTATTGAACAAACAAGTCGTGGTGAACGTGCGTACGACATCTATTCACGACTACTAAAAGACCGTATTATCCTATTAGGAAGTGCAATTGACGACAACGTTGCAAACTCAATTGTTGCTCAACTTCTATTCCTACAAGCAGAAGATCCAGATAAAGATATCTTTCTTTATATTAACTCACCTGGTGGATCAATCACTGCCGGCATGGCAATTTATGACACAATGCAAATTATCAAGCCACAAGTACAAACAATTTGTATTGGTATGGCAGCATCTATGGGTGCTTTCCTACTTGCAGCTGGTGAACCAGGTAAACGCTTCGCATTACCGAATGCTGAAGTAATGATTCACCAACCACTTGGCGGTGCACAAGGTCAGGCAACTGAAATCGAAATCGCTGCAAAACGTATTTTATTCTTACGTGAAAAATTAAACGGTATTTTATCAGAACGCACAGGTCAACCACTTGAAGTCATTGCAAGAGATACAGACCGCGATAACTTCATGACTGCTGAGCGCGCAAAAGAGTACGGCTTAATCGACCAAATTATGGATCGCAACGACCGTAAATAAAAAAACGAAAGGCATCTCAGGTTTATTCCTGAGATGTCTTTTTTTGTTTATTTTGATGTGCCTAGCCTTGATTCGGTTCTTCTATCCGTCGCTTTGACTCTTCTTTCCGTCACTTTACCCTTTCTTTCCGTCGCTTCGGCATTTCTTTCCGTCGCATTGCCTCTTCTTTCCGTCGCTTCGGCATTTCCATCCGTCGCTGCCCTTTCTTTCCGTCACTTTGGCTCTTCCTTCCGTCGCATTGGCTCTTCTTTCCGTCGCTTCGGCATTTCCATCCGTCGCTGCCCTTTCTTTCCGTCACTTTGGCTCTTCCTTCCGTTGCATTGCCTCTTCTTTCCGTCGCTTCGGCATTTCCATCCGTCGCTGCCTTTTCTTCCCGTCACTCTGCCCTTTCTTTCCGTCGCTTTGCCCTTTCTTTCCGTCACCTCGGCATTTCCATCCGTCGCTGCCTTTTCTTCCCGTCACTCTACCCTTTCTTTCCGTCACGCTGCCCTTTCTTTCCGTCACTCTACCCTTTCTTTCCGTCACTCTACCCTTTCTTTCCGTCACCTCGGCTTTTCCATCCGTCGCCTTAACTTTTCTTTCCGCCACTTCACCCTTTCTCCCATCGCTCCAACTCTACTCCCTATCACCTCAAACCTCCTATCCCTCCCTTCGACGATCGGTACAGGATAACATTGGCCTTCATTTTAAGTTGTACAAATATCCAACAAAAATAGGACCTGCTTTTTCAATGTGAAAGGACAAAAAAACTGCCCAATATGTAAGTGTTACCTCTTGGACAGTTTCTGCATTATGTGTTTTATTAATCTTCTTTTTCGATTAGGGCTGCTAATGCTGTAACCGCTTGCTCAGCATCGTTACCATCACCGCTAAGGACAACTTCTGTTCCTTTTGCAATGGCTAAGCTCATAACACCCATAATGGATTTAGCATTTACTTTTTTCTCGTCTTTCTCAAGAAAGATATCTGCGCTAAAGCGATTTGCTTCTTGTACAAATAGCGCTGCTTGTCTAGCTTGTAGTCCTAATTTTAATTTTACATGGACTCTTCTCTCGGTCATTCTTAAAACTCCCCTTTACTACCGTTCATCTTATTATTTTTATCTTACCTTACTTACTAGCAAAAGAACAACACGTACCTGAAAAGTATGAAAATTTAGCCACCAATTTTTTCGCCACTTCTTAATGCATCGGCAATCTCATCAATTTTACGTAATCGATGATTAACACCTGATTTACTAACCGTGCCACTTGATACCATTTCACCAAGTTCTTTCAGTGTTACATCTTGATATTCTACTCGTAATCGCGCTATTTCACGAAGTTTTTCCGGTAATTGATCGAGACCTATTGAATTTTCAATAAATCGGATATTCTCTACTTGACGTAATGCGGCACCTATTGTTTTATTTAAGTTCGCTGTTTCACAGTTAACAATGCGATTAACACTATTTCTCATATCTCGTAATATGCGGACGTCTTCGAACTTCATCATTGCTTGATGGGCTCCAGCAATATTAAGGAAATCGGAAATTTTTTCAGCTTCTTTTAAATAAGTTACAAAGCCTTTTTTTCGTTCAATTGTTTTTGCATTTAGCTCAAATTCATTCATCAAATCCATTAAAGCCTCGCCATGTTCTTTATATAATGAATAAATTTCTAAATGGTAGGCTGATGTTTCTGGATTGTTGACAGAGCCTCCAGCTAAAAATGCTCCTCGTAAATATGCTCTTTTTTGGCCACCCTTTTTAATGAGCTCCCGAGAAATAGTATGATTAAATTGAAAGTCGTCTGAGATGATTTCTAAATCAATTAGTAGCTCACGCGCACCTTCTCTAACACGGCAAATGTATACGTTATTTTTTTTCAAACGCATTTTTTTTCTAACAAGTAACTCTACATTATATGGATACAGCTTTTTCATAATCGTATAAAGTCTTCTTGCGATTGCAGCGTTTTCAGTTTGTACGTCTAAGCTTAACTGCTTATTAGCGAAAGATAATGAACCATTCATACGAATTAGGGCAGATACTTCTGCTTTCATACAATGATTGTCCGCTTCTATTTGAGTCAACTCTTTTTTCGTTTCAGAAGCAAAAGACATATCACGCCCTCCTTTCAACCTTTTGTTCTATGTATATGCCATCTTATCATATACAATAAGCGCTTTATAATTCCTAACTTTTTGCCTCATAGATTTTTGCGTAATCTACAAGCCATTCCGCAACGTTTGCCGCATTATGACGAACCGTTCCATCTGGACGAATCGTGGCAATATCTCGTTGAATAACCTCTAATCGCATACTTTCAAGCTTGGCAACGTCGAACGTTACTGGCTCAGCACACTCTTCCTTATAAAGCTCTTTTACAGGATGAGGAAGCTTTACATCATTTACTAAAATAGAATCAATGAAGGCGTCTCCAACATGGTCATATAAAGCTTTCACATGATCACCTGCTGTATAGGAAATGGTTTCACCTTTTTGAGTCATTAAATTACAAACGTAAATTTTTCTTCCTTTTGCCTTTACAACAGCTTCTCCTATTTCTTTTACAAGAAGGTTTGGAATTATACTCGTATATAAACTTCCCGGACCAATTAAAATATAGTCAGCACGATTGATTGCTCGAATAGCCTCTGGTAGCGGTTGCACGTTTTCAGGCACTAAAAAAACTCGACTAATTCGTTTTTTAGCCAAGGGAATTTTAGATTCACCTTCAACGATAGAACCGTCCTCAAGTTCGGCATGTAAATTTATCTTTTTATTAGCTGCTGGTATGACGCGGCCATGCACCTTTAAAACCTTTCCCATCTCACTAATAGCATGGTTAAAGTCACCAGTAATATCTGTTAAAGCCGTCAGCATTAAATTACCTAATGAATGACCACGTAAATCTTCCGATGCTAAAAATCGATATTGAAACATTTGCTCTACAAGCGGCTCAACATCCGATAACGCTGCGATAACATTACGGACATCACCGGGTGGTGGAATATCATAGTCATCTCGTAAGCGTCCTGAAGAACCACCATCATCTGCTACTGTAACAATTGCAGTAATATCAAATGGGTGGTGCTTGAGGCCTCGTAGCAGGGTAGAAAGCCCTGTGCCACCACCTATTACAACAAGCTTTGTTCGCTTCTTTCCCATTCACTCAATCCTTTCTACGATTGATGTCACGATGCGCAATAACAGTATTTTCCTTCCCAGCTAAATATGCCCCGAAATATTCCGCTAATGTTACTGAGCGATGCTGTCCTCCAGTACATCCAAAAGCAATGACAAGTTGTGATTTGCCCTCTTGTTTATAAAGTGGAATCATAAATTCAAACAAATCCGTCAGTTTTTGAATGAGTGTTTGCGTATCCTCAAGTGCTAGCACATAAGAAGATACCTCGGTTTGTAATCCTGTTTTATGACGTAACTCCTCTACATAATATGGATTTTTTAAAAAACGGACATCAAACACTAAGTCGGCATCGATCGGCATACCATGTTTAAATCCAAAAGACATAATATTTACTGAGAATATATTATTGGCATCATTTGCAAATTCTTTTGCGATTTTTTCACGTAGTTCTTTTGGCTTCATATTAGATGTATTATAAACAAATTTAGCGCGACCCTTTACTTCCGATAAAAGATTACGTTCTCGTTTAATGCCATTTAATAGCAACCCATTTGCAGCCAATGGATGTGCACGTCTTGTTTCCTTATAACGTCTAACTAACGCTGCATCATCTGCATCTAAAAATAAAATTCGTGCAACTATATCGCCTTCTTTAAGCATATGGTCGAGGGCGCCAATAAGAGAATCAAAAAAGTCGCCGCCACGCATATCCATGACAGCTGCTATACGTGTAATATTTTTACCCGAATCCCTTAGTAGGGTTAAAAATGTTGTAAGTAACGCTGGTGGTAAATTATCAATACAGTAATACCCTAAATCTTCAAAGCTTTGAATAGCTACTGTTTTCCCAGCTCCAGACATTCCTGTAATAATAACTAATTCATGTTTACCTTTTAGGCCTTCAACCACCACTGTCATGCAGCTCCTTTATTGTTCTATTGATATTTGTATTTTCTCATGAAGTAATTCAAAATCAGTCGTATATTCAAATGTACCGTACTGAGTGCCTGATTGTGAGATAGCAAATTGTAAGTTTGTTCGATCACCTTCAGCCATTGGCAAATGTTTCAAGTCCTCTACCGGGTGCCATGCGAGTTTGCCTTCTCTAGTTTCTTTAAACGGTATGCCTTCTATATCCTTTGCAACAAACGTATAAAGCATCCATTCGTCCACTACCTCATTGTTTTCTTTAATAATCATCGTATAAACACCCTTTAAATGAGCATTTATAGGTGTGACATTTGTTTCTTCTTTAAATTCACGTACAGCAGCCTCATAAATCGACTCACCGCTCTCCATTTTACCGCCAGGAGCTACGTACCAGCCACGTCTCGGCTTCTGAAGTAATAATACTTGATCGTCTTTTATGGCTATTAAATTTGCAATTCTTTGCATAGGCACACCTCTAATCACTTTTACGTTCTTCCTTTTATTATAGCAAGACTAAACAAGGTTTGTCCTCAATTCTAAACTTTAGGCGCATTGCAATTTTAACTTCACCGATACATGTGTGAAAACCTATTTTTAACCTCTATTCAAGCATATGAAACTCCGCCACAAAAAAATTCAAAATTTCCGCTTACAACAAAAATAGGCTGCTCCACCTTATTTGGCGGAAACAACCTACTCAACAAAATAAAAGGGGGATTGCTAATTACACTTTTTATCTTACACCTTTTATATGTCATTCAAGTTACAACTATATTAAGACCGTATTAAAATTGTATTTTTTTCCTTAAAATCCACTCAAGAGGATCATCACCATAGCGAGGGGTTGATTTCCGTTCCGACTGGGCGCTTTCATGGGGGCGTCCGATGAGCCGCTTTGTTGTTGTTGTTGCTGTCGCTTTGCTTTCGCACAGATAAAACATTTGCTGTCGCTACGCTTTCGCGCAGAAAACATTCGCTTCGCTGCAGGGTCTCGGGCCAACATAGGACGTGATGGTTTTAGCATTCGCTCCTCTATTGCTGATCCCCAAGGAGTCGCCCAGCCGTAACGAAGATCAACTAATTTACATAGTATACGTTTTAACAAATGCCATCCACTTTTGGTGATGAGCCAATCAAAAACAAATTTTAATCTTAATCCATTTTAAGCATTAATTTTTTCTAATAATTCTTCCACATAATGCTGTACCGCTTGTGCTGCAATACTTCCGTCACCTGTTGCTGTAACGATTTGACGAAGTGATTTTTCGCGTACATCACCAGCTGCAAAGATGCCTGGTACTGTTGTTTCCATATTGTCATTTGTCAAAATATAACCAGCATCATTTAAAATACCTAGTGACTCAAATGGTTTTGTTAATGGTAGCATTCCAATGTAAATAAATACGCCATTAGTAGCAAAGTCTGATTCTGTACCATCTACAGTTGATTGTAATGTTACACTTCCAACTTTACCATCAGCTTCATTAATTTCTTTAACTGTTGCATTCCAAATGAAATCAATTTTTTCGTTAGCAAAGGCACGATCTTGGAGAATTTTTTGTGCGCGTAATTTATCACGACGGTGCACAATTGTTACTTTATCAGCAAAGCGAGTTAAATAAACGCCTTCTTCAACAGCAGAATCTCCGCCACCTACGACAACAAGATTTTTTTGCTTGAAGAATGCACCATCACATACTGCACAATAGCTGACACCACGGCCTCCAAGTTCTTTTTCGCCAGGCACACCCATTTTTTTATACTCCGCACCTGTAGAAATAATAATTGCTCGTGTTTTATATTCTTTAGCACCTGATTTTATTGTTTTATATTCTTCACCATCAATAATTTCACTTACATCGCCATACGCATATTCTGCACCAAATTTCTTAGCATGGTCGAACATTTTTGTCGAAAGCTCAGGCCCTAAAATTGTATCAAATCCAGGATAGTTTTCTACTTCTTCTGTATTTGCCATTTGTCCGCCAGGGATCCCACGTTCAATCATTAAAGTTGAAAGGTTGGCACGTGATGTATAAACAGCCGCAGTCATACCAGCCGGACCTGCACCAATTATTACAACATCATAAATTTTTTCTTCTGACATAAATACTTCCCCCTAAACAAATACTTTTTTATCTTCATTCAGTAGGTGCGCAAACACCTACTAAATGAAGATAATGCCTCGGACTTAACCAAGTAATAACTTTAGTATGTTCATCGTATGTGAAAGTAAAAAGTTATTCAACTATGTTGCTCACAGTCTAATTATTCGTACTTGGTAAAAACATTAAAATTTCATCAATATACTTCGATAAAGTCGACACGGATACTCCGTATTGTTGAGCTATCTCTTTTTTTGTCACCTTGAGATTACGAGAAGAGCGGAATAAATAGTCATTTGCTCCTGCAATAGCCGCCGGATTTGTGAAACGATAATTGTTTATCAATGCTTGCTCACAAAGCACAAACCACATTTGGAACATTGGTGCAATTAATGTCGTCAACTTACCATACTGTTCAAGTAAAATTTCTGACACACTTACTGCTCGTTTAAAGCTAGCCTCTACTTTGTTTTTCATATCAAATTGATGTCCTAGTGCATAGGCTAAGAACAGCTTTTCATACGCATTACATTGGTCAACATCTATCCATTTGGGATGTGCGATAATTTCCTGTTTATGTGAAGTACAACTTAATAAAAATAAACCAAATATGCGTTCACTTGTATAATCGCTCTCCAGCTTCTCCACAATATAATCACGGTCATGTTCTAATGCATCCAATGAATACGTATTTTCTTCTTGACGCCAAGGTTCAAAGCCTTCTTTTTCAGGATCTTGCTCAAGTAGCTGCTCCCAAGCACTCTTTGATATTTCTTCATGTCCTGAGAAATAAGCTGCATGAGATAACCAAAAGTAAAAGCCAGCATCGCCTACATAGCCTCTTTTTTGCATGCTACGCAACCATTTAAATGCTAATTCATATTGTCCAACGAGCGCTAATGTTGCACCCAACTTATAGCGATGTTCCCATAAGTATGGCTGAATTTTCACAAGTACTTCTAAAAGGTCTTTTAAATCTTCTTCATTTTTTTCATAGTACGCGATCACCGTTAAATTACATAGTGCATGTAAATTCCCTTTATTTTCACGTAATACAGTATTTAGAAGCGCCTTCGCCTGTTCTGCTTCACCAACATAAAAATAGGCAAGGGCTAAGTTGTTATAAGCTGACCAAAAATCCGGTCTATCTTCAATTAACTCTTCTAGCATATTAATAGCTTCAGGGAAATCTCCCTTTTCCATACAACGTCTTGCTTGCTCCTGCCGATATAAATCTTCAGCAGAACCTTCAAGCTCTTCAAAGTCATCCTGCTCAAAACCTACAAAGTCTAATATTTCAGCAGCTTCATCAGCATAAGCACCCTCTGGCTCGATTTCTAAATATTGCTCTGCAAAGCGTTTAGCATCATGTATAATACCGATGCATCCTGAAACCTCTGCCATGTAAAAAATAATTTCTGGATTTTCTTTATCTATCTGATAGGCACGATGAAGAAGATCATACGCTTCCTCGAAACGTTGACCTTCTAACTCTACTATCGCTAATTGCAATAAAATCATTGGATCATCAGGACTTAAATCAACTGCTCGCTGTAAATATTTATAGGCTTTATTCATTTGTCCGCTATTCATTGCTTGAATTGATTTTTTATAATAATAGTCGCCTGTTGGAATGAACGACACTATATTCGTTTGATTCTCTTTTTGACGTTTCTTTTCCAATACATTTCCTCCGAAACAAGAAATAAGGAACGTATGATACGTTCCTTTACACAGTAACTTCTATTATAACATACAATAAGCAATATGCCGTTATTTCTCCTCATGACGTTTTTCTAACACATGTAACACGTCATAAACACTTACTTTTTGCTCTTGTAGTAACACGAGTAGATGATACATTAAATCTGCTGCTTCCCATTTTACTTCTTCTGTATCGCGATTTTTAGCACCTATAACAACCTCAGTTGCTTCTTCACCAACTTTTTTACAGATTTTATCGATTCCTTTATCGAATAAATATGTAGTATACGCCCCTTCTGGCATTTCTTGCTCACGCTTTGCAATGACATTGGCAAGTTTAGAAATAATCTCAACAGATCCGACCTTGGCATTTTGCTGAATAATTTCTGTAAAGCAAGAAGTTGTTCCATTATGACAAGCTGGGCCAGCAGGAATTACTTCCACGACTAATGCATCACCGTCACAGTCCGCTTTAATTGACACAACTTTTTGTGTATGGCCACTTGTTGCACCTTTGTGCCAGAGCTCTTGACGTGAACGTGAGTAGAACCATGTCTCTCCTGATTCAAGTGTTTTTTCTAGCGATTCTTTATTCATATACGCTACAGTTAGTACTTCTTTTGTATTCGCATCTTGTACAACTGCAGTGACAAGACCTTTTTCATCAAATTTAATGCTGTCCATCATCTTACTGCCACTCCTTTTTCACGTAAGTACTCTTTTACTTGTGCTACGCTCGTTTCTTTGTAATGGAAGATGGATGCGGCAAGTGCTGCATCTGCATCAACATCTTCAGCTAATACTTCGTAAAAATGGTCGGCATTCCCTGCACCGCCACTTGCAATAACAGGAACTGTCACAGCTTCTCTCACAGCTTTTGTTAAGGCTAAATCAAAACCTGATTTCTCGCCGTCCTGGTTCATACTCGTTAATAAAATTTCACCAGCACCTAAGCGAACCGCTTCCTTTGCCCACTCAGTTGCCTGCCATGAAGTTTTGTTTCGGCCTCCATGCGTATAAACCATCCATGTAGCATCTTCCTCACTAAAGCGAGCATCAATAGCAACAACAATACATTGTGCGCCAAAAAAATCAGAACCTTCTTTAATCAGCTCCGGTCGCTCTAAAGCAGAAGTATTTACGGATACTTTATCAGCACCTGCACGTAAAATGCGTTTCATATCATCTAATGTACGGATTCCACCACCTACTGTAAATGGAATGGCTAATGTAGCTGCAGTTTGCTGGACGACATCAACCATTGTTTCACGGCCTTCATGTGATGCCGAGATATCTAGAAACACAAGTTCATCTGCCCCTTGCTCATCATAAAACTTAGCAAGCTCTACTGGGTCACCCGCATCACGTAATGACACAAACTGTACACCTTTAACAACACGTCCCTCTTTCACATCAAGACATGGAATAATGCGCTTTGTTAACATGATGCCACCCCCTCCAACCACTGCTTTAATAAATACACACCTAGTTCACTTGACTTTTCGGGATGGAACTGCATGCCTGTAATAGAGCCATTTGCAACAATACCAGGAACCTTAATACCATGGTAATCCGCATAAGCGACAAGCTCGGTTTCATCGATATCTGTTGCATAAAATGAGTGCACAAAATAAACATGCTTTGCCGTTACTTCACCCTTTAACCATGAAGGGCGATCTGTCACTATGAGCTCATTCCATCCCATATGTGGTACTCGATATTTCTGCCCAGCGTTGTCACCAGTAAATCGTTTAATGCTTCCTTTAAAAAAGCCCAATCCCTTCGTCGGGGACACTTCTTCACTTTGTTCAAATAATAATTGCATGCCTAAGCAAATACCGAGAAGTGGGCGATTTTCAGCTTTCACCTTCTGTAAATATCGATCTAAATTCGTTTCAGCTAAACGTTTGATAGCATCTGGAAACGCTCCAACACCAGGAAGCAACAGTGCATCTGTTGCATCTAGCACTTTTTCATTAGCCGTGACAACAACCTCACAGCCAAGTCGTTTTAATGCCTGTTCAACGCTAAATAAATTTCCCATTCCATAATCAATAACACCTATTTTCACGTTAACAGCCCCTTAGTCGATGGTACACCTTTCACACGTGGATCAATTTCTACCGCTGCGTCAATGGCACGTGCTAACGCTTTAAAAATAGCTTCGATAATATGATGGGTATTATGTCCATAAGGTACGATGACATGAACATTCATCCGAGCCTCAAGTGCAAATTTCCACAAAAACTCATGTACTAATTCAGTATCAAAACTACCGACCTTTTCCTTCAATGGTGGCACACGATATTCTAAGTGCGGGCGATTCGAACAATCTACAACGACCTGTGCAAGCGCATCATCCATTGGTACAAATGCTGTCCCGTAACGCTTTATTCCTTTTTTATCACCGAGCGCTTCACGAATAGCTTGGCCTAATACAATTCCGAGGTCTTCTGTTGTATGATGATCGTCTATATAAGTATCACCGTTCGCTTGTATCGTCCCATCAAAAAGCCCATGTTTGATAAAGAGGTCTAGCATGTGATCCATAAAGCCAACACCCGTTTTTATATCTGCCTTTCCTTCACCATCTAAATTGATGGCAACCGAAATTTGTGTTTCATTGGTTGTACGTTCAACTTTTGCATATCGTTTCTTTTCAGTCATAGTACTACTCCTTTTCCCATCCTCGCGATTCGACTGCACGCGCATGGCCCTCTAAGCCTTCCATACGTGCCAGACGTGCAATTTTCGGTGCATTTTCTGCCCAAGTTTTTTCACTATAAAAGACGATGCTAGATTTTTTCACAAAATCATCGACGTTTAATCCACTTGCAAAGCGTGCCGTACTATTCGTTGGTAGAACATGATTTGTCCCTGCAAAGTAATCGCCAACTGGTTCTGAGCTATAACGACCAATGAAAATACCACCTGCATGTCGTACTTGTTCAGCTACAGCCTCAGCATTTTTTGTAACTATTTCTAAATGCTCAGGTGCTAGCGAATTAATAGCATCGACGGCATCTGCCATCGTTTCAGCCACATAAATGGCACCAAAGTTTTCTATCGATGCACGCGCTACCTCTTCACGCGGTAAAGTTGTTAATTGCTGTTCCACCTCATAAGCTACTTTTTTTGCCAATTGCTCAGAAGTCGTTACTAAAATGGCACAAGCCAATTTATCATGCTCCGCCTGTGATAAAAGATCGGCCGCGATTTCATCAGCAAACGCTGTGTCATCCGCTAGCACCGCAATTTCACTTGGGCCTGCAATCATATCAATTGCTACCTCACCAAATACTTCACGTTTTGCTAATGCTACAAAAATATTTCCTGGGCCTGTAATTTTATCAACGGGAGAAATTGTCTCTGTACCATATGCAAGAGCCGCAATCGCCTGAGCACCACCGATTTTGTATATTTCTTCTATCCCTAAAATATGCGCTGCCGCAAGTACACCTGGAGGTAATTTTCCATCGCGACCTGCTGGAGATGTCATTACAATGCGTTTGACACCAGCAACTTGTGCAGGAATCACGTTCATCAAGACCGAAGACGGATATGCTGCCGTACCACCAGGAACATAAAGACCAACTGCATCGAGCGCAGTAATTCGTTGCCCAAGCCATGAACCATCTGTAAGCTCTATGCGATAACCTGAACGCTTTTGCTGCTCGTGATAAAGGCGAATATTTTGAGCGGCTTCTGTTAAATCTGCATAAAGCTGTTGGTCAATTGAATTAGCGCCCTCTTCTAACTCTTCTTTCGTTACGCGTAAATAGTCAGGGGCAAAGCCATCCCATTTTTCTGTATAAAAACGTATGGCTGCGTCACCTTGTGCACGAACATCTTTCAATACTTGGCGTACAACCTTTAACTGTTCTTCATTTCCACCTTCAAGTGGTCTCTTTAAAGAAATACCTTTTTCTAGCTTCGTTATTTTCATAGGATTAATCTCCTTTAAATCTAGGAATGTGCCTCTTCCAGACAGTAGACATTTTTATTTAACACATTTCTTTAAACGTTTCACGAGATCAATAATACGGTCACTCTTCATGCGATAACTTACAGGGTTGGCAATTAATCGTGATGATACGTCTGTAATAAATTCATATTCCACCAAGCCATTTTCTTTCAGCGTACGACCGGTTGACACAATATCGACAATTCGATCTGCTAAGCCAATCATGGGCGCCAATTCAATCGAACCATTTAGCTCAATAATTTCAACCTGCTCGCCAATACCCTTATAATATTTCATTGCAATATTAGGATATTTTGTCGCTATTCTTGGTGCAATTTCATTCATTATCGTATTAGGTAAGCCTGCTGAAGCGATATAACAAGTACTTATTTTCAGATCCAGTAACTCATGCACTTCGCGTTGCTGCTCTAACAAAACATCCTTCCCCGCAATACCAATATCCGCTACACCATGTTCAACATACACAGGCACATCCATTGGCTTTGCTAATATGAAACGAATTTTCTCTTCTGGAATTTCAAGCATTAATTTACGGGACATTTCGACTTCTGCTGGTAAATTAAAGCCGGCTTCTAAAAGCATCTCGTATGCCTCGTCAAAAATGCGTCCCTTCGGCATAGCAATCGTTAATTCATTCACCGTCAACGTCCTCCTGTCCCACAATCACTACTTCTGTGAAGTGTGCTAAAAATGCTTCTTCTTCAACAAGGCTACTCCTTAACTGCAATGTTGCCTGTTTACCAGTTGCTCGCAGCGTTTTTACCTTTGCAATCGCCTCTTCAAATCGTTCTTCCTCAAATAACACGACTGTAGCTTCTTGTCGTTCGACAGACTGCCCATCCAATGTTTCTAATAAGCGATCAACGCGAATACTAAATCCTGTAGCGCCTACTTTTGAGCCAAATACCTCCAGCAATCCGTCATAGCGTCCCCCATTGCCTAATGGAAAGCCACTGCCGGTAGCAAATACTTCAAATAACATGCCTGTGTAATAGCTCATATGACTAGAAAGTGTAAAATCAAAGGCTACATAATCCGCTAAGTCTGCAATTCCAAGTAGTTTAGCGAGCTGCTGCATATATTCTAATGCGTCATTTTTCCGCACGTATTTTTCAATATCTTGAATTTCTTTAACATTCATAGCTTCTTCAATAAATTGCAGTAATGCATCGGATTTTGTTTTAGGTAAATCAAATGATTCCACTGCTTCTTCAAATCCTACATAATTACGTTGCACAAGGATTGCCCGCAGTATATTTTGTTGTTCAACGCTCTCTGTATAATCTTGTAAAATACAATTTAATATACTTGCATGACCGATCGTCATTTTAAAATTCACTAATCCAAAATGCTTTAATAACTCCATAGCTGTCACAATAACTTCAGCATCAGCAAATACAGAATTGTCTCCAATTAACTCAATCCCCATTTGATCAAATTCTGCTGGACGCCCACCTTCCGCTTCCTGTGCGCGAAAGACGCTAGCAAAATAAGCAAGACGTACTGGAATCATCTCTTTTAATAGTTTTGAGGTTGCCACGCGTGCAATCGGTGTTGTCATATCAGGTCGTAATACTAACGTGTTGCCTTGGCTATCTACTAATTTAAATAAATGCGCATCGGCTATTGCAGATGCTTTACCGACTGTATCGAAATACTCTACTGCAGGTGTTTTAATAAATTCATAGCCTCTTCGGCATAAAAAGTCTCGTCCAGTATTTCTAACAGTCTCTACCTTTTCGAATATTTGTGGAAATGTATCGCGCATTCCAAGTGGTTTTTCAAACATTTTAATCGACGACATTTTGACACTTCCTTACGATTCACTTTAACTCACTAGAGTGTTAGAGAATTAGATTATGAAAGAATTCTAACTTATTTCTTCTTTTCCGTCAATGCAACTCCGTTAAATTATCAAATAATTTCAATACTGATTATTCCGTTAATTATACTTAAAAATAAAAAAATTTACACTTTAATCAACCGATTGAGCTTTTTCCTTCTTAAATCAGTAAAACATTAAAATTAAAAACATTGTGCATAGTGTTGAAAAAGAAATGGTCAAGGAAATCTTTGTAAATGTTGTTGCTAGTGATTTCCGTTCCAGGCTACTCGCTTTCCTGTGGGCGAGCGTCGAGCTTTCCCACAGGAGTCGAGTAGCCTTCCACTCCAATCATGAAAACTTAGAACCTTTATTAATTTTATGCATTTCAAAAGTGAACGCTATGACTACTCACCTTAATCCAAACAGAATAGTGTTGATTGTACATCTGCTGTTACTGCCACTATGTTTTCATATATTAAACACTTGTTGCTGTCGCTTCGCTTTCGCACAGAAAACACTTGTTGCTGTCGCTCCGCTTTCGCACAGAAAACACTTGTTGCTGAGGTTGATTGTAGTGGAGACTGGGCGACTCCTCGGGGATCAGCGTTACAGATGAGACCCTGCAGCAAAGCGAAGCGGCTCATCGGACGCCCCCAGGAAAGCGCCCAGTAGGAACGGAAATCAACCCCTCATTTTGCCGAAGAGCAATAATTTATTTTAATATGTGATACATTAACTTCATTGTCACAATAGCTTCTCAAAATCAGAACCACCAGTCTAACTGGTGGTTTGCTCTACGCGTGAAACGCTGGGGTACTGACCCACGTCTAAAGACATACTGAAAGGTCCGCCAACCGCACTCCGTTTTCACGCTACCACTAAAGTGGTTTTATTATCTTCGCTTTTTTGCTTTTATTTCTTCTCCTGTAAATGGATCAATGAATTCTTTCATGGTCATTTGATCCTCAAGAATATCCTCTTGTAATTGATTTTTTATATATTCCTGAATGATTTTTCTGTTTCTTCCTACTGTATCTACATAATATCCACGACACCAAAACTTCCTGTTTCCATATTTGTATTTCAGGTTCGCATGTCGATCAAATATCATTAAACTACTTTTCCCTTTCAAATAACCCACAAACGATGAAACACTTAATTTTGGTGGAATACTTACCAACATATGAATATGATCAGGACATGCTGTTGCTTCAATAATTTCTACGCCTTTTCTTTCACATAACTGGCGAAGAATTCTACCTACATCTACTTTGATTTGCCCATAAATTATCTGCCTTCTATATTTTGGCGCAAAGACGATGTGATACTTACAATTCCATGTTGTGTGTGCTAAACTTTTATTATCCATTTGGATCCCCTTTCGTACGAAGTCGGTTGACCAGACCTGAATTCATTGTACG
>NZ_LDGC01000022.1:0-40926 GCF_015844675.1 Lysinibacillus sphaericus | reverse complement strand
CTTGGTGAGCCGTTACCTCACCAACTAGCTAATGCGCCGCGGGCCCATCTTATAGCGACAGCCGAGACCGTCTTTCAGTATTTCACCATGAAGTAAAATAGATTATTCGGTATTAGCCCCGGTTTCCCGGAGTTATCCCAAACTATAAGGTAGGTTGCCCACGTGTTACTCACCCGTCCGCCGCTAACGTCAAAGGAGCAAGCTCCTTCTCTGTTCGCTCGACTTGCATGTATTAGGCACGCCGCCAGCGTTCGTCCTGAGCCAGGATCAAACTCTCCATAAAAGAAATTTGATTAGCTCAAATTGTTTTGCTGGCATCATGTTTGATGTCCAAAATTTTGTTTCGTTCACTAACTCAAGGTTAGTTACTAAAAACTTTATTGATTACGTTTTGCTTGTTCAGTTTTCAAGGTTCATATTGTCGCTTCTAAGCGACAACTTCTACATCATACTATACAAAAGTATGAATGTCAATAAGTTTTTTTGGAGCGGGTGATGAGAATCGAACTCACGACATCAGCTTGGAAGGCTGAGGTTTTACCATTAAACTACACCCGCGATATGAATAATATTTATTTAAAATGGCGCGCCCGACAGGAGTCGAACCCATAACCTTCTGATCCGTAGTCAGACGCTCTATCCAATTGAGCTACGGGCGCATATATTTGATAAATCGACTTGGTGCGGCCGAGAGGACTTGAACCTCCACGGGGTTGCCCCCACTAGGCCCTCAACCTAGCGCGTCTGCCGTTCCGCCACGACCGCATTCGATTAGTAACTTTCTCATTGTACTACGTTAATCTGAAAAGTCAACTTTTTTCTTAAAGAGATGAGCCATGAAGGACTCGAACCTTCGACCCTCTGATTAAAAGTCAGATGCTCTACCAACTGAGCTAATGGCTCGTATTAAGAAATGAATGGCTGGGGTACTAGGATTCGAACCTAGGCATGACGGAATCAAAATCCGTTGCCTTACCGCTTGGCTATACCCCAATAAGTGGCGGTCCCGACCGGGATCGAACCGGCGATCTCCTGCGTGACAGGCAGGCATGTTAACCGCTACACCACGGGACCAAAATTACTATATTTCCATAAATTGAAATAATGAAATGACCCCTACGGGATTCGAACCCGTGTTACCGCCGTGAAAGGGCGGTGTCTTAACCACTTGACCAAGGGGCCATGGCTCCGAAGGCAGGACTCGAACCTGCGACAACCTGATTAACAGTCAGGTGCTACTACCAACTGAGCTACTTCGGAATAATTCACATGTTTTGTCGTCGTTATCTTGTCGACTTTTACTATTATAGGGACATCTGCAGTAAACGTCAACCCTTTTTTATTATTTTTTTATTCAATTAGTTTCAAACGCCCTAAACACTTGCTACAGCAGTATTTCTCCACATTCATTCTGATTCTTCTTACATATGATTGTTGGCATTTTACACATGTATATGTATACAGTCGACGTTGTTTTTTGGAAGCCGTCTTCGGGATTTGTAAAACTGCACAAAAACGAGGAGCATTCACTTTTACTAATAGCTCTCGAAAATCTTTGTCTCGATGCTGATAACCTTTGCCTTCCAAATGTAAATGATAATGACATAATTCGTGTCGAAGTATCCCTTCTACTTCACTAATACCATACAATTCATAGGCTTTTGGGTTAACTTCAATATTATGCGATTGTAAAAGATAACGTCCACCAGTTGAACGTAACCTTGAATTAAAATAGGCTCGATGCATAAACGGCTTCTGGAAACTATCTAATGATATTCGACTAACAAGATGTTGAAGTTCCTCATTGTTCATATCTATATCACCTCTAACAACAAGAATACCACACTGTATAGTATAGACAGTGTGGTAAATTTTATCCCGCTTTAACAGGCAGTAATTTATCTGATCAATAAGTAGTAAAGGCAAGAAGTTAAGTGGGAGATTAACTTCCCGCAATAGTCTGATTGGTGAAGACTAATAATCAACAGGGTTCAAAAGAATCCCCGCTGATTAAAGTTTCACTTAATTACGCTTCGATAGTTTGATCTTTAGGAGGCAGCATCGTTAATGATATGCGCCCTTTATTGACATCTATTTGTTCTACCCAAACCGTCACAATATCACCGAGTGCAACAACCTCTAATGGATGTTTAATACGTCTTTTTTGTAATTTAGAAATATGCACAAGCCCGTCCTGCTTCACTCCAATGTCTACAAATGCTCCGAAATCAACTACATTTCTCACTGTACCTTGTAACTCCATCCCAACTTGTAAATCTTCCATTTTCAATACATCTGTTTTCAGTAAAGGCTGAGGGAATGCATCACGTGGATCGCGACTTGGTTTCATTAATGTATCCACAATATCCTTTATTGTGATTACTCCAACATCTAAAATGCCACTTAATTTTTCTTGATCTAGTTTTGCAATGGCTTCCTCGGCCTTTTGCGTCCCTAGCTCTTTTTTATCAATTTGTACAACCTCTAAAATCTGCTCTGCTACACTATAGCTTTCAGGGTGAATGCCCGTAGCATCGAATGCATTTTTGGCTCCTGGCACACGTAAGAAACCTATTGCTTGTTCATACGTTTTGGCACCAAGTCGCGGAATTTTCTTTAGTTGAGCACGAGTAGTAAATTGTCCATTTTCCTCTCGCACCTTCACGATATTCTCCGCAACCGTTTTAGATAATCCAGAAACGTATTGTAGTAGAGAAGCTGAGGCTGTATTAACATCAACACCAACTTGGTTTACAGCCGTCTCCACTATAAATGTTAAGGACTCATTCAATTTCTTTTGAGTAACATCATGCTGATATTGACCTACCCCAACTGCTTTTGGCTCAATTTTCACTAACTCCGACAGCGGATCTTGCAAGCGGCGTGCAATAGAAACTGCACTACGCTGTTCTACCTGTAAATCCGGAAACTCTGTACGGGCAACTTCGGATGCTGAATAAACAGAAGCTCCTGCTTCATTGACGATCACATAGGCAATATCTGTTTCAAGTTCATTCAATACATCCGCTATAAATTGTTCTGTTTCGCGTGAGGCAGTACCATTACCAATAGCGATTATAGTAATTGGGTATTTTGCTAAAATCTCTTTCACAATTGCTTTCGATTTTGCTACATCTGGTTTTGGCGGATGTGGATAAACGGCTGTAACCTCAAGCATTTTCCCAGTCTCATCTACAACAGCTAGCTTACAGCCTGTACGGTACGCTGGATCAACTCCTAATACATACTTCCCTTTCATTGGAGGCTGTAATAAAAGATTACGTAAGTTCTCAGAGAAAATATGAATAGCCTGCATCTCTGCTTTTCCTGTTAATTCATTTCGTAACTCTCGTTCTATAGAAGGCTGAATTAGACGCTTGTACGAATCCTCGATCGCTAGCTTTACTTCAGCAATTGCTGGAGAGGAACCTGTAGCCGGAATCCACTCCTTCCACATAATCATCAATACTCGATCTATCGGCACTTGAATTGCTACTTTTAAGATTTCTTCTTTCTCACCACGATTTACAGCTAAAATACGGTGTGGGACAATACGGTTTACAGGTTCTTCATATTCATAATACATTTCAAACACGTTTTTTTCGTCTGCATCTGCATCCTTCACGCTTGTAGCAAGTACTCCATCTTTCCAGGAATACGTACGAATTTTTTCACGGATTGCCGCGTCATCAGCAAAGCGCTCTGCCAAAATATCTCGCGCCCCAGCTAACGCATCCTCTACATTAGCAACTTTCTCCTCATCTACGAAGGCCACTGCTAATTTCTCTAAAGCATCATTACGATACTCTAATAGAAGATCCGCAAGAGGTTCTAACCCTTTCTCTTTCGCTATTGTCGCCTTTGTTCGACGTTTTTGTTTATACGGTCGATATAAATCCTCTACACGTTGTAAAACTGTTGCTACTTGTATCGCTTGTTCTAATTCAGGTGTTAGTTTATCTTGTTCCTGAATTAATCGTATAACCTCTTCTTTGCGTTGCTCAAGCTGCTGTATGTAATGATAACGATCCTCCACAGCTTTAATTTGCACTTCATCAAGGGAACCAGTAGCTTCTTTTCGATAACGTGCAATGAATGGCACGGTATTTCCTTCTTCTAATAATTTAATAACAGCCTCAGCTTGACCCGGCTTAACAGCTACATCCTTTGCAATGAGCTGTAACATTTGCTTTTGTTCCACATCATCACTACCTTTTTTCTTTTCATTTTACCATTACACTTTACTAAAAATGCAAAAAAATAGTCTACTCTAACGGAAGAGTAAACTATTTTATTCAATACGAAGAAACTATTTTCGCTAGCACTTCCTGCAAAGCTCATGCTATTGCTTGTATTTGCAACAACAACAGGAAAGCCCCTCTCGCTAAAATCTTTAAAGCGAGACACCATCTCTTTCTAAGATAGCTTCTTGTAATTTTTTTATTGCCTTCCTTTGTATTCTAGATACATGCATTTGAGAAACCCCTAATCGTTCTCCAACTTCTTTTTGAGTGAGTTGCTCTAAATATGTAAGCTGAATGATTTGTCTTTCTCTCTCATCTAAAATACTCATTGCTTCAGAAACAATCATTCTTTTATTAGTCATTTCATAGCCGTCATCTTCTTTACCCATAATATCAAATAACGTTACTGTACTACCGTCAGAATCCGATTCTATTGAATGATCCATAGAAAGAGCATGGTAACTACGGCTCATCTCCATAGCCTCTAACACTTCTCCTTCTGCTACTTCTAATTGATCTGCAATTTCCTTAATAGACGGAGAACGTTGCAACTCAACTGTCAACGCTTCAACTGTTGTTTTAATTCGTGGTCCTAATTCTTTTATCCGTCTTGGCACATGAACATCCCAAGTCTTATCGCGTAAAAAGCGCTTAATTTCTCCAACAATCGTTGGGACAGCAAATGCTTCAAAACTTCGACCAACATCAGGATTAAAACGTCTTATTGCACCTAGCAACCCCAGCATACCCACTTGAGTAATATCATCATAACTAGATTTACCATTCGAATATTTACGTGCAATGGACTCTACTAAATATCGATAATGAATCACTAAATTTGTTTGAGCGTCATCATCTTCCGTTGATTGGTACAGTGCAATCCACCTTAGTATATCTTCCTTAGACGAAGATTTAGGTAGTGATTCTTTCGACATTTTTCTCCACCTGCTCTCTAGCGACATACTTAGTCATGAAAACAGTTACGCCACCATCGTTATTTATCATCACCTCATCCATCAAAGTTTCCATTAAATAAAGCCCTAAACCACCTTCGCGAAGACCTGCAATACTCTCTTCAGGATGATACGGACCAATTTTCGATTTTATCTCATCAAAATTAAAACTATTACCGTAATCTGCAATCATCATTTCTAGTTTATTTTCATACAGAGCGCACCCAATGACGATTTCTCCCTCTTCTTCGTCCTTATATGCATGATGTACAACATTTGTTACCGCTTCACTTGCAGCAATTTTTAAATCTTCAATATCATCGTAATTAAATCCAACTCGACTAGCTAAGCCAGAAACCGTCAATCGAATCACACTGACAAATTGCGGTTTTGCAGGAACCCTTATCTCAATATAATCAAATTCCTTCATTTTCGTAATTCCACCTTTTTATCAGTTTCAATATCCATTAAATCGCTTAAACCAGTAATTTCAAACAATCTTTTTAATCTATTCGATAAACCAACTAATTTAACTTTACCATTTTCGCGTAGCGTTCTTTTATAAAAGGCTACAAAGATACCTAGCCCTGTACTATCCATATAATTAACTTTTGATAAATTAAGTACTATTTCTAATCCTTCAGTAATTTTCACTGCCTCTAATTCTTCCCTTAGTCCTGAAGCAGTAAAAGTATCTATTTCACCCTCTACAAATCCGTATAGTTTATTATCAAGTTCTTTAAAGTGTATCGCCATGTCCATACAGCACACCTCCACCAATTTGTTAGACTAATTTTCTATTCCCGTAATTATTAAAAGTCAAACCTAAATAACTATTTTTTTATAATTGCAATTGTAAAATCATCTGATAGTTTAAAATCCTGTATTTTTTCAATTTGCTTATAAAGAAGATTACATAATTCTTGGGCTGACAAGTATTTATTTTCAAATATTAATGTTGTAATGATCTCTCGTTCATTCAATTCATCCTGCAATCTAAATTCCGTAACACCATCGGTCATCATGATTACGATGTCGTTTTCTTCCAAAGTAATTTCGTTATAAGAATATTTTGTTTCTGGCAACACCCCTAATAATAATCCCGTTGATTCCAAAGGGATAAATTGATCGCGTTCAGCACTGTAATGAAGAGCTGGTTCGTGACCTGCAGAAGCATAAGAAAAAGTGCTTTTTCGCATATCCAAACAACCGTAGAACATAGACACAAACATACTGTCGTCTACACTCTTTTCAATTACTCGATTAATGACCTCTAATACATATGAGGGATCTCTATATGCATAATCCAATGCCTCCAAACCATATTTTACCATAGACATACATAATGCTGCTGGAACACCTTTACCTACCACATCTGTCACAGCTACACTCAAATAATCATCTCGATTATATAAAAAATGGACATAATCCCCATTCATTTTCCGGATTGGAATAGATATCATTCCTATATCGATATTTAAAAGTTGTGGTACCTCTGTTTTAAGTAATGTACTCTGGATACTTGTAGCAATTTTCATTTCTATCTCATACTCAGCTTGTTTTTGTAATAAGCTTTGGTGCTCCCTATGAGCCATTCCATAATGCACCATCACTTCGATAAGAAAATCATATGCAAGCTGTTCTTCACTCATTCTACGTGGAAATAGCTTTTCAACTGCGTTTTTATGAATACTTACAACATCCTCTGGAGATATATTATTTTGGATTAACTGACGAGTGAAATTTTGAGCAATATACAAATTCTTTTCAGTTTGATCAGTCATATAATCTGACAAGATCTTTTTATATTGAGATTCTAATCGATCCAACAACTCCACATCCTAACGCAGCCATTTTTCAGCTCTTATCGTTGTTCCTTCACCAATAACCGATTGAATATTCATACTGTCCATCAATCGATTAACGCCTGGTAAACCTGCACCTAGCCCCCCTGAAGTAGAGTAACCATCCTCCATCACTTTACGAACATCCTCTATTCCTGGTCCTTGATCAGTTGCAATAACAATTATTTTTTTCTCTGTGTCTGACTCAAATTTTTCAATTTCAATGACACCTATCCTTGCATATAAATATATATTTCTAGCTAGTTCGCTTATAGCTGTGGTAATTCGAGCCTGATCAACAGTGTCAAATCCAAGCGCCTTTGCTTCGTCACGCCCCAGTTGTCTTGCTGCTACAATATCCCACTCAGTAATAATCTCAACCGAAGACTTAATTGTCACTGCTGTCCCCCCAATTCCTTTCGGAGTTATACACTTACACTTTTTTCGACCTACTTAGCTAAATACTTTAAATATTTTAATTATATTAAAGATTCTACCTCAGCGAAACGGTTGCTGTCGCTAAGTTTGTATTTCACAGAAAAAATTTTATTGCTGTAGTTTTACTTTCGCACAGAAAAACAGTTGTGCTGAAAATGAAGGTGAAATTCTATGCGATATATTTTCTTAAACCTCTCAATCCTTTTTCAAAAGTCGATGCTAATTTTAGATCTTGAATATACCTCAAGTCTATGAGCACCATTTTTGAATAACATTTTAATAAGTATTTTGGGGGAACAATACAAAAAAGCATCGAGATGAAAACATCTCGATGCCGCTATACACATATGTATATCAAAATTTAACAAGCCCTAAACTAATCATCAATGCACCATCAACTTTCTCCATCAACGCATGGTCAAGTTGTGTAATACGATCTGTCAATCTTGACTTATCAATCGTCCGCACTTGCTCGAGCAGAATAACCGAGTCACGTTCAAAACCATACTTTTCAGCATTAATTTCGACGTGCGTCGGTAATTTTGCTTTCTGAATCTGTGCAGTAATAGCTGCGATGATGACAGTCGGACTAAATCGATTTCCAATATCATTTTGAATAATCAGCACCGGCCTAGTGCCCCCTTGTTCGGACCCAACTACCGGCGATAAATCTGCAAAAAAAACGTCACCACGTTTTACATTCAAAGTGTCATCCCCCGCTAACGAGACGCTCCACTGTATGTTGTGCTTCATATTCTGCGTGCAAGCATTCACTTGCAATACTCAGATTTATATGAGACATTTCAACATATCCTTTCATCATAGCTTCCCGTATTTGATTTGGTTGCTCCTGCATTAAAACTTTGCGCGACAAAATACGCGCAAAAGATTCACTCTCAATTACTTCCTTTGTTTGTAGAAACAGTCTATCCTGAACAGCAATTGTAGCTTCTCTTAACTTTTTCTCGTACACAGCAAGCACCTCCAACGGAACCATCCACTTTTCATTACTACCCATTCTACCATTGAAAGATATCGTTGAAAAGACACGAAATGACAAAATATCTGACAATTTAAAGTCCAAGTTGTAAAAATATGTAGGTTGTCGAAGGTATATGCCGACTCATTCACCTTGCAATATGTCACAAATTATGAATGGCTCATCTACTCGGTAATTTAAACATATTGATTAGTAAGTAGTTATTCACCAAGTTGTTTAGTTGCTCTGATAGAATTCATTTGTCCTATAATCAATTATGCCTCGGCATAATTGATCTCGATTTTAATTTAGAGTTAAATGTATAATCTAGGAACCCTCGCTGTAATAATACATGGTACTTCATAATTAATGGTTTCTAGCTTCGCTGCCCATTCATTCATTGAAATAACATCCTGGCCTTGATGACCAATGAGTGTTACTTTCTCACCTATAGCATATGCTTTTGGCAAGGCAACCATACATTGGTCCATACAAATTCGTCCGACAATCTGCATTCTTTGACCATCAATTAGTACTTCTTGTCCGCCTAATTTACGAATCACTCCGTCCGCATAGCCTATTGGTATCGTACCAACCCACATATCCGATGAAGCCGTAAAAGTAGCACCATAGCCTACTGAATCACCTGCTTGTAACTGTTTAACATGAACAAGCTCACTTTCAAGCGAAAACGCCGGCTGTAACGAGAATGGTAAAATACCTTCTACATAAGGCGATGGTGATAATCCATACATTGAAATACCATATCTGACAGCATCAAATTGTAAATGTGTATCTTTTACTAAGGATGTAGCTGTATTTGATGCATGAACAAGTCTAGGCTTTTCAGGCAATACTGACACACATTTTTCAAAAAATTGCACTTGTCTATCGAAGTAAGAGGCATCTTCTTCATCTGCAGTCGCAAAATGTGTGAATATTCCATTAAGCTCTACATTTACTGTATTCTTTATTGTTTGATATAGTTCCAATAATTCTTGTTCTGAACGAACACCAATTCTGCCCA
Source organism: Lysinibacillus sphaericus (assembly GCF_015844675.1). GTDB lineage: Bacteria > Bacillota > Bacilli > Bacillales_A > Planococcaceae > Lysinibacillus > Lysinibacillus sphaericus_E. Next base: position 31,441 of record NZ_LDGC01000022.1, on the reverse strand, counting down.
TTCCACTATCTACTTTTATATGTAGTCGTAAAGGGTTTACTTCATTAGCTATGAGCGGAGCAGCTTGCTGTACCCATTCACTAGCAAACGCCGTAAGAATTATGCGCTGCTTGGCAGCGTATGGCACAAACGAAATTGGAGAGGCACCTAATAATAGTATGTCCGGTTCTTCAAAATGTGCTCGAATATGTAATGCTTCATCAGGCGTTGCCACAGCAAGTATTGTTGCCCCTGCCTCGAGTGCCGCTTTTGCAACGGCTATATCTCCATGACCGTATGCATTTGCTTTTACGACAGCTATAATTTGAACATTAGGTTGAAGTAGCTTTTTCAAATTTTTCACGTTTTGTTGAATTGCTTGTAAGTCTACAATTGCTTTGGTTGGTCTAAAATACTGCTGTATCTCCATTAGAATACCCTCTTTATATTTTATTAAAACAATATGTATTGATTAAATCACTTTCGCTCTACAGTTTTACCATAAGTTATTCTATTTTAGACTAATTTTCTACATAACTTTTATCATATATGACTTAACACTTTCTAAACAGTGTTAATATTCATCAAAACTGCACTATTTTTCTTAATAAGCTACAGCTTTCCATTTAGAAAGCTGTAGCTAGAGTAATTATTTCATACTACCTATCGTCATAGAAGTGGCAACTTGCACCATTTCTTCACGAGTCAATTTACTAGATGCTACAAAGAATTCGACGCCATCCTTTTCCCAGCTAATAGATGTATCTGTAATAGCTCCAATTGTAAAGCCTAAATCTACAGGATCACCAGGCGATGATACTGGCAACATTGCAGTCTGTTTCGTAACTGGTTGTTGCATAACTGTAAATGGCTTGTCACCGTCGAATGTTAAGATAACACGTTCCATGCCACCCTCTTGCATGACTTTCTCATCCACCATCTTCGTATTTCCTAAACTTACAACAGGGTAATGTGTTTGGAACTTTGTATTTTCGGCTTCTGCACTTACAGCTTGTTCCCCATCATTTCCATCCGGATTATTATTGCTCTCTTTATCGCCTTTATCCTTTTCTTCCTTGTTATCTTTTTCTGGCGATGTAGCGTTTTCCCCTTTTGGTTCATCTTTTTCTGTAAATTGCTCAACTGCATACTCTTTAGCCGCATGTTGAACACCTAATTTAATATTTTTAAATGTGATACGAATTTGCTCTTCTTTTACATCATTCATAATTACTACAGAAGTTGGAAGCATTGTTTTCTTATCAACTGTTATAACTTGATGAGGCATACTATTTTTATAGCTATTTCTAGTAGCCGCTTCAAATATATATGCTTTGTCCTCTTCTTTCATGACTAAATTTTTATCTTGAGCTAAATCTTCTGCTAGTGCACCTATTAAATAGGCTTGACTATTTTTCTTTGGCCAATCACTTTGGAATTTATACATTTTGTTTAATGTAGGTGTAACAACAAAAACGCCATCTGCATTTCGTACTATCATTTGTGAAACATCTTTCCCACTTTCTACAACTTCCACTCGATAGAAATCAGGTTTCGTATGCCAAACCGTTACATCATATTTTTTTGGATCCCCACCAGATTTAATCTCCATCGTAGCATTTAACTCATAACCATTGGTCTCTGCCCATTTCCCATTAACTTTCTTCAACACTTTTTCCTGTGAGTCTGTCCCACATGCCGATAGAAGTAATATCGTACAAAGTAAGACGAGCCATTTAACTATTCGGTTGCCCACGCTTTCACCCTTTCCTTCTTTCAAATCCACTACGACAATATATGAACGGTATTTGTCAGTTATGTCATTTGAACATGGGCAATATATTTATCTTCACTCAGAAATTAATTAACATGTGGTTGATTTCCGTTCCGACTAGGCGCTTTGTTGTTGTTGTTGTTGCTGACGCTTCGCTTTCGCACAGAGCAGAGCTTCCTGGGGGCGTCCGATGAGCCGCTTGGGGCAACAGATGTTTTTTGTGCGAAAGCGCAGTGCAACGTAGCGGCAGCAACAGATGTTTTTTGTGCGAAAGCGCAGTGCAACGTAGCGGCAGCAACAGATGTTTTTTGTGCGAAAGCGCAGTGCAACGTAGCGGCAGCGACAGGATGTTGGTCACGAAAGGCGTTATCACAGGACGTGATGTTCTTAGCCTTCGTTCCTCTATATGCTCGCTCTAGGGTCTCGGGTCAACAGATGTTTTTTGCGCGTAAGCGAAGTGCTAACGAAGCGGCAGCAGAGAGTTTTGTTTGTGTGAAAGCGCAGCGACAGCACCGATGTTGGTCACGAAGGCGTTATCACAGGATGTGATGCGCATAGCCTTCGTTCCTCTATTGCTGATTTCCAAGGAGTCACCCAGTCTCCACTACAATCAACTTATTTACATAGTAGAGTTTAACAAAGGTCATCCACAATTTTTGGTGATGAACCATTTTTTATTGTAATAATATTACTTGTGCTGCTGCGTATTGCTTAGAGTGTGTTATGCTTACAAAGCCATTTACAAGCTCTCCTTTAAAATATAAAACAGGATTACCAGCTTCCCCTCTTAAAACTTCAACATCATGAAGCTTACATTCTTCACCAATACCAGTTCCTAACGCCTTCGAAAATGCTTCTTTTACAGCAAATCGTCCAGCCAAAAATTCTATTCTACGAGTTTCTGTATGTGCATCAAACAAAACTCTTTCCCTTTCAGATAAAATGCGGTCTTTAAATTTATTTGTTCTCCCCATTGCTTTAATAATACGGTCAATTTCTACAATATCGAGACCAATTCCTTTAATCATTTGAACTTCTCCTTTTCCTATTTCTAAAAAGCCATGTATAATGATTGTAAATTGAGGTGGAGTTATGTTTAGTAGAACAGAAAATTTCAAGCAATATACAAAGTATTATCCTATTGTTTCAACATTAATAGCGGTTAATTTAATTATTTATGTAATAACTATTTTACCTGAAATAGGTGACTACGTATTGAATTACGGAATCCAAGTGAACTTCCTTGTTCAAACAGGTGAATGGTGGCGTGTTTTTTCTGCAATGTTTTTACATGCTAATTTTTTGCACGTTTTCTTTAATATGTTTTCACTGTATTTATTCGGACCAGAGCTTGAAAAAATTGCAGGTAAGGCGCGTTTTATTACAATCTATTTATTGTCCGGTATTGTAGGCGACATGGCAACCTATCTACTATATGATAGTAGCTATGCAAGTCTCGGTGCAAGTGGAGCTGTTTTTGGAATATTTGGTGCCTTCGGAGCACTTGTCTACTACACACGCCGTACAATGCCGATGCTTCGAAAACTTATATTACCGATCATTGTGATAAGTGTTATTATGACTTTTTTACAGCCGAATGTGAATGTCTATGCTCACTTGGGCGGTTTAGTAGCAGGGTTCCTTCTTGGACTCATCTACTTACATCCAAAAAGAATTATAAGCTGGCGTAAACAAAAGATGGCGGGTAAGTAATAGTTACAAAGTGGAGCCATTCTCTGATGATAAGCTTTCATCGAGGATTGCTCCTTTTATTTTTACGCTAGCGTTATATTCATTTTTTCATTTCATTTCCCAACCGTTTTAACTCTTGTCCATTTATGCCGCTAATTCACTTGATGATAGCCACTCCCGCAAGCTTCCCCAATAGCCTCCCGTTTGTAGGCCATTATTATTCACGTTTTGTTGCATCGTAGCTACATCCTCTACTTTTTCTATCACGCCCCCTTTTGTTTGATTAATTTTATTATAAACAGAATATTTGGGTATTTATAGGTAAAAAAGGATCATCATCTTAAATTGTTATTAATTCCCATCTCAACTATGTACTTTTCTAAGTTCCTCCGATTAGCCGCTTGGATCAACACAATGTTTTTTATGCGAAAGCTTAGTGTAAATGTAGCATCACGATGTTTGTCACTCATCTGCATATTGTTGCACTAGTAGGTATTTGGACACCACCACTCCTCATTCATCTCATCACCTTCAGAGGTAGGAATCTTCTACCGATAAGGACATCCGTTTTAACAATTGATTCATAAAAAAAGGCTAATCCCTCTTTAATTGTGAGGACTAGCCAAATTCTCGCATTCAATGTTCGTACCAAGATACTATAGTTTCGGCATCCTGCTGCTCTAAGTTTCGCACATTCCCTGTCATACCAGTCATGCCTGACATTACCGTCGCTTTTACAGACATAACATTCTTTCTTTTTTGGAAATACGTTTGAGTAGTCCCAATAGATTGAATGCGTTTTTTCTCCATAAAAAATGTAATACGACTGAACACACGATATTGCATAGTTAGTTGTTTTCCATCTATCATATAAGCAGCTGTTTTATGTTGCCAAATACCAATTAATATCGTTAAAGGAATTAACAATAGCGAAAGCAACCCGTACGGATAAAAGAAATAACTACATGCACCAATTATAGGTACAAGCCAAATGAAATCAATTCGGTAAAAAAATGGACGAGCTCGATTTGGCGAATGAATAAACTCTGGTCGCCAATTTACATCCGGGAAAATCTGCTCTAACGTTTCTAAACAATCCTGCTTCTGAATAAGTGGGAACAGCGCAATTTTTTTATCATTTCCCTCTTCACCATTTCCCCCAGCACTCTCAACAACAACTGTTGCAAAGCCAAATAATTGACGCAATGGATTTTCTACAATACGAATTGCCTGAATTCTATTTAACGGTATAGTAATTCGTTTTTTCTCAATTAGCCCTTTTGTAATAATAAGCTTTTCTTCTTCAATTCGGACTGTATATTCGTAATAATTGATCAGTGTAATAACAAATGACACAAACCACGCCACAATTAGGCTGAATATCACTGCCAGTGCAACTAAAAACGCACCAAATTTCGCAAAGTCAGCTAACTCGTGGAAAATTTCCTCGTACGGGATAATATCCGAAAGCTGAGAGATAATTGCTGCTACCCCGGACAGAACGACCCCAATTCCACCTGAAGTTGTAGCCAATATAAGTAAATCACGTATCGACATATGATAAATCATCGGTGCTAATACTTCCTCGGTTAGCGACTGTTCATTACTCATCTGTTCATCATTCATCTGTCCATTGGCTTTGTTCTTCGTGCGACGCATTTCCAGCTCTATTGCATCTGCCGCATCCTTTCTTATTGCCGTTAACTCTACCTCTGGCTTTCTATCCTTGCTTCCCGCGGTTTCAACTTGAACCTTTACTAAGCCAAATAGTCGATGAAAAATACCCTCATTGTAATTTAAGCTTTGAATACGTTCAAATGGGATGTAACGTTTCTTTTTAACGAACAAGCCATATTTTACACGCAATTCTCCATCTTCAAACCAATATACAAAGGTACGCCATTTAACAATGCCACTAACAAGCGCAAGTATAGCCCCTACTCCCCATATACCGAATAAGAAAACAGTTCGCCAAAAATTATCGCTATGGAAATTAAACGAGAAGTGAAAACCATTTGTTATAATAATAACAATTAACGGGAAAATCATACTTTTTAATGCTTTTGCACTTGAAATAACCGCCGATACTGGGTGTAATCGGTTAACTTCCTTAGACATCATCTTCTGCCACCCTTGCTAATTCCGAAATACGTGCACGAAGTCCATCCGCCTCTTCCATTACAAGGGCAGGAATTGTATGTACAGTTGCCGCCGTTGATATTGAAATATTACCTAAACCATATTTTTTTAATATCGGTCCTTGCGTCGTATCAACATGTTGTACACGCACCATTGGAATAAGTGTACGTTTAACAACGAATAAACCATGTTGCACTTCAATCTCACTTTCACGCACCTCATAGCGCCAGCGTTCCCATCTTACTTTCGGAAATAGATAAGCAGATAGGATGGCGCTAAGTATAACTACAACAACTGCAATGAAATAAATAAATGATGGCCACTCAAAATAATAAGTGCCATAGCATACTAAAGCCGCTATAATCAAAAGAATTATCGTTTGCAATACACCATATAAACGCCACACTGTTAACCCTTTCCTAGAAATCTTATGAATTGGTTCTGATCTCAAAATCGATCCCTCTCTTTCCTAATATATGTATACGTAACTAATTATCTTTTTGTTTCAAAGTTTTATCAACTTTGCCTTGGCGTTATTGTGCTGTCGTTTCGTACTTTAATATGGAATCCGCTAAAAGAAGTTAAAAAAACCTTACAGCCACTTTGACTGTAAGGTTTTATCATTTTGATGAAGATAAAATTAATCTTCGTGACGACGTGGGGCACGTGAACGACCTTGTCCACCTTCACGGCGACCTCCATCACGGCGTCCGCCTTCTCGACGATCTCCGCCACGTCCGCCACGACGATCTCCGCCACGTCCGCCATCACGACGTCCGTTAGAGCTACGGTTGCCGCCGCGTCCACGATCTCCGCCACGATTGCCAGAACGCTCACGACGCATTGGTAATGGACGTTCTTCAGTAATTGTTACTGGCGAGTCATCTGGCTCTTTTGTTAATGAACGAATTGCTGCAGCTACGACATCGATTGCATCATGGTTTTCAAGTAATTCTGTAGCAAGTGTACGATAATCACCTAAGTCGTTGTTCGCAATAAGACCTTCAAGTGTCTCTAAAGCTAAGCGTTGTTGACCTACTAAAGCTTCGTCAGTTGTAGGTGGACGAAGTGGTGTCATACGTTTTTTCGTTGTTTCTTCTACGATACGTAAGTAACCCATTTCGCGTGGCGTTACAAACGTTACCGCAAGACCTGATTTACCTGCACGGCCTGTACGACCAATACGGTGAACATAGGACTCAGGATCTTGAGGAATATCGAAGTTATAAACATGTGTTACACCAGAAATATCAAGCCCACGAGCAGCTACATCTGTTGCCACAAGAATATCAATTTTATTTTCTTTAAATTGACGTAATACTGAAATACGTTTTGCTTGGCTTAAATCACCGTGAATCCCTTCAGCAAGGTAACCACGAATTGATAACGCTTGTGCAAGCTCATCCACGCGGCGTTTTGTACGTCCAAAGATAATTGCAAGTTCTGGTTGGTGAACGTTTAATAAACGAGATAAAATGTCGAACTTTTCACGCTCAGCAGACTTCACAAAATATTGATCGATGTTATCAACTGTTAATTCTTTTGCTTTAATTTTTACGATTTCTGGATCATGCATAAATGTTTCAGCAATTTTACGAATTGCTGGTGGCATTGTTGCTGAGAACAGTAATGTTTGACGTTCAGATGGGACGTTTTCTAAGATTGAATTAATATCATCAATAAAGCCCATGTTTAACATTTCATCTGCTTCATCAAGCACTAATGTTTGAACATCTTCTAATTTTAAAGTACGACGATTGATATGATCTATAATTCGGCCAGGTGTACCAACGATAATTTGTGGTTTATTTTTTAGCGCACGAATTTGACGGCCAATTTCCTGACCACCATAAACTGATAATAATTTCACACGTTTGTCATAACCAATTTTATAAAGCTCTTCCGAAACTTGAATTGCTAATTCACGAGTTGGAGCAATTACTAATGCTTGGATGTTAGGGTTTTTTGGGTCAATTTTTTCGATAAGTGGAATCCCGAAAGCGGCAGTTTTACCTGTACCTGTTTGCGCTTGACCTAATACGTCACGGCCTTCAATTGCAAAACGAATAGTACCTTCTTGGATTGGTGTTGCTTCTTCAAATCCCATACGCTTTACAGAACGTAATGTAGATTCGCTAATATTTAATTCTGAAAAATTTGTCAAACTTCTCAATCTCCTTTTTCTGCTTTTAAGTTGACAAATGGTTACATTTTCAGATGAAGTTGTCGGCAAATTCGAGCCTGTGTTGTGGAACGTTTCCGTTACTTAAAAATTCTCTCTATATGATGGTCACATAGAGCTCTCTTATATGAAAAGGAAAGCCCGGTCTTTACCGAGCGGTTTGATTCTGTCGTAATTATTCACTTTAGAATAAAACCGTTGTGTTCAAAAAAAAGTACTCTTCAATCAAATATGAAGAGTCTTCGCACAAAATGTATCCATTGCTTACACTAGTCTAACACGGGATTAAAACGTATGCAACGATAACGCATGAGTCGTAATAATCTGACTACTTTACAAACTCTTTAAAAATGACAAAACGTTAGAAAACCATTCAGAGCAATCTTCGCCATAACAAATATGGTGCTTGCCATTATCAGATAAATACAAGGTTTTTTCGTTCGAAGTTAATTGATCAAATAAAAAGCGCGCAGTATGATAAGGCACAATTCCGTCTAATTTCCCTTGTACAATATACACCGGAATTTTAATATCTTTATAATACGGCTCCACCATTCGAACAAGCTTCATGAATTCTATCGTTGAGGATAGTGGCACATGATTAAACTTATGCCGGTATCGTAAAAACAGCTCATTATTAGACAAATTACGATGATATGCCTCAGTTGCCAGCATTTTAAAATCTTTGACCAGTTGCTTCGGACTCACATATTTGGCAGCAGCGCTTAGTAATACAAGCTTTTTCACTTTATACCGCTTGGCTAAATAGAGCGCTATAATGCCCCCCATTGAAAATCCAACTACTATTACTTCATCTACTTTTTTGGCAAGAGCACGAAAAGCGATCTCGGCATCCATTAACCAATGCTTAGCAGTGAAACCACGCATTTGTAATTCTTCTCCATGCCCTGACAAGGTAGGTTCTTCAATGAGCCAATTTGTATGCGTTCGTAAATAGGTAGTAAAAGGTTCTACTTCATAAGGTCCGCCTGAAAATCCATGTATACATAACACACCTACTGACATTCTTTCACCTCTTAATGTGTAACTCATATAAGTCGATGAATGAAAGAAAGAATCGGTGAGAGAATGTCCCACCGACTCCTTGTTTCATCACTTCGTAAATGCACGTAAAATCGTTTCTAACTTCATACCACGAGAGCCTTTTAGTAAAACGATAGACTCCTCGTTAGCTTGCTGTAGTTTTTCGATAATTGGCGTATAATCATCCTCTACATATAACAAATGGTCCTCATTAAATCGCTCTTTTAAAACTTCATTTAAATAACCCATTCGTGGGCCAAATAAACATACATAGTCGATTTCTTCTGCACGAATATCCTTCGATAAATCTTCATGGAAACGCTTTTCATTTGGTCCAAGTTCAAGCATATCACCTAGCACAAGCCATTTTTCTGGGCGAATCGTTGTCGATGCAACAAATTGAATAGCTGCCTTTACAGAAGTTGGTGCAGCATTGTATGCATCATTAATAAATAACGCCCCATTTGATCCATTCACTTGCTGCATGCGCATATCCGTAAGAGCTACTTGTTTTAAGGATGTACGAATTTGGTCATCATTTAAACCTAGCTGTTGTGAAATTAACATGGCAACTAATGTATTTTTCACTTGGTGCTTCCCTAGGACCGAAATAAAGAAATCTCCTTCAATCACACCATGCGTAGAGAAGCTACTACCATCAGCAGTTGCTTCAATATTGTCAGCATACAATAGATTGCCCTGCTCTAAGCCAAATGCCACGGCCTTTAACTGCTGCTCTTTCTCAACTAGTTCTTGAAGCAGTGGTTCATCTCCATCATAAAACAGCACTCCATCTGGTTGCATTCCTTGGATTATTTCAAATTTGGCTTTAGCGATTCCAGCACGTGACCCTAAATCTTGCATATGAGCTTCGCCAATGTTTGTAATCACTGTCATATGTGGACGAGCAAGTTCCGTTAAAAACTCAATTTCACCAAAACCACTCATACCCATTTCTAGTACGGCAACATCAGTATCTTCATCTAGCTGTAATACCGTAATAGGTAAACCTAGCTCATTATTAAAATTCCCGATTGTCTTTTGTACTTTAAAAAATGGTGTGAGCGTTCCTGCTAAAATATCTTTCGTCGATGTTTTACCATTTGAACCAGTAATGCCAATAAACTTCGCCTTATGCTCACTGCGATAGGCACGTGCCATTTGCTGAAGCGCCACTTCTGGATCATCTACAAAGAGTAATGGTACACCTTGAGGTGGATTCGGTTCATCTTTCTGCCAAAGAGAAGCTCCTGCTCCTTTCTCAATAGCCTGCAGAACGAATTTATGACCATTGGCCTTCTCACCACGAAACGGAACAAACAAGTCCCCTTGTTGTATTGTTCTAGTATCAATGGAAATTCCTGATACGACCGTGTCACCAAAAGCTGGTACTTCTTCATTTAACCATGTAGCTAACTGCTTTAATGTTTTTTTCACAATAATCCCACTCAGTCTTTTTTATAGTGAAGCTGTTGTTTTTCTTCAAAACGCTCAATCGCTAAAGTAATCAGACGATTAATAAGCTCTGGGTAGCTTACATTTGTATGTTGCCAAAGTAGTGGATACATACTTACCGGTGTAAAACCTGGCATTGTATTCACTTCGTTAATATAAATGCTGTTATCGGCCGTCACAAAAAAGTCCGCACGAACTAAACCGCTTCCATCAATAGCTTTGAACGCACGTTTAGCTAGCTCCTGTAAATTAGATACTGTATCCTCAGTAAGCTCTGCTGGAATAATAAGGACTGTTGAGCCATCTTTATATTTAGAGTCATAATCATAAAATTCAGTGACTGGTTTAATTTCACCGGGTACAGAAACTTCCGGGAAATCATTTCCTAGCACAGCAAGTTCAATTTCACGAGCGATTATACCTTGCTCAATTACAATTTTACGATCATACTGTAAGGCTATTTCGATAGCCTTCACTAATTCATCACGATTTGTTGCCTTGCTAATTCCAACACTAGATCCTAAGTTTGCAGGTTTCACAAACATCGGCCACTCCAGTTTTTCTTCGCAACGGGCAAGTATAGCCTCCTGTTCATTAGCCCATTCACTACGAATGAAATACGTATATGGAACTTGTGGTAAGCCGGCAATTTCAAATAATTGTTTCATAACTACTTTATCCATGCCAGTTGCTGATGCTAATACACCATTCCCTACATACGGTAAATTTAGAACCTCAAGTAAACCTTGAACAGTTCCATCTTCACCATTAGTACCGTGAAGTAATGGGAAAATTACATCGAATTGTACGGATTTACCATTTTTATCAATTAAAAAATCTGTAATATTATTTTCTAAAATAGTGGCATTATCACCAAATTGTAATTCTTCAATTGTACTTGCAGGTTTTTTTAGACGCTCACCGCGGCGCCATTCCCCTTCAAGGGTAATGAAAATCGGATATACTTCATACTCCTCGAAATTCAAAGCTCCCGTGACTGCACGTGCTGTCGATAATGACACCTCATGCTCGGCTGACTTTCCACCGTATAATAAACCGATTCTTTTTTTCATTTTTGTGCCCTCCACATACTTCTTGAGTACTATTAGTTTATCATGAAACGTCTTTATAAATGACATCAATTTCGCCTAGCCGTAATTGTAGCTGACGCTCTGCTTTCTCTACAAAAAACATCTGTAGCTGTCGCTAGGCAAAACATGAAAACAATTACTTAATGACGTTAAAAATCTCACCGTTATTTTGACGGTGAGATTTAGTGTATATTCATTCTACTACAAATGAATAGATCAATTATGCCTAGGCATAATTGCGTCAGGAATCAGCTTTGTGCTTAGGCCTGCGTGACGCAGGTCAGTTAGCCGTTATCGCATGGTTGCGATGATTTCAGGCTAACATCTTTTTACCCGCTGAAAGAAGTTAAATAATATAAATCAATTCATCGTGCTCATTTTTCAAGATTGTACTTTTTAAATCATCCCATACCTCATCCGGATAGGAATACTCTGACAGATTGCGAATTTCGATACCGTAAGCTACTTTAGGCTTTTCAATTCTATACAATGATAACAGTGCCCCATCTTTAGTAAAAGAACGATAGGCACGCAAAAATTCCGGTGAAATAGCAGGAATACTCGATTTCACCTTCCGTCGCCAAAAACCAGTGCTACGTTCCTTTTCACGAATCAAACTGTTCAAAACATTAGCAAGGAGTAAATCGGAATCACTTAAATGGCGAAAATAAACTTTAGTCATTTTCTCTAAATCTGAAGAATAATAGACAAATCGATTTTGTAATTTATTAAAAAATGGCGAAGTAATCGGTTCCTTTTTATGACTTATGTAAAGCAGCTCTCCTTGTTCCATCGGTGTTAGTTGGTCTAGCCTCTTCTCATCCATAAAGTCTATCCAACATAATTCTTTGGATTCTGTAGCTTTTTTTACAAACTGAGGTACTTCCTCTTCTGATACATAATCGAACTGTGTATGCATATTAAAGGAACCATCTTCATAGGAATGTTTCAATAACAGTAAGTGATGCAGCGGTTCAAGTGCAGCCACAAATTGCGAGAATTTAAGCCCGCTAAAAACAACAAATTTATCGACCTCATTCATATGAACATAAATATGATACATAAAATCGTCAGCTGACTTCAATTTTTTAGCCACAACCATCACCCCATTCTTCACTATATTATAAAACTAAACTTGAATTTTTTGAAACATTTTATGTTAATAATCGTCATAACAATATTCACAGGCGTAAAAGTGTTTTTTACGTTATAATATGAATGTTAAAGATGCAATTGCATATATGTTATTTAACTACTCGGAATGAGCACATTTAGTACGAATATAATTCTATTCATTTCTTACAAATATTTGAGAGGATCCTAAATCAAAAGCAAGTATTAAACCCCTATTTTCGGTTTGATAATCGCCTCTTGAGGATTCATCATATATATTTGGTAGTATATTGAATCTGAATTAATTTAAATCAAATTTACTCATTAAGAGATACTATTTTGATATAGGTGGCTTGTATGGAAAATAAACGAAATTTCGCGAATCGTTTTGACTGGACGCTCGCTTTTATACTTCTTTGCTTTCTAGTCATAAGTTTGTTAGCCATTTCGTCGGCGCAAACATCAGGTCAGTACGGCGTTAACTATGTTCCTTTACAATTGCGATGGTACGTCATTTGCTCAGTAATTATTGGAGTAGTTATGTTTTTTGAACCTGACCAATATAAAAAATTGTCTTGGTATATGTACGGTGGGGGCATCTTCTTATTAGTACTGCTTATTTTCATGCCAGAAGGTCCAGGACAAATCGGTGCAAAAATTAATGGTGCAAAAAGCTGGTATCATACACCACTTGGAAATATTCAACCTTCTGAGTTTATGAAAACCTTCTACATTTTAGCACTTGCTCGACTTATTAGTAAGCACCACGAAGTTTATACTTTTAAATCCATAAAAACGGATTTCATATTGCTAGGTAAAATTATTGGTACGCTATTATTACCTTTAGCTCTTATTCTGAAGCAACCTGACCTTGGTTCAGCCTTAGTATTCTTCGCCATTACGGCTGCTGTTGTCATTGTAGCAGGTGTATCATGGAAAATTATTTTACCAACTTTTTTAGGTGGCGCAATGGTAGGTGGTTCTTTTTTATGGATGGCACTCTATATGCAAAGTTTTTTAGAGAACACATTCGGCTTAAGACCATATCAGTTTGCTCGAATCTATTCTTGGTTAGATCCATATTCATATTCTTCTAGTGATGGATACCATTTAATTACCTCCTTGAATGCCATTGGTTCAGGTGAGATTTTCGGTAAAGGCTACCGCGGTCGTGAAGTTTACGTTGCCGAAAATCATACCGATTTTATTTTTACAGTTATCGGAGAAGAATGGGGTTTTATTGGCGCTAGTATCGTTATTTGTTTATTCTTTTTATTAATCTATCATTTAACAAAAACTACCCTATTATTAAAAGATCCATTCTCAACATATGTATGTTCTGGTATTATCGCAATGATTACATTCCATGTACTTGAAAATATCGGTATGACTATTCAGCTATTACCTATTACCGGAATTCCCCTACCGTTTATCAGTTATGGGGGAAGTTCATTGATGGGGAACGCTTTAGCCATCGGTCTTGTCTTCAGTATGCGTTTCCACTACCGTACTTACATGTTTACCACTCACGATGATGACGATTAATTGTGGATATAAAAAATGGGTAGCCTCATTAAGAGACTACCCATTTTTATTTGTAAAACGAGTTAAGCTTGAACTTGCGGTGTTTGCGTTGGTGGTGTGAGCACTTTTAAAAGTTCAAGTCGAGACTTTGTTACAGTGGCTGTTACACCCAACTTAGATAAATTCGAAACAATCTTTTTCAAATCTACTTCTTTTGTCATACATTCCACCTCAATCTTTCCTCGAATTTATATAACGTTTTATTTCCAAAAAAGTTTCATTTTTGCAAAGCGTATGATGTCTGACGAATTAATCTCTTTCTATCATACCATTTAACTTTGCTTAAAAATTTTTCATTTTTGTTACAATGTAAATTTTTCCTCTTCCTAAACTATTTACCACTAAATAACAAAATTCAAACGTAATAAAATACCGATATACCCTCTAGTAGTATACCCTAGAAATAATTTAATACTCTATGCGACATTCGATACAAAAAATTAAAAATGGAATGAGTCCATTTAGTTACTGACGTTAGCTCGTCATTCATTTTTGGCGTCAATATAATTCCATTGTTAACAGTTTGTCATTTTTTATACACCGTTCACCCTCTTTTCTCTACTGCACTCGCCCCCATTTTACAGCTGCCCTTAAGAAGTCGCCCATCCTTCGCTATATAAAACCTTGATATACACGTTAACAAAATGTCCTCCCCTACTAGTAATGAGCAACGAAGTATTTACGCTGTTTTATTCTTCCGACTTCTTGTAATAACAATAATAAGAGAGGTAGAATATACATACTAAAATATTGTATGAAAGCAGGGGACTGTATGAAAAAGGCAATTTTATTATTAATGTCTGTCCAATTCCTCGTCTACCTTGGATTTGGAATTATTATACCTGTCTTACCTGAGGTTATAGTTCAGCAAAATTGGGATAATATACATGTAGGTGGCTTACTTACAGTGTATTCACTCGCCAGTTTTTTCACTGCTCCTCTTTGGGGTATGCTGTCTGATAAGGTAGGTCGTAAGCAACTTATATTAATAGGTCTTGTAGGTTTTAGCTTAAGCTTTGTTATTTTCTCATTATTTATTAATAATTTAGTAATGTTATACCTCTCACGCGTTGTGGGTGGTTTGTTCTCGGGAGCACTATATACAGCTGTAACAGGCTTTGTAGGAGATATGTCGAGTGAGGAGGATCGCAATAAATATATGGGTCTCATGGGCATGTCCATCGGGCTCGGTTTTATTTTTGGTCCAGCAATTGGTGGTATGCTCGGACACTATAGCTTGCAACTACCCTTTATCGCTTCAGCAGCACTAATTGCACTATTATTTATTTATGCAAGTTTCGTTTTAAAAGAACCTACAAAACGAAAAGATACAAATAAACGTGCCATTGTGCCAAAGGGTGCTACAAAAATGTTGCGGTACCGTGTGCGCTATTTATTTATGTTCTCATTTTTAGTGACTTTTATGCTGGCAGGAGTGGAAGCGACTTTCCAGTTGTTCCAAATTGATCGAATTCAAATTACACCATTACAAATTGGTTATTTGTTTATGTTTAGTGGCTTTGTAGATGCAGCTATTCAAGGCGGTGTGGTTAGACGAATTAGAAACGGAAGCGAGACAACTTGGCTAATAGGTGCACAAATTGTCACAGCAATGGGTATGCTTTTATTCACATTAACAGCTAACTTATTTATGGCCGGTTTAGCCCTCTGTGTTTTCACAGCAGGAAATGCACTCGCAAGAACATGCGTTGTATCTCTTTCAACTAAAGAATCTGGTGGTCAATACGGAACTGCTGCAGGTCTTTCCTATTCGATGGATAACCTAGGGCGCATTCTAGGTCCACTATTCTTTACTTGGCTATTTACTATGCAATCTAGTTTAGGCTATTATACTTCAGCAGCAATAGCCGTCGTTTCAATAAGTTTAATATTTATTTTTAAAGCATCAAATAAATCTTTACGACTTGAATAATTTGTTGATAAAAAGCCGTAACTTAATAGTAATTCAACGCGTGCAAAACACATCAAGGAATATTGGAGCGGACTATCGGAGGGCTCTGCATGAACAAAACAACAAATTTTTTTCTTCCAAAAGAGCTAGAATCGTTTCGTTTTGAAATTGAAGAAACACTGATTTCAGCAATGATTATCACACCCTATAAGCGATCAACTACGTTAACGGAAAGTAAATTTGCTGGAGTACCTTATTTACCATATTACCAGACATATCCAAAAGATATTGCAGGCGAGCCTATGCGGCTATTAGCTCAAATTAACTTTGCAGAAATGCCACCTCTAAAGGATTTCCCATCTCAGGGTATTCTGCAATTTTTTATTTCATCTAATATTTTCGTAAATGCTGATCATTATCACGAGGATATTTTTCAGCAATTTTATAAAATACGTTTTTATCCTATCGTAAATTTTGAAGCAACACACCCTAGCCAGGAGTTTTTAGCACAAAAAGCAGACGATCAGTTCCCTATTCGTCAGGAATTAGCATTACAATTTCAACCGATTCAAGAACCTGTTTCTGCTTTAGATTATCGAGCCTTACATTATTTGCCTGACTTAATTCCTTCATCAGAAGATGTTGATTTACGGGAAATTTATTTACAACACTTCTTAGGGGCTGGAGCTAAAATTGGCGGTTACGCCTATTTTATAGAGGAGGATATCCGTCACGAATCACAGCTTCTTAAACGATATGATGTATTGTTACTCCAAATCGACTCTAATGATGAACTCGGTATTATGTGGGCAGATAGTGGTGTTGGGAAATTCTTTATTAACCGAGAAAAGCTCCTCCAAAAGGATTTCTCTGATATTTTATTTCAATGGGAGCATTACTAATCATTTATCTTTATTCAGCAACAATGTTTTTTCTGTGCGAAAGAGAAGCGGCAGCAACAAATGTTTTTTCTGTGCGAAAGCGAAGCGGAGCAACAATATTTTTTTCTGTGTGAAAGCAACGATACAACTACAATACAACAAGGCAAAATGGATTTTAGATTACCTCGTTCTTGTTTGGAGGTAATCCCTTTTCCATGCTTACTAACCAAATTTCATATCTTCTTTCCACTTATAAAGTAAGTTATACTAAGTGTATTGCGCAAATATAGTAAAGGCAGGTGTAGGAATGAGTATTTTTACCGATGTTGGATATCTAGTACCTTTAATTATGTTTGTTAATATTTTGGCAGCAATGGTCATCATTTTTTTAGAGCGTAAAGATGCCACTTCTACATGGGCATGGATTCTCGTACTATTTTTCATTCCATTAGGTGGGTTTATTTTATACTTGATGTTCGGACGACAACTACGAAAAAAACATTTATTCCGTTGGGAAGGACGCAAGGATATCGGTATCGATAATCTCATTAGCTATCAGACAGAAGCGATTCGGGATAATACGTTTGAGTTTCGGATCGAAAATGCGGAAAATTATAAAGAAATGATTTACATGCATCTTAAAACAAATAATGCTGTTTTAACGCAGGATAACCACATTGATATTTTTGATGATGGTGCAAATAAATTTGAACAGCTACTTGCAGATATTGAGGCAGCAAAAGATCATATTCACATTCAATATTATATTTTCCGTTTAGATGACCTAGGTACTCGCATTGTTAATGCACTTATTAAAAAAGCAAAGCAAGGAGTTAAGGTAAGAATCTTATATGATGAAATGGGCTCACGCAATGTTAAAAAACGCCATTTCAAAGAATTGCTTACTGCAGGTGGAGAAGTCGAAGTATTTTTCCCATCCATTTTTCCACTTATAAACCCTCGTTTAAATTTTAGAAATCACCGAAAAATTGTTGTGATTGATGGTCGAATTGGTTATATTGGTGGTTTTAATGTTGGAGATGAGTACCTCGGTCTACAAAAAAAGTTTGGCTATTGGAGAGATACACATTTACGTATTGAAGGTAGTTCCGTCCATCCATTACAAACACGCTTTTTACTTGATTGGAACCAAGCTTCCGCACAACAGAAGATGGGCTATTCAGATCGTTACTTCCCCGCTATTCCGAAAAAAGGCGATGTGGGCTTACAAATCGTGTCTAGCGGACCTGACTCTGACTGGGAACATATTAAAATGGGCTACTTAAAGCTTATTAATATGGCGAAAAAGTATATATATATCCAAACGCCATATTTCATCCCTGATGTTAGTTTTTTAGAGGCTATTAAAATTGCGACACTTTCAGGTATTGATGTAAGGATCATGATTCCAAATAAGCCTGATCATATGTTTGTTTATTGGGCTACATATTCATACGTAGGACAATTATTGCGGGCAGGAGCAAAAGTTTATATTTATGAAAAGGGCTTTATTCATGCTAAAGCAATTATTATTGACGACGAAGCATCTACAATCGGAACTGCAAACCTTGATGTACGTAGTTTCAGTTTAAATTTTGAAGTAAATGCCTTCATTTATGACTCAACGATTTCACATCAGCTTGCTGAGCTGTTTGAAAAGGATATTTTTGATTGCACTGAATTAACTTGGGAAATGTACCAAAATCGTTCCGCATTAATTAAATTTAAAGAATCCATTTCACGCTTATTAACACCGATCTTGTAGATTAGAAAAGGAAGAGAGCTAGTTCGTATCATTACGAACAACTCTCTTCCCTTTTTTATTTCACACCTAGATATTCTTCTAGCGTTATATTTTGTTTTTTTATGTCTTTTGCTATGTCTACGCCCACATAACGATAATGCCATGACTCATACATATAACCTGTGATGTCTTCTTTATTTTGGGGGAATCGTAAAATAAAACCATAGTCTTGAGCATGTGTAAATAACCATTGGCCTGCTGGTGTTTCACCGAATTCTTCAGTTAACCATAATTTATCGTTACCTACTTCCCCTATATCAAAGGCCAAACCGGTCTGATGTTCTGAATAACCAGGGCGAGCACTATAGCGATCAGCGGCAGCTTGCCCATCACGGTTTACATAGTTATTATATAATGTTGTTTGATATTCAAAAGATCGATAGCCACTAAAAGCTACTAAATCAAAACCTTGTTGTTTTGCAGCAGCAAGCATTTTATTTAGAGCTTGACGAGCCTCTGGACTTTCTTCAGGCGCAAAGGTAGATGGTAGTGGATATACTTTATTCGCTAATAAAATACCTTTAATATATGTCGGCTCAGTTGGTAATGTTTGATT
Organism: Lysinibacillus sphaericus; assembly: GCF_015844675.1. Lineage (GTDB taxonomy): Bacteria > Bacillota > Bacilli > Bacillales_A > Planococcaceae > Lysinibacillus > Lysinibacillus sphaericus_E. The sequence goes on along the minus strand of NZ_LDGC01000022.1, from coordinate 12,235 downwards.
TGGTATATAGCCATTTTCATCTACCTTCTGCTCAGGCTTCACCGGATTATCCGCTGTATTTTTCGGCTCTTCTTTTACAGGTGAATCTTTTTTAGTTGGTTCTGCTGTTTGTTGTTCATTTTCATCTGATGCATTACTTATCTGTTTATTTTTATAGTTATAAACTACGAAAATAGATGCGATAAGCGCCACAGAGATTAAAGCACCCAGGATGAGTGGAAAACGTTTCTTTTTCACTATTTTTTTACCCCTTTTAAAGTTATCCAGTACTACATGGTAGGTATCCTCTTTCAAAGAATTTAGAAAGAACAATCCTAGTAAGTACCGATACTATTTTGTACTATATTGGTTCATCACCTAAAGTTGTGGATACTTACTATGTAAATAAGTTGATCTTCGTGACCAACATCGTGCTACTGACGCTACGTTAGCACTACGCTTTCGCGCAAAAAACATCTGTTAGCCCAAGCGGCTCATCGGAAGCCCCCAGGAAGCTCTGCTCTGTGCGAAAGCGTAGCGACAGCAACATCAAATGTTTTCTGTAGCGAAAAGTTACAAAGCGCCCAGTCGGAACGGAAATCAACCACACGTTTTGGTGATGATCCACTATATTGCTATAGTCTCATTTTAGCACTGTTCACAATTTAGGGTGTGGGTTTTCACCCATGAATTCAAAATTAATCTGTTAGTCTGTGAGAATAATAATAAACACTACTATAGAAGCAATTGAGAAAAAGATTGCCATGTACTTCATCCATTTGGCTTCTTTTATATAACCTTGCTCTTTAAAACTTTTTGCTCTAAATCCATTCGATACAGCAAACATAATTGTCATTGCAAATACCGCAAAGTTAAAATTACCGATGATAATAAATACGATCGCCGCGATACTAAAAATCGCGACTAGAATAGATGATAGCCACTTTGTATTCATCTTACTGCCCTCCTAAAAAAATCGAGGCTACATAGGCGCCTCGACAAATAATTTTATGAGTTTACTTTTTCCGGATGTTCCGAATAAAATTTTCGACCGATATATGTTTGAATAATCAATAATGCACCGCTGACCGACCAGTAAAGTGGTAGGGCTGCCATAGATGACATCGAGATAAAGACAATCATAATTGGTGAAATATAAATAAACATTTTCATTTGTGCTTTTTGTTGCTCTGGTACTGTCCATAATGATACACGTGCTTGAACTAAATAAACAACACCTGCGACAATTGTCATAGCGATATCAGGTGAACCTAAGCTAAACCATAAAAATTCATGTGTTTTCACATCTGTAGAATATAAGATAGAGAAATAAAGACCCATGATAATAGGCATTTGAATTAACATTGGTAAACAGCCCATGTTGAGTGGATTGATGCCATGTTTTTGATATAATGCCATCATTTCTTGCTGATACTGCATTTGCTCTTCTTTTGTCTTAGCTTCCTTCATCTTTTTCTGAACAACTTCCATTTCAGGCTTAAACGCATCCATTTTCGTTTTCATCTTTTGTTGCTGACGATAATTCTTTAACATAATCGGCATTAAAACTAAACGAATAAGAACCGTAATAGCGATAATTGCTAAACCATAGCTACCTGAAAAAATAGTGTTACCGAAAAATTCCAATAAAAATTCCATAGGTTTTACAAAGATACTATAGAAAAAACCTTCTTTGTTTTGCACAGCTTGACATCCACTAAGAACAAAAACGGCAAGTCCAAGCATTGAAAACAGCTTCAAATTCCTCATTTTTTCCACCTACTATTATTTATCAACTAAAATGAAGTATACATTATCGGGTCCATTATTATCAAATAGCAAGCATAAAAAAAGATGCGAGCTTTAGCATCGCTAATACGTCCGCATCTTTTTATTAATCTTTTTATGACTTTAAACGTTTTGAAGCTCTGATTCTGCCATCTCAAAACGATAAAACTCATGGTGTAGCTCGTCTCGGAAATGTTTAGGCGTTACCCCAGTATATTTTTTAAAGATGCGGGTAAAATAGCTTTGATTACAGAAATGGAATTGATCTGAAATAGAAGTTATACTTTTATTAGTGTGTCTAAGATAGTATTGTGACTCTTCTACTCGACGAACATTTAGATATTCAACAAGTGTAATACCAACATGTTCTCTAAATATACGTGATAAGTGACTCGTACTTATATGGAAATTATTTGCGATGCTTTCCACTGTTAAGTCATTTTCCAATTCATCATTTATATACATTATTACTTTATTAACGGTCTGGTGACGAAAAGTCGGCTGCTTGCGATCTGCAATGAAATAGACAAAAAAATCAATTAAATCATCAGCGAATTGTAAAAATTCTGCGTCTTTCATTTGATTTTCAATCATATCATTACAAGCAATGTTAAAAGCAAAAGCTTTTTTCGAAGGAACTTGATTGTCTAGCAATTTACGTGCAACAATTGACGACAAAACAGAAAAATAACTTCGAACAATTTTAATGACTTGTTTGCCAAAACGAATGGAAAGAATATCAATTAATTTATGCAAAGATTTCTTAGCCTTTGCAGATTCTAAATGGTAAATTTCAAATACTAATTTCGACTCAATATTAAAAAATTCTTCTACACCGATGTATTGGTTAATACTATCGATTTCCTGAAAGTATCTTTTGGATATCGTTTCTGACATAGAATGTTGATGTAGTTGCATAATCTTCCCCATCTTTCCTCAGATTGCACGAATTGCTATTACAATTCTTGACACCAATCTACTTATTTCAAAATAAGAAAATAGTATTTCCTTATCAATTGTACGAATTGAGTCATATTTCATATATTATATAATAAAAATAACCCAACTATACCATCAGTCACAAAAAAAAATAGACTATACAGTGAATTTTACCATATTCTGCGATTTCCTTTCAACCACATTTTGTTCTTCACTCTAGTTCTAATTTATCATATATACACAGTAGAAACCTCGTAAACTTATGTCGCACAATTAAATTTTACCATATATATATTAAACTGAATTAGTAATTTTTTAAAATTTGTTACAAATTATGTAATGCCGTTTTACACCTATATTTTTCATCAATCGACATTTCTCTTTTTTATTCCGAAATCTTCTCTATATAATTTATATGAATATGTAGTAAAATAGATGATAATACTATTTTTAAAAGTTTAGACGAGGTGTTAATAGTGGATCCAAAACAAATAGAAGAAATTATGGAGATTATTAAAGAGTTCTTCCCTGAGAATACTTCTATCGCAATCTCCGATACAAACGAATACTTGTACTACCAAGCAAGCAAAAAAGTTGATTTAAAGATCAAGCCTGGCGACCCAATTAAAGAAGGTTCAGCAGCTCATAAAGCGTTAAACTACGGACAAAAGATTAGTTCTTACATTGAGCCTGATGTATTTGGAGTAGCCTATTATGGCATGAGTATTCCTTTAATGGAGGAAGGCGAAACTAAGGGTGCTATCACTGCAATCTTCCCGCAAAAGCCATCAGCATTTTTAACGAACTACATTACTATTAAAATCGATGACTGCTGGTACCCAATCAAACATGATCAAGTTATTTATCTTGAAACACAGCTTCGAAAAACATTTGTTAAGACGATGAGTCGTGAAGGCTACCACCGCTTAAACCTAAGTGATCTTGAGCTATTTTTAGCACCTGACTCATTTATACGTTGTCACCGCTCTTATATCGTTAACATTGACTACATTGATGAAATTCAACCAGATTCTCATTCAACGTTTTTATTAATTATGAAAGACGGTACTCGTATTCCAGTTAGCCAACGCTACGCAAGTTACTTCCGTCGTTCTTTAGGTTTCTAATTTTTTATAAGTACAGGGAGCATTTTAATTGTTCGCTGTACTTTTTTTATTGCTGAATTTAAATGATCTTCAACAACCAGTCGGAACGGAAATCAACCCCACATTATATTACTGAATTTTCAAAAGTGAAATTCTCTAAAAACAACACACCTCTACATTAAAACGTTTTCTCTGTCGAAAATTCGTTTTTATGCTCATTTTTCCTGTTTTTACTCAATTTAATGCTATTTCTAAAGTAATTGTGACAATTTGGTGATAGTATTATTCAAATGGTTGGTGTCATACTACAACTAAATAAACAGAAAATTCTTACACGTTTTTTCTAGTTTTGTAATCGGTTTCCATAAAACTTTTTAGGGGAGGACTTTTTAATGGATGCAATTGTTCAAAAACGCCTAGGCTTAAAAGAACTTGAAAGTAAAATTGTTACTGCTGATGAAGCTGCAGCACTTATCTCTAACGGTGATGTAGTTGGTATGAGTGGATTCACTCGTGCGGGGGACGCAAAAGTTGTTCCTATGGCTCTAGTAGAGCGCGCTAAAAACGAAAAATTCAAAATTGATGTATATACAGGGGCTTCTTTAGGACCTGAAGTTGATAAATACTTAGCTGAAGCTGGTGTTATCCGCAAACGTGGACCATTCCAAGGAGATGCAGGTATTCGTAACTTAATCAACTCTGGGGATGTACTATATGTAGACGCTCACCTTTCACATAATGCTGAATTAGTTCGCCAAGGAATTATCGGACCAATTAAACATTTAATCCTTGAAGCTGTTGCTATTACAGAAGATGGCTTCATCATCCCAACAAACTCAGTGGGTAACTCACCTATCTTTGCTGAATACGCTGAGAATATTATTATCGAATTAAATATCTCTCATCCAGAAGCTTTAGTAGGTATCCACGATATCTATGTACCAGCTGAGCAAGGTAAACGTGAAGCGATTCCAATGACTGATGCTATGCAACGCATTGGTGATATCGGTATCAAAGTTGATCCAGCTAAAATTAAAGCGATTGTTATTTCTGAAGAGCCTGATGCTCCTTCATTAATCGTACCACCAGATGAAGAAACACAAACAATGGCTAACATTTTATTAGACTTCTTCCGTGATGAAATTAAAGCTGGTCGCTTAACAAAACAATTAATGCCATTACAATCTGGTGTTGGTTCTGTTGCAAACGCTGTACTTGACGGCTTCGCTGATTCAGAATTTGAAGATTTAGTTGTTGCTTCTGAAGTACTTCAAGATGCTGTATTCAACTTAATTGATGCTGGTAAAGTTAAATTTGCTGCAGCTACTTCAATTACGCTGACTGAAGAGTTACAGAAAAAAGTATACGGCAATTTAGAAAAGTACGCTGATAAAATTTGCCTACGTACACAAGAAATTTCTAACCACCCAGAGCTTATCCGTCGTTTGGGTCTAATTTCAATCAACACTGCTCTAGAATTAGATATCTACGGTAACGTAAACTCAACTCACGTATCAGGTACTCGCATGATGAATGGTATCGGTGGTTCAGGTGACTTTGCACGTAACGCACGTCTAGGTATTTTTGTTACTAAATCATACGCAAAAGGCGGCGCTATCTCTTCAATCGTGCCAATGGTTTCTCACGTAGACCACACTGAACATGATGTTGATGTAATCGTAACTGAGCAAGGTATTGCTGACTTACGTGGTCTTGCACCACAAGAGCGTGTACCTTTAATTATCGAAAACTGTGCACACCCAGATTACAAAGAACAACTTTGGGATTACTATAACCGTGCTCTAGAAGCAACTGGTGGCCATCAAACACCTCATATTTTAGAGGAAGCACTTTCTTGGCACGTAAATCTTGCTAAAAACAAAACAATGAAAAAAGAAGTTGCTAAAGCTTAATTTTCATAATTTAGGAACGCCTCATTAAGTCAAAAACTTATGAGGCGTTCTTTTTTGTCGAAAATGGTATAATAAGAGTGATATTCATTCTCATTAACATATAATTTTTTATCGGAGGAGCTATGAAGAAACTTATTTATTTGATTATATTCTTTTCGTTTTTCGACCTATTTACTCAACTTCCTGTCATGAGTACATATGCAGAATCCTTAGGGGCATCAGCCTTCATTACCGGCCTAGCAGTAGGTATGTATTCCCTTTCCAATACATTTGGTAATGTTATCTCTGGTTTTTTAACAGATCGTAAAGGACCATTCGTTATTTTAATCCTAGGTCTCTTAACGACAGGTCTTTCACTATCCCTTTATAATTTAGTAGATGAGCCTATTGTTCTATTAATAGTCCGCTTTGTACACGGATTAGTTGCAGGCTTTATCGTTCCAGCTGCTTTCACATTTTTAGCAAATGCAACTGAGCAAGAAAAAAGAGGTAAGGGCAGTGCTATCTCCGGAGCATTTGTTGGTCTCGCCGCAATAATTGGCCCTGCATTTAGCGGAATTTTAGCGAGTCGAACTAGCGTACCATTCGTTTTTAATATAACTGCAAGCTTTATGCTCTTGTTAGGAATACTCGCCTTCTTTTTATTAAAATCAAATCAAGTAAAAAAAGAAAAACCTGCGCCAACTACAAACATTCCTATTCGTGTACTTCTGACTAATCCAGGAACATTAAAAGCCTTCTCCAGTGCATTCTTTTTAATGTTTTCTCAAGGAGTTATTGCCTATCTCCTTCCACTAAAAGTGCAATCTTTAGGCTTTGATTCACGTTTGAGCGGAACTTTGATGAGTACATTTGGCATTATCGCTGTTCTCATATTTATTTTGCCTACTAACCGTATTTTCGATAAGGTTGCTCCTATCAAAACATTATCACTTGGTATTGGTTTAATGGGGATTAGCCAATTATTAATTAGTCAGTCAGATTCAAGTACGTTACTTTATATTGCAATGGCTTGCTATGGAATCGGATTTGGCTTCTTATTCCCATCAGTCAATTCACTTTTAATCGACTCTACGACTGCAGAAATCCGCGGAAAAGCCTATGGTTATTTTTATGCCTTCTTCTCACTAGGAGTTGTCCTAGGTTCCTCATTACTAGGATGGCTCTCACTAGGTACTGTCAGCGGCTTTATATTTACCGGAATTGTATTATTAGTATTTGCAACGATCATCATATGTACACAAAAAAGACCTTCTCACGTAAAATGAGAAGGTTTTGTTGTTATTTCTCTTGTTCCTGAATTTCTCCATTGAAGTAATGGATACCTGTATGCCCTCCACCTTCAGCAACCATTTCATTTGAAGCTATTTTTGTTGGAGACGTTCCGGCTTCTGTCGCTACTTCAGTAGATATACGCTCTGTAACGTTTCCATGCATCTCCATATTCGTTGTATTCAAATAAGATGCTAATTTAGATTTTGCATTATTAAACATACTCAATGCTTTATCACGGTTTTCTTTTTTACTTAAATAAGATGCTGCTAAAGTTAACCCTACTAGCATAACACCTGACCCTTTACGTTTTGCCATTATAAATCCCTCCCCAAAATATAAAAACTAGCTCTGTAATATATCTTTTCCCTATTTTTTGAGGACTAAACATAATTTTTATATACGTTACAGCATATATAAAGAGAGAATCATCTATTCCCCTTCGCATCCATAATATAAACACATTTCTTAGTACATCTATTTTTTTCGAAATAGTTAATTATTCTTCTACAAAATTTTATGGTAAACATTTATTTTTCATAATTACGATATTTTTGTAACTTTTTATGATTACGAAGGACAAGTAAAGGGAATTAATGAATTTATACTAATAACAGGAGAGTGATTATCATGAAAGATTTAGATTCAGTATATGATTGGATAGACATGGCTTCATTAGTAGGTGGAGCAGGATTCTTAACAATACTAATTTATAGTATTTTACTGTAAGGAGCTACATGAATGGTCTATAAAAAATCAATTATGCCTTGGCATAATTGCGTCCAGAATCGGCTTTGGCTTAGTGTAAGCACAAAGAACTCCTTTCCGATTCTGTGACATCCTCCGGAGGATTTAACTTCTTTCAGTAAATGTTTTACAAAAACATTTACTGAAAGAAGTTAAAAGGCAATCCGCTTATTAATAAGCAGATTGCCTTATTTTTTATCCCGCGTTAACGGGCAGTAGTTTTCACCATAAAATTTTAGCAAAATTAAAGAAGTAAGGTTGGATTAAAACTGCCCGTAAACGCCCGATTGGTGAAGTCTAATAATCAGTGGGGATGAAAAAAATCCCCACTGATTAAAGTTTCACTTTATTGTTTTACATCATTGTAAGCATCAGATTTTTCAAATGCTGCAACTACATAAGAACAAACCGCTTTCATTTTATAGCCTTGTTCACGTGCATAGGCTGCGGCATGATCCAACAATTTTTTGGCCACCCCTTGGCCACGGAGCTTATCTGATACATATGTGTGATCCATGACCATTACTTGACCCTTTTGCTGCCATGTAATTTCCGCTAATCTTTCCCCTTCTTGCTCATAAACAAAAGCTTGCTTTTTATCCGCTAGCTGTTGTAATTGAAATTCCATTTCTCACCACTCCTTTTTATCATAGTACCATAGCTTTTTATATTTTTACAAAGCTGGCGGGTGGACTTAAAAAAAATATAAACCTTATAGAAAAATAAAAGAATCCGCTCACTTTCTCTAGCAATCAGGAGAAAGTGTTGCAGATTCTTTTCTATCAATTTTGCCTTGGCGTAATTGCGTCTGGATTAATTAAACCAAGATGCGATTGTATCCTTTAAATTAGCAAAGAAATTTTTCACACTTTCCCAGAATCCTTTATCTTCCATTAGTGATCCGAATTTTTCTTTAATCGTACTGCTAATATCATCTAATTGTTCAGACCATTTACCAAAATCAATATCTAGTTTACTAATCTTGTTCATCAAATCAACTAGCAATTGACGGTCCTTATCACTTAAATTAATTTCAAGCTTGTTTAATTGCTCTTGCACAATCTTTTCAACTTCTTCTTTGGTCGTTGGCTTTGATTCTGCAATTTCTTTTTTGATTTCTGTTAGTAACTCTGCAACCTTGGCATCTTCCACTCCTGCGGATTGCGTTAGAGTAGTTGCTACTGATAACTCGTCATTTGCAACATCTGTACGCTCAGTATCAAGCTTTTCACCTGTTGTTACTTCGTAAGCTTTGTATATTCCGACAAGCGCTGAATGACCTGTTACTGCTTTAGGTGCAGCCACCTGTACTGTTGCATCTTCAATACCTGCAGTTAGCATGGCATTTGCATACATTTCAGATGTAACCTGTGTAATGTTTGATGGTGTAACAATTTCAATAACTAATCCTTCTCCTGCATTTTTACGCGTGATTTTGGCAGAAGAATACATGCGAGAACTTGAATTACTATCTTTAATATATTTAGCTAAGTCTTGACCTGATACTGTTATTTCTTCAACTTCAGGCTCTTCGTTCACTTTTAATGACTTTTTAACAGACTCTTTTTCAGCCTCAGATAAGTTTGCACCATATACGACAATCGGTACTCCTAATTTTTCATCAATCGCTTTAGGTGGCGTATTATCAGCCGCAAAACCTGTTGCGGGTGCCATCACGCCAAATACTAACATTGTCGCTGTTAGTATTTTTATCCATGTCTTTTTCAAATTGTGTGACCCCTTTCGTCCAAAAACTCATTTGGCCTGTAAAATGCATGCCAATCAATTACTAAACAATTATTAGTACGAAAAAAAGACGAGAAGGTTTCAAAGGGCTCTCGTCATTTTCTTTAATTTCATTTAGTAATCGTTCATATTCTTAGTTAGAAGAATGTCTTCTACACTAAATTTCCTCTGTCCAACCATCCTGCTGTTTCACTTTACCAGCTTTCATAAGTGTACCTAACGCTCGTTTAAATGCACCTTTACTCATGTTAAACATATCTTGAACTTCCTCTGGTGAGGATTTATCGCCAAATGGCATTCTTCCTCCTACCTCTTGTAGGTAATTTAAAATTCTTTGCGCATCACCTGAAATACGCTCATGTTTACGTGGTAAAAGTGAACCATTCATCGAACCCTCATCTTTTACATCAATAATACGAACAACAACATCTTGTCCCAGACGAGGTTCTTCATTACGCTCTGATTCATGAACAAAAATACGGTACGGAATGTCTACACCTAATAAAAACGAGCCAACTGGTAATAAACGATATGGGCGTGCCTTAATGTTTTTATTGTGCATGTCTTCAAATGCACCTTCAAATAATTCCGAAATTTTTTCTTCAGTTGCCAAACGCCCAAATAAATCACCATTGCGATCAGTGCGCAATGTCATAAATAAATGGTCGCCTGGTGCTGGCCAAAGTTCTTTTATTGCAGGTAAATCTTCAGCTTGCACTAGCACCTCGCGTGAAGTACCGATATCTACAAAAGCCCCTTCATGCTCGACTACTTTTAAAACGCGAGCCCAGCCATATTCCCCTTGTACGAAAGATGGGATAGCTGTTGTAGCTGCTAAATCACCACGACGATCCGCAAATAAAAATACTTCAAGGCGGTCACCTACTGTAAGTGGCTCTGTTACCTCTGAAGCATTTAAGGGCAGTTCGTCAACTCCATTTGTTAAGATCCATTTCGATGCTTGTTGCTCTAACACAGTTAATGTAACAACTTCACCTGATTTTAATTCGTTCATATTGTCTTCCTTTCCTTCTTACCATCATTTTCGCAAAAAAACTTATCCGCCAAAGGCTTTAACATCTGTAGCTGCCGCTTTGCTTTCGCTACAAAAAACATTCGCTGATAGAAATTAAAAGTTATGATGTGTTTTAGATGCTTCTAGTTTTTTCGCGATGTCCGGATTTTCTTCCATTACCTGCACAAGATCAGCAATTCGATCGATTGAATTCCAACTTAAATGATGTTCGATTCCTTCTACATCATTGTATATTCGCTCTTCATCTACACCAATGATTCGCAAAAATTGCTCTAGAAGCTCATGGCGCTGTACAAGACGTTTTCCAAGCTTTTCTCCTTTAGGCGTCAATGTAAGGCCACGGTATTTTTCATAAACTAAATAACCATCTTTATCTAATTTTTGAACCATTTTTGTAACAGAAGAAGGAAGAACAGATAATGCTTCAGCAATGTCAGACACACGAGCATACCCTTTATTAGTAATTAATAAATATATTTGTTCGATATGGTCCTCCATACTAGGTGTTGGCATATCCTATTCCCTCTCTTTCCTTTTCTTACTCTCTAGTTTACTACAAGCTTGCCTTAAAAGTTAACTGAAAATACATATGCCTGAAAAACAATACATGCATAACATAAAAAGAACCAACTTCATATGTTGGCTCCTCTTTAGTTAGAAATTTGTACCGATGAAATTAAGGTATCGTTTTAAATAAAGTATGCTTTACCCAAAGCAAGGGGTGATTTCCGTTCCAGGCTACTCGCTTTGTTGCTGACGCTTCGCTTTCGCACAGTTAAAACATTTGTTGCTGACGCTTCGCTTTCGCACAGTTAAAACATTTGTCGCTGACGCTTCGCTTTCGCGCAGAGCAAAGCTTCCTCCGCTAAAGGAACGAAGGCTAAAAGCATCACGTCCTGTGATAACGCCTTCGTGACTAACATCCTGTTGCCCCAAGCGGCTCATCGGACGCCCCCAGGAAAGCGCCCAGTCGGAACGGAAATCGACCCCTCGCTTTGCAAAAAAGACACACTTTAAGACTCCTTAATTTCATTGACCATTTGTTTTCCAATCAGAACCACCAGTCTAACTGGTGGTTTGCTCTACGCGTGAAACGCTGGGGTACTGACCCACGTCTAAAGACATACTGAAAGGTCCGCCAACCGCACTCCGTTTTCACGCTACCACTAAAGTGGTTTTATTATCTTCGCTTTTTTGCTTTTATTTCTTCTCCTGTAAATGGATCAATGAATTCTTTCATGGTCATTTGATCCTCAAGAATATCCTCTTGTAATTGATTTTTTATATATTCCTGAATGATTTTTCTGTTTCTTCCTACTGTATCTACATAATATCCACGACACCAAAACTTCCTGTTTCCATATTTGTATTTCAGGTTCGCATGTCGATCAAATATCATTAAACTACTTTTCCCTTTCAAATAACCCACAAACGATGAAACACTTAATTTTGGTGGAATACTTACCAACATATGAATATGATCAGGACATGCTGTTGCTTCAATAATTTCTACGCCTTTTCTTTCACATAACTGGCGAAGAATTCTACCTACATCTACTTTGATTTGCCCATAAATTATCTGCCTTCTATATTTTGGCGCAAAGACGATGTGATACTTACAATTCCATGTTGTGTGTGCTAAACTTTTATTATCCATTTGGATCCCCTTTCGTACGAAGTCGGTTGACCAGACCTGAATTCATTGTACG
>NZ_LDGC01000021.1:0-67756 GCF_015844675.1 Lysinibacillus sphaericus | reverse complement strand
GGATGGAGATTGCCGTCTAGATGTGTTTTTAACTTTTCAAGCGTCTTATAGACAAGGGACATCTTTAACGTAGTAGATAATTCATATGCTACAATTTCTCGTGTTGCGACATCTTTCACGCATGATAAATACGCCCTTTGACCACCTCTATATTGCAGATACGTAATATCTGTTAAGAATACTTTTCCTGGCTCCTCTTGCTTAAATGCACGGTTTAAATGGTTCGGTATACGGCGATGCGCCTCTGTTGCTTTTTCTAACAGACGATATGGATTCGCACGACGTACTTTTGCATATAAATTGAACTTACGCATCAGACGAAGAATCTTTTTATGGTTCATCGGTGTGTCCAGCACATCTACCAGTGCCATATAAAATCCACGATAACCAATTTTCCCTTTCGCTTGATCATAAATTGATTTTAATAAGATGTAATCTTGATAATCAGCTTCTTCACGTAAAGCGTGTTTCTCCCTATTTTGAAGCCACTTATAATAGCCGCTTGGACTGACATTCGCTACCTGACAAAGATGACGAGTCATATTTTTTAATTGATATAAACGAATCGTTTCATTGATGGCTTGGTATTTCTCTTTTGGTGTTAAAAACGATTCTTCTTCGCCTGCCTTTCCATTTCGTCGAGCTTTTTTAACAGATTAAGTTCTGCCTCTAATAGTTGAATACGCGCTTCCGCTTTCTCAAGTTTTTTTTCTGCGGATAAGTTTTCAAGGCGTGGACGACCAGTACTCTCTTTTCCACGACGTTCCTCGTAAAAGCCTTCCTTACCATGTGTTTGATATGTTTTCTTCCAACGGCTAATTGCACTTTGAGCTTTCTTAATTCCTATCAGCTCTAAGTCAAATCCTGCTTCTCTGAAGATTTGGACTGGACCTTTTCCTTGTAAATTTGCCTGAACAGCTTTCAATTTAAAGTCGGCTGTATATTGAATTGAGCGGTCGGATACTGAGGCGACATTTGGATTCGCTTCAATTTGTCTGCGTTGGTGCTCGTTAAAAATTATTTTACTCATGATGTTCTCCCGTTCATAAATGGTATGGTTAGTATAACGGGGTTTTCAAACGTTGAAAATAGAAAAACCCCGAATAGGTCCACTTTTTTTAAAGTGTCCACTATTCGGGGTTCAGTTCATAGTAGAGAAATACACCCTTTTAACATTTCATTATTTATTAACGGGACGATCTTTTCCAATTCTAAAAACATAATAGCTCATGATCACAATAACTAAGAAAACAATTCCCACAATAAGAGAAATCCTCGTATCATCATTAATCCACATACCGATTAGCACCATTATTAAAAAGGCAATCGTTAAATAGTTTGTAAATGGTGTTAAAGGCATTTTGAATGGATGCTTGGAAAGTTGTTCACCTTTTATTTTTCTAAATCGTATTTGACTGATTAAAATAATAAACCACGGAACCATCCCCGGTAATACACTAGCACTGTATACATATACAAATAAATTCCCTGGTGCAACATAACTTAAAATAACACCGATAACCAAACCAAATAGCACGCCTACTGTACCGAAAATGGGAACACCACTTTTAGAAAGCTTCGCAAAAAATTTAGGTGCTTGTCCATTCATGGCAAGTGTATATAGCATACGTCCCGCACTATAAATTCCACTATTACAGCCTGACATCGCTGCTGTAATGACCACAAAATTAATAATACCTGCCGCAGCGGTAATTCCAACCTTTGCAAAAGTTGCAACAAACGGGCTACCAATCGTACCTAATTCATCCCACGGATAAACAGTTACAATGACAAAGATTGCACCGATATAAAATATTAAAATACGCCAAATAATACTTTGAATCGCACTCGTTATAGTTTTTTGAGGATTCTTCGCTTCTCCTGCTGTAATCCCAATAAGCTCAACACCTTGATAGGCTGCAACTACTAATGATAACGCAAAGAAGAAACCTGTCCAACCGCCTGTAAAGAAACCTCCATGATTCCAAAGGTTCGATAATCCGATTGCCACTCCTCCATTACCAATTCCAAAGAAAATAAGACCAAAGCCTGCAACAATCATTAAAACAATCGTTACAATTTTAATCATGGCAAACCAAAACTCAAATTCTCCAAAAGTTTTAACAGAAATAAAGTTGGCAACACCTAAAATAATCATTGCAATTAAGCCCGGAATCCATGCCGGTAAATCAGGATACCAGTATTGCATATAAGTCCCTACTGCTATAATCTCTGACATCCCAACAATAACCCACTGAAACCAGTTACTCCACGCCGTTAAATAACCAGCTAATGGGTGTATATATTTATAGCCAAATGTTGCAAAGGAACCTGTACTCGGCTCCATGTAAAGCATTTCTCCCATTGCTCGCATAATGAAGAAAATAAATATTCCTGCTATACCATATGCAAGGAGAACGGAAGGCCCTGTCCACTGAATGGCACTAGCAGACCCCATAAACAAACCTACGCCAATAGTACCTCCAAGAGCAATCATTTGGATATGACGTGCATCTAATCCCCTATTTAACTCTTTATTTGCCACAAATTACGCCTCTTTTCGAAGTTCTTTCTACGATGAATTATTTTATAATAATAATAAATTCTGTAGAAAAACACAATTGTATTTTTAGGAAAAACATAAATTAAGGCAATACGACAAGGGTTCTTGGGGGCATTTTGAAGGTACTGTCCGTCGATATGGCTGTTCTATCCGTCGCTTTGACGGTTCTTTCCGTCGCTTCGGCGATTCTTTCCGTCGCCTTGGCTGTTCTATCCGTCACCTCGGCTGTTCTATCCACTTTGGCTGTTCCATCCGTCTCTTCGGCGGTTCTTTCCGTCGCTTTGATGGTTCTTTCCGTCGCCTTGGCTGTTCTATCCGTCACTACGGAGGTATTATCTATCACTTTGAGCAACACTTTCATCTTGGAACCAACTTTGAGTAAAAACCTATTTTATTACGTAAAAAAACTCTATTCCATCATGAAAGGCGATGAATGGAATAGAGTTAATTTTGTTATTGCAATAACGTCTGTTCTTGGAGCTTCGCAGAGAAGTATTTTCGTGCATCTGCTGTTAGAATTTGCATCAGAATAACTTCTTCTTGACGGGCAAATTCTACAAACATTCCACTTAAATTTTCATAAACATATTTGATTTTATAGCCACTATCTAAATACTGATCTACTTTTTCTATTTCCTCTGTACTTTGTTGATGTTCTGACATGCAATCACCTCACCTTTTTTGTATATATCTTGGTGTTAATTTTTATTCAGCACCTTTTATTTCTAACAGAGGATCTGGTTGTTCAACGATGTCATCCTCATCTGGAACTACCGTTGGAGTAGGCATTTGTTGCTGCCCAAATAGTTCATCCAGATTGTGACCAGCTGTAATTCCTAAATATTTTGCATCACTTGGATCTTCTAGCTCAGCTTGAGGGTATTTTTTGAACCACCAATATTTCGCTAGTACATAATATACAAGTGCCCCTACAAAGAACCCTACTAACGAAGAATAAGTGGAAAATATATTTGCTACTGCACCACCGATAATCCAAGCAATTAAACCAGCTACGTTAAAGCCGTTCCAATATTTAAATTGACCATCTAATTCATACAGTGCTTTAACATGCACGCGGCGCTTACGGATTAAATAATAATCAGCATATAAAATACCAACGATAGCTGTTAGAATTCCTCCGATAATTAAAAGTGCATTGACTAATACATCAAATAAACTCCAAGGCTGTGCTAGAATACCAATGATTCCTGCAATAACAACCCCAACCCAAAACGGCACTTTTGGACCCCCAATATTTGAGAAGATCGTTGCCGCTGGAATAACATTTGCAGAGGTATTAGTTGACCATTGTGCTAACACAATCATTAACAGTAATATGCCTAAAATAAAGCCACTTGCACTTTGCTGTAATGCATTGATTGGATCAGCTGAGGCAACAGCCATATAGCAAACAGCACCTATTGTCACAATGAAAGTATTTGTAATCGGCATAACGATTAATGAGCCAACCAGCTGTGTTTTATTACGTTTGAACCAATTGCGTTCATTTTTTGGTGCTTTAAAGTAGCGTGAAAGTGAAGGCATGTCGGCTGCTAACGTCGACCAAAAGCCCATATTTGCCATAATCACTACCATAAATGCAGTGAAGGCAGTGAAACCTGTTGTTGGCGCTTCCACCCACGTCCAAATATTTTTCCCTTGAGCTACTGCATTATCTGCCAGTGTATAATACATCCAACAAGAAATTAAAATAATTACTGGTGCTGCCAAATCTGCAAAGCGTTCAATAGATTTAATACCTAGTGATGTATTAAATAATTGAAGTGCTGCAAAGACAATGAAACAAATAAACCAATTATCAAAATTAAAAAGTAAATTTAAAATACCATTTATTGCTAACGCACCGAAATAAGTGTTCAGACCGAACCAACATGCAGCCGTTACACCGCGGACAAGTGATGGGATATGAGTGCCAAATGTACCGAATGGAGCACGCATATAAACCGGGAATGATAAGCCATGTTCAATGCCTATATCACCAATTAACGTCATAAATACACCGATTAAACAAGAGCCAATCAACGTTGCTAAAATCACCATCGGCAACGGCAAGTTTATGATTGCCGAGCCACCAATTGCAAAAGCAGCTAATACAATTGCCATACCTATCCAAATTACTGCAAAACCAAATGTTCCAATATTTCTTTGTTGATGTGTCACTGGAAGTAAATCTGGGGATTTTAAATAATTCCCTTCACGTTCCATCTAATCTCTCCTTCTTTTATCAAATTTCCGTGACAACTTACATGAGGTTATTCCTTCAACGATGCTAAAGGAAGTTGGAATTTCAGTTATCTTCATTCGGCAAAGTACACCCACCTTAGAAGGTAGTGAGATGATTACAGATATGGCTCCATTTAGTTAGTGTCCCAGCACATACGAATGAAGATTTAGCCTCCGAACACAATTACGCAAAGGCGAAATTGATTTTAGAGGTTTACTTAGATAGACTACTAATCAGAGTTTGACGTTCATTCCAAGTCATAGGTGGGACAGTAGATGGACGTTCAACCATTGTAATAGCACCATCTGCTGGACAAACGATTGAGCATAAATTACAGCCTACACAGTCCTCTTCTCGAACTTTCAGCATTGGGCGACCATCTTCTGTATATAAGTCGATACATTGATGCGATGTGTCCTCACATGCAATATGGCACTTGTTACAGTTAATGCAAACATCATTATTAATTTCAGCTACGATTTTATAATTTAAATCTAAGTCACCCCAATTAGAATATCTGGAAACTGAGCGACCTACTAAATCCATAACAGAGGCAATCCCTTTATCATCTAAATAGTTACCCAGTCCATCAATCATATCCTCAACGATACTAAAACCGTGATGCATCGCTGCTGTACAAACTTGTACGCCCGTTGCTCCCATTAATATAAACTCGGCAGCATCTTGCCAGTTGGAAATACCACCAATGCCCGAAATCGGAACATTGAATAATGGATTACGAGCACATTCTGCAACCATATTGAGTGCAATTGGTTTAACGGCAGGACCACAATAGCCACCATGCGCACCCTTTCCTGCTACATGAGGCACAGTATTCCATGTATCTAAGTCAACACCCGCTAAGCTGTTAATCGTATTAATCATACTAATTGCATCTGCCCCACCTCTTGTGGCCGCTTCTGCGGTTACCGTTATGTCGGTAATATTTGGCGTTAGCTTCACTATTACTGGTGTTTTTGCTGCCTCTTTCACCCAATACGTTTGCTTTTCCACCAATTCAGGTACTTGACCAGAGGCAGAGCCCATTCCTCGTTCTGCCATCCCATGTGGACACCCAAAGTTAAGCTCAAGCCCATCAACACCCACATCTTCGACTCGTTTAATAATCTCATGCCATTTTTCTTGCTTTGGCTCCACCATTAAGGAAGCGATTATCGCGTGATCTGGAAACCTTTTTTTCGTTTCATAAATTTCTTTTAAATTTACCTCTAGCGGACGATCCGTAATCAGTTCAATATTATTGAAGCCCGCTACTCTTTGCCCGTTAAAGCTAACAGCTGCAAAGCGTGAAGAAACATTTAGAATCGGATCTCCCAATGTTTTCCAAACAGCACCGCCCCACCCTGCTTCAAATGCGCGTTGTACTTGATAGCCTGAATTCGTTGGTGGTGCTGATGCTAGCCAAAATGGGTTCGGCGATTTGATGCCCGCTAAGTCAATGCGTAAGTCTGCCATATTAGTTCCTCCCTTATGCAATCTCACTTGGATTTCATCAATTATGCCTCGGCATAATTGTGTCTGGAATCGGCTTTGTGCTTAGGCCTGCAGGATGCAGGTCAGTTAGCCGTTATCGCATGGATGCGATGATTTTAGGCAACATCCTATGTGAACTCCTTTCCGATTCCGTGACATCCGCCGGAGGCTTTAGGCCAACATGAAGTTGGTTACTCAGTCATTGCCACAGGACGTGGCGTTCTTAGACTGAGTTCCTCTATTTCAGCAAGTGTTTGGACACCTACTGAAAAGTAACTTAAATCTGCATTCATCTCACCAACTATAGATGTGGGAGACTTCCGCTGAAAGAAGTTAAACGTTCATGGATCTTGTATGCTGCGTCTTTTCCTTGCTGTACAGCTGTTACAACCATCGCCTCGCCCTGGCCATTTCCGAAGACGACATCTCCACATGCAAATACTTTGTCATTCGAAGTTTGCATTGTCGCTTCATCAATATCGACAACGCCATTTGTATGCTGGAGCCCAAAGGCTTCAATCAGTGACACAAAACGTGTTTGCCCAATTGCTTTAATAACAGCATCCACTTCAATAATAAAATTGGAGCCCTCCACCTCTTCAGGCCTTTGTCGACCATCAGCACCCGCTTCACCGAGCTTCATTTTCACACATTCAATACCTACAACCTCACCTAACTCATTACCGACAATTTTTTTCGGGGCTGTCAGCCACTTAAACTCCACACCATCCTGCTTGGCAAATTCATATTCAAATTTGTACGCAGTCATTTCTTTTTGTGTTCTTCTGTAAAGAATTTGTACATTGTCAGCACCTAAACGCATTGCACATGTAGCACCATCAATCGCGGTATTACCAGCACCAATGACAGCCACTCGCTTCCCAACAATATCTTTTGTAAGCGGTCCCATTTTTGTCTTTCTGACAAACTCTATCGCATCATGTACACCTTCTAAACCTTCTCCTTCAATGCCTAGATTCGGAACAGCTCCCATACCAATTGCTAAAATAACACTGTCATATTGCTCCAAGATCTCTTCAGCAGAAATATCAACGCCGACAGTTGTGTTTGTTTTGATTTCTACACCAAGTTTTTCAATCTGTTCAATTTCCCAATCAACGACTTCATTCGGTAAACGGAACGACACAATACCATAGTTACCTAAACCACCAGCTTTCGCTTCAGTCTCATAGATTGTGACATGATAGCCAAAACGACTAAGTTCACGAGCAGCCGATAAACCAGCGGGACCCGCACCAATAATCGCTACCTTCTGCCCATTACTTTGCCCTTGCTTAAATAGCTGAGCATTCGTTTCCATTGCCCAATCTGTTGCATAGCGCTGTAGCTCTCCAATTTTAATAGGCTTTGTTGAGGAATTTAACACACACGCCCCTTCACATAGTTCCTCCGTTGGACAAACCCTTGCACAGCTTGCACCAATTGGATTTGCTTCTAATATAGTCGTAGCAGAGCCCTTCATATTACCAGAAGCAATTTTTTTTATGAAATTCGGGATTTGAATACTCGTCGGACAAGCTTTAATACATGGTGCATCGTAGCAATAAAGGCAACGATTGGATTCTTCAATTGCCTCATTCTTTGTCATCCTGCTAGTCAATTCCATAAAATTACGTTTTAACTGTTGGGACATTGTATTTTCTTGATTCAGAACCATTTCCACATCCCCCTCATGTGTTCATTTTTTCCTTCAAATAATGGCTCGTCACCATAACGTTTGGTTGATTTTCGTTCCGGCTAGGCTCTTTCCTGGGGGCGTCCGATGAGCCGCTTCTCTGCGCCGCAGGGTCTCATCTTTGACGCTAATCCCCAAGAAGTCGCCAGCCTTCACTTCAATCAACCTATATACATGGCATAAGCTTGAACAGATGTCATCCATAACTTTTGGTGATGAGCTTTATTAATTACACTATTGAAAAAAAAGCTACATTCAACATACACCCACCATCAATAAAGGAAGAAAGTCTTCAGTAGCTAAATGAAGATATTACGAGACCGATTGCTCTGTTCTCCACCAAAGCAATCGGTCATAGGCTAAATATTAAGTGCTTCTGCAGCAGTTGTTTTTAATGGGCGTTTTATATATTGCCCACTACCTAGTACACCAACAAATTCTTTATTTTTAATGACATATTCCCCACGAACTAGTACACTTACTGGTTCACCTGTTACTTCCCATCCTTCATAAGGGTTGTAATCAACGTTCATATGATGGGTTTTAGCCGAAATTTCTCGTTTTACCTCTGGATCAAAAATAACAATATCGGCATCAGAACCGATTGCAATCGTTCCTTTTTGTGGGAATACGCCAAATATTTTTGCTGCACTTGTGGAAATCATATCGACAAACTCATTGATAGAAATTTTTCCTTTTGCTACACCTTCTGAATATAAAATGCTGAAACGGTCTTCGATAAAAGGCCCACCGTTAGGAATTTTAGAAAAATCATTTAATCCTAACTGTTTTTTACCTTTGAAACTAAACGAGCATTGATCAGAGCCAATTGTTTGTAGTTGTTTTGCTTTTAGAGCATTCCATAAATGATCCTGATGGTATTTCGGGCGAAGTGGTGGGGACCAAACATATTTTGCCCCCTCAAAACCAGGTTGTGCCAAAGCAGATTGATCCAAAGTTAAATATGGTGGACATGTTTCACCGTAGACGTTATAACCCTTTTCACGCGCAGCAATGATCTCATCTACTGCCTCTTTACATGTTACATGTACTACATAAAGGGTAGCGCCAGCAATATGGGCTAACTCGATCGCACGTTTTGTCGCTTCGCCTTCTAATTCAGCTGGGCGAGTGAGCGCATGATAAATTGGCTCCTTTTGACCTGCACGTCGCGCCTCTTCCACAAGCTCATCAATAACAGAACCATTTTCACAGTGCACCATAACAACAGCACCGAGGTCCTTTGCTATTTTAAAAGCTTTAAAAAGGGTGCGATCGGTTGCTTGAAATTCTTTCGCATAAGCCATAAACACCTTTACAGAAGTAATGCCCTCCTGCTCTAAAATTTGCGGCAATTCAGCTTCTGTTTCAGGCGTTAAATCACCGATCATTAAGTGGAATCCATAGTCGATAGCTGATTTCCCCTTCGCCTTGTCATGCCACTTTTCAACTGCAGCTGAAAGTTTTTCTTCGCCAGCCGTTAAGCAGAAGTCCAAAATAGTAGTCGTCCCACCAAATGCCGCTGCAATGGTACCAGATTTCCAATCATCATCAGTCACAGTATTGTTAAATGGCATATCTAAATGAGTATGCGGATCAATCCCACCTGGCATCACCATCTTACCAGTAGCATCAATAATTTCTGCGCCTACTTCGGATAAATCTTTACCTATTTGAACAATTTTTCCGTTTTCAATTAAAATATCTGCCTCAAAAACATCTGCAGCTGTTGCTACTCGTCCACCTTTAATAATTTTTTTCATTCTGCCCCTCACCCTTCGTAAAATAATGGAGAATGCTCAATTAATTCATAAAACCTACCTTAATGTAATGTGTAGGTCTCCCCCATACTGAACTTTGTTTGCAACGTCAACACTGTTTCAAGTAATACATCTGCTCCTTTCGCACAATCCTCAAACGTTGTTTCCTCTTCCTCACAATGACTCTTACCATTAATACTAGGTACGAAAATCATCGCTGATGGAACAATACTTGCCATATATTGCGCATCATGTCCCGCTCCACTAAACATTCGATGAGCAGTATAGCCGAAGCTCTGACAAGCCCTTGCCACTTCATTACAAATATGAGTATCAAAATAAACTGTATCTCTCCCCCAAAGTTTAATCGGCTTAATGTTACAGCCCATATCCTCTGTAGGAAGATGTTTCAGTATATCTTCAACTTTTTGTATAATCTCTGGTTTTTGATGACGTGAATCAATCGTAAACGTCACTTTGTTCGGTATAACGGTATGGATATTTGGAGATACATTCATTCGACCAAAAGTAAATACCAACTGTTCATCAATTTTTCCGAGTTCTTCATGTAAATGCGTAATAATTTTTGAAGTTACAATCATCGGATCTTGGCGCATTGTCATCGGCGTCGTACCAGCATGATTGGACTGCCCTGTAACCGTAATTTCATAGCAAACCATTCCTAATACACCTTCAACAACTCCGATTTCAAGTTGCTTCGCCTCTAGAACAGGTCCTTGCTCAATATGCAATTCAATGTAAGCAAGAGCTTCCGTTAAACGATTTTCTTGATCCCCTTCATACCCACTCGCTTGCAGTGCTTCTTTAAAACTAGTGCCATTTTTGTCGACAGATTGCAGCATTTTTTCTTTTTCAAATTTAGATGAAATGACACCAGAGCTCATCATTGCTGGATCAAAACGAGCACCTTCTTCATTCGTAAAATTAACAATCATTATAGGGATATCTAGCTCAATCTCGTTTTCCTTTAACGTCCTAATGGCTTCTATAGCCGTTAAAACGCCTAATACACCATCAAATTTTCCACCCTTTTCAACGGAATCTAAATGCGACCCCATAACAATTGGAGCGACATCCTTTTTCCCAGGGAGAATAGCATAAATATTGCCCATATCATCGACTTTAATGTCCATTCCTAATTCATCACAACACTCACAAAAATAGTTTCTTGCTAGTACATCCTCATTCGAAAGAGACAAACGAGTTACGCCACCATTTTCAGTAGCTCCAAATTGACTAAATTGTTCAATTAACTCTTGCAATCGTCTACTATTACACTTATACATATGCAATTCCTCTCTTTCACAGTAGTTATTCACATTCTATAAAAGATAAAAATTATGAGATATAGCTAGCAAACTAAAAAAATATGTGCATCTGCACATAATATATGGTAAGTTATGTTCATAATAAGGGGGGGGAAGAAATGGGGACAATTCGCAAAATTGTAGAGGGAGTTCAATTCCCAATGCTAACATTAGTAGCTGGACATAACGGAACGTATCGAAGAGTTACAGGGATTAACGTAGTAGAAAGCATCGATTTAATTATGTTTTGTAGACCTAATGAATTAGTCGTGACTACAGGTATCAATTTATCTTCTGACGGAGATTCCTTAGAGCAGCTTGTAAAACTAGCTTTCTCTAAAAAGGTAGCAGGTTTTATCATCAATACTGGTCCATATATTCCTAATATACCAAATTCAGTCATCTCTTTTGCTAATGAACATGATTTCCCTATTTTTCTTATGCCATGGAATTATCGAATAGCCGATCTATTAAAAACAACATTTCAATTTATTGCTAATCACCATCAAGAGCTGTCTATCGAAGAAAAGGTTCTTTATAACATACTTTTTCGCTACAAACAAAACGCCAACTATATTAAGGATCAATTAGCACTACTAGGATTTCCACAAAGTAGAGAACTGGCCATCATTTCATGTACAACACATAATGTCCAAGCTAACATTGACCGTTACGAGGTCATGATCCAATTTGCATTTCAAAACAGATATAAACGCTTCTTAAAACTAAAGCATAAAAATCACCTCATCTTTTTAATCGACAAAGCACAAATCAATACACCTAATACTCCCTTCTCAAAAATTGTTGAAGAAATTTACGACAAAATTACACAAAAAAATGGTTACTTAGATATTATCATTGGTAAAGGAAATTTTCATAAAGAGCTTGAAAATGTTCGCAAAAGCTATGATGAGTCATTAACAGTAATCCATTTAGCAAAGCTTCATAACAACCGCTTCCTATATAAATATAAAGAAATTGGTGCCTATAAAATTATTATGGCTGTGCAAAATCAAACATTGATCAAATCCTATAGCCAAGATATTTTAGGTCAGCTTTATCGCTATGATGAATTGCATAACACAGATTATGTACAATTTTTACGCATTTTTCTCGAGGAGAATGGTAGTACTCGTAGGATAAGTGAACGACAATTTATTCATCGCAACACAGTACTTTATAAACTAAAAAAAATAGAGACTCTTTTAGATATGGACCTAAGTAATCCATTTACAAAAACAAATCTATATATCGCATTTTTGATTGAAGATGTATTGGCACACCAATAATTCTTCACCATAAGACTTCCAATTTGAGCGGCCCATCCGATATCCAAGTCGAGATAGATCGTGTAAATAATCCAATTTTTGTTTTATAAATCTACCTAATCCTTCACCTTTCTAAGTAATAGCCAATATCCGCTTCACTATCAGGGTGCTATCTTTGCGGATATTCTCTTATTTTTCATAGGCCACGAACAAAAAAACTGACGAACCATTGTTCATCAGTTTTTTTGGGGGAATATCAATAAACTAGGAGTTATTTTCTGTTATTGTGTTTATTTTTACTATGTGAATCCTTTTTTTCTTCTTTTACCACATCCGTTGTGTTGAATGCAGTAAAATCTTCTTCATCACCAATCTCCATGCCATAGCTTGGATTCCTGTCTATGCGCGTATGAGGATCAAGGTCTTCATCCTCATCAAATCGCATAATTAGAATCGGAATAGATATTAGTCCGGCTAACCCGATAAAAGCATAAATCCATCGAGACAATACTGCTGTTTGTCCACCGAATAAATAGGCAACTAAATCAATTCTAAAGAATCCTATAAGTCCCCAGTTGATTGCTCCAATAATGACTAACACTAGAGCGATTCTATATACTACGCTCACGTTTACACCTCCCTTATTTGTAAATACGAAGCCAGTTATACACTTGAAGTTTATTCTTCACATGTATGAAAAGCGTCGTCATTGCAAAAAAACTGTCATAACAAGCGAGAAAACAACAAATACTTATTGTAATTAAATCGCTCATTTTGACGGTCTTATTTTTAGCAATAACCGTTATTTTATACAAAGTGCATAGCAGGCTACAAACAAAGGGAATGCTAGTGAATCATATATAATAAATCGCCTTTTAATGGCTTAGCAGCATAACGTGGAGATCCTTTTTCGCTCTCTTTTAAATCATATTTTTGATTTTTATTGCTTAAGTCCTTTCTCCACATCCCTCCTGCATAGCCTGTTAACGCTCCTTTTAGTTCCCTCAAAAGCGTAAAAAGCCAATCCCCCAGCTAGTTGTACCAATTGCATTCGAAGCTCGCTTTCGCTTTAGTAATGCAGATAATAAATCCCACCATTACCTATAAATAATAGCTCTTCAGCTGAATGTAGTTCATACGAATGATACAATTTGGCTTCGATTGGATACTGAAAATATATTAAAGGATAAACAGGAGACTTACTGGTTAGAGGTAACAGACAAACTAGATAGCATTGAAATGTATTTAGTCAAAGAAGATGGCTCCTATCGTGTTCAAAAAAGAGGAATATCAAATGTGGACGATCAAAATATTCATTATCGTTCGAATTTATTTCAAATCCAAGAACCTTCCGTCAAAGAAATTTATTTAAAATTAGATGGAAAATTACCATTAAGTTCAATTTCTTTTCTTTTTGTAACGGATAGCTTCATCAATAAGATTATTGACTATAAATATTTAACAGGAATGTTTTATGGGTTCTTATTAGCTTTATTAATTTACAATTTATTTTTATTCTTTTCGTTAAAAGAAAAGGCTTACTTTTACTATGTTTTGTATATGTTTAGTTTTATCCTCTATCAGGCTACATTGAATTCTTTAGATGTTGAGCTATTAGGACAATTTTTGCCAAAATGTTTTTTTATAAAATCCTCCGCTATCAGTGGGAATCTTTTACTTTTTTTTATGATTCTATTTTGTAAAGAGTTTCTTGAACTAAAAAAATATTCACCTCGATTCCACAATTTCGGAAATTTACTATTATGGACCACTATACTTTCTTTAATTGCTTCATTCATTATCTCTGATGTGGCAATTACTAATAATGTCACAATTATTTCGGCTGTAATTGTCTTTATTTTCCTTTGGTTATCAGGAATTTTTGTATTGTTAAAAGGTCAGAAAATGGCTAGATTTTATATGGTAGGTTGGACTGTTTTACTTGGTTCTATCAATGTGCAAGCATTGGCTTTTTTAAGTATAATTCCATTCCATCCAGTTATATTTGAGGAAGTTCCTGCAGTTGGTGCTATTTTTGAATCTATATTTTTGTCATTAGCATTAGGTGATAAAATCAATATTATTAAAAAAGAGACTCAGGAAATACAACAAAACTAAATGAAACACTCGAATATAAAGTTAAAGAACGAACACAAGAGCTAGAAAGAGCAAAACTTGAGCTTGAAAAGTTAGCAAATACAGATCGCCTAACTAAAATTCCAAATCGTGTAAGGTTAGATTATGTGTTAGAAGAAGCACTTGAACAGGCTCAACATCATGAGACTACGTTTTCTATTATTCTACTAGATATTGATTATTTTAAGGAAGTCAATGATGGGTTCGGCCATCAAGTTGGTGACCTAGTTTTAATGAACGTAGCTGAGATATTGCAAAATACGATTCGAGAGCAAGATACAGTTGGAAGATGGGGTGGTGAGGAGTTTTTAGTTATTTGCCCTCAAACTACATTAGATGATGCTGTTAAGCTTGCTGAAAATCTTCGTCAACAATTAGAAAATTATCAATTCCTTCTTGTGCAGAGAAAAACTAGTAGTTTCGGTGTCACTAGCTATGTAGATGGCGATACACGAAATACTTTATTATCAAGATGTGTTTAGCATTATACAAAAGAACGAGGCAGAAACTGTGTTGAATTTTTAATAGATGATGGTAATGACAAGATTTCTTGTACGTAATAGATCACTCATTATGAGTGGTCTATGTTTTCAACTTAAGAACTTCACTACATTGAATAACTATTTTCACCTTACACTGACATTGGTCCAGATGCCAATTGAAGAGTATCTGTAATGGCAATTTGCGGCACAATCCAAAATCGTCCTTTGCAAAAATCCCAAACCTGTGTCTTAGTCTAAGCCACTTCATTGATTGAACATAGCCTATACTATATCAATTGAAGGGAGTTATAAAAATGGTAAATCCAATGCGTTTTAATGACGGACGCCGATTTTCTCCAGGCATGGGCCAATTCGGAAGACCTTTTTTCCCAGGGAGACCATTCTTCCCAGGAAGACCTTTTTTCCCTGTCAGCCCATTTTTCCCAGTAAGTCCATTCTTTCCTATATTCCCATTTTTCCCCGGCTTTAGACCTGGTTTCCGTAGATGGTAGGAATTCTTTTTTGAACTATCGATTTATTAGACAAAAATTTAAAACAACGCTATAGAACTAGACTTTGTAAAAGCTCAAGAGAAGATGCAAAAGTTTCTATAGCAATTATTAGTGGCAAGATCAATAACATTACTGATGAAGGTATGATGATTACGGGATATCTAGTCCTTTCGGCAGACCAAAGAAGTTTTATAATAGCAACTAGCCCCCGCAATCGTCGAGGGCTTTTTAGTGAGTAAATCTGATTCTTGGCTTGCAGACTATATAGCTCGGGACTCTATTTTCCTTATATTCGCTCGAGTCACCTTCGTTTTTACTTTCTTCAAAATTCGCTCAGGTAGCCTTACTTTGGGATAAATCCCATCAAAAAAATCCCTTTTAGCAAAACTACTAAAAGGGATTTCAACTATTTCTGCCAATTATTAAGTTCCTTTAACAACTCCGGTAGCTGCAATTTCTTCACATCAATCGGTGGTAACGCCTTAACAAATTCCTTACCGTACGACTTTGTTGAAATACGGCGGTCCAAAACTATAAAGGCTCCTTTATCCTGTGATGAACGGATTAAACGACCAAAGCCCTGTTTAAAACGCATGATGGCTTCTGGTAGTGATAGCTCATTGAAAGAATTGCGACCTTGTGCGGTAATATGTTTTGCTCGCGCTTTAAATACTGGCTCTTCCGGTGAGGAGAACGGCAGGCGTACAACGATCACCGATGCAAGAGCGTCACCCGGAACGTCCACACCCTCCCAGAAGCTATTTGTCCCAAAAAGAACGGCATGGCTAAACTTTTGGAATGATTTCAGAATTCGCATACGGCTACCACCCGTAACTCCTTGCGCAAAGAGCATATAGTCATCAAGGAGTTCACTATCTTGAATAAGCTCCACTGTTTTTCGAAGCATGTCCTGAGAAGTAAATAGGACAAAGCAACGTCCTTCAGTCATTCTCACGGTACGTGTAATTGCATGAGCGACTGCTTCAATATATTCGTCCTGAGTCACATGTTGAATTTCAGGCATATCGGTGACAATAAATGCCTTCGCACCTGCATAATAGGATGGTGGTGCTTGGAGCTTTATTACTTGCACACTATTAGAAATACCAAGTTGACTCGTCACAAAACGCTCATTACCTGGCACCGTTAAAGTACCTGAAGTCCACACAATGCTTGCATGCTTACGGAGAGGCGTAAGTACTTTTTCAATGATAGATGTGACATTAACAGGCTTTTTATAGATATGTAAGCTGCCAGGAACGCTTCTTACATCAAATTCTAGCCATACTGAATTAACATCCTGTGAAGATAGGAAAATTTCTTCCCATTCCGCGATTTTTACTTTTAATTCACGAATCCAATAATGCCATTCAGATAAAATAAAGAGCTCATTTTTATCTAATTGCTCAATATCATTTTCAAAGGCCAGCCCTACTTCTGTAGCAAGATCAAGCCATTGCTGTGTGAGCTTACTCACTTGTAGAAGAGGTTCTTTTGCTAGCGTTACATCCTCTAAAAACAAAGTGCATTTACTACTTGCTTGCTTCCCTTTTATTTGTTGCTGCATTTTTTGTACAGCCCGTTGCATAGTTTCATCGAATGTCCGTTGTAGACGTATAAATTGTGCATCTAGTCGCTGTAAGCTTTGCATAGAAACGCGGTGTTTTTTCTTAGCTGCCTGACTAAATTGCTGGAACAAAGCAGTTTCTTCCATCGTTCCAATTTGGCCGAAAATGTACTTCCACTGCGTATAGGAGAAGACAACTTCATCTTGCTGCATAGCAGATTGTATAAATTGATGTGCTTCGTCAATGATCCATCCGTCAATTTGTGTAAATATTGGTGTTTGACGTACTAAATCACTGAGTACCATAGAATGATTCGTTACAATACAATCAGCAAATTCACTATTTTTTAACGCTTGCTCATAAAAATCAAAGCCCTTTGAAGGTTTTTCATCAGGCATTTTGCGGATTTTCTCTAAAAATAATTGTCCGCCCCCAGATACATTAAGCTCACTTAGCACACCTGTTTCTGTTTTAGTCAGCCAGACAAGAATTTGCAAAATCGTAAACGTATCATCATAAGTTTCATCAGCATAAGCCATACATTGCTCAAAGCGGGCAACGTCAATATAATGCTGCATACCCTTAAGAACAGCAATATTTACTTTTGTGCCAAGAATTTTTTCAATCTTTGGTAGCTCTTCCTCAACAAGTTGCTCCTGCAAGTGTGACGTATATGTGCTAATCGCAATTTTTTTATCGACTGCTCGAGCATACAAAATCGCAGGAAGTAGATAGCCTGCTGTTTTACCAATACCTGTTGAGGCCTCTATAACGCATTCCCTTTTGTCATTGAGCGCTTGCCAAATCGTGTCCATCATCTCGAATTGCGCTGGTCGTTGCTCGAAATTCGACATGGCTTTTGTCATTAATGCTGTTTTATCAGCTGCTGTTTGTGGATATGATACAACCTCCGCATGATTTGTATACTTTTTTCGTCCATCACAAATAGCCAAATTGCGGTAGTAGGAGACATTCTCATTAACAGTTACATGTTGTCGTTTAATTTGAAGAGCCTCGAAGAAAAGCTGGGATAAATTTGACTTCAATCTGAATGAACGTTTATGCATTTGTTCTAGGGTTAGCTGAGGGAGGCTGAGTAACTCCTTCCAGCATCGTTTAAAGAGCTCCGCTGTTGCACGGGCATCGTCATCTGCTCTATGTGCATTTGTAAGCTCTATATTTAAATCTGCCGCTAAATCACCTAGCTTAAATCCAAGTGACATTGGGAACAAAATTTTGGCAAGCTCAACCGTGTCCATCTTTTTACCTTGCCATTTTGATAAACCCGCACGCTTGAACTCTGCTTGTAAAAAGGATAAGTCAAAATCCGCATTATGCGCGACGAATACACAATCGGCAAGCAGTTCATATATGTAGTCGGCATGTGCCTCAAACGGCAAGGCATCCTTTACATCCTCATCCGTAATATGCGTTAAATCCTGAATGAAAGTTGGAATAGCTTTACCTGGATAAATAAACTTCGTATACGTTTGTTCAATTTCCCAATCTTTCATTATAACAATTGCTATTTGAATCATTCGGTCCCCATTTGCCGGTGAATGACCAGTCGTCTCTAAATCAACAATTGCATACTTTTGACTTTCCATCATACATCTCAACTCACAGTTCACATTAGATAGATGAATTTTATCACATATTTGGCTCAGCGGCATCCCTTCACCATTGTTGATTGATCATAAAAAGACTTCTGAACAATTATCAAGATTTAAGCAAGAATCTCCAAATTAATATATTTATAAAAATATGACCTATCACCATTACGTGTGGTTGATTTCCGTTCTGGCTGTGCGCTTTGCCGCTGACGCTTCGCTTTCGCGCAGAGCAGAGCTTCCTGGGGGCGTCTGATGAGCCGCTTCGCTGCGTTCCAGGGTCTCGGGCCAACACGATGTTGGTCACGAAGGCGTTATCACAGGACGTGATGCTTTTAACCTTCGTTCCTCTATATCGCTAATCCCCAAGGAGTCGCCCAGCCGTAACGAAAATCAACTTCAAGGCATTACGTCTTAAGAAATGTTATCCACAACTTTTGATGATGAGTTAAAAACATATCTTTAACGCAATTCTAGTTTGTAAAATTTTCAAATTCACTTTAATGCTCATATGATAAACCTTTTCTTTAACAATTTTTTGACATAACAAAAAGTGTACATCAACTAATTATGCCTCGGCATAATTGCGACCGAAGGCTTTAACTTAGTAATGTACACTTTCAAATTATGATGAGTTCAATCATCTTATAAAAAAATTGTCTTTAAAGCTACAAAGCAGTCTCCACTTTTATCACATTACATCACTGTTGCTTCTGGCTCATAGGCAATCATTTCTTTAATTGTATTGCCCTCGCCCATAATAGCCACTGTTGGCTTATGATCTTTTGCCTCTTCGTTATCGACATACACGTAAGAAATAATAATGACAATATCTCCACATTGTACTAGGCGTGCTGCTGCTCCGTTCACACAAATAACGCCTGATCCACGTTCCCCTGCAATAATATACGTTTCAAAGCGTGCGCCATTATTGTTATTAACGATATGCACCTTTTCGTTTGGTAGCATTCCTACTGCATCTAAAATATCCTCATCAATCGTAATAGAACCAACATAGTTTAAATCTGCTTGTGTCACTGTAGCTCGGTGGATTTTACTGTTCATCATCATTCGTAACATTTTACAATCCTTCTTTCACATTAAAGATACAATTATCAATTAAACGAGTTTTACCAATATAGACGGCTGCCGCTAAAAGCACTTGCTCCGTTTCAGCAAATACGGGTGTTAAATCCGGATACGCCAACAGTTCAATATAGTCAATTTCGCCATGTGTACGTGCTGCAATATGTGCCTTTGCTTTCGCAAGCGCATTTGTCGCATCCCGATTCGCTAAAAAGCTATCACGAGCAAGCTGTAGCGCTTCATTAATGGCGGGTGCCTCAAGACGCTCCGCTTCACTTAAATACACATTACGAGAGGATTTCGCTAAACCATCCGCCTCCCGTACAATGGGTACTACTCGCATGTCCAAAGGAAAATTAAAATCTCGAACCATCGTCGCAATTATAGCAACTTGCTGTGCATCTTTTTGTCCGAAATAAGCTCGTGTCGGCTGTGCTAAGTGAAATAACTTTGCTACGACCTGTAAAACGCCATCAAAATGTCCCGGACGGCTCGCCCCGCAAAGAATGGTTGCCTGTTCACCCGCATGAATGCGAATACCGCCATTACTTGGATACATTTCTTCCACACTCGGTGCGAAAATAATATCTACACCGGCAGACTCTGCCAAAGCAGTATCCCGTGGCAAATCACGCGGATAGCTTTCAAAGTCTTCGTCTGGCCCAAATTGTGTTGGGTTGACAAAGATACTCATCACGACTAAATCATTTTCAGCACGAGCTGTTTTTGCTAGCGTTAAATGCCCCTCATGTAAATACCCCATTGTTGGAACGAGTCCAATTGATTTTTGTGCTTGCTTAGCTGCTTGAATTTCTACGGATAGTGCATGGATTGTAGTGACGACTTTCATTACTTTACGCCCCCATATAGCTGATCCAATGCTTCCTCTTTCATTGTGAAGGAATGCTTCGGTGCAGGGAATGTACCTGCTTTTACCGCTTCTACGTAACTAGCTATTCCACTGCTTGCTTCATGGCCCATATTAGCAAACTGTTCTACAAATTTTGGTACATGATGTGAACCGTAGCTTAACATGTCATGATAAACCAATACTTGCCCATCAGCCTCCACTCCAGCTCCAATGCCAATAGTTGGAATAATAAGATTAGCGGATACCATCTCTGTTAGCTGATGCGGAATACATTCTAAGACGACTGCACACGCTCCAGCTTCTTGACATTTTTTTGCATCTTCAATTAGCTTCGTTGCCTGTTCAGCTGTTTTACCCTGAACTTTGTAACCACCTAGCACTCCCGCAGACTGAGGTAGTAAACCTAAATGAGCTACCACCGGAATGCCAGCTGACGTTAATTTACGAATTGCTGGTAGAACATCGTCTGCTCCCTCTAACTTTAGTGCATCTGCTCCTGTTTCTTGCATCATCGATACTGCTGTTTTTAACGTCTCGTGTACATCACCGTGATACGAACCAAATGGCATATCCACAACAACAAACGTATCTTTCGCCCCGCGGCGCACTGCTTTTGCATGATGGACCATGTCTGCTACTGTTACTGGCATTGTAGAATCATAGCCTAGTACGACCATACCTAGTGAATCTCCCACTAAGATCATATCGACGCCTGCCTCTTCGGCAAATTTTGCAGCTGGATAATCGTATGCAGTAAGCATCACGATTTTCTCATCTGCTGTCTTCATCTTTAAAAAATCTGAAGTTGTTTTCATCATGTAGTCCTCCTTTTTTAAGGGAAGAAAACAGAAAAACCCCTCTGTTCCTAAATTGGACAGAAGGGTAGTGTTTCGTTCGTTATCAAAAACACCTCTCATTGTTGATTAGAGGCCATAACTTAATAAAGGGAGGGAATGAAATGAATTGCCCATTCCATTAAATTAAGTTATATTTTTGAACGCTTGTTTTCTTCCGTCCCTGTCATTAAAAGATCAAGGCAGATATTTATTGTAAATAAGTCTAACGTTTTTGAAGGTGCCGTTCACAAAAGGATACTGCCCTTCGCACATACTATAACAGATTCCCCTAGTAATCTTCAAATATTATTTTCTAATAATTACGATCAATAACTATTACTAAATTTAAACCATTCGTTTCTGAAAGCTTGATTTTCGATAAACTTCAAACATTGTAAATAGGAACAGGGCAAATAATACTATAAATAAACCAGACGATACTTTTGTAACTGGTACATAAACATCCCAAAATGAATTGGTTAAAGCGTTTCTCTAGAGCTCTATAATGCAATTTGACAATTAATGCTATATATAATATACTTCCACCATACTATACGGCATATAATATAAAATCTCGTATAGGTAAACCATTGTGAGGTGAGAAAAGATGACATTTCAGCTTGGCTCAGCTTTACTTGACGCTTGTGTACTCGCTATCGTCGATAAGGAAGATGCTTACGGCTACTCATTAACACAGCAAATACAATCTGTGATGGAGATATCAGAATCTACGCTGTACCCTGTATTACGTCGTTTACAAAAAGCAAATTACTTAACAACCTACGATCAGCCTTACCAAGGCAGGAATAGACGCTATTACAAAATTACTGATCAAGGTCGAATACGTTTACTTGAGCTATTAAAAGAATGGCAAAGGTATAAAGAAATGGTCGATTGTGTACTTATAGGAGGGAACAAGGATGAATAGAGCAAGCTATTTGAAAAAGCTACGTGGGAAATTACAACGTCTTCCAGCGCATGAGGTTAATGCTGCGCTTGCCTATTATGAGGAATATTTCGATGAAGCAGGAGAGGAAAACGAACAGCGGGTTATTCAACAGCTAGGGTCCCCTTCTCATGTTGCATCACAAATAATGGCGGACTATGCATTAAAGGATTTAGAAGCAACTTCAACTTCAAATTCAACTTCGACTAAGAAGAATATGTCCGCGATTTGGCTTATCATTCTAGCAATCATAACTGCTCCTCTTTCATTACCGTTACTTGTTGTTGCTATAGCACTTATTTTTTCATTTGGAGCAGTAATATTCAGCATTATTATTGCGATTATCGCAACTATGCTTGGTATCTTTTTCGGTGGAATTGTTGCACTTATTTCAGGCTTCTTCATTTTAACTCAGCACTGGCAGACAGCGTTACTCTTTATGGGTGTTGGCTTTATTGTTACGGGTCTTGGCATCTTGCTTTTCCCAATCGTTGCTCGTTTGATCAAAACAATCGTTGTTGTTTGTGTTGAAGCGTTAGGTAATCTATTCCATAAAATAATGAAGAAACGGAAGGAGGGATACTAATGACGTCTCGACATACCCATATCGCCATTACTATGATTGCTTTCGGCATGCTATTAGCTCTAGTTGGTTATTTCTCCGGTGGGAAATGGAGTTTTGTGTTAACTGATGAAGGCATCCAATTGCCAGAGAGCAATAAACTAGTAAACAATTCCTATAAACTAGATGATTTCACTAACCTCAATGTTATCAATAACTATGGAGATGTTGAAATTGTTACTAGTGATCATTATGCATTAGAAACAAATGTTATTAAAGAAGATGATGTGACGTACAGTATTAAAGATCATACATTAACGGTTGAAACAAAGAGTAAAAAGAAGAACGGTTTCGAATTCGGATTTGGTAACTTCAGAAGTCCTTCCATCAAAATCTATGTTCCTTCAGATGTAAAATTGAAAACCGTTGTCCTTGATAGTAATTTTGGGGATACAACCATTCGTGGTTTGAAATATCATGAGTTAAATCTAATTGAAGATTTCGGAGACATTATACTTAAAGACACTACTGGTGAGAAAACAGAAATTACACAATCATTTGGTGATATGAAGCTACAACAATTTTCAAGTAATGGTTTCGTTGCCGAAAGTGAACATGGCGATATTAACATTGATGGAACATTAAATGGTCAATCCAATATTACGTCTGATTTTGGAGATACTACACTGCATTTACAAAATAAAAAAAGTGAACTTGGCTTTGAATTAGAAACTGACTTCGGGGATCTTACAGTCGATAAGAAAGATCAAAACGGCAAAGTATCACAATTATATAAGGGTGATAACCAGTTAAAAGTAACTCTTTCATATGGCGACTTACAGTTAACCTTGAAATAAAGTAAGCTCCCAGTTCAATTTTCTTCACTGATACGGCAGAATTACACTTTTTGTGATTCTGTCTTTTTAATAATTTTTATATAATTAAGTTCCTCCCCTCAAACAATAGCAATAATTCCTAGTTTATTTTATCTTACGAGCAGCGAACAGAGCTTTGGAAGAAGAATATTTCAGATACTACGAATTATGTACTGGTAGTTGAAAATGAACAAGAAGAAATAATCGGCTTTGCAACTGGTGGTACACGAAAGACAAATTCAGTTGTAAATTCAACTGATTTGACTTCTATATATCTTTTAGAAGAATATCATGGAAAGGGCATCGGTAAACAACTACTCAAAGAAATATTCACCTATTTTAATCAAAAAGGATATGAAAAAGTATTTGTCGAAGTATTGGCAGAAAATAAAACACGTTATTTCTATGAATATTATGGTGCACAATATATAAATAACATCGAAATTAAAATTGGCGGAAAAATAGTAGAAGAACTTATTTATGTATGGAATGATATTGATAAGTTAATAGAAAAAATAAAATAAGCGTTTTTTATTGGGGGCATGTAATGAAAACTATAACGGGAACGATCTCTTTATCGGTCTCTTTTACATTATTCATTTATTTGTTCAGAAAAAATGGAGCATTTAGTTAAATACGACTCCAGATTCCTTTTTCTTCCAATTATTTTACTAATATTTTCTCTGATCTTTTTTAGACACGACTACAAACGAGAAAAAAATAGACGGAGCTAAATGTATTTCAAAAAATATGAAAGAACGTATATTTTTAGATTCGAAAATATACGTTCTTGTTAGATAAGTAAGTGCACATTGTATTTTATGTTTCTATAAAATTTTTATATCTCCAGCATAAATTGTTCGGACAGTGCCGTCATTCTCTGTTAGCTGCAGTACACCTTCATCGGTAATCCCACTGGCAATGCCTTCAAAGCGCCCACGTAAAGTTGTCACTTCAATACGTTGTCCAATAGTACATGACATTTGTTCCCATAGCTTTTTAATGCTAGCAAAGCCCTCCTTCACGTATAAATCCGTGAATTGTTCTAAATATTGAAGAATAGACGCAACAAGGGCTGCACGATTAATTTCCTCACCCGCTTCTAAATGTAAAGATGTTGCAATATCAGCTATTTCTGGGGAGAAATCTGATTCGACTTGATTTGCATTAAGACCTATGCCTACTAGTAGTGCTTGTACACGGTCTGCCTCAGCCTGCATCTCTGTTAATATACCTGTACATTTTTTACCGTTAATGAGCAAATCATTTGGCCATTTAATGGCTGGTTCAATTTGTTTATATAATGTTTTGATCGCCATCGTAACCGCAACTGCTACGACAAGCGTATACGATGAAGCTTGCTGCGGAGTAACATCCGGTCTTACAATAATCGTCATCCAAACCCCTGTGCCATTTACAGATTCCCATGGTCGTGCCATACGACCACGACCGGCAGTTTGCTCCTCACCGATTATAATCGTGCCATGTGGAGCGCCCTCTTGTGCAAGCTTATGGGCGATGATTTGTGTCGAATCTACAACATCAAAATAATGAATTTCACGTCCAAAACGTTCCGTATTTAAAAATAGTTCAATTTGTGTTGGACTTAAGCTATTCGGCACACCCGTCAGTACATAGCCCTTTTTCTTTACCGTTTCAAACGTATAGCCTTCCTCCTGTAATGACTGCATATGTTTCCATACAGCAGTACGTGATACTCCAAGGGAATCGGCTAGCTCCTGACCCGAAACTGCTTCACCATTAGCAGCTAATATTCTTTTTAAAATTTCATCCTTCATAGAAATACTCATGCTAATCAATCCTTTAGTAAACTCTGCTATTTAAATTATTGTGTTAAACCTTAATTAGTATTAATCATACTGTAAATTATGACAATTGACCACAATCTATCATCAAATATCTTTTAGCTACTAATTATTCGATATTTTTAACTATCGTTGGATCACCGTCATAACGTAGGGTTGATTTCCGTTCCGGCTGGTCGCTTTGCTTTCGCTACAGAAAACATTTGCCGCTTTCGCGCAGATAAAACATTGCCACTAACGCTTCGCTTTCGCGTTGAGCAGAGCTTCCTGGGAGCGTCCGATGAGCCCCAAGGAGTCACCCAGCCTCCACTACAATCAACTTAGCACATAGTATGCATTTTAACAAATATCACATCCAACTTTTGAAGATAAGCCAAAAATAGAGCTTAAATTAATAAGGAACCGTCTTATTCTTTTTAAGACGGTTCCTCATCATACAGAAATGATAAAAATCAACGTTTATCATTCTTTTTTGAAATAATCATGTTCTATCCAATTCTTTATGTGCTGTCGGTCATTTTGAAGTTCACCTTTGACAACCGCTTCAAGCATTGCCTGCAACACTTCTTTTACCCATGGTCCACCTTTTATTCCAGACCATTTTAATAAATCCGTCCCCTTTACAATAAGCTCTTGCTTGTGTCTAATAGGAAGCTTTGTCTGTATTTCTTGAATACTTTGCTGTGGTATTTGAACGTCAAGCTGTCTCAGCTCCGCAAAATAACAAGCTGCCTCGAGTTCCTGTTGTGTATGCGAAAAGTAATCCATATTCGTCCAGCCATTTTTTAAAGCCTTTAAAGCTGTTAGCACACCTTTTACAAATGCCATCTCTTTATTCGATAAACGATAGTCGCCTAGCACTTCTCGCCAATGATCACCCTGTAACATTGAAAAATATGCCCAGCCTAATAGTTTGTCCTGTGTGTTAAAATTACACCAGTCATCTGCTTGAAAAGTACCACTTAAATGATTCACTAAGCTACTTTCCTCAAGCTTTCTAATACCATTAAAAACATCTTTCCCTACCCATAGCTTATCTAGCTCTGCCTTTATACGCTCCTTTGCAATCCAAGAAATAGTATTAGCCTTGTCCTGCATTGCTCGCAAGGTCTCTGATTCAATTAGAAAACCTAGCTGTGCTGAAAAACGTACGGCTCGCAGCATTCGTAATGCATCTTCCGAAAAGCGTTTCTGTGCGTCACCTACAGCTCGAATGACACCAGCCTCAATATCTTTGCGCCCCCCGTAAAAATCAACAAATGAGCCATCACGACGCATAGCAATGGCATTCATCGTAAAGTCTCGGCGCTGTAGATCATCTTTTAGCGAACGTACAAATTGCACTTCCTCTGGTCTACGGTGATCCGTATATTCCCCATCTGTGCGATATGTCGTTACCTCCACCGATCCAGCTGGCACGATAACAAGTATCGTCCCATGCTGAATTCCTATATCAACCGTGTGATTAAAAACAGATTTTACTTCGTCTGGCATGGCATTTGTTGCAACATCTACATCATGGGCAGGGCGACCGAGTATGGCATCTCGTACCGCACCACCGACGATTACTGCTTCAAAGCCCGCGTTTTCTAGTTGTTCAATAACTGAATAGGCCTCTTGCCATTCTTTATTGTTTTGCATGATTTCTTTCAGCAACCTTTTCATACAATTTTTCATATTGTTCTACAATTTTTGATGAATGGAATTTTTCATCAACAGCACAAATGGCTGCCTCACGGAAACGTTGTAATTTCTCTTCATCACTCAAGAGGTTCACAGCATATTCTGCCACAGCGTCTGTATCTCCTAATTCCACTATAAAACCGTCTACACCGTGTTCAATGACTTCTGGAATACCGCCTACAGCTGATCCAATACAAGGTACACCACAAGCCATTGCTTCAAGTAAGACTAACCCGAATGATTCTTGCTGTGATAGTAATAATTTAAGGTCACTGATTGCATACAATTCAGCTAAATTTTCTTGTTTACCTAAAAATAGAACATCCTTCATGTAAGGACTTTCCTTTACTTGATCCATTACACGATGCTTTTCAGGGCCATCTCCTACAAGCAACAGCTTTGCCTTCATGTTTGCGCGAATCTTCATAAATGCGTCTATTATATGAGGAAGATTCTTAATTTTACGGAAGTTAGATACGTGAATAATAACTTTTTCGTCTTCTTCAATTCCGAATTGTTCCTTTAGGCTTCCTGAATTGCGCGGGAAATATTCACGTTCATCAACAAAGTTGTAAATCGTATTAATCGGCTTTACTGTATCGATAAGCTCATAGGTTTGTTGCTTTAATGCTTCTGACACTGTCGTTACGATATCAGATTTGTCAATGCCATACTTAATTGC
Organism: Lysinibacillus sphaericus; assembly: GCF_015844675.1. Classification (GTDB taxonomy): domain Bacteria; phylum Bacillota; class Bacilli; order Bacillales_A; family Planococcaceae; genus Lysinibacillus; species Lysinibacillus sphaericus_E. Next base: position 39,727 of record NZ_LDGC01000021.1, on the reverse strand, counting down.
CTTTGAAAGAGTGGAATCCTGCCCAAGTACCGAAATATCTGTACCATGTAGCGTTGTGACAATCCCAATGTCACGACCACTCATTTCACGAGCTAAGACAGCACAGACCGCATGTGGTATCGCATAATGCACATGAAGCACATCTAGCTCTTCATCCTTAATCACGTCCGCCATTTTACTCGCTAATGCTATATCATACGGCGAATATTGAAATACTGAATAATTATTAACTTCTACTTCATGGAAAAAGACGGTTGGATAAATTTTATTCAATCGAAATGGTACGCTTGAGGTGATGAAATGAATCTCGTGTCCTCTCTCTGCAAGCATTTTTCCTAATTCTGTTGCAATAACACCAGAGCCTCCAACAGTTGGATAACAGGTAATGCCGATTTTTAGCTTTTTCATTCGATTATCATCCTTTCTAAATCACGTCTTTTTTAATCTCGTCTTTCTTGAATCAGTCTCCAATCCACAAAGCCTTCCTGTAGGCCTTTTAGTAATATTTCTGCAGTTCCCATATTTGTGGCCAGTGGCACTTGGTAAACATCACAAAGTCGAATCAGTGCAGAAACATCTGGCTCATGTGGTTGTGCTGTTAAAGGATCACGGAAAAAAATGACCATGTCCATATCATTATTGGCAATCATTGCGCCAATTTGTTGATCCCCACCGAGTGGTCCAGAACGGAAACGTGTTACCTCTAAGCCTGTAGCTTCAATAACACGCTGTCCTGTTGTACCTGTAGCAAACAACGTATGCTCATTTAGAATATTACGATAAGCAATAGCAAACTGTACTAAATTATCTTTTTTGCGATCATGTGCAATTAATGCGATTTTCATAAAGCTTCCATCCCAATCTTTAGATGATGTTTTCTAAACCATATACAAGTTGATCCATTTTCATGACTTCTTCTACACAAAATGCAACACCAGACATAAAAGAATTACGGTTTAATGAATCATGACGAATTGTTAAAAGCTGTCCGTCTCCACCAAATAACACTTGTTGGTGTGCCACTAAACCTGGTAAACGAACAGAGTGAAGGCGCATGCCGTCCAATTCTGCCCCTCTCGCACCCTCAAGTGTTTCTTTTTCCTCTGGATGTCCTTGCATTTTTTGTGCACGCACCTCTTGAATCAATTGTGCTGTTTTAACAGCTGTTCCAGATGGTGCATCTAACTTTTGATCGTGGTGCATTTCAATAATTTCAACATCAGGTAAATATTTTGCCGCTTCCTTAGCAAACTTCATCATAAGGATTGCCCCTATCGCAAAGTTCGGAGCAATAATGCAGCCAAGCTCTTTTTCTTTAGCCATTGCTGATAATTCCACTAGTTGTGCATCTGTAAAGCCCGTTGTACCAATTACAGGGCGTACATTTAAATGCAAGGCTTCTTTAGTATGTTTATATACTGCATGCGGGTTTGTTAAATCAACTAATACATCTGGTGCAGTTGCCTCTACAAGCTCTGACATGTCTGTAAAGATTGGAGCAGTATAACTCGCTGGAAACATTTCCAAATCAGCTAATGTTTTTCCTACTTCTTTATAATCTAGTACAGCTACTAATTCCATTTTGTCATGCTTCATGACCATATGTACAGCCTCAGCCCCCATCTTTCCCCTAGGTCCTGCAATAGCTACACGAATTGACATTATTCTTCATCCTTTCTAGTCCAGCGATCTTTATCCCTTGTTTCAAATTTATGTATAACGCGTAAAAGTGCTTCATCTAATTTAATGCCTTGTGCATTTGCAAAGCAAACTAAAACAAAGAAAAAGTCACCTAATTCTTCTTCAATGCTGTTAGCATCCTCTGTACTCTTTTTCTTCTTTTGCCCGTAAACGTCCTGTACCTCACGAGACAATTCGCCAAGTTCCTCAGTTAGACGAGCCAATAACTCAAATGGTGGGAAATAACCTTCCTTAAATTGTCCTATATAATCATCCACACGCTGCTGTAAAGCTTGCATTGTTACTTGTTCAGTCATTTAAATCACACTCCTACTTACCATCGTATATAATTTACACCATTGTTGTCAAAAACAATAAAATGTCAGATAATAGATAGCACAACTTCAATTGTTTGGGACTACAGGAGGTCATATGCTAAAACAGATCAAAGTCATCAATATCATCGCAATAATGCTCGGAGCTGCAATTTTTAGCTTCGGCTTCGTCCACTTCAACATGCAAAATCAACTTGGTGAAGGTGGCCTAAGTGGGATTACACTCATACTTTATTTTACACTAGGCTGGGACCCTGCCTTCATGAATTTACTATTAAACATTCCTATGTTTATTATTGGTTATCGTTTACTTGGGAAAAAATCATTTATTTATACGCTCGTTGGAACTTTATCTGTTTCAGTTTTCCTAAAAATTTTCCAAAAGTATCAATTTACTATTCATTTAGAGGATGATTTACTACTTGTTGCACTTTTTGCAGGAGTTTTTGTTGGACTAGGACTCGGTATCGTCTTTCGCTTCGGTGGTACAACTGGCGGTGTAGATATTTTAGCTCGCCTTGGGCATAAATATTTTGGCTGGAGTATGGGTAAAACGATGTTTATCTTTGACGCAATTGTCATTACACTGTCATGGATAACGTTTTTAGATGCACGCTCTATGATGTATACCCTTGTCGCGGTATTTGTTGGCGCGCGCGTCATTGATTTTGTTCAAGAAGGAGCATATGCAGCACGTGGAGCACTTATTATATCTGAAAAATCTAGCGCCATTGCTGAAATGATTGCATTACGAATGGAACGCGGCATTACTATACTTGAAGGCCATGGCCATTTTACGAAGCAACAAAAAGAAGTTATTTATTGTGTTATTGGTCGCAATGAAGTTGTACGTTTAAAATCTATTGTTTATGATGTCGATCCTCACGCTTTCGTCTCTATAATAGAAGTACGAGATGTGGCAGGAGAAGGCTTCACGCTCGACGACCAAAAACAACCACTCCATTAAAATGAACGATTAGCCTGCTCTCTCGAATAAAACTTTCGTTGAGGTAGGCTTTTTTACATATTACAGTTTGACGGATTAAAAAACTTGCTATAGTGAAATACCACTACAACAAGTTCTTTAATTAGTCGTCACTTCGCATATTTGTAAAGATTAATACTAAACGTAATAATTCTAATACAGCTACTGCTGCGGCGGCAACATATGTTAATGCTGCAGCGCTTAACACTTTACGCGCTGGACGCTCTTCTTCATTTGTAATAATCCCTAGGGAATTCATTTGTACTAAAGCACGCTTTGATGCATCAAACTCTACTGGCAACGTTACTAATTGGAATACCACACCTGCTGCCAATAATATGATACCTAAAAGTAACATATTTGTACTACTTGCAAAAATACCAATCATAACAAATATCCAAGACATATTTGATGAAATATTTGCAACCGGCACTAGCTTACTACGTAATGTTAGCATTGAATAAGCTTCTTTATGTTGGATGGCATGGCCAACTTCGTGGGCAGCAACTGCAGCTCCAGCAATGCTTGCTTCGTAGAAGTTACTCTCCGATAAAGCAACCGTTTTTGTCGCCGGATTATAATGATCAGATAACACACCTTGTGTTGGAACAACTCGTACATCGTATAAGCCGTTTGCATCTAAAATCGTACGCGCTATCTCTGCACCGGTTTGTCCCTTCATTGTACGTTCTTTTGCAAACTTATTATACGTGCCCTTTACTTTCATCTGTGCGTAAAGCGGCAGTAGCATTATTATTGCAAAATAAACAATATACATGGTTGTTGTTGTTGACAATTTTCTAACCCCTTTCTATCTCGATACTATAATTCTATAATCAATTACCTAATTCGGCAAATATTTGCGCCACCTAATTGAGAAAATCGCTAAAAAAATACATGCGACCGATAACCAAAAAGTAAAATAGCCAATATAGCTTGTGTAATCAGCTAAATCACGGTACATCGGCATTTGGCCAAATACATAATCAATCACATCATTATGCAATGTCCATACGGCTGCCACGGCAATATGCCAATATGAAAAAACATATTTACCAAGGTATAGTACTGCTTGGAAGGCCATCATAAAATGCGAGCCTACAAGCATCCAGCCTTGCCAATCAATAGATCCAGTTTCAATCAACGTCCAAATATTCATCACATCAGCCCAAATTCCATACTTTACTAATGTTATCAGTGCTAGTACTTCCATTAGAGGCCATTTTTTCCCCAAAATCCAAGCTAACAATACAAAGCAAAAGAATAAGCTGGCTGTCGGACTATCCGGAACAAAAATATAAAAAATCGGTTCCGTTATTGCAAGCTGCCACCCGTACCAATAATAACCGTAAATAGTTCCTAATAGATTGATAATAAGTAAAAGTATTAAAAATGACTTATGTGTAAGGAGATACCAGACGTTTGCACGTGTAATTTGCATAATTAAAACTCCTTTATCTTCTGTCTTTACTAAGATGCCTTTTTTATCTGTTATTATGTATTAATTAGTCTTTAATTTGCCACATTCTTTCAATATTGAATATTGGCAGTATTTTTGCTCATCACCATAATGTAGGGTTGATTTCCGTTCCGACTGGGCGCTTTCCTGGGGGCGTCCGATGAGCCGCTTCACTCGCGTTGCTCGCTCCAGGGTCTCGGGCCAACACGATGTTGGTCACGAAGGCGTTATCACAGGACGTGATGGTTTTAGCCTTCGTTCCTCTATTGCTGATCCCCAAGGAGTCGCCCAGTCGTAACGAAGATCAACTGATATATAGCTTATGTTTTAACCAATGTCATACCTTACTTTTGTAGATGAGCTTTTTTCTAACATTCCCTTAAATAGACTTCATCAAAAGTTGGGGTGTTACACACTTTGTAGCAACTAGCGTGTATTTTGGCTAAGCGACTACATAAATTCTGGTGACTTCCCTGCTATTTTCGACGACTTGCCGCCTAGCTTCCTCGGTTTGTTCACAGAAACAATCTTGACTGGCTCGCAGGAGTGACTGGATATTTATCTCTATTTTAAATAGTATGTATATCCCTACAAATATTATTGCAACAATAATATATTTTTCAGGAACTTTTTTGAAGTTGTAACAGTCACATTATTAGACTAGAAAAAAAGAGCCAGTTTCCTGACTCTTTTAAAATAAAGCTTATTCCTTAGCCTTTAAGCTCGCAATAAATTCAGCTAATTGCTTCGCTTCTTCATCGGTACCAGCGAAAGCACCAGCTGGCATATTGCCACGACCATTGTGGATAATCTCTTCTACTTCATCAGCTGTTAGTTTATTACCAACTAATGCTGGAGCAGCTGGACCACCTTTTAAGTCAGCAGCATGACAACCGATACAAGTTTTAGCTTGTTCACCAGTGTCACCATTCCAAATTGCAAATCCTGGTAGAGATTCATCAATATCAACTTCAACCTCTTCTACAATTGCACCCATAGCTTTTTGAGCTTCCCAGTCATGGTTAACAACTGACTCCCATGTTAAGTAGAACATAGCAGCCAACGTCAATAACATAAACGCTGTTGGTAATGGGCGTTTAGATGGACGACGTTCTGGACTTTTATCTAAAAATGGCATTAATAATAGCGCTCCAAATGCAAGACCTGGAATTACAATTGCTCCAATAACATTATATGGACCTGAAGCATATGAGTATTTTAGTAATTGATACATGAATAAGAAGTACCAGTCCGGTAATGGCACGTATGCTCTTGTTGGATCAGCTGGTCCTTCAAGAGGTGATGGATGTGCAACTGTTAATAATAAATAAGCTATTAAAAATACAGCACCAACCATCCATTCTTTTAGTAAGAAGTTCGGCCAGAAAGCTTCCGTCTTACCTGGATATTCGGAATAATCCTTTGGAACGTTCGGCATTTTGTGATTCGCTTTAATACGAGAATCACCAACAAATTTCATTCCTTTTCCGCGATGCATTATGTCCCCTCCTTTAAAAAATCATCGAACCGTCAAGAACTATTACAACGGCCCTGAAATTCCTTGACGACGAATCATGATAAAGTGTGCTGCAAGTAACCCAAACAATACTGCAGGTAAGAAGAATACATGAATCGCAAAGAATCGTGTTAACGTTTGAGCACCAAGAATAGTTGAGTCACCCGCTAATAAGATTTTAATCCATTCACCGATAAACGGTACAGATGCAGCAATTTCGATACCTACTTTTGTAGCGAATAATGCTTTCATATCCCATGGTAATAAGTATCCTGTAAAACCAAGACCCATCATTACACCAAAAATACCTACACCAACCATCCAGTTTAATTCACGTGGTTTCTTATAAGAACCTGTGAAGAATACACGAAGTGTATGTAAGAACATCATTACGATTACTAATGAAGCTCCCCAGTGGTGCATACCGCGTACGATTTCACCAAATGCTACTTCGTTTTGTAAATAATAAACTGATTTCCAAGCATTCACTACGTCTGGTACATAATACATTGTTAAAAACATACCTGATAGTATTTGAATTACCGTGATGAAGAAAGTTAATCCACCAAAACAGTAAACGAATGCTGAAAAATGATGTGCAGGGTTCACGTGCTCTGGCACTTCGTGGTCGGCAATATCACGCCAAATAGGTGTAATATCTAAGCGTTCATCGACCCAATCATAAATTTTATTTAGCACTATTTTGTACCCCCTTACTAAACTAGAGTATTTGCTTTAGTTGGACCAAGCAATAAGTAACCATCTTCTTCTTTAACTTCATATTCATCCAACGGTCCTGTTGGTGGTGTTCCTGGTATGTTTTTACCATTCTTCTCGTAACGTCCCGCATGACAAGGACAGAAGAATTGATCTGGGTGTGCAGAATCTTCTCCCCAGTTCACCATACAACCTAAGTGCTTACAAACAGGAGATAATGCAACGATTTGATCGCCTTCCTTGAAAACCCATGCTACGTTTGTTACCTCTGATTTGTACCACGCATCAACTTGTTCAAATTTTAAGTCAACTTTAATAGGCTCTTTAGTAATATCAGCGATTTTATGCTCTGTCTTTATAAAGTCCCCACCAGTATGTTTTTGTAGTACTGGGTCAATTGCAAAACGAACCATCGGCATCAGCATACCTGCCGCCATAAAGCCACCTACACCAGTTAGTGTATAGCTTAGGAATTGACGACGTGAAACTCGATTATTACTCATTTTTTTCCCCCCTCTAACTTAAAGGTCAGTCCAACGGACATTCTTTTACAAATAGTAATACTAGGACATATCTATGATATATCAACTCCATAGCTTGGTCAATATAGCATTCTGTGGAAAGCTGGAGAATGTGAACATTTATTGAAACAAATTGTTAAATCTGTGCCCATTTGGTCGAAAGCATCGGAATAACTTGTCGCAATTGATCTTCAAGAATAGAGTTTTTCACACCTTTATCCATACTTTCTAACGGAATCGCTGGTAGCCAAACAACATTTACTTCCTCTCCAATATTTGTCCAAAAATGGTCACAAGTAATGAAGAACACATGCTTAAAACCAGCATTATGTAATTGTGCCTCTAATTGCTTAGGCATATCTTCGTTTTTTAATGTTGCACTATACGAAAATGGTGGCATCAGTAATAGACGGCCTTTAAACTGTTGTTCAATAAAAGATGTAAGCGATAACAAAAAATCTGCCTCTGTACCACTCTGTTTCATTTTTTCAGGAGATAAATCGACGGTTACGAGTGGAACAATTGCTGTATCGATAAAATCCTTCTGTGCCATAAACGATGTCACATCGCTTGCATTAAAATACATCTCACAAACCTCCTCATGTTACATATAACTTAATTGCGTAATTAAAATAAAAAAATGCCCTTCTCCACTCTTCAATAGGATAACCAATAAAAAGTGAAAACAATCATTCACTTGTTATGTTATCATATTGAGGTAGATAAAGGACATTCAATTTTTGCCTATAACTAATGTAAATTAGCAGTTTCCTTTAGAGCTTGTAACAAATTAGACAATTCATAAAACCGCTCTTCATCTCCTTGATCGAGAGCTTCATCAATTTGTGCGAGTAATTTTTCTTCTTGGAATACGAGTAAGCTGTTGGAAAGCAGCTCTTCTGCCAGTAAACGATCTTTTTCACTGACAATCAGTGCTTCCGGCATATAAGGGTTTTCTTCAAGAACTGCTAAGTATTGTGCACTTGGAGGTACATTAGGAAAATTCAATTGTATATACATATCTTCATGTTCATGTAAGCGTAAATCATGAAAAGATTTCTCAGCATCTGCTGTCATTACATTACCTTTGTAGAAACGAAATGGCACACCTGTTGAGTCAACTGTTGACATTACCATTGCTCTAGGGCAATAATGAGCTTCTTCAACAAATCGAATTCGTTTTAATAACTCATCGTTGCTTAATAAGTAATTCAAAATCCATACACACTCACGACGTTTCAATTGATAATTCTTTAAAAACCATCTAACAAATGCTTTTTTATCGACAACTGATACAGAAGCAGTCATACCCACTCCCTCCTTTACTCAAATTCTAAGGTTTCTAACTTCTCTTGCCACTCTAGTTCACCAGGTTGAATAGTTATTAATTGGCCAAGTACTTCTTTTGCTTCTGAACGCTTTCCTTCTTCTAATAAGAAATAAACATATTTTTCTAAAAATGTTGCGTCTTCCTTAAAATCATTATATGCCAAACGGTAAAATTCGTATGCACGGTCGTACAATTCTAAATTTTCATATGCAGCCGCAGCAAATGGGTATAATGTGCTCCATTCAAAATCATTTGTTTGCAACTCTTCAAATAATTCTATTACATCCTCATGACGCTCTTGCTGTGCCAACACAGAGATTAATGCCAATACTGCCTCCATGTATTCAGGATCTAAGGCAATAGCTTCACGTAGATGCTGTTCACCCTCATCTGGCAAACCAGTTTTTAAAGCCATTTTACCTGCAAATAAATATAAGGACTTATCATATTCATCACGCTTTAATCCTTCTAGAATGGCAGCATAAGCTTTTTTATTGTCCTCCGTCATGGCATAGCTTTCAGCAAGCAATAAATAGGCAGAAAAATAATCAGGGTCTAATTCTTTTAATTCTTCTAATTGTTTAATGGCCATCTCATATTTTTGTGATTGAAAGGCCGAATATGCGGCACCAAATAAAACATCTGGCTTTATTTCATCGTCAAGTGCTTTTAAATAGTAATCTAAAGCCGTTTCATAGGCAGCTCCAGCACGATACACCTCAGCAAGTCGTTCAACAAGACTTATCCCTGCAAACTCAATTTGTTGTTCATATAATTCTTCATATAGTCTCGCAGCCTCTAAAAAACGACCCGTTTCAAATAAAAGCTCCGCTTTAGCAAATTGTAATAATGGCTCGTCTGGTAATATAGATAGGGCCTCATTAATACGCATTTCTGCTACTTCGAATAATCCTTGCATTTGATAATAATCCGCTAATACTAATAATGCTTGGGGATATTCTGGAGACGTCTCCTCTATTTCTAATAAAAAATCTAGCGCTTCATCTTCAGCACCAAGCTCCATTAAGACGTTTGCACGATCAATTTTCAACTGTGCCTCTTCTGGGAATAAAAATTGTAAATGCTCCAGTACACGGTCAGCTTCCTTCATATACCCATACTGCATAAACATTTCTGCTAGCGTATAAATTTCCTCAGGTAGCTCCTTCGTTAAAAATGATTCAAGTAGCTGTTCAATTAATGCTAAGTCTCCTTGTTCAAGTGCTTGCATCATTTCAGTCATCGCATTGTTCACAGTCATTCACCTATTCTTTCATTTATATCTTTATGCTACAAAACATTTTCTTTCGAAACAAGAAAAAACTCCCCAAAAGACTTGGAGAGTCAGGATTAATTTCGCTTTGGCGTAATTTCGTCCGGATTTTGAATTGTGCCCAGGTCTGCACACGATGGCCGACACGATGTCGGCCATTTCGGTATTGGCACAGATCGTGGCATGTTGAAGACTGAGTTCCTATATTTCAGTAGGCGTTTGGTACATCCACTGAAAAGAAACCTCAACCGCAATCATCTCACCACAGTCAGAGGTAGGAGTCTTCTGCTGAATAAAGATAGACTTTACTTTACTTCCTCTATGTGCTCGAAAAACGATGGATAAGAAACCGCAATACATTCTGCATCATCTAAAGTTACAGACCCGTCAGTTATTAATGCAGCAACAGCGCCCATCATTCCTATACGATGATCACCGTAAGTTTTAAGGCGAGCACCACGTAATGCAGTTGGTCCTTCAATAATCATTCCATCCTCAGTCGCTTCAATAGATGCACCTAGTTTTTTCAATTCATCCACTACAGCCGTTATCCGATCTGTTTCCTTCACTTTTAACTCCTCGGCATCTTTAATAATCGTTTTGCCATTTGCCTGCGTTGCTAATAAAGCAAGAATCGGGATTTCATCGATAAGACGAGGAATAATATCTCCTCCAATTGTAGTTCCTTTTAATGCTGACGTTTCTATTGTAATTGTTGCTGTCGGCTCTGATTGGCTATCTTCATTCGGCATAACCGATATCGATGCGCCCATATTATGAAGCACTTCGATGATACCATCTCGTGTTGGATTAATTCCGACGTTTTCTAGCGTTATTTTACTACCTTCACAAATAGCTCCTGCTACTAAGAAAAAGGCTGCTGATGAAATATCACCTGGGACTGAAACATGCGTCCCGGTTAGAGTTTGCCCTCCTTGTAATGCAATAACTCCATCCACCACGTCAACTTGTGCGCCAAATTGACGTAGCATTCTCTCAGTATGATCTCGAGATACTTCCGTTTCTCGCACAATTGTAGTACCTTCTGCGCGTAAACCCGCAAGTAAAATAGCTGACTTCACCTGAGCACTCGCAACAGGCATGTGGTAATCAATAGCTTGTAATGTTGTACCTTGAATGGCTAATGGTGTATATTGTCCATCTGCCCTTCCAGTAATGTGGGCACCCATTTGACGTAAAGGATCAATAACACGGCGCATCGGTCGTTTTCCAATGGACGCATCTCCTGTCATTACTGAGTGGACATTAGATCCTGCTAGAATCCCTAACATCAAACGCGTCGTCGTACCAGAGTTTCCTGTGTATAGTACCTCTGTGGGCTCTTGCCATCCCTCTATACCTGGACTGTCGATAGATACATTTGTTCCTTCCACGTCAATCTTTACACCAAGCTTTCGGAAGCAATCAATTGTACTCAAACAATCCTCCCCTAATAAAAAGCCGTCAACTGTCGTTTTACCCGTTGCAATCGCTCCAAACATAACGGAACGGTGAGAAACAGATTTATCACCTGGAATCGTTAAAGTCCCTTGTAAGGAAGGTTTATCATATTGTAATACTTTTTCACTCATCGTTTTCTTCCCCCCAATATGAAGATAGAAAGCGCCGTAATTTCGACGCTTTCTTTATAAAATACATTTCTTATTAAGCTTTTCTAGTCTGCCTATGAAATATATGTTTCATATTTAGCACGCTTTTGTATACACGCTGCTGCTCGTTCACGGTCACTTTCGCTTTGTAAGCTAATAACAAGGATTCCGAACACGTCCTCTCGTGACTCTACGATGCGTAAATTCGTAATACTAAGCGCTTCATCTGCAAGTATGCCTGTCACCTCAGAAATAACACCCGGATAGTCAGGAACATCAACATATAAGTCAAATGATGTAAACATTGCTCCAGCACTAATCGGTAATTCATCTCTTAGCTCTTTGGCAACTGCAAAGTATTTTTCAATGTCCTCCGAGCTACCATTTAAAAGGAGCTCCTTAACACGACTCATTTCCTTTTCCCAGCCATCTAGCTGTGCAATAAGCTCATCTCGATTTTGTAATGTAATATCTCGCCATAAAATCGGATTGGATGACGCAATACGCGTTACATCACGGAAGCCCCCTGCAGCAAGTGAACGCGTCATCGGATACTCACCATTTTCTTCGCCCAACTGGTGCACAAGAGAAGCAGCAACTACATGCGGGAAGTGACTAACTACAGCTGTCATATGATCATGCTCACGAGCAGATACACTTACAACCTTTGCATGTGTAAACTTTAATAAGCTTTCAAGCTGTGCCATATGGACAATTTCTTCACCGGCAAGTGGTGTTAGCATATAATACGCATTTTCAAAAAGATGAGCCTTTGCAGCTAAAACACCGCTTTTATGTGAGCCTGCCATTGGATGTCCTCCAATAAAGGTAATGCCTAACTCACGTAGTTCCCCGGCCTTTTGCATAATCCTCTTTTTTGTACTACCTGTATCTGTTACGATTACTTTATTTTTCAACGGCCATGTTTTTAATTGTTCCATCCATTCAAGTGTTGCGTTAACGGGAGTTCCAAAAATGATAACATCTACGTCGTCCGCCACTTCTTTTGGATCTGTCACAATATCATGCACAATATTTAACGTTTTCGCATGTTCACGTGTTTTCTTATCCATATCATAGCCAATAATTTTTGTTTCGGGTGCCTTTTGTAACGCTAGGGCAATTGAGCCTCCAATGAGGCCTAGCCCAATAACGAGCACTTTACGGGTCGTCATGCAAAAACTCCTTGCTCTTTTAGGACGTTTTCAAGGTGACCTAGCAACGCTTCATTTTGAGCCTCTGTTCCGATTGTCACGCGGATAAACCCAGGTAATCCTAATGCATTTCCACTACGGATGATAAAGCCTCTTTTCATTAGCTCATTGAAAACAACATCACTTTCGGCATTCGTATTAAAGAAAATAAAGTTCGTATCAGACGGGAAGTATTGCAAATTATGCTTTTCACAAAATTCAACATATTGTTTTTTACCTTTTTCATTTGCTTCTCGGCAAGCCTTTATAAAATCTTGATCACTTAAAGCGATTGTCGCAACCGCTTGACTTAGAATTGTATTATTAAATGGCGATCTTACGGGATCTAGTTTTGCAATCACTTCTGGTTGCCCAATTGCATAACCAACTCGGAAGGAAGCAAGACCATATGCTTTTGAGAATGTACGCAACAATAGTACATTTGGAAACTCGTCAATAATAGGTAGAGTATCTTTGTGACCAGGATGTGTTACGTATTCGATGTAAGCCTCATCTAATACTACAAGCACATCACTTGGTACTTTAGCTAAAAATGCTCTTAATTCAACATCTGGTATCACAACACCTGTTGGATTATTTGGACTACAAACCCAAACGACCGATGTGTTTTCATCAATTGCTGCTATCATTGCTGCTAGGTCATGTGTACCTTCGATACAAGGAATTTTACGTACCTCTGCGCCTTCTATTGCAGCATTGTGCCAGTATTGAGAGAAGGATGGGTCTGCCATCACTGTGTTTACACCTGGATACAACAATGCACGAGTAATAATCGCAATGATATCGTCAGAGCCGTTACCAAAAAGAAGCTGTGTTTCCTTGACACCTAGATAATTTGCAACAGCTGTACGTAAATTTTGCGCATAGCCGTCTGGATAGATAGCATGATTTACTGAATTATTTTGTAGATAAGCAGTTACCTTAGGTGAACATCCAAATGGGTTTTCATTAGATGCTAATTTTACGACTTCTTGTAAGCCATATTCCCGTTGTACTTCTTCAATTGGTTTACCAGGCTTATATGCTTGCATACCGTCCAGTTGTTGTTTCCATTTCATCTTAAACATCTCCTCTAATTATTTAGCTTGGGCTAAATCTGGTCTTAATTTCACTGCATCATTGAGATACAAGTGTTTTACATCTTTTTGTGCCACTTCTACATTCGCATGTATTAATACGCGAATACAAAGTGGCAATGCGTTCGGCACGTCCATTTCATGCGTACACATGACAGGTACATATTGCCATCCGTCCATTAACCGTACAGCACGTGCAGGAAATGCTGACGTAATATCAGGTGTTGTGGAAATTAGTATGGAAGCAATATCATCTATTTCCACATTATTTGCTGTTACTACTTCACGCACTAATCTTGCTGTCTCATCCCATACAAGCTCTGGCCTGTCAGATTCAATTGTAATTGCTCCTCTAAGTCCACGAATCATACAAGCACCTCCGCTAATAGCTGTCGGAATTCGGTGTCTACTTCTCTGCATTCTGCTAAATCAATTGGTTGTACAAAAGGTTTACCAATTTCATCCAATAACACAAATTGTAGAATACCATACTCCGCTTTTTTATCTTTCATTAAATACTCTGTTAACTGATCAAAAGTATACATTTTCATCGAGTCAAATGGATAGCCATTCCTCACTGCAAAATGTAAAAATGTTGTAGTGAAGTTACGGTCTAATTTTCCGTATCTTTCACTTAGTAATAAACAATACACGAGCCCAATCATTACAGCCTCGCCATGCGCTACTTTTCCATAACCAGCAGCCGCTTCAATGGCATGACCATAAGTATGACCTAAGTTTAAAAATTTCCGCACGGATTGCTCGGTTTCGTCCTCTGCTACTATTTGCGCTTTTACTTCAATTCCTTTTCTAAGCTGATTCGCTAATTCTTCTGTGCTGAAATGAATAACCGTCTCTACAGCCATTAATTCTTCTAACCACGCTGCATTCGAAATCATCGCATGCTTGATCACTTCAGCTGTTCCTGAACGTACTTCACGCTCAGATAAGCTGTCGATAAATATAGTATCGTAAATGACTCCCTCAGGTTGATAAAACGCACCAATCATATTCTTACCTAGTGGATGGTTAATTGCTGTCTTACCGCCTACTGCTGAGTCATGTGCTAAAATCGTTGTTGGAATTTGAATAAACGGCACCCCACGCATATATGTGGCAGCAACAAAACCTGTTAAATCACCTACAGCACCCCCACCAAATGCAAAAACAAATGATTTACGTGAGCATTTTTGTTCAAGTAAAAACGTTTGTGCCGCAAAGTATTGTTCGAAGGTTTTACATGCCTCGCCACCTGGTAAGACAAAGACCTCAAAATGATAAGGGAAATTAGCCTTGAAATAATCTCCTTGCGCTGCCCACACATTAGCATCCGTAAAAACAATGAGTTTATCAGCTTTTTGAAGCTGATCATCGAACTCTTTTACTGCTTCTGCCAAAAAATTATGACCAATGACAACCTCATATTGATGTGATTTCGTCGCTACTGGTACTCGCATAAATTAGAACCCCTTTGTAGATCGACGGTGTTCATCGATTTGAGCTTTTAGTTGAGGTAATTGATCGCTATGGAATTGTTCTACAATCGCATTCGCTATTTCCCAGGCAATAACGTGCTCAGCAACAACTGATGCTGCTGGTACTGCACAGCTATCAGAGCGTTCTACACTAGCTTTAAATGGCTCTTTCGTTTCAATATCAACACTTTGTAACGGTTTATATAATGTAGGAATTGGCTTCATTACACCACGTACAACAATTGGCATTCCAGTAGACATTCCACCTTCTAAGCCGCCAAGTCGATTCGTTGCACGTGTATAGCCTTCTTCCTCTGACCAAATAATTTCATCATGGACTTCAGAGCCTTTACGGCGTGCCATTTCAAATCCGATTCCAAATTCAACACCTTTAAATGCATTGATAGATAACATGGCAGCTGCTAATTTCGAATCTAGCTTTCGGTCATAATGAACATAAGAACCAACACCGGCTGGCATTCCTTCTACAATGACTTCAACAACACCACCAATTGAGTCTCCTGCTTTTTTCGCTTCATCGATTGCTGCTACCATTTTTGCGGAAGCCTCTGGGTCAACACAATAGCAAGGATCAGCTTCAACAATGGCACGAATTTCATCTGCTGATTTCCCTTCTACTAAGGAAGTGTCTGCTTTAATGCCAATGATTTCTGTTACATGTGCCACAATGGAAATACCTAATTCATTTAAAAGCGCTTTTGCAACAGAACCAACAGCTACACGAACTGTTGTCTCACGCGCTGAAGAACGCTCTAACACATTACGTAAATCACGGTGTCCGTATTTCATGCCTCCTACTAAATCTGCATGTCCTGGGCGAGGACGTGAAATTTGACGTTTAATATCTTCAGGATTCACATCTTCTGCTAATGGTTCTGCTCCCATAATTTTCGTCCAGTGCTTCCAGTCATCATTCGTGACTACTAGCGCTACGGGAGAACCAAGTGTTTGTCCATGACGAACACCAGCAACGATATCTACTGTATCCGTTTCGATTTGCATACGGCGACCTCGCCCATGTCCTCCTTGACGACGCTTTAAATCATGGTTAATTTTTTCTGCTGTAATTGGTAAGAGCGATGGTAAACCTTCAATAATTGTTGTTAATTGGGGGCCATGTGACTCTCCCGCTGTTAAGTAACGCATAAACACTTTCTCCCTTCAACTCGCTAAAGTATGTATTTTTCACTATAACATATATTCTCTAAAAAAACAGTCCTTTTGCAAATGTCGTTTAAGACTCGTTTCAATTGTTTGTAAATTCCGAATTACCCATCAACTTCACCTTTTTAAATTAGAATATTCTGAATGATGTACATAGAAAAAATCTCTACTAATTATTAATTTTCACCAACCATACTTTTAGGATAACTAATAAAAAAATACGCTTTTTGCTTATGGCAAAGCGAAAAGCGTACGATTCATCTATGTCTAAAGCCTTTTAAAAATATGTACATGCTATTTATACTGCCTTTTTGTACGAATGCTTTTCTCATATTATTAACTAGGTCCTTCTATAGAAGAATGTATCCTCGACTTCAAACTCATAACGAGATGGGTTAAAAATTTGCTCAGTAGATCCAACAAATAAAACCCCATCCTTGCGCAATGCTTTACTAAAATTCGTATAAATCTGATCCTTCGCTTCTTCAGTAAAATAAATCATCACATTGCGGCAAACAATTAAATCATAATTAGAATCGTAATTGTCATTTAGTAGATTATGCTTTTTAAACGTCACACAACGTTTAATCTCATCCTTAACCCTATAAAAGGAACCTTCTTGCTCGAAATACTTAGCTTTAATATCACTCGGCACTTCTGCTAATGAGCGCTCTGGATACACACCTAATTTCGCCTTTTGAATGACATTCTCATCTAAATCAGTAGCAATAATTTGAATTTGAGATAATGGCAATAGCTGAGATAATACCATAACTAAAGAATAAGGTTCTTCACCTGTTGAACAAGCAGCACTCCAAATTTTTAAACGCTTATTAGATTGCAGTAATTTCGGAAATATTTTTTTCTGTAACACTTCCCATCGTTTCCCATTACGATAAAATTCGGAAACATTGATCGTCATGCGATCTAAAAACTCATTCATTAAATCACGATCTTGTTCAAGTGCCTTTAAAAAGTCCACAAAATTACGATATCCTTTTTTCTCATACAGAGATGTTAATCGTCTTTTCATTTGCGCTTCTTTATATAGTGCTAAATCTATTCCTGTTTTGCGCTTTATACCTTCTATAAACTGTTCATAATCAGACATGCGGTCTTCTTCCCCTCTAGCGTCGTATTTCCATTATAGCGGAAAAGTGCCATTCCTGAAATACTCTTTCACATGTAATCCAAGTTACTTAGTTGAGTTTTGTTTTTCCTCTAATAGTAACACTTTGGATTGCTCTAATTCTAGACGTAATTTTTCTGTTTCCATCGTATACGTTTCTAATCTTAGCTTTTCTAGCTCTATTTCCTTCTCAATAGCCTTTAAATTTACTTTTTGTTTTTTTGTTAGTGTATCTGTAATAATACCTGCTAAAGCGATAACTACTCCACCCATAATCGCAACGATCGCAACTGACAATACGTCCACATCCTCTCATTTAATAATGATTATACGGTAAAATGAAATAAATAGTTTCATTTTCTTTTCATTCTTTCACTATTTTATCAAAAATATTCCATTAGTTGTTTCATGTTCTTGGATAACTCATTTGTGACATAACATCCTTATGGTTCAAGCTACTACGCATTGTCGAAAGGAAAATTACCCTACGCTATGGAAATGTTCCTATATTTTAAATAAAAATTTTGAAGGTAGTCAGTCACCACCTTCAAAATTTTTGCCTCCTAAACCTCTACACGATAGTCCTTTAAATCTTCTCGCAATTTTACCTTCATGAACTTTCCTACAGAAGTTTTAGGTATCTCATTTAAAAATACAACATCATCAGGAATCCATGTTTTATGGAATTGCGATTGTAAATCTTCTAGTAGCTCTGATTTCGTAATGGAATCCTTACATTCAGGCTTCGGTACAACACACGCTAGAGGTCGTTCTATCCATTTTTCGTGAGGAATAGCTATAACAGCTGCCTCCAACACTTTAGGATGTGACATCAAGGCATTTTCAAGGTCTACCGAAGAAATCCATTCTCCACCACTTTTTATTAAATCTTTCGTACGATCTGTAATTTTAATATAACCATCTACTGTCACTACAGCAATATCACCCGTGTAGAGCCAGCCATCTTTAAAGGCTTCATTTGTTCGTTCATCGTTATAATACTCAGCAGCAATCCATGGACCCCTAATTGTCAATTCACCCATTGTTTTGCCATCCCAAGGTACTTCACCGTTTTCATTGACTACACGTGTTTCAATGAGTGGCACTGTTATTCCTTGCGTAGTACGAACATCCATTTTTTCATCCAACGTATAATCTTGCATATGAGTTAAATACGTCGATATACTAACAAGCGGCGATGTCTCGGTCATACCGTAGCCCGTCATATAAGGAATTTTAAACTCCTCCTCAAAACCACGAACTAGACCGTTCGGCGACGCTGAACCACCACAAACAATCAACCGTATTGAAGACAAATCACGAGGATTTTTACGTTGCTCCTGTAATAGCCCAAGCCAAATCGTAGGTACTCCTGCAGTCAGCGTTACCTTATATGTTTCAAATAAATCAAGTAATAGCTGTGGTGTAAACATTGGCCCAGGGAGCACCTGTGTAGCACCAAATAATACACCCGCAAACGGAAATCCCCACGCATTCGCATGGAACATTGGTACGACAGGTAATACAACGTCTGTCTCGCTAATACCTATACTATCAGAAAGTCCTGCTGCCATAGTATGGAGGACAATACTACGATGAGTATACACAACACCCTTTGGCATTCCTGTAGTTGCGCTTGTGTAACACATACCAGCAGGTGTATTTTCATCTAAATCATCTGGGAATTTAAAGTCTTCATTCGCCTCATCGACTAATGCTTCATAAGACAGAGCATTCGGTAGTGGGATATTTTCTAGCACGATATCATCTCCCATTACGATAAAGTGCTTGACTGTTTTAAGCTGTGAGACAATTGGTGCAATAAGTGGAACTAAATTATCATCAATTAGTAATATTTCATCTTCTGTATGATTAATAACATAAGCAATATGCTCAGGCGCTAATCGAATATTAATCATATGCAATACGGCTCCTGCGCATGGCACTGCAAAATATGCTTCTAAATGACGGTGATGATTCCAAGCGAAGGTACCTACTTTCATCCCTCTCTCCATTCCCAAATTTGTAAGGGCATCTGCTAGTTTACGAGTTCGTTTTACATATTCTTTATAAGTAAACTCGTGAATTGTTGTAGGGCTTGTCCTCGAATATATTTTTTTCGCATGGAAAAATCGTTCTGCTCGATCCAAAAAACTTGTTAATAATAAAGGTGTATCCATCATATGCATAATAACGCTCCCCTTTGTTTATATAATTTTTGAATCGTCCAAGGCTGAATGCTACTACCAATAATTACATATAAAAGAATCACCATCAAAACGTGTGGTTGATTTCCGTTCCGGCTGGGCGCTTTCCTGGGGGCGTCCGATGAGCCGCTTGGGCCAACACGATGTTGGTCACGAAGGCGTTATCACAGGATGTGATGTCCTTAGCCTTCGTTCCCCTACCTGCTCGCTCCAGGGTCTCATCTGTGACGCTAATCCCCAAGGAGTCGCCCAGCCTCCACTCCAATCAACTTATTTACAAAGTAGACGTTTTAACGAAAGTCAACCACAACTTTCGGTGATGAACCATATAAAACAAATTAATTTTTTCCCTCGCTAACCGCAGACAAGTACCTTTTCACTTCAGAGCTTCACAAATGCATAATCACAGGAGCTTTTGTTCATTCTCTATGCTCTATATGAACAGTCTAGCTTATTTAGCTAGAGTCGAGCACTTTCATGTTACCCCTATTTCGGCTGCAAACGAATCGCACCGTCCAAGCGGATGACTTCACCGTTTAATAAACCATTTTGGATAATACTTTCTACCAATAACGCATATTCTGCTGGTTTTCCAAGTCGTTTAGGGAAAGGCGTCATTTGAGCAAGTGCTGTTCTTGCTTGCTCTGGCAGCGACGCAAACATTGGAGTTTCTACTAATCCTGGAGCAATCGTCATGACACGTACACCGATTTCAGCAAGCTCTCGAGCAATCGGTAACGTCATCGCTGCCACACCACCCTTTGAGGCACTATATGCTGCTTGTCCTATTTGCCCATCAAACGCCGCTACAGATGCAGTATTAATAATAACACCGCGCTGACCATCCTCATTTTGCTCATTCAGTTGCATCTTCTCGGCTGCTAGACGAATCACATTAAACGTACCAATTAAATTGACTGAAATCACCTTTTCAAATAAACCTAGAGCATGCACACCACGCTTTGAAAGTACTTTACTTGCATCAGCAATTCCAGCACAGTTCACCGTGACGTTAATGGACCCAAATGTCGCTACCGCTTGTTCAAGCCCTACAGCTACATCAGCTTCTTTTGTCACATCAACACGTGCATATCGGACATTCTCCCCTAACTCCTCTACTAGTGCGTGTCCTCGCTCGTCGTTAAGATCAAAAATGACTGCTTTGCCACCTTCTGCAACAATTTTGCGAACAGTAGCCTCTCCTAAGCCAGATGCTCCCCCTGTTACAACTGCTATTACTTCCTTCATCAAACACAACCCCTTTTACAATTTTTCAATAATAGTAGCGTTCGCCATTCCCATACCTTCACAAATCGCAAGTAAACCATACCTTAAATTTTCTCGTTCCATTCTGTACAGCATCGTTGTTAACAGTTTTGTACCCGTTGCTCCTAATGGATGTCCTAATGCAATTGCTCCTCCATCCGGATTCAATTTATCGGGATCTGCTCCAATTTCGCGTAACCAAACAAGTGGTACTGGCGCAAAAGCTTCATTCACTTCATACGTATCAATTTCCTCAATCGTAAGACCTGAACGTTCCAGCGCTTGTCTAGTTGCCTCAATTGGACCAGTTAGCATTAACGTCGGATCTGAACCAACGACAACTCGTGTAACAATTTTAGCAAGCGGTCGGATGCCAAGTTCCTGCGCTTTTTCTAAAGACATAATAACTACAGCTGAGGCACCGTCACTCATTTGACTTGCATTACCGGCTGTTATCACACCATCTTCCTGGAAAACGGTTTTTAGTCCATTTAATTTATCAACTGTCGTTTCTGCCCGTGGCCCTTCATCAACAGAAAACGTTGTCACTGTGCCGTCTTCTTGCGTAACTTGGACAGGCAATATTTCCTTTTTAAAATGGCCTGCCTCAATAGCACCCAATGCTCGTCTATGACTATTGTAAGCAAAGTTATTGAGCCGCTCCTTCGACAAGTTCCATTTTTTCGCTATTTTTTCGGCTGATAACCCTTGATGAATAATTGTATAGTTGTCTTGTAGTCGTTTACCTGCGTGAGCACCTTTCATGTTAGACCCCATTGACACCCTCGTCATGCTTTCAACTCCACCAGCAATAACAATGTCCATATCGCCTGCTAAAATAGCCTGTGCTGCGAAATGAACCGCCTGCTGACTTGATCCACATTGACGATCAATTGTCACACCTGGGACACTCTCCGGAAAACCTGCCATTAATAGGGCCGTACGGGCTATATTTGCTCCCTGTTCAGCAGTTTGCGTCACACAGCCAAAAATAACATCCTCCACCTGATCCTTGTTGATACCTGCTCGTTGTACCACTTCTTGCAGTACATCTGCCGCTAAGTCATCTGCTCGAACATTGCTTAATGCCCCTTTACTTCTGCCAACTGCTGTACGAACTGCTGATACAATTACCACTTCTCTCATAAAATAACCCCTTTGCGCTGTCAATTCTCTCTCATTTCCTATCATCCAATGTATTTAGATGCTATGAAATATATTCTTGATAATAAACTATTCAACAACTAAAATTATCAGAATATTACATCTTTTATTTTACATGACTAAGAAGTATTTAACAATTCTATATGTATTTAGAAAATTTCCACCACGGATTTTATAGGTCTATTTTTTGTTATAGGCTTCTTTTTATTAAGTAACCTCATTCCATTTTCAGAGCAATAAAAAAAGCAATCTCAATTTGAATTGAGATTGCTTAATCTATTTGCAAATTCAAGTTTGCCTTAGCATAATTGTTATCTCACTAAGTCAGAGATACACGCTGAAAGAAATTAAACTAAATCTTCACCGAAGAATAAAGCGATTTCACGCTCAGCAGAAGCAAGTGAGTCAGAACCGTGAATGATGTTGTGAGAAACTGTTGTTGCATAGTCACCACGGATTGTACCTGGGTTAGATTCTTCAGGTTTAGTTGCTCCCATCATTGTACGAGCAAGCTTAATTACGTTTTCGCCTTCCCATACCATAGCGAAAACAGGACCAGAAGTGATGAAATCAACTAATTCACCAAAGAATGGACGCTCAGCATGCTCAGCGTAGTGCTTTTCTGCTAATTCTGTAGGAATTACCATTAATTTAGCACCTTTCAATACAAAACCGCGACGTTCAAAACGATCTACGATATCTCCTACTACTTGACGTTCTACGCCATCAGGCTTAACCATTAAAAAAGTTTTTTCGATTGCCATGTTTAAAACACTCCTTAAATTCGTATAACAGGTTTTACACCTACCGATAAATATTAACAAAAAATCGGGCTTTGTACAACAAAAAGCTAGAATTTACGCTTACCCATAAATAAAGCGACATCACGTAATTTTTTCTTGACGGGATGTTTTGGTAATGCATCTATTTCCTGCAATGCCTTTTTCAAATATTTATCACTCATTTTATTAGCTAGCTCAATCGCGTCGGATTTACGCACATAGCGCAACATATTTTGACGTTCTACCTCTGTCAAAGTACCTGCAAACACTTTTACCAAATAAGGTTGCATTCCAGGATCATCTTTTAACAGTAGAATCGGTAATGTAATATTCCCCTGCAATAAATCACTACCGGCCGGCTTCCCTAATTCTTTATCTGTTGCCATTATGTCTAAAACATCATCGATAATTTGGAAGCTCATGCCTACAAAATAGCCGAAGCGTTTCAAATGTCTCACTGTTTTGGGATCGACACCTGCTGCTACTGCACCAAGTTCACAACTAGAAGAAATTAGTAATGCCGTCTTGCGTTTGATTCGTCTAAAATAATCCTTTAAGCCTTGATCTAGTCTAAATTTATCTTCGATTTGAATGACTTCACCGTTACAAATTTCCACCATCGTACGTGCTAAAATTTGATGAACTAATGGGTCTTCAAGCTTTGTAATATATTCAAGTGCACGCGCAAAAATAAAATCGCCCGTGTACATTGCAACTCTATTATTCCATTGTGATTTGACAGTCGGGCGTCCTCTTCGCATATTGGAATCATCAATTACATCATCATGCACAAGTGATGCCATATGAATAAGCTCTACTGGCACGGCTACATCCTTCATCTTTTCGATATTATAGTCGCCAAATTTTGCGCCAAGCAACACAAAAATTGGTCGTATCCGTTTACCACCAGCTTGCAATAAATGGAGAGAAGCATCATTGATTAAACCAGAAGAAGAGTTCACTGCTCTTTCTAATTCTTTTTCAATGATTTCGATATCTGATTTCAAATCGGAATAGAGTAGTTTTAACTTCATCTTTTCCACTTGTGAAAACCTTCCCCCATTAACGTACCTTTTTAAAGCCCATATGCATTGCCGCAGCACCGCCACTGTATGCTTTGTACGTTACTTTTTCTAAACCTGCCTGTTCAAACATTGCCGCTAACTTCTTCATACCTGGGAAATCATTTGCTGATTCCTGTAACCAAGAATATTCTTTAAAGCTTTTCGCAAATATTTTACCAAATACCGGCATTATATATTTAAAATAAAAACGGAATAGTTGTCGATAGCCGGGAATTTCAGATTGAGATGTTTCTAAACAAACAACCATTCCCCCAGGTTTTACAACACGATTCATTTCCTTTAAAACTTGTAAATAATCTGGTACATTGCGAAGCCCAAAACCAATTGTTACATAATCAAATGTATTGTCTGGGAAAGGTAATTCCATAGCATTTCCATGTATTAGTTCAATTTGTGGGTATGGCTTTACTTTTTGCTCACCAACCTTCAGCATGTTTTTACTGAAGTCTACCCCTTTTACTTCTCCGCTTTCACCAACTGCTTCAGCTAAGGCAATTGTCCAATCTGCCGTACCACAACAAACATCCAGTGCTTTCGCTCCAGGTTTTACTGCCATACGCTTCATCGTATCATTGCGCCAGCCAACATGCATCTGGAAGCTAATAACACCATTCATTTTGTCATAGCTTTGCGAAATACTTTCAAATACTTCGTGCACGTGCTCTTCTTTCGTTTTAGCCATTTCGAAAAACCTCTCTTATCCATTAGTAGAAGCAATGGATGCCTCTACATACGCTTGTAGAGCTTGTTTTACATCACCTTGTAAAAATGATGCATCTTCTAACACCTGTAACAGCTCTGTTTTTAATTGCACAATTTTGTCCTGTATAACGTTGCCATAGGTCACTCCAGCATATCTCGCACTTTCTTCAAGAACCTTACTCATTAACGTTACTTGTCCACGTTGATGTGTCGCCCATTCTCTTTCTAAACGCAAGATTAATAAGCTCTTCTCCACAATTGGAATATAGGTACCAAACGAATATAGCTCAAAAAATTTTGAGATTAATCCCGATTCAATGTTAGTTATTGAAGCATACCATTGTTCGAGTGTTCGTTTTTCTGCCTCATATACTTTAATTTGGTGTTCACAACGTTGCACAATCCCTTGCGACAAATTTCTAATCAATGCGACATTTCCCGACTTCGCTAAAATCTCATAATAACGACCACTATAAAAGTCCCCAGCTAAAACGGTTAGCTGCTGTTCTTTTGATGTGGCATCTAATTCTTTAATATGATCGTGCGCCGCTAAAGCTGCGTAAACAATCCCAACCGTGATTGCAGCTTCTCTTTCCTCTTGTTGCCACTCTTCACCATTCAAAAAGGGAACTAACAAGTAAAATAATTGATTTTCATCGAGCACAGGCACTCCTGTGTATTTTTGCAAAGTTCTATGACGAACATCCATGAAAATCTCTGTTTTTAATTGTGCGATTGAATTTTGAATGTATGTTGCATTCATAGACCTTACTCCATTTCACTTTCAAATACGTTAGCCACTTCAAGGATCTAACGCTTACTTACTGAGTCATTATAGCACACGCGACGATTCGGAATAAAAATTTTTTGCTTTATTCAACATGATAGGCAGTAGAGCTTTCCCAATCAAATATGCCTCGACATATTTGATTGGGGAATCGGCTTTTTGCTTAGTCCTTCACGATGTCGATCATTTCGGTTATACCACAGGGCGTGATTTTTTACCGATGCAGGTCAGTTAGCAGTTATCACATGAATGCGATGATCTTAGGGCTAACAGCCTGTATTAAACTCCATGCCGAGTTCATGACATCCGCCGGAGGCTTTAACGTTTCTATACCTGCCGTTGCACTATCGCAACAAAAGACATTTGCAGCTGACGCTACTTAAGGTATTTGCTGAAAAGAAGTTAAAAACAGTTTTACACATTTAGTCGATTTATATGTGCATCACTATTGCCATCAACACAAAACCATTTTAAAAGCACTTCTGCATGTCATTGTTTTTCATTACTTTTTCGTTTCGCTATTTATAACACCATGAGCTGTATGAATCTGCGCTTTCCCACGAATTTTCACGGCAGATGTATGTTCAGTAAATTGAGCAATCATAACTTCGCCTGCATCTAATTTCTCAGAATGATGGAACTTTGTATCTGTACCTCGAGTTAAACCGATTACATGCACGCCATCTTCCTCTGCTTGAATAACAATATAATCTTGTGACATTGTCTTTACACTCCTTAAATCCGACAAATTCTTAGTCCATCATAACATAATTAGACATGCATATTAAGACATTTGAATAAATGATAAAACTTCTCTACGTTTTACTTCATCTTCTTCGTAAATACCACGTGCAACCGATGTCACAGTTTTAGATCCAGGCTTCTTAAGCCCTCGCATCGTCATGCACATATGCTCTGCCTCAATCACTACATAAACACCTTTCGGAGAGAGCATTTCCATAATTGTCTCTGCCACTGAAGAGGTAATACGTTCTTGTAATTGTGGACGACGAGCAATAGTTTCTACAGCACGTCCTAATTTACTTAGTCCAGCAACTATGCCATCGTTTGGTATGTATGCGACATGCGCTTTTCCATAAAAAGGCACTAGATGATGCTCACACATCGAATAAAACGGAATGTCCTTTACAAGTACTAATTCCTCATGGTCTTCATGAAATACTGTTTTAAAATAATCTTTTGCGTCTTCATGTAAGCCACTAAACATTTCTGCATACATTTTTGCTACACGTTTCGGTGTATCGAGTAAACCTTCACGATTTACATCTTCGCCTACCGCCTCTAATATCATTTTTACTGCTTCTTCTATTTTCAATAAATCAACATTCGACATCCGTAAAAACCCTCCTCCGTATCAATACATTACACATTTCCTTATGCATCGTAGCATATCCAAAAGGTAAGCGCAAAATGACTTACTTGATTCAAAAGAAATTCAACGCTATGTAAGTAAAATCGCCACTTTACTCTTACTAATTAGTAGTATATTTTGCAAATTTTAGTTCATCGCAATGACGTCAGGTTGACCATTCCGACAGGGCGCTTCTTTCTTGAGGAGTCGTGGTGACAGTTTTTTCTGCGAAAGGTCATGACAAATGTGTTGATTTTAGCATTCGTCCCCCTACTCGCTAGCATTCCAGTGACAGTTGCCCTATAAGGAGATGCCCTATCTCCACCCTAACCAACTAAATATATCTACAAGTTTCAAAAATAGATCCCGACTTTCATCGATAGGCCTAAATCGGGTATAGGAATTCTATATTGCTTACACTGACGTTTATTCATCTTTCAGTTATCTATGCAACACTCGCTGAAATAATTTAAAAAGAGCAGCCTCCATGTTCATATACATGAAGACTGCTCTATGTAACTACTAGACGTGTATTATTTTACAGCATCTTTAAGCGCTTTACCTGGTTTGAAAGCAGGTACTTTGCTAGCAGCGATTTCGATTTCTTTACCAGTTTGTGGGTTACGACCTTTACGAGCCGCACGTTCACGTACTTCAAAGTTACCAAAACCAATTAATTGTACTTTGTCACCCTTTGCAAGAGCATCTTGAATTGTATCAAATACAGCTTCAACTGCTTTAGAAGCGTCTTTTTTAGAAAGACCTGCAGCTTCAGCAACAGAGTTTACTAATTCTGTTTTATTCACACCATTCACCTCCTCTCAAAGGGTCATGAACCAATTCTGTAAAAAGATTAACACATAGAAAACCGCTACGCAACTGTATTCATTCATGATTATAACCAAAAAATACGTTTTTCACCCAAAAAACAAAAATAACAGGACTTTTCGCATAAAAACGAAAAGCCCTGTAATAATTTTTTGCGCTTTATTTTTCATTTTATCACTACAAAATAAATGTAACTAAACCTCTATCGCCTTCGTTCACCATACGTTCAATTGTTTGTCGCATCCGTTTTTTAGCTGTATTTGGTACTGCATCCATTTTATAGCGTATTCCTTCTTTTAACACTTCATGTAACGGAGTTCCAAAAAGCTGCGTGTTCCATAATGCATCTCGATCATGTAAATAAGCATGATTTAAATCCTTAAGTAATTGTTGACTATGGAATTCTGAGCCTATTAGTGGCGCGAATTCTGATTCCATATCTACACGAATGATATGATATGATGGTGCTTTTGCCTTCATACGGACACCAAAAAAATTATTTTGTTTAATGAGCTCTGGTGCTGTCGGCTCAAACTCCTGCATCATTGGCAATGTGACACCATAACCAGTCGAATCTGCTTCATTAATTGCACTTTTAAAGCGTTTTTGTGCCTCTTTTGCTTCTGCCGCCTCTTTAATAAAGACTAGCCAATCTCGCTTCGTCTCAATTGGTTCATCTAGCCATTCGTTACAAACCGACTTATATAGCTCGCCTTGTAATGATACTCGAATGACCGCAGTTCCAATACCAGCATCCACATGTACCACTTCACTTTGATCAATATAATCAATGGCTTTAAAGGCATCTGACGCCTGCTGCACATCTCTAATTTTCATAATAGATGACAACACTTCTTCCATCGAATCAATTAGTGCAACATTTAATGGGTGTGTTGCATCTAAAACATCTAACCAATCTGGCTTTTCCACCTCTATTGTTCGAATTGGAAATTCAAATAATGCTTCTTGCAAAATATACTGAATATCAGATGCACGCATTTGATCAATCGAAATAGCAATTACTGGAACGTTATAGCGCTCAAATAGCTCATTTCGGAGCTGTACGGTTTCCTCTCGCGCCGGCATTTGGCAATTTAATACAATAACAAAAGGTTTTCCAATATCCATTAATTGCTCTACAATTTCCTCTTCAGCCTTCTCTGCCGCACGACGACTTATACCATTGACCGTGCCATCTGTTGTTACAACAATTCCAATATTGGCATGGTCACGAATTACTTTATCCGTGCCTATTTTCGCCGCTTCTTGGAAAGGGATAGGCTCCGTATGCCAAGGTGTATGCACAAATTTCGGACCATTTTCATCCTCATAGCCTTTTGTACCGTCAATGATATAACCAACGCAATCTGCTAAACGAATTTGGAATGTCATTTCATCTTCACCGACCGCAATACGTGTTGCTTGGGCAGGCACAAACTTCGGCTCAGCAGTCATAATGACTGGCCCCGGCGAGCTTTGTGGCAACTCGTCTTGTGCACGCATTCTTTCTGTATCATCCACAATATTTGGTAACACGACCGATTCCATAACCTTTTTTACAAATGTAGATTTACCTACTCGTACTGGACCGACAACACCAATATAAACATCGCCATTTGTGCGCTCTGCAATTTCTCTAAATACTGCTTCACTCAAGGTTTCTGCCTCCTTTATCTACGCTTTTTCACTATATGCGAGCTGTTAGATAAATATGAAAAGCCCCTCACAAATGTAAGGAGCTTATTGACTAATCTTTTTTATTTTTGGATTCATACTCTTGAATTAATTTTTCTCTAGCTTTTTTTGCGTCACTATTATAGGCGTCCATAAAATAAATCGGCTCACCTTTTTCATCTACTGTATATGGTAAAGAATAAGCTGGCACTACTGGATATTTATCGATAAGTAGCTGACGAATATCATCTCCAGGTTTTACATCATGTTTTTCTTCTTTTAGTAGTTGCCCTAAATCTACTGAATAGTCGACATGCATTTCTCCATCGCCTGTCATAAATATTGGTAATTCAGCACCAGAATAGGGGCTCTTCACAGTTACATCTGTTTTATAGCCCAATTTTTCAAAGTTAATTTGAAATACATTATCAGAAGATACACCCTTTATCGGTAAATATTCGCTTGAAAGTTTACGAATATTAATTTCACGAATTCGCTCTGCAGCATTTAAATCTACCAATTTTACTTTAGCTTCATTTTCAGGATCCCAAATAATATACTGGAATATCCCACCCTTTTCATAGGCGTTCCCAGGAATTTGCGCAAGATATTTAGGCATTAATTTTTCAAAATCAATTAAATATTTTATATATATATCTGTATCTAGCTCGCTATTTTTAATTGGAACTAGTCCACCATTTGCTTCACGATATTCATCAACCGCACGCTGAACCGCAGCTAAATTATCAGCATCCGGCACTACTTTTGCCCTTTTCTCGTCTTCTGGATATGCACAACCTACTAGAAGTACAGCGGTTACAATTACCAAAAGAAAAGCACTTAGTTTTTTCATGTCACTTCCACCTCATCATTTTTTATGCTGGCCATGTGGCTACAATTAGAACCATTAAAAATGTGCCAAGTCCAAACAGTATGTATGCAATTAAATTTACGATTGTACGTAAAAAAACGTTTGAAACCTTATTACGACCGAAATAAATTAAACCAATAGATATAATCAAAAAGCCAATACAATAAAACGATACCCACATTACATCAAGCGCAGGCAAATGTGCTAACGGACCCATTTAAAACAACCACCTTTCTACAACGTCACAAAACAATCAAAATATATTATACTATGTGCTTTCGCTAAAAAGAAATAGTTGTCCAATAACTATCAATCAATTATGCCTCAGCATAATTGCGTACGAAATCGGCTTTGGGCCAACATGATGTTGGTCACTCAGTCATTGCCACAGGACGTAGCGTTCTTGGACTGATTTCCTCTATTTCAGCGGGTGTTTGGACATTCGCTGAAAAGTAGCTTAAAACCGCATCATACAACCGTCTATAGCGGTCGGAGACTTTTGCTAGAAGTTAAATGGACATCCTTTATAAAATAATTAATTAAAAGCACACAATAAGGCGTCTCAGATATTCTCTGAGACACCTTATTTATGTCCATTTTATGACAAACCTAATCAAATAGATTAGGTTTATTGAATAACCTGATTTATCAATTTCCATTAATTAGTATATCATGTCATCGATTTCTCGCTTTTTCATACGCATCATTAATGTATCAACCGCTATTTTAGGTTCGATATTATTAAATAGAACACTATAAAGCTCCGCTGTGATTGGCATAGCAACATCATATTTCTCCGCTAGCTGATAGGCCGCTTTTGTTGTGCGTACTCCCTCAACAACCATGCCCATTTGATCGAGTACCTCTGGTAGTTTCATTCCTTGCCCCAATAAATTACCCGCGCGCCAATTACGAGAGTGTACACTTGTACATGTTACAATTAAGTCCCCCATGCCTGAAAGTCCTGAAAATGTGAATGGATTCCCTCCCATTACAACACCAAGACGTGAAATTTCAGCTAAACCTCGAGTAATAAGTGCTGCTTTGGCATTATCACCATAATTTAAGCCGTCTGAAATACCTGCCGCTAATGCAATTACGTTTTTTAATGCGCCACCTATTTCTACGCCAATCACATCTTTGCTTGTGTAGACACGGAAATATTGGTTCATAAATAAATCTTGCACTTTTTCTGCGGCTTCAATGTTTGCACAAGCTGCTGTAACCGTTGTCGGGTGGTGTAAGACAACTTCCTCTGCATGACTTGGACCTGAAAGTACAACAACTTCTTCTACAAATTCTGCAGGTAGACTTTCTTCTAAAATTTCTGAAATTCGTTTTAATGTATCGGGCTCAATTCCCTTTGATACATGCACAAACAGTATTTTTTTATCGAGTGTTGCGCACATTTTTTCACATACTTCTCGAATAGCCTTAGTTGGCACTGCTACGATAATTGTTTCCGAATGAGCAACTGCCTCAGCAATATCACTTGTCGCATACAAATTTGTCGGCAGTACAGTTTCAGGCAAATACTTCCTATTAGTATGCAGGTTGTTTATTTCTTCAGCTTGATCTGCTCGATGAGTCCATAGAAGTGTATCATGCCCATTTTCTGCAAGCACCATCGCAAGTGCTGTACCCCACGAGCCTGCCCCTAACACACAAACTTT
Organism: Lysinibacillus sphaericus; assembly: GCF_015844675.1. Taxonomy (GTDB): domain Bacteria; phylum Bacillota; class Bacilli; order Bacillales_A; family Planococcaceae; genus Lysinibacillus; species Lysinibacillus sphaericus_E. The sequence continues at coordinate 7,811 of NZ_LDGC01000021.1, read as the reverse complement.
TTCCATTCAAAATCCTCCCTTGTTAAGAAAAGACAATTCACTCTTATTAGTTACGAAAAATGCTAGAGAAAATTATACTTTCCTCTCTTGTAAAAAGACGCCACCCAACAATATTGTCGGGTTGGCGTATTGTATGTGTATATTTTTCCTAAGCACGAGCTCGGGTAATTAATCGAATTGGCGTTCCTTCAAAATCAAATGTTTCTCGGATACGGTTTTCTAAAAATCGTTCATAAGAGAAATGCATTAGCTCTGGTTCATTAACAAACACCACAAACGTCGGTGGCTGGATCGCAACTTGGGTAGCATAGTAGATACGAAGACGTCGGCCTTTATCAGTTGGTGCTGGGTTACGTGCTACAGAATCCTCAATCACCTCATTAAGGATAGATGATTGAATACGCATTGCATGGTTTTCACTTACACGTTGTATAATCGGTAAAATTTGATGTACACGCTGCTTTGTATTAGCCGATACAAAAATAATCGGTGCATAGTCTAAGAATAAGAAATGCTCACGAATTTGCTGTGTAAAGACGTTCATTGTTTTTTCGTCTTTTTCAATGGCATCCCATTTATTTACTACAATAACAATTGCTTTTCCTGCTTCATGCGCATAGCCTGCAATTTTTTTATCTTGTTCTTGAATGCCTTCTTCAGCATTTAGAACGACTAAAACAACATCAGAGCGTTCAATTGCTCGTAAAGCACGTAATACAGAGTATTTCTCTGTCGTTTCGTATACTTTCCCTTTTTTACGCATACCTGCCGTATCTATAATGACATATTCCTGATCATCATACTCATACGGCGTGTCAATAGCATCTCGAGTAGTCCCCGCGATATTACTCACAATAACGCGATCTTGGCCTAAAAATGCATTTACTAATGAAGATTTCCCGACATTTGGACGACCAATTAACGAGAATTTAATAACCTCGTCTCCATATTGCTCTTCATCTTCATTAGGGAAATGATTAGCACATTCGTCCAATAAATCCCCTAAGCCTAAGCCGTGAGAACCAGAAATTGGCCAAGGCTCACCAAAGCCAAGCGCATAGAAATCATAAATCATTTCGCGCATGTCCGGGTTATCAATTTTATTAACTGCTAAAACGACCGGTTTTTTTGTTTTGTATAAAATTTTAGCTACTTGCTCATCAGCAGCTGTTACACCTTCACGACCATTCGTCATAAAGATAATAACGTCCGCTTCATCAATGGCGATTTCCGCTTGTTGACGAATTTGTTCTAAAAACGGCTCGTCCCCAATCTCAATACCACCTGTATCAATAATATTAAAGTCATGTGTTAACCACTCTGCCGAACTATAAATACGGTCGCGTGTAACGCCTGGAATATCTTCCACAATCGAGACACGTTCTCCAACGATACGATTAAAAATCGTCGACTTACCTACGTTCGGACGACCTACGATGGCTACTACTGGTTTCGTCATCTGTACTTCATCCTTCCAACTTCTTGTCTTTCGCTATTATACACGAAAAATGCCATTATATCATATCATATCCATGAATGTGCGCGCTATGTACCGTTCTTTCCATCTATTTAAAAATTTTTATATCATTTCGGCTGAGCTATTTGAATGTTCGATGTGATGTGGTTATCTTCGTTCTATAAGTTTAACTTTGATTGTTCTTTTCGTCTCTTTGGCTTTTCTATTCGTTTCCTACATAAAAAAGCGAGGACACAAACTGTATCCTCGCTTGTCAAGTTTATTTAAAGTTTTTCAGCTTATCGCCAATGACATCACCGAAAGAGAAACCTGTGTTTTCTTCTGGTAATTCATAGTCGATTACTTCCTCTGCCTCAGGATTTTCAAGTAAATCTTTAATGCTTAATGCTAAGCGGCCATCTTCAGCATTTACGTCAAGCACTTTCACCTGTACCTCTTGTCCCTCTTTTAAAGCTTCATGAGGCGTATTAATATGTTTATGCGCGATTTGCGAAATATGCACTAAACCTTCTACACCTGGGAAAACTTCCACAAATGCTCCGAAAGAAGTAAGACGTTTTACTTTTCCTTCTAACACTGTACCTTTAGCTGCACGCTCTTCAATGTTCGACCAAGGACCAGGAATCGTTTCTTTAATAGATAACGAAATACGCTCATTTGCTGGGTCTACAGAAAGGACTTTCACCTTCACCTCTTGTCCCTCTGATAATACCTCACTCACATCACTCACATGCTCATGAGACACTTGTGAAATATGCACAAGGCCATCAATACCACCAAGGTCAATAAAGGCACCAAATGATGCAATACGCTGTACTTTCCCGTCTAAAACATCGCCAGTTTTAATTTGGTTAATAACATCTTTCTTTTGAGAAGCTTTTTCAGCTTCTACTACAGCACGATGTGATAAAATCAAGCGATTTTTTTCTTTATCAAGCTCAACAATTTTAAAGTTAAGAGACTTACCTTTATAGTCTTCAAAATCATCTACAAAGTAGTCTTCTACTAGGGATGCTGGAACGAAGCCACGTACTCCTAAATCTACGACAAGACCACCCTTAACAATATCTTTTACTTCCGCTTCGAAAATTTCCTCAGCGATGAATTTTTGCTCGAGTGTATCCCATGCTTTTAACGCATCTACTTTACGTTTTGATAATACATAGTTTTCTTCTTCAACTTTTGTAATCATCAACTCCAACTCATCTCCGACAGAGATTACGTCAGACGCTTTTTCGATGTGTAAGCTTGATAATTCACTTATCGGTACAATACCGTCAAATGGTGCACCTGGGATTGAAACAGTTACCGCTTTTTCATCAACCTGCTCAGCAATACCTTTGACGATATCACCTTCGTTAAACGTTTGTTCTACATTGTTCATTTCTTCAGACATATGTAACCCTCCTTCGCATCTTCCCTTACTATTTTATTCGATATTGAAGACAAAGACAAAAATAAATCCTTTAAATTCAAAAAATGTCTGAAATTTTTGGATTTACTTCATTTTTTCTTGCGCTAATTTTAAAATGGCCTGTGCTGCATCATCAATTGATAATGCTGTCGTGTCTAAAAATATGGCATCTTCTGCTTGAATTAGTGGTGATGCTTCACGCTCACTATCCATTTTATCGCGCAGCGCAATTTCTTCTTGAAGCTTTTCAACGGTAGATTCAATTCCTCGCTTTTGATTGTCAATAAAACGACGTCTTGCTCTCTCTTCTACAGTTGCAGACATAAATATTTTTAGTTCTGCCTTTTTTAATACATGTGTAGCAATATCGCGCCCATCCATCACTACACCGCCATTAGCTGCAAGCTTTTGTTGCTGCTTTACTAATAGTTCGCGTATTTTAGCATGAGCTGCTACTTGTGAAACAGATGAAGTTACCTCATTTGATCGAATTTCAGCAGAAACGTTCTTTCCATCTAAAAAGACAAGTTGTCCTTGAGAAGAAGGCTTTAAGTCAATAGTGCTAGATGCTAGCATTTCTGCTAATTTTGTTTCATCATCTAAATGTATGTTTTGTTGCATTGCTTTATACGTGACAGCACGATACATAGCACCTGTATCGATATAAGTAAATTCAAGTGCCTCTGCAACGATTTTTGCGATTGTGCTTTTCCCAGCGCCAGCCGGTCCATCAATCGCAATTTGAATGTTTTTCTTCATATTTTCCCCTACTTTCTATCACACCATATTGTATCATAAAAAAGCCCTCTTCAAGGAGAGGGCTTTCTAAAATCAAATTACTACTTGAGTTGAAGGTGTAAACTTTCTATCAATTAGTACTCGGCATAATTGCGTCCAGAATCTACTTTGTACTTTTCCTGCACGAGGGCCGACTGATGCCGGTCATTTCGGTAAAAATGCCCTTGGACGTGGCGTTGTTAAACCGAGTTCCTCTATTTCAGCGGTTTTTTGGACATCCGCAAAAAAAGCAGCTTAAGTCTGCATTCATCTCACCACATATAGAGGTTGAGATCAATTAATAAGCGAAAAAATCAATCATCAAAAGGATTTATTTCTTTACGACGATTCACTAACTGACGTTCAAAGCAGAAACGAACAATATGCTGTTGGTCTACATCATCAGTATCTGTTAGTTGTATAGTGGCAATTTTTTGGGCATCTTTTTCGAATATACGAACAACCGTCGCATCCGTAATCACGTAATTAACATCTCCGTTAGCATATGGTAAAACGATTGTTAACTGAACATCATCACCAGCTTGGAATTTAATTGCCCCTTTCAAGAGAACTGCCAAACCACCGGCGCTAATATCCGTTGTCACTAGCTGATATTTGGCATCTTGAAACTGTATCGCTATATCTACAGACGTTTCCACACGTACATATTCACGACGCTGAATTTTAATAAAGTCATCTTCCTTTGGACAATGCAACATAATCATAGGAATATTACCAGCTTTACGTCCAACCACTTCAGTACTAAAAGCAAATGATTGTTTATCATCCGTGCGAAAAGTTGCTCTAAATTCAGATCCATCTATTAAAAAAGCTGTTTTGTTTGTGGCAACATTTATTGGATAATCGATGTAAATAATATTTTCATTTTGTTCTACAACTTTACAGCGAAATTTTTCAACACTCTCTGTATAAGTTGGTTCAAGTTCTAATTGAGTACCAATTTTTATTTCCATGAGCATCTCCTCGAACACAAATATACTTTATTATCGCATGAGATGCCCATCCTGGCTATATAAAAACTGGTAGTTTTTTCTTAGATTACGTTAAATATTCCACTTTCAAAACATTGTGATTTTCTGCGTCAATAACAACTCTAAACGTTTCTTGCGTATTTTTATCACGTACCGCAATTACCTCATAACAAAGTCGCTGTTCAAATTGACCATTATCTGTATAGATATTTCTTACTTCTTCTACTTTCACGTCGGCATCAAAGAAAGTTTTCCAATCAATTGGTCTTGCTGTTTGTTGCTTAATCGTCTCTTCCTGAATATATTCCATCGCATTTGCACCAAGTAACTCGCCTGTATCCTTAGCAAGTTTTAATTGCACCCCATCCGCATAAACCAATGCATTATCACCAGGGTGAACCCGTGCAAATGTAACATGCCATGCTTGATGATTTTCACGACTTTCCACAAATGCAACATCATTCATTCCAAGTCGCTTTACATATTCTTCAGCTTTTTTCATAATTTCATCCTGTGATACCCTTGCTTCATCTACCGGACGTTCCACTAAGTAGGAAATTAAATGCCCGCCCTTTTCTGTTAGATCGACATATCCTAAACGAATGCCTTGGTGGAATTGGATATGATAAAACGGATATGGTGCAGTATCGTTACTTTTTGTAACAGTAAATGTTGCATCTTTTATGATAGGGAATAATTGTTTTACTTTTTCCAATGCTTCTTTTTCACTAATGACTGAATCTTGTAATGCTTTAAGTTCTATTTTTTTCTGCCAATCCGATTCACTTAATGTAAGCGGGAAATCTTTTTCGCCGTAATCCTTTAATGTCTTTTGTACATTATCAAATGTTGTATTTGGGTTCTTCGTATCTACTTGTCGTAACCAGACATCCATTTTACCGTTATTTTTATAAAAATCTACTGTTGCAGCTGACCATTCATCTGAAAGTGATTGTAAATTTGTAGAGATTTGTGGCATTTTTTCTCGCCAAGCTTGGTAATCACCTGTTTTAGATGTTTTCTTTGCCTCATCTCCTAGGCGCCCTAAGTAATTTAGCCAGTCGCTCGACATTTCCTGCCCGATAGGAATATTAGACATAGACGATCGAACGTCAGAGCTTAGTCGCCAAACAGAATCTAACTCATTGTGAATCGCTTGATCATCTCGAAACAATAGAGATTGTGAAACAGCTCTTTGTAGATGCGATAATTTCTCAGATGCATCCGTTAAATTATCTGTGTACTGAGCTAGCACAGTACGTTGTAAACTTTTATTTTCTCCGTGCATATTAATGCTATATGCCCCTAAGCCAATAACTGCCGCAGTGAGTATAACGAGCATAGTTCTCATTTGTTTTCCTCCTTTCTATGAACAGAAAATGTGTTCTCCAATTCGTTTAATTTGAGGTCTTGACCAGATCCACTTACTTGTAGCTGTTTTCGGATTAAAATAATAAAGTGCATTTTCTGAAGGATCCCATCCATTCATAGCATCAATAACCGCTTCTTTTGCACGTTCGTTTGGTTCAAGCCAAATTTGTCCATCTGCCACCGCAGTAAAGGCTAGCGGTTGGAAAATGATTCCTGAAATAGTATTTGGGAAATCAGGACTCTCTAAACGATTTAAAATAACAGCCGCTACCGCTACCTGCCCTTCATAAGGCTCTCCCCTAGCTTCACCATAAACCGCATTCGCGATTAACTGAATATCTCTGTCAGTATATTTTGGAGGTATTTGAGTTTGAGTACCATTATTATTAGTACTACCACTGCTTTTACCGCCGCCACCACCACCGCCAGTGTTTGCTTTCACTTGCTGTTCAAGTGGAACTCCACCATAATAGGTGAATTGATTTCCTGCATTTAATTGCGCTTTGACCCATCCTTCATCGTAATCTGAATAACCTGATAAAGTTTTTTTAGTTTTAGCACCAGCTATCCCATCTATTGGTAAACCGTATTTTTCTTGGAAATTACGCAAAGCCCAATATGTGTTATAGCCAAATTTGCCATCAATTTTACTTTTATAAAATCCTAAGTATTGTAGCCTTGCTTGTAGCTCAATTACATCATCTCCATAAGCACCACGAGAAATCTGTTGCTCGGTAAATGCAATGGCATCATTTTGCGGAATAGCAAATATACTAATCCCCAACATCAAAGCAAAAATTATGCTTACTAAACGCACTATCATCACTCCTTTTTTACATAGCTTGAAACAAACGACTCATTTTATACATAGCAATTTTCCCTCGGTAAAATTGCGTCCGGCATCGGCTTTGTGCTTAGGGCTGCAGATGTCTATTGTCCGAAAGCGCAGTGCTAACGTAGCGACAGCAACACTTTTTTGTCTGTGCGAAAGCGAAGCGACAGCAACAGCACGAGGGCCGACACTATGTCAGTCATTTCAGTAATGCCACAGGACGTGGCGTTCTTAGACTGAGTTCCTCTTTTTCAGCATGTTTTTTGGACATTTGCTTAAAAAAGTTAAAATCAGAACCACCAGTCTAACTGGTGGTTTGCTCTACGCGTGAAACGCTGGGGTACTGACCCACGTCTAAAGACATATTGAAAGGTCCGCCAACCGCACTCCGTTTTCACGCTACCACTAAAGTGGTTTTATTATCTTCGCTTTTTTGCTTTTATTTCTTCTCCTGTAAATGGATCAATGAATTCTTTCATGGTCATTTGATCCTCAAGAATATCCTCTTGTAATTGATTTTTTATATATTCCTGAATGATTTTTCTGTTTCTTCCTACTGTATCTACATAATATCCACGACACCAAAACTTCCTGTTTCCATATTTGTATTTCAGGTTCGCATGTCGATCAAATATCATTAAACTACTTTTCCCTTTCAAATAACCCACAAACGATGAAACACTTAATTTTGGTGGAATACTTACCAACATATGAATATGATCAGGACATGCTGTTGCTTCAATAATTTCTACGCCTTTTCTTTCACATAACTGGCGAAGAATTCTACCTACATCTACTTTGATTTGCCCATAAATTATCTGCCTTCTATATTTTGGCGCAAAGACGATGTGATACTTACAATTCCATGTTGTGTGTGCTAAACTTTTATTATCCATTTGGATCCCCTTTCGTACGAAGTCGGTTGACCAGACCTGAATTCATTGTACG
>NZ_LDGC01000020.1:0-1003 GCF_015844675.1 Lysinibacillus sphaericus | reverse complement strand
CCTGCATCTGTATCGCCTTTATACTCATCAATCGCAATCGCTTTTGGTAAACGTACACCCTCTACTAATTGTTTATTCGCTACCTTTTTAAAACGGCGAATGACCGTCGTGGTTGATGTACCTAGTACTTCTGCAGCTTCTTTAAATGTTTTGGCCTTAATAGCGCGTATACTCACTACTTGATTCCATTCCTTTGAATAACGTTGATATTTATCTACGAAGGGGGATTTTTCAGAGAAACGCTTTCCGCATTTACAAACATAACGACGACGCTTATAGAAAAGAATCGTTAAACGTTCAAACCATTTTAAATGATTGATCTTCTGTATACGATAATCATGAACCTTCGATGTTTCTTTTTTACAAGCTGGACATTGATGCGTACATTTAGGTAATTGTACATACAATGCGATTCGATCGCCTACTTCTTCTACTTTCGTAATCTCTACATCTTTTAATCCTGGGATATTCATGTTAAAATTCATTTGCACAGTTCACCTTTCTATTACTTGTTTCTCGACAATTCAAGTATATATAAATCGGTGAATCTGTGCTTTTTTTATGCGTGGAATTGTGTGAATACCCCAACAAATATTATAGAACCAATCTTAAAAGCTATCTTTATACAAAAAAATGCAGTAGATGTAAATTACATCTACTGCATTTTAGTATGACCCGTACGGGATTCGAACCCGTGTTACCGCCGTGAAAGGGCGGTGTCTTAACCACTTGACCAACGGGCCAATGGCGGAGAAGGAGGGATTTGAACCCTCGCGCCGGTTACCCGACCTACACCCTTAGCAGGGGCGCCTCTTCAGCCTCTTGAGTACTTCCCCACAAAAAAATGGCTCCGAAGGCAGGACTCGAACCTGCGACAACCTGATTAACAGTCAGGTGCTACTACCAACTGAGCTACTTCGGAATAATGGTGGGCCTAAATGGACTCGAACCATCGACCTCACGCTTATCAGGCGTGCGCTCTAACCAGCTGAGCTATAGGCCC
>NZ_LDGC01000019.1:0-85613 GCF_015844675.1 Lysinibacillus sphaericus | reverse complement strand
GCATATGAATTATCTACTACGTTAAAGATGTCCCTTGTCTATAAGACGCTTGAAAAGTTAAAAACACATCTAGACGGCAATCTCCATCCGGAAGCGATGATTCACTCGGACCAAGGTATTCATTATACACACCCAGAATATCAGCAGCGTGTAAAAGAAATGGGACTTCTCCAGTCAATGTCCCGCAGAGGAAATTGTCTTGATAATGCGCCAATAGAATCGTTCTTCGGTCATTTCAAAGATGAAGTAGATTATAAACAAGCAGAAAGTTTGGCAGAATTACACACAATAGTGATGGATTATATGGACCATTATAATCACACACGAAAGCAATGGACATTAAAAAAGATGGCTCCGGCAACTTACCGAAGCCATCTCATTGCGGCTTAACTTACAACTACATCCCTTTTTATTAAACTGTCTACAAAATAGGGTTCAGTTCACTATGAGATACATCCTTTTTACTTTTTTGATAGAGATATTGTTTTTCAATACAACAAAAGGGACACTCCATTTAATAATTGGATTGTCCCTTTCAATTATTGCTCTTTTCGCATAATAAAGCTTAAATGTCTGCCGGCCTGTTTATCTTGGCGGTAGGAAAAACCACCTGGGCTGAGAAATGTGCACGTTGAATCAATCAATATTTGCTTTGAAGGAATACCTACAAGCTCACATTGTTTTTTCACAGTTTGTTGATTATCGATATGATATTTAGTTGTTTCTGCATTGTAATACATAAAGTCTTCAGCATAGCCTAGATTGTGGTATTTTTCATAAACATCTGTATCCACCTCAAACTTCTGCTGACTGAGTGCCATACCGATTTGTACGTGAAAATCTTGAGGATTACAATGCTCGTGTTCCATCAAATGTTGGAAAAGTTTTAATGTAACTTCCTTGACAGTCCCTTGCCATCCTGAATGTACCACACCAATAAGACCATTGACTTCATTATAAAAAATGACAGGTACACAATCTGCTGTAAAACTACATAAAAGTAAATTCGGTTCTACTGTATAAAGTGCATCGGTATTACTAATGGCATTGTCCATCTTTTCAGCACCACGTCCTTTATCAGAAATCGTGACTTTATGGAAATTAGCACTATGTGTTTGTTGCGTGCAAATAAAATCATGTATGTCACAATGCAAAGTGGTTGCCAGTTTTTTTCGATTTTCTAGCACATCAGCTTCATGTACGCATGTATGCAATGCCATATTGTTTTGTTCTAGTTCGATATCATCTTTTAAAGTAGTCCCTGCGATAAATTGGTTATTATCAAAATAAATTTTAGTTTTCATATCATCACCTCGTTTTACTATATATGATTGGTTCCTGAATGTATAGGCGCTTACTCTTGAGATTTTTAAGAGCCTAGTTGTACAAACCTTTGACATAAATAATAGATTTCTTCACATATAGTATCGAAGAATCATAATTAGGAGGAAGGAGTTTGTATACATGACGCAAGAAAAATTCCTACTGATTTGTCAATTAGGAATGGGGTTATTTTGGATTATTACATACATACTAATCATCAAACAAGGATTACAAGATAAGCGATATGGGATGCCCATGGTTGCAATTTGTGCAAATATTTCATGGGAGTTTATTTTTTCATTTATGTATCCACAAAATGACTTGCAAAGGATTATTACGTTACTGTGGTTTATTTTAGATATTTTTATTATGATGCAATTTTTACATTATGGTCATAAGGAATATAAAAAAATAGTTCCAAGGAAAATATTTTATTCATCTTTTTTAATCACACTAGTAGTAAGCTTTTTTACGATTTTAGCAATGATGCATGAATTTAATGATCTAGAAGGCAAGTACGCCGCATTTTTACAGAATTTGATGATGTCAGGACTGTTTATTGCTTTGTTTTTACAAAGAGGGAACTTAAGTGGTCAATCAATGGGCATCGCTGTTTGTAAAATGATTGGAACGATGTTTGCTGCAGTTGGTTTCTATATGTATTTTAGAACACCGTTGATTACTATTATTTCGCTTGCGACCCTTATTTATGATTGGCTTTATATCGTATTAATCTATAGATTTTATGTGAAAAATGCTAAATGACCTTCATTTTAAAAATAAATAAAAATGATGAAATGAAACACACTATCAACAATACACGAATAAGATGTCTCTGTAGTATGACGATAGGGTAGGTGTTTTATTTGAAAAAGAAGTGGATGACCACATTATGTATTATTTGTACAATTGGGCTAGTTGGCTGTCAGGTGAAATCTGCGGATGAGAAAAATCAAGAGCAACCAAGTCAAGAGTCAGAGCAAAAAGCTGAGGATTTAAAAAAGCCTGTTACCATTGAACAACAACAAACAGTTGTTGAAATTGTAGACCCTACTACAAAAGCTATCATACAAACAATTTCGCCGAAAGAAATGGGCTATGAACGTGATAAACAATCGTATACAAAGCAAATTGAGCAATTAGCAAAAGAGTTGGCGAGAGGGAATGAAAAAGCGGCAGGCTATGATAAGCGTATGATACTCGATAAGCTGGACGATCAAGAAAAACTAATGAAAGGTAGTCCTTTAATTGTTTTAAAAGAAAGTGAATTAGTAGAGAGAATATTAGAAGCATCAGCTACTGGTGGTAAAGTGGAGATGCCTCTTTATATTACTGAAAGCGGGTATTATTTTGAAGATATCCCTTATCTAGAAAACGTAGTTGTTGCATCCTATACAACTTACTTCAATACCGATGATGTAGGCAGAAATAAAAATATTGAGCTTTCTGCGAAGGCAATCAATAATGTTATCGTTGGAAGTGGAGATTATTTCTCTTTTAATACAGTAGTTGGCCCTAGAGACGAAGCGAATGGTTATCAGCCCGCACCAGAAATCATTAACAAAAAGGTTGTGATGGGCATTGGGGGAGGTATTTGTCAAACGTCTTCTACCTTGTTTAACGCAGTTGATCAAATACCAGTTAAATTTGTAGAACGGCATCACCATTCTTTAGATGTAGGGTATGTTCCAAAAGGAAGAGACGCTACTGTTTCTTATGGTGGTTTAGATTTTAGATTCCACAACACTAGTGATGTACCATTTTTAATAAAAGCTAACTATAATAAAAACTCTCTTACAGTTGAGGTAAGAACAGCGGAAAAATTTGTAAAAATCTTGAAAAAGTCATAGTAATTTTTTAAAGACACTTAATCTAAAGGTGTCTTTTTTTTGGTGTCATGCTATAGTTAAATTGGGAAATTTCAGTATATTCGTGTTATGGGAAAAGGGGAAAAATAATGCATCCAAAGCTACGGGCGATAATAGATTCTATCGATTTTTACCAGGTAACATACCCAGAAGATGCTTGTATTATAGTTGCTGATACTGAGAAGGTCATTGCTTACAAGCCAGGTAATCAAGTGGACTTAAAGATTAAAGTTGGTGATCCTGTAGCCAAGTATCGTGGAACAACAACTGAAAAGTCTCTAAGCCTAGGAAAGTTTATGAGGGAAGAGCGAGGTTCTGAAGATTTTGGGATGGCGTATATTGCATCTGCACAACCTATTTTTGATGGAGGGAAAGTAATCGGTGTGTTAAGTGCTATTATTTCGAATGAAAAAATGGATGGGATGAGATTATTAGCAACTGAGCTTTCGAGTTCTGTTGAAGAAATGTCTGCAACGAATGAAGAGTTAGCGGTAGCAAGTGTAGATGTATCAAATCGCTTAGGTGAGCTATCCAAGTTTTCAGAATCTATGACTGGCGATATTCAACAAATCAATACGATTGTTAATTTAGTAAAAGATTTAGCTATGAAATCTAAAATTCTTGGATTAAATGCTTCCATCGAGGCTGCTCGCTCAGGTGAGCATGGACGGGGATTTGCTGTAGTAGCATCTGAAATACAGAAAATGTCGCAAAGTAGTACGGATAGTGCAGAAAGTATTACAAACCAATTAGAAAGCATTAAACAATCTATTGATCAAGTCAATGAATCTGCAAATCAAATCGCAACGTTTACCCAGCAATTTTCTGTGAGTATGCATGAATTAACCGACGCTTATAAAGGAATTAATAGCGTAGCAGAAAAATTAATGCATATAAGCGAAGTAAAGGCTTAATAACTTCAAGCAATTATGACTCGCCATAATTGCTAAGGATAATAGCAAATTAATCGCTATTATCCTCTTCGTCTAAATGATATTCAAAATTTCTTGTGGTGTAGCAACTTTGTAATCGGGTTCTTCTTGTTGCACAACTTCAAAAGAGTCATATCCCCAACCAACCCAAATAATAGGCACTCCCGCTTTTTTGCAGGCTGCGATATCTCTTTGTTCATCACCAATGTATAAAACTTCTGATGGTGTAATGCTTGTGTCCTTTAAAAATTTCTTGATCACTTTATCCTTTCCAAAAATTCGGTTTGAACAAAGAACATCTGACACACAATGAATGCCGTTCATTTTTAGAAATTCTAAAATATTCTCCTGTGAATTGGAGGAAATGATAAGTATTTTATAGCCCCTTTTATCAATTTCCATTAGGACTTCCTTCATACCGTTATAAAGATGAACATCATTTAATGACTGGCGATATAAGCGATAAAATTGAGGTAAAATCATCGGCAATTTATACATAGGAAAGTCGAATAATTTACTTCGTTCCGCTATAGATAATTTTTTCAGAGATTCGATTTCCTTTAATTCTATTCCTTTAAATTTATATTTTTGCGCAATTGTATTCCAAGCTGATGCTAACACTGCCGTAGAATCTGCCAATGTTCCATCAAAATCAAAGATAATATATTTCATGTAAACTAACTCCTTTATAATCTAGTTGTAAAGACGTTTTATTTTTGAAAATGTTACTGCCTATACTTAAAAAAAAGACATGATTATACAGGATATGAAACAGAGGAGTACAAATAACTCTAGATGAGCAATTTTTTCACTAATAATTATTTTTGGATCATCATCATAATTTGTGGCTAATTCGGGCGCTTTGTGCTGCCGCTACGCTTTCGCACAGAGCAAAGCTTTCTGGAGGCATCCGATGAGCCGCTTAAGGCAATGGATGATTGTGCGAAAGTGAAGTGCTAACGTAACGACAGAACAACAGGATGTTGGCCACAAAGGCGTTATCAGGACGTGATGTAGTCTAGTCCTACATGTGAATGAGGCATCATGACAGTAACTTAGAATTGATTTTGAGATTTATCTGGATAAATTAATTAAGTAGTGTTATCGTAAGAAATAGCTAAATAAAAATATCCTTCAGGGTAGGGTGAAATTCCCAATCGGCGGTGATGAAGTAATTCAAAGTCCGTGAGCGCAAGCTGATTTGGTGCAAATCCAAAACCGACAGTTATAGTCTGGATGGGAGAAGGGTAAAAGTAAGAGCTTTTTAAATTCGCTTGAGTTTATAAGGTTTATTTGATTATGCTTTTATGCAAACTACTTCCCATCGTTTAAGTTGGGAAGTTTTTTTATCTTCATTCAGTTGGTGTTTGGACACCCACTGAAATAGAGGAACTCAGGCTAACAACTTCACATTCTGTGAAAACGCCTGACCTAAAGCCTTCGGACGCATTTCGCCAAGGAGAATATGTATTTATTATTTAGCTAACGAATTGAATAGCAGTAGTTCTTCGGGGTAGGGTGAAATTCCCAATCGGCGGTGATGAAGTAATTCAAAGTCCGTGAGCGTAAGCTGATTTGGTGCAAATCCAAAACCGACAGTTATAGTCTGGATGGGAGAAGAACGATGAGATGATAGCCTATGGGAAAATTTTGTATCCTTATGGTTTATTTGTTGACGTCTTATTTATATGAACTCCCAAACCCCTTTAATCAAAGGGGTTTTTTATTTGAACAGGAATTTTTGATTGAGGGAGGAGGGTATAAGGATCCAAAAAGTGGAAGAGTAAAGCTTAGACCATTGAATGGAAGTGGGTGAAAAAATGTTTACAGGAATTATTGAGGATATCGGTACCATAAAAACCTTGCAAAGCGATAGACAAAGTATGGAAATTACCGTTATTTCAAAGAAAATAGTAGAGGATGTAAAGCTTGGGGACAGTATTGCGGTCAATGGTGTTTGTTTAACAGTCATATCTTTTAATGATCAGGAGCTTACGATGGATGTAATGCCTGAAACGGTGAAGGCAACAAATTTACAGCAGCTCACAATAGGAGATCCAGTAAATTTAGAACGCGCTATGTCAACGAATGGTCGATTCGGTGGTCATTTTGTATCTGGACATGTAGACGGAGTAGGGAAAGTAGTACGAAAGCGGCCGTTAGCAAATGCAGTCTATATTGATATTGAACTATCAAAGGAGTTAACGAGCTTCTGTATTCCAAAGGGCTCCATCACAATTGACGGAACGAGCTTAACAATCTTTCATGTAGAGAAAAATGGTGTCACAGTATCATTGATACCCCATACGTACAAGGAAACAATTTTAGGTATGAAGAAAATTGGTGATCTCGTCAATGTAGAAACCGATTTGGTAGGGAAATACATTTTACATCAACTTAAGTATGGTCAGGAACCGCCGACCATCACAAAAGACTTCTTAGCAGAAAACGGATTTTAACTAACAAGGAGGTGGCGAAATTGCTACATTCGATTGAAGAAGCAATTGAGGATTTAAAGCAAGGAAAGATCATTATTGTAGTAGATGACGAGGATCGGGAAAATGAAGGGGACTTACTAGCACTTGCGGAATTTATGACCCCTGAAACGATTAACTTTATGGCTACCTATGGAAGAGGACTTATATGTACGCCAATTTCCCAGCAGCTTGCACAAAAATTAGCATTAAACCCTATGGTTAGTGTGAATACAGATAATCATCAAACAGCATTTACCGTTAGTATTGATCATGTTGACACAACAACTGGAATTAGCGCCTTTGAACGGGCAATGACTATACAGAAAATGCTCGAGCCACAAGCAAAAGTTACCGATTTTCGTAAACCAGGCCATGTATTCCCGCTAATAGCAAAGGAAAATGGTGTATTAGAGCGTAGGGGACATACGGAAGCTACAATAGATTTGGCAAAGCTTTGTAATAGCGTTCCTGCAGGAGTTATATGTGAGATTATGGGCGACAATGGCAAAATGCTACGCTTTAATGATCTCGTTAAATATGCAGCACAACATCATTTGAAAATGATTTCAATTGAAGCATTGGTCACATATCGTCAACAAATAATGGAAGAAAACACAATGACTATATAAAAAGGATTATCACCAAAAGTTGTGGATGATGTTAAAACGTATTGAGTCGATCTTCGTTCCGGCTGAGTGACTGCTTGGGGATCTACGTAGGCTAAAATGCATTACGTCCTGTGATAACGCCTTTGTGACCAACATAGGTGCCGCGGAACGGAAATCAACCACACGAAATGGTGATGAGCCATAAAAAAGGAGAAAAGAAAAATGGGTAAAACTTTTGAAGCACAATTAATTGGTACAGATTTAAAAATAGCAGTAGTAGTAGGACGTTTCAACGAATTTATTACAAATAAATTATTAGACGGTGCATTAGATGGTTTAAAGCGTCATGGAGTTGATGAGAATTCTATCGACATAGCATGGGTTCCTGGAGCATTTGAAGTTCCATTCATCGCTAAACAGTTAGCTGAAACAAAGAAATATGATGCAATTATTGGATTAGGTACGGTTATTCGTGGCTCAACAACCCATTATGATTATGTATGTAATGAATCAGCAAAAGGAATTGCAAATGTGTCACTAACGACAAATGTACCTGTTATTTTTGGCATTGTTACTACTGAAAATATTGAACAAGCAATTGAGCGCGCAGGGACTAAATCAGGAAATAAAGGCTATGACGCAGCAATGTCTGCTATTGAAATGGCAAATTTAAAGAAGATGATTGGATAAATCTTTCTAATAGGTTGGAAATTTCAACGCTAAATTATTCTGACAAAGTATTTTAAACAGCATGCATCCTTGAATATTTTTTAAAAGCATGGAGAAAATATCCGTAAGTGTATTTATGTTATTTTTTTATAAATGTACTAATTTGGAGCTGGCTCAGTAGGAGATGATGGATATTTCTTCAATGGAACAAGAGTTAAATTTGAAATCTTTGAAGTCACTATTTCAACGCTCTGCTGATGTAGTATTTCAGGAGTATTCCTTTCAGCAACATAAAGTACATTTGATAAAATGTGAAGCGATGATTAATGAACGGTTACTGCAGACCGTTATTGTGGAACGAGTCCAATCCTTATTTACCGCAACATCGGATGAATTGTTAGCGGAACATATACAAAATCATTTACACATCCCCCATCTTCAGAGGATAACAAGTAAAGATGAGGCCATCACAAGAGTCTATAAAGGGCATGTTTTACTATATTTCGAAGATATGGATTTACTGTATTCAAGTTATATCGCTAAAAAACCAAATCGAGAGCCTAAAGAAACAACTCTTGAATTAGTTGTCAAAGGTCCGAGAGATGATTTTATTGAGGATGTATTAATTAATATTGCTTTAATACGAAAACGATTACCGACCAATTCATTAAGTGTTGAAACATATGAACTTGGCGCACGATCCAAAACAACTGTAGCTGTACTTTATTTAGAAGATGTCGTAAATAAAAAGATGCTTGAGAAAATGAAAATACAGCTCCAGCGAGTTGATGCGGACGTTATATTTAGCGGGGATATATTAATGGAAAGAATTGGGAAGAGCGATAAAATTCTGCCTAAACATGATTATACTGGCCGCCCGGATTCTGCTGTACAAGCCTTAAGTAGAGGGCGCATTATCATCATAGTCGATGGGGTATCATATGCCATTATTACACCTGCAAATGTAATGCTACTTTTTAAATCTGGTGAGGATAATGAGTATCCGATTATTGTAAGTTCTATGGAGCGTTTACTCAGAATAGTTGCAATTTTAATAAGTGTACTTTTACCAGGTTTTTGGCTTGCACTTTCAACCTATCATCAAGAGCAATTGCCATTCATCCTATTGGCAACAGTTGTTGAATCAAGAACGGGGCTCCCATTTCCAACTATTCTTGAAATATTAATGATGCTATTTATGTTTGAATTATTTCGGGAAGCTAATATACATCTACCCAATGTTATCAGTGGTTCCATAAGCGTTGTCGGGGGATTAATTATTGGGGATGCAGCGATTAAATCGGGTGTTACGAGTCCTTCCATGATTATCGTTATAGCCACGTCAAGTATTGCAGCTTTTACACTCGTTAATCAATCCATTGCATCAGCAATGAGTATTCTCAGGATAATCATTATTTTAGCATCTGCCTTTTTTGGGTTATTTGGATTCTTCATTTCGGTGTTTTTCATACTTCTATATCTTGCAAATTTACGAGTATTAGGTATTCCATACTTAAATATGGGAGCAAATTTAGATTGGTCGGACATTAAAAAATCTTTAGTTCGCTTATCTCCTTCAGGTTACGCTAAGCGACCAAAGTTTTTAAATGTACAGGATGAGACAAAGACATCGAGTAGGAAAAAATAAATACTTAGAATGAAAAGATCAGGTTTTTATAGGCCTGATCTTTTATTCATTTCCCAACAGACGATTCCCACTTCAACAATAAGAAGGTCATAGCCCAAAAGTAGGGAGCGAAGGTTGAGATAGTCAAAACGGGCTTGAGATGATAAACTAAGAACCAATATTCTTATTTAAAGAAGCAAAGAATCCTGAATCGTATTTCAAAAATAGCGTGTTTAAGGTGGATGTACAGGGGGGAGATAGCCATTGTCGTTCAAACTTCTAAATATCTTACTTCTCTTCATCTGATTTTCAGTAGGAAGAGCGATTCATTACGCAAAAAATGATTTTTAAACAACCATAAAAAAAGAAGTATATTGTAGTATAATAGGATTGTTGGATATGAAAATGTTTCCTAGGTTGAAAGTATGAGATGATGTCAACTACGACTAACAATTTTTTATGTAATGCGAAAGCCAAGCTCAATTAAATTAAGATATTATTCATGTCAATAGATGAGGAAGTACCAGTTTGTATGAAAACACGAAAAATAAAACTAATTTTAATACTATCAACCCTCTTATTAGTATTGTTTACAAGTTTAAACATCTTTACATCTTATGTAAAAATGAAAAAGACAGTAGAAGAGTCAATAGCGAACCAAAGTCTGGAAGCGGCTATGTCTATCGCATCTACTATTGATGTAGAGGCGTACAAACAATTTTTAGATAACCCCGTGGAAAATGAGTATTATTGGCAAATAAGAAGCTACTTAAACGATGCAAGAGTAAAAATAGGTGCTTTATTTGTCTATACATTAGATATTGAAAATCCGAAGGTATCCAAAGCAATGATCATGGGTTTACCAAGTGAAGTTAAAGGCTTTTATATCGGAATGGACTGTACAGTACCCGAGACACAAGTGAAAAAAGCTTATAAAGGAGAAACATTTACAACAGATGTAATACAAGATTCTATATATGGCTCCTACTTAACTGTTGGTGCACCGATTAAGGATGAAACAGGGGCGGTTATTGCATACATAGGTATTGATATTAGTGCAGACACATTAAATGACATTAAGGGAAAAGTGATCGAAGATAATCTTTTAGTCTTTATATTTAATGGTGTACTCATTTTAATGGTTACCGGCTCAGTTTTCTTCTTACAAAGATGGTATCAAAAAGAAGTAGCAGAAGAAGTTGAAGCGACAGAAGATACATATCAAGCGGAAATTAAAACTTTAATCACTTCCGTGTCCTCTTTAAGACATGATTTCACAAATCATATACAAGTATTACATGGATTTCTACAATTAGATGAACCTGATCAGGCAAAACAATATTTATCTTCACTGTATAAAGAAGTTCATGATATTAAGTCTCTTAAATTAAATATTGATCATCCTGGCTTGGCGATTTTATTGCAAACAAAAAAACTAACGGCACAAAACCATAATATTGATATGGATTTCACAGTCTCTCAGGATGCGTTTAATAAAATTAAAACAACGGATCTAATTAAAATTTTATCGAATTTAATAGATAATGCGATTGATGCTGCAAATGAATTATCGGAAGAACAACGTAAAATAACAATTTGCTGTGAAGCTGATGACACGCAATATAAATTACAGGTTACAAATACTGGACCAAATATTGTGGAAGCAGGTCAAATATTCAAGCGAGGATTTTCCACAAAGAAACCGGAGAATGGTAAAACAAGAGGGCAAGGCTTGTTTATTGTGAATGAAATAGTCAATAAGTACGACGGTCAAATTTCTATCGATTCATCAAAACATTTAGAGACAACCGCAATAGTAACTATTCCAATAAAGTAAATTTCAAAACTTCCTACTGAAAATTGTAGGAAGTTTTATTTTTGGTTGATAAACTATTGTGTTAATGAAATTAAAGTATGACTCTTCGGCAAAACGTGTGGTTGATTTCAGTTCCTCTATATCGCTAATCCCCAAGGAGTCGCCCAGTCGGAACGAAGATCAACTATCCCTCATAGTAGTGAAAAAACGAAACTTCAGCAAAGGGAGTAGGACTCAAATGAAAGCTTTTCCAGTGAAATAACTCCTTCTCTATGCGAAAAGCAGTTTCAACTTTCACTTTTACATTTTTTGAGTCATTCATTTCATATAGTACTAATAATCGATGGTATTCTAGTAGGAGGGGAGTTGAAATATTTGGATAAATCAATCCTTGATCTATTGAGAAAGGGGGGATTTGTTTTGTATGCAAGGCATGGTCAAGCAACTGTCGGAGTAGATCAGCCATATTTAAATTTCCAAAATTGTGTTACGCAAAGAAATTTGTCTGAATTAGGGCGGAGGCAGGCCGTTTACTTTGGACAACTGTTACGTCATTTACAAATTCCGATTAGTTCACCAATAGTCGTAAGTCCTTTTTGTCGTACAGTTGAAACGGCACAGCTCGCATTTCCTTATTCTTATATTCAAATTGACCCAATTGGTTATGAAATTTATAAATTGGGTGGGACTATTCCTGTTGTTGAAAAAAGTAATATTTTATCAAATGTGCAATCCGTGTTAGAAAGAAAGCCACCACAAGGAATGAATCAAGTGATCGTTGCCCATAGTTTTCCTGAAGATGTTGGACTAGGGGAGATTTCAAACATGGGAATGGTTATTGTTAAGCCAAATGGTCTTGGAAACGGTTATGAAATAATAAAAAAATTAACTTTAGAAGATTTATCAGTTGTAAATTAACGTAGGGATGGGAGAAAAACATGGAAATAAAAACAGTCTCACAGTGCACGTTAAATGAAACTTTAAAAGCTTGGAATAAAGGATTTGAGGGGTATTTTGTACAAATAGAAATGAACGAAGAGGTGTTTTTAAACCGATTTGTTGGGGAAGGACTATCGCCAGAGCTTTCAATCGTCGCATTTGATCAAAATAATCCTGTTGGCATTGTATTAAATGGCTTTAGATTAATGGATGGTAAGAAAACCTCTTGGAATGGAGGAACAGGTATCTCTCCAAACTATCGGGGTAAAGGTGTTTCTCGTGTTTTAATGGAAGCAACCATCGCCATCTATGAAAGAGAGAATGTGGAAGTTGCAACGCTGGAAGCTATAAAAGAGAATAAGGTAGCAATTGCGCTATATGAGAAGTATGGCTATACCATTACAAATCAATTGCTCTTTTTAAGTGGCGAATATGAAGCAAAAGTAGAGAAGCTAGTCGAAATTCATGTGGAAACTATTCGTCCAGAGCAGCTACCGCATTTATCTTTTTATCAGGAAGATATACCTTGGCAATGTAGCTGGCAAAGCAATAAACAAGGAGAAGCTAAAGTTTTTTATAATAAGAATAATGAAGCAATTGGCTATTTGTTATATAAAACTGTATGGAATCAGGAGGGAGCCATCGACAGCATAGTGCTTTATCAATTAGAGCTATTAGGGAATGGCAATGTTGAACATATTCCACACTTTATCGCAAGCATTACAAAACACAAAGTAAAACTGGCAACAGTTAACTTTTTAGCAAGCAATCCTGCTACGAGTTATTTGATGGAAAACGGATTAGAAGTGAAGACGGTGCAAGTGCAAATGAAGAAGAAGATGGATTCGTAGTTTGCAAGATGGGAAGAGTCAATTTCGACGTGAAGCTAGGTAAAATGATGTTGCTTAAATTTGGGAAGTTAAAATGTGAAGAGTTTAAATTGAACCTAATTGTTCCAAGTAGTTATAAAAAGAAGGTGTTATTAGTTATGAGGAAAATACTCATATGTAATTTACTAATATTGGTGTTGGTAGGTTGTACACCGGCTATAAATACTACTCCCACTGCGAAATCTATTCTTACAGAACATACACAAGCGGATATTCTTCAATATAATAATTTGATTTACATTAATACTACAAGCTTAGAATCGATGAAACAATTAGAATATACGAAATGTGAAATTATAGGGGAAATTATTAAAACTACAAATTCCTCTAAAAATTTCAATGATTTTTATGCTACTAAATTGGAAAGCGGAACAAAGATTTTCTCAACAAATGATAATAATATCGATACAATCATTGCCGATTTAAATGGGCAATATATACTTTATACGGTTTTGCTTGAGAGCTAGGTTGTAAACAATTGAGAATTCCAGTATACTAATCCGATAAAGAATGTAAATAAAGGATGAATATAAATGACGTTTGAAGAAATTTTACCTCGTTTAAAGGCGGGCGAAAAAGTAATTCGTAAAGGTTGGAGCGGTGCCGAATTATATGTGAAGCTTGTTGGACAAAGCGAACATGATGGCGAGAATTTGAACCCTTATTTTTTAATTAATGTACGTGGTGAGGGCTATACAATGTTCACACCGACAGTCTGTGATTTATTAGCGGAAGATTGGATAATTGTCAATTAATCGGAAGAGCCATCTCAAATGAGGTGGTTTCTTTGTTTTAGAGGAGAGAGATCGATGACGTTTGAAGAATATAAGGGCAAGACGGTATTTCTGACGGGGGCTAGTTCAGGTATTGGTCAAGCTCAAGCTATTGCATTTTTAGAAAATGGGGCAAATGTATTCGGGTTTGATTTAGAAGAGCAAGGGTTAGGAAAACTATTTCACCAATACCCTGAACAATTTGCCTATAAAGTAGGTAGTGTATGTAATAAGGACGATATAGAGCAAGCATTTGAAGCTGCAATTTCAAAATTTAAGGAGGTAGATATTTTATTAAATACCGCAGGCGTATTAGATGGTTTTGCAAAAACACTCGATACAGATGAGGCGCTTTGGGATAAAATTATGAATACCAATGTAAAGGGTACTTTTTTTGTGACGAATACGGTATTACCCCATATGGTAAAACGAAAATCAGGCGTCATTGTTAATATGGCATCTATTGCAGGGCTTGTTGCTGGCGGTGGTGGTGCAGCGTATACAGCATCTAAACATGCGATTGTCGGCTATACGAAACAGCTAGATTTAGATTATTGTCGTGAAGGAATACGCGCCAATGCCATTGCACCCGGGGCCATTCAAACACCAATGAATAAGGCAGATTTTGAAGGTGATGGGGAAATGGCCAAATGGGTCGCTAATGAAACGCCTGCTGGACGCTGGGCACAACCACATGAAGTAGCGAATTTAACACTTTACTTAGCAAGTTCGGCTGCTGATTATATTCATGGAGCTATTATGCCAATCGATGGTGGCTGGCTAACGAAATAAGATTGTTCAATCGTAAATTCTTCTGATATAATACGCAGGTAAGTAAAAATTTACTTGCACTACGGCACTTCAGATAGGGCGAAAAGCTCTCTTCCTTTGGCCGTAGTTATTACTAAAATAGCGGATGTGCTATTTTACAAAGGAGAAGAAAATTGAATACATCTATTGTAAAAGATTCAAGCCGTACATCTGTAACCGAGCTTACAAAGACGGCACTTGTTGCAGCTTTATATGTTGCTGTAACTGTTTTATTGTCAGTCATCAGTTTTGGGGCAGTTCAATTACGTCTATCGGAGATGTTTAACTACCTGGCCCTCTACAACAAACGCTATGTAGTAGCCGTGACTCTAGGAGTAGTACTCGCTAATTTCATGTCACCAACGTGGATATTAGATGTGCCGATTGGCGGGATTGCGACATTCCTCGTTTTAGTTCTTTGCCGTAGAGTAACGAAAAATATAACAAATGATCTTGTGAAAATGGTTATAACTGCATTGATTTTTGCTATATCAATGTTCACCGTGGCAGGACAATTAACAATTCTCTATGATCTTCCGTTTTGGGCAACATGGTTTACGGTTGGAATCGGAGAGCTATTGTCAATGACTGTTGGTGGTATGACTATTTATTTATTAAATAAAAAAATTGATTTATCGAAATAGCTTAATGCAATCTGACCCATCGCCTCTGTTAATGGCATCGCAAAAGTATTGAGAATAGAACAGATCCAGCACATCTTGGCCAAGTTCATAGTTCAAATACTTCTGTCTGGGTCAGAGCAAATTTGACCATCACATTGTGAGGAAAATCGTATTTCTTCATACTTCCTTGAGCGCGCTCCGCTGAACACCATATAAACCTCTTTGACCGGATTTTGTTTGGCATATTCCAGCACAAGATTTGGGCGACAGTTCTCCACTATAGTGTCTTATTAATATTCAACCATTTAATTACCATTTTTCATAGAAGCAGTTGAAGACGGTGACGGAGAATACCATCAAAAGTACAGGTGCGCTGCGCAAACAGCAAAAAAAGGACTCTTTCATATGGTCCATGAAGCACCAATGAGGAGTCCCTTCTGTGAAGAAGTTATTTTATCCTACCTCTTAAGATTGTGGGGTAGGTGTTACCACATCTAATAGGGAAGGTTCGGATAAAGCTGCTTTTTTAGCATTTACATTATCCGGTTTCGTTAGAACGTAGATCTTATAAGATCCAGGTATCGTTAAATTAAACTTGATGGATTCCCCAGAGTACTCTTTAGGAACGGTGTTAATCATAAAATTCGAATTAAGATTATTTACATTAAAATCCGTTACAGTACTCGGAACAGCATAAATCTCGTACCCACTAATATTTCCCTTATTGCTCGGTGTACTAAATGTGAGTGTAATTTCGTTAGCTCCAACAGTAGCATTTGTAATCGTAGCTGGATTTACAGCTGTATCAACGGGATTTGACTTGAGTGTTACTGCGTTAGATGCCGTTGATAACGCATTGGCTCCCGACTTAGCAACTGTAAGTACTTTAGCAACATACGAGGTTCCTGCTTTGATTGGATTGCCAAAGGCGTCATTTGATACCATCAAGGTTTGTCGGATGTTGTTATTACCATTGGGTTTAATGATGGTATACAAACTGCTATTTTGAATTGATTCTGCACGCTGTTTAGTGAAAGTAGAGGCCTGCCCTTCTGGAATCAGAAACACTCTATACTCTAATACATTTTGCTCATCATTAACCTTCGTAAAGCTTACCTCGATATCAGTAGAGTTACTACTTCCTTTAGCATCCAGAGATACTGATCCTACTTCATCAACTTTTGCATTATTAACCAGTTTAATAACATCAGAAGGACCGGACAAGTTATACAGTCCCTGGGAGCTTCCCGTACCTACTGACAAAACATACACCCGATAGTCTGTATCATTTTTAATCTGTTGGTTCTCAGTATCTTTATCACCAGCTTTCAAGATCGCACTGTACTGACCTTTACTTACACTAGTATAAGAAGAAGCTTTAATGGCTTCATTTAAGCCAAAGCCATTCGCCTTTGACACAGGGACAACCAGAATACGGTAATTACTTAAATTCGATTCATCGGAAGGCTTCGTGAACGATACTTGTAAATCTCGGCCATCTCCATTATCACCAACATCGCTTGCTTTAACATTGCTGACCGCTTGAAGGGCTTTATTCTTACTAAGCTTGATTCCCGATGCAGAAGATAGAGCATTTGGGATTGAAGAATTTCCATTCGCTACAGTCAATACATAGACACTGTAGCTTGTGCCTTCAGTAATGTAATTACCGCGAACATCTCGAGCCCCATCTAACGTTCTAGTTATTGATTTATTCCCGCCCTTGCTCTCTGAGATGTAATAAGAGCTGCTATTAGCTTGCGATAGGCTGAAACTGCTGTACTCCGCTGTTGGGACAATCAAAATGCGATATTGATTGACATTTGATTCATCGGAAGGTTTCGTGAACGATACCTGTATATCACGGCCATTTCCATAATCACTTACATCAGTAGCAGTCAGACTAGATACAGCCTGCACATTGATGTTCTTACCGAGCGTAATCGTAGACGTTGGCGAGGACAGCACATTGCTGCCGGAATAATTGCCATAGCCTACCGAGAGAACATAGACACGGTAGCTAGTTCTATCGGTGATATAATTGCCGCGCACATCCCGAGTATTTCCCGAAAGCGTCAGCCCGTAATTGTTATTTCCTGACTTGTTCACAGTCGTATAATTACTGCTGGATACATTATTAGCATCCGACAGACTGAAGCTACTGTAGTAAGTTGTTGGCACAACCATGATGCGATAGTGACTAATATTAGACTCATTTGCCGCTTTAGTGAAAGAGACATAGAGATCACGACCGTCGCTATAATCATTCACATCGCTGGCAAGGAGATTTGATACTGCACCTACATTGCTGCTATATAGTGTAATCGCATTGGAAGCCGACGATAATACGTTATTCCCTGAGTTTTTAGCTACGGCCATAACGAAGATACGATAGCTGACCCCATTCTGAATGGCATAACCGTCTGTATCTCGAGTCCCTGAGGAGAGAACTTGAGAAATATTGTAGCCCGTCTTGTTCACTTGCATGTAATTAGAGCTGGACAGACTGTTCGCCTTCGTCAATGTAAAGTTTGAATAGTTGCTAGCTCTTACAACAAAGACCCGGTAAGAGCTGATGTTAGACTCATCGGATATTTTGTTGAAGCTCACTCTCAGATCGCGTCCATCTCCATAGTCGTTGACATCATCAACTTGAGTAATAACAGGAGTAGCCACTGTATTTGGACGAAGTGTTACGGATGAAGAAGCAAATGACAGCTTATTAACAGCTGAATCAGTGCTGCTAACTGACAAGACGAATGCTGTATAAGGTACGCCGTTCTTAATGGAATCACCGGCAGAATCACGTGCTGAGGAAGACAGAGTTACTGTCATCGTACCACCGTTGCTCCCTGATTTATTCATTGTCGTATAGTAGCTACTGGATAAATTATTCGCAGTAGTAAGACTGAAATTGTCAGCGTCTTTACTCTTTACGATAATCACACGGTAACTTGAAACATTGTTGTCATTCTGCGGACGAGTGAAGCTAACCGAGAGATCGCGTCCGTCGCCGAAATCGCTAATATCGCTAATTTTCACATTTGTTATTTCTGCAATTGGAGACATGCTCGTTAGGGAAATCTTCTGAGAAGATTTCGATAATACGCTGGAATAAGAACCTTTTCCAACTGCAAGTACATACGCTACATAAGGCTGGTCATTTCTAATATAGTCTCCGTCCACATCCCGCGAACTTTGAGATAATATGATAGAACGATCCGAGCCGGCAGGTGATACTTTCGTATAATTTGAAGCGGAGACCTTCAGGGCCGACGCCTGATTAAAGCTTTTTGAAGCCTTCACAATGAGAACCCGGTAATGATCCACAAGTGATTCAGTAGACGATTTGGAGTAGGTAACCTCAAGGTCACGCCCATCTCCTTGATTACCAATATCTCTAACCGACACATAGGTCGCTGGAGAAATACTGATATTGCTCGGAGTATCAGATTTAATAGATACGGTCTGATTATACGAGTTCCAGTCAACATCCTGACCAAGCGCTTCACTAACAAAGCGTACTGGTACCATAGTTCTGCCATTTATTATCTGTGCAGGTACATCAAGCGTAACTCTCTCGCCATTAATTGTAGCTACCTTCGATTTGATCTTGAGAACTACCGTTGTACCTCCTTTAATCCCAGTAACGGTTTGATTCTTTCGATCCCAATTCACGTTTGCATCCAATGCCTCAAAGATTGCTCTAAGCGGCAGCATAACACGCCCTTGAACCATCACTGGCGGTTGATCGGTCTTTAATTGAACCCCGTCCACAAAAATCGTGATGGCCTTTGCCGCTTGAGCGGTCGCTGGTTGCAGCAATAACGGTACAATAAGTATCGCTGCAAGAAATAAAGTCCATATTTTCTTCATAAATTCCACCCCTCCCGAAGCCATTATATTAATCTGGCAATGATAAATATCATTGTATAATTAGTACGCACCAACAGGTGAAAAAGTTTCGCATTTTTACCTGTATAAGAAAATTTTACCTAGGATGCGATGTCGCATTAGCCTTTTTGGGTGTTTTCCTATATGAAATAATAAATGTACCTTCGTCGTTTCTTTCTTAATGTATTTGAATTTTTTAAGTACGAATGGAAAGGAATATATTTCTATGATTATAAAATGAATCGATATGTAGGGATGATGACTTTCTTCATTAAATGGGGTGAGGTATACGAGGACAGACTACCGACATAGTGAAACGATGGCTATTATCCTTGTCAAGCAGGTTGACCAGAACAATAGTAATATCTAATAGAGGAACAGTGACCCGCTTATTGATGCAGTAGGTACTGTTACAAAAAACTTAGTATTATACAGTTGGACTTATACGAAGCACACTCTCTTGCTGACATCGCCATATCCATTCAGAAGGCTGTAGATACGGTCATCAGCTTGAAAGCATCTTAGCTGCAAGAACAGCTAGATCAGAAGTTGTTCGATAGACATATCTCCATCGAGGCCAGCAATCAAAAAGCTTGTCGCGATGATAAGCGACAAGCTTTGCAAAAATCTACACAAGAATCGATAATTAATTATATTTAACATCTTCTTACACCAAACTAGTGGAAAGACATAGGAAGGTGATGGAATGAAGCAACAGCAATATAGTGCAGGGGATAGTGTTTTTATCTTTTATCGACATCCACATATTCTGGATGTAGCAAATATACAGGAAGCGGTAGTGATGAACAATCCAGATAATCCGAATGAGCTGGCGCTATTTCTCTTTGAGTCATATTATCCGCTAACAAATGATATGTTAATATTTACAAGCGAAATGGCAGCTGTGCAAGCTTATCATCAGTATTTTCATTAATGAAGCTTATATTCAAATGCTTTTTACACGCTAATGGGAGAAAACAAATTATACTTGTTTAATAAGTTTTCTCTCTAAAGCTTATTTTATCACTAGCTGTGATACATAAGGTTCAATATATCTACTATCGATTCCAATTGGTAAATTTAATAGTGAGAAATATTGCATTGTCTCTGATTCTTTATAATCAATTACTAAATCACCTTTAACATTTCTCGTATAATAGACGGCTGTAACGGAGTAGAATTCATCTCCATTAGAAACTTTAAGGTAATATTCTGGACCAGAAAAAATATCTAATAACTTCATGTCCTCTATTATCAAACCTGTTTCCTCTAACACCTCTCTTTTTGCGGTATCTTCTAAGCTTTCTCCTAATTCCATCAAACCACCTGGAAGCCCCCAACCTCCATCATATCTCTTTTGTAACAATAGCTCATTCTCATTATTTAAGATTAATACAACAGCACCTGGCAAAATAATAGGTTGGTGACCAACATATTGACGTAAAAATTTATAGTATTCCATCGTTTCACTCATTTCTAATTGAATAAATTTATCTGTCCTTGTTTTAATTACACAAATACCAGGGATTTCCTTCTTTAAATATTAATCATGCTGATCTTCATTTACACATTGCCTGTATAATCCCAGTTTTGATGGTAACGCTAAGCCGAGATAGTCATTCAAAAAGGGGAGAATCTAATTGTACTCATTTCAACCGAATTGTTGGTCGGAGCATGATGAACTTAAGGTTGTTATGCTTTGTGCACCTTCAAAATTAGATGTAACAGATTTAACAATAGTTGAAAATGTAGGATGGGACGCTACTGTCAATCACGTAAAAGCAATGGAGAATTTCATGGAATTAAAGACCACGCTTGAGAATGCGGGTGTCAAGGTTATTGATTATTCGAAAGAGCTACCAAATGAAGAGAAAACAGTAAGTGAGCAACTTATAAATAGGTACTTTGTACGCGATCTTGCTTGTGTTATAGGAAATAGTATTTTCCTTGGTGAGGCAGGTAGTTCACTAAGACGTCCAGAGTATCCACATGCGCACTCATTATTAGATAAGTGGTTTCCAGCAAGAAATTTAATAGTGAAACAACCTTCTGCTGCTTTAGAATGTGGAGATGTGATGATTTTAAATAGGGATGCAGTGCTTATTAATACTGGTATGAGAACAACGTTAGAAGCTGTAGAAAGTATGAAGGATCACATCTTCCAAGAAGGATTTACAGAAATCGCGATTATTGATTTGCCAAGACGCTCCGATACACTTCATTTAGATATGAATTGTAATGTGGCAAACTCGAATCTAGTAATAGCTAAAAACTTTATTCGTTATTTTCCTGTACAGGTGTTCACGCCTCAAACAAGTCGTTTCGAAATGACCGAGCAATTTTTAAATCATCATGGCTTGGATGTTTACTGGCTTGAAAAATATAATACAATCCCTGATATCAATTTTATCAATCTTAATCCCGAAACACTGTTGATTAGCAAGCAAGCAACGAAGCAACAATGGACGAAGCATCCACTATTGCAAAAAAAGAAGTTGATAGAAATTGAAGTCACAGAGCTTGAAAAAGGCGGTGGTGGCATTCGTTGTATGACATTGCCACTAGTAAGAAAGTAAACAAAAGGCAGGGGGGTTGATCAAAATGACATCTAACACAAGTAAAGGAAGGTTGTCTTGGTGGCAGCTTTCGCTCCTCGGTATAGGTTGTACACTAGGAACAGGATTTTTCCTTGGGACAAGTATGGCCATTCATAAAAGTGGTCCTGCTGTTGTCATTCCCTTTTTGTTAGCGGCGATTGCTACGTATATCGTCTATGATGCTCTTGTCAAGATGTCAGTTGACAATCCAGATAAGGGATCATTTCGTACTTATGCAAAGCAAGCTTTTGGAAATTGGGCAGGATTCAGTAATGGTTGGATTTACTTGATTTCTGAAATACTTATTATGGGCAGTCAATTGATGGCGCTTGGTATTTTTACAAAGCTTTGGTTTCCAATGCTTCCTTTATGGGTTGCTACATCTATTTATGCTGCACTTGGATTAGCCGTTATTCTAATGGGCATGAAGGGCTTTGAAAAGTTTCAAAATATTTTTGGTGCGTTAAAGGCTGCAGCAGTGGTCATGTTTATTATAATAGCGGTTGTGTTAATTATAAAAGGGTTTAATACGGAAACTACTACACTCGATGCGCTGTATGCAAATTACGAAGAATTTTTCTCTCAAGGTGTGAAAGGAATTTGGCTTGGACTGTTATACGCCTTTTATGCATTTGGAGGAATTGAGGTTATGGGGTTAATGGTCATTGATTTAAAAAACCCTAAAGAAGCACCGAAAGCTGGAAAAGTGATGATTTTTGCAATAACTGTCATTTTTATTATCGCTATTATGCTTGCCTTGGCGCTTGTTTCTTGGAAGGACTTTACTATTGAGGAAAGCCCATTTATTACAGCGCTTAATGGTTATCACATACCTTTTTTTGCAGATATTTTTAATGGTGTTTTAATTATTGCAGGATTTTCAACAATGGTAGGCTCTCTATACGCAGTTATAACAATTCTCATTACACTGGCAGAGGATCATGATGCCCCAGCTTCTCTGGCGAAGAAGGGGAAAATGAAGATTCCATTTCCTGCATTTCTTTTTTTAGCTTGTGGTCTAATCATAACGATTGTTATAGGCTTCCTCATGCCAGAAAAGATTTTTGAATATTTGATTACAGCTGCAGGCTTAATGCTAATTTATAATTGGCTCTTTATATTAGTGACTTATATGAAGCTAATGAAGCTGTCGAAATGGGAGCTTGTAAAGAACGGAATAGGAATATTGCTCATTGTAGTGACAGTGTCTGGAACGTTAGGGGAAAAAACAAGCAGACTCGGTTTTTTCGTGAGCCTGCTTTTTATCATCTTAATAGGGATTGCGACTTGGATTGTCATGAAAAGGCAAAAACATAATAAAAAAGCTTAAAGTTCTTTGTTCTGTGGAAAAGTTAACGATTGTTGCATACGTAAAAAAGGACATTTCGATGGACTACGATTATCATCGCTTAAAAAATACTGCTTCCATTCATAACTACCTTCTTGCCCGTACCATTTTAAATCAGTATGAGCGGGAATAGCATCGTATTCTGTAATGCGTTGATGAATAAGCTTCTTTAATTTTCGACCAAATGCAGTTGAGTCGTTCATTTTTTCAAATATCCAGCGTGGCTGGAATGCCATTAATAAAGTTGAGAAATGACGACTCTTTCTTAATTTATGTGCGGGCGTTGCACAAGACACAAAATAAGGCTCACCGTTAAAACAAAATTCCCATTCATGATGTGATGGATCGGTTGGGATTTCCTTTGGCCAATCGATATCATCAAATTTAGTTAAATTGTTTAAAACTGACCAAAATAAATTATTATAATCCGTAACATTGAAGTTTTTACGCATATCATTAGGTGTTTTGAAGAAAATGGTATGTGTTGTATAGTTGCCGAATGTTTGACAGTGCTTATCGTATTCTTTTAAACATAGTGCTAACGTCTTTATCGATTGTTCCTCTCGTGGATCGCCGATAAAACTATAGCGAAGATGGTTCGATAAAAACCCTTTTCTAGCTGGAATACAGGGGAATGTATTGACTTCATCTGCAACCATGGCAGCGAAGTCGGTATATGCTGACTGTTGCCATAATGGAAGTGTTTCAAAATGTTCTTCTATCCACTTCTTGTCTAACACTGCTACTTCCACTTATGTCTCCTCCTTCTTACATCCATAGACTATTAAAGAAAGAGTGAAAATGTGACGATGTAAATGAGTCAATGTTTTGGTGAATCGTTACTCGTTCCTATCTACAATAACACTTGAAATTCCTAACAATAATAATAAAACAACGCCTAGAAAAGTGATATTAGACCATTGTAACCTTGTATCAAAAAGCTGAAAGAAAAAAGTAAAAACAGGAATAAAACACAATGACATCATTACAAAGAAAGGCGAGCAATATTGAATTCCTTTTTGTAATAGATACATAGGAACTAATACACCGAGTAAAGTCATTAGCAATATCCAACCTATATTTCCAATCAAATAATCTAATATTACGTCATATGTAGCAATCAACGACAAAAAAATAATGCCATAAAACCTCTTAGATAATATCATTGAGCTAGTCCAACCTAGTTCACTTAACTTCTTTGAATAAAGTGTACAAAGAACTGCACCTAACCCACATATTATACTAGCTAGAATACCCAATAAACTGAATTTACTCCAAGTTATCAATGCCGATTTCCCAGTAAATATTGCATAAATTAATATGAGACAAGCCACTAAAGTACCTATAGCAATACTTACTTTTGCTACGTTTATATGATGTTTTTGCTTGATCGCTAATAATATAACAAATAAGGGACCTAACCCCATTTCTAGTGAGCTTACAATCGCTGGTTCAATATATTTTAATGCAAAATAAAATCCCATAAAGGCTAAAACAGATGCAGAATTTAATTTTAATAAAATTTGAGTAGTAGTTTTATTCCATTTCATTGATGACTGCTGCTTAATTGAAAAAAATTGAAAATATAATGTTGTGATAAAAAAGCTAATACCTGTAAAAAGAAAAGGGTGTACAGCTTGCACACGATTTGCATAATAAACTTGACTAACAGAAGTTAAAATTGCCGAAAGAATTAAAGATAATACCCCAATTGCATGTAAATTATGTTTACTTTGAAGTGTAAGTTCCATATGATTCCTCCTTTTAATGTACCAAGACTATAATTCTAATTAAAATAATAAATAATCTGTATTTTCTGTATTTATCCAATATTTAGATATTTATTAATATTATTACGGACTAACATTTTAGTCAATATATAGAATTTTGTCATTATATTTACATATAAAATCATTTGAAAAAATTAGGGAAATAGTATTCTTTTTGTTAAATAATTATAAAGGAGTGATATTATGGAAACGAGATTAGCTGTAGTAGGCGGCGGGGCTAGTTGCATTGCTTTTGTCTACTCGCTTGAAAGAAAACTAAGAAAAAATGTTGATAATTTAAAGTTAATAATTGATATTTACGAACCGAATGAAGATCTAGGGAGAGGGAATGCCTATTTACGTGAACCTGAATTTATTCGTTTAAATCGACCGCCAGAAGATATGTCTATAGATGTAAACGATCCAACACATTTTTTAGATTGGATTAAAAATCGACCTTTAATTTATAAAAAATATCAGGAAAGTGAATTTATTGCTAGAAAAATTTTTGGTGATTATCTGAAAGATGTATTTGAGGATACTAAAAATTCTTTTGAAATAAAAGGAAGTGTAATAAATCATAAAAAAGAATACATTGAATCAATAGTCGAAAAATATTCTGAAAATTTAGAAATAAAATCCTCGGAAAATTCTATATTGACATACAGCTACGTTATTTTAGCAATTGGTGGAAAAGTGGATACTAACATTTACGGTTTAAGTGAAGTTGAAAACTTCATATCTAATCCTTATCCATTAATGCAAAATTTAGATAATATAAACTTAAATAAAAAAATAGGGATTGTTGGAAGTAGTTTAACAGCAATTGATTGTTTTCTCTTGTTAAAGCAAAAAGGGTGTAAAAATATAACTATGATTTCAAGAAGGGGTATCTTACCTAGTGTAAGAGGAAAAGATTCGAAATATAATTTAAATTTCTTTACGAAAGAAAAAATAAAATGTTTGGAAAACATTAATATAAATAAGTTATTAGGATTATTTTTAGAAGAATTCACAATAAATAACATTGATTGGAGAAAGTTGTTTTTAGAGAATAAGGAAACAACTGATTATGAATCTTTTAAGTATAATATGCAATTATCAATAAATGATAATACCTGGTTTAATATTTTAAGAGAAACACATCCTATATTAGATAATGAATGGCATAGAATTAAAAGCGATGAAAAACAATATTTTGTGGAAAAATTATTACCGTATTATATTCCTAGGCGAGCAGCAGTTCCTTTGGTAAACGCCAATCAGATATTAGATTCATTAAAAAATAAAGAATTAAAAATAAAAGGTGGTATTAAAGATATAAACTATATAAAAAATACTTTTTAGTTAGCTTTTTAAAAACTGATGAAAAAGAGGATTTTGATATTTTAATTAATGCTACGGGTGTTTCGAAAGATATCACTAAAAGCTCTTTAATTGTTCAAATGTTAAAAGAAGGCTTAGTTAGACATCATTCAGCTGGTGGAATTGCAGTGAATTTTAATACTGGCTCTGTAATATCTTCAAAAAGCAATAATGAAAACCCGCATATTCGAGCAATTGGATATATAACTAGTGGAAATTACTTCGTTGTAAACAACTTAGAATTTATTACGAGAATAGCTACTAGTGTTGCAGAGGATTTAGTAATACACATAAAAAATAATGTTCTACAATTAATTTAATTTTAAAACAAAATTAATAGAAAGAGGTATTAGAGAATGAAATATTGTGTAATTGTAGATGCTTACTCAACAGGAAACCAGCTTGCCAAGTATTTCAGAGATAATGGATATACCCTAATCCATGTACAAAGTTCAAAAACTATTCCTAAGATTTTAAAAAAATCTTTTAAGAGTATGGATTTCGTAAGTAATTTTATATTTGAGGAAGATATAGATAATTTAGTGAATCAATTGGAGCCATATAGTCCCTCTATAATAATTACAGGATCCGAAACTGGGGTAGTGCTTGCCGATAGCTTATCACATCATTTCGAAGTTGCTGGGAATAATGTTTTACTAAGTACTGCACGAAGAAACAAATTTGATATGATAAAAACGATTTCTAACTACGGGTTACAAACGGCTCAACAGATTCAGTCAAGTGATTTAAACGAAATTTTAAAATGGTCAAAAAAAATAGATTCCTGGCCAATTGTAATAAAGCCTTTAAATAGTGCTGCTTCAGATGATGTGAGGTTTTGTAAAACATCTGAAGATATAAAAGATGCTTATTACAATATTATGAATAAAATAAATAGTTTAGGTTACTTAAATACAGAAGTTTTAGCACAAGAATATATTGCAGGTAAGCAATATATGGTGAATGCTGTAACAATTAATGGCGAACATTATATTACAGATATTTGGTATGAAGGACTAGTAGAAATAGAGGACTCATCAATAATTTATGATTATTGGGATCTATTACCCATGGATGATGAGAAATATAAAGAATTAATATCTTATACAAAGTCAGTTTTAACTTCTTTAGGAATAGAATATGGTGCTTCACATACTGAAATAAGATTGACTGATAAAGGACCAGTAATAATAGAAAGTGGAGCAAGGACAATGGGATTATCGATAGATGAACAAATTTTAAAAGAAGCTTTAGGATACACTCAGGCTGAGTTGACAGCGTACTCCTTTATAGATAATGAAATATTTTATCGAAAATATTTTGCAATTAAAAAACAAAGAAAAAAATTAAGAATAACATTTCTAATTTCAAATATAAACGGCTCTTTAAAACCTGGAATTTTTAACATTAATGATCTTTCTACTGTGGAGAAAATAAACTTAACTGCTGAGAATAATTTAATAAATATCACCAATGAACCTATGAATCATCCAGGGTGGGTATACCAATTAAGCGATTCCTTTGAAGATATAGAGAATGAATATAATGAAATTCGTCATAATGAAATGAATGGCGAGTACTATAAAGAAGTTGTTCCTTACTTTTAAAATGAGTATTTTCTGAATATTTATGAAATATCCCTTTGGCAATGTAATTAGTATTTTATTTCAGATATGTGGAAGGTAGTATTGTTTTTTTATTTATATAAATCTGAAAATTTTGAATAAATCAACATTAAAGGCTTAGATAAGAACCTGCAAAGCTTTAAAAGCATGCTGGTTCTTTTTATAATTTTGGATTAAAGACCTTTTCGTCAAGAATGTTTAATGCATGATGAATATCCTCTAAATCTTTTTTTGAAGTATGTTGGATAAGCTGTTGGAAGCGTTCTTCTATACAGGCGAATGCTTCCTCCATTATTTTTTCTCCATCCACTGTCAGGCAAACATAATGCTTTCTTCGATCCTCAGTATCGCTAATTTTTTCAATAAACTTTCTTTCCTGTAGCTTTCGTAATTCACGGCTTGTATTAGGTAAGGACATATGCTGGCAATCACTAATTTCAGTAGGAGTAACTGGTTGGCTTACTTTTATATATTCTAAAATTTTATATTGTACAGGTGTAATATTATCGATTTTAACGTTTTGAGTTAGTTCGTGCGTTACTTGGTGTACCGCTGCTGTAAATGCCACGAACTGATGAAATAATTGTTTTTTGTCCAAATGGGTTCACCTCTTACTGACAAGATAACAAAAAACTTATCTTAAAACAATTATCATTTGACAACTAAAATTAGATAGTTTACTATTTTGTTATCAAATGATAACTAATGGAGGCGCTTAATGAATACATTAATTATTTATACATATCCCAATCATAAAAGTTTGAATTATGCTTTTTTGCAGGAGGTTATTAATGGTTGTCATGACAATCCTTCCATAAAGGAGACTCAAGTTTTAGATTTATACGAGGAACAATTTAACCCGATTTTAGAATTTCATGAACATAAACGTCGTCGTGATATGTTTCGTGATCCAAAGCTTGAGAAATATCGTGAACAAATTAAGTGGGCTGATAAAATCGTTTTTGTTTATCCGATATGGTGGGGAAGACCACCTGCAATGCTTTTAGGGTATATTGATCAATTGTTTGCGGCCAATTTTGCGTATAAAGATAAGAAGGGGCTATTTCCTGAAGGGCTTTTAAAGGGAAAATCAGTAGTGTGTATTTCAACAATGAAGGGGCCAACAAAATACCCACTCTTATGGCTGAATAATGCGCATAAAATATTAATGAAAAGAGCGTTATTTAATTTTGTTGGCATTAAACAAGTGAAGTTTTTTGAGTTTGGCAATATGGAAAGTAAGAAGGGGAGACAAAGAAAAAAACTCGAAAAAGTTTATCAATATTTTAGAAAAGTAGCTTCCTAGTTCATCTGCCTAATAGACTCGTGCAGACGAAGTAGGAATCTCCTATTCGTTTGCATGAGTCACATTGACTTCTAACGGTAGTGTTACAAAAAACGTGGTAAATTCAGCAAGTTTGCTTTCCACAGTAATTGTGCCGTTATGCATATCGACGATTTTCTTGACAATAGATAGTCCTAAGCCACTTCCACCATTCTCAGCTGACCTCGATTGGTCCGCCTTATAAAATCGTTCGAATATATGATTTTGTTGATCTTCTGTTAAACCAATTCCATTATCATGAATGGCAATAGTAATCGTATCTATTTGCTGCGTCATAGATATTGTAATAATGCCAGCAGCTGGCGTGAATTTAATGCTGTTGCTTAGTAAATTCATCCATACTTGATTCATTAAGTCCTCATCCGCCATGACCGAAATGTTCTCTAGTTGAAGATCCATGTCGATGTTTTTAGCTAGCCAATTTGGCTCAAGCGTTAATACGACGTTGCGAAGTTGCTTATCGAGCCGGTAATGACTTGGCTCGAAGGGGTGATGTTGTGATTCTAATGAAGTAAGCTTTAGTAAATTGTCACTTATTTTTGATAGTCGATTACTTTCCATCTCAATGATTGCTAAATAATGCTGTCGCTTATCCTCTGGGAGATCAATGTTTTTCAATGCTTTAGCAAAGCCATTAATAGAAGTTAGAGGTGACTGAATTTCATGCGATACATTTGAGATAAATTCTTGGCGCATTCTTTCCATTTCACCTAACTCAACCGCCATATGATTGATGCCATGTATTAATTGACCAAATTGATCTTCGTCATCTGCTTTAAGATCTAATTTGACAGTAAAATCACCTTTAGCAATCTGACTCAATGCATCTACAATCGTATTCCAATAGTTCCGTTGTCTTTTTAGCCCAATTAAAAAGGTGATGATAACAGTGCAAGCAAAGAGAACAAAAACACCGACTACGGTCCATAATTGGAGCAAGAAACCTTGTGGATGCTTGCCTAACCAATCATAAAGCCAGGAAGTTATGTGGTAGGAAATAAAAGCAAATACGATGCTAATGGTAAGAAGAAGCATTAAAATTAAAAAAAGCTTTAAACTATTTTTTAATCTTCTCATGAAACAAGTTCCAATCGATAGCCTAGACCGCGAATTGTACGAATAACAAATCCACTTGTATCTTGTGGGAAACGTTGACGAAGTCTTTTAATGTGGACATCAACAGTACGTTCATCACCTTCATAGTCGTAACCCCAAATTTCTTCGATTAATTGTTCACGGGAAAAAGTTTTCCCAGCATAGCTTGCTAATGTAAATAATAGTTCAAATTCCTTTAAACGAAGTGTTAAAGATTTACCGTTATACAAGACTTCATGTGTATTACGATTTAACTTAATATTGCCAGCCTCCACAAGTTGAGAAAGGGAGATTTGGTATCTTTTAAGTATTGATTTCACACGAACGATCAGCTCTGCTGGCTCAAATGGTTTAACAAGATAATCATCTGTTCCAAGATTAAAACCTTTTACCTTTTGTGAAGTTTCTCCCTTTGCGGTTAACATCAAAATCGGTAGATTATCATTAAATGAACGTATTTCTTCGCATAATTCCCAGCCATCCATATTTGGCATCATAATATCCATAATAATCATATCCACCTTATCAGAATCCAATTTGGACAGTGCATCCACACCGTCCGTAGCTTCAATTACTTCTAAACCTTCGTTTTGTAAAAATATCTTTACCAATTCTCGAATATGGGCGTCATCATCTACAACTAATAATTTTGTCATGCTAACAAATCCCTTCATTATTCCTCTTTAATACGTAATTGCTGTTTGGCAAACTCCCGGTACATAGCATGCGTTTCAAATAAAGTCTCATGTGTGCCACTGCCTGTAATATGTCCTTTCTCTACAAAAAGGATTTGGTCTGCATCTACTACTGTTGAAAGGCGGTGTGCAATGACAAGCGTTGTTCTACCTTGCATTAAATTATCCAATGCTTTTTGAACATAGATTTCCGAGTTACTATCTAGACTAGATGTTGCTTCATCTAGCATTAATATTTGAGGGTCACGTAAAAGTGCTCTGGCGATCGAAATTCGTTGTCGTTGACCACCAGAAAGCTTTATGCCACGTTCTCCAACTTCTGTATCGAATTGTTCTGGTAGTTCATTAATAAATTGATCGGCATAGGCCATTTTGGCAACTCTTTCAAGCTCTTCATCCTTCACCTCTCTGTCAATACCGTAGCAAATATTTTCGCGAATCGTACCAGACAACAGTGCACTCTCCTGAGCAACATAGCCGATTTGCTTTCTCCAAGAATGTAGGGAGTACGTGTTGATAGGCGTTTCTCCGAGTGTGATACTTCCGTTTGTAGGTTGATAGTATCTTTCTAATAGAGAAAATGTTGTAGTTTTTCCTCCACCACTAGGTCCTACGATAGCCGTAACTTTACCAGGTTCAATAGTAAAATTAATATTCGATAAAATCAGTTCTTCTCCATAAGCAAAGTCTACATTTTTTACATAAATCGGCTGATTTACTTTTTCTAATGTATTTCCTTCGAAAATATTTTCTTCTTCATGCTCAAGTAAAGCACTGATTCGCTCTGTAGCACCCATTGCTTTTTGAAGCTGTGTAAAGAACATCGTTAATTGGGTCATTGGCATAATAATTTGGATTAAATATAAAATAAATGCTACCATGTCGCCAGCTGTAAGTTCTCCTGAAGAAACTCGTACACCACCATAACCAATAATGGCTACAAGGACTGACATTAATACAAACGAAATTAATGGTGAAATAAGTGCATGGATTCTTGCTTCTTTTAAGCCAAACGTAAAGAGGTTTGTAATTCCCTTTTTGCCACGCTCATATTCAATATTTTCTGCATTTGAAGCTTTTACTAATCGTGTTTCAGGTAAAACTTGATTAAGAACGGATGTGAATTTTGCTGTTTCATCTTGCATTCCTTTTGAAATAACAAACATACGTCTTCCTAAAAGCATTAAAATAACCATAGCAAGTGGAACAGCAATTAGCATCACTAATGTCATTTTCCAATCTAAGATTAATAGAATGATGATGGAGCCAATAATGGAAATAACACCAGATAAACAGTTTGCAAGGTGTTCTGTAATAAGCTCCTTTACGACAGCTGTGTCATTCGTAACGCGACTTAATGTTTCACCTGTATCGTTCTCATCATAATAAGGGATAGGTAAATGAAGAAGCTTTCTCCAAAGCTGATCTCGTAGTTTCGCGACAACATGATGTCCGACACGATTTAAATAATAGATGGAAAGTCCACTTGCGATAGCTTGCGCGATAAAAGCAATACCTAATATAATAATTTGCCAATAATCAAGTGACTCTAATGAAAAGCCATCGACTAATTTTTTTGTAAATAACGGAACAATAAAGCCAACACCTGTAGTCGCTAAACTCATAATAAATGAAATAATTAAAAGCCACATCGGTGGCTCAGCCTGTTTGACTAAGCGAACAAAGCGTCGCCAATCCTTCGTTTTTGTCGTATCTTTTGATGCCTCCTGCAAAGTAAATCCTCCTTTAATTTCATCAACAATAAAATATGAATCTTTTATTTATCTTACTATAGCATGTCTTTATGAACTGAATATGAAATGAGCAAGAGGTGATGCTTGCGATATGGATCTAATCCTAAAAGTATGATCAAATATAAAATTTTTAGTGGAAGCTCAAAATAAGTTCCTTTTTTTGGAGAATTATCATACAATGTTATAAACCGACAGTCGGTCTATTTCCTGTATTGCCTAATATATTTCCATTTTAACTGATTGTAGCGTAGTGGAGGAAGCGGTTCGACGCTCGCCCGCAGGAAGCTTTGCTCTGTGAAGCGAAGCGGCAGCAACAAATGTTTTAACTGTGCGAAAGCGAAGCGGCAGCAACAAATGTTTTAACTGTGCGAAAGCGAAGCGGCAGCAACAAATGTTTTAACTGTGCGAAAGCGAAGCGGCAGCAACAAATGTTTTAACTGTGCGAAAGCGAAGCGGCAGCAACAAAGCGAGTAGCCCGTAGCGGAAATAAGAGCTTTCTAATGGGTTCAAGATAGACGTGAATGATAGTTACTTTAATAGTTCTAAAAGGAAGGGGTCTAATGAATGGAATCACAGATTAAAAGAAAAGGCTTTTCAAAAGATTTTAACCTGATGGTGATTGGGCAAATTATTTCTATTTTAGGTTCTGCGCTTTTAAGGTTTGCCTTATCACTTTATGTACTTGATATTACAGGACGTGCAGATCTTTTTGCAGTATTGTTTGCGATATCGAGCGTTCCAATATTACTAGCACCGCTTGGGGGAGCCGTTGCTGACAGGTTCAATAGACGCAACTTAATGGTGATTTTCGATTTTACTAGTAGCATAATTGTGTTTACTTTCTTTGTAATGCTAACAATTGGTAATAGTTCCGTTTTGCTTATTGGTGTTGTGATGGTACTGCTTTCTCTTGTTAGTGCTATGTATGCACCTGCAGTAATGGCCAGTATTCCGGTTCTTGTAGAAGAGGAAAAACTTGAGCAAGCTAATGGAATTGTTAATGGTATTCAAGCATTGTCTAATGTTGCTGCTCCTGTATTAGGTGGAATACTATACGGTTTGATTGGCTTAAAAGTGCTAGTCGTGGTGAGCGGTGTGTTCTTTTTCATTTCGGCCATATTAGAGATGTTTATTCATATCCCATTTATGCAACGAGAGCAGGACGGTCATATTATTCCGACGCTGGTAAATGATTTGAAAGAGGGCTTTAGTTATGTTGTGAAGCAATCTTTTATCTTCAAATGTATGATTTTAGCGGCATTATTAAATTTATTATTAACACCGCTGTTTGTCGTAGGTGTACCGATTATTCTCCGTGTTACAATGCAAAGTAGTGATACATTGTACGGAGTAGGAATGGGGTTAATCGATTTTGCTACGATCTTAGGAGCTTTATCTATGGGGTACTTTGCAAAAAAAATGGGTATCTCTAATTTGTATAGCTGGATTTTCATTACTGCTTTATTGATTGTCCCGATGGCTATAGCGGTTACGCCTCTGCTGCTGAATATAGGCTATTTTCCATCTTATATTTTATTTGTTTTGAGCGCACTTTTAATTGCTATGATTATGACAATCATCTCTATTTATGTTATTACGCTTGTACAAAAAAAAACACCTAATGAACACTTAGGGAAGGTCATGGCTATTATCATTGCCGTTTCACAATGTATGGCACCTATTGGGCAAATAATATATGGCTTATTATTCGAAGCATTTAGTGTTAAAGTCTACATTCCTATTTTAATGATATGTATTGCCATGATAGTGATGGCAATTGCCACAAAGAGGATTTTACGATTTGAAAAGAACGAGGCAGCAAATTGATTCTCGCTTTCCACTTTTGCAACAACCTTTTTGAATACTCGCAGGTAATAAAATTGGCTGTTTTCTAAAAGATTGTTGCTTTTACCACTCTTTATATCTTTTCTTAAATATTTTATGGAATAAATATAAAACGACAGCTAATAAGCTCAGAATAAAAAATTGTATTGTTGATGTCCAAAAGATCAATATAAGATCCGCGCCTAAAACAATTTCGCCCGGGGGCAGTTCTTTAAAGGGCGAAGGGAATAAAATTATAAAAGAATAAATAATAACAAAACAAAAGAATCCTAAATATATAGAAAGTAAGAATTTGTGAAATTCTAATTTTATTTTTAAAAGCAAAAAGAAAATATAAATAGGCACAATGATAAAAGGAAGAGATAGAAGTTGCAAAAGTAACGAATCATTAAAAAATACTTGAACGTAAGCAATAATAATATATCCGAAAGATACTATTACGTAGTTTATATTATTCATACTCATCCTCCGCGATTAAATTCATACAATACACTATCCTTTCTGCTTAATATTAACAATTAAACCGCTTGATGGTAAGGTGAATGAAATGGTATGGTGTTCCAATTTGTTCTTTACAACAAAACTAACTACTAGTTATAAAATAGGAAAAGCCAAATTTCCCTAGCAGTTGAGTGGAAGTTTGGCTTTTTTGTATGAATGTTG
Source organism: Lysinibacillus sphaericus (assembly GCF_015844675.1). Classification (GTDB taxonomy): domain Bacteria; phylum Bacillota; class Bacilli; order Bacillales_A; family Planococcaceae; genus Lysinibacillus; species Lysinibacillus sphaericus_E. The sequence continues at coordinate 50,263 of NZ_LDGC01000019.1, read as the reverse complement.
TTTTCAGTAGCTGACAATTAGCTTCACCTGAACAAGCGATGAATGATATAGGGGAGCAAATGGAAAGGGAAATGATGAATAAAAAACCGCAGGAAATCAAAGTTTATAAATTGATTTCCTGCGGTTTTATTTTATACGATTCTTCGTAAAAACAATTAGTTTTTGACTTATGTCTACGCTTTAGATTTGCAGCATTAAAACCATCTTCTTCGATGCCTAGGTGATATTCTTTGCCGTGGTTGGAACTCAGCAGACGAGAAGGTTTGCTTAGGAACACTTTCAATATTAGAAAATTGATTATGATCTGAGTGTTCCACTTTTGAAAAAATGATATTTTGAGTATTGTTCAAAAATGGTTTAGATAGCTGATTATATTCGACATTGTTTTCTGAATAAGCTGTTTTAGTAGGGCGAGTGATTTTTTGGGTACTAGTTAAGAGAGGAATAGTTTGCGGAATATATTCTATTTCATCTTCTAAATTAGTTGTTTGCACAGAAGCATGTGTGTTTTCTATTATTTCTTCTGTCGGAGTCATGTTTTGAATAGTATTAAGGAGCGGTACAGTGTGCTCATTATTGCCTGTTATTATAGTAGAGTCACTATGATTCTGTTTTGGCGCATGCTCAATTTCATGGTGCTCTATTTCAGTATGTGGCTCTTGCATAGGGAGAACCTCCTTCATGACGAGTATTGGTCGCATCATGTCATGGTCTTCGTGCTCTAGGAAATGGCAATGCCACATATAATGACCGACATGATCTTTCCAATGCATAATGATTTTCGTAACCTTCCCAGCTTCCACTTTTACAGTATCCTTCCAACCTTGCTCATAGATATGCGGATTTTCAGGGGGACCTGTAAACTCCAGTCTGTCTTCATTTTGATAGAGCGCCATATTGAAAGGGCGTCGTTCTAGTATTTTGAATTGAATTAAATGAAGATGGATAGGGTGATCAAACGGTGTAGTATTAATGAAATTCCATATCTCTATACTATCTAGTGTAGGTTTTTCAGTTACAGGGTCATGATACATTTGGTTATTTAATAATAACATTGGTCGACCAAAATCATCTGTCGTGGCGGATAAGGGTAAATGCCTTTCAGTATTTGCATCGTGGGGATGTAAATCCATTGATATTGCGAGTCTTTCTGGTATTGCACTAGTATCCTCACATTTTAGCGGAAGGCACACTTTAAATTGCATGATGACTTTTGTATGTTCATCAATAAAATCTTCATCAGAATTGATTAACGTTATTTCCTGACCTTCATATTTTGAAAAATCAACAATGACATCAGTTCGTTCTGCCGGCAATAACTCAACTGATTGAATTTCTTGAGGGGCTGATAAAAAGCCCCCATCTGTTCCGATTTGTATCAAAGGCTCACTGTTTGAAAGGCTAATGACATAACCTCTTCTATTGGAGCCATTAAGAAGACGAAATCTATATTTACGAGGCTCGACATTTAAATAAGGCCAGACCTTCCCGTTTACGACGATAGTATTACCGACAAAGCCAGGTGTAATAGATGGATGTACCGGAACGGGGAATGGCGGTTCATCAGGATAGAAAAGAGAGCCATCTTCATTAAACGATTTATCTTGAATTAAAATGGGGTACTCATAGTCACCACAAGGTAGATTAGTACGCTCTTCAAGTGTATCCCGCAGTAAATAAAAACCTGCTAATCCCGCATACACATTTAAACGGGTGATCGCCATTGCGTGATCATGGTACCACAGTGTTGTGCCGGGTTGATGATTGGTATATTCATGTATTTCCTTTCTGAAATTTGGACCTGTTTGTGCATAATCTTGTGTATACCATGCCTCGGGATGACCGTCACTCTCCCAATCGACATTTGCGCCATGTAAATGTGTAACAGTTCTTACTTCTTGTGAATCGTTTGCCGTATGAAGTGTAAAATCGATTGGTAAAAAGTGTTCTGAAGGCAATTGGTTTAAATAGCGTACATAAATGCTTTTGTCTTTTTTAGCTTCAATAGTTGGTCCGGGATAAAGCCCGTTATAGCCCCATATAATTGATTTTGGGAAATCTTTGTGGAAACAATGCTCTGCTTGCATCATTTTAAGTTCATAATAATCTTTTCTTTGTGGCCCCTTATAGTATTTTGGTTTAGCGGTAACCGGTTTTGGCAGCTCATCCACAAATTTTGGTATTGTTGCTGGATCTGTAGGATTGACTTCTTTCGTCAAAACATCACGTCCCTTTTTTAATTCTTAAAATTGCTAATTACCTCATCATATGGGTAAAAATAATGGGCGACTAGGACAATAATGGAGATACTGTGCGAATAAAAAAATACTGATATTTAAGCATCTGCAGGAGTTCGATATTCCAAGCAAGGGTGTTTGAGCAAAAAACATTTCAATAAATAAAATCTACACTTTAAAAATGATGGTCATGGTTTTTAGCTGAAATTTTAGTTCCTTATTGCAATGGTGAATAGGAATTTTTATATTAAAAAGGTTACCTTTTTTTAGGGCTGAACGAAAAAGAGAAAAATTACTACCCGAATCATTTGAAAACGTTATGTTATCAACGTACAATATATGAAATTAAGAAACACGACAGCACAAAATTGTTGTATAATGTTGTGGTATGAGGAAAGAAAGCAGGTTGACAAAAATGGAAAGCAAAATGAATGAATACGCAGTTATAAACATGCAAAAGCATCAGGCATTCGTGTTAAAGAATAAGCTAGATGTGAAACATAAGGTGAATATATGAAAAACTGGTTGATTTTCATTGCTGTCTTTATGGTTTCGTTGTCACTTGTCATTAGTATTTTAGTACTCTGGAAAGCCGAGGCTCCATTCGATTCAATTGAAGAACAGGCTGAACAGTTGGCACTTGATGCCAAAGCCCTCGCAATTGTCTCGGAGTCCTACACATATAATGGCAAACATTCGTATGTCACTGTGTTCGGGGTAGATGAATATGGTGATAAAAAAGCTGTCTTTGTTCCGACGAATCTAAAAGCTGATTCGATTAAGGATGTAGATTTAAAAGATGGAATTACGGAAAAGGAAGCATTATCGGTTTTAAAAAAGGAAGGAAATGTACAAAAAGTCCTCAATGTGAAATTAGGCTATGAGGAGCCAGGTGCTGTTTGGGAAATTTCATACCTAAACGATCACGATAAGCTCAACTATGTCTATATTATGTTTAAGGACGGCGACTGGTGGAAGCGCATTACGAATTTATAAGAGGAGTAGATCCCGTATGAAAAATTTATTAGCAAACCGTGTAAAAACTTTAACACCATCTTCAACTTTAGCCATTACTGCGAAAGCGAAGGAGTTAAAAGAGCAAGGTATTGATGTTATTGGCCTAGGCGCTGGTGAACCAGATTTCAACACGCCACAAAATATTTTAAATGCTGCCATTGATTCGATGGAAAAAGGCTTAACAAAATATACACCTGCTGGCGGTCTTCCGGTACTAAAGAAAGCTATTATCGATAAACTTCAACGCGACAACAATCTTACATACAAGCCGAATGAAGTAATTGTAGGTGTTGGGGCAAAACATATTCTTTACACTTTATTCCAAGTTATTTTAAACGAGGGCGATGAAGTTATTATTCCGATTCCTTATTGGGTATCTTATCCAGAGCAAGTTAAATTAGCAGGCGGTGTACCAGTTTATGTGGAAGGCACACGTGAGCAAGGCTATAAAATTACTGCTGATCAATTACGAGCTGCTGTGACAGATAAAACAAAAGCAGTGATTATAAACTCTCCTAGCAATCCATCAGGTATGATTTATTCCCGCGAAGAGCTAGCTGAAATTGCTGCCGTTGCAGAAGAAAAAGATATTTTAATCGTGTCAGATGAAATTTATGAAAAGCTTGTATACAATGGTATTGAGCATTTTTCAATTGCACAGCTATCTGATGCAGTGAAAGCACGTACAATCGTTGTAAACGGTGTTGCCAAATCTCACTCTATGACAGGTTGGCGTATCGGGTATGCTGCAGGGGATGCGGACATTATTAAACCAATGACTGACCTTGCATCACACTCTACTTCGAACGCAACAACAACTGCACAATATGCAACAGTGGAAGCTTATAATGGATCACAAGACGCTGTAGAAGAAATGCGTCAAGCATTCGAAGAACGTCTTGAAAAAATCTATCCACAGTTAAGTGCAATTCCTGGCTTCAACGTATTAAAACCACAAGGTGCATTCTACTTATTACCAGATGTAGCAGAAGCTATGGCTCATACTGGCTATGATTCTGTAGATGCATTCGCTGCGGATATTTTAACAGAAGCAAACGTAGCAGTGATCCCAGGTTCTGGCTTTGGTGCACCAACTACAATGCGATTATCTTATGCTACATCTTTAGACTTATTAGAAGAGGCAGTCCGTCGAATTGATACTTTTGTAAAATCAAAATGGCAAGACTAACCCTTTTAACATCTTTCAGCAGAAGTCTCTCACCTCTATAGGTGGTGAGATGAATGCGAATGTAAGCTATTTTTCAGTGGGTGTCCAAACGCCCGCTGAAAGAGCGGAACTCAGTCTAAGAACGCCACGTCCTGTGGCAACGACTGAGTGACCAACATCGTGTTGGCCTAAAGCCTCCGGCGGATGTCATGGAATCGGAAAGGAGTTCTGAAATAGGATGTTAGCCTAAAATCATTGCATCCATGCGATAACGGCTAACTGACCTGCATCATGCAGGCCTAAGCACAAAGCCGATTCCAGACGCAATTATGCCAAGGCACAATTGATTGAATTTTGGAGGATTTCTATGAAAAAAATTATGATTCAAGATATGCCAAAGCATATCGGCGAAACAATCAAGCTAGGTGCTTGGTTATCTAACAAACGTTCAAGTGGTAAAATTGCCTTTTTACAACTACGTGATGGTTCTGGCTTTGTACAGGGCGTTGTTGTAAAAGAAGAAGTAGGCGAAGAAATTTTTGCAATTGCAAAAGGTATGTCTCAAGAAACTTCCATGTACATTACAGGTGAGGTTAAAGCAGATGAGCGTTCAAGCTTTGGTTGTGAGCTTGTTGTAACGGGTATTGAAGTACTACATGCTGCAACTGATTTTCCGATTACGCCAAAAGAGCACGGTCCTGAGTTTTTAATGGATAACCGTCACTTATGGCTACGTTCTCGTAAGCAACATGCGATCATGAAAATTCGTAATGAAATTATTCGCGCAACTTATGAGTTCCTTAACAACAAAGGCTTTACAAAAATGGATCCACCAATTTTAACGGGTTCAGCACCTGAAGGTACATCTGAGCTATTCCATACAAAATATTTTGATGAAGATGCATTCCTTTCTCAATCTGGTCAGCTTTATTTGGAAGCGGCTGCGATGGCATTAGGTAAAGTATTCTCATTCGGTCCAACATTCCGTGCTGAAAAATCTAAAACGCGCCGTCATTTAATCGAGTTTTGGATGATTGAGCTTGAAATGGCATTTGCTGAATTTGAAGAAAACTTAGAAGTACAAGAACAATACGTGGAGCATATTGTGCAATCTGTTCTGGCAAATTGCAAATTAGATTTAGAGCGACTTGGTCGTGATACATCTAAACTTGAAAATATTAAAGCACCATTCCCGCGTATTTCTTATGACGATGCTATAAAATTATTGCATGAACAAGGGTTTGATGATATTAAATGGGGCGATGATTTCGGTGCACCACATGAAACGGCAATTGCTAATTCATTTGACAAACCTGTATTCATCACTTGCTACCCAGTAGGTATTAAACCATTCTATATGCAACCACATCCTGACCGAGATGATGTAGTATTATGTGCAGATTTAATTGCACCTGAAGGTTATGGTGAAATCATTGGTGGTTCTGAGCGTATCCATGACTTTGATTTATTACAATCTCGTCTTGAAGAACATCATTTATCTTTAGACGCTTATGCATGGTATTTAGAGTTACGTAAACAAGGCTCTGTACCGCATTCAGGCTTCGGTCTAGGATTAGAACGTACAGTGGCATGGATTTCTGGCACGGAGCACATTCGTGAAACAATCCCATTCCCACGTTTACTAAACCGCCTATATCCATAAGCTATAACTAGTTTGTTTTAGGTTTTGAAAGTGTAAAATTAAAAAAAGTCGCGTAGTGATATGTCTACGCGGCTTTTCTACTTACGATGGAAAAGGAGTCAAGTATCATATGAGCGCAAATAATAATCGACTCCGTACATGGACTGAGCAGAGAATGATTCAAATTCCTCAGCTTTTTTTTCAGTTTTATAAGGAGTTAAAAATTGAGGATGATGAGGCACTGATTGTTATGCATTTACTTGCATTCTATACAGAGGGGAATGATTTTCCAACGCCTAATGATCTAATGAATCGTCTAACAACGCCTAGCAGTGATATTACTTCACATCTACAGCGATTAATGCAAAAGGGTTTCCTTGAAATAACAAGCGACGTCGACGCAAACGGCAAACTATATGAAAAATACTCGGTGTACCCACTTTGGGAGCGTATTATGCAGATTATTGAAATGAAGGAACAGCAAAAATCAGCAGCATCACTCCGACAAGAAGAGGGTGAGATTTTCCGATTATTTGAAGAGGAAATGGGACGTCTTTTATCTCCTTTAGAGCTAGAAAAAATAGGGTCTTGGTTAGATGACGATAAGCATAGTCCAGCGCTTATTAAAGAAGCGTTGAAGGAGGCTGTATTTGCTGGCAAGCTAAGTATTCGTTATATTGATCGAATACTACTGGAGTGGAAAAAGAAAAATATTACGACACCACAGGCTGCACAGAAGCAAAGCGAGCAGTTCCGTGAAAAGCAAACATTTAACAGACCGTCAGTTCGTACAATGCAGCAAGAATCGCAGTCGACAAATAAAGTACCATTTTATAATTGGTTAGAAGAAAGAGAATAGGGGGCTTCCGACATGTTAACAAAAAAACAATGGGAACATTGTCTAGCGGAAATGGATCGTATGTTCCCAGATGCACATTGTGAGTTGGTGCATGACAATCCGTTTGAACTTACGATTGCCACGCTATTATCTGCACAGTGTACGGATGTACTTGTAAACAAAGTAACGAAAACATTGTTTCAAAAATATAAAAAGCCTGAAGATTATTTAGCTGTAACTTTAGAGGAGCTGCAACAGGATATTCGCTCCATTGGCTTGTATCGAAATAAGGCGAAGAACATTCAAGCTTTATGTCAACGACTATTAGAGGAATACGGGGGAGAAATACCAGCAAGTCGTGAAGCACTAGTTACGTTGCCGGGTGTTGGTCGTAAGACGGCTAATGTCGTGTTGTCTGTAGCTTTTGATATTCCTGCACTTGCAGTGGATACACATGTAGAGCGCGTGTCTAAACGATTAGGGCTTTGTCGCTGGAAGGATTCAGTATTAGAAGTCGAAGAAACAATTATGAAAAAAACACCGATGGACAAGTGGTCGAAAACACATCATCAGCTAATTTTCTTCGGTCGTTACCATTGTAAGGCTCAAAATCCTGGCTGTCACACATGCCCTTTATTTGATGATTGTAGAGAAGGGCAAAAGCGTTTGAAAAAAGGGCTGGTGAAGGAATCGTGAATGTAGAGGCAATCGCAAAGGAAAAAATGGATGCTTGGTTTGTAGAATGGACGGAACTTGAAGCCAAAATTCATGCAGCACATGATGCAAGGAATGGTGAAGCAAAAGGATTGATGGAAGAGGCCATTTTATTGTTTGGGCGTTTAGTGCAGGAAGCAGGGGATGAAGTATTACCCATTAACGGTGTCGAACGACTAAACTTTATAAAAGCCAAGCCAAGCCAATATGCTTGTTATCGTCAGCTTGATGAATTATTTAAGGAAACAAAAAAACGAGCAGCGCGACTACGTTTGCAGGCTACAAAAAAGTAATACAGATAGATAATCTCAGAAATCAGAACAATAAAAAAGTAGAGTAGCATTAAGCTACTCTACTTTTTTTATTCAGTACTACCGGTACCATCATCCGGAGCGGTTGGGTCAGTTGGCGTTGTTGGTGGCTGGCTACCATTATTGTTGCCATTGTTACCTGGAGGGGTACCGCCATTTCCTGCATTGCCGTTGTTCCCATTCCCATTCCCATTTCCGTTACCGTTGTTGCCATTGTTCCCATTGTTTCCGGTATTGCCATTGTTATCATTTCCGTTACCATTGTGGTTACCGTTGTCCTCGGTATTGCCATTTTCGTCCGGTTCCTTTGGTTCCTCAACATCAGGTTCCTCAGGTGTATCTGGCTCTTTATCTTCTTCAGCCGTACCTGTTACTTGGAAAGTAGTTGTACCTGGTTTACTGCGTGTACCATCTACAACTGCTACTACGGAAATCGTATAGTTGCCATCTTCCAATTTATTGCTAACTGTTAAACCTTTGCTTTCCGTTGTACCAAGAGGAATAGTCTCTCCACCTTCTTTTTTAGCGGATACTTCAAAGGTTGTTGGTAGCGGTTCATTTGAATCCGGATTAAGCATTGCATCATGCTCCCAAGAAATATTGATAGATTGACCTTCTAAATCTAGGCTTGCACTTACATTGTAAGGTGTAGAAAGCTCTGGTGCAGCGTATTCATTTGAAACTTCATTAGGCTCTGAACCACGTACAAATAGCTCTGTTCGACGTAACTCATTCGGAGTAAAACTACTTGCTAATTTAAGTGGCTTTGATCCTACTTCAATTGTAGCTTCCACAACTGAGTTTGGCTTTTTGAAACGTGGTGTTTCAACGTTCTCCGAAATGCCTTGCATAATTTGTTTAAATAAAGTTTGTGGTAAACGACGCTCATCCCAAGTTGTAATTGGATCAAAGTGTTCTTCATAACCACTCCAAATAGCGATTGAATAGTTTGTAGTGTACCCAGCAAACCATGAATCCGGTACACTTGTATCCGGTAAATTATGCTTGCTAAAATCAGCAGCTGCGTAGTTTGTTGTACCTGTTTTACCTGCGATATCTAATCCAGGTACATTGGCGTAAGTACCTGATGCATCCGGCTTATTGCCGACAACATCTCGTAACATATCTGTCACCATATAAGCTGTATAATCGCTCATTGCTACATTAGACTCTGGTGTGTAGTCTTTTGTTGTTTTACCGTCACGGTAAACGATTTTAGTAATTGAATAAGGATCAGTGTAAACACCATTATTTCCAAATGCTGCAAAGGAAGCAGCCATTTGCGTAGGAGACATCGTAATATCTCCACCACCGATTGCATCGGATTCGTAAACATTTTTAGCATTAATACCTAAACGACCAATAAATTCTTTAGCTTTATCAATACCAACTTCTTGTAATGCTTTAACAGCTGGAACGTTACGTGAAGCATATAAAGCTTTACGTGCTGTTATAGCACCCATATATTTATTATCCCAGTTTGTAATCGTTTGACGCGTATTAGTGTAGTTCATTGGTTCGTCCACAAGTGTTTGACCTGTTGACCATTTTAAATTTTCGATTGCTGGACCATAATCTAGTAATGGTTTCATAGTTGAACCTGGTTGATGATGTAAGTCATATGCATAGTTCCAACCGCGTTCAGCCCCGTAATTGCGTCCGCCACCGATTGCTTGAATTTGACCAGTTTTCGTATCAATAACAGATACACCCGATTGGATTTCTTCTGTTGGGAAGTTATTGTTATCATTCATAATATTTTCAACAATTTGCTGAGCATTCGGATCAAGTGTTGTGTAAACTTTAATACCTTCTGCCATTGCACTACCATCACCGTTATCCTCTAGTTCATTAATAACGACATCAAGGAAGGCATCATATTTAGAGCCAGCAAATTTTTGGCGTGTCGCATCGTCAGCTAGACCGGCTGTAACGTTTACTTTCTTTGCTTCTTCCATCTCGGCTTTTGTAATTTTTTTATGTTGATACATTAATCCTAGAACGGTGTTACGGCGTTTTTCCGCAAGTTCAGGATTTTTTAATGGATTGTAAGCATTTGGGCGCTGTACTAAACCTGCAAGTAATGCTTCTTCAGCTAAATCTAAATCTTTTAGTTCTTTCCCATAGAAATATTGAGCTGCTGTTCCGAAGCCATAAACACGACCTGACATCAGCATTTTATTAAAGTACATTTCAAAAATTTCTTCTTTTGAATATTTACGTTCTAATTGGTAGGCTAGCCAAGCTTCCTGTGCTTTACGTTTTAATTTTTTCTCATTTTGTAAAAATGAGTTTTTAACAACTTGCTGTGTTAATGTAGAGGCCCCTTGTGCCCCGAAGCCATCACGGAAGTTAGCAAGTATTGCTCCACCAAGGCGGTAAAAGTCCATACCACCGTGCTCGAAAAAGCGTACATCTTCCGTTGCAAGGATTGCATTCACCATATCTTTAGGTATATCTTCATATTTTACATATTTACGGTTTTCTGCACCAATTGTGGCAAATAATTCACCGTTTTTATCATAGAACTCAGAAGAAACGGGGTCCTTCAGTAAGTTTTCATCTAATTCAGGTGCGGCACTTGCGTAATAGGCGAATAACCCAGCACCACCAATAAAACAAGCAGCCATAATTGCTACAAGTGTTAGTGTAATGCGCTTAAACCATTTTTTCTTCGATGGTTTCGGAGCGCTTTTTTTATTTTTTTGAGCGAGAGCTTTTTGATGCTCACCGCGTGTTGGACGACGTTCAGTCATTCTACTATCTCCTCACTTTCAGAACCATGACTTTGTGCTTCAATGAGCTGTTGGATAATCGGTAAATAATCGATACGTGGATAATAGCTTGTAGGAATTTCAAAAGCTTCCTTTTCTATAGTAGAAAAGGGGATCGATTTACGTTCACCGTTTTCCATCGCTAGCCAGGCCTTTTGTAAAACATCGTATGGCAAGATAAAATATCGTTCAAAAGCCGAGAAACGAACGATAATAAAGGCCACACCATTTTGTTCCGTCACTTGCTGCATATGTGTCATTTGATGTAAGTGAATATTCTTTAGGGGAAAACTGGTCTTTGAAGCTGTTTCCTTTGCATCAAAATCAATATAACGCCCGTTCCAAACACCATTGTAATCTGTTGTTGACGGTGTTCGAAAATAAGCCTCACGAATAACTGCAGCACTTCGTGATGGGTACTCTACTTTGACGATTTGCACGGGAACAGGTTTCTTATGAATGATAGCAAGTCGTCTTTTTACATAATAATCGTTTGCTTCATCAATTTCATCTTCTAGTGTTTTTCCTCGATTACTAAAAGAAAAATCTTTTTCTTTCCCCTTTTTTACCGTTTTTTGAACAGTAGGATTGGGGGAATACAATTTCCCATTCGGATAACGAATTGTCATTTAGTTCACCCTCTATAATACTGCTATTATACAATAGTTTACCACGATTAAGTAGCAGTTCTCTACTTCCATTAATAGTATGATTGACGCTAGATTTTTTATAGTTAAATTTACCCGCAGATGATCAATCTTTGGGCAATTTTCGCCTCCTAAAGTCGAAAAATAGCAAGTAATTTAATTAGCTCTTTCACGCGAATCGCCAAAAAAACTGATGAAATTTTTAAGCGGATTTATAGAAAATACGGTATTCCACGCTAACTTCTCTATTTGATTCCAAGTTTCAAGACAAGGGAATTTAATAGACTAGTTCAACTTTTTATCGAAATACTTCTTCTTTCAGCTAACTTACGCTTATTTTGTCACGCATGAAGGTAATTTTATACATACGAGGAATACATAAATTAAAGCAAAGGAGGCGTTATTTTGAACAAGTTAAAACAATTAGTTGCGCAGTTGGATCTGGTCAATCAATTACTGTTAACAAGAGTGTCTTTGGAAAACAATGCACAGAGTATGCATTTCTTTGAGCAGCTCAAATCTGTTAGCCAGAAAGTAAGCTTAGCAGAAAAGAACTGGCAAGTAAAGAATGCTTGTTCGCCTATTAGTAGTGAAAAATGATAGACTTTGGTACACTTATCTCATATGCAGTGTAACTAACTCAATATGAGCATTTTTCATACAGTTTTTGTCACCTAGAGTGATATGTTTGATTAGACATTTACTGAAACAGGGGACTCCTTGGTCAAAGATGTGAGTGGGACGAGGGCTAAAAAGCATCACGTTTTGTGATAAAGACTTCGTGACTGTGTAACGAAAATGTAGATGAATTTTAAAATAGCAGGTTCGAAACTAGCTTATAATGAGATTATGCGTTTATATTAATGTAGATCAATCTGTATTTTAAGTAGTACCAACCTAATAATAAAAATATATTTTAACGCTCATCGCCAAAGGTTTTGGGAGACATTTTTTTAAACGTATGCCGTGTTATAGAGCACCTATATTGGAACAAAGTGTGACTAATGCCCAAACGACTTATCAAATCCTAAGCAAGTGCCCAGTTGGAACGGAAATCCACCCATTCTGGTGATGAGCCTTAATTGAATAAGAAGAGGTGCGAAATTTGTTATTATTACAGCAAACTTCCAAATTAATAGATGAATGTGAAAAATGTGTTTCACGCTTCTGGCAAATGCGTGAGGAGGATCGTACTCCTGACTTTTTTGAGGAGGTTAAGCCACACGCAGATATCATTCACCAACTTTTAAAAGAATGGCAACAAGAAGCGAATGTGTGGATTCAAAAAAATCGACCAAAATATATGCATACACAACAAATTGCTTCAGCGGCAGAATCGATGGAGCAATTTGTTGTGCAATCCTTTTATAAAGAAACAAGTAAAAAGCGTTTTTTAGATGCGATTCATTCAACCTCGTATACGTTGGAAATTTTAGAACGGGTAGTGAAGGAGACACAATCAGATGTTATCGAAAAAAAGGACCATTAGTGAACTGTTGAGCGAGTGGAGATATGATGAGGAATTGAAGGAACGTATAGCACACTGGCAAACGCTTGAAGGGCGAGAGGCTAAATATGCACCTTTCCCTGCAAACTTACATCCTTCACTTGTAAAGGCTCTTCAATCAAGAGGAATTGAACAACTGTATACTCATCAACGTCAGGCATTTGATTATGCAATGGAAGGTGTTTCTTTTACTGCTGTAACACCAACTGCGTCTGGAAAATCATACTGCTACCATTTACCGGTACTTCAAAAAATAGTAGAAGATAAAAATTCACGCGCTATTTATTTATTTCCAACGAAAGCTTTAGCGCAGGATCAAAAAAATGATTTAAATGAATTAATCGAACAAAGCGGCGAAGAAATTTTAAGTTATACGTATGATGGGGATACTGCGCCAGGAATTCGTCAAAAAGTACGTAAGGCAGGGCATATTGTGATGACAAATCCGGATATGCTTCATTCGGGGATATTGCCACATCATACGAAATGGGTTTCACTATTTGAAAATTTACAGTATATCGTCATTGATGAGTTGCATACATATAAAGGTGTGTTTGGCTCACATGTTGCGCATGTTATTCGAAGGCTGAAGCGTATTTGTGAGTTTTATGGTAGTAAGCCGGTTTTCATTTGTACATCAGCAACCATTAAAAATCCAAAAGAGCTGGCAGAAGCTTTAACAAATGAAAGTCATGCCTTAATTAGTGATTCTGGAGCGCCTGTTGGGAAAAAGACATTTCTTTTTTATAACCCACCGATCGTCCATAAAACATTTGGCGTGCGTCGAAGTGCTGTTTTGGAGGTGAGTGACCTCGCTAAAAGATTATATACAGCAGGTATTCAAACCATTATTTTTGCCAAAAGTCGTGTGCGAGTAGAAATGATTGTGACGTATTTAAAGGAGCTTACACGCAATAAGCTTTTAGATGAATCGGTGCGAGGTTATCGTGGAGGTTATTTACCCTCTGAGCGACGTGTTATTGAACGAGGGCTTCGCGACGGTACTATTCAAACCGTAGTGAGTACAAATGCGCTAGAATTAGGCGTCGATATTGGCCAATTACAAGCATGTATCATGACAGGGTATCCAGGAAATATCGCAAGTGCTTGGCAGCAAGCGGGTCGTGCTGGCCGTCGTCAGGACGAGGCGCTAATTATTTATGTAGCACAATCAGCCGCACTTGACCAATATGTAGTGAACCATCCACTCTTTTTACTTGGTAGTGCACCTGAGGAAGCGCGTATTTATCCTGAAAATATGTTAATTTTAATGGATCATTTGAAATGTGCAGCGTTTGAGCTACCATTTTCCACGCATGATACGTATGGTGAATATGAGATTCAGGAGTTACTTGACTATTTAGCGGAGGAAGGCGTTATTTTTAGAACGAGTGAGAAGTGGCATTGGATGAGTGACCGTTTTCCAGCACATGATATTAGCCTTCGTTCTGCTTCGCAAGAAAATGTTGTAATCATTGATATGACTGTCCCTGCACAAACAAAGGTTATTGGTGAAATGGATCGTCATAGTGCGATGACGTTGTTACATGAAGAGGCTATTTATTTGCATCAGGGCATTCAATTTCAAGTAGAAAAGCTTGATTGGGAAGAGAAGAAGGCGTATGTACGAGAAGTAGATGTCGATTATTATACTGACGCTAATCTAGCAGTTGAGATGAAGGTGCTAGAAGAAGATCAGAGCAGAGAATATAAGGGTGGCATTATTGGCTTCGGTGATGTTGGCTTAGTCGCACAGGCAACGATATTTAAAAAAATAAAGTTCAACGGAAATCATGATAATATAGGTTCGGGTCCAATTCATTTACCACCAGACGAAATGCATACAAGCTCTTCGTGGCTATCATTCAAAAATACATCACAGTGGTCAGAGGCGGAACTAACAGACGCTATGGCAGGAGCTGCATATGCGATGAATGCTTTTATTCCGATTTTCATTCAATGTGATAGCAGCGATGTCATAGTTGTCCCACAAGTTAAGGCTGCACATAATGAAATGCCAACATTCTTTGTTTATGATAAGTATCCAGGTGGTATCGGCTTAAGTGAAAAGGTTTATGACTTATGGGAAAGTCTTTTAGTCAAAACCTTAGAGCATGTTTCGAATTGTCCTTGTGAGTCTGGGTGTCCATCATGCATTGGAGCACAAGACAGTTTGCAGGAAGGGAAGAAGAGGATAATAGAACTTCTTCGGATCTTAAATCAAATTAATCAAAATTAAATTAAAAAGAGGGCTTAAGGAATTTATTTCCTCAAGCCCTCTTCGTTTATCGGTTTAAGGATCATCTTACGGTTACGAGATTGCAATGTTGAGTAACTAGAAAGGTAAAAAAACTCAGCACGAAATAATATGCTGCCCCATGCGATTCATACTAATTATTTTGTTGTAATATACACTGCGCCATCAAACGTAATACCTGCACCTAATGCTTCGCTTACAAAACGTAAAGGCACCATAGTTGATCCTTTATAAATTTCAGCAGCATGATTTAAATTAATAGCAGTCGTAACGCCATTTGAATTAACGTAAGCTTTTTTATTTCCAATGCCAATGACAATTTTTTTATTATCTTTGTGTGCAGTCACTTTTTTAGTTGCATTGTCATAAGTAACTGTTGCACCAAGTGATACAAAAATAGCTTTCATAGGAACTAAAGTTGTTCCGTTTTTAATATAAGCACTTGGGTTGTAATTTTGCTTAACGTTATTGATATATACATCTACAGTTGTAAGCACTGGTTCTGGTGTGCTTTGAGGTGTTGGTTTTTTCTGATTTATATTGGTAGAAGGCACTGGCTCGTTGGCTTTATTATGATAATGATAACCTGAGCAAAGACCTTTATCTTGAGATTTTTTAGAACAGTTATGACCACCATTACTATCAAGACGACCTGGGTGTGCATCGGCCGTTAAGGATGTCGCCATAAACAAAGACAACATTGTAATAAATAATACTAATTTCTTCATAAATATCCTCCTATTAATAAAATATGGAATTATTATACTACTTATTGGGTTATATTAACATAGTTTTGATGCGAATATTAGTTTTCGTGTGGAAGAGATCTTTTAAGCAATGATCTAATCAAAGTTCTCGTTCTCGTATTTGATGAAAGAAAATAGATATCAATAAGTAAGTTATCTATTAATCTTCAAAGCTCAGTACTCATTAAATTTTGAGTATAGGCTTTAATCTTTTATTAGGGTATTTATCTAGTCGATAGAATATTTTAGGAGAACATCATCTTTAAACTTCGTAGCCTCTGATGATTTTTTTTCGCCAATATCTAAAGGATCTTTATTATCTAAGTTAAATTTACCTAAATTATTATTAATTATTGCGTACTGTCCCATTGAGTTTTGTTGTAAAAACATAATGTAAGAACTTTTTCCCTTGAGCTCTTCATAATCGTTGGTGACTAGCTTTCTCTTCCCTGTACTTCGCTTTACAATTCCAACGGGTTCAATAATTTTGATAGTATTATTTTGGGAAAGATGAAAGTTGTTAGGTGCTTTAATAACTTTATCAACTTGGACTTCTGTTAAAGTATAATAGTCTTGAATTGTACCGTCTTCAAAAAATGTTACTTTGTGTTCACGGTCCATAAATTCTTTAAATGGAGATGCTATAATAATGAGATCTGCCGCAGCATCAAGTTCCTCGGGAGTATTAAATGTAATTTCATTCGCATTTACCTGAACCTTTGGAATCGTTTTTTTTATATTCATGATTAATAACAAAGATAAAAAGATTACGAGTGTAACAACTGTTAATGCGATAACGCGCTTCGAAGAAGTGTTCAGCATACTAAAACCTCCTAATTTTCCCAGTTCTTAATTTATTTTTCCTTTTCCTATGCATGTGTGCTGATAATTTGAATATCTTGTTTTTATGTTCCTTGATCCGGTTGTGCGAATAAAGTGTCCAATTTCGCTATATTTAATTATTCATTGTATTATAAAACACCCTAACTGTACCGTATAACCACATCATCCACCGAGGCTTCATATATAAAACCATTTAAATTTACCTGCGGAAAGTTGTTCTGAAACGATAGAAAAGTGACAAGACACTCGTCTAGCCTTACTACTTTTCCCGTCTTTTTGTGTAGAAGGTAAAAGATGAGTTATGATTGCTGTAAGTGAAGAAAAAATACTATAAGTTTTAGCAATAAAAAATGCAGAAAATGAGTGAAGGTAAAATGTCTTACGAAAATAAAATTTTACAAATGAAAAAAATGCTCGGTAAAAAAACGACAACAACTATAAAAAAAGAGGCTAAACCTACTTTTCAAAAACCTGTACCTCCAAGCTATATAGAGCAGTGGGAAAAGGCGGGATTGACAGTTGTAGAAAATGAATTCGGTATTGTTTTTAAACGGCAAGTACGTTATCCATTTAGTTATCAGCACGGTCATTATAAATTGCAGTCATTTTTTGATGCATTAGTAAAATGGCAAGAGGCAAAGTTCGAACATCCATATGCATTAGAAATGAATGAAAAAATATTGTTTTTTGATACGGAAACGACTGGCTTAAAGGGTGTAGGCACACAAATTTTTCTTCTAGGTTTTTTAGAAGTGTCAGAGGAAGATAAAAGTTTTATTTTAACTCAATATCTTTTAGCGGATCCTGCTCATGAAGCAGCGTTACTTTTTGAATCAAAGCTTTGGCAAAAAAATGCGACGGTTATTACTTACAATGGAAAAAGCTTCGACTGGCCACAACTTGAAACACGTTGGACGCTCCACCAAAAAGAATTACCTAAGCTACGTACACAACGTCAAATCGATTTATTGCATAGTTCGAAGCGTTTATGGAAAAATGATATGGAACGAATGAAATTAAAATCTGTGGAAGAAGAGAAGCTTGGTTTTTCCCGCATTGGAGATATACCTGGATATCTTGCGCCTATAATATATTTAGATGCCATTAAAAGCGGTGTTCCAGATGCACTGATGAAAGTCCTTCTTCATAATGAATGGGATTTACTTTCACTAATTACGCTTTATGTCCATTCTACAAATTTGCTTTTTGAAGAGACGAGCGAAGAATCGGCCGAAACTTTTACGAATATTGGTAAGTGGTATGCCGATTTAAAAGAGAGTTCGCAGAGTGTAAAGGTTTTAGAGAAAGTTACGACGCAATTTGATGCACTTGAAGCGGGAAACGCACAATATTATTTGGCCATACAGCATAAAAGAAATAAAAAGTTTAGTGAAGCGATCGATGCATTTGTGGCTTCTCTACATTTTGTTGATCAACGAAAAAAGTTGCACGTATTAGAACAGCTAGCTATGATATATGAGCATCAAATGAAAGATTATGACCAAGCCCTTTATTATACGCAAGAGGGTATAAATTTAATTAAGAAGAATGAGCAATGGAGAGTAGAACAAAAGCAAAAATGGAGGATTTCTTGGGAGAAGAGGTTGCTCAGGTTAGGAAATAAGAAATAATTTCCCGGGTAAGCGCAAGAAACGACAAGTTTTGCCTTACATTTGATGTTTTCAGACGATATAATGTGATGAAGTAGATGAAGTATGCTATAATGAAACGACGTAGTGTGAGGAAGGGCGATGTGAATGGATATTAAATTAACGTCAAAAATGATCCTTGAAAAGGAATTTAAGAAAAACTTTAAAGGCTACAATGTAGAAGAAGTCGATTCATTTCTTGATGAGATAATACAAGACTATGAAACGTTCGAAAAAGTGGTGGCCCAACTTCGTGAAGAAAATAAACAGTTAAAAGAAGAAATTGATAATACACCTAAGAGACAACCTGTCGCATCGACATCTGGTACGACTAACTTTGATATTTTAAAACGTCTTTCTAATTTAGAGAAACACGTCTTCGGTAGTAAGTTGTACGAATAAATTTTTGTCAATAATGTTGTATTTATCATAAAACTCTAGTATAATCTTTTTATCATCATGAAATTCTGGTAATCGCTGCGGCGCTAGACGTCGTAGAGGAAAGTCCATGCTCGCACGGTTCTGAGATGACCGTAGTGTTCGTGCTTACTGAAAAAATAAGGTAAGGCAGCTGTAAAAGCTGACGGCGGAAGGAAAACCTAAGTCTATATGATATGGTTGAAACTTCCTGAAAGTGCCACAGTGACGTAGCTTGCTTGGAAACATGCAAGGTGGAACGAGGTAAACCCCACGAGTGAGAAACCCAAATTATGGTAGGGGCACTCTCTAAAAGGAATTGAACGGATAGAGGGACAGAGTTCGCTCTGTAGATAGATGATTACTACCCGGTCGTACGAGGCGATAGCTGTTTGAGTACTCGGGAACAAAACATGGCTTATGGAATTTTTTGATGCTTATTATGAAATGACAAGCGCTCTCCAATTTGGTGGAGAGCTTTTCTTTTGACTATAGTAAGAAAAAATTACTTTTGAAGCATGTCTAAACATGCGCGATATACGTTTGAGAATAAGGCTGTACACTGTTGGTCATGCCTCTGTCGCTACGATTCGAAACAAACATCTAGATCAAACTTTTATCGCAACGATGTACATATTGTCTACATACGAGTAGACTTGCGCAAAAGCGCTTTTCTAAAAAATGAGGGTAGTAAAGAGAGATAGGATGGAGCGGAATCATGAGCGGAGTGAACGATAGTCTGGAGAAGCTAAATTCGATTTCCAAATATCCTACTGCCTTACTGACAAAGATCTTCGAAAATGTATCTGAGGGTATTATGATCACGGATAAAGATAAAAGAATTGAATTGGTCAATCCTGCATTTGAATTTGTAACTGGCTATAAACGTGATGAAGTGATTGGAAAAACACCAGCCGTTCTACAGTCAGGTGTACATGAATTACAATTTTATTTAGATATGTGGCAAATGATACGACAAGAAGGCATTTGGCAGGGGGAAATATGGAATCGTCGTAAAACCGGAGACGTATATCCAGAATGGTTAACAATTGTCGGTGTAGCTGACGATGAGGGAGAGATTACAAATTACTGTGGCATTTTCTCAGATTTGTCTGAAAGAAAAATCGTAGAAAATGAACTAGAAAAGCGATTGTTAACGGACTCACTAACGGAAGTATCAAATCGATTTGCTTATATTGAAAGAATGGATAATTTATTAGAATCAACTTCTTCTATCTCTCATTCAGTACAGCATGCAGTCTATTTTTTAGACTTAGATCGATTTAAGCAAATTAATGATACGTTAGGTCATGCTGTTGGAGATACCATTTTAGTAGAAGTAGCAAAACGCTTAAAAACTTTGTTGAAAAATAAAGATATCATCGCTAGATATGGCGGTGATGAGTTTATTATTACGTTGACAAACGTAAAAAGTGCTAAAGAAGCTGCAAATTTTGCTGAACAAATTATAGGTATTATTGAACAACCTTTAAATATTAATGGCCAAGATATTTTTATTTCTACAAGTATTGGTATCAGTATGTATCCAATTGATGGTGAAACAACAGAGCAATTGATTCATTGTGCTGACAAGGCGATGACTTATTCAAAAAAGAATGGCCTTAACGACTATGCATTTTATTTTGATGAATTGAAGACGGACTCTCAGCGTGTTTTATTATTAGATTCGGAACTACGGAGAGCCATTGAAAGCCGGGATTTTGAGCTGCACTTCCAACCTAAAATATCTATGGAAAATGAAGAGATACAAGGGGTAGAAGCACTTATTCGCTGGAAAAGTGAAAGTCTAGGATTTGTCTCTCCAGCAGAATTTATTCCTTATGCGGAGGAAACAGGATTAATCATACCTTTGAGCGAAGTAATTATAGAAAAAGCTTGTGAAGCAGTTATAGAGATGCGTCAATATGGCTATAAGACTCCAGTTGCTATCAATATTTCCAGCATTCACTTTAAGCAACAAAACTTTTTAGACTCTGTTCAAGCGATATTAGAGCGTTACAACACACCTGCTAATAATTTTGAAATCGAAGTTACAGAACGAACAGTGATGAACAGCGCAAATGAAACGGTTAGCAAGCTTGTGCGACTCAAGAAAATGGGCTTTAAAATTTCTATTGACGATTTTGGGACAGGCTATTCGTCTCTTAGTTATTTAGTTCGTTTTCCCCTTGATTATTTAAAAATCGATCGAAGCTTTATTCAGCATATTGGCTCACTCGATGAAAAACAGGCAGTAGTGGATGCGATTATTCAAATGTCGCATCGTTTAAAAATGAAAGTTGTTGCTGAAGGTGTAGAACAAGCACAACAAGTGGATATACTACGTAAAATGAACTGTGATATAATCCAAGGCTATTATTACAGTAAACCTTTACCACTTCATGAACTTATGGAGTTTCTGGAGTATTGGGAAATTGAACATCAAGGAAGGAATTAGTGTATGGCAAACTATAAATTAGTAGCAACTGCTGCAATGGGATTAGAGTCGATTGTGGCACAAGAGGTAAAGGCTCTAGGCTATGAAACAACAGTCGATAACGGAAAAGTATATTTTGAAGGTGACGAGACGGCCATTGCAAGAACAAACTTATGGCTACGTGTAGCAGACCGAGTAAAAATCGTTGTAGGTCAGTTTCCGGCTAAATCTTTTGAACAATTGTTTGAAAGTGTAAAAGCGTTACCTTGGGAAAAATACTTACCCGTTGATGCAGCTTTCCCAGTATCGGGGAAGTCTGTAAAATCAAAATTATTTAGTGTACCTGATTGTCAAGCTATTACTAAAAAAGCAATAGTAGAGCGCATGAAACAGCATTATAAGCGCTTAGGATTTTTAGATGAATCTGGTGCAACTTATAAAATTGAAGTTTCAATCTTAAAAGATGTGGCTACACTTACTATTGATACATCGGGTGTGGGCTTGCATAAGCGTGGGTATCGTCAAGCACAGGGTGAAGCACCATTAAAAGAAACATTAGCAGCGGCACTCGTACAAATTTCAAAGTGGAATCCAAACCGACCGTTCGTTGATCCATTTTGTGGTTCGGGCACAATTGCTTTAGAAGCAGCAATGTTTGGACAAAATATTGCACCGGGCTATAATCGTGAATTTATTTCAGAGGAATGGCCATGGATGAAGGCAAAAATTTGGGATGAAGTGCGAGATGAAGCTGATAGCTTGGCGAACTATGATCAACCATTAGAAATTTTCGGGTCTGATATCGATCATCGCATGGTGAGTATTGCACAAGAAAATGCACTAGAAGCGGGCTTTGGTGATATGATCACGTTCAAGCAAATGCAAGCACGTGATTTTACAACACAGCTAACAGATGGTGTTATGATTGGTAATCCACCATATGGGGAGCGTATTGGGGACATTGAGATCGTGGAGCAGGTAATTCGTGATTTAGGAAAAGTCATGAAAAACAATCCGACTTGGTCTGTGTACATGTTATCCTCAATGAAAAACTTTGAGGAACTGTACGGTCGTCAATCGACAAAGAAACGTAAATTATTCAATGGCTTTATTGAAACGAATTATTACCAGTTCTGGGGACAAAAGTCTAAAAGAGATTAACGAATGATAACGGAAGATAAGATTTTTTCTTATCTTCCGTTTCGTCGCGTATAATAGGACCAGATAGTTAGAGGGGGAGCGTCAATTGCGTAAATCTTTACCATTTGTATTAACGAAGGACCGCTCATTTTTTGAGTCATTAGGTGACTGGATGGGGGACGTCCTTTACGATGAATTACCTGAAAAGGGCTTTGAATGCCGTGATGAGCAAATCTTTATGGCTTATCAAATCGAGCAGGCCCTAAAAGAGAAAAACGTGCTTTTTGCAGAGGCAGGGGTAGGAACTGGTAAAACAATTGCCTATTTACTACCAGCTGTATCTTATGCACGCTATACTGGTAAACCAGCCCTTATCGCATGTGCTGATGAAACCTTAATTGACCAGTTAGTAAAAGAGGGCGGCGATATTTATAAGCTACAAAAAACGTTAGGACTTGAAATCGATGTCCGCCTAGCTAAGTCACGTGACCAATATTTATGCTTAAAGCGTTTTGAAGAAGCTGAGAAAGTCGAAACTGATGAATGGATTGATGATATTTCGTTTTCTATACCTGATGGAGTGTATGCACAGGGTTCGATGATTGCAATACAACCTTATGGTGAAAGAAGCAATTATCCAACAGTCAGTGATGAAGATTGGCAAAAAGTAAATTACAACTCGATTATGCAGTGTTCAGTATGTGACCTACGTAATCGATGTGGTCAAACATTACATCGTGCACATTATCGTAAATCAGCGGACCTCATTATTTGTTCACAAGATTTTTTGATGGAACATTTAGCTACAAAGGAATCACGTGAACGTGAAGGGCAATTAGCTTTATTGCCAGAAGTATCAATGATGGTGCTAGATGAAGGTCATTTATTAGAATATGCTGCACAAAAAGCAATGACGTATAAAGTACAGGCGACAACTATTGTTCAATTGTTAGAGCGTTTAATGGTAGATGGTGTGCGAGAACGTACATTATATGTGATGGAAAAATTACAAGATGACCATGAGCTATTTTTTGACCAACTACGAGACGATCTAGTCGCTTCTGAAGAAGAGCGTAAACGTATTAACAAATCGCCAAATCTATTGAAATACGGGAAACAACTTATTCAAGATGTCGAAACATTACTTGAGGAATTTGTCTTTGAATCTGAAATGTATATGATTCCGGAGTATGAATTAAATATGGCTGAGGAGTATTTAGAACAATACGAGGCTTCTTTACGTATTTTTATAGCGCAGGGAGATGCAGTAGATTGGTTAGAGGAAACTGATGGGGAAGAAACGCTTGTCATTATGCCACGTCTTATCACAGAAGTTTTAGCAGAAAAACTATTCTCTAAAAAACTTCCAATCATATTTTCTTCAGCAACTTTATCAGTGAAAAAAGATTTTTCATATATTGCCTATAGTTTAGGAATTCGTGATTATCAATCGTTTTCTGTTCCTTCTCCATTTGATTATGAAGAAGTTATGCGAATCTATTTACATGAACTTTCTCAAAAGGAGAAAACGGTGCGGGTACAACAGCTATTACGTGACGGTAAAAAAACTTTAATTTTATTTAAATCAAAACAAGCAATGTTAGATTTCAAAGCGGAACTACCTATTATGGAACGAATGTATGTAGCGTTTGAAGGGGATCGCGAACTGTCAGGAATTGTTCGTGATTTCCAAGAAGGCACAATCAAAACATTATGCTCCTATCATTTATGGGAAGGTCTAGATTTGCCGGAGGAGGCATTAACACGGGTTATTATTTTTGATTTACCGTTCCCTCCACACGATCCATTATTTGATGCGAAACGTACATTTGCAGAAAATCCATATGAAGAAGTGGAATTACCATTTATGCAACTTCGTTTACAGCAAGGAATGGGGCGTTTAATTCGTACTTCAAACGACCGTGGAGATATCCATATTTTAATGAATGAAGAAGAGGCAAAGCAGCGTAAAACATTTGAAGATATATTAGCTGTTACACCAGAAATAAAGTAGAAAAAAGCGAGTTTGCACCTGTTGCATTCTCGCTTTTTTTATATATTAAAATAACTTTTTTATCTTGGGATAATGTTGGGTTTGAAAAAAGTGTTGAATATTTCTCTTTTAAGCGATATAGTTCTTTGTAATGCAATGAAAATTAATAAAATAAATAATATTTTTATTGAAAATAATTTTGCAAAAGGTTTATAATAATGACAAGAAATTTTAGAATAATCGAATTTAATATTTAATTATTCTGTGATAGGGGGCATGAACCTGTCGAACATTCAATCATTGTGTCGGAAATATACGAGCTTATCTGCAACAGATGTAGAGAAGTTAATAGAACTTGAAATTACATTATCGTATTATGCTGAGTTGACAGATTGTTATATGTTCATAGATTGTATGCTGGAAAACTTGCCACATGCAATTGTTGTGGCAGAGGCATTCCCAAAAACAGAAAGAGGCTTATACGAAAAATCTGTAATTGGCAAATTTGTCTTTGAAAGCTTTGAGCCAGCAGTATTTGCTGCTTTTAAAAATAAAGAAAAATCGTCAATGACTAGAGCAATCACTCAGGAAGGCATAACGGTTGAACAAAACGTTGTCCCTCTCTTTAATGACCAACAACAAGTTATTGCTGTGTTAATCCAGGAAAAAAAGGTGGAAATGAAAACAACACCTAAAGAGGATTTCAGGCAAATGCCTTTTGCATTAATTGAGCATATTGTTGAGCCGAACTCTCAACCGATTCCAGTTGTTTCTGATTTGCTAGTGGAATCGATTATTCTTACAAATCATGAAAACAAAGTCATCTATAGTAATCCTGCAGGCTACCGATTTATATCGGAGCTATCCGGACTTGAGCGTTTTGACAACGTTGCTTTGGATGAAATTTTACCTTTTTTACAAGAAATCTATGATAAAGGCGATGATGTCTTTTTCTTAGAAATTACGATTGATCGTAAATCCTTTATTGTGAAGAAAATTCCTATTCGTGATCAACATGATAAAGTGACACTTCTCATAATTCATGATCTTACAGAGCTTAAGCTGAAAGAAAATGAATTAATGATGAAAACATTCGCTATAAGAGAGATTCACCACAGAGTAAAAAATAATTTACAAACAGTTACGAGTCTATTGCGCTTACAAATGCGAAATGACTTGTCAGCTTCCAGTGCGAGTGCTTTTCAAGAGGCATTAAATCGTATATATAGTATTTCATCTGTTTATGAACTTATTTTAGAAAATGAGGATAACGCTGAAGAGAAAGTAGACGTTATCGCGTTATCTAAAAAGATTGGTCATAAAATGGTTGGCACATCCAACACATCATCTATTCAATTAACCTTTCATCACGATAATATACAGTTATTTTGTCATTCTAAAAAAGCTGTTTCGCTCGCATTAATCATTTGTGAGCTACTGCAAAATGCACTGAAATATGCTTTTATTGGTCGTGAAGAGGGAACAATCGATATCCAATTTGAAAAAGATGCTTCTTCTATTTCACTTCATATTTCTGACAACGGCGTTGGGATGCAAGAGGTGAAGGCATCGTTTGGAATGGAGATTATAACAAGGCTTGTTGAACATGATTTAGCCGGCATATTTTCAATTATCCCTAGTGAACAAGGTACACATACTCATATCCAGTTCCCTGTAAGTGAGGAGGTATTTATCCTAAATGACTAGGAAAGTTATGATTGTCGAAGATGAGTCCCTTATTGCAATTGATTTGAAGTTTATGTTAGAGGATAATGGCTACGAAGTGGTAGCACAAGCGAACAATGGAGAATCAGCAATTGAGTTGGCTTTTACACATAAGCCACAGTTAATCTTAATGGACATTAAAATGCCAAAGCTAGATGGTTTAAAGGCAAGTAAAATTATTGAACAGCAGCTCGGTATACCAGTGCTTTTTATATCAGCTTATAGTGAAAAAGAATTGTTACTGTACATGAAGCAGGATAATATTTTAGGCTATGTTATGAAACCGTTTTCTGAGAAGAATGTCCTTCCGGCATTGGAAGTGGCATTTCACCAGATTGATAAGTTCAACCGTTTAAACGGGGAATTGCTGCATAAACAAACAGAATTAGAAAAGCGAAAAATAATCGAACGAGCAAAAGGTTTGCTCATGAAGTCAGAGAACCTTAGTGAGGACGAAGCTTATAAAAAAATTCGAAGTGAAAGTATGCAGACTCAACAGGAAATGGCGCTTATTGCAAGGCGCATTATCAATACTTTACAAGTAAATAGTTAAAGCAAAGACGCTTTAAAGAGATCTCCTCTTTAAATGCGTCTTTTTTTTATAAACAGAAAAATAAAAGGGGTGATGAGAAGGATGGCAATGGTAGGAACGGTGATCGTTTATATTATTATGATTTGTGCAGTTTTAGGGGCAATCGGAGCAATTCGAGATGCTGAATATGGAATCGGAAAAGAGTTTATGAATGGTATTCATACGGTTGGACATATTTTTGTACCTGCTGCAGGGATCATGGCTGCTATACCTTACTTAACGTGGTTTATAAGTCATTTTATTAGTCCGATTTTTGAATTGATTGGTGCTGATCCAGCAATTGCAGCAACGACAATTTTAGCCTCAGACATGGGAGGATACCAATTAGCAAATGCATTAAAAGAGTCTTATGAAGGATGGGTTATGGCTCTAGTTGTTGGATTTATGTCAGGCGCAACAATCGTGTTCTCTATTCCAATGGGACTTGCCATGTTAGATAAGCGAGATCATAAATATATGGCTTTAGGTATTATGGCGGGTGTATTAACAATCCCGATCGGAGCATTTATTTCTTCCATCATGATTGTGACGTTTAATACAGATGTTCGTGAAGTGATTAGTACAACAGCTGCACCAACATATGTTTTTGCCATTTCAGTTTTACAAATATTAATTAATTTATTGCCTTTATTTATTTTCGTCGTGTTAATTGCGTTAGGTCTCAAGCTAATTCCAAATGGCATGATCAAAGGCTTCATGATTTTTGGACGTGTGATGGATGCTGCTATCAAGCTTGTGCTAGTGTTCTCGATTGTAGAAATTTTTACAGGTATTTTTACAAAGATTTTCGGTGCATGGGGCTTTGATCCGATCATGGCAGATAAAGTCGATCAATTCCGTGCACTTGAAACAGCTGGATACATCGGTATTATGCTAGCGGGAGCATTCCCAATGGTGTACTTAATTAGAAAATATGCATCGAAACCTTTAGAAGCAGTAGGTGGGAAATTAGGCTTATCATCAGTAGGAAGCGCAGGTCTTTTAGCGACGATTGCCAATATTTTAGCCATGTTTACACTCGTTCGACATATGCCACCGAAAGATAAGGTTATTAACATTGCCTTTGGTGTTTGTTCAGCCTTCCTTCTAGGAGATCATTTATCGTTTACGGCTAACTTCCAGCCGACAATTATTTTACCTGTTATTACTGGTAAGTTTTTAGCGGGTGTGATCGCTATTATTTTAGCCTATAAGCTCTCTGTTCCAACAGCTCTAAGGCTAGAACAAGAGGATCGCAAGGCAGGAATTATTAAAGAAGGTGAATATCTGGATTAGTTAAAAAACTTGAAAGAGGTGATAACGTGTGAGTGAAGAAAAGAAACGGTTTATTCAGGAGTTTGTGCCAGGAAAGCAGCTAACATTAAGTCATCTAATCGCAAACCCTGACCCTGATATGTTTCAAAAGCTGGGCATTCAAGAAGCAGGTGCACTGGGAATCATGACATGTACACCGAGTGAGACAGTTATTATCGCAGGGGATTTAGCAACAAAGGCAGCAAATGTAAGACTAGGATTTTTAGATCGCTTTACTGGCAGTCTCGTTATTGTTGGTAGTGTCTCCGAGGTTGAAATGGCGATGTTAGAGATCAATCGTTTTCTATCAGAGATGCTAGGCTATACGCCATCAAAAATAACGAAATCATAGGATGTGCCGTATGAAAAATCGAGTAATGATCATAGGTGGTGTGCAAGCAGGTAAGTCGACACTGATGAATGCGTTATTGGGGAAAGAAAGACAAGCCAATAAAACACAGGCGCTCGTATATGATGACTGGATAGTTGATACACCCGGAGAATATATAGAAAATCCGATGTATTACAGAAACATTATGGCAACATCGCTTGAAGTGACACATGTGATTTATTTGCAGGATGCCACCTCATCAAAGAGTGTTTTTCCTCCGCAATTTAGCTTAGGAATACCCAAAATACAAATTGGTGTCATTACAAAAATTGATGCACCCCATGCAGATGTAGAAAGAGCAATAACGTTATTACAAAATGTCATGACGCATGGTCCTATTGTGAAAACTTCTTCGTGGCAAAAGCTTGGTATTGAGTTTATTGCGCCACTTATTCAGCTCAAAACTGACGAAGAAATTCGTCAGTTTGTGAAGGATCGTGATAGTCCTTATCTCATGTATTGCCCGTAGTGGCGAGAGGGGAGAGTAAGTTGAAGACAGAAAAAATTTATAGTGCAGGCATTGATATTGGTACAAGTACAACAAAGATGGTTGTCAGTAGTTTTCTGTTGAAAAACGTTGCAGGTGTAACGCATGTGCCACGCATAGAAATTATTGAAAAAACGGTTTTGCATCAAAGTCCAATTATTAGAACGCCGTTTATCAATAAAGAGATTATCGACATGGAAAAAATTGAGCAATTTATTTTTCAGCAATATCAATTGGCCCAAATTGCACCAGCAGATATTTCAACAGGTGCCATTATCATTACAGGCGAATCTGCCACAAAGGAAAATGCAAGCGAGGTTGTTCATGCGATTTCAGATACAGCCGGGCACTTTTTAGTTGCTACTGCTGGACCCGATTTGGAAGGCATCATTGCAGCAAAAGGCGCAGGTACCTTACAGCATTCTAAAAATACTGCCAAAGTTATCGCTAACATCGATATCGGTGGTGGTACTGCAAATATTGCGGTAATGCAATTCGGAGAAGTAATTGGTACGTGTACATTGCATGTCGGTGGAAGACTTATAGAATTTCATAACGGAATGGTCCAGTGGATTTCACCGCCCATTATAAAACTTATGGAGAAATGGTCAAACCCGTTAAAGCTTGGTGATTCAGCAGAGGATGTACGTGTCACACAACTAATCCAAGAAATGGTGGATATAGTAACAAAGACGCTAAGCGGACAATTAACAGACGAACAGCATCCATTATTGTTAGGACATTTGCCAACTTGGGATAAACCCGTTGAAGCAGTCGTTTTTTCCGGTGGAGTAGCCTCTTGTATTTATGAGAATGAATGTACAAACCGTCAGTATGATGATATTGGTGAAAAATTGGCAAAAAGTCTTTTGCAGTATGAACAGCTACAATCCTTTTTATGGTTAAAACCAGAGGAAACAGCGCGGGCAACTGTGACAGGTGCGGGTACTCAAACAACGGAGATTAGTGGTGCAACGATTCAGGTAGATGCAGAGGTATTGCCTTTAAAAAATGTGCCTGTTTTCGATTGTCATATGGATACGAACAGCCAAGAATTCGACTATGCGGTAAAAACAGCGGTTGCACGAGCCGATGCTCTATTTTCTATACAGGAGAATCGCACTCCGTTTGCACTCTATTTTAGCCAGTTACCCTATTTAAGCTTCCAGGATGTCCATGCTCTATGTGAGGCTATTTTGAAACACTTAGCGACGATAAGCTCCAAGGAACTACCAATTATCATAGTCATTCAATCAGATTATGCAAAAGTTATTGGGCAAACGATACAAGCGATTAATCAAACAGTTCCCATCATTTGCATCGATCAAATCAAAGTGGAAACAGGCGATTACATTGACATAGGGGAAGTACTGCCATCTGGAGTTGTCCCAGTCGTTGTAAAAACACTTGCTTTTCACTCAAAGTAAGGAGGATGAATGTGAATCTATCGGTGATATTTGGTGGAGAAAAATATAATTTTAAATCATTGAAGGATGTAATGGCCAAGGCCAATGAAGAAAAATCAGGAGATCAGTTAGCTGGAATTGCTGCTGAATCGGTACAGCAACGAATTGCGGCAAAGGCCGTTTTAAGTGAGCTGTTAGTGAAAGATATAAGAGAAAATCCATTAGTTCCTCCCGAAGAGGATGAAGTGACACGCATTATTGAAGGTGATATCAATGAGCAAATTTATGGAGAAATTAAAAACTGGAGTATCGAGCAACTTAGAGAATACATTTTAACCAATGACACAGGCGACAGGGAATTAAAACGCTTAAGCAAGGGCATGAATTCAGAAATTATTGCATCCGTTACAAAGCTAATGTCCAACTTAGATCTTGTCCATGCGGCCAATAAAGTGGAAATACTGTCAACTTGTAATAGTACGATCGGACAAAAGGGCACACTTTCCTCAAGATTACAGCCGAATCATCCAACAGACAATATTGACGGTATTATTGCTTCATTAAAAGAGGGCTTGTCCTATGGTATAGGTGATGCGGTCATTGGGATTAACCCAGTAGATGATTCAGTTGAAAGTGTGAAAAAAGTATTGCAAGCAACAAAGGAGTTTATCAATGATTGGTCGATACCTACACAAAACTGTGTGTTAGCGCATATTACAACACAAATGAAAGCCATTAAACAAGGCGCACCAGCTGATATGATTTTCCAAAGTATTGCTGGAACAGAAATTGCTAATCGCTCGTTTGGTATTTCTGCTGACCTAATAAGAGAAGCAGAGGAGCTTGTGAAAAAGCAAGGAACAGGAACTGGACCGAACTTATTCTATTTTGAAACTGGACAAGGCTCGGAGCTATCTGCTGAGGCACATATGGGTATTGACCAAGTAACACTTGAATCGCGCAATTACGGATTTGCTAGACATTTTAATCCGTATATTGTGAACACGGTAGTTGGCTTTATTGGACCTGAGTATTTATACAATAACAAACAAGTTATACGTGCAGGACTAGAAGATCACTTTATGGGCAAAATGCACGGCATTCCAATGGGCGTTGATATTTGTTACACAAACCATATTAAAGCAGACCAAAATGATGTTGAAGATTTAAGTGTTTTATTAACAGCTGCTGGTGTCAACTTTATTATAGCTGCACCAATGGGCGACGATGTCATGTTGAACTATCAGTCAATGAGCTTCCATGATGTCGCTACATTACTTCAAACGTTTGGTAAAAAACCTGCACCTGCATTTCTAGCGTGGTTAGAAAAAATGGGCATTTATGAAAATGGTCGTCTATCTGCAATAGCTGGCGATTTATCTATATTTGAAAGGTAGGTGAATCCATTGAATGAACAATTAGTATCGATGATTACACAGCTCGTAATGGAAAAGATGAGCAATAATACGTCAGACAAATCTTCTGTTGACACAGTTGTGCCAACAGAAGAGCAAAAGGAAACACTTATTAAGTTTCACGATACGGTAGCTAATGCTAATTATGCTAATGAAGTAGTAAGTCCGAGCACAACAGTACAATCAAATGAACCATTAATTAAGCTTTATAATGCTGAATCAAGTAATCATGAACAATCATATTACAGCGCAAGTAATGATGAATCGACTTACACTTCAGTACCTATTACAGCCTTTAAATTTGAAGAGGATGAAGTGTCTGAAAGTGTACAAGCTGCTAAAAAGCATACACCTGCAAGAATAGGTATTGGTAGAGCGGGGACAAGACCAAAAACAAAAACTTGGTTAAAGTTCCGACTCGATCATGCAGCGGCAGTAGATGCAGTTTATGGAGAAGTGACAGCAGGGCTACTACAAAAGCTCGATGTCTTTCAAGTAACTTCAAGAGTGACAGATAAGGAAGAATACATTACTAGGCCGGATTTAGGTCGCCGTTTATCAGATGAAGCAAAGACACTTATCCAATCGAAGTGTAAAAAAAATCCAAAGGTACAAATCATTATTTCTAACGGATTAAGTGCAAGTGCGATTGAAGAAAATGTGCAAGATGTTTTCTTAGCGTTACAGCAAAGCCTTCGTAATTTGAATATTGAAATAGGAACTACTTTCTATATTGATAAAGGACGAGTTGCTCTTATGGATGAAATTGGCGAACTTTTACAAGCGGAAGTGATCGTTTATTTAATCGGTGAGCGTCCTGGCCTTGTATCTGCCGAGTCAATGAGTGCTTATATATGCTATCAACCTAGAATTGGCACCGTAGAAGCTGATCGAATGGTCGTTTCGAACATTCATAAAGGTGGTATCCCACCATTAGAGGCGGGTGCTTATTTAGGAACAGTCGTGCAAAAAATATTGCATTACAAGGCTAGTGGAGTAGGTCTTGTGACAAAAGAAGGTTAGGGGGACAAACGATGAATCCTCAAAAAATTATGGCAGAAATTTTAGCAATGCAAGTCATTCCAAGGGTAAATCGTGAACTAGCGGAGCAATTAAATTTAAAGCCATATCACAATAGCATTGGACTCGTCACTCTAACAATAGATGATGTTGGCTATGTAGCGTTGGACGAAGCTACGAAAAAAGCAGATGTTGATGTTGTGTATGCAAAAAGCTTTTATGCTGGAGCGGCACACGCATCTGGGCCATTATCTGGCGAGGTCATTGGCATCATTGCTGGTAGCTCGCCCGATGAAATACGCAGTGGTTTCGATGCGATTCAGCAGAAAATTCAGTTTGATACGTATTTTGAAGCGATCCTTCAAAATGAAAACCACGCTCTTTTTGCACATACTGTAGCAAGCTGTGGCACGTATTTGGCGGAGCTAGCAAACGTTAAGGTTGGAACAGCCCTCGCTTATTTAATTGCACCGCCACTTGAAGCTGTTGTTGGTTTAGATGCTGCATTAAAGGCGGCAGATGTAGAACTAAAGGTTTTCTTTGGTCCACCATCTGAAACCAATTTCGGTGGCGGTTTAGTAAGTGGTAGCC
The DNA here is from genome assembly GCF_015844675.1 of Lysinibacillus sphaericus. GTDB lineage: Bacteria > Bacillota > Bacilli > Bacillales_A > Planococcaceae > Lysinibacillus > Lysinibacillus sphaericus_E. Next base: position 17,006 of record NZ_LDGC01000019.1, on the reverse strand, counting down.
AATCTTCCTGCCAAGCTGCTGCAAATGCTTTTAGAGAAGCGATTGAAAATTTAACAAGAAATCCAGTTGTTTAGAAAGGTGGGTCTTTATGGCCACATTAGATAAAGATTTATTAGCCATTCAAGAAATGAGAGACGCCGTGAGACATGCCAATATTGCACAGGCTGCGTATATGCAGTATTCACAGCAGCAAGTAGATCATATCGTCAAAGCTGTTGCGGATGCCGCATTTAAAGAGGCAGAACGTTTGGCAAATTTGGCCGTTCAGGAAACAGGGATGGGTGTTCCTAATCATAAAAAGATGAAAAATGAGGTCGCCTCTAGAGATGTCTATGAAGATATTAAAGATTTAAAGACTGTCGGTGTCGTAGGTTTCGATCGAATGAAAAAAGTGACAGAGATTGCTAGTCCGTTTGGCGTAATTGCGGGCATTGTCCCAACGACAAATCCGACATCAACAGCAATTTTTAAAACACTTATTTCATTGAAAACTAGAAATGGTCTTGTTCTAAGCCCACATCCATATGCAGTTGAATGTACAAAGGAAGCTTTAGAGATTTGTAGAGTAGCAGCAGAAAAAGCGGGAGCACCAGAAGGCTTGTTACACTGTTTAACACTGTCGTCCATGGAGGCTACGCAGCAATTAATGAAGCACCCCGATATTCACTTAATATTAGCAACTGGTGGGGGTGCGTTAGTAAAAGCAGCCTATAGTTCAGGCAAACCGGCTTACGGTGTAGGACCAGGGAATGTTCCAGCTTATATTGAAAAATCGGCGAATATATTCAAAGCTGTTCGCCAGCTTGTTCAAAGTAAGTCTTTTGATAACGGTACGATTTGTGCTACAGAGCAGTCAATTATTGTAGATAAAGCTATTGCTGAGCAAGTTTTATCAGAGTTAAAGAAAAACAATGCTTATATTTTGAGTGATGAAGAGAAGGTAAAGATGGAGAAGTTGATTTCTCCTGTCCCGGGAAAAGTAAATCCTCAAATTGTAGGCAAGTCAGCAGCTTGCTTAGCAGATTCTATCGGCGTTACCGTGCCGGAAGATACAAAAGTACTTGTTGGTATGGAAATAATGATTGGAAAAAATATTCCATTTTCACTGGAAAAGCTGTCCCCAATATATGCGTTATACACAGTTGAGGACAGTACAGAAGCGAAACAGGTGATGATTGATTTACTAAACATCGGTGGACGTGGACATACATGCTCGATTCATACAGAAAATGCAGCGTTAGCTGAGCAATTTTCAGTTGAATTACCAGTGTCCAGAATTGTGATCAATACATTATCATCGATTGGCGCTGTTGGAGGAACTACAGGTTTAGCACCATCTTTCACATTAGGATGTGGCACGTTTGGTGGCAATATTACGTCCGATAACATTACAGCGAGACATTTATTGAATATTAAACGTATGGCATACGGCATTAAAGATGTAGAGGTGCCAGAACCAAAGTTCTTAACAAAACCAGTAGTAGAAAATAGTAAGGCACAAGATCCATCGCTAGATACAGCAGTGGTTCAACAAATTGTTGATCAAGTATTAAAACAAATAACATTACAAAATAAATAATTTGGAGGAATGACAAATGAGTACAGCATTAGGAATGGTAGAAACAAAAGGATTAGTAGGAGCAATTGAAGCGGCAGATGCAATGGTGAAGGCTGCTAGCGTTAACTTAGTAGGAAAAGTGCATGTTGGTGGCGGGATTGTCACTGTATTAGTTCGTGGTGATGTAGGAGCAGTAAAAGCAGCTACTGATGCAGGAGCAGCAGCGGCACAACGTGTTGGAGAACTTCTATCAGTTCATGTAATCCCACGCCCACACCATGAATTAGAATTAATTTTACCAAAAGCAGAAGCTTAATTTCATCTCCAGTAAATAAAGGCGACGGATAGAACTGCCGGAGTGACGGATAGAACCATCGAAGCGACGGAAAGAACCGCGGGAGCGACGGATAGAGTACGAAGCGACGGAAAGAAAAGTCGAAGTGACGGAAAGAAAAGCCAGAGCGACGGATATAGCCATCGAAACGACGGAAAGAATCGCCAGAGTGACGGATAGAGCCATCGAAGCGACGGAAAGAATCGCCGGAGTAACGGATAGAATACGAAGCGTCGGAAAGAAAAGTCGAAGTGACGGAAAGAAATTCCAGAGCGACGGATAGAATACGAAGCGACGGAAAGAATCGCCAGAGTGACGGATAGAGCCATCGAAGCGACGGAAAGAAAAGCCGAAGCGACGGAAAGAACCATTGAAACGACGGAAGGCCCGCCCGAAACGACGGATAAAACAACCTAATTAGAAGGGCAGGATGCTACACATTATGCCTCATCCTGCTCATTCATTTTCAACAGTAATAAAGATATAGAGGTGGCTAACGTGAAAACAGCGACAAAAACATTTCCTGTGGCCATTTCAGCTCGTCATATACATGTCAGTGAAGAGGATTTACAAGCACTTTTTGGTCCAAATGCAACGCTAACGAAGGATTTTGATCTTTCACAGCCAGGACAGTTTGCAGCCAAAGAGCGTGTCTCTATTGAGGGACCAAAAGGTGTTCTTCACAATGTGCGTGTACTTGGTCCTGTAAGAGCGGCAACACAGGTGGAAATTAGTCGAACAGATGCAATGAAACTAGGATTAACCCCTCCTTTAAGGCAATCGGGAGATATCGAAAGTTCAGCAGGCATCAAATTAATCAATCAAGAACAAGAAATCATAATTAAGCAGGGAGTTATTATTGCACAGGCACATATTCATATGACGGAAGAAGATGCAATTGCATTGGACGTACAAAATAATGAATTAGTATCTGTTGAAGTAGAAAGTGAGCGACCTGTGACGTTTCGTGGAGTTGTAGTTCGTGTGTCAAACGATTTTAGTTTGGAGATGCATATTGATACAGATGAAGCGAATGCAGGCTTTATTGAACAGCAAGCACAAGGGGAAATTATCAGATTATTAACGTAAGGAGGAGGTTCGATGCAGGAAAATTTAGTCCAAAAAATTGTCGAAGAAGTATTGCAGCAAGTTTTAAAAAAACAACCTTCTTCTCAATATAACGGAAAAATCCCTATTGGTGTTTCAGCACGACATGTCCATCTTTCTCAAGCGGAAGTAGAGAAGCTTTTTGGCGAGAACTATCAATTAACACCCAAGTTTGAACTTTCACAGCCAGGACAGTTTGCTGCAGAGGAAACCGTTGTTATTGCTGGTCCTAAGGGTTCCATTGAGCGGGTGCGAATATTAGGCCCAGCTCGTTCATTATCTCAAGTAGAAGTAAGCTGGACAGACGCGATGAAATTAGGGATGAAGCCACCGTTAAGAATTTCAGGAGATATTAAAGGTTCCAGCCCTGTCACACTTATTGGTCCAAAAGGCAGCGTCGTGCTAAATGAAGGACTCATTATTGCGCAAGCGCATATTCATATGTCGCCAGCTGATAGCGCTCGGTTCCAAGTAGCGGATGGACAATCGGTACAAATTAAAGTAGAAGGTATAAGACCGATTATTTTATCCAATGTAATTATTCGTGTTTCGGATCGTTATCGATTGGAGATGCATATCGATACAGATGAAGCAAATGCAGGATTAATTCAACAAGGTGCACTTGCAGAAATTATCTATGTACAAGCTAACGAACAAATGGAAGTCAAAGAAATTCCTCCAGTTTTAAAACAAGCTGAAAGACCATCCAGCTATCAATTTGATAAGAAGCTACTTTCGCAAGTAGAAGTACTTGAAATAGAAGCGCGAGAAATTGTTGTTCCTAAAAACACGATTGTCACGGCATTGGCTTATGACAAAATACGAGAGTTGAATAAGACATTAACAATTCGCTCGGAGTAATTAGAAAAGTCCATTCAGGATAAAGTAGGTGAAGTTCATGCAAATGGGAAAAGTGATAGGCAGTGTATGGGCAACACGTAAGGAAGAAGGGTTGAATGGCTTAAAACTTTTAATTATTCAACCAATTGACTCCAAACAGCAGCCGATTCGTTCAGAGATTGTAGCAGCAGATCGTATCGGGGCAGGAATCGGCGATGATGTGCTTATTACAAGTGGTGGATCATCACGATATATTATGAAAGAAAATCCATTGCCTATCGATGCAGTTGTTATAGGTATTATTGATTCTACGGAAGTTATGAGAGGTGAAGAGAATGAGTAGCGCTATTGGAATGATTGAGACAAAAGGATTAGTAGGCTCTTATGAAGCTGCTGATGCAATGATTAAGTCATCAGATGTAACAATCGTCAAGCAAGAGTTCGTTGATGGTGGGATTGTGACAGTCGTCGTGAAAGGTGATGTTGGTTCTGTCCAGGCAGCAGTAGAAGCTGGAAAAGCCGCTGCAATGCGTGTTGGAGAACTATTAGGCGCTCATGTAATTCCGAGACCTGATGAAGATGTTTTTCAAATGATTAAAGGACCAGAAGCACCAAAGAAAAAGCCAGCAACAACATCAACACGTGCTAAAAAAACGACGGAAACAGCTGCTGCTGATCAACGAGGTGAGGCATAATGTCTTTTCAAAAAAGTAAAATTGCTGTAATTGGTGCTGGGCAAACTGGCGCAACTTTAAGTTTATTTTTGGCACAAAAAGAACTAGGAGATGTTGTCCTGTTAGATATTCCAGAAGCGGAGAATCCGACAAAAGGAAAGGCGCTAGATTTATTACAAACAGGACCAATCGAAAAGTTTAATGTTTTTATTAAAGGAACGAGTAATTATGAGGATATAGCAGGAGCTAATATTGTCATTATTACAGCTGGTATTCCTCGTAAACCGGGTATGAGTCGGGATGACTTAGTGGCGACGAATGCAAAAATTATTCAACAAGTATCTAGACAAATAAAACATTATGCTCCAGACAGCATAGTTCTTGTATTAAGCAATCCAGTCGATGCCATGACCTATGTTTGTTATAAGGAAACTGGCTTTCCAAAAAATCGTATCATTGGTCAATCAGGTGTGTTAGATACAGCGCGTTTTAATACATTTGTAGCACAGGAACTGCAAATTGCCCCAGAGGATGTGTCAGGATTCGTCTTAGGTGGACATGGTGACGAAATGGTCCCTTTAATTCGATATTCCTATGCTGGAGGGATCCCATTAGAAAAACTGATTCCTCAAGACAGACTGCAGCAAATTGTAGAACGTACACGTAAAGGTGGCGGAGAAATTGTTGGGTTGTTAGGCAATGGTAGTGCTTATTATGCGCCAGCTGCTGCCTGTGCACAGATGGTCGAAATCATCATGAAAGATCAACGTAAAATAATTCCTTCTATTGCCTTATTAGAAGGAGAGTACGGTTATCACGATTTATTTTTAGGTGTACCGACAATATTAGGTGGCAATGGCATTGAATCAGTTATCGAATTACACCTTACAAATGAAGAAAAAACGGCGCTTCATCAGTCAGCAGAAGCCGTAAAACAAGTATTAACGATTTGTCAAAATGTTTAAAGACGCTTTGCAGTAATAAGATATGTAGGATCCCCAACTATATATCTGTTATAAACTCTTAAAAATGTTTGATTGGAAACCGAACATTACGCTTAAAAGCTAGTAAAATTCCCCTATATTTATATAAAAGTAGAAGCTCTCCTTGATCGTGAAAATGTTGAGGAGAGCTTTTTTGGTATATACAACTCAAATTGAGCAATTTATGATAGAGCGAATGTTTAGACACACCTGCTGAAAAACGGCTTGATTGTCACCGGAACACATGTAATGCAGTACCCATTAATTTTCCTTCCTTTTATGTAAATATGGGAATAATGATAGTAACCCTAGGATAGCTAAACAAACGCCAATCCACAGCGGTGATATATAGCCATATCCATTACTAATACCTATGCCACCTAGTGATGAACCAATAACAATACCAAGCGTAATAAAAGAACTATGAATGGTATTGATCATCGTGCCATTATTAGCTGTTTTCATCACTCTCGCCACCATAGCTGGATTCATTGCAACACCAGTGAAGCCAATAAAAATAGTTGTAATAACTGCAATATATTTATTCTCAGCTCCTAAAGCAAATAAAGACAAAGCTACGATTAAAATAATCAATCCACTCAAAAGTGTTCCCATTGTATATTTATCAGCAAACTTGCCAATCACTATATTCCCAATGACTGTTGCACTACCATAGAGAGCAAGTAAATATGGAATACTTGCACTTGAAAAGCCTGTGATATTTGTAAAGATAGGGGTGAAATAACTAAACGCTGCAAACGTACCACCTATAATAAACATACTAGTTATGTACGCTGCCCAAAGATGAATATTTTTAAAGCCTATGAGCTCGTCTTTCCAGTTTAATACCGATTTGTTTGGCGACGAGGGTAGTAAAAATTGAATCATAATCCCGGAAACTAGTACGAGAATAGAAACAAACCCAAAACTAATACGCCAGCCAAAATTTTGCGAGACAAGCGTTGTTATAGGTAAGCCTATGACTGTTGCAATCATTAAACCTGCAAGTACAATAGATGCAGCTTTTCCCCTTGAATTAGGAGGAACCAATGTTGCAGAAAAGGAAATGGCAATACCGAATGCTGAAGATGAAGCAATACCAGTAATAATACGTGAAACCATCATGCTATCATAGTTCCAAGCAATTGCTCCAAGTGACTGGCCAAGCAAGAATACAAACATTAAAAATAATAGAGCTTGTTTACTGCGTAATCGTAGAAGAGATGCAGTTAAAATAGGTCCTCCTACTACCATTGCTGCTGCATAAGCAGTAATTAAATACCCGATTGAAGATACGGAAACCTGAAATGCAAGAGCAAGTTCGTTCATCATACCTGCAACCATAAATTCAGATGTAGTCATACAAAAAATCGCTAAAGCTAGTAAATAAATAATCGATGGCATAAAAAACACTCCTAAATTTATTATTGTAACGTTCGGTACAAAAATGATGCTAAAAAAGAGCGCACTAAGCGCCAAATATAGATTCTAATGTTCCGTTCATAATCTGTTCAGACAGCATTCGATTTTGCATCGAAACATTAAGAACACGGAACCCGTAATAACTGCTTAAAAATAAACTAGCTAATTCCTCAGCTGTTTGCCCTTTTGAAATTTCGCCAGTTTGCAATCCTTCCGCCATTACTTTTTCAATTGCTTGTTTAAGAAGTTCAACATGCCGTGAGAAAATTTCTTGAACCATTACGTCATTCTTTGCTCTCTCCACACTGGCATTAATTAATAAACAACCTTTTTGATCAATATTCTCAAAATCTTCCTTTAGTGCCCATTCGAAAAAATTACATAAGCGTTCTTTCAATGCAATTGGAGCATTTAATAATTCCTGCTGTGCCTTAATTCCAAACTCATGGTAGCGTTCTAATACTTGTTTATACAGTTCATGTTTACTACCAAAAGTATTGTATAAGCTTCCTTTCCCAAGTCCAGTATCACTGCATAAATCCTGTGTAGAACACCCCTCATACCCTCTGTTCCAAAAAGTTTTCATGGCGACATCTACAATTGAGGAATAATCAAACTCTCGGGGTCTGCCTCGTTTATTCACATTGATCCTCCTCTCATTTACATAACTAGAATATCTTTTTTGTACTAAGCGGTCAAGAAAAGTTTTAAGAATAAAGCATAAGTCTTGATTGACTTTGTCCTTAGGGGAAGGTGTATAAATGAATGGTAGCAAGTAACAAATAAATGAGTGAGGTGGTTTTTTGTTATCAATAGGAGAGTTCTCAAAAATATGTGGTGTCTCTACAAAAACACTTCGATATTACGATGAAATTGGATTAATTAACCCAGATGAGATTAATGCTGAAAGCGGTTATAGGTATTATTCTATTGAACAACTAAAAAGGATGCTCTATATCAATCGTTTAAAATCCTATCATTTTTCTCTTGAAGAAATTAAAACGATGTTGGCTTTAGAAGAGGATCAGTCCGAAGAAATGCTTTGTTCAGTGCTTAATCAGAAGAGAAATGAAATTAAAGAAAAACTAAAGGCTTTTGAATTCCTTGTAAAACAATTAAGTCAAGATATTTCAAACTTAGAAAAGGGAGTACCTATCATGTCGTACCTTGACGATATCGAAGTACAGCTTGTTGAAACAAAGCCAATGAATATCCTTTATAAGAGACTGATAATGGGTAATGATGACTATGCATCTGGATATGGTAATCATTTTAGCGAGCTATATGAGAAGATTGCGAAGGAGAAGCTCACTTTACTTGGGCAGCCGATGACGATTTACCATAGCCCTGAATTTAATCCTGCAGGCAATGATACCGAGTTCGCTATTTCAATAGCAGAGTCTGTCAAAGGAACGAGAGATTTGCCAGGTAGCCTCTGTGCTAAATCTGTTTTAAAGGGGGCTTATCCGGAATTGTCCTCTGTCTATGCTAATTTGATGAAATGGGTTGAAAACGAAGGTTATGAGCTAATATCGCCACCATATGAAATATATGTAACAGACCCAAGTCAAGCCAACGCCCATGAGGATTATGTTACTGAGGTATATTTTCCTGTAAAGAAAAAATGACAAAATGAAATTTAGGAGGTTTTTATGCAAACAACAATAAATTGGCAATCAGTAAAGCTTGAAAGCATATATATGGATAATGACAAGCTTTCCAAGCTAGAGCAGACGATAAAAAATGATTATAACAATATAAATGGCATTGTTTTAATTAGTAATGGTAACTTAGCATACGAAAAATATTTTAATGGCAAAGGTCCTAACGATCGTCACCATGTAGCATCTGTAACAAAAAGTGTAATATCTGCACTTATAGGCATAGCTATTGATAAAGGATATATTAAAAGCGTTGAACAGAAGGTGTTTGATTTTTTCCCTGAATATATTTCTGATGCCGCTGATCAGCAAAAACAACAGATTACTATACGAAATTTACTTACGATGACCGTACCATATCCATTTGAGGATTGGCATGAACCACTAGATATTTTATGTCAGCAACAGGACTGGGTAAGGTATACACTTGATATAATGGGCAAAAACGGGGATTTAGGTGCTTTTAAATATTCCACTGCTGGAGCACATGTATTGTCAGCTATTCTTACTCAAAGTACAGGCAAGAGTGCACGAGCGTTCGCCAATGAACATTTGTTTACACCGCTTGGCATGAAAGAGATTCCCGATTATCAAATGAACTCCTATGGATTTGATGATTTATTCGGGAAAAACGTTAAGGGGTGGGTTCATGATTCGAAAGGTTATTCGACAGGTGGATGGGGACTAACATTAACTACTCGTGATATGGCTCGATTTGGCTACCTGTATTTAAATAATGGAGTTTGGAATCATACTAGGGTCCTCTCAGAGACATGGATTCGAGAATCGACGGAAATGAACTTTAATAATTACGGTTACTTATGGTGGCTACGGCAAGAAGATGGACTTTCTACATATTCAGCAATAGGGGATGGAGGCAATATGATTTGTTGTATACCGAAATTGAATATGGTTGTGGCTATTAGTTCAGAGTTCATTATGAATTCGAGAGATAGATGGCCTTTACTAAAAGAGTATATAATCCCAGCGGTAATAAATAATCAATAATTTTATATTTCAAGTGAGGGGGACAATTCCTTTCAGATTAGGTGGATGCACGCTTGCTTCAAGTTCATCGGAAACTATCCCCCAACGTATTTCACAGTCTCGACCCTCATCAATTTATGACGTAGGTAAAATTTTGATCCCATCAAATTGGACAATAGGCTATAATAAATAGTCTATTATCTAATTTAAAAGAAGCGTATTGAAAGATTCCTTTTCTGAAGGTCGTGCTCACTACATCTTCAGTTTGAGGTTAAATTATACTTTTTTAAATAAAGTGAGGGAAAGAAATGGTTAGCTACTTGGTCGTCTTTATTGTCATTGTCCTTATAATGTTAAAGGAGAAACAAGTTAGACCAACTCGATTGTGGGTCATACCAGTTTTGTTAATTGGTGTAATGTTTTCTACTATTTTAAATATTAAATTAACGCCTTTAAATATTATGATGTATATCAGTTGTTTAATGGTTGGATTGGGTATAGGAGTATGGAAAGGAAAACTAGAAAAAATTCGTAAGAATCACACTAGAGGAATCGTTACTACAAAAAGCTCTATTGCTGGAATTATTTTGTTTTTCGGGTTTCTTCTTGTAAGGATACTGGTTGGTCATTGGAGTAGAGAGCATGCGTTGCTATCATTAACAAATGCTCTTATGTTCATACCACTTGGTAGTATTTGTTCTCGTCGCTATATTATCTACTTGAGATACAAACAAATTATGGGCGAGTGAAATAATATAAAGTATAGAATTGTTTTAAATCAAAGACTAGACATAGTGATTTTCATTCTGTATTCAGCTTTTTAAAAGTCATTTAGTATATTTAGTGGGAAAAAGCATGTAGCCTTCGATTGTCCTTGTTTGATCAGTGTAGGCAAAGTTGTATTCTCTTTGTCTACTTCCTCAATAAATATTTTTCACCAGATATATAACCACTTAATTATGTAACCTCGCCACTCATCTAGTACAGCAGCAAAATAATCTCCTGAACGCATTATAGAAAATCCAATAGTAGAAGCTAAATCCCCATACATCCTTTTTGACATAGCTTTAATTTTTTGTAGAATCAATATTATATTTAAGTAGAACTAGAAAAATACTAAAAGTCCATAATATACAAAATTTTCGAAAATATGATAAAATAGTAGCGTGAAAAGGAGGATGTTAGCATGACTGTACAGCAATTTACTGACTATGTGAAAAAAATGCAGCACTACGGAGAAGCACTGAGTGTGATTTATTGGGACATGCGGACGGGTGCGCCTAAGAAGGGGTTAGCTCAACGTTCAGAAGTAGTTGGAACATTATCTGCCTCTTTATTTGAGATGCAGACTAGTGAAGAATTAGGGGAATTACTAACGAATCTAGAGGGGCAAAAGGCAGATCTAGATTATGTTACACTGCGTTTAGTAGAGAAAGTACGAAAAGATTACGATCAAAATAAAAAAATTCCAGCTAAAGAATATAAGGAATTTGTCATTCTGCAATCTAAAGCAGAAACAGCATGGGAAGAAGCAAAAGCGACGAATAATTTTGCGTTATTCTTACCTTATTTAGAAGAAATTATAAGTTGGCAGAAGAAATTCATTCAATATTGGGGTATTAAAAACGGTTCTCCGTACAATACATTACTAGATTTATATGAGCCGGATATGACGACTGATGTTTTAGATCAAGTTTTTGGTGAATTACGTGAAACAATCGTTTCTCTTGTGCAAAAAATTGCAGATTCACCAAATAAACCAGATACAAGCATATTATTTAAGCATTTCCCTCGTGAATCTCAACGTGCATTATCATTGGAAATGCTAACACAACTTGGCTATGATTTTGATGCAGGTCGCTTAGACGAAAGTGTGCATCCATTTATGATTGGCTTAAACCATGGAGATAATCGAATTACTACGAAATATGATGAAAATGATTTCCGCTCAGCAATTTTTGGAACAATCCATGAGTGTGGGCATGCTATGTATGAACAAAATATCGATGTGAAGCTTGATGGTTTACCGTTAGCAACGGGTACGTCGATGGGAATACATGAATCTCAATCTTTATTTTATGAAAATTTTGTTGGTAGAAACGAAAAGTTCTGGGAGCATAATTACGAGCGACTGCAAAAACATTCACCTGCTCAATTTGGTGATGTAGCATTTGCTGATTTCCTGCGAGCGATTAATATGGTGGAACCTTCATTTATTCGCATTGAAGCAGATGAGTTAACATATCCACTACATATTATGATTCGCTATGAAATTGAACGAGACCTATTCAATGGCGATCTTCAGGCGAAAGATCTTCCTCAAGTATGGAATGATAAATACGAAGAATATTTAGGCATTCGTCCTGAGACAGATGCAAAAGGGGTACTACAAGATATGCACTGGTCGGGGGGGATGTTTGGTTATTTCCCATCCTATGCTTTAGGGATGATTTACGCTGCACAATGGAAACATGCAATGGATAAAGATATTCCAAACTTTGATGAGCTGTTGGAAAAAGGAGAGCTTCTTTCAATTCGTGAGTGGTTAACAGACAAAGTCCACCAATACGGTGCGCTGAAGAAGCCGTTCGAATTGTTACAAGAGGCAACAGGCGAAGGCTTAAACGCCAAATATTTAGCAAACTATTTGCAAGAAAAGTATACGAAGCTGTATCAGCTTTAAAGGAAAAAGCGATTTCTCTACTACAGAGAAATCGCTTTTTTATGAAGAAGCAAAACATTGTTACCAAAGCTTATAGCCTTTAGAGCCAGGAGGAGAATTAGAAATAATATCGATAATTGGAATCGTATAAGCAAATAAAATTAATGCTACTAATATAACTAGCCATACTTTGAAATTCTCTAAGATAGCGGGTGTCGTACCACCGTTTTCATGTACCTCACCAACAGGGAATTCCTCTTCACCTTTTGGTGCAAACCATGCTAATTTCACCACAATATAAAGAATGATGATGATGGCGATGAATAGAATAGTGCCACCAACAGCTTGGGCGATTTGATAAGGAATCCAATCATAAGCTTGCTGAGCTCCACCATACACAGAGTAATCAGATCGACGTGGTGCACCAATCAGACCAGCGATATGCATAGCAGAAGACATAATTGTCATACCTACCGCCCATAAAATAGCGGCAAAATTACCAAGATTGTTTAAAGATTTAGTCAGTGTACGACCTGTTAAATACGGAATTAACCAAAATGCCGCCCCAAAATAAGTTAATACAGCTGTTGTTGCAATTGTTAAATGGAAATGTCCTGTAACCCAAATAGTATTATGGATTAATTGGTTCATTTGGTAAGAAGCGTTGATGATACCGCCTGCGCCACCAGGAATAAATGCTAACATACCGATAAATGGCACGAAGAAACGAGCATCTTTCCATGGTAATTTTTTTAACCAGCCGAAAAGTCCTTTTCCTCCTAATTCACGACCGCGTAATTCAAACATTGCAAACATCGAGAAGGCGGTCATTAAAGATGGTACGATTACGGCGAAAGTTAAAACAACTTGTATGAATTTCCAAGTACTATCAATACCTGGCTCTGTTAATTGGTGATGGATCCCAACTGGTACAGAGAATATTAAAAATAGCATAAATGACAGTCTTGCTAAAGAATCAGAGAAAATTTTTCCGCCAATAACCTTCGGAATAATGACATACCAAACCATGTAAGCTGGTAATAACCAGAAATATACAAGAGCATGACCAAAATACCAGAATAATGTACGGGAAAGTGCTACATCAACACGTTCGATAAAGCCTAAAGACCATGGAAGTAACTGGAATAGAACAGAAACAGCTACACCTAGAGTTGCCACGAACCACATTAAATTATTGACAACAACCATAAATGAAAGTAATGGGCTTCGTTGTCCGCTACCTTTGTTTTCTTTACGCCACTGTGCATATCGTAAAATTTGACCTGCGCCGCCAACCCAAGAACCAACAACGACTAATGTAAGGCCTAAATAGAAAATCCAGTGAGCTTTCAGAGGAGCATAGAACGTATATAAAACAGATGCTTCGTTCAGTAGAACCATTACTGCAGCCGCTGCTGTACCGATAGTCATTAACCAGAAGCCGATCCAGCCAAGGCGACGTTGACCATTTGAGAAAGTCCCTGATGTACGGCTAACACTGGCAATTTGGAAACCGAATATAAAGAATGTTGTTAAAATAAGACCGAGTAAAACACCATGTACAGTTAAAACTTGATAGTAACCAATGCCTGCTGGTAATGTAAATTGACCAGAACGAACGAAAACCTGTAATAAACCTGCAAGACCCCCTAATAATAATGCGATGAATGCCACGTATATATGTGCCATTGCTAGCTTCGCATCACGACGATCCACTTTTGTCAAATTATTATTGAGACTCATTTGGATCCACCACCTTTAGCATAGAGTGCATCATCGTATGTCCTGTACCACAGTATTCATTACATACAATTAAAAACTCTCCTACTTTATTTACTTCTGTCACATATTCAGAAATGTAACCAGGTTCAAGCATCATATTAATGTTTGTACCTGCAACTTCAAAACCGTGCATGACATCCGCACTTGTTGCGATAAATTTCACCTTAGCTCCTAGAGGGACTTCTATTTCTGGCGGATTGTAATTAAATGCTGATGCTAAAACAACCACTTCATAGTCCCAATCCTTACCTTCTACTTTGTGAACACCAGGATTATCGAAGGGAGGGAATTCATTTACTTTCTCATAATCTAGTGTTTTTTTACCATTGTTCGGATGTGAGCCTTGATGAAATGCACCGATGCCGAGAATGATAAGGAATGCTACTAAAGTAGTAACTCCAAACACAAGCCAGTACTTCTCATACTTATGTAAGTGCATATGTCTCTGTCCTTTCTTATTCTTAGTAGAATCAATTATGCCTCGGCATAATTGCGTCCAGAATCAGCTTTGTGCTTAGGCCTGCGTGAGGGCCGACACGATGTCGGTCATTTCGGAAATGCCACAGGACGTGGCGTTTTTACCGATGCAGGTCAGTTAGCCGTTATCGCATGGATGCGATGATTTTAGGCTAACATCCTATATTGAACTCCTTTCTGATTCCATGACATCCGCCTGAGGCTTTGGGCCAACACGAAGTTGGTCATTCAGTCGTTGCCACAGGACGTGGCGTTCTTAGACTAAGTTCCTCTATTTCAGTGGGTGTTTGGACACCCGTTGAAAGAAGTTAAAAACGATTGATGAACAAATCGAAGCAGTACACCCAAAGTAAGATAATAATGATTCCTACTCCAAATACCGCATAGAGTGAACCTTTTAAATTTTCATCTGACTTTTTTTTATTTGCCATTTTTGCTCCTCCTTCGCTTTTAGTGTGTCTTTCTAATTGCCATGATATATAAATAAAATTCTTTTTGATGTGAAAAAAATCACACATCTTGACGAATAATGTGAAAAAAATGTGAAAAATTGAGGAGGGAATAAAAAAAAGCCACCTCTATAGTCATTGAGATGGCCGCGTTTTGGTTGAAAATGAAGTGATTATTATTGAAATCTATTATTTTTCGAGAAATTTTACTATGTGAAATTTAGACTTGAGCCTTATGGGGCATTCACCGTTTATTATTAAAGAGAATGATAAGGCGTTATCATAAACATTTGATGTGTAGGCATAGGATGTATAAATTGAACAGTCCGATATTCTAGAACTCTATTCTTCTTCAATTGTTAAAAGAACTGTCAGTGGACCGACGCTTGGAATTGTGACAGGGAGTATAAAGGCCTTTTCAAAGCCGTATAATTTTGTGTTACCAACCATCACCGTTGGCGGTGTGATATCAATTTCTAAGCTTTCTTGTCCGACGGTAGTACATAGATTTCCTGCAATCATATTGCCAAATTCCCCTGTAAAGGACTCCAACATTTCCCCTTCGAGAGGCATACCAAACATCGTATTGCCGATGCCACTAAATGTTTCTGGAGACGAATCAATGATTACTCGGCCCTTTAAATCTCCTATTAAACCAATTAAAACACCCATTTGCTGTTGTTGAAATGGTTCAGAAATAATACTCGGCGTTTTCACGTCTATCTCCATAGGTAGAATCGATTTTAAAGCGTGGATTGTCCCATTTAAAATAGTTTGAAAGTACTTCGAATTACTCATTTTTACCGCATCCTTTTTCCGACTTTTCTACATCTTACCATGTTGAATGGGTAAGATGAAAGTATGTCTTGACGAATTAATGGGAAATTTATATTATATTAATGAGAATGATTTTCAAAATCATTAAATGGACGATTAAGTTTTTTAAAATACAAATTTTTATATGAAAAGGAGCGGTCAGCGATGACATTCGTATTGATTGGAACGGCAGTGGTTATCTATATTGGAGTGGGGAAACACGTTATGAAACAGGCGACTGCGCATTTAAAATAAGAGAATAAACAATAACGACAATATTTTTACAAGTAGAGCTTGGTCTAAGCAATTTAGAGATCATGCTTTTTTTTTACGAAAATATTTATCTTACATACTTTCGAGGGAATAAAGAGGGTTATTTTTTTGTTTTTTCTGAAAAATACTGAAAATGCGAATTGTTTTTTTGTAGTATGGTTACAAGGCTATTAAAAAATGATCGTTCTGTTACTGTAGTATCAAAAAATAAAAATGGATAGGCAATCAAGCAACGTCCTATAGAAAATTAGGTGAAGAAAATGACGAAGATATTATTAACAGGGTTTGTGCCATTTCTTGAATATAAAATAAATCCAACGATGCAAATTGTAGAAAAATTAAATGGAGAAAAGATGGATGGCTATGAAATTGAAGGACGCATTTTGTCTGTAGATTTTCAGCAATCCGCTCAGCAACTGAAACAATATATTGCTGAGACTAAGCCACGAATCATTATTTCATTAGGATTAGCCGGAGGGCGATTTAAAATAACGCCAGAGCGAATTGCGATTAATATTAAAGATGGGGAAGCAGATAATGATGGTTATACACCAGTAGATGAGAGCATTTATGATGATGGTGTAGATGCCTATATCACGAATCTACCTATTAGAAATATAGTAAATCGATTATGTAAAGAAGGGTATCCAGCGGAGATTTCAAATACGGCAGGTACCTATTTATCGGTTTTCCACATGAAGACTCCTTCCTCAATCACGTGCAGGGCGTAGCCCAGTGATAGGTGGGAGATGAATTGCGTTAGCCAAAAGTATTTAAACACATCATGCCTTATTGTATAATCAGGCGTATCAGAGGAAGGCGTGATTATACCCAAAGACCATGTTCACATTTTGTTTAAAGCACAACCTAATACAGAATTATCCAAGTTCAGCAATGCGTATAAGAGTGCTAGTTCCCGACTGATAAAACGTGACTTCCCATTAGTTCGTAAAAAACTTTGGAAAGAAATGTTCTGGTCAA
>NZ_LDGC01000017.1:0-44478 GCF_015844675.1 Lysinibacillus sphaericus | reverse complement strand
GTTGGTGGAGGAACGCTTCCACCTATGTAAGACACATAAATTTAGACCACCCATCACGGAGTGGTCTTTTTCTATTAAACAGCCTTACCAATCGCTCTAAGTATCTCCAGAAATAATGGTGACATCTGAATCAATACATAACCTAATCCAGCGTTCATAATTGTATTCCAAGCACGTTCGCTATTTCCGAACATAAAGAAGAAACAAGCTCCAATCATAATCACACTAGCGACTGGGAATGATATTGCAACCATTACTTGAATCATCGGATCTAATATTGTAGCTAACATTTCAAGTGACTTATCAGCGATTATTCCAGTCTGTTGAGGGATAGCATTAATAGGAATTGTGGAAGGTATTTGTGCCATTACTGGAGCTAATGTATGTTGTTGAATCGGAACGTCTACAGGTAAGTTTAAGGAGGAAATTGCGCTTTGAAATTTGTTAAACATAAATAACCCTGTGCCAACAGCTGTGATTGCTGGAACTGATGCAGCTATGGCCACATGTCTTAATGTTGCATACTTTTCATCACCTTCAAATCGATCAGAGAAATCCGTATATTCATTCGCTGGTACTACCTCAGTTTTAATACGTTTTTTAAACATCTTTATTCCTCCTCTATTGAATATCGTTTATTGTGTACACCTTGCACTTTAGCCCTCCACAGGATGCCTCTAGTTGTTGCCTACGTAATTCGGTTGTGGTCAGCCATACGATTGTTGGATAATAGCCTAATTGCTTCATAAGGCTATCCATTAGTAATCTGTATCGTTTAATCTTTTCACGATTCTCTTTCATGGTTTGAAGATTATCTACCTCTAAAAAATGCTGAAATCCATTTCGTGAAAACATGCCATCCACAATGATTGAAGTGGTCCCATCCGATATTTTGACTTCATTCTTCCAATCCCTTGGAGTCTTATAGAATAGCCAGAACTCATTACGCATGATGGTGTGCTGCACATGGCCACCCTTTTTACGTACCTTGTCGCACCCAACATAAATCCGACCTAAGTTATTAAGATAATAAATCGTTTCATAGCCGTCTCGAATGGAAGATAAATAACTAGATAAATTGTGGAGGACCCTATTTGTATTACGCTTCTTTCCTAAATTGAAATATCGACCAAGTTGATCACGCGTCATAAAATCAAACTTCTTCAAAAGTAACAGTATCTGTTCGTCTCGGTTGGATAGCTGTTTCTTCAACGCGCTCCCCTTTCGGAATAATGTGAGGTTCGATTCGTTGTTGAATAACTTCATTTGTAATGAATGGAGATTGCACAATATATCGTTTTATATTGCTTTTATAAATCCCACGGCCTGGAATATCCGGTAACTTATCAGCTCCACTTTCATCCAGCACCACTCTTGAGGCTGTTTCTGTGTCGACCGCGTAACAAAGCCGGGCGATAATATTTCTTTTAGTTTGGGAAGGCACAACTTGAGCGGTTGGATATTGTGTACAGAAGATTAGATAATAACCTGCTGAACGTCCTCTACGGGCTATATCTGTGATAATGTCCATTGCTGTTTTGTATTCAGCTAAATCGGCTGCTTCATCAATAATGACGAAATGACGCTTCCTTATCCCTGCTTCTTTTACATCTTCAAAGCCGTTATCAACTACTTTTTCAAAAGATTTCTGCATGTCAATTTGAACTTTTTTTAATACGTCTTCAGCGCTTTCAGGGTCACGGGAATAGTACTTTACTTGTTTGCAATTACGATATCTGTGGAAGGCAGAACCACCCTTTAAATCGATTAGAGACAGCTCTGTATTGTTTGGTTGTTGATCAATTAACGTTGTTGTAATAAGTTTTAGAATAGCACTCTTGCCGTAACCAGTAGCACCGGCAATAATGAGGTGTTTTGACTTATCAAAGTCGTGAAAAATCATTTCTGCATTACGTGTAAAGCCTATTGGAACCGACCATGTGTCCGGTTTTAAAAGTGATTCATTCCATTCGATCTCTTTCTCCAATTGCTTATCATACACACGAACAATTAACAGACCGTCATATGACAGTTCGATTTCCTTTTGTTCAGTCAGCTTTGCCTTCCACAATCTTTGTAGCTGCTGAAGAAGATTCTTATCAAGATCTAATTGTTTTAAATCACTGAAAGTAATATTCTTCTTTCGATTGTTCAAGCCGTCTTCAAATACCTTAAGCTTAGCTTCATAATCACTGAATGAGCGACCAAGTGGAATCCTGTACTTATATTCCCATCCCCATTCAAATTGTTTTTTCTTAACAAGTTGAGTGGTCAATGTATCTTTGCCATCTCGTACATTTAATCCGGACAGCGACATGATCCGCTGAATCTTTCCGGAATCATTAGAAGACAATCCTTTGTGTTTTGAAAATGCTTTTAAAGCAATTCCACCCATTAGTCCAGTTGTTAAAATTTCAAATAGCACACATTCATCCCTTCATCATTTTCATTAGCGTCACGGTTCTCTTACGTAGTAAGAGTTGCTTGTATCGGGCATTTTTAAAAAGTGTTTAAACGTTGATACAACTACATTTCATATATGCCCACTTCAATTCCAGGGTGGCATTCAATCAGGCACAGCATCGGGTATCCAAGTGGGCATGCATTTTTGGACTATACACATGTATCATCCTTTAACTTCTTGCTTGTATTCTTCGATATTTTCAGGGAAATTCAGAATTGCTTTATCGCCGTGTATTTCATATGCTTTGCGATCGTATGCCTTAGCTGCTTCAATTTCGTTTAAGAAATACCCCAAATAGTTAGTCTTTTTATCCTTCATAATCCTAGCTCTCCATTTTTCATCAACACCGTGCCATGAAACCCCTCTATATATTGATTTATAATTTTTAGATATTCTTCTAGTTGCTGATTTCTCAATATCATAATCCTCTATTTTGTTTTCGTGGCCTATAACATTTAAGAAACAATCGGGGCCAAATAAATCAATAGCAGCTTCGTTGTATGCTTTAGCTGCCTCATCTTCTGATTTGAAATACCCTAAATATTTCGACTGTCCATTCTTTTTAATAAAGACAACCCATTTATTATTATTTTTACTCCAACAGACACCTTTGTACTTTGAAGAAGTGTTACGCCCTCCTTTAGCTAACTGCCTTTTATATGATGAATCTATTATTTTCAAATTTGATTTTTGATAATCTAATGGATTGCGATTGATTAAGTGGACCATCCTTTCTTTCTCTTTACCTAAATTCAATATATAACGCCCTAAAGTGGTATTAAGTGTCTTGTTAGAAATAATTAACGTAACACCATCAGAAGTTTTTGCTACAGTCCAAATATATTTATTTATCCTCTCAAAATCCTCATCATCCACAAGCGCGACCATACCGTTTTGCAATTGTATTTCTTTGACCATTTTGTTATCTCCTTTTCTTATCATCTATTCTATTATTCTACCATTCCAACCAATTTTCAAAATTACCTGATATACTATTATTTGATTGGGGAAGGCTATCCCTTTCATCTAACCAATTATAGAAAGGTACACGACGTTCTCTAGGTGGAGTTTTTTCTATAGATAACGATTTATTCGACTTGCTACTTAATCGCTCTACAGCCTTACTATAAGCTCCTACGAATACAGCTCTTAATGTACTAGTAACTGTAAGCACACCTTCTTTAATATCCATAGCGATTTTGAATAGAACGTTCTTAGCTTTAATGAAGTCTTCCACAGTATTTACTTTTGAAGCTAATACAACCTTGTGTAATTCATCTTTTAAGTTATCTGCTAATGGCAAGCTATTCATGAAATCAAATAGCATCACCTGGTACTCGTTCATAAATTCTTTTTTCTTCTCTTCTTGCCAAGCGATTTCATCCGCTAGGTTATAAATATTATTTGCTTGTTTAGAACTTAAAAGATTAAAAGAATTAAATGCTTGATTCTCAGATTGTGGAGGACAAACCACGTCATTACTAGCTTCATCGACTGTCATTCGTTGGGACACGCTCGATGAGACATAAGGTAAAATGCGATAAATACTAGCCCCTTTGATGCCGTTTAATTTAGTGCCAGGTACTTTTTCGATGATTCCTAACTCATCTAATTTTTTCACCGAACGATAAACTGTCTTTGTACTGATCTCCAATGATTCAGCAATCGTACTTGCTTTAAGATGGCATACTCCTGGATGTTCCAAAGCATGACTAGCGAGTTTGAAAACGATAGCTCGTTCTGATTCTGTTAGTTCGTAGTAATGAACCGCCATATGATCCTCCACACTCTTATCCATATCTGCTACTGAGTCGAATGTTGTGTATTGTGCTAGGTATTCGAATGCCACCGTTTTCACCTCACCTTCTGTTGTTCCTAGTCATAAAAATGAACTTCAACAATTTGAGCCTTTTGCTCACTACCTGTTTCTGTAGTCTTTTTGAAATTGGTTTCATCAACCATTTCAAATCCAATATTCTTTAAAACACTTTGAGCACGTTCTAGATTTTTATAACCTGTGTCCACTACTATTGCTGTACCTTTACTTTTGTTTCCGTTCTTTGTGTTTAAATGGATTACGTAAATATCCATGTTGGCACCTCCATTACGTATATACGCTTATTCGTAATTCTTGATAACAGTATATTATACGCATATTCGTATAGTCAATATAAATTTTTATATTTTTATTTGATATTGCGTATAAACGTATATTCTGATATATTTTGAATATGATAATAATTAGTGAAGGGCGGTTTACTATGCGGATTAAACTAAAAGAAGTAATGGAAGAACGAGGACTCACACAATCAAAATTGGCTGAAATGACAGGGATTCGACAAGCAGCTATCAGTGAAATAGTAAATAATCGCAGAGACACAATTAACAAAGCGCATTTAGAAACCATTTGTAAGATGTTAGAAATAAAAAGCTTTGACGATATATTGGAATGGGACTAAACAGATAACTAAATAAGGTTGTCTGTTTTTTATATGTACATTCACTACCAAGTTTCCTAAAATGGAAATATAGAGGGAGGATTTTATATATGAAAAAACTATTTTATATTGGAGCATTAACAGCTCTATTACTTGCGGGATGCGGTGGGGAAAAAGAAGCTGCACCTAAAGAAGAAACTCCAGCTAGCGAGCAATCAGGAGATAAAGAGAAAACTGTGAGCGCTGAAACTAAGGAGAATCCTGTGGAAGACGTAATTAAATCAGTAACGAAAGATGATTTTGAAATTACTCAAAATGAAGGTATAGTATCAATTATTATTAAAGATGAAAAAGCTCATGAAGGTTCTAAACGTGCAATGTTAAAGGATTCTGCTGAAATATTTGCAGGTCTATCAAGAACAGATGAGGTTACTTCAGCGACAATTAAATGGCAGGCACCTTTAACAGATCAATACGGAAACAAGAAAATGGATGAAGTATTAGCAATTATGATAGATGGAGAAACATTCAAAAAAGTTAATTGGGATAATTACAAGTCATTAGATTTAGAAGCAATAGCTCCAGGATTTAAACAACACGAATCGTTAAAAGATTAAGGTCACTCAAACGAGTGGCTTTTTTCTTTGCATAAAAAATAGGCACTCTATTAATCAGTGCCTGTCATTTATTTTGGTAACTTAATAATAAATTTTCAACCTGCGTTTTGATTGCCATATTAGCATATCGAAGAACAACATCATTTCCAGCTGTCGCTACATGTACATCGCTAAAGTATTCGTCTATCTTTTCCCATTTTACTACCCTAATTTTATCTTTCGCTAACAGCCTCTTAGAGTTGTAATAATCTTGTGTTATGTCCTTTAGAAGTTTTTCGAGGATTGGCAAGTAGACCTTACTCATTTTAAGATTTTCTATCACTTTGAAATCACGCTGTAATGATTGAATTGCCATATCTAAAATCACAAATTTATGAAATAATTGACGCTGTTCTATATTCAACATACAATTTCACTCCTTAGAAAAGAACATTCGTTTGTATTATTTTAGAACAAACGTTTGTTATTTAGCAAGAGAAAATAAAAAAAGCCCATTACCAATTAAGGCAACGGGCGTTTACTTTTAGTTACTACGCTGTGCAATGATAAGTTTCAGACCTTCATAATCGCCTGTAGTCATTGTTCCATTGTCGAATTTATCTAACCATGACTTATTAATTATATCTTTATCTACGGCTTGTTTAATAAAGTCACGTACTGCGGCTTTAGTTGTCTTGTTTGTAAATTCCATTTTGTCATCATCCTTTTCTGTTGGTTTATTGACTTCCACAATTAATTGAACCTTTACAGCACTACTAGTTGGAACGATTACTTGTCCTTCAAGCTTATAACCTTTAGGAATAACCCAATTTGATTTAACCTCGAAATGAGGTCGGTCGATGCTACCTATCCAATCACCGCCCCACGTAATGCCTAACTTACGAGAGATAGAACCGATTCGATTAAGCGTCGTTACATCATACAATAATTGTGGAGGACCAACAGCAACGTCCCATGCTAATCGTGATTTGTGATTGCTATCTAATGTCCAAGTAACAATTGACCCTGGTCTTGTACGTCCTTGTTCATAAAGATATTTCTGCCGTTCCTGCGAACGATATGTTTCAGTGATGAAGATATTAGTGATACCTACTTTGTAGCATTCTTGAAACAATAACTTACAAGCTAATTGAGAGGCTGGTAATAACTCATTAATATCTCGACATGTAGTATTTACACTAGTCATTGTTTATCACCCTTTTTATCATCGTTATCCATTTGTAATTGTGTAAAAGCATTTGCTAAAAACTTAGGTACTTTAATGCCTAACTTCCCTAGATTTTCAATCATGCTTATACCTTCCATCCCGATTAAGAACAGGATCATTGCATTACGCATAAAATTCCCACTCTCTGTTGCCGAGTCTAATTGAACAGCTGCAATGACCATTAATACCATAGCTGTCTTTTTGATTAAGCCCTTAAACATCTTTTTACTTTCAGTTTTCTTGAAGACTAAACTAACCATAAATCCAAGTGTATAGTCGATAGTCATGAATATTACTAACGCTTTTATCAAGTGGTCGATACCTCCAATTAGGTATCCTATCCATGCCATTGCACCGCCAATAAATGATGTATATAGTGTGTCTGTTTTCATCTGACACCTTCCTTTTTCCCAATATAAAAGCCCTCCACAGATAATTGTGGAAGGCATAAAATTAACCCTCTTTAATTAATTCATATAAAGCAACGTGCTCACTTTTTAAAACTTCTATAGCTTCTAATATCCGTTTGTAATGCTCATTTTCTTTAATGGCATCATAACGACCTTCTTGTTTTAATTTATTAAGAATCCAAAATGAATCTTCTAAGAAATCAACAACTTGTTCGATTTCAATTTGTTCATTTTCTGTCATGTAATCCTCCTTTTAGGCATAAAAAATAACGCTAGCTTATGCTGCGTTTATACGTCCTTACTATTCGTTAAAATGTAATCCTCTACAGCTACTCGATAATCGTCATTTGTAATATTGTCAATAACGTATGTTTGACCTGTTTTTGGATTAAGACCTTCATTAATAATTCGATCTGCTGCGATTCTTACTACTACTTGGTTAACCATTATAAAACACCTCCTACTTGACTATCTTCTTTTAATAATAAAATATCTTCTTCTAATTCTTTAATACGTAACTGTTCTTCTGTTAGTTCAGGTACTGGATAAAACTCAAAAATAGGCTCTTTTGTTTCGGGATTAATTGCAGATATGAAACATTTCATCGGGTCGTAGGATTTTACTTCTAAATCTACATAAGAGATTTCGCCTTTTACCTCTTGGTGTTCAATAGGGTCTGTAGAGTAAGTAATTTCACCTGTTTGCCATAAGATACCACCTGTTATTGTATCAAAAAACACTCTATTTCCTCGTGTATACATATTCATCAATCCCTCTCTAGTTATTCACCAATTGCAAACCACTGATATGAAAAGCTCAGTGAATGTGATGGTAAGACCATTACAATATTTGATGTTCCTGCATTATCAATACGCGCCCTTAACCTCCAAGTTTCAGTATCAAGTGCATTAGTGCCGTAAGCTGATAAATATGTTAAGTCTGGTGCAGTTCCAGTGTCGTTAGGTGCGTAATATTCTGTTACAAAAACATATCCATTGTTAATACTCCAAGCACGTATATAAAGTGGCTTAAATCCTGGTGTTATCGAAAGTGTGTACATAGATTTTGTTAATGCCGCATTAGCATATAAAAAACTATAAGGGACTGTGGAGCTAGTAACAACTCCGCTTGCAAACTTCTTACCTGTATTTACGTTTGCGATTTTACTCATAAGTGCATCTAAGGATTCTGTTCCATTAGACGATTGTCCTTTTGTAGTTAAATTTGTCGCACCTTTGTTCTTCGCATTTTGGATATGTGTTTTTAATTGGCTCAGTGTATTACTAGGTATAGCCGGTGAGCCGACAACATTCGCGATGCCTTTTTGAGCGCTATCGGCATTTGTAAAAAGTTCTTTTAATACACCTTCAACATCGATTGCTGTAAAAATATTATCAGCATCTACAACTTCAATATTTTTAGCTTTGTGTGCGCCTATTGCTGTTGGTGAAATATGATTAGTAAATTCTTGTTCTAAGTTAGCTATTCTAGCTGCTAAATTAGCTGCGACATCACCCTCTAGTATATCTTTGATGGACTCAAACCATGTTAAGAACTCTTGCTTTTGTACAGCTTGCCATGCATCTACTTCACCAGCAACACTGCCTGTAGTTTCAGCAAACCATGCTTGATATTGATTGAAAATAGTTGTCGTATCAACTTGATTTACTGTTCCGTGTACAATGCCACATACAGTACTATTTAATCGTTGGTCAGTAATGTTAGCTTGTGTAATTTGAGTAGCGCCGTTATTGATTAATACATCTGCTAAGGCTAGCTCATAAGCGTCAGCATCTCTTTGTAATGAAGGAGCTACAGGGCTACTTGCAAATGTCCCTTTCTTAATTAAAACTTCAATTTCACGTTTAACGTGATTAAGTTTCATAACTACGCGATCGATACGTTTTAATACGCCATCTGCATTGTCGTGCTTTAGCACATAATCTCCATCATTGACTATAAAGTAGCCGTTAATCCATCCTTTACCCGCCTTTACGGATGTGGTCATGTTTGAGTTTGCAGTTACCTGTAATCCTGTACTTGGATTAGGAAATACCCCATTGGCGATTAATGTACCGAAAAAAAGTGCAAAAAAATCAGCGCCGAATTTACGGTCGCCGTTGATACTATTATGAAATCCACTTTTAATAGCCACTATTTAACCTCCCTCTTTATTTTGTCTAATAGTGTTGGGATTGCTGTTCCATACTCTAAATTCAATGTATACCCCTCACGATTAAATTTTTCATTTACTGCAACTATTCGCTGATGCATTAAAATACCTAATTCATCATTTCTGTTCGTAACGATATCACCAAGAAAATAATCCCTATTAAGTTTGAATTGTGAGTAAAGATTCGCTTCGCTTTCAAATGTACGAATACGTTGATAATCTTGTTTACGGTTATTTCCTCTTTCTTGAAGTAATGCTATATATTCATTCTGAGGAATGGTTACAGTCGTATCGCCTTCTTTATATTCACTTTGCAAATCACGAGCATCAAAAAAGACTTCCCTGCGGTTAAATCCGCTGAAAGTCTCTCCAACTTCTATAATTGTTCGGTCGATATCTTCACCCTCGCCAGCCACATATGCAGTAGATTTATAATTACTTTTATCGTCTGTATAGGACTGAGATATGACGTTTTCAAATTCCTTAGTAAATGTGATATGAGGATTAGCTTCTTGCTCGGAACTACGATCAACACCCTTAAAAGTGCTAAATACATATTTCTTAGCGTCGTGATTCATTAAAACTTCAAATGAAACCTCATTCTTTTCACACATCTCCCAAAGGGCTATATCTAATTCCTTATGAGTGTATGATTCATCTGCTGAAATGTTTATTCCCTCATTCACGCCCAGTACCAAATTCGGAATGATACGAGAAGGACTAGATGTATTGATACAATTTGCATGAACAAAACCTTTTAGAACATCTTCAATTTTCCCTTGGAAACGCTGCTGACCTATAATCCATCGCCAACTTGTCATGATACTAAGTGAATATGCAATAACTCCAATTAACGTTTTTTCTTCATCTTCAAATTGAGCAGTTTCAATGACATATCCTCTGTTTGGATCATCTGAACGTACAATGATTCGTAATTCTTTTTCTAATTCATCTTCATTTACGAGTAGCAAGTCAGCGTTTTTCTTGTTGCCCTCCACAGTTAAAAAACAAATGGAGTGACCATAATATTTGGTTTTAAATTCAACTTCTTCGTAAACGTCGATTATAGCAAGCCGATTAAAATTAATATCATACATATATAATTCAATATCTTGCATAGCATTACACTCCCACAAAGCGATTTCTGTATATCATTCGAACTTCCAAATTGTCGATTCCAGATACGGCATCATAACGAAAAAGATTGTCTCCAGGTGCTAACTTTAAGAAATTAGAAAGTCGGTCAACCTTATTAAAAAAATCTGTTTGAACATTGTTACGGGTCATCACAACGGATAGTTGACCTTTATTTGTATTGACTCTTATAACATCTCCACCAATCATATCCGTGTTGAGTTTAAAGGTTTCATAGGTATTCACGTTTATTAAGGATGGTTTCGATAAGCTTGCTAAAGCTTTGAATTCTATAATCATTCCTGTTTCATTATCACCATCGTTATAAACATTTTTAATTAATGATGGATTACGATAGCCCATTTCAATACCGCCCTCCACAATCTCAAGGGGAAACTCAAATGAAGGTATCCATGACGCAACTTCTACAACTGTTGATATTGCTGAATAAATAAAAGGATCATCACAAGTAAATTGAATCAATCCTTTTTGCCATGCCCTATTGTCATTCTCAAATCCCTGTGGAAGGCTAGGAGTACCTTCTGCATTGGCATTTAGATAGTAGGACTCCCCACCTTTTGTTTCAAAATCTAAACGGATAGGATTTTGTTTTGGATTGAAAACCTTGAATAATTCCCTACGCCTTTCTTCCACCCACCATTTATCTTGATAATCGTTATAGATGAAAAACGCTAAATCAAAATCACGCACATCCAAACGGGTATTTTGATAAGTAGCTCCATCCATTGTGGAAGACGAATAATTTACGGCTGCTGTTAAATTACTTAGATCAAAGCCTTCAATTAAACGAAAATGACGACCGAAAGTAATCGAGTCGCCATTACGATTAGTCGCCTTTAATGATTTTACAATCAAGTCGCCACCTCCTAATAATTCAATTGGAACGCTAATCGTTTTAGCATTTTTTCTGATGCTCTACTATTGTCATTCGCTCCTCCGTGATTATGAATCACTGGAGCAAATGTTTTACGGTTGTCTATAGTAGTTGTTGAAGAAGAAATTGAATTTGCATTTGCCTGTGATTTGGCACGATTGCTAGCAAGTGATCCATGTACATTGCTCACGGCATCTGATAGCCTTTGTGAAGATTGAGCAACTTTATGAATCATTTCATCCATACCGACTATTAAACCTTGACCAATATTGACGCCAAAGCCTTTCATAACTCGGCTAGGACTATGAATATCTAAGGCTTGTTGGATGGTGCTAGAAATAGCATTTGCGATTTGTTGGGCTTTTGAAATCAATGGTCCTTCCATACTTGCCAAACCATTTAGTAAGCCCTGTCCAGCGTCTGCACCAATTTGTTGTAACGAGCTTAGTTCACTTGCTGTAGTACTTGTGAGCTCCTTTATTTTTAAACTCCACTCAGTTTTCAATTTATCGAGTTGACTTGCTGCAACTTTACGAAGTTCTTGAATTTGAATATCCGTGTTTTGACGCATGTCGACCAATTCTTTTTCGGTTTGTTCACGCGCTAATTGCGATTTCTCGCGATACAACTCACTGTATTGCGTTAATTGTTCATCAGTCATACTATTAAGTGCTACGAGTTCCGGTAAGGCTTTAACACCTAAATCCGATAGCTCTTTTAATAAACCATCATCGATACTGCGCCCAGAGAGCTTTGCAAATTCATCTTGCCACTTTTTAAAGCCATCCACTTGACCTTGCAAATTATCCAATAATTCTTGCCCTGTACGATTTAGCTCAACTTTAAATGCATCAAACGTACCAGCGTATGACATAAGTGTTTTTACGCGATTGTCAAATACAGTTTTGCACTCTTTGTTTAATCTTTCTTCTTCCTTCAAAAGATCATCATTAATTTTTTGCATTTGAGATTGGTAGTCTTTATTAATAGCTAAGATTTCTTTATTAACTGCCTCTACAGCCTTTTGATATTCTTTTTGAGCTAGGATACGTTCTTTTGAGCCTTCCACAAACATTTCAATGGATTGTTCCCAAACGGCTGCCTCGTCTAATAAAGACAATTCATCTAATGACTTTTTATCAGCAATATAACTTTTGATGACTTCTAGATATTCTTTTTCAGACTTCTCTACAAGGGCTTTATATTTTTTCTGAAAGTCAATTTCTGATTTCATCTTTTGATCTTGATACGACGCTCTTAATTGCGAAATTTCTTGTAATTCCTGTTTAGTCAACGCTCGTTTTTTCTTTGCGGCATTATTTTGGATTTTGTAGATTTTTTCTAACGTTTTATCGTTTTTATCTTCATTTTTCCTGTTATGCTCATCTATTAAATTCGTGTATTCTTCCTGATATTTTTTAGAAACATCAAGAATACCATTACCAATGTCCTCCATCGCTTTATTAACTCGAGGACTAGATTCATCCAAACCAATAACTAAACCTTCACCTGTCCACAACCCGATTTCTCGCATTACACGAGAAGGAGAATGGATACCTAAAATATCCTTAGCCCATTCTGGAATAAGACCAGCTAAAGCCTCTATTTTCTTCTGTACTCCTCCAAACATATCCCCTATACCTTTAATCAAACCATTAATTATATCCTTACCAATTTGAAGGAACTGCGATGGCAATGATTTAATTTTCTCGATCATACCGTCCTTAATTTCAGTCATTTTATTAATGACATTTGTTTTCATCGTTGAGATGGAATTAACGAAATTAGTAGCGAGATTTTTAACAAAATTCAATACCGTAGTAACCATACTAGAGATAATTGATTTTGCCGAATTTGCTAAGTTTGTAAAGAATGAAACGGAATTAGTCCAAAGACTCTTTACAGAATTAACCGCATTAGTAGCTAAATTTTTAAAGAAGTTCACGACAGATGATACGAAACTTGATGTTATAGATGATACTTTTGATCCCATCGATGTAAAGAAACTTGCAATGTTATCCCACATGCCTTTTAACAGATTTACACCTGTTTTTGCAAGATTAGTTATGATAGTTTTTAGTCCACCAAAGAATGACAAAGACATCCAACCAACAATTAAATCAATGGCTCCACTAAATATCTGCTTGACGCCTTCCCACATAGCGCTGAAATCGCCAGTAAATAAACCACTAAAGACCTTAATTGCACCCATAATGACATTTAAAGCACCATCAATGATATTTTTTATTGCATCCCACACAGCCTCAATTACAAACTGAATAGCTGGCATTACAAACTCAATAACAGCTTTAATAGCGTTAAAAACATTCTCTACAGCTTGGAATATTTGTGTTCCATTTTCATCCCAAAACTGCTTTATTTGAGCAAGTTTTTCACCAATAAAAGAAGCCACTGTCTCAAAGACTGTGACTGCAACAGATTTTATAGATTCAAAAACAGATGTGACGCCACTTCTGAATGTTTCGCTATTTTGCCATAAGGCTACAAATGCAGCACCTAATCCCGCAATTGCAAGAACAGCTATTCCGATAGGACCTGTAATAGCACCTATCGCACTTGCTAGTATTGGCCATGCGGTGACGAGTCCTCCGACTGCTGGCATTAATGCAGCAAACGCACCTACAAGGGTGCCTATTACGGTGACAATAGCAACAATAGCAGCAGTTAAAGCTACATTATCTGAAACCCATTGAGCAATTTGAGCAATTAAATTTGCAATAGTTGTTAGTAATGGAGCCAATGTTGTTTGTAAATCCGCAAAAGCCTGTCTCATTTGAACAGTCGGATCTTGATTCATTTTTTGAAAAGCATCATTAACTCCTTCTTGATTTTGAACAGTTTTATCCTGTGCATCAGCAAGCCCTTGGAAAACCGAAATCATATTTTGACCTTGGTCCTCCCATTTGGTCCCGAAAACTTTTATTGCAAGTTCGTTTCTTAGCGCTGAATCACCAATCCCATCTATAAACGTAGCAACCTCCGCCATAGCTTGAGAGCCTTCTGTACCACCGTTTGCAACTGCTTTTCCCCAGTCTTGAAACTGCTTTGCACTAACATCGGTTTTTGCTAATAATTCACTTGTTGATTTATCAACTTCTAAACCAAATTCCATCATTGTAATCTTGGCTTCTTTAACACCATCGTTCAGGTTATCGATGTTCCAAGTTTTCGTTTCAATACCTCTTTCAAAAATCGATTGAATCTCAGCTGCATTGAAACCTACCATTTTCATTTGTGTGGCGTACTCAGAAATGGTATCAAGTTGCTCAGGTGGAAAACCTGCTTTTAAAAGAGCGTTTGTTAATGCAAGTGCTTCTTCGTTTGTAATTTCAATAGCTGCACCAATCTCATTAACTTCTTGCACAAGTTCAATAAAATCAATTCCGGAATAGGCCTGTGCAACAACTCCAGCACCTTTGGCTATAGCTGAATTCGTTTCATCAGAAGCATCTTTATTCAAAGCCCATTGTCGTCTTACACCTTCAAGAGCTTCTTCGCCATCTACACCATATGCTTCAATACTTTTAACCGCATCTCTAACAGAAGCCTTTGATTCCTCTGGCACATCAAATGAAATATCAATTTTAGTATTCAAACTTGATACATCTAATGCTTGTTGTACCGTTCCTGCAATACCTCCACCAGCTGCTAATCCTGCAGCAACATTTGCAAGATTATCACCAAAGCCATTCACCGATTCACCAGCTTTATCTGCTGACTTAGCAACGTCTGCTAGTTCTTGTTGCACTTGTTTTAATCCACCGACATTTACATTTTGCAAAGAATTGTGCATCTTACTAAGGTCGGTCGATGCTCCTAATGCTTGTTTACCCATCATATTTAAAGCGCGATTAATCTGGTCAACACTTGCAGTACCTTTAGTAATATCAGCGCTTAAACGGGAACCTAACAAATCAGAGAAATGAGCTAATTCAGTTCCTGTCGCTTGAAAGAAAGTCTGTAGTTTTTGTTGCGCTACTTCTAATCGTTGTTGTTCGTTTACCGTTACAGTCATTTGTTGGCCATAGGATTTTAATTGTGCTTCGGTATTAGTTAACTCTCGTTGGAATGCTCTGTATTGTTCAGCTCCGATATCGCCATTACGGAATTGTTCCTCTACTTGTGATTGAGCAGTTTTTAGCACATCCAATTTTTTACTTGTATTTTGAATTTGATTTGCTAAAAGCTCCTGTTTTTGTGCAACCAACTCTGTGTTACTTGGATCAAATTTTAATCCACGTTCTACTTCTTTTAACTCACTAGTGACTTTACTAGTTTCTTTATTTACTTTCTTTAGCGCATCTGTTAATCCAGTTGGATCACCATCTAAGGCAACCGTAATTCCTTTGATTCGACCGTTTGACATTTATTTCACCTACCTTTTTGGACAAAAAAACACCTACCAAAAGGCAAGTGCTAAAATGAGTCGAAATCCGCTTGTGAAGCTTTACGGACTGTTTTCTTTTCTTTTTTATTTGGATTTTTCATTTCTTGATATTCGTCAATGTAATCGAGCACCATACCGATAGTCATTGTTTCTAAATCATCATGGAACAACTTACATTCATGACATAAAATAAGGTACGTCTCGGTTGAAATAGGTTCATCCGATTGCGTACCTCCTTTATCAGTATCTAGTTTTTTTTAGAAGAAATCGTTGCTGCCAAAATGTCCTGTAGTTCAGAAACAATATCCACGATCGGGAACGTCTCAAAGGAGTCTAGCCAAGTTAAAGGATCCTCAATTGTATTGTCTGCTGTCTTAGCTAAAGTCCAAGCGATATCGTAAAACAAATCGAAATCAATTTTTCGAATAGCTTCAAATTGTTCGTTTTCTGGTAAATTACTATAGTCTTTATCGACAATACCCATACCGATTAGGTCCTTGAAAAAGTCGCGACCAAATTGCATCTTGTAACGCTTTGGCACAGCACCGCTTGATTTAAATCTAACTTGTTTATTATCAATTGTAAGTGTTTTTTCCATTTATTTGCCCTCCACAAATCATTATTAAGGTGTTGGTACTTCTGTAGTTTCAAATACCTTCGTATACCATCCATCATAAATTTCTGCTGTTGTTGTTCCTGTTGTAGCACGCTTAACAACACCATCTACAGTTGGCCCAGCAATGAATGATAATTCTTGTGTAGTTGGTTCTGTTGACTCTGTTTTCGTCTCACCTGATGTACCTGGACGGCTTACAGTAACGTTATACAATACATGACGCGTTGCCTTAATATCTCCATCAAATTCAAACATTAAAGCGATTGTTTTCTGTTTTGAATTTGATGTCTCTGTAAGAACCCCTGATGTTTCATCTAATTCATCACCCAATACTTCTGTACGGAACTTCAAAGGTAATTCAGCAGCTTCATATGTGCCTTCATATCCGTTATTTACTGATGTCGCATAATAAACACGATCATCAGCAAAGAACTCTGATGTTTCACCTCGTGGATCTAAGCTTAATGAAACTGCTCCAGGGTATCTTTCCGGTGTTCCGTATGTTAATTTCCCATCTGCATCTTCTGTTGCTACTGCATAGTGAACATTCTTTAAGCCAAAGCGTACTTTATTTTCTGCCATCTAAATGACCTCCTAATTGATTAAAGTAATTGAATATGTGCATTTGAAAAC
Source organism: Lysinibacillus sphaericus (assembly GCF_015844675.1). Classification (GTDB taxonomy): domain Bacteria; phylum Bacillota; class Bacilli; order Bacillales_A; family Planococcaceae; genus Lysinibacillus; species Lysinibacillus sphaericus_E. The sequence continues at coordinate 27,483 of NZ_LDGC01000017.1, read as the reverse complement.
TCCCTCGTCTTTAATGAATATTTCATCGTAAGACCAAGGGAGTTCGTTTTCTTTTAACATATCTTCGATTTTTTTCTCTGCAGCCAAATCTTTATTAACTACATATAACTCAATATCTACATAAGTAGATTTAGATAATACTGTATTATCAGCGCTGAATGTATCGCCATCCACAACAAGATAGCAGATGAATGGCGGAACTTGCGCTGATTTAAAATGAGAATAAGCGACTGGATAACCAAGTGCCTTTAGTTTTTGAGCTAACTCTGATAACGTCATCCTCTTATCGCCTCCTCTACACCTTTGACAAATTCATCAATCATTTCTTTTTCGATAGGTGCAATATGCACTTTAGCTGGAACACGACCGCCACCAACTTTTGCATGACCTTTTTCAAGTAGATGAGTTAATTGATAGCTAGTAGCATTGTGAACGACCCAACTTTTCCCCACTTTTTTCGCTCTCCATCCTTTTCGATATGAGCCTGATCTTATAGGGCTATTGGCTTTTAATCTAAGCGCACCTTCTTTTGCTACCTTTTCAGCTAACTTTTCTATATCTTCACCAACACCATGTGCATAATTCGCTAACGTTCTATTAATCTCCCGGGCTAGATCATTTATATTTATCATCTAAACACGCCCCTCAGCGATAATAGTAATAGTTAGATTCGCTTCATCATCGTTGATAGCACTCTTAACATCATAGATTGTCCCACTATAAACAATTTGAAATGAAGTTTTTTCTGATTCTATAAATGTATTTAAACCTTTAGAATAGCGTAAGACAAAACGGATTTGTTTTGCTGTTTGTTCTTGACCACTAGTTATAACTTCACTAGCTTTCATCGTTTTAACCATAGCCCAATATGTTCCGTAATCTGTGAAAGCCTCAATTTCTTGTAGCAAATCATCAGTTGTTAAAAAACGTTTTCTTAATAATACTCGCTTATCAAATTGAGCCGGATTCATTAGAATCACCGACTTTCAATTGTAAAATCATATGTTGAACAGAAAACGGAACAATGTTTTGTGCATTTTGTGAAGCAACTTGACGATTTTCATAATAATGAGATGCGAGAGTAAGGATAGCTAAACGGTGTAATGAAGATAATTCAATTCCATTTTCGTCAACTTCATATAAATCTTGTGGAAGACGAACCCCTGAATTTTCTAATGTTTTACTCGCACTTGTAAGAAACAAATTTAATGTTGAATCTTCATAATTGCCATCAATACGTAGATATTCCTTAAATTCTTCAAGTAATGAACCCATTATTCATCACCCTTTTCATCTGTGGAAGGCTCTTTTGATTGCTTTGTAGTAGCTTTTTTAGGCTCCTCAACAGCTTTTAGAAAAGCCACGTTATATTTGTCATGGACTTTGGTTAAAGCCTCAGCACGAGTCTTGACGAGCTTTTCTCCATCAACTGGATAGGTGTCCCCTACCTCGTAAATATGGTCGTTATGGTTTTTTTCTTTGAAACGATTAATTACTTTGTACACTCAGTTCACCTTCTTTCTAGAAATTAAAAGCCGCTATCTCCAATTAAGGAGTAGCGACTACATCAGCGATACGGAATGCTGATTTTAATTTAATGCGGTGGTCAAACCATGCAGTCAATACGAATGCATTAACACCAGTTTTTACATCCTTATCAGTATCGTATAAAACATTTAGATCGTAGTTTAAGTGAGCATATGAGAAGTCGCCAATAATCGGTTTAGTGGCTGCATCTACGAACACAACTGGCTTACCTAAAATTTGCTCAGGTTGTGCAGCGTAAAGTGTCGCATTACCATTTGCTAGTGTTTCAATAATCGTTGAATAATCAGCGAAAGTCATGACGATTTTTGCATTTTCACGGTAATCTTCATGTAGATCTGCAATTGCTGCTTTGATTGCTTTATACAGGTTCTCTCCACTTACTTTCTTAATAGCATTTGCACCCGTTTGATAGAAGCTCATGTGTTCTTCACCAGCTTTTGGCGTTGTTGCAAATTGTACTTTCTTTTCTTTAGCAGCAAGGCCTGAGCCTAATGAATTTTCTACATGCGATACTAAATTTGTGTGTGTACCTGCAAGGACTGTTTCGGAAACGCCTGCAAACACTTTCGATTTAAAGCGTCCGAACGTCACTGTAGAACCTTCTAATTCTAATTCTTTAGCCGTTTCTGTATCTGCAATGAAGTTATCATCATCGATCGTGTATGACAATTTTGGAATCTCAAGATTGACAATGTTTGTAACTGTAATTAAATCACGCATTGGATTTTTTACCATTGGCTCTGTGATAATTTCTTGTGTAACTGTTTTAGGCAAGAATTTTTCACCACCAGTTGCTGGATTCGTGTTATCCCCTAACGCGGCATAAATTTCTTGTTCAACAGGCTGATTACGCACAGTTGAGCGCACTAAAGAAGCAAATGCTTCTGTACGTTTTTGTTTCGGATCTTCAATCTGAGCTAATGGATTTTGAGCAAACTTCGCTTTTTGTTGAGCCTCCATTTGGTCATGTTGAGCTTTGATTACATCAAAACGAGCTTGCATATCAGCCTTTTGATCTTGTAAACCTTTAATTTCCTCACGTGTTGCTTGTGGATCAATAGCTTTCGCTGTTAAATCTGTATCGATTTTCGCTACTTGTTGACCAATAGTAGCCATGTTTTGTTTTAATTCAAATAATGTTGGCATTTAAATGCCCTCCTTTAGATTAAGTTTAGTGATTTTAAATAAGTAAGATTCGCCTTCGAATCTGCAAGAATAGTATTGCGTTCCTCTTCTGATAGAATGTTTTGCTGTTTGTCTTCCACAATCAATGCTTTTGGAACATTTTTGAATTGCTTCAATTGCTCTGATGTTAATGATGCTACAGCTTGATTAGCACCCTCTACAACATCACACAAACCTAATTCATACGCTTCTTTTGCTGAAATCCATGTTTCCTCATCCATCAATGCGCGAATCTGTTCCTCTGTCGCCTTATTACCGACTTTCGCCATGTATGTTTCGATTTGAACTTCGTTAATTCGATCTAAATCATCTGCAGCTTTACGTAACTCTTTGGCGTTACCAAATACACCGTTAAGAGCGTTATGAATCATCAACATAGAATTAGAAGGCATTCGTACCTCGTCACAGCTCGCGATGATATTACTTGCAATTGATGCCGCTAACGCTTCTACATGACCGATTACACGCGCCTTATGACGTTTCAGCATGTTTGCAATAGCAATTCCTTCAAAGACGCTACCACCTGGAGAATTGACATATAAATGAATTGTTGAAACATCACCAACCGCGTCTAATTTTTCCTTGAAGATTACAGATGACATTTCGCCATACTCTTCCCAAGCCCATGTTGTAATTTCGCCCAAAATAAAAACATCTGCTGATTTACCATCAACCGATGCTTTGACATCAAAAAATGTTTTCTCTTTATTCATCCTTTTCACCTCCTTCCACATTTGTTGCAGCAGTAGAAGTACCTTTCCGTTCTTCAATTGGCATATCAATTGGATAAAGATCACCACTAATCCATAATTGATTTGCTTGTTCGGCTTTATCTGGCGGTAAGTCTTCCCAACCCCTAACTTCATTTTGAGTAAACCAACCATTACGAATACCTTGCTGATAGAATGCTGAACGAGTTGTTGTATCACCTCGTAAAAGTGAATTCACACTAAATTTAAAGTAAAATCCAGATATTCTTTGATCTTGTGTAAGTAATTTTCGGTTAAATTCCTGTTCGTATTGACGAATAATTGGTGTTAGTGTCATTTGTACGAACTGAATCATCATCTGCTCATTGTTTGCAAATCCTCCACCTTGTTCATTTAAAAAAGAAAGAGGGATGTTAAATACATTTGCAACTCGAGTACGTGTTACTTTCTCGGATGAAATTGTTTCACCTGGTGTATATGTTTTTGGCATTTTATCAATCTCAACACCTGGTTCTTGGAATAAAACACCGCCATTTTCATTATAAAAACGCTTGAAATTCGCTATAACTTCCTTTTGTTTCGCTTCTGATACATTTGCTCCATATTTCAAAATGAATGATTCTTTCTTTTCCATTTCAGAAAGAGAAAATTCCTGAACTGCTTTATCATATTGAAGAGTATTTTTTAATACATCCAATGGTGAGATACCTTCTATACGATTAGAACCAGTAATGTGTTTTACATGGATCATATTCATGTTGTGGATATAACTTGTTTTATTATTTCCTCGCACTTCATACCACAATTCACCTGTTACATCATCAATTAGTGGTTTAACTTGTACATTATCAAGTACAACTAGTGATTCAGGCTGCATTAAGTAATTACGTAAAATAATTGAATATCCATTACCATGTTCATTACGAGCAACTTCTAGTTTATTAATCAATTCCCAACCACACATATTTGGATTTGGATTTACTAGCAAATCACTCAAATTGTTATTTTCTACGTCGTAATGTTTATATAATTTAATTGGTAAACTAGAAACAGTATTTGATAACCTAGTAATTACACTGAAAATAGTTTCATTTGTAACTAATTGCGAGTTATCGATACCCCAAAACGTTCTCCCTTGCCATAATGAAAAATCATACCCTTGCCCTTTCCACGTTGCATAAGCTGTGTAGAGAGAGGCTTTAACTTTGCTCCATATATTCATTTGTTCACCTCCCTCCAATCACAATTCATTTAATGAAATAAACTTGATATTGCCTTCACCTTGTACAGTTACGAATTTCTTCATTACCTCAACATGGGCATTTAAAAAAGCCGCAAATCCGTCAATTTTACGGTAGCGACTTTGTTTAGTAGGCATTTTATTTTTGTTTCTGTCTTCCACAAGAATGACATTATTAGTGTACCAACGGAATAAACGGTTGTTATTGAAGATTACATTTCCATCTATGAAACGTTCTTTTGCATCATCTAATGCCGGACCAAGTGTTATAAATCCTTGACGAACGACCTCTGTAATAAAACCATAAGCTTGTAGCATTTCGACTAAACCAAATGCTTTTGCTGGATCATACATTATTTTTTCAATAGAATATTTTTTAGATTGTTCTACAAACCAATCATAAACATATTCCTTTTTCACGTATTCTCCAGGAACAATTGTTAATAGTCCTTCTTCTTGCAAACTGTAATAATCAATTTTTTCATTATCAGCATCAACTTTAGCTTGTGGAACCCAAGTGTGTCCTAACAAAGCAACTTCACCAGTTTCTAGTATTGGCCATTCAAGATATGCACTTGTATGGTCCTCACTGTCCGATAAGTCGAAACCTCCGACAGCTACAGAAGTTAATGTAGAGTAATCAATCGTTTTATCATTACGTTTCAAAACTTCGTAGTCCAAAAACGAAGCTTCATTACTACTCACAAACTTATTAAAACGCTTCGTAATAAAGTCATTACGTTCTGATGGTGTACGTTTTGCTTTCTCCCAATCTTCGATCATGTCATTAAGTTTGATTGAAACACCCATATTCGGATTTGCTTTAATCCACATCTCGGGTTTATCAAATTCATCAACACTATCTAACTCAGCAATATAATAAAACGTTCGTTCGTCAACTATGTCACCATTTAATACATCTGCACCTTGTTCGTAATAGTTCACAAGTGGACCATCTAATTGATAGCCTGCAGTTGTAATGTAAATGAGTAACGGCTGTGTACGACTTTGACGACTGTTCTTAATAACGTTAATTAATTTGTAATCCTTGTATTCATGGATTTCATCAAATACCCCAATATGCGTGTTTAATCCGTCTAGCTTTTCGCTATCGCTCGCTTGTGGCTCAATCTTACTGAAAGTAGCATCAAAATGAATCGCATCCCTTAAAGGTCTAAAACGTCTTGCTAACGCTGGAGAAGATTTAACCATCGCTTTCGCTTCATCGAATAATAAACGAGCCTGTTTCATACTGTTTGCAAGTAGTACAACATCAGCACCGTTTTCTCCATCTTTAGAAGCTCCGTAAATCGTCACTCCAGCAATTTTAGTAGTTTTCCCTTGCTTTCTGGCAACGAAAATAAGCGCCTCTTTGAAGCGCCTTATCTGCGTATCTTTATGAACCCAACCGAAAATAGTTCCTAAACTAAAGTGCTGCCAAGCTTGCATTGATAGTTGTTTAAAAGCACCTTTGGAAGGTTTACAAAATTTCTCGATAAATTCTATAGGCCTATGTGCTAACTCTTCATCGAAAATCCAAGGGAAATCATCTGTGCCTTGACGTTCTAAATCACTTAAATGACGTTCACATGCTTGTATAACCTTCTTACAAGCTACAATTTTGCCCTCCGCAACTTGCTTTGCATACCAGGTAGTTAATAGAACTGGAGAAGGCTTTACAACAATAAATAAACCATCAATTTTAGAAATTGTCGAATCCATCATCAGTATGACCACCACCCAACTTAAACTCCTTACGTTGAGCAGGCGTCAAACCTAAAGATTTCAGCAAATTGTTCAAAGTTTGAACCGTCTTAGTTAATTCAATCGAAAGAGGATTCTTGATGTAATTTGTTGCATTTGCTTTATTGGTGTGCTCCATCATCAACGGCATCTTTTTCAACTCGGTTTGCATACGTTTGTAAAATTCAAATGTCTCAATATATAACGTGATCAATTGTTCATCGGATGGTTGATAACTATCACCTAAATAGCTCCGCAACAAATCCCTTGTAACTTCTTCCATCAGTTACCCCCCTTTCATAAATTCATCCGAGTTGCAAACGAAGGGCCATCACCGATTCCAAGCCATTGAACTAAAAAGTTAGATGGTAGGGGGCTATACCCTAAAACATTTCTTTATTTTGTTTACTTACTACAACATCAATCTTTGAAGAAATATTTGTTTGTTCTTTCTTCGATTGACCATGAATTTTATTGTGATGCATATGGCAAATGCTCGAAAGATTATCAAGCTCTAAAGCCTTTGTGAAGTCATCTTTCACTTCAATGATGTGATGCACAACATCTGCTTTGCGTATTTTCTTTTCTTTTAAGCATTCAACGCATAAGTAATTGTCACGTTTGAGTGCTAATTCTCTGGCATTTGCCCATGCTGTTGATTGATAAAATAATTGTCGTTCTCGATTACGTTTATGTTTGTTGTAATAACGATTGCTTTCGTTCATATATTGATTAGTCGCTGCCTTCTAATCTTGTTGGTAACTCTGATTCACTTAGCTTTGCAATAGCTGATTCAACATCTTGCATTACTGTTAGTGTTTGGTTACGTTCACTGGTACGTTCTGCTACTTCAACCCTTGCACGTTCAATACGTTCATCCAATCGCGCAACCCTCTTCTCAAGATATATCTTTTGTTCTTCCAGAATTTGAATAGCGTTCATTGTTCATCCCTCCACAATTAAATACTCACTATCTTCTAAGACACTATTAACTAATTTCTTTACGACACTTGGGCCAATCTCATTCATTTCGTTTGGTGTTGTATTACCTACCATATCAATTGACAGCGTATCAAGTTTGCTAACAGTTTCTTCTCCACATAGTTTGATAAGTACTTCAATACCTAAACAATCAGTAACCATTGATATTAATACAATCTTCTCTTCTTTTGTAAGTTCCACTATTCAGTCCTCCACAATCAATAATAGTTTGCTCATTAGCTTTTATAGTCTGTTTAGCTTTCGACTTTACATCTTCAAGACTGCATCAAACTCTGCCCTATCGGTTACTAGTACATGCCAGCGCTCCTCGGTATCTAATGTTCCTGAGATACTTGGTCACCCGTAAACTAGTCCAGTATTATTTGTATGGCTGTTTGATACAGTCTTCAAGGCATAATAAAAAGCACCTCGTTTGAGATGCTTGCTTCAAGTATTATTAAAGTACTCTACGGAATTTAAAAGTTCCTATTGGTAAATTGGCAGCTTCTGAAATCTTCTGGTTGATGATTTGAATTTCCTCTAAATTATCTCCATAGATATCTTCTTCAATATCAATTTCAACGGTATGTCTTTCTTCGCCATTTTCAAAAGTATAGTATTCAACTAACATGAATGCACCCCCTTATACACTAATCATAGTGGGAATGGAATGATATGTCACTATTTGAAATATGAATGATAATAAAAAGCCACACCTTGTTAGATGTGACCTCGGTTAATACCCTAATTTAAAATATGACTTTCTACAAAGTCAATTCCATCAACTGTAATTATTAATGCTGTCGTACTAGTACTGCTTTGCTTCTTAACGAATCCTTTGTTAATGAGGTACGTGTATGCAAGCTCTGTTTCAGAATCCGCAACGATATCTTCAGTTTTCATTCTTAGGTAACGAGATTTGTCCTTGTTTTTAAAATAGTGTTCATACAAATTAATTAATAAATGGATTCGTAAATCTTTTCTTTTTTCAACAGTTTCTTTGTTCATTAAAACACCTCCTATCAACCTAATCATAGATTAACAGGAAACATTTGTCACATAATGTCATTTAAAAGAGACTACCAATTAAGTAGCCTCTCATACTTGTTTGCGAAACACACGTACTAGCGAACGTGCTTATATTTGTAATGCAATTTTGTTTACGCATTTCCGTGCGCTTTTGTTATTACTTCACAATATCAATTTACTACACTTTTTAGCGAACTTCCCTGGTGTTAACAAGTTCACTTTTTCAACACATGCAATTTTTCTATATAACCTACATATATTTCACAGCCATTGTTTAACTCGAAATATATTTCAAAATCATCCGTAAGACAATCTAGTTCAGAGAATACTTCCATATCCTCATTTATAAGCCAGTCACTTGCATCTCTAAAGGTTTTGAATAATCCTTTACTTTCTTTATACACTACTCGTTCCGAACCTTTTTCGTATGTTTCGATATGAGCCATGTAATACACATTGTCATGTATATCTATCACACCCAACCAATCCTTTCAGCGGTTTTATCTATTAGAATGTTACGTTTACGCAATACTTTGTGACGTGAAATATACAACTTGTCAGCTATGTCTTCCCACTCGTAACAGCCGTCTTTATCCCAATAACGCATGTCTACGATTGTTCGCATATCCTCGTCAAGCTCACTGTATAGGTCTTCCACAGTCTTGATGATGCGTTTTAAATTTTGATAATAAGCATCATTTGCAAGTACCATTGCTTTCTTAGATGTTGTATCAGAAATCGTATTACTACGACCACCAACCATTTCACCGCCTTGATTATGTGGATTTAACAACTCCCATTCTCGGTACTTTAATTTCTTCTTATATTGTTCGTATTCAATCCAATATTTCTCGATGTTCTGTATTTCACTACGCGATAACGTAGGCATGTGCAGCACCTACCTTGTTTCTTAATTTTGAACAGTTTTATCGATCACCATCGGCTCACCTATGGTTACCTAGATTATTTTAAGTTTTCCTCTAATAATTTAATTAAAATAATGACTGTTGTTTGAAGCCATACTCTGCAGCAAATGGATTAATCCATAAAACCTCAACTCTTGATTTTCCTGCAACAGGCTTTCCTAATTTGGTCTCTTTTGTCCAATCTTTAAGTAAATCATTATAAAGTTCACTGTCATAACCTGATAGCAAAACTGGACCTGAGTGTTTTAATAAATGATCGATCAAATTTTCATGATCTATATCAGTCATTTCATTTTCATAAATAGCACCATTTCTTGTAGCTGCCACATAAGGCGGATCGATGTACATTAATACATTTGGCTTGTTATATCGTTTTATAAGTTTGGTAGCTTCTATGTTTTCGATTTGAACATTTTTTAATCGATCAGCTACTAACAATATATCTGCAGGTAGGTTGTTCCACTGTCTTAAATGATGATATTCATCCATAGTTCCCCTACACTTCCAACCAGAGATCGATCCTGTTTTTACCCTAATGGACTGCCAACATCTGATCAAAAACCTTCTTGCCTTTTCAATATCGTCTTCAGCTTCAATATGAGAATCGATGTATTCTTTTCGTGAATATGGTGTCCAACGGATCACTCGTGCTAACTCATTTGGTCTTTCACGAATAACACGGAACAAATTGACTACATCACCATCCAAATCATTGATCGTTTCAACCTTTACTGGTTCTTTATTAAAAAGGACAGCGCCAGATCCGAAGAATGGTTCTAGGTAGGTTGAATGTTCTGGCATATGGCTTATGATCCACTCAGCCAAACTCCATTTTGAACCAGGATAATGTAAAATTCGCGGCACGCCCATAATATAATAACCTCCTTCCTTTCTACTGCACCGTATCTACACGCTTTTTACTATCCTCAACATTGAAGCTTTCCGGATAACGCATTTTCAATTTATCAATGTTCATTTCACAGATTTCTTCAAGTGATGAGTCGTAAAACTCAGCCAATACTATCAAGTTTTTGATTAACATTTTTAATGCTATTTTAACTTTGCTTGAATTTAATTCATGACGATGAAACACGAATTTCTTAACTTGTTCTGAAACCTCACCTGATAAGATAAGGATTTTATCGATTAACTTTTCCTTTGTACCTTCCGCATAATAATTAGGTAGTGACTCACTGTCATATGTTTCACCTAAGAAGGTTAATAGCCCAAATGCATAATGTGCAACATCACCAATCTCTTTCAAAATCGCTTCACGATCATTAACAGCACTTAAGACCTCAGTACATTCACCAAGTAGGCCAAGAGCGTAATTTGTTAAGCCGTGTTCTATATGAATATGGTTTTTTGGCTCACCATCTAATGGCATTGTTCGCTTTGATAACTCTTGAAATTTATTTAGTTCCATTTTGCAGTTCCTCCAGTAGCTCGGGATTTTCGTACACATTACCTACATACGTAAACGTGTCGTCATATTCAATGACATCCGAAAGTAAATCTGCTCCATGATAAAATGCACCATTTTCGAAAGTAACTGCTTTTATATGTTCTGTTTCAAACGTTGTATGACCAGATTCAGGGTCGTGCATATCATGATGAAGTGTGTACTTGTATAAATCACCTTTATAAATTTCACGACCATTGTTATCCTTTAAGCCTGTGAATTGTATTACCTCAAAACGTTGTTTTTCATAAAAGAAAACATCTTCAATTGACACTGCTCTATCACCCTCAAATAATCCAAAACAAGGTGATTCATTTAGTTGAAAATACATTTTCTTATTTTCTTTATCCCACGCTCGAAACTTAGTCTCTTTCATTCTGCATTTCCTCCATTTTCTGTTTTAAAACTGTCAAATAAACAAGTTCATCCATTAATTCTTGTCTTGCATGCTCAATCCATTCGATTGCCGTATAGTCCATTGGATTGACCGTTGTACCGTATTTCGCTAGACCTTTAGCTGTTTGATTTTCAAGTAAATCACGTACTTCACGTAATACTGGATTTGCTAAGATTTGTTCTTCAATTGTCATGCTTTTAACCTCTTTCTACTTGTACGTTCGATTTCAATGTTGTTCGCTTTCTTCCAATTTTGAATAGTACCCGGTGACACATTGCATATTGCAGCAATTTCTTTATCAGTTTTATTTGCACGTTTTAATTTCAAATATTGTTGTTCTGTTAATTGAACTTTTGGATTTTTAACGGGTATTAAATCATTTAAATCAATGATGCCAGACTTTCGTTCATTCACTAGATTGAGTAATAGTTGACCGTAAACAGTAATCTCAGCACAATTCGGACAGCTATTAAATTCAATGGCTGTTTGACAATTACACTTGTCCGAAAGTACATTGATTTTCTTCAATATCTCCCTACGTTTCTCAAGCATTTTTGCGTTCATCTATATCCCACACTCCTCTCTCAATCCAGCCTTCGTTTAAATACTGTTGAACATATTCAAAATCGTAAGGTATGGAAATACTCACTTCGCATCCATCTACCGTCATAAACATCTCGATATACTTTGTAAATGGATTGGGTATGGCCCTCCACAATCTACCTTGTGGTTTCTTACTTTTCACCGACTGAACAATAGGAATCCCATTGCGCATGTTCACGATGGTTAGAACGCCCCTCTCTTTAGGTAGTTCTTCATTTGGTAATAGAAATGATAGTAAATAAAATTCCCACTAAACTTATTATCTAAGTAAACAATTTCAAAGCCGTAACGAGCCTTGAAAGTATTTAACGAGCCGAGTAATGCAAGTGGGTCGTATTTACTTCTGTAAGTTCCATTTAGTATTTTTTTGTAGCCTTCTGGATCTTCTAGTAACAATGTGAAAGGAATATCCTGCGAACGAATTAATTCGTTTTCAAAGCGTGTACGTTCGTCTTTCCCAAGATTTCCGACAATCTCATCTACACTAGCTTTACGTTCAACTCTGCTGTTTAAATAAATGTCTCGTGCAATGCCCAACTCTTCATTTTTAGGAATCATCGCTCCATAATCACCAGTGTCGAGCTTTTTTAATTTGATTGGCACATCCTTGCTGCGTAAATAATCCATGATATGGCCATTTACTTGTTCGCGAGTATCAACCACGATTGTTAATGTTTTTAGGATTTTGTTTAGTTCGGTATCTGTGTAATGGTAGTGAATCATTCTCTCACCGTCATTTCCTGAATATAACCGTAATAAAATTCAGTACCGTTATCTAATTCAAAATACAATGTGCAATCGCCAAATAAAAATGAAGATTCAACATACAATGGTTCCAATTCTTTTTCGTTCATCAAAAATTCTGTTGCCTCTCGGAATGTTTTAAATAAACCTTCTGTATCTTCAAATAAAACTACATCACGATTTTCATAATGTGTTTCGCCATGAATAGCTAGGTAATATTTCAATTCGTTTAACCTCCTTGTTTTTGCTTACCACAATAGCCGTACAGACGTTCTATTTACGAGTTTGATATATTTATCATCCGTCCTCTAAAACGTCTTAAAACGTCTGTAAATCACTTATTTCGATTAGCGTATAAAACAGCACTTTCATGCAATTTTTTCTTCATGGCATTTGAAGCTTCGTTTTCGTATTGTCGATAATCTTCGTAGATATCGTTCCAACCGTTTTTAGCGAGTTCCTCTTGCCACTCCATGAACAGCATCAATGCATCAACGTCCGCGCATATCCATTCATTGAGCTTAGGTTTGTGTTGCCATCCACAAGCTTGATGCACCATCATTCGCATGTGTTTATCGATTCCGCTAGCTTCTTCCCATGATTTGAACCATTTTTCTATTTCACCGAATATCGGATCAGCAGCCTTTAATACTTCCTCCGGCACCAACTTCGCATTTTTAAGTGACAATCTACCATCCGATTCATCACGATATATTTCAGCTCCACTTTTCCAAATCATCGATAGAACATGAAGGGTTTTCAAAAATACCACTTCCTTACAATTCAAGAGTTACTTATTTCTTCAAAAACACTGTTTTAACCCCTGTTAATTAACTTAGTTACTTTTAAGTAACTCGCTTGAAGCTTACAGCCCCAACAGTTCGAACGTTTTTAGTTAAAATTGTTACTTGGAAAGTGCATTACGCTCTTATATATATATATTTATATTTTTTATTTTTTTATTAATATAAAAACAAAATAACAAAAGTAACTATATAACTATAAAAACAACTCTAAACCGTTGATATGACTAGATTTCAGAGAGGTACAAAAGAGAGTTACTTTTTTAACTCAAAGTTACTAAACTAGCTTAAATGACGTATTTTCGCCCTCTAAAGTAACTGTTTTTTCTTCAAAAGTAACTCCTTGTGGCGCTCGCTCCTGTAAAGTAATACCAGTGAAAAAGTTTTTATTTCCTGCACCACGTTCTTTTTTAAACCCTTTTGTTTCCAACATTCGGTAAAAACTACGATTACTCACTGTACGTTCACCCGATTTATAACCGAAACTGTCATAGACGCTATATAATTCCTTAGCTTCGATCTTGATGTTTTCGTTGTCTTTGTCTACATAACAACACTCAGCTAAAAACGGCCCAAGAATGTCCATATCTTCTTTATAGTTACCTGTCGCTTTTGCAACTACCTTTGGCTCGATTAATCCATCCTTCTGCCACTTTAAGCAGCCTTCAATGGCCCAGTTGAGTATTCCACTCATTTCAAGTGAAAGCTTTTCAGGTAGCTTTTTATCACGCTTATGCGCTGGTAAGTTTAAATCAAATGGAATTAATTTAACCCGGCGCCATATACCTTCGTCCAGACCGCCGATGATCGGTTTATGATTCGTTGTGAAAAACACTTTAAATTCCGGAATGTACTCAAAGTATTCTTGTCGTAAAAAGCGAGCTAGTACGGGCTCACCGCCTGTTATTTGCTTTACAAATGATTCCGATAGCTTTTCGCCTTCCTCACTTTCAATTGCCGATACAAAGCGAGATCCTACTAACCTAGCAATATCGTTGTTGGCACCAGTTTCTTTCTTTTTGATAAATGTATCCGATTTAGCTTGCTTGCCATATTCGCCTACAAGGTCTTTAATCGTATTGATAAAAGTTGATTTACCATTACTACCACCGCCAACCAAGAACATCATAATTTGCTCTGAAATATCTCCAGTAAGGCTATAGCCAATTAATCGCTGCATGTACTCCGTTAGCTCTTTATCGCCTAAAAATATTTGGTCTAAAAATGCTAACCAGTTTGGACATTTTGCATTTTCTTCATAAGAGATATTTGTGATTTTTGTGAGTTTCAAATCTCTGTTATGCGGTTGTAACTTTCCATCTTTCAAATTCACAACACCATTTTCAACATTCAACAAATATTTGTGTTGGTCAAAGTCACTACGATCTCCCGGAACTAATACTTTTAAATCCTTAATGGCACTTTCGCGTACATTATGCTTTTCACAATGTCTAGCCCATTTTTGTTCAATTTCATCTTCTGATTCACCAAGCTTACGAACGACTTTCGCTACAATGCGGTGCAGTTTTCCTTTTTCGTCATACTCCCAATACTTGCCGTTCCAGATGTACCAACCAACCGATGGAATATAACGAATGATGTGACCGTATTCGTATGCAATGCGCTCAGCGTTTCCTAAATCGGTCAATTTGAATTTACGTGCAGGCTTCTCTACTTCTTCTGCCACCACATCATCACTGTGGAAGCTGAATGAAAATTCGTTGTCATTTTGATGGTCCAATACAGTAGTTGTAGTGGATGAAATGGCTTCAGCAATCGTTCTTTCTCCGTATGTTTCACCAGTATCGCTATAATGAATTCTGTCCCATTTATCTCGCATCAGGGCTGTTTCCCTAAACATCGAATCCATTCTTGATGAGCTTTTACCTGTCCAGAATGCAAGATGGTTACATAAAGCTAGATCACTTGATGAATGGTCATCATTTATCAATTTACCGTCATGCAATGCTCGGATTTCGTCGCCCGATTTACTTCGGAACATTCGCTCCCACAATGCGTCATTTGAAAGTTTTATTTCGTCCTTTTCGAACTCCGCTAGGTTCACACGTCCCTGTACATCACTGTCGTCAAAATACTTTTCTAAGATCTCGGCTACTTCTTCAGTTCGTTCATAAATTTCGTTTGAGTTTTCACGGTTCCCTGAAACTGTAAAATAGCGTCCATATTGATAGATTTCTAAACCATGCTTTGCACTTTTACGTCCAGTACCAACAATAGACTGTGGAAGGCTACCTTTGATGATGATATGAATGCCTGTTCCTGATACGCTAAATTCAGTGTAACTATCTAATGTATCAATGATTTCTTGAGCAAAAGTGTTAATTATAGGACTTACTTTTTCAGTATCATCCGCTGCATACGAAACGCATTTATCAATATCAATTCCGATGTAGCTATCTTGACGCGAGAATACGAAGCCTATCCCATCTGCATTAGATTCAGTATAGAATTTAGCTGCAGTCGCAAATGTTGACCATGTTCGACGGTCGTTTGAGCGAGCCTCATTACCGTCAACTTGAAATGGTATTTTTGTATAACGCCCGCCTTTTTCTTCTGCCTTCCACAATATCCATTGAGGTAGCATGCGTAATTCAGATGGTATTTCGTTAAAATTAATTGGTATTTTCATATTTTTCACCTTTGTATCTCAAACCTTTGCGAAACATCGGTGCATGATTTTCACGAATAGCTTTAACTATCCAATGCGGTTTGCGATAATACGTTTTTGTCCCGACTTTGTTACATACTGCGGTATGAACTTTATACCGATTCTTTTCTTGAATACCGAACATGAAAGTTTTAGTTTTCGTATTCCAAATTCCGTAATAACCAGTGCTAGGGCTAACCTTCACTTTTTCAGCCATTCACCTTTCACCTCTTTTACTTCTGCTTTACCTTTATACACAAGCGTTTCTTTGGTTCCGCATACAGCACAATGCATTCGTTTGGTTTGATAAAATTTATCGACCACTGTTACATGACCGCAACCTGTTTTACACTCATACTGGTGAAAAACTTTATCAGTCATTTAACCACCTCGTTTACTGTTTTTGGGTATAAAAATAGAGAAGTCCGCCTAAAACAGACCTCTCTATTAAGTTTTATTTAAAACGGAAGATCATCTTCTCCAACTGTGATTGGCGCATTTGGTGATTGAGGTGGATTTACATCTGACGCGTCGTAATACTTCGCTTTAGCAGCTGTACGTTTTTGTTTTACACCATCAACAACTTTGTCATATTCTTCATGTTTCACAGTGATTTTCAGATTTTTGTTGATAAACTGTTTTGCCATGTCATCCGGTGAATTGAAAGGATGTCCGTCCGCAAATCCGCAAGCTTTAATTAAACTATTTACAATCTTGATTGATACCTCATGTTCGAAAGTAAACGTGTTGTATAAGATTTTTGCGCCCTGGTGATTCTGCGGAACATCACTACGAATCTCGAAGTCTACCGAAAGTTTCGGTTTTCCTGCTTGTGTGGTACCAGGTTCGGCATTCACGATAACGGCTTCGTATTTCCCTTCTGCTACTAATTCAAATGCTACGCTTGCATTAGATTCATCAAATTTAAAGAATGACATTATTTATTTCCTCCTGTTGTTTCGTTATTTGTGGATGGCACATCAAAAATTTCATTTTGTTTGCAGCCTTTTCTATTATCAAGTTGATTTTTTGCATAAATACTGTTCGTGCCTTCTAAAACAAACCCTCGTTCACCTTCTGCGTTAATCATTAAACGACCAACTACATCACATAACCCTAATACGTTATTGATGATTTTTTGGTTGATTTGTGGATACGAACGGTTGTAATGTGTGCCATCTGAAGCTGTGTACATATCTGTTGTTTCCCAAGCTGTAAAGACGATACGATCCGCTAGGTTTTTCATCCATCTGAATGAATTAACAACCCGGAA
Organism: Lysinibacillus sphaericus; assembly: GCF_015844675.1. Classification (GTDB taxonomy): domain Bacteria; phylum Bacillota; class Bacilli; order Bacillales_A; family Planococcaceae; genus Lysinibacillus; species Lysinibacillus sphaericus_E. The sequence continues at coordinate 10,171 of NZ_LDGC01000017.1, read as the reverse complement.
TTGCATTTTTTGATAATCACCTTGAGCTGGCACACCTTGGTTTTTTCCGATGTACCCAAGATTTGATAACAAGCAACGTTCTAATTCAGATACATTGTCAATGGCGATGTTGTCGTACTGACCTTTAATAGTTTCTAAATGAAGCAATAATGCTTGCCAAAAATCCCAAGTGTTTTGATTATCAACATAAATAATGTCGATATTCGGATTACCTTTTAGTACATGACTTGTACGGTCTACATCAAGCACCAATGTTTTCCCAGGTAGGAAGTTTAGCGTGTGCGATTTTCCTAATCCCGGTGGGCAATATGTTAAATACGTCTTACCAGGCTTGTCTGAAATTTTGCTAGCATTGTGAGTGCTAAAGTCGAATTGTTGTGTCATGTCCTCCACACTCCTGCTCTATTAAAATGGTAATTCCCCATCAGGAACATCTTTTTTCTCTTCATCCTCATTCTTCTCTACGAATGGATCTTCGAATTCCAGCAATTCTTCATCAGCATTTTCCACTTTTACACTGCCATCTGAATCGACTGTATATGGTACACCTTCATGCATTTCCTCCATGTTCATTTGGCCGTCTGGAGCATCATTCTTCGGTTTACCTTCCATTACTTCTTTAGGTGTGCCATATTGATAAGTTAGATCAACCAAGAAATATTGACCGTATTTGTTGTATTTTTCGCTGATTTTATTCATAATCAGTGCTTCGTTTTCTTTAGCAGCTAATACAATTTCCTCTGCTTCTTCGCGAGTATCTGCATAGTGTTGTTCTTTTTGATTGAGTAATTTTTTCAAGTTTGAATCCTCCTATATTTCCACTTTAAAAGTAGTAGTTTGTGGTTTAACTGCGACACCTGGAACAACTTGACCGTTTCCATCAACGATTATTTGTTCACCGTCTTTTTCAACGACTTTGAGTGTTTTCTTCAAATCTGCCCATTTAAGTTTTGGTACCTTTTCAACAAATGGAAGATTATTTTCTTCCACAAATTTTATAATCTGTTCTTCATTTTGCTGGTCAGGTTGTGCTTTAGATGTTGTCGATTTCGATTTACCGTATGGCGTAGATAACGTTTTTTTCTTTGGATCCTCAACCAAAACTTTCGTATGGTATTCAGCTATAAGATTGTGGAAGAACTGAATACTTTCATTAATTCCTTTGCTTTCACGTTGTTCCCAAGAATCAATTCTTTGACGTTCAGAATTAGCAACCGTTTGAATTTCTTTTAGTTGAGCATCGTATGCATGTACTTTGCGTAGTGCCCAATTCAAACTATCTAAATCAGTTATTTCAAATGTTTGTCCAGTTTCTTCTGCATCACTTAATACATAGCCGTCAAGTTCATCGAGTTCTTCTGTTAATAATGGATTCATTATTAATCCTCCCCATAAATAGCGTTAGTGTCGTTAATGATTACACTCAGCTCTCTTGCAGAACGCGAATTGATAGATGTTAACATACTTTCTTCAGAGTAAACTCCTGATTCCGCAATTGTTCTATATGTTTTATCTTCTGTCTCATAAACTATCTGCCCAATTGCTAATGTCGGCTGCACCGCCTGTTCAAACTCACTTACATTTAGACCTAGCGCTCGTCCTAGTGCAATAGCTTTTCCAATGTGTTCATTGAATACGTCAGTTGGTGAACATATTGCTCGATTGATTAAATCTGGTTTGTTATCAAGTCGTTTACCATTAGGATTAGTTAAGAATACTAATGCAGTGACTTTATTGTTTTTTACATGTATATCAACGTTATAGAAGTTTTTTCTATAATACGTGTGTCCTTTATCAACTTTTGGAGAATGTCTGTTTTTGCCACGTTCGATAAGTTGTTCAACAAACTCCTTCGCCTTCTCAATAACCTCAGCACGTTGTTGATTTGGTGTTAGTGGTTTGGATTCGATTAGTTCGTAAACATCTGTTGTTTCAGGTCTGCGGTTATGATCATGTGTGTAAACACTGTAATCACTTCCTGAATCCCCTATAAATCGAGGATGCCCGTTATATTCAGTAGTAACTTTATATGGTTTATTAGTAGTTGAATGGTGTAAATCTGTATCATTTATACGGAATATCACCACATCTCCAACTTGCGCTTCACGATCAACCTTGCGATATTGCTTACCTTCAAATTCAATGATGTCCTCCACAGTATTAGTTGTGGAAGGCCCAATCGATTTCTTCCCACGTAATTCATGTATAATCAGCTTCAATTCAGCTACTTCGTTTTCTAAAACTTCTACACGTTGCTCGATAAACTTTGTCATTGACCTTCAACCTCGCAATCAATCGTATTTTGAAGATTTTGCAGTAACTGCGGTATATTTAAACGTTTCACCATATCAGCATTCAATTGTTGTTGTAAATTTTGTTCTAAGTTGCTTATTAATGATTTTTCGGCTTTATCTTTAGCTTCACGAATCATATCTGATACTTTGCCGTTAAGTTCTTTTGCGATAAAGTCGCGTGTTAAATACTCTGTAATCGAATATTTAGCATCGTTTCTATAATCCGCCTTACTACCCCGTTCCGTAAGTGTCTTTTCTGTCATGGCGTTTTCGAAACGTTTTCCAATAAATTCAGTTAAAGGAATGTAAGTCACTTCAGAACTCCAACTAGAACCTTTCGTCGGAATCTGAATTGCACCGATTTGTTCTGCTAATAATTTTTCAACAAAAACGTCTGCGATTTCTGTTGCTTGTCGTTCTACTTTTTCAGCGATTGAGTTACCTAATTTTTGTTCTAAGTTAGCAACTAAACGATTTTGCAAGCCTGAGATAACTTGTTTTTGAATTTCTTCATCCAAACCTGTTTCTTCATCTAACCAATCTAATTCGATTTCGATATTAAACTTTGCCATTACAATTCCTCCTGTGGTACAATACCAGTGTCATTTATAAAGTTTTCACGCTCGCCATTGGTTGCACCCTTTGACGAGTTTTTTTGTTCCTCGATTTGTGCATTCTGCACGTCTTCGATGTCTCTCCAGTAATCCGATTCTCTATCGTATACATCAGCGTGTGTGTAGCCTATACGCATGGAATCACCTACTGTAAATCAATTTCATTAATTAGTTTTTTAGCACCTTCAACACTTAGAACCAATTTGCCACCTAGTAGAACAAAATTATCGTCCGATACTTCACCAGTAACAGCACATGCCATATTAGGCTTGTACTTCTTCAAAATAATTTTGTCACCATCGATAAAGATTTCTAGTGGATCACCATTTTCAATCCCTAATGTGCGACGTAATTCTTTTGGAACTACCACACGTCCTAAATCATCTACCTTACGAACAATTCCAGTTGATTTCATTACTCATTCACTCCTTAATTTTTATAAAATCTTCTTTGCATCAAGTAACCCTTGTCTGTAAGCTTCTTTCGCTTCAATATGATTAACCAATTGACCATTTACTGTATTCGCATACGGAGAAATTCGTCCTTTGTAGTAGCCTACCTTTAATTCTTCTGCGGTTACAGGTGCATCATACCGAATAACGCGTTTGCTGTAGTCTGTTTTCGGTGCGTACTTCTTTTTCGCGAAGTCCCAGTATCTACGTTTCGATTGTGTATAAATAGTTTTTCCATCTCTATCCTTGTAACACCAATCGTCGTACTCAGGGCCGATTTCACTAGCTCCACAACTCTCACAATGGTATGGCCCACACTGCACATGACCAACACCGACATCGACCGAATCTGCGTATGTTGTACCTTTACAATAAGGACATGTTCCAATAAAATCTGACATCACTCATTCACCTCCATTCAATCTTGTGCTGCACGTTTACGCGCCAATGTTTTTAGTAAAGTTGTATACAATGCATCTTCTAACGGTTGTCCTTCAATCCTGTGGATGCCAAGTTTATTCAGTTGCTGAATGACTGCTTTGCGTTTCAGTTGCTTCACCATCGACATTTGCGTAATAGCCCTCCGTGTATGCTTTGACTTCTTCCACCGTATCGATGATGCCAAATACTCGCTGTTGTAGAAGTTTGTATTCACGTTGTTTACTTGATAGATGGCTATCAAATGGTAAGTTTGGTTCACTTTCCATCGCATCTATAGCAATATCTAATAGTTTGTTATTCTCCTCTTTTTGCATATCCTCCAAGTGCTTAATTAGCCTGTTGTTGCCTTCCACAATTCTTGCTTCAAGCTCTGGATATTCCAATGCTCCGTCTAAGTCTTCTATAGCAAGATGTGGTGATGTATCGTATTGGCTTTGTGACTTATCGACAAAGCGAGTTTCACGACCATTTTCGTCCTTTGCATAAACTGATAGAGCCTTACCTGTTTCACGATAATGAATTGATAGAACCGATAACTTTGTACCTTTAACATTTAATACTGCTTTCATTCTCTCAACCTCCAAATAGTTTGATAGATTTACTTTTGACGTACTGCTGCACCATTTTTAATTGCATTGCTGATTAAAGCTAAACGTTTCTCAACCGGTAATGCTAACCACTCTGCTACTTTGATTTTCATTTAGTTCACCTTCTTTCACAGCTTGTATATTTCTCTTTCAGACTGCGCTATTTTGCGCAATCTCTCTTATTAACCGTTATAGAGTTAACAGTTAAATCACGTAGTGCAATTTTTTTACCATACTTTTTAGATAGGATACTTTCCACAATAGGAATCAATTTACGAATTTTATCCTCGGATATTTCAAAACCTTCCACAATCCTCCCTCCTTTTTATCAGAATATGTCGAATGAGCTTGTCTGATTAAAAACACATCCCAATATCTAAATTGTGCAAGTTACTTTTTCGGAACTACAGAAATTCTGTAGTTGACCTGCAAAAAAAATAATTGTGTCAAACGGAACATTCACATGTTTCATAAACAAATAAGCTTGATCCATACGGAAGATTCGTCTGTATTTTTCATACTGTATATATGTTTTCTCAGACATCTTCATCTTTTTAGCCATTTCTTTTTGAGTTAATCCAGCTAAAATACGGGCTTGGTCTAATGTGTATTGCACATCTGCTCACCTCCTGCATTTAAGATACTACAGAATTTCTGTATTTTCAACTCTTAATGGCATAATTTCTGTACTTATTGGATAAAATGATATTAAAGTTTCAGTTTTACTGTACTTTTTTACAGTTTAAATATATAATATAGTCAAGGAGGAGATACATAGTGACTGTAGGCGAAAAAATAAAAGTATTACGTAAGCAATTAAAATTAACTCAAGATGATTTAGCAAAGAAATTAGGTGTAGCACCTACCGCTGTTTCTGCTTGGGAACGTAATGCTAATAAACCTTTAATGGATAAAATCATGGTGATGGCAGAACTTTTCAATGTACCTTTCACACATTTTTTTGAAGTAGATGAATATGACGATACATATGAAGTGAAGCTTCCTCTCTATGGAAATGTTTCATGCGGAGAAGGATTATTGGTTTTTGAAACACCTACAGAGTATCGAGCAACTCCTGAAGATTGGATAAAAAGTGGAGATTACTTTTATGTTCGTGCAAGTGGCGATTCAATGATAGGTGCAAGGATCTTTGACGGAGATATTTTATTTATGCGAAAACAGGAAGAAGTTGAAAATGGAGAAATAGCAGCTGTTTGTGTAGATGATGAAATTGTATTGAAAAGAGTATTTAGAACAAATGGTAGCTTTATTCTTCAAAGTGAAAATCCAAATTATCCTCCAAGAATCTTCAACCCTAAGACGGATAGAAACGTTCGCATCATTGGTAAATTAGAAAAATTAATCGTTGAATTTTAATACAGTATTTAAATAAATCAGGAGCAGACAATTGTTTGCTCTTTTCTTATATAGACCAAAGGAGAACTGTGGCATGAAATGTATATCATATGTACGTGTATCAACAGATGAACAGGCAAAAGAAGGTTATAGTATAGATTCTCAATCTGAATTAAATAATAAATTCATCGAATCACAAGGGTGGGAACTATTTGAACATTATATAGACGATGGTTACAGCGCAAAAAATTTAGATAGACCAGCCATGCAACGTTTAATCACAGATGCAAAGAACAAAAAATTTGATGTTGTTGTATTTTACAAATTAGACCGACTAGTACGATCTGTTAGCGATTTAGATAATTTACTCAAAATTTTCGATGCAAACAATATTGCTATTAGATCTGTTACAGAAGCATTTGATACAACTACAGCAATTGGTCGCTTTTTAATTACCCTTGTTGCAGCAATGGCACAATGGGAACGTGAAACAATATCTGAACGAGTTAGTATAAATATGTTGCAAAAAGCAAAGATAGGTGAATGGCCAGGTGGGATTCCACCATATGGATATAAATTAGAAAATGAAAAATTAGTAATTGATGAAGAAGAATCTAAAATAGTAAGAGAAGTTTTTAAACTATCCAAGACATTGGGGTTCTATTCAATAGCTATACAACTTACAAAAAGAGGGATACCCTCTCGCAATAAAGGAGAATGGCATGTAGATTCTGTGCGAGGAATAGCTAATAACCTTACTTATGCCGGTTATATTAGACATAATGAGGGCGGGAAAAATTATAAAAAACCTCCACGTGAACAAACTTTTTATGAAGGTATTCATGAGCCTATCATTGACCGTGATGAATTTTGGTCATTACAAGATACTCTGGATAAACGCCGAACATTCGGTGGTAAACGTGAAGTAAGTGACTATTATTTTTCTAGCATACTTGTCTGTAATCGGTGCGGAAGTTCCATTTCAGGACACAGAGGTGGAAAAGGTCGAAAAACATATAGATGCTCAGGTAAAAAAGCAGGTAAATCATGCACGAGTCACATTTTCTTAGAAGAAAGTTTAATTAAATCAGTATTCCTATATCTAAATGATTACATTAAACGTTTAGATTATTATGTTGAGGATATTAAAACAGATGAAGATCATACAATTGAAATAACGAACGAAATTAAACAAATCGAAAAATTATTAAAGAAAAAAAAAGTAATGTATGAAAATGATTTAATGGATATAGATGAATTAATAGCTGATACACAGGTTTTGAGAGAGCGCGAAAAAGAATTGAAAAAAGAATTATCAACCATACAAAATGCAAAAGATGATAATACTGAAATATTGAACATCATTAAAAATATAGATACACTTTGGCAAGACGCTGATACTTATGAACGTAAAGCTTTAATGACTACAATTTTCAAGAGAATTGTTGTTGACACAAAAGATGATTACCGAGGTAGTAAATATCCTCGCGAAGTAATCATTGTTTCTGCAAAATAATAAAATGTCTTGTGTTGGTGGAGGAACGATCATTCCTTGGGCATTAATCCCGGCAGCTGCGATTTGTAACGTAAGCCCCTTTGAGCTTGCGAGGCGTAATTTATTGCCTGTGGCGATTGGTCTTGTGATTACAACCATTGTGGCAGTATTTTTAATATAGGCTGTTTTTGTTGCTCTTCAACTAACGAGGCAGTTTAGTTGTGCGAAATGTTTCTAGTTTAAATTGAGAATGGTCACATTACTCAGGTAAAGGCTAGACAGTTCCTTTCGGAACTGAAGGGTTATATCGAAGAATCAAATGATGAGGTAACGCTCGGAAGGGTTCTCTCTTAGTCGAATAGCACTGGATTTAGTAAGAATGATTGTGTTATAAGCTCGGTGAAAAGGCGTGAGAAATTACCGTACCAGGTCCGCTGACGAAAGCCTACTCGAGGGAGTGGTGTAATTCATGATGCTTGAGTTGAATGAATATGGTGAGAATGCAAATAAACCGAAAAGAAATGGTTAAGCTGACGAACTTCTGAATGTACGGGTCTAGAACTGCGATACATAGAAATGTGTATATCACCAAATTGTGAGGTTAGATGTGGGTGAGTAAGACTAACTAATATGAAAATCCATGATACGTTACAGGCGTATGTATCTAACAGGCTTAGAGGAAGCACCTAAGTTCATTCTATAATAGATATAATTCAACGTTTTAAGCTGATAACGTGGAGGGCTTACTCCCCTAAGAAACGTTGACAAGGAAAGCAATAATGATACTAGTTACTGTATAACTTGCCTTTATATCAGTGAAAGTGGTGGCACAGTACCAATGAAGTGTCTAATCCACATGGAGGGATAGCCACTAGACTAATAAAGATTTATTCAACCAAGTAAGGCAGTTCTTTATCGATTAATAAGGTTCTTGTGAGACTAATAGAGGTTTAACTCCAAAAGGAGTCACCGACTTATTGAAACGGAAGAAACTGAGACACAATGAGTATTATAGTATGCAAGATTGTTTTGATACACTCTACGCTCAAAGTGTTTGTGGTCATCATTTCTATAACTTAACAGAATTAATGAGTTCTAAGGATAATATACGTCTTGCCTACCGAAACATCAAAAGAAATACAGGTAGCAAAACTGCGGGAATCGATAAATTAACAATTAATGATATTCTGCATTTACCAGTTGTAGATGTAATAGCTAAAGTTCAAGGTATGTTCAAATGGTATGAACCACAACCAGTTAGACGGGTTTTCATTCCAAAAGGAGTAGATAAAACTAGACCTTTAGGGATACCGACGATATGGGATAGAATTTTTCAACAATGTGTACTGCAAATTTTAGAGCCAATCTGTGAAGCTAAATTCCATAAACATAGTTATGGTTTTAGACCAAATCGCAACACTCATCATGCCAAAGCTAGACTTGAATTTCTCATTAACCAATCTGGACTACATTATTGTGTTGACGTAGATATTAAAGGTTTCTTCGATAATGTAAATCATAGCAAACTTTTAAAACAAATGTGGTCAATAGGCATTAGGGATAAATCCCTTCTTTCTATTATATCTAGGTTATTAAAAGCAGAGATTGTAGGAGAAGGTATTCCTACAAAAGGAACACCGCAAGGTGGTATTCTTTCACCTTTATTATCTAACATTGTGTTAAATGAATTGGATTGGTGGGTTAGTGACCAATGGGAAACATTTGAAAGCAATTATACGTATTCGACTAATGGTAGTAAGTATCAGCAATTAAAGAAATCGAGTTTGAAAGAGTGTTTTATTGTCCGTTATGCGGATGATTTTAAGGTGATGTGCCGAACAAGGTCACAGGCAATTAAAATAAATTATGCATTAAAAGAATTCTTGAAAAAGAGATTACACTTGGAGACGAGTGAAGAAAAATCAAAGGTCGTGAACTTAAAGAAAAACTCTTCAGAGTTTCTAGGATTTACAATAAAAGCCATAAGAAAAGGTAAGACCAGATTTGGTTTCGTAGCAAAGTCTGATATGTCAAAAAAGGCTAAAGCAAATGCCTTTCAAAAGATTAAAGAAGCGATAAAAGTAATCAAGAGAAAACCCTGCATTCAGACCGTTTGGAATTTTAATACCGTTGTAATGGGTATCCAAAACTATTACTCAGCTGCAACTCAAATTACAATTAACTTGAATGAGTTAAATCTATATCTACGCAAGACGTTATACAATCAACTAAAGAATATTCGAACAGAGGCAAGTTTTCATGAGATGTCAAAGACATTACAGAAGCGATACAAAGGATATAAGTCCAAACTATTTAAAATACAAAATATGGTCTTTGTCCCCATCCATGCGCAACGATGGAGAAAAACACTTGGTTTCTCCCAAGTGATATGTAACTATACTGCCGAAGGCAGAGCAAAAATTCACAATAGCCTAAAGGCTATCAATAAAAATACGCTTTCTTACGTCATGAGAAACTACATTCCAAACAGATCTATTGAATATAACGACAACAGAATAAGTAAGTTTATTGCCCAGTATGGCAAATGTGCAATTTTAGGTGAAGAATTAGGTATTATCGACTGGCATTGTCATCATATTAATCCTTTTCACATTTCAAAAGATGATAGCTACTCAAATTTAATAGTTTTGAATAAGGCTATACATCAACTTATACATTTGAAAGACAAAGTAAAAATTGAAAAGTTCCTAAAAGCTGTAAAGCTTACAAATAAGCAATTAGAAAAAGTAAATAACTTACGACTGAAATGTAACAATGAAATAATCTAACTTTGGAAAATCTTCACTCGGCTGCTTAAAACATAGAAAGAATAAATTGGATTAGTTGGAACGCCGTATGCGGTGAAAGTCGCACGTACGGTGTGAACAGGGGGAAAAGCCAGCGATAACTTCAAAGGCTTACCTATCTGTAT
>NZ_LDGC01000016.1:0-101466 GCF_015844675.1 Lysinibacillus sphaericus | reverse complement strand
TCTACATCAATTTTGAAATAAACATTGTTGCAATTCCAAAGTAAATAAGTAATGATAGGATATCGTTTAGTGTTGTAATTAATGGGCCAGACGCCACTGCAGGATCGATTTTAAATTTATATAAGATTAAAGGAATAATGGTCCCAGCTAAAGTCCCAATAATTAAAGTAATAACTAATGAACTTCCAACCACTAAACCTAGAACCGGACTTCCTTGCCAAATATAGGCTATAATCGAAATTAAGATTCCACAAGTAATGCCTATAATCAGTCCAACTTTAAGTTCTCTAATAATAAGTTTAAAAACTACTCTTTTATTAGTATCTGTAGTAATTAGACCTCTTACAACAACAGCTAATGATTGAGTGCCTGTATTTCCAGTCATCCCAGCAATCATAGGCATAAAGAAGGCAAGAGCGACAACTTTAGATAATGTTTCCTCGAAACTACTAATAATGGTTCCTGAAACTAGTCCGATAAATAAAAGTAAGATAAGCCAGGGAAGTCGGCGATACGCAGCCACGTGTGCCTTCGTGTCAAAATCAATGGCTTTACCAGATGCCGAAAGTTTTTCAATATCTTCGTTTGCCTCCTTTATAACCACGTCGATAATATCGTCAACTGTTACAATTCCTACTAATTCATTATTTTTTTCTACAACTGGGATTGATAAAAAATCATAACGTTCTATTGCACGAGCTACTTCTTCCTGATCCGTTTCAGCAGAAACGGAAATTACTCTGCTATACATAATATCCTGAATCTTTTCAAATTCATTACTTATGATTAAATCCCGATAGGATACAACACCTACTAATTTTTTATCATTATCAATTACATATAAATAGTTGATTGTTTCTGAGAATTCTGCAAAAATTTTGAGTTTATCAACTGATTCTCGAATAGTAAAGTGTTGAGGAATCCACACAAAACGGTTTGTCATTATTCGTCCTGCAGTTTCAGGGGGATAGTTCATGATATTTTGAACAATTTTTGATTCTTCTTGTTTCATACCTGAAAGAAGTTCTTCAATTTTATCAGGAGATAGATTTTCTAACAATGAAGCTAAATCATCATTATCCATTAAATTCATTACCTGGCCTGATTTTTCAATCCCTAATTTATTAAGAACTTTTAATTGGAGTACCTTTTCAAGCTCTTGAATGAGTTCAGCGATTTGTACAGAAGTAAGAAACAATAAGAAACGTGTATGATGTTTTTCTGGTAACCCCTCAAAAATTCGTGCAATATCATAAGGTTGGAGTTCCTTTAATATTGCTTGAAATTCTTTCTGTTTCCCTTCTTTTAATGACTTGAAAATTTGAAGAGTTATTTGGTTTTCTGTCATGTTTTTAATCATTTTAACCACTCCTTAATTGAGAAACAAAAACAATATTCCTCCCAACGATAAAGCAATAGTTAAGAAAGATAATTTAAAATTCCTCATAGATATTCTTTGTATTTAGTTCATTTTTATAACATTTCGAGTATGGTTCTGAAAAGTCATCCATGTTCCTCACCTCACAGAAAAATAAAACACCTTCATAAACGAATGAAGGTGTTTACACGGTACTATAAACGTACATTAAATACACTACAAAAAAATTGTAGCAAATGTGCTCCTCCATTCGTAGAGCTTTAGCACTGTGTGGCATAGGACAAAGCCAGCTACATTAAAAACCACCTTATGTCGATGGTTTCTGTTGACCCATTGGCGTCTTTCGACATTTTTGGGCAGTAGCATATCTCCTACACAGGAGCCTCACCTAACGAGGATATTTTGTTCGAAATTTCACTCTATAAGAATTTCTCTGAAAAGTCAATGTTTTTATAAGTGATTTAATATTTTGATACAATTGTATCTCTGTCTTAAGTAACTATTGAATTTGATTCTTTTTTTATGATTTTGTCTCCTATTTAAGAATATATACCGTCTGCTAAACAAGAAAAACAGATGTTAGAATTGCTAAATTCCGTAACTCAGATTAAATGAAAAATAAATCAATAAGTTCTTTTGTTGGTATATATTACACAAAAAGAACTCTTAAATCACTTACTTATTGAAACTCTTTAGAGAGTTTCAAATGAATTAAAGTTAAAATTTCTTTTTGTACTTTATTCAGATCATGTGACAAAGGAATTGTATTAACGCAAATTAAAGGAGAGGATATATCCTTTAACCCTGAAATATTCGTGATAATTAAGTCATAACTTTTGGAAACCTCTCTGAAAGAACTTAGATTTAATTCCTCAATTATAAATGGCTTAATTAAATGTCCAAATTGATATAACATTATATTTTGTATGAACTCAGTGTGTTCTATGTCTGCATCACAAAATATTCCTACATGAAGTATCGGAACTTTACTTTTTAATGCACTCAATAAGTGTCCCCAATTTATAATCAATATGTATAACGTTTCCGTAAAAAAATTCGAAGTCCATTTAAATTCCTTATGAAATAGAAATTTCATTAGCTCCTCTTTTAAAAACAAAACAAAGTATGAAAATTCATGAGAAAAATGTTCTGAAAACAAACGTCTTTTATCATTTAAAATAAAACTTCGACCATAATTCATGGTTTGCAAATTGTATAATTCCAAAATTATTTTTTCTTTTTCTTTATTTTGAATGGATATATTTAATTTATTTGCGAGACTATGTAAAAAAGAGTCGATTTTAGGGACAATAATCCATGCTTTATTTATTTTTTGCTGAATCATTTTTTCTAATATTTCGTAGCTGAAGGCATATTGATTATTAAATAAAACAGAAAAGAGCTGTTGAGCAGTTTCTTTGTTAAATTCAAGATTAAAAATGTCTTTAAACCATTCGCAAAATAATGTGTTATTAAAAATGCTCAGATCAAAATGATCAAAATGATTTGGAAAATGTTCCGGAACAATTTTCTTGTGATGATTCTTCAATCGAATCATATTTACCATTGTCCAATTTTTAATTCTAATTAAGTCTGGGAAATTAGGTTGAATATGATTTGCTTGCATTACATAGAGGAATAATTTATCCAATACTTTGATTTGTGTGTCTTCAAATGGGGTATAAGTTACGCCATACTTCTCATAAAAAAAATGAACCATTATAGATCTAATATTTTGTTCGTTCCCAATTATTTTACAAGGATTTGTTACGATTTGTATCTCATACTTATTTAAAAAAGTATTAAATTTAGCAATAATCCGTCTCATAGTGGAAGTGCTTAGAAATAACTCATTTGCTATGGTTTCAATGTCGTATTTCTCTTCAAAAAATATGCGTTCGAGGAACAAAAATTCTGGACTTAAAGATAATACCTTTTGATAAATAAAGTCTGCAGAATAATGATTTGGATAGGTAAGCATAACACCATTTTGAGATGTTTTAATTTGAAAGGGTTTAAATTCCGTATTTATTAACTTAATATCATCACGTAGAACTCTTTCAGAGCAATTGAGTGTTTGAGCTATCACACTCAAAGTAATCCATCCATCCCTTTCATATAATTTCTCTAAAAGTTGTAGTTGTCTGAGTAAGTTTTTATTCAAAAGTAAGCGCATTATTTTATTCCTTCCTTAGTTAACAAATTTCATTTGATACATTTCAAATTATTCCGATTGTGAGGTATTTTTTGAAATGAAATATTGGTTTTGGTTTGATAACATTTTTTTATATTTAAATAGTTAAAGGAGGTGAATATCTTGATAAAAGATCTTTTAAGGTTACAGGATACATATACAAATGAACATAGTGAAAGGGTGGCTGTATATGCCACAATTTTAGCTAAAGAAACAAAACGATTTGATCAAGATGCCCTTAACAAACTTTATAATTCATGTTTACTACATGATATAGGTAAAATAGGGATTCCAAATGAAATATTAAATAAAACAACCTCTCCTCTCACTCAAAAAGAATATGATGTGATAAAGACGCACCCTCAAATAGGCGTAGATTTATTAAAAATGTTTCCTTCCATCAACGCCGACTTTTCTATTATTCGTTCACACCATGAAAAGTGGAATGGTAGTGGGTTTCCTGATGGTTTAAAAAGAAGCGAGATACCTTTAAGTGCAAGAATTGTCTCTATTGCAGATGCATTTGATTCAATGACTTCTACGAGGTCGTATCGGAAAGCAATGGATCCAAAAGAAGCATATAATCGAATTATTGAAGGGAAGGGAAATCAATTCGACCCCGAATTAGTAAATATCTTTCAAAAAATATATTCTTCTTGGGTTAAAATCATGAATTTTTATATATATTTAAATGTTATGAAACAAGCTAATCTATAAAATAGTATTCGAATTAATATCTGTTGAATCCTTAACATGCCAAACTAATATTTAGTAACAAAATCTACTTAATATGGATGTATATAATAATCCAAAGGCAGAATATACGAAATAACCTAGTAGAAATGGTATTTTTTTATATAAAGGGAGTCCTTTATAGATTTTTCAATATTTGGAATATTGAAAAACCGACGAATCGATTTAATATTAATACACCCTGTGTATAAAAAGATATCATTATTTATTGAAAATACAAGAAACTAGATTTTTATAACAATTGTAATTAACTAGCACAAAGAGGGTTAAGTAACTGCAAACACGTACGAAATTTCCTTCGTAAAATTATCGTAATAATGTTCCATCCATGTTAATGCATTATCTAAACTATATGGATAAGGTAGATACATGGTGCTTTTGTAAATGTATAGTTTAGAAACGGTTTCTGCATCAGTTGTTTCAAATAATCTTAGAAAGAGTCTTTCTGTAGTAATCAATAATTTTTCATGAACATATCCCATTTAATCATCTACGTTTATTGATATTTTTTAAAATAATACTTCACCATTACGTGGGGTTGGTTTCCGCTCCGCCTGGGCGCTTTGTAGCTGCCGCTTTGCTTTCGCGCAGAGCAGAGCTTCCTAGGGGAGTCCGATGTGCCACTGCGCTCCAATCAACTCGTTTATATGGTATAAAAATTTAAAATTCCATCCCAAATTTTAGGAATGAGATAATTCCATTGTAATATAAACAGAAAATTCAGGCAATATAAATAAGGAGGCTAAATATTTCTGCCAAACAAAAAGACAGAATCATTTGGGAGTGATTCTGTCTAATTTCATTTAGTTAAGTTTTTGAATAAAAACAACTTTTAAGTAATTGAATTCTGGATATTCACGTGTAGCACGGAAATCCTTTGGTAAGCCAAATTCTTCAACAATTTTATAGGCTGTTTTAGTTTCTTTAAATGCTTGGTCAATAAAACTCTTGAACTTTTTCATCCCAAAGCTTGCATTGTTCGTTGAGGCAACGATGAAACCGTTTTTCTCCGTAATAGCGATTGTATCTACTAGTAATTTAGGGTAGTCTTTCGCAGTTGAGAACGTTCTTTCCTTCGTACGTGCAAAGCTTGGTGGATCTAAAACTACAAGGTCAAATTTTAAATTGTGGCGCTGAGCATATTTAAAATAGTTAAAGACATCCATTACTTTAATGTCCTGTGATTCGTAGTCAATGCTATTAACGCTAAATTGCTCAATTGTTTTGGCTAAACTACGCTTTGCAACATCCACACTTGTTGTTTTTACTGCTCCTCCAAGTGCTGCTGCGACAGAAAATGCACCTGTATAGGAGAACGTATTAAGCATATTTTTACCTTCTGCATAACGGTCACGAATGGCAAGTCGCACTTCTCGTTGATCAAGGAAAATACCTGTCATGGCGCCATCGTTTAAATTGACAGCGAATTTCATATTATTTTCCGATACGATAATTGGGAATTCGCCAGGCGTTCCCATGACAAAATCGTCCTGTTCCATATACTGGCCTTTCGTATCGAAACGTTTTTTCTCATAAATAGCCTTGTAGTTTACTGTCTCAGCTAGGGCTTCATAAACTTCTTCTTTAAATGAATAAATGCCGGCGCTATACCAGCTCACCATATAGTAAGAATCGAAAAAGTCAATCGTTAAACCGCCAATGCCATCACCCTCGCCATTAAAGATACGGAAGGCTGTTGTGTGAGGATTGTTGAAAAATGCTTCACGATTTTGTAGGGCTTTTTTAAATTTTTTCATAAAAAAGGCTTTGTCTATTTCTTCGTTAGCATCGGTCGTTAGCACCCAACCAATACCTTTGTTTTGTAAGCCGTAGTATCCTGTGCCAAGAAACCGGTTATAACTATCCGTAAGTCTCAGTAGTGCACCTTCCTCATTTGGAAGATGGCGAGCATCAATTGCATCTTTTGAAATGAGAGGATAGCCTTTTTTTAATTGATTAGAAAAGGGATTGTTAATTTGTAAAGCAATAGTTTGTGTCATGTTGTCATCCTTTAAAAAACGTTTTGCTCTATTATCGCATTATTTTACATGGATAGACAAATTTATTTCACGAAATTAGCAATTTTTTCAGCTGTTTCAATCGTCGCTTCTTCAAAAAAGTTCATTTTACTAAAATAACTATGGATTAAACCCGACATATTGACATATTCAACAGCCACTCCGGCATCCGTAAGTTTTTGTGCGTATGCACGGCCTTCATCGTAGAGGACATCTGCTTCTGCAGCTATAATGATCGTTTTCGGTAAAACACTTAAATCCTCAATCTGAAGTGGAGACACAAGTGGATTCATATAGTTTTCTATATCTGTGTAATGACCCGCAAACCATTGCATTCCTTGTTTGTCTAAGCCAAAGTGTTCGCCGTATGCATTGTAAGAAGCCGTTGTAAAATCAACATTAACCACAGGATAAATAAGTGCCTGCGCTTTAATCTTTGGTCCATTAAATGTAGCAGCTAAATAGGCAGCTACTGTCGCTAAGTTTCCGCCCGCGCTATCACCAGCGACTGTCAGATTTGTTGCATCTCCACCAAAATTTTGGATGTTTTCGCTAATCCATAGTAAAGCGTCATAGGCATCGTAGAGCGGTGTAGGGAATGGGTATTCTGGAGCTAGGCGATAATCAACCGAGACAACGATTGCTTGTGCTTTTTCTGCAAGTAGCTGACAGCCTGCATCGGTAGAGTCTACATTTCCAAATACCCAACCGCCTCCATGATAATAAACAATGACAGGAAGTTTTTCGTCTAAAACAGGTTTATAAATGCGCACATTAATTTGCGCGCCATCTCGAACAGTTATATTTCTATTGTCAATTGCCGCGAGCTGTGGGCAATGTCGTGACGTCCATTTTGGCACAACTCGAATGGCTCTCGCTTCTTGTGGTGTTAGTTCATAGTATTGTTTAGAAGAAACACTTGCTTTTATATAATGGATCGCTTCATCTCTTAATTTCGTCATCTTCATCAATCCTTTTAATTACTTTGATAATTCTATTATAAACTATTCATATAAAATTACTAGGATTTAATATCGGAAATGAAAATAAATTTAATTTCTGTGCAGAAATAATCTGATTGTAAAGTTAAATTATGTTTATAATATAATGAACGATAGTATTTGGAGGGACAATATGATTTCTTTAATTGTTGCACATGATAATAATTATGTGATTGGTTATGAAAATGGCATGCCATGGCATTTGCCTGGGGATTTAAAATATTTTAAGGATAAAACGATGGGGAAGCCTATGATTATGGGGCGTAAAACATTTGAATCCATCGGTAGACCGCTTCCAGGTCGACGCAATATTGTCATTACGCGTGACGCGAGTTATCATGCGGACGGGATTGAAGTGGTGACAAGCTTAGAGGGTGCCCTCGCCCTTGCTGGGGATGTTCAAGAAATTATGATTATTGGCGGCGAGCAAATTTTCCGCTTATCCATGGATATCGCAGATCGCCTGTACATTACGAAAATTAATCATTCGTTTAATGGGGATACATACTTCCCAAAATATGAGGATTTTACAGAAGTATCCTCAGAGGAGCCAGAAACTGCACCGGAGGGCTACACATTCCAATATCAGATTTTTGAGCGTAAAAACTAAAGACAATAAGTACTACGGAAGCGCGGTTATGAATGACCGTGCTTTTTGTCGTTACTGAAATAAAGGATTATTAGGCTTATTAACGTGAAGTGGAAGTGATTTACGTTCCGACCGGGCGCTTAAATTCGATAAGTCTACTGAAGTGACGGTAGAAGAATTGAGCGAAGCCTAGAAACTATGAAGTGACGGAAGAAGAACCGAGCGATGGAAAGAAACCTCGAAGTGACGGAAAAAGTCATCAAAGCGACGGATAGAACCTTCGAAGCGACGGAAAGAGCTAACGAAACGACGGAAGAAGAACCGAGCGACGGAAAGAAACCTCGAGACGACGGAAAGAGTCATCAAAGCGACGGATAGAACCTTCGAAGCGACGGAAAGAGCCAACGAAACGACGGAAGAAGAACCGAGCGACGGGAAGAAACCTCAAAACGACGGAAAGAACCGTCGAAGTGACGACCTAATTTTGAGAGGTAAGTGTACAATAAAGGTATTAAGAAATAACAAAAATCGCTTCTTTTTTACGGAAGCGATTTTTGTTATTTATAAGTAAAAATAAACACAAGCATACATCGCGCCACAACCAGCTAACACAAAAAGATGCCAAATTGTATGATTGTAGGGAAGAGAACGCCATGCGTAAAAGAGAGCTCCAATCGTATAGAAAAGCCCACCTGCTAATAGTAAAGCAAAACCGTGAAAGCCTAAGAAAAGATAAACAGGTTTAACGGCAAAAATAATTAGCCATCCCATACCGATGTAAAAAATTAAAGAAAGCTTCTCAAATCGATTAATAAAAAAGCATTTAAAAATAACACCTAGTATCGCAAGGGACCAAATTATACATAATAACGTAATACCTAGCGTGCCACCAATTGCGATTAAAAGGAAAGGTGTATACGTTCCAGCAATTAAAATATATATAGAGGAATGGTCAAGAATAGCGAAAAAGTGTTTGTATTTTTCAGGCATGCTATGTAGCAAAGTTGACATTAAAAATAAAATGATCACAGAAGTGCCAAAAATAGTGAACGTAGTAATTTGGAGCGCACTTCCGGTTTGAACTGCTGCTAAAATTAGAACAACTAGAGCTGGAATACTTGCGAGAAATCCAATGCCATGAGTAATGGCATTCCACAATTCTTCCTTCCATGTTTTGTAGTCAAAAGAATCAATCATATCGAACACTCCTTTCGTGCTTACATTTACTATACCCCAATAATTTTCATCCTGGTATTTACATTTGTCATGTTTTCAACATCAAAAGTGTCATATAAATGTCGAAATGCATGAGGACATTGTTAGACAAGGACTGAACAAAGCGCTATAGTATCCAAGGTAGCGGATTCAAAATGGACTAAAACAAAGTGAAACCTAATGACAAATGTCATGTTTACATAATGATTCATTAGTCTATATAATAATTTTAATGAAGTAAAAGGATGTGTCGAAGTGGGACGAATTCATATAGTAACGGACTCAACTTGTGATTTAACAAAAGAAGAAGTAGCACAGCATGGTATACATATTGTGCCTTTAACAATTCAAATTGACGATAAAACATATACAGATGGTGTTGATTTAGAACCACAATCTTTTTTAAGCTTAATGAAAAATGCTAAAAATTTACCAAAAAGCTCACAGCCTGCACCGGGGAAATTTAAAGAATTGTACGATGAGCTTGGTAAAGACGGAGATCAAATTATTTCTCTTCATATGACTGGTGGAATGAGCGGAACAGTGGAATCTGCTCGTCAGGCAGCGCAAATGACGGATTCTGATGTAACTGTGATCGATTCACGTTTTATTGCTATAGGTTTAGCTATTCAAATACGTGAGGCTATTAAAATGCGCGACGCTGGCGCTACGGTTGAGGAAATTGTTGAGCGTCTTGAGAAAGTGCGCGAGAATACGTATTTGTATGTTATTGTTGATACACTTGAAAACCTTATTAAAGGCGGACGAATTGGAAAAGGGACAGGTTTTATCGGTTCTTTATTGAACATAAAAGTAATTGCAAACTTAGAAGGTGGCGCATACAATCCAGTATCCAAAGTACGTAGCCATAAACAGGTTGTAAACTACTTATTTAAACAATTCCAAACAGACACTGCTGGAAAAACAGTAAAAGCAGTTGGGATTTCTCACGCAGAGGGTCTTTCAACTATGGGTAGACCATTAAAAGAATTAGTTGAAGGAACAGGTTTTAATGAAGTAGAAATCGCCTTTACTTCACCAATCATTTCAACACATACTGGCCCAGGTGCCATTGGTTTTATTTATTTTGCAGAATAATATATAGGAGCTACTACATAATAATTGTAGTAGCTTTTTTCATGTAGCTGTTGAAAAATGCATAGTTCTTTATTCGAAAAAAGATACATACGCACAATTTTACTCAATAACTAGGTATAGTGACTTTTCATTGCACTATGAACTATTCTATAATAGAAGAAGAAAATGATGGAAGGTGGTCAAATGAGCATTTGGCGAATAATGGTTTTGTCATGTTTGACCGTCTTAGTACTAAGTGGTTGTGCAATATCAATAGATGAACCGGATCCGCAAGCAGACCCAGAAGGGGAGCAGGCAAGGACGGAGCAAGATATGAAACAGGATGAGCAACAAACAGAAAATGAGGTAAAGACCTCAAAGAATGTATTGACGCAAATTTATGAACATTTTTTTGAGCCAACACCAGAGGATTTAGGGAAGATTGATGATAATAACGCGAAGCAACTACATTACTTAGCACTCGGAGATTCTTTAACTGCCGGTGTTGGTGATGAGTATAGTAAAGACGGTTATGTTGGAAGATTAACAGATTCATTAATAGCTTGGCCCTCGATTTCTGAAGTTGAAGTCGATAATCGAGGAAAAAGAGGGAGACGCAGTGATCAGTTATTAAAATTAGTGGAAAAAGGGCATTATGATGAAGAGTTGCAAAAAGCACAGCTCATTTCAATTACAATGGGTGGAAACGATGTCATGAAGATCGTTAAAAACGATCTGTTTAATTTGAAACGAGATGCTTTTGATAAAGAATTGCGGGCATATAAGAAACGTTATAGTAAAATTATTGAAGGCATACGAGAGAAAAATCCAACAGTACCTTTATTACTTATCGGTTTTTATAATCCATTCTCCATCGTGACAAATGAAGCAAATGAATTTGATTCGATTATTACGGAGTGGAATAAAGTCATTGAAGACATAGCAAAGAAAGATAAAAATGCGTGCTATGTATCAGTGGAAGACCTGTTTGATTCAAATAAAGAGCTCGTTTATCATACGGATTTCTTCCATCCAAATGCTAGAGGCTATGACAAAATGAATGAGCGAATAATAAAGGCAATGGAGAAATGTAATATGGAACAAATTGTTAACAAGGAAATAGGGTACGAGGAGTGACAAAATGAATAAGTGGAAATTTGCATTTTTTGCTTTAGCGGGCACACTGCTTTTTGCAATCCTCCTCGTCGTTTTTTTAGCAACTAGACCAGTAGATGGAGTAAATTTAGCGGAAAGTACAAAAGCTGAAAGTGAAGTAAAAGGAAATGTACTCGTTGTGCAAACAACAAGGAAGGAATTAGAATCTATATCGAAAAAGTATTTAAAGGATGCGGGGTCACCATTACCGCTGGACTTTACGATTGGTGACGATATTCAATTGAAAAGTACATTAAAGGTTTTCTATACAGAAATCGATATTTCTATGAACTTCGATCCGATAGTGGATGAGAAAGGGAATATTATTTTAAAACAGACAGGAATGAATGTTGGGCTGTTAAATATTCCACCTGAGACAACGATGAAAATTATGCGAGATACGGTAGATTTCCCTTCATGGATTTCAATCAATCCAGATAAGGCTGAAATCTATATTGATTTATCGCGCGTTAACATTGCTTCAGGATCTCGTATCAAAGCAAAAGAATTAGACTTGCCTAAGGATAAAATTTTACTAGAAATTATTGTACCTGGTGCATAAGGAGTGAGATAGATGGCAATGCAATACGCAACATTTGCAGGTGGTTGTTTTTGGTGTATGGTCAAGCCTTTTGACGAAACACCTGGCATTGAATCAGTAATTTCCGGTTATACGGGTGGACATGTTGTCAATCCAACATATGAACAAGTATGCTCTGAAACAACAGGGCATTTAGAAGCGGTGCAAATACAGTTTGATGATGAGCTCTATTCTTATGAACAATTACTCGCGACATTTTGGACATTAATTGATCCAACAGACGCTGGAGGCCAATTTTATGATCGTGGAGAGTCCTACACAACCGCGATTTTTTATCACAATGATGAGCAACGTGATTTGGCTGAACGTTCTAAAGCTGATTTACAAGCATCCGGTAAATTCGATAAACCTATCGCAGTAAAAATTTTGCCGACAAGTTCGTTTTATCCAGCTGAAACTTATCATCAATATTATTATAAGAAAAATCCAATGCACTACGATCGCTATGCTGTAGGATCTGGTCGCAAAGCATTTCAGGAGAAACACTGGGGGGCTGAAAAATGAATAAAGAACAACGTTTACAACGGTTAACGGACATGCAATATTACGTAACACAGGAAAATGGTACAGAGCCACCATTCCGAAATGAATTTGATAAGCACTTTGAAGAAGGTATTTATGTAGATATCGTGTCAGGGAAGCCGTTATTTAGCTCGCTTGATAAATTCGATTCAGGTTGCGGCTGGCCTGCATTTGCAAAGCCAGTTGAAAAAGAAGAAGTAACGGAGCATTTCGATACATCACATGGAATGCGTCGCGTAGAGGTTCGCAGCAAAGAAGCCGATTCCCATCTAGGACATGTCTTTTCAGATGGACCAAGTGAGCTTGGAGGCTTACGCTATTGCATTAACTCCGCAGCACTCCGATTTGTACCAAAAGAGGATTTAGAAAAGGAAGGCTATGCAGAATATCTTTCATTATTTAAATAACAACAACTCCTAGCAGGATATATCCTACTAGGAGTTGTTTTGAGAACGACGGATAGAAAATCGGACCGACGGATGAAAAAACAGGTGAAGGATAGAAACTTCGAACCGATGGAACGAGCTAACGTAGCGACGGAAAGAGCCATAAAACCGATAGAAAGTCAGAATTGCTTAGACATTTTAAGTGATTGATCTGGCAATTCTAAATCCGATATCGTCAATAAAGAAGTCGGGCATACTCTTCCTGCGACAAGTGGCTCCACATCCGCGTTCCTCTTCAGCCCAACTTCCTCCTCGAATGATTCGGTAATTTCCAAATATCTTTTCATCGTATAAGTCCCAGCACCACTCCCAAACATTTCCTATCATGTCGTACAAGCCCCAATCATTAGATGCTTTTTCACCAACATTGTGTACATGTTCATTAGAATTATCCTTATACCAAGCAATTTCATCAATTTCACCATACCGATATCCTTTTGATTTTGCTTTACATGCATATTGCCATTCAGCATCAGTTGGTAATCGAAAACCATTAGAACTATGATTACATACAACAGATTTATTTTTCTGATCACAATCATAATACTTGTCGTAACCTAGGAGGTCAGACAATGAATTACAAAATTTCACGGCATCTATCCATGACACGTTAACAATGGGTTTTTGATCCATTGTTGTTGTTGGAAATTTATTCTCTTTAATAATCGCATAAAGTTCTTCAGTCACAGTATATTTTGCAAGATAAAATGGCTTTATCTCAACATTCCAAATAACTTCCTTTAAATTTTTTCTTATACCAGGTATTCCAAATTTATAGTTTGAACTAATCCATTTTTGCTCGTTTTGAAAATCTCGTAGGCGGATTTCTCCTTCAGGAATAAACACCATTAATTCTTTTAAGTAAAGATTTAAGTTAGTTAACATAGTCTTCTCCAAATCGTAAACTATTGTTTTTAGATACTACTTTCATAGTACGATTTCCTCCATTAGAAAATGCGTTTATTAATCCGGCGCTAAATCATGTATTAGCTTCATGTAAAATTGACATCTTTCTATGTCACTTCAAACTTTAAATTCACTGACAAGATTTCGTAGACTATCTGCTTGTTGTGCTAGCTCTGTGGCAGCTGCGTTAATTTCCTGCATGGATGCAGACCCTTGAGTTGCCGCAGCGGCAGAAGTGACGGTGTTGGCAGCTGATTGTTCAGCGTAGGCATTTACCTGTACAAAATCATTCGCTACATTATGACTATAATCAAGTGTTAGTGCAATTTTTTCTACCATAGTCGTGATAATTGTCGTTGTTTCTTTAGTATGCGTCAAAATATTGGCTAAAGATTGATTTGTTTCATTCGTTACTTCAACGCCACGAATAACGGAAGAAACACCCTCGTGGTTTTGAGAGATGATGGATATTACTTCATTTTGAATAGACGTTACAATGGAAGTTACTTCTTTTGCGGCAATTTGAGATTGTGCTGCTAGCTTTCGAACTTCATCAGCGACAACAGCAAAGCCTCGACCGTGCTCACCAGCGCGTGCTGCCTCAATCGCAGCATTTAAGGCAAGTAAATTTGTTTGCTCTGAAATAGCAGTAATCGTGCCGATAATTGATGTGATATCGGCGGATTTTCGACCAAGCGCTTCAACAGTGGTAGTCGTGCTGGCCATCGTTTCTTCTATAGATTGCATGACTAACGAAGATTGTTGAACGGAGCGACTGCCATCATTAGCCGCTTCCTGCATAGCTAATGATGCACGCTGAACAGCAGTTGCTTGCTCATTTAACTGGTGCACAGAATGCTCAAGATCACTCATCTTTTGTTGCGCGCTCGTCATACTTGAAATCGTATTCTCGCTATCGGATGCGATATCAGCCGTAGCATCTGCAATATTCTGTATAGTACGGGCGTTTTCGTCGGCTAAAGACATTAGTTCTTGGCTACTACTTGAAACGTGGTCCGCAAGATTACTGACACGTTTCATCAAATTAGATATTGATTCAATTAGTGTATTAGTTGAAGTGGCGATAGTTGAAAACTCATCATGATTACGAACTTTAACTCGTCGTGTCAAGTCTCCGCCAGCCCGTGCAATATCGAGAATGGAATCGTTAATAGCTTGTGTATTGTTTCTTAATGATTTAAATAACATATAACCAAAAACAATAATGGCAATAAGTCCAAGTATTGAAATGAAGAAGAAAGAAGTAATAGATAGTGTAACTTGCTTGTTAAGCTTATCTAGTTTCGCTTTATTTGCAGCATCCATAACCTCGTTAATAGATTCGATATTTTTATCAATATACGCTTTCATCGATTCTCCAGCACCGTCGATCATAAGTTTTCGAGCTTGTTCAAGTCCAAGTTCATCACGCATTGTCATAACCTTACTAGAATATTCAAGGTAATTTTTATAGTATTGATTGATCGCCTGTATATGACCTAACTCTAGCTCTCTTTCTGTAAACTGCTTTTCTAAGGCCTTCATTTTTTTATCGATGGTATCAATTTTCATTTTATAAGAGGTAGCGAAGCTCCCGTTCCCAGAAATTAAATAGGCTTGTTCTAAATTGGTGAGCCTCGCAATTTCATACGCAAGTTGGTTAACCGTTAATTGTTCTTGAACGTTTTTCTCAGTAAAATCCTTCATTTGAATTTGTAGATTTTCAATATTGATATACGACAATAAACCCATAGTGCCATTAATAATAATGAGGAGAGAAAATATAATAAGCACTTTGCCTCGAATTAAATGGTAATAACGTTGTCGTTTTTCTTTGATAGGAGGGATATTATGCCTATTAACTTCTAAAACATCTTTTTTCTTTTTTGAAAAGCTATTTGTAAAGAAAGATGGTCGTTTCTTTACAAATTTACTGTGTTTATGAGAGTCTTTGATCGTCATCACCTTCCAACTTTTGAATAGTTGATTTAAATTTTACCTTATTTTTATAGGTATTTCTATCCCTTTTTTCTAATAATTTTTATTTTTCAGATAAATTATGTGTATTATTTTTCTGTGAGGAAAGTCCGGTTTGTGCTACTAGTTATAGTGGAGAAAATACTTATTCGATATTATTGTGACTAAGAAGGTATTTTTTGATAAACTAGCGGAAAGCAGATGAGTAAAAAGGGGATTTAAGTATGAAAAAGAGCTTTTATTTGTATGTACTAACATTCAGAGGTGGAGATTGGTCAGATCCGAAGGTGCGATTTGCAGAGGAAGTGTTCAATGAGCATAATTTTCCGAAGCAGAGCATGGACTTTGATGAGCTTTCTTCATATATTGAATCTTACGCTACAGATAACTTAAAAATAGAAGTATTTGATGAGTTGTGGTCATTATACGTAGATCTCGCGTAATAATAAGTGGAAACAATAAAATTTATTTCAAGTTGCTAGACGTCTAGCGTTGCGAAAATACGAGAAACACAGTATTATTTATAGTGATAACTGACAGAAAAGAGGGATTGCAGTATGAGTATTCATATTAATGCAAAAAAAGGCGAAATCGCTGACACAATTTTACTTCCAGGAGATCCATTACGTGCAAAGTACATTGCTGAAACATTTTTAGAAGATGTTACTTGCTATAACGAAGTTCGTAACATGTTTGGTTATACAGGTACGTATAAAGGTAAACGTATTTCTGTTCAAGGAACTGGTATGGGTGTGCCATCAATCTCGATTTACGCTACAGAATTAATGCAAGAATATGATGTTCAAAAATTAATCCGCGTAGGTACTTGTGGTGCAATTCAAAAAGATGTAAAAGTTCGTGACGTTATTTTAGCGCAAGCAGCAACATCTGATACACGTATGAACCAAATCATTTGGGGTGGCGCTATCGACTTCGCACCGATCTCTGACTTTGATTTATTATTAAAAGCATACAATGCAGGTAAAGATGCTGGTTTAAACTTACAAGTAGGTAATATCTTTACAGCAGATTTATTCTATTCAGATGAGCACCAAAACGAAAAATTAGCTCAATACGGCGTACTTGCTGTAGAAATGGAATCAGCAGCACTTTACACATTAGCTGCAAAATACGGCCGTCAAGCACTTTCTATCTTAACTGTAAGTGACCACATTCTAACTGGTGAAGTAACATCATCAGAAGAACGCCAAACTACATTCAATGACATGATCGTTGTTGCACTTGAAGCGGCTATTCAAGAGTAGTCTTATCAAGGTTTGAAGTTTGGAATAAATTTCAAAGGGACTAAGTCTTATATAATTGCCTGTTAGGTGACTGAATAACTCAGAGCCTAATGGGCTTTTAATTTACTACAAACTTGAGTTTTAGGAAGCATAAAAAGGCTTGTGTGTAATTTCATCCTCATGTGGAAACTTGTAAAATAACTCTTTCCCTGAAGCTAATCCAACCAAATTCAATTCTTGGGCAATTAATCCTGTTTCTTCATATAACTCCTTTTGAGCAGTTTCTTCAAAACTATCTCCTATTTCCACTCCACCGCCTGAAAGCCCCTAATTATCAGTATCTGAACGTAATAGCAATAGTCATTTCATTCCTTTCATTATTGCTGAAGCTGGTGCAATAATAGGGATTGTTCCAACATATCGGCGTTAAGCTAAAGCCTTCGTTAGTCTAAACAAATTTTATATTTTTCTTGAAAGAATTTTCTACTAAAGCATAGAGTAAACCTGCAATACCAAAAATGAGAATCGAAGTAATAATGCTGAAATTATATTCCTCTATAAAAAGAAAATCATATATTTTTTTAAAAGCAAACGTTCCTATTACCCCACTTAAAAAGGTGAATATTACCACTCTATACAGTAAGGATTCTATAAACTTACTTACGACGAATGTAAGTGGTAAAAATGAAATAGGATATAAAATAAACGTAAAAGATGCCGCTATGAACAAATAAATGAGTACATATTCTGACGTTATATTTTTATTTCCTTCTACTACGTCCAATCCAAATGCTGCAAAGGAAAATAACAATCCAAAAGGGATCCACATGATTAAACTATGATAAAAAGTTTTCAAACTATTATCCTCCTATGAACTTAATAAGATTCAATCAAACCTCATAATAAATTATGACGAAAAAAGTGGAATAAAGTTACAATTGTTTATTTGACTCAACTGTTCTGTTAGAGGAATAACTGAAAATAAATAGCGGAACAACCATAGAAAATTGGTTGGTGGTAATGAAATATATGGAATTATACCCAATTAAATTAAAAGAGGTATAATTAAAATAACAGAACTGATTAGTGGTGATATGGTTTGAAAGGGGGGGCTTGAGTATGAAGCGTTTAGTTATAGTGATAGGTGTAATTTGGTTGATTTTATTAGCTATGTGGTTTTTAACTACAGATTCACCGATTTAGAGTGAGATTGGATTATTAAACTATGGGGTTTAGCTGAATAAACAAAAAATGATTGACATAGCCGAATAAAAACCGACTGAAGCAGACATCGTACATAAACCTCCATCCTGTGAGCATGTATATACGGTGCTGTGGAAAGAAATTGTTCAGCAGAAGATTGAAAACATTTGTTTAAACAGAAAAAACAACCAAAGATTGGCTGTTTTCTCGGCGTTTAAACAACAAGATTCCATATGTATTTAATTCCATCCCATATAGCTAAGGCTATGATTAATGCTAGAATCCCTTTACAAATATCTTTCATTTAAGCACCTCCAATGAAATGGTTATTTATGTATTTACGGAAGAGAGTTATAAAAGTTTCATTTTTTTAGATACAAGCGAAATTGAAATCATTACCTGAACAATATGAGTAAGGGACTACGTAGACGCAAAGCATTAATTGATAAAACAGCCAAGCGGTTAGCATCGGCCCAATTTATTAAGAATATATTAATGTGTTGTATAAAAAAGGGGATGGGCATTATTGGATTATTAAATATTATTACGACCGCTTTCGGGATTAGCATGATAACATTGTTTGTTTTTCTCTGGACAACTGATGAGGACAAATGGAGTTTAAAAGGTATATCTTCTTACGCAGTTCCACTAGCATGTGTCTATTTTGTTGTTTTTGTGCTTGTGTAAAAGATTGAAATTTCTTGAACTCAATATAGTGAAATTCCTAACGCTAGCGTAGTTAACTAAAAAAAGTTGTAAATTACTAATGTGAAGTAATAGCAAAAACGTACGGAAATGGCTAAATGTTGGTTAACTAAACAATTAAAACCAGGGTATTTAGAACTTTGATGCTCAATTTTTATCTTTTAAAAATTCATTTTTTAAATATTAGAAAATAACTAGTATACACATCCATACATAGATTTAATTGCTACATATCCTAGCAATATAGAGAGCGCTCTCTAATACTAAAAAATGAAAAGGGGAATTTTTTTTGAGTGAACAATCAGAAAATCTAAATCAAATATCACCTTGTCCAGTAGAATCAACTGAACTAGTACCATTAGCTAATGAGGTTACTCCACTAGTCGCTACACCGGTTACAGCTCCAACTGTTAAAATTCCAGTTGTACTTGCAGAACCAACACTTCAAATAGTTGTGGAATCAGATATTACGCTGAGTCCTGCTGCAACTGAAATCAAAAGAGTGAAAAAACATGTATTCCTAAATCAAGTTAAATTAGTACCTGTTCGATTTGCACGTATTGATAACACTGACTTTTTTAGAGTAACAAGAGCTAAATTATTTGTAGCAGGACATATTCGTAAAAATATAGAATATGCTTCATCAGCATGTAATGGTGCACTTCAAGATAGAATTGCCGATGTTCCGTTTTCTGGTTTTACAGACTTAACTTTCCCACAAACACCTGGAGGTCCTACTCCAATCTTGGGGATTTCTGAGTTTGCCGAAGCGAACTTCCTGAACGAGCGTACTCAAATGGATGCTCGCTTGGATAAGGCTTTCTTCCAAAATCTCGTTAAATACAATGAACAACCATTTGGCGAGTTAGTCGCTGCAAACTTCTTTGAACTTGATTTTTCACCAATTATGGCATCTCCAGAAGGTACTTTCAGCACATTGCGTGAAAAAATTGTTCTGGATCTTACAGTAAAAGTACTGCAAGTTCAACAAGTCCGCCTTGGAGCTGGTAGTACTGTAGTTACTCCTGTTCTTTTCGGACTTACTCCTCCTACTAGTCCTTGATAATCTCTAGTTTATAGAGGTAAAGCAAATAAAAAAGGCAGTTCACGGCAACAAAATGTTATCGAATAACAACCTTGTAATATTAAATGAGCACTACTAATTAATTAACTATTTGAACCGGCAGTTGAAAGTTCAGTTAAATCTGAATTTCAACTGCCTTTTTGCAATTTAATAACCAAGAAGTATTAGTTTCAATAGTTCCCGAAAAAGAAATCGAACTATAGAACGCAAATAAAAAGATTTATCTTCATTTTAAAAGCCTTTCATAGATGGGCTATTAAGACTGTGAAGCTTGATTTGTGGTGATAGATGTTGAGATTAGGCATGAATGACAATACTTGTGCATTTGTGTATCGAATAGCCCTGTTAAATTAAAAATAGGATGTCCATTCGCAATCCATGTCCATATCTATTACGATACTGTAGGAAATATCGAGTCTAGAACTAACCCAAGTCTTAAAAATATTTTCTATTTTCTTTTTAAGTTCTTCAGAGCCCATATTCTCATCGATACCTAATTCTTCTATAGTAAACGTTTCTTGTATTCTATCTTTATATTTAGTATCAACTGCAAAAGTAACAGTTTTCTTCATAAGAGTACCCTCCAATTCATTAAGTAGTAGCATAGCAGAAAGTGAAGGAGAGCTGATGTGCAATCTTAAACGCAAGTCCTAATCTTCTTAAACACAAATTTTCATTTGTTTAAGAAAGTGTTTAATTCATAGAATTTCGTACTTTTTCAGGAATCATCACTACCTCAGTTTGTAAATCTACAGGTTTAAAGGTTTTATCAATACATTCATCCCAGTATTCAATATGTTTTTTATCAATCCAATGCTCTGAATCATCAACATCAATTCCACCTGTCCCTTGAACAACATACCAATACAAGTATTCTTCGCCATTTAACACTTCTCGAAAAATCGTTTCAACGTACATTTTCTCGCCTTCAAGAGTAACTAGAACCTCTTCCATATTTTCATTCAAGAAAGCTAACCACTCATTTACTTTTTCCGTTTTACCTTGTTTCACTCGATATCGCGTGCACTTAATATTCATTGTACTTTGTTCCTTTCTATTTTTTATCCATATTAATACCACTACATTTTAACATAGTATATATTATTTTCGTATTCTTCTGAATTTTCTTTAGTCAAATGGAAAAGTACGGACTTAACTGCGGCTTTGTGATAAGGTGAAGATATGAAAGACAAGATTGATAGGGGGTATCTTGAATCTTTATTTCTAATTTACGATAGCATTAAGAAATCTAATAAAATAGTGCAGGATATGGAAGAAACCTTTTTACAAAGATGATATGCGATGATACTATATATTAGGCGGTAATTTCAAGGAGAGATAATTCTTTCCTATTCGATATTTCGTCAATTAAAGAACGACAGAAGGTATAGTAAATATCGTGACAAATCTAATGTATGTATTTTGTTTAATAGTTTGGGGACTTAATTTTATTGCAGTGAAAATTCAAGGAACGCCAGTGAGCTTAGAATTATCCTTGACTTATCGACTAGTTATTACTGCATTTTTATTTATTGCACTAGTGTTGTTTCTTAAGCCAAAAGGGAAGCCAACACGTAAAGATATACCATTTATTATGGTGTTTGGTATATGTAATTTTGCTTTAAGTTATTTATGCTTATACTACGCAACAATATTGAGCTCAGCAGCAATTGTAACATTAATCTTTTCATTAAAAGTGATATTGACTCCGCTAGCTCTTCGGATTTTCTTAAAAGAGCAACTACATCCTCGTGTTTTGTTTGGAGGAGTGTTAGGCGTGGTAGGAGTTTGTGTCCTCATTTATCCTTCTTTAAATAGTTTTTCTAGCTTCGATGTTTTAAAAGGTATTTTGATTGCTCTTTTAGGTACAGTACTTACAGCTATTGGTGATGTAAGTTCTGCGAGGAATGCCAGAGGAAAGATTGACCCTATTTATTCGAACGCTATTGGCTTTACTGTAGGAAGTATTTTAATGTCAGTCATTGTATTGTTCCAGGGGCAAAAGATCATCATCCCTACATCAATAACATACATATCAGCTTTATTGTACTTAACATTGATCGCATCCTTCCTAGCATGGCTATTTTATTTAAAGCTTGTTGAAAGAATAGGTGCTGCAAAAAGCGGGTACATGGTAGCTTTATTTCCGGTAATTGGAGGTATAGCTTCTGTTCTAATTGGTGAATCACCTCTTTCGATTTATTTGATCTTAGGATGTCTGTCTAGCTGTATAGGTGCAGCTATAGCTTTAGGATTTAGAATACCCCGTAGAATTAAGCAAATATAATTCAAGTTTTTTCGACAGCGTAAAGGATTTAAGGAAGTATGATTATAGTAGTCCACTCAGAAATGGGTGGATTTTTGAATTTGTTATTTCTTTTTCTACTAATCAACTCCTTTGGGACTATCTGAATCGAGCTATTTTAAATCTGAAAGTTAAAAAAGAGGAGGATTCTATTTTGAAAAAGACAATT
This sequence comes from Lysinibacillus sphaericus, assembly GCF_015844675.1. GTDB lineage: Bacteria > Bacillota > Bacilli > Bacillales_A > Planococcaceae > Lysinibacillus > Lysinibacillus sphaericus_E. Next base: position 78,924 of record NZ_LDGC01000016.1, on the reverse strand, counting down.
AGTTTATTCATCACGCTTCTTCTATTCTGCAGTTTGTTGGTTATGTGTAAAAGTGAAGTTAAAGCTACTTTTGTAGGGGTAATTGAGGAGATGGTAAACGATCGGAAAGCCGTAGTTTATGTAACTGAATCAGAAAATAATGCGGTTTACGGAATTGTTTATGTAAATCTTGCAAAGAATCCCGACGAAACATTTAAAGTTGGTGATAAAGTAAAAGTCGGCTATAACGGAAAAGTACAAGGTACGGCACCAATGGCTGTTACTACACTTACTGTTGAATTAGTTGAGTAATATAATAGAGGACAATGTGACTTTGCATTGAATAATTTGATCATTACTCTGCTTTCTCGTAAGTCTATTGAGAGAGAAAATTATGAGGCATGATTTTATTATCTCATGTTACCTCAACATGTAAACAAAAATAATTGTAATTGGAGGAGCACAAATGTCTGAAGATTTAACAGTAAAAATGAATGCAGGAAAACTGAACATTCGGGTTGCAGCATGGATTATTCACGACGACAACTTATTAGTAAGTCAATTTCCTGACGGGTCAATTTCTTTGCCAGGAGGAAGAGTACAGTTACGAGAAACTAGTATTGAGGCAATCGAGCGTGAGATATTGGAAGAAACGGGAGTGCAACTAGATACCCCAAAATTATTTGCGGTAATCGAAAATTTTTTCCACGATAAGGACTATTTTCACGAGATTTTATTTATTTACCGTGGTCAAATTCCAATTCAATCTAACTACAACGGACAGGATTCCAGTAGACAAAAAATTAGTTGGCTCCCTTGGGCACAAGTGAATGACTTGAAACCGGATATTCTCGTTAATTTATCCCAAATTGTAGAGGTAGAGAAACTATATCACTTCACAAATATTGAAGTAAGGTAGCCCTGCAATTACTAGAGGTACCTAAACACAAAATAAAAGGACTAGTATGTACGGATTTCTACACACAGGCCCTAATGCTGAATACTTAATAAAATTGATTTTGATAGGCGATTATAGATTTTTATTTTTTAAAAATAGATGTATTTTCTATACGAATAGAATCGACTTCTCCACAATCTAAACAAAATGTATATATTTTGTTAGCTCCTTTAAATGAACCTTTACTTGGTTTTACAGGTATATAGTCTGTAGCTTCTGTAAATTGGGTATTTCCACATCTCTTACATTGTTTATTAGTCATATTTTCGCTCCTCTATCGTACTTTTTCTACAGTGAAATTGTAACATAGAAAGAGCGCGTTTTGGGAAGGAATGGAAAAATGTGTGGGTGTTTTATTTTTACCAAAAACGATTACTTATGCTAGTTGATTTAAGCTACGCGCTATGGATTTTTCCGAATTAGATGGAATATCGAAAATAGGGAGGGAATGATGATTGTTCTTTTGTATGTAGATAGAAGAGGGAGCAGTTTTGGGAAACATATAGGCATTTGCGTAGACTGTTAATCCTTTAATAGCATAACCTATATCGATATCGAAAGGAGGAAAAAATATGCAATACGATTACAGGCATGATAATTATGGAGGACAACATGGTGGCAGACATCCATATTACCCAGTTTCGCCAACTCATTTTTATCCGAGCCAACACTATCCATCCCATCATTTCTACCCAATGCATTACTACCCAACCCATCAGCGCTATCCGCACCACCATCACCAACAACACCATCACCAACAACACCATCATCATCACCAATACCCACAACAGCACTATCCGAATCCACGCTATTACTAAACAAGAAGCGACAAGAACTTTATAAAAGTGAACGGATATTGGAGGAAAGTGTTCCGCTTAATGAATGCATAGGGATAACTTAGTATTCAATAATAAATTTAGCCAATACTTATGAATAAAATATAAAGAAAAATTGTTAGTATTGAAATTTATTGATGATTGTTGGGGAAGTGTGGACAAATTGGATTATTAAGCAAAGTTTACTTGAGTTAAATAGTTAAAAAGGTCACTCTGTGAAAGTGACCTTGAATGAAGAAGTGTAAGGCTAAAACAAACACGCTTTATTATTTTAATATCTTAAAATGATTATTAAAGATTAATAAACGAATGTAGCGCCGACAATAATTAAAAGAATGAACAGAACAACAATTAGAACAAATGTTGAACCGTTATTGCCACCTCCATAGCTATAACCTCCATAGCAACAATTGTTGTTATAATTGCCACTGAACCATCCCATGAAGCATTCCTCCTTTCTACATCTATAATATGTATAGATATAGAAAGTGAGGGTGGTATTTATCCAACAAAAAGTACCATTAAATTATAATTTTGGGGAATTAATGATTTCTTAATTTACTTTGAATAAAAGGGCCACTGTATAGAAGTGACCCTCAGTAACAAGGCGGTGTAAGCTAAAAAATTAGCTTATACTATTATTATGATGAAATAACTCTTTTGCATAGTGGATTGCCTTAGGAATTAATTTATAAATAGTAATGTGAAAAATGCACCATGCAAACAGGGATTTCTATAAGACCAAGATAGCTTAATGGCCATCTTGGTCTATTTTGTGTGATGAAAGTGGAAGTATTACATAACAAACTAAACCAACTTCAATGGTAGTTTTAATTAAAAGTATAAAAAGCTTCACGAGGTGCAACATAAAAAAGTATTTTAGATGTTTTGTTAAATCAAATAAAGCTTTTAGTGAGGTGAAAGATTTAAAAATGGATATTATCCTAGCGTTGTTACCAGCACTCTTTTGGGGAAGTATTGTATTATTTAACGTCAAGCTCGGTGGTGGACCGTATAGTCAAGTACTTGGAACAACATTTGGTGCACTTATATTCTCTATAGGTATTTACTTTTTTGTCAAGCCTGAGTTATCTCCTATAGTGTTTGGAGTCGGAATTGTATCAGGTCTTTTTTGGGCATTAGGTCAAGTAAACCAATTGAAAAGTATTGATTTAATTGGGGTTTCAAAAACGATGCCCATTTCAACTGGGATGCAACTGGTATCAACGACTTTATTTGGCGTAATCGTGTTTCATGAATGGTCGACAACAATGTCGGTTATATTAGGTGTTCTTGCACTTATTAGTATCATCATTGGTATCGTTCTCACATCACTTCCTAATCCAGAAGAGAAAAAAGAAGAACACGGAAGCAATTTGAAAAAAGGGATTTTAATTTTACTTGTTTCAACTTTTGGTTATTTAGTATATGTGGTGATAGTACGATTATTTAATGTAAGTGGATGGTCTGCTTTATTGCCACAAGCAATCGGGATGGTAATAGGTGGGGTTTTATTAACATTTAAGCATAAACCATTTAATAAATATGCAATTCGTAATATTATTCCTGGTTTAATATGGGCTGCCGGAAATATGTTTTTATTTATATCACAGCCACGTGTAGGCGTCGCAACTAGTTTTTCTCTTTCTCAAATGGGGATCGTCATCGCTACTTTAGGTGGAATTTTTATATTAGGTGAGAAAAAAACAAAAAAACAATTCATCGCCATTATTATCGGGATTGTTTTTATAGTCGCTGCTGGAATTATGTTAGGAATTGCGAAAAGATAAAAAGGAGGACCTTGTATGTATCCAGATTTAGAAGGAAAAGTTGTTGTCATTACAGGCGCTGCAACGGGACTAGGAAAAGCAATGGGCATTCGCTTTGGAGAGGAAAAAGCGAAAGTAGTTATTAATTATCGTTCCAATGAAGCGGATGTAAATGCTGTAGTGGAAGAGGTTAAAAAAGCTGGTGGGGAGGCCATTGCTGTACAAGGTGATGTTACAGTTGAAGCGGATGTCATCAATCTTGTTCAGACTGCAATAAAAGAGTTTGGGACCCTCGATGTAATGATTAATAATGCAGGTATAGAAAACCCAGTCGCTTCTCATGAAATGCCGTTAAGTGATTGGAATAGAGTCATTAGTACAAATTTAACGGGTGCGTTTTTAGGAAGTCGAGAAGCCATTAAATATTACGTCGAAAATGAAATTAAAGGAACAGTTATCAATATGTCCAGTGTGCATGAGGTAATTCCTTGGCCGTTGTTTGTGCATTATGCCGCTAGTAAAGGGGGCATTAAGTTAATGACAGAAACATTAGCCTTAGAATATGCGCCAAAGGGAATTCGTGTCAATAACATTGGACCAGGAGCAATCAATACACCTATAAATGCTGAGAAATTTGCTGATCCAGCCAAACGTGCTGATGTAGAAAGCATGGTTCCGATGGGGTATATCGGAAAACCAGAAGAAATCGCTGCTGTCGCAGTATGGCTTGCTTCATCACAAGCTAGTTATGTAACAGGTACTACTCTATTTGCGGATGGTGGAATGACTTTATATCCAGAATTCCAGGCTGGTCGTGGATAACTAAAGGTGTGCAAAAAAGGTATCAAGGTTTCTTGGAAGGCACTGAAAAACTTACGTTTTCATAAAAACGAACCTTATTTTTGTCTCTATTCCTTATTCATTTTCGTTTATATCCGTTTCAAATTGACAGCGAATATCCAATGCTGTATCGTACCCGTGTCCGTTTTTAATTCACTATTCTTCGCTTCTACTTTGTAGCGATTTGTGGCTAATTGCTTAAATGCTTCCGTATTTTGAAATGGTTTCTTGATTTGAAATCATCGGGGGCACCACCTGCACATTAATTCTTTTATTATAAAGGAAAGCGTGACTAAAATAATAGGTTGATACATTGTGGAGAAGCATCGCTCTACTCCTGCGGGAAAGCGAGACAGACGAGACCCCGCACAAAGCGAAGCGTAGGAGGAGGCTCGGCGCTCGCCCGCGGAAAGCGAGCGGAATGCTTCGGAAAAGACAGTAGAGTCACAGTGCCAAATGAAAAAAGCAAGGTATTCAACGATTTAATAGTTGAATACCTCGCAATGTGAGAAGATATAGACTTTTTCAGTGCCCTCGTTTCTTGATGCCTTTTTTCTTACATATGTTACAAAAGAGAAATGATGTATGATTGCCTAAAGAAGGGATTATATTCAAGTGGGAGTGATAAGGGTTGAATAATTCTTGGAATAGATTTATCTATAGGATTGGTTCTCCAATTTACGACAAGTTCTTTAATTCTGGTGTTTTTTTGAATGCTCGAAAAAAAATATTTCAATCCATAGTATTTAATAATCAACAAAAGATTCTATTTGTAGGTGTAGGAACAGGCGCGGATTTAGAGTTAATTAATCACAATGACTTAAAAATAACGGCTATTGATTATTCACCCGATATGCTCCGAAAAGCAAAGGGAAAGTTTGAACATTCTACAATAACATTTTTAGAAATGGATGCTCAAAATTTGGAATTTGAAAATGAATCGTTTGACTATGTGGTAGCTAGTTTAATCCTTTCGGTAGTACCTGACGCAACTAAATGTTTTCAAGAGATGACGAGGGTTTTAAAGCAAGAAGGGAGAATAATAGTTTTTGATAAATTTGTTCCTAAAAACCAAAAACTGTCCTTGCCCAAGATTTTGCTAAGACCCATTATCAGCCTATTAGGAACTGATATTGGTCGGAGCTTTGATGAAATCTCGCCGGAAAATATAGTAGTGGAAGAAGATACGCCCATCATGTTCAATGGGATGTATAGGAAAATAATAATTAGAAAAATATATTGATATTTTTAATAAGAAGAATTAAGTAAAGCACTTAGTAGTTTAGTTATTTATAACATACAGCCTATGTACGAATAACCAAAACCCTATAATTGATTTATCATATTCTATTATTATTATCGATCGATTGAAAAGAGGGTATACAATGATGAATTCTTCCTGCAATTGTGATTGTAAAAATGTATTTCGATCAAATAAAGTTTCTTCTTGTCCGATTTGTCACTGTAGTTCTGTTAGGCTTCCCGTTCCAAGTAATTTTACGACAGGGGCAATATGGAGAAATCCATCTACAGAGACGATTGTTGTCACTCTTTTAAATAAATCAGATGCACCCCAAACAGTAACAGTTTCGGTATTAGATTGGCAAAATTGTGCCCAAGAGGAGATGCCAAAAGAAGCCTTCTTATGTGGAGAATCGCAATCTTCCTCTTTTTATGACCCAGCAACGCCTCTTACTTTTACAATTCCAGCTAAAAAACTACTAGTCGTACATGCAACTCCGCAAAACGCTTGGCAACTAAGTGATCCATGTTATGAAGTGCCTGTTAGACTCCCGGGTGATCCTGTTTTTCCAAGTGATCCAATTCTTCCAAGTGATCCAATTCTTCCTAATGATCCTATTATCATGAATACATGGGGGATTAATATTGCAGGGGTGCCTCAAGAAGGAAATACAGTATTCCATCGACAGTTTCAGCGAACTATTTTTATTTAACTTCTTTCAGCGGATGTCACGGAAAAAGAGTGCACATAGGAGGTAGCCTAAAATCATTGCGTCGATGGGATAATGGCTATGCACATGACGCATTGTTTTCTGTGCGAAAGCGAAGCGACATCAACAATTATGCAAAGAAATAATTGAACAATAGGAAAGTGGTATAACTTCTTATGAGCTACAAAAACATGACCAGTACTCATGACTGGTCATTTAGTGTTTTTTAAAATGTAGAAAAGCAAGGTCAAAACCAAAAATAAAGAGGGCTGTTTTCTTGATGAGTTGATCTACAAAATATGTAGAAGCAACTTGTTTTTATTTTTTAACAGCGACAATATATACGAAAACAGCCTTAAAGGTTTTGTATTTTAGACTTTCACCCCTATTAGGACAAGTATTAAGTCAGTGAGAGTCCATTCAGACTAGTCTATATCACCGTTAAAAATTACCAAGAGACTATATTTTGAGTTTTTTAGTTAGTAGTCAATGCTACGCACCGCTCCATATTAATGTTCTTAATAAATATACCAAGCCAATACCGGCAATAATCAAAAGAATGAATAGAACAATAGCAAAGGCAAAATTCGTCCCTGTTCCATAAGTTGAATAACTCAATCAGCTCCCTCCTTCCTGTAGAAAGAAAAGGTATTATATTTTATTAAACACTTTAACAATACGTCGCTGCCTTTATTTAAAGTGTGATTTACGGCATTCATTTCTCCTAATTTTTTATGAACATGTCAGTTACTATTTTTGAGATGTCTTTATGGGCGCACTAACATACATTGATGAATCCGAGTATACTGCGCTGACTAGTTGGACCATTGTTGTGGCAAATTAATATTACTACCACAAACAAAGGGTACTTCCTTTTTAAATGTATACTATGATTTACAGCGTAAAGAACTCAGGGCCAATTACCTTTATGTACGGGGGAATTAATCCTGATTGATTAAAGAGTTCAGCACTGTAATTAAGGATGAAGTTGCTCAATTGTTGGAATGAGAGACCATTTAATGATTCATCTATATAAATCTATATTTTTATATTTGTTAATAAGTATTGTTCTACCTAAAAAATCTGTACCAATTCTCACCATTTTTGTATAGAATCTAAGATAACTTATTTGGAAATGGAGTGAAGAAAATGTTTCCTATTTTAGATACTGAACGATTAGTGTTAAGAGAACTTACTGAACATGACGCCCAAGAAGTATTAAATTGTTTTTCAAATCCTGATGTACTTCGCCACTATGGGCAAAAACCTTTAACAAATATAGAGCAGGTTAAACAAATAATTAAAAATTTTTCAAAGAATTATGATGAAAAACGTGGAATTAAATGGGGAATTTCATTAAAAGGACAAGAAGGTATTATTGGTACTATCGGTTTTCAAGAGTGGTCTACTGAGCATAAAAGAGCTGAAATCAGCTATGCACTTTTTCCTGAGAGCTGGGGAAAAGGGTATGCACAGGAGGCTGTTAAAAGAGTCCTATCATTTGGCTTTCAAGAAATGGATTTAATGCGTATTGGAGCTATTGTTTTTACTGAAAATGAAGCTTCAAATAAACTATTAACCAAATTAGGCTTTGAAAAAGAAGGGATCTTAAAAAATTATATGCACCAAAACGGTGTTCCGTATGACACTAGTATTTTTTCTCTAATTAAATAATGTAAATAGAAAAAAAGGGTCACTGGAGGAAAGTGACCCTTCGTCATTCATATAGAAGGTATAGGGATAAATTAGTATTACTCTAGGAAAAATAGGAGCAATAGAGATATTGGTGGTGTCGTTTATTAGTAACTAATGAAAGTAGCGCCAACGATAATTAAAAGGATGAATAATACTACAATTAGGGCAAAAGTGGACCCTGAGCCGTAACCATTACCTGAACAACTCATTTTTACTCCCTCCTTTCTACAATATATAATACGTAAAGCTGTAAAAAGGAGAGATGGTAATCATCTAACTAAAAAAATAAATAAAGGTAGAAATAATTTTCCCTATACTTTTATATTAAATTTTACGAGTATAATAGTTATGATAGGGCATCTGCTAAGGATCTTAGAAAATGACCTTCGTAAGTAACCATTTACGCTACATATTTTACATGTTGAAATTAAAGCTATATACATTTGATAGAAGCTAGATATTATAGGAGGAAATACAAATGGAAAAAGTGAAATCACCAAAAGTTGGTGTAGGGGCAATTATTTTAGATAAGGCTAACAAAATTTTACTCGTTTTACGTAAAAAAGCACCTGAAGCAGGCAGTTGGAGCTTACCGGGTGGCAAGGTTGACTATATGGAAACAATAGAAAATGCAATCATACGTGAAATAAAGGAAGAGCTTGGAGTGGACATCGAAATTACACAATTGGTATGTGTGACCAACCATATTTTACATTCAGAAGATGTTCATTATGTAGCACCTACTTTCGCTGCGCATATTACGAATGGTGAAGTAGAAAATAGAGAACCGCATGCTTTAGAGAAAGTACAGTGGTTTTCAATAAATGAAATTCCAGAAAACATTACAATGACTACAGAATACGCACTGAAACAGTTAAAGCTTATGTAATTTAGGGAAATATGGTTGCAATATAATTTGAACTGGGTGAACACTGCATGACAGTGAAAGTTGTTACGTTTAAGGTTGCTACGCCAGCCTTGAATTGTCACGGATCAGAAGGGAGTTCTTGGGGATGTTAACCTAAAATCATCATCTTATCCATTCGATAACGGCTAAATGACCTGAAACATAATCTTCTTTGTCCACTCTCTATGAACCCAATCACATAATATTCGTGGAAGTGGTTTAGGAATTTTTGCATAATGCCGCAGAAACGATAGGCTTCAATCTGTAGATCATGTTCAAAATGAACAGTTCTTTCTTCTAACATCTCATGAAACACCTTCTTTTCGGTAATATGGAAGTAAGTGTAGCACAAATCTATCAGCTTTTATTGTACGATATTAACTACCTAAAACTTAGCTCTTTCAAAAATTGAACGTTATAAAATTTGGATTCATAATTAAAAATTAGATTTAAAAGAAACTGTAACCATGTTAGGATAATATTTCGTAGGAGGTGTAGTTTGGCCTAAGGGGCTTGTGATAATAACAAACCACAAATTACCTTTTGACAATTATGTTGAATGAAAAAAAGAAACATTGTTCTCATTGTTTGCTTGTTTACGATCTTTCTAACAGGCTCAAGAGTTTTATGGTTGAAATTATTTAATAATTCAGATCAACCACATGTTGTAGAAGGGCAAATGGATTTAAGAAGTTGGGATTTTAATGACGGCCATGCTATTACACTCGATGGAGAGTGGGAGTTTTATCCTTATAATTGGATGTTTAGTGAAGAAAAGCGTTTAGAATCCAAGAAGGATCATACTACATACATACAGGTTCCTAATGGCTGGAGTTCTTCTTTACAAGAAGAAGAGATGAGCCCATACGGTTATGGCACTTATCGCTTAAAACTACTCGTCAATCCAGAAACCAATATAACTTACAGTATTCGAGTTCCGAGTGTTCGGAGTTCCTCGGAAATTTATGTAAATGGGCGACAGTTAGCAAAATCAGGTGAAATAGGGGAGAGTGCAGAAAATACAGTTGCCAAAAACGTTCCATTTACTGCTTCCTTTGAAGCAAATGGTCGCAAAGAAATCGAAATCATTGTTCAGGCTTCTAACTTTAAAGATCCACGTGGCGGTGGAATTGTTCGCTCCATTAAATTAGGAAAAGAAGATATATTAGCTAGGGAAACTCAATGGTCGGTAGCTATGCAACAACTAGTTGCAATAGTTTTTTTTATACACGCGATTTATTCCGTCATTTTATTTTTTGTAGGAAACATGGAAGAAAAAAGATTGCTTTACTTTTCTCTATTATCGATGTGCATAATGAATTATTACTTATTAGCAAGCGATGACAAATTATTATCTTATTGGTTTCGGATTAATTACGACTGGGGCTTTAAATTAGTGCATCTTTCGATGGTCGGCATAGGCTTTTCGCTAATTCAATGCATAAAGCATTGGATACCTCAACATGTGAGTAAATATACACGTTGGTTTAGTATTTTCTGTGTTGTAGCTGCATTTATGGCAATCGTGTTGCCTGCACGCTATATAGTAACTTATCAAGATATATATATATTTATTTTAGGTATTGCGTTAGTAATAACGATCCTAACGGTAATGCGAAAATCTATTAAAGAGGTCAGAAATAATATATTTTTACTTCTTGCCATTTTAGCATTTGGCAATAATTATATTTGGGATGGGTTACTTCTCATCTTTGGGATAAAAGTGATTATGTATCCATTTGATCTTATTATCGCAATGGCTTGTTTGGCTACTTTATGGTTTAAAGAGTATGCTAGAATTTATTCAGATACGAAAGAACTTGCAAGTAAGCTCCAAAAGACTGATAAGATAAAGGATGAATTTCTTGCTAATACTTCTCATGAATTACGAAATCCACTTCATGGGATCCTTAACATATCTAAAGTTGTTTTAGAAAGAGAAGAACGTGTACTCAGTGACAAAAGTGTCAAAGATTTAGAAACAGTGCTGTCTGTGGGAAGTCGTATGTCACTTATGTTAAATGATTTACTAGATGTCATGAGTTTAAAAGAAAATAACCCTAAACTAAAGTTTAGAACGGTTTCGATTCACGCAATTGTATCGGGTGTATTAGATATGCTCTATGTTATGAGTGACGGAAAACAGATTCAATTAATGAATCAAATCCCTGAAGATTTCCCAAAAGTAATGGCTGATGAAAATAGAGTGATTCAAATTGTTTTCAATTTACTTCATAATGCGGTGAAATACACGAACGACGAAGGTGAAGTGAAGGTTTCTGGTCATGTAAGAAATGGGATGGCGGAAATTGTGATTTCGGATACTGGTATAGGAATAGCTGAGGAAACCATTCAACGTATATTTGAACCTTATGAGCAGGGGAAGTCAATGATAGAAGGTGGATTTGGGCTAGGACTGAGTATTAGTAAACGTTTGGTTGAACTACATGGGGGAACATTACGTGTAAAATCAGTTGTAGGGAAAGGGTCAGAATTTACGTTTACGCTCCCAATATCTGATGGGGCGGATGAGCAAACAAATGTAGCACTGCTATCAGATTTGAACGAAGTATCAGCGGTAGTGACTCCTTCAGATGATCGAATTGGAGATCAATCAATCATGGAAGCGAATAGACCTAGAGTATTGGTCGTCGATGATGATCCAGTTAATTTAAGAGTTATCGAAACAATACTTTCTATAGAAAAATACGACTTAGTATCGGTTACAAGCGGTACTAAAGCTCTTGAAATATTAAGGTCACAAGAGTGGGATTTAGTCATCTCAGACGTAATGATGCCAACTATGTCTGGGTACGAATTAGTTCGTACAATTCGTCAGCATTTTTCAATAACTGAACTACCAGTTTTACTTCTCACAGCAAGAAGTCAGCCGCAAGACATTAGAAATGGTTTCTTATCTGGTGCGAATGATTACGTTACAAAACCAGTGGACGCTTTAGAGTTAAGATCAAGAGTGAAAGCACTAACCGACGTTAAACAATCTGCACAACAACGTCTTCGAATGGAGGCAGCTTGGCTTCAGGCACAAATACAGCCCCATTTTTTATTCAATACATTAAATGCAATTATCACGTTAAGTGAAATTGATATGGAGCGTACTAGTAAGCTACTTGAAGCACTAAGTGATTTTTTAAGAGAATCCTTTAAGTTTCAAAATAGTGATGAGCTTGTTCCAATTGAGGACGAGTTAAATCTTGTTCGATCCTATTTATATATTCATAAGGAACGTTTTGGAGAACGGATCAATGCAACGTGGGATTTGGAAGTTTCTACAAATGTTATGATCCCATCACTGACCATCCAACCATTAATTGAAAATGCGTTAAAACATGGGATATTGCCCCGTGAAAGTGGCGGGAAAATTCATATTAGCATTGAAGATTTCGACACGTATATTGAAATCTCTGTGTCAGATGATGGTACAGGAATGGATGAAGCTACGATGGAACGTTTACTTGAAAGAAAATCGGAGAGTTCAACTGGCATTGGATTGCTTAATACAGATCTTCGCTTAAAACAACATTACGGTAAAGGACTTCAAATTAAAAGTAAGCCAAATCAAGGTACGACCATATCGTTCGTAGTTCTTAAAAAGAAAGAAAAGTCAAAGCAATTTAAGCGTGAACTGTTGGTAAAATAAAATCATTCAATACGTGCCACACCCCCATTTCATAATGGGGGTGAAGTTTTGCAAAAAAACTGTCCATTTAAAATCCTGTTTCTATAGGTTTTTTTCTTTAACTATGGAAAGAGTAAGGAAAAGATAATACAAATAAGGATAGATACAAGAGGCCTTTTTTATGTTGACCTAAAATAGCCCAACATTCAGACATATTTTTATTTATTTTACATAATAATCAGTATCCTATTTCCGTCAAAGGAGCATAACGTATTCACAGGTTCAAAAAAATACATCCACATGATAGGATAAATCTTCTTTGTAAGGTACTTGAATCCAATAGGAAGTTTCCATTGTAACGTATCTTTTATTAGGGATTTTATAAAACAAGAACAGATAACCTTATTTAGTCATCTGTCTTCAGCAATCATTTTGTAAATGGATCTTCCGCTTCATATAGATAACTTTTCTCAAAATTTCCTTTTGTTTCTGCAAAAACGGTTTTCTCCTTTGCTTCTGCCTGTTCACTAGCTGGAGCTTCGTCGTGAGAGGAACAGCCAGTTAGTAAGAACGCAGTCAGTGCCCCTAAGTACAAGAATTTTTTCATTGCTACAACCTCCGTTATTGTTTGTTACGTTTTAGATTGTGCAATTACACTTAGAATATAACGGAAATGGCGATGATAAAAATTTCTTTTGTAACAAAAAATGAAAAATAAACGTTTATCAATAAAAAGGGGAAATAGCATGTGAAAAATTTTAGGATTCACCACAATTTGCGGATTGTTATTATAGGTTGCTCACATAACAGGATCAGAGCCCGAAACTAATTGGCATAATTGATGTTTAATTGGTGAACCGCACTTATTTAGTTTTACGAATAGGAAAGAAGAAAAAATAATTGCTAGCCAACCAGGGAAATACGGTTGGCACTTTTGGGGAGAAAGTGTTAAAACAGGAGACTCCCTTCGCGTAAAAGGCACTCATCAATTAACTCATAAAGAAATTGAGTTGGTAAAAGATGCTAAGTTACTTGGAACGAACAGTGGGGCAGATAACCATGCTCCGACCAATATGACTTTCCCGAATAGCGGAATGTGGAAGCTGGATACCTATATTGACGGGGAAGTTGTTTGGTAGTGCTTATGTAAAAGTGGACAAATAAAAAATCCACATTATGCAATTGATACAAGACTAAGAAAAAAGGGTCACCGAGTTGAAAGTGACCCCGAGAAATAAATGAGGGAGGGTGTGACGGTCAACCAACGCCACAACCTAATAAGTGCGTGCGATACACTTAATAATTATTGTGTGTAGAGTAAGATTTCCTATACATTCAAAAAGACTAAGCGTTTCACACAATATGGGTTTAGGCACTTTTAAGAGAGTAAGCTTGTTGCATTTTGGAAACAAAAAACCGGCAAAGGTTGCCGGTTGTGGTGATGACTTATTTAAACTTATTTTGTATTGTTTTCGTTTGCAAATCGACCAGAAGCAAAGTTTTTGTTAGCTTCTGCCTGTTGGATTTGTTGTCTAATTTGATTAACGTCAGTCTCATTTCCAAATTCTACGTCCATCGAGTTCTTTGAACCAGAAGCAAGTTTTTTGTTAGCTTCTGCCTGTTGGATTTGTTGTCTAATTTGATTAACATCAGTTTCATTTCCAAATTCCGCATTAGTAGCATTGGGAATTTTCGAGTTAAAGTTTTGATTGTTGTTTGCCATTGAAAACCACCTCCTGAAAATAGTTTATACAAAAGGTGCTATAGTATCCGAAAAATTTTCACCCGAATTTTATTTAATTGAGAGTACCATTTTTGTTGTGAAAAGCTATAAGGGGCACTCATACATGTTAACTTTCGATCAAATGAAAGAGCCCGCTACTTTCAATGCAGGCTCTAACATAGTATTTACTTTTAAAGTTCTAAGCGCATGGTACGGCTCGCTTCTTTATATCCATGTCTTTTATACAAGGCAAAAGCCCCGCTATTTTCTGCTAAAACACTTAACTCTAAATGATCTAATTTACGTTCTTTTGCCCATTTTTTTGCCTCTTGTAGTAAAACTGAACCGATGCCTTTACTTTGATATTGTTCGCCAACAATTACATCCATAATATACGCATAATTATGCTGGACGATACAAGAATAAGGAGGAGTTGTTAATTCTTGAATAAGTAAAAAGCCGGCAATACTGTTATCTATTTCAGCAACAAAAATATCTGATTTTTCTTCTGAAATTGTGTTTGTAAGAAACCCAACATCCTGTTTTGCTGGGGCAATGTACTTTGGTTGTAGTTTTGACATCTCTAAAAACAGTTCTTCATATAATATTTCTATTTGCGGAATATCTTCTAATGTTGCAACTTTAATATTCATGTTCTACCTCCATTCGAATTTTATACCATTTCACTTTACCATGTTCTGATATTTTTGAAAATAATCAGTAAATTGAATGAAAAACTCAAATAGTTAACACCGTATAAACCGCAGAGGTTTTCCAATACTAAAGCTGATTTAAAATATTCAGTATGAGAATGGAGGTTATCAACAGTGAGATTTTTTGCATGGGGACTTTTAGGTGCTGCAGCTATTTTTGGCGTAATGAAACGCCAAGCGATGTCAGATAATGCACAACAAATGACACCATCTTCTCAAGAAGGCACGACACCAGTACAATTAGTTGCAAACAGTAATCCACTTACCGCAAATACACCAAAACAATAAATAATGCACGATCTGGCTTATAGACACTGTAAAGGTCTATAAGCTTTTACATAAAAAATGAAAGCTCATTTTATTCTTTACAAAAGTATCCAGAAAAATGTATAGTTGTGTTAAATATATGGTGGTGAAACGGGGTTTTGATTATTTATGATGAAACTTATTAATAGCTAATAAAATTTTTAAAAATTTTATAGTGCAATAACGCAAATTAAGGTGTATACCTTAATTCTTTTTAGATTTGCACAATAGCGATTAGAAGTCATCATATCTATTCAAATCATATATTTTTATCTCCTATAAGCTTCTAGCGGGGTCAAGGCAAAATCTGGACTATAATTTATTGTACAGAAGCTAAAGCCCAGCGAAGTGACAGCTACAATTACACTGAGGAGTATTAATTTATATTGAAATTTAAATTGACTATGAGAAGGATTTCTTCTTATAGTTTTTTTATGTCTTTTAGGGGGTGTACAAAATGGTAATGTCTCAATTACTTATTTTTAACTAATAAAATAGAGAAATGAGGCGTAAATATGACAAATTATCACTTAATAAATGATTACAAAGACAATCAGAAATATAGAGAAAGTTTCAATGAATTAGCAAAGTTAGTTTTTGGATTAGATTTTAGCCAATGGTATGAAAAAGGCTGCTGGAACGATCAATATAGTTGTTATTCATATGTCGATGGAGAAAAAGTAATTGCAAATGCATCAATAAGTAAAATGACTGTAGTTGTAAACGGTAAGCATTATAAAGCCATACAAATTGGTACAGTAATGACGCATCCAGATTATCGTCATAAAGATTTAGCAAAAAAAATAATGAATGTCATTATTGATAAATATGAAAAACAATACGAATTTATCTATTTATTTGCGAATGAAACAGTCTTAGATTTCTATCCGAAATTTGGGTTTTCGCATGTGCAAGAAAGTAGATATTTCATAAATGCTGATGGTTTACAGGGAAAATCAAACATAACGATCCGGAAATTAGACGTTGAAAATATCAACGATGTATCTTTATTGAAAATGTATGCGAAGGAAAGAATCCCATTGTCGTCGGTTTTAGATGTGATAGAAAATGAAAGTTTACTTATGTTCTATTTTCTTATAGCATTTCCTAATTCAATTTATTTTATAGAAGATAAAGACTTTATAGTATTATTCGAAAAAGAGGGTGAGGAATTACATCTTTTTGATGTTGTTAGTCGTAGTGAAATTGATGTTATAGAGGTTTTAAGTTACATTACTACATCGGATATAAAAAGAATTATTTTTCACTTTATCCCGGATTGTCAGAATCTAGAGTGTGAAGTAATGGAAACTGAGGACGATGTATTGTTTATTCGGCCGATGATAAAATTCGGGACAGAACGACCGTTATTTCCATTAACATCGCATTCGTAAAGCTAGTTAAATGATCGAATACAGTTAAAATTAAAGAGTTTTTCTATTTTATGAAAAGTGAAAAGGGTGATTCAACTTGATACAAATAAAAAGAATATATAAAGAAAATTTCCCACAAGGCAAAAAAATTATCTATCAATACAGCTCCAATAATTATTATGATGTTTCCTTTAAAGAACGAGAAAATGGCTGGGCGGTTGATTTTACGTTAAAACATTTAGACACGCCATTTCACAAGTATTTGGAAGGAGAAATTTTTGAGGATCATATAGAGGATATTGAATGCTATATCGTTGAGTTTAATGGAGAAGAAGCGGGAATTGTTAGTTTTAATCATGAGAAGTGGCATCATGTGTTAAGAATTAATGATATTCATATAGATCAAGCCTATCAACAGCAAGGCATTGGTAGTAAGCTCATGGCTTTGGTTAGAAAGCGTGCAGCAGAAATTGGGGTGAGGGCAATCGTTTTAGAAACACAAACGTCTAATTTTCCTGCTATACAGTTTTACAGAAAACATGGATTTCATCTAATTGGATGTGACCTAATAAGTTATTCCAATAAAGATATTGAAAAAAGGGAAGTAAGGATTGAAATGGGACTTGTACTTAAATCGTAATTTAAATGAAAAAAATAGTAAAAGAAAGTTAAGTTTGGACTTTTAGAAAAAATGAATGTTGTGTTCTTTTACTTCGTTGTAGATATATTTCTGAAATTCAATGTATCACTATAAATTTGAGTGGTATCGGACGTCCCCAGGAAAGCGCCCTGCCGGAACGAAAATCAACACCTCTTTTTGCTGAAGAGGCAGACAAAAGAGAGAACACGTTTATAATCGTGTCCCCCCCAAGAAACTATACTACTATCTACTTTGAGTTTGAAGTGCTAATTTAACGCCTAGTCCTATATAAACGAAACCAACAGCCTTTTCAAGCCAACGCGAACCATTGTTTGTTGTTTTCGTAAAGATTTTTTCACCAATAAAGCTTGTAATAATAGCTAACAAAATAGTATACAAAGCGCTCATCACAACAAAAGTAATGCCTAAAATCAATAATTGTACAGTGATGGATTGGCCATTGTGTTGAACAAACTGTGGTAAAAACGCTAAGAAAAATAGTGCAGTTTTTGGATTTAATATCTCCGCTAAAAAACCTTGTCGGAACGAAGTACTTGCAGGACTTTGTTCAACTGTTGGTTTTTCTATTTTTTGTGGTTTTGTTAGTAGCATTTGAATACCTAAATAAACAAGGTATGCTACACCAATATATTTCACTACTTCGAACGCAGTGGCAGATTTCATTAAAATGGCAGATAAGCCTAAGACAGCAGCTAACGTATGGACTAAGTCACCTAATCCGATGCCTAATGCAGTGAAAATACCGTTCTTTTTACCACCTTTCAGCGTTTGCGTAATAGTAATGATAACAGCAGGGCCAGGAATTAAAAATAAGAGAAGAACTATTGCAATAAAAGATAACATGTTAACCCATCCTATTCTAATAAACTAAACATTCAAGTAAGACAATAATAATATGAACTTAATGAATGCAAAAAATATTATATGCTATCTTCTATATAACTGTCGATAATGAAATACTAAATTAGAAGTGAACTAACTATTTGTAAAAATCAGAAAATAATCCAGTGATATTAGTATAGTGATATATATTATTGAATTGTTGTAAGGTGAGTGTATGTTTTGAGGCAAGCATACTCAAATATCAAAATGAGATCCGCTTTTATTACCAAAAAGTTAACTAACATTATTTTGATTAGCAAAACCTTTGCATATTATATGAATGAATCTAATATATACATATATATATGGTTGCAAACATATAATATATTGACAGCCGCTAAAAATGATTTTCAAATGTTTTCTAACTTTTGGTTTAAATGAACTTGAATAGATTTATATAAAAATTTAATAATTGCGATTATATTGAAGTGATCAGGTATCCCCTAATCATGGTCTCAATAAAATCAAGCAAAGTTATGAAAAGTAATGTCTAAATTACTTTTTTCTCTTCTGCTTGATTTTTTTTTCTTAAAAAAATTTCAACTTCAGAGAAAAGGATGATGTGAGCTATGTTAAAAAAAGGTGATTATGTTTTTCATCGAGATTTTAATACGAATTATCCCATAATTACACATGGTGAAGGCTCTCATTTATTTACCGAGGATGGTGAGTCGTATATTGATGGAAGCTCAGGTGCGGTAGCAGCAAATTTGGGACACAGTAACGAAAGTATTGCCAAAGCTATGTATGAACAAGCTATGAAAGTTGGTTTTGTACATACGATGAGATTTGAGACAAACCTTCTTCACCTCACTTCACAAAAAATTATCGAGATAGCACCCGAAAATATGGAATCCGTATTTTTCTGCTCAGGTGGATCTGAGGCAAATGAATCTGCCTTGAAACTTTGTAGACAAGTTAATCGTGATAGAGGGAAAGCAACCAAATTTATTAGTATCGGTAGATGGCAATCCTATCATGGCAATACTATAGGAGCACTCTCAATCGGTGGAGATGTTCAACGACGTTACCCATACACGCCTCTTCTTAATAAGACCGAACATATCGATGCACCTTATTATCCACCTCACTTTTCTGAAGGAGATAAGATAAAAGAAGATGAAAGATGTTTAAATCAGTTACGACGAGTGATAAACGAAGTAGGAGCGGAAAACATATCAGCCATTATGGTAGAACCTATTGTAGGAAGTCAACAAGGCGCAATGGTCCCTACAAGTATCTACTTAAAAGGAATACGTACTATATGTAATGAATTTGATATTTATATGATTGTAGATGAAGTGATGACTGGCTTCTATCGTACAGGTGAAAGCTTTGCCATTCTACACGAAAAAGATGTAGTACCAGATATTATTACGTTCGGTAAAGGAATTACTGCGGGGTATGCGCCATTAGCAGGAATGATTGTGCATGAAAATGTAATGAAACAATTAAAAAAATATAGCAACGGTAAGTTTTTACATGGCTTTACATACAGTGGCCACCCTGTTTGCTTAGCTGCTGGATATAGTGCTATTGCAGAGTATGAAAATCAAAACATTAAAGAGAATGTCAAAAATCAAAGTTCGTTTATTTTTAAGCGATTAATTGAAATTCAAAAAAATAGTAAGACTATTGGAAGTATAAGAGGTAAGGGTTTATTAATAGGTGTTGAATTTTTTGAAAATACGGAATATTTTAATAAAAAAGTGCTGTTTGCAGCAAAATTTAATTCACTTGCAATGAAGAAAGGTGCTGTATTTTATCCGGGTAGCGGGGGAGTAGATGGTACTAAAGGAGAGCATATTTTAATCGCGCCCCCTCTAAATATTACAACAGATGATGTCGAAAAGCTTATGAACATATTTGAGGATACATTATTTGAAATGGAAAGAACTATTTAAATTGGGGGAGGTTTTATGATGAAAAAATATTTTTGGGTGTCTATGTTAATTTTTGTCGCTATTTTATCCGCATGTGGCTCCAGTGATAATTCTAAAGCTAATGACTCTTTAGAAAAAATTAAAAAAGACGGTGTCATAAAAGTCGGTATTGAAGGGGCATACCCACCATTCAACTTCTACAATTCAAAAAATGAATTAGAAGGATTCGATGTAGATATTACGAATGAAATTGCTAAGCGTATGGGGGTAAATGTCGAATTCGTTGCTACACCATGGGATTCAATCATTGGGGGATTACTTTCTAATAAATATGAAATTATTATTTCAAGTATGGCGATTACAGAGGATCGAAAAAAGAAAGTCGATTTCACAGAACCCTATTATTATACAGGTGCACAACTTTTCACGAAGTCTGATTCGGCTATTAAAAATGTAAAAACCGATGTGAAAGGGAAAAAAATTGGTGTTGTGACAGGAACTACTTTTACAGATGAAGTCATTAGACTCGGTGGAGAGCCTGTATTGTACAAGTCTGATTTACTGTCCTTTCAAGATCTAGTGAACGGTCGTATTGATGGTTCAATTACTGATAAAGCAGTAGGTGGCAATATTATTGTTGAAAACGGTTACGATGTTATTTCTGTAGGTGACGTCCTATACGATGAAACAGCAGGCATTACGGTCAACAAAAATCAAAAGGACTTAGTCAATGAAATTGATAAACATATTAAAGACATGGTGAAAGACGGTACCTATGATGAAATTAGTGAAAAATGGTTTGGTAGAAGTATTTTTAAATAGAAGGGACGATACTATATGTTGGATTTCAGCTTAGTAACAGACTTTTTACCCTTCATGGTGAAAGCTTCGTGGGTAACGTTAAAGTTAACACTTTATTCTACAATTTTCGGATTAATTTTAGGGCTTTTTGTTGCTTTAATGAAAATTTCTAAAGTCAAGGTGATTCGTTTAATCGCGGACTTTTATTTATGGATTATTCGAGGTACGCCAATGCTTGTACAACTATTTCTTATTTATTATGGTTTACCTCAAGTTGGTATTGAGTTATCTCCTATGGTTGCAGCTGTAATTGCACTCGGCATTAACTCTGCTGCATATATCGCTGAAATTTACCGCGGCGGCATTATGTCAATATCTAAAGGTCAAATTGAAGCGGCTGAATCATTAGGGATGAGTTATTTTTTACAAATGAGAAAAGTTATATTACCGCAAGCGTTACGCGTTTCCTTACCGGCATTAGGAAATCAAGCCATTATGATGCTCAAAGACTCTTCCTTAGCCTCACTAGTGACTGTTTCGGAGTTACTAATGGTATCGCAACGCTACGCAGCTTCTAACTATGCATTTATTGAATTTTACCTAGTTGCAGCGGGCTTCTATCTAGTAATGACAACCTTCTTTACATTTATTTTGAACCGTGTGGAAAGAAGAATGTCTGTAAGTGATATGTAGAGGAGGACACCTTATGAAAAATATAGACAATCCTATTCATAAAAATTTACAAGAGGTCATGATTGAGATGGTGGATGTGCATAAAAACTTTGGGGAGTTAGAAGTATTAAAAGGCATTGACCTCACAATAAAAAAGGGTGAAGTTGTTTCTCTCATTGGCTCAAGTGGTTCAGGGAAAAGTACACTTCTAAGATGTATTAATCATTTAGAAAAAATTACGAGTGGCAATATAACAGTAGATAATATTCATTTAAATGACAATAAAACGAATATAGCTTTTATTAAACGGGAAGTAGGAATGGTGTTCCAACAATTTAATTTATTTCCCCATATGACGGTGCTGGAGAATATTATGGTTGCACCTTTACATGTTTTAAAGAGAAATAAACTTGAAGTTGAAAAAGAGGCATTAGAGCTACTTGGAAAAGTCGGCCTTTTGGATAAGAAAGATTATTATCCTAAAAAACTGTCCGGTGGTCAACAACAACGTGTAGCGATTGCACGTGCATTGGCTATGAAACCGAAGCTCATGTTATTCGATGAGCCGACATCTGCACTTGATCCTGAATTAGTTGGGGAAGTATTAACCGTAATGAAACAAGTTGCAAGTGAAGGCATGACAATGGTTGTGGTCACACATGAAATGAACTTTGCCCGTGATGTGGCAGATAGAGTTATATTTATGGTCGATGGAAAAATCGAAGAACAAGGTTGTCCTAAAAAAGTGTTAACGAATCCTAAAAGTACTAAACTAGCAGCCTTTTTAGGGTTAAAAAATAATCTAGAAAAGGTTGTGAATTGATTATGCAAACGATAAAAAATGAACAATCTGCAAGTATTTACATTAACGGTGAGTGGCATAAAACAGAAAATGTAACGCCATCATTCAATCCTGCGACGAAGGAAATTATTGGCTACTTTTCTGAGGCGACAATTCCACATACCGAAGCGGCCATTAAAAATGCTAATCAAGCTTATTTAAAATGGAGTAAACTTACCGCTGTACAACGGGCTCAACTATTAAAAAATATTGCAAGTATATTATCAGAACGCAAAAATGAATTAGCCGAATTAATTACGAAAGAAATGGGCAAACCTTTACACGAAGCATTAGGAGAAGTAGAAGTGGCCATTCAAACCGCAATATACTTTAGCGGCGAAGGTAAAAGAGCTATGGGAGAAGTTATTCCATCGATGATGCAAGGACGTCATATCCATACTGTACGTACATCTACAGGAGTTGTTGGTTGTATTACACCATGGAATTATCCAATCTCACTTGCTGCCTATAAGATCTTCTCAGCATTTATAGGAGGGAACACAGTAGTATGGAAGCCATCTCCAGAAGTTAACTGCACAGCAACACAATTTACTTCTTATATGGTGGAGAGTGGATTACCACCAGGTGTATTAAACTTGGTCACTTCTAGTTCGCCAAGTATTGGCGAAACAATTGTTAGCCATAAAGATGTACCTTTACTAACTTTCACAGGCTCAACAAATGTTGGTATTAAAATTGCACAAGAAGCTGCAAAACAACTAAAGCGCATCACACTTGAATTAGGTGGTATTAATGCTGCCATTGTAATGAAAGACGCTGATCTAGATTTAGCCGTTTCACAGATTATAGCATCAGGTTACGGTACAAGTGGGCAACGCTGTACAGCGACAAGAAGAGTTTTTATACATGAAAGTATTAAAGATGTTTTTCTACAAAAATTAGTCCAAGAAACTAGCAAACTGAGAATTGGCAATGGATTAAAAGATAGTACACAAGTTGGTCCTATTATTAATGAAACAAGTTTAAAACAAATCGACTGTGCTGTACAAAAAGCCATTGAAGAGGGTGCTAGATTAGTAATCGGTGGACACATTCTTATGGAAAATGAAGGATATTACTACGCCCCAACAATTTTAGATAATATTAAGACTACTTTTGAAATCGCACAAGAGGAAGTCTTTGGTCCAGTACTTTCAATAATTACTTTTAATAATTTTGAGCAAGTTATCAATTGGAATAATGATACAAAATATGGTCTGTCAACAGCGATTTTTACGAATGATTTATCAATAGCTATGCAAGCACAAAATGAATTATCTACGGGACTAGTTTATATCAATGCTGGCACAGCAAATGCTGAGCTAGGTGTACCATTCGGTGGATTAAAAATGTCAGGCAATGGGCAACGTGAGGTTTCACATCATATGTTAGATTTCATGACAGAATGGAAATCAGTTTATATTAGCTATGGAGGATAAATTCTATGTCCGAAAATTTATTAACGATGTTAGCGCTCGACATTGAAAAAGAAACGATCGAAGATGTGCATCGAACAAAACAAGAAATAACTGCTTTAGACCAATACTTAAATGAAGCGCGGTCATTATCTGAGAAAAAAAGTGTGCTGATCATTGGTGGAGGAATTATCGGTCTAGTAACAGGTTATTTTTTACAAGAAATAGGTTTTGACGTAAGTATTGTCGAAGCGAAATCATTTGCCGCTGCTGCCTCTGGTAGAAATGGAGGAGCCATTATGACATTAGGAAGAGAGTTATCAGAAATTCCATATTCTCTGAATTCGTTACAAATTTGGAACCAATTAAGTGAAAAAGGAATTGAAACTCACTTCAAAAAAAATGGCCATTTAATGGTAGCTCGCAATGAAACAGAAGCCAATATATTGAGAAAATCTTATGAGCTATATGTTCAAGCAGGGATACATGTGGAATTGTTA
Organism: Lysinibacillus sphaericus; assembly: GCF_015844675.1. Classification (GTDB taxonomy): domain Bacteria; phylum Bacillota; class Bacilli; order Bacillales_A; family Planococcaceae; genus Lysinibacillus; species Lysinibacillus sphaericus_E. The sequence continues at coordinate 54,578 of NZ_LDGC01000016.1, read as the reverse complement.
GACAATAAATCAATGAAAAAATACGTTCCATTTTTAAGCGATGCAATTCCATTAGGCATCTATAGTCATGACGATGGGTCAGCTTATCCATTCACAACTTCTCAAAGCTTACTTAAATCTTTAAAGCAAGGAGGAGCTAAGCTTTACAATCATTGCCATGTCGAAAAAATTGTTACAGAAAACAATAAGATTGTAGCGGTACAAACGGCAAAAAGAAGTTTTACAGCAGATTATTTCATTATCTCCACAGGTCCTTGGACTCAAAAAATCTGCAAGGAACTAAGTGAACATATTCCAATTAGACCTCGACGCTCCCAATTGTTTGCAACAGAAATTGTTCGTCAAAATATTATAAAACCTTTCTTTACAGGAAATGGAATATACTTAAGGCAAACGCATGCTGGGAATATACTTTTTGGGGGAGGCGGTCCGTGGGAATTAGACGGGTATGATTTAAACAATACTATCGAAGCGATCCAACTACAGTCAGGACGTTTTTTAGAGTTATTTCCAAAATTAAAAAATAAAAAACTACTACGTACTTTTGCTGGAACGGTAGAGTTAACGCCAGATTATACACCGATTATGGGTAAATTAATGACGCTTGAAAATGGCTTCGTCTCAGCTGGATACAACGGGCATGGTTTCGGAATATCTACCGTAATGGGCAAGTTAATGAGCTCGTATTTATATGACCATATCCATCATATCGAACTGAACGATACGATAAAAGATATGCTAAAAAAGTTAAGTGTAAACCGTTTTGAAAAAGCGAAAGAAACAGGTGATGTACTATGAAAGACGTTATTATTTGTCGCTGTGAGGAAGTTAGTTTAGGAGATATCGAAGCCGCTAAAGACAACGGCATGATAACATCTCAAGAAATAAAAATGGCGACTCGTCTTGGTATGGGTATGTGCCAAGGCAGGATTTGTCGCTCTTTAATCGATCTTTATATGACTGATCAAACGCCACAAGGTATGTTACAGCCTTCTAGCTTAACAGTACATGTCCCAGTACGTCCTGTTTCTCTTTGTCAAATTGCAGCGAAGGGGGATAGAGCTTAATGCGTATTCAACATCATCCTATTGTAACGATATCACCTAAAAAACAAGTGACTTTTCATTTTAACGAACAAATATACAATGGACTAGAAGGTGATACAATAGCAGCTGCACTTTGGGCGAACCGTGTAACAACCTTAAGGCATACAGAGAAAAATAATATGGGGCGCAGTTTATTTTGCGGTATAGGGAACTGTTTTGACTGTCGCGTCTATATTAAAAACCAGGGAATGGTTCGAGCATGTAACGTACCTATAGTTGAAGGGTTAGAAGTATTTTCAACTGATAGGGGGATTGATTAGTATGAAATACGATGTCGCTATTGTTGGTGGAGGGCCTGCAGGTTTACAGGCAGCAATTACACTAGCTAAAAGAGAGGTTTCTGTAGTTGTTATAGAAGAAAATAATACGCTAGGCGGCAAACTGTTAGGACAGTTACATGAAGAGGATAACGGTAATTGGTGGATTGGTAGAGACGTTGCTGAAAGACTAGTCAACGAAGCGAGAAGCTATCAAAATATTACTTTCATTCTTGGTACACAAGTATGGAATATTGATGCAAATTATAAGCTCTATCTATCAAAAGTGGATGGGTTAGAGATTTTACCAACAGTGGAAGCGAATTTTTTACTATTAGCTACAGGGGCCATAGAAAAAGGACTTCCTATTAAAGGGTGGACATTACCTAAAGTGATGACTGTTGGTGGTGCCCAAGTACTTACCAATCAATATTTCGTAAAGCCAGGAAACAGAGTAGCAATTATAGGTGCTGATATTCTTTCAATTTCAATCGCTAGAGCTATGAAGTTAGCTGGAATAGATGTTTTAGGTATTTATTTACCTCCTAAAAACATGTTCTCTACATCAACCTCAAATCCAAATACAGTCATGCAAAGTTTTAGCTCTATGGGTAGTCATGCCCCAAGTCTATTGTTGAAAATGGGAGTAAATGTAATTAAAAGCAATGTAGGGCGAAAGTTAGCCCATAAACTTTATCCGCCTCGTGGCATTAAAATGTGGGGAATTCCGATCTATTTAAATAAATGCATTAGCGAAATTCAGGGTGATCAAGAAGTAGAATCTGTGAAAGTGCAACATGTAACAACTGAAGGTGAACTTACAAGTAAAGAAAGAACGTTAAATGTAGACGCAGTATGTATTTCCGCAGGTTTAACGCCTCAAACGGAACTATCCGTTATCTTGAATTGCGACTTTGCGGAAATTGATGGATTGAGTGGCAAAGTCCCTATTCATAATGAGCAGTTAGAGACAACAATAGAAAATGTTTTTGTTGCGGGAAATATTACAGGGATTGAAGGAGCTAAAGTTTGCATGGCTCAAGGTCATGTTGCAGGACTTAGTATGTTAAATAAAATGGGCAAATTGGTGAATTTTAAAGAGCTTCAAGTTTCTTTAGAACAACTAAAGAAAGTAAGAGAAACGTCTCCCATCCAATTTCATGCTAATATTTTTAAAGGAAGAGAAATTATGCAAAAGCATTGGGATCAAATCTATCAACTTAAAGAGAGTGAGTGAGAATGATGACAGCAACATATTATATCGAAGTGCCAAAAAAATTAAAGGTGAATGAAATTGAAATGATGATGGAACTAGAAAAAGATGCTTTTCCAGGACTAGGTGCCGTTGATGAACAGTGTCTTGTACCTTTAACTAGGTATGGAAAAATGGTTTGGTTTAAAGAAAAAGGCGATGATCGCCCGATAGCAGTGGGAGAATTAATGCGAAATTTTGATAATCCTGATGAAGCTTACGTATTTGGTTATTACGTTCGTTCGGATCAACAAGGCAAAGGTATCGGAAAGAAATTTTTAGTAGAGCTTCTGGATTATATACAACAACAAGGTTTTCAATATGTAACGTTGACTGTAAACATAGAGAATTTAGCTGCGATCAAACTGTATGAAGCATTTGGTTTTGAAATAGTTGAAACACGCGAAAATGAATTTGGTAAAGATGAGCATCGTTATTGCATGAAAAAGAAGTTTTAACTTTGTACTGCCATTCGTTTAGTAGCGAAAGTGAAATGTCAGCTACACAAGACAGAGTGACCAATATCATTTTGTTAGGTTTGCAAAAAAACATCGTTTTGGCTTAAAGCCTCCGGGGGATGTCATGGAATCGGAATGGGTTCTTCCAGGATGTTAGCCTAAAATCTCGTTCTCGTGTGATAACGGCTAACGCACCTGCATCGTTTAGCGCCACGTCCTTGCATGATCGAAATGAACATCATTGTTCCAGCTCTCAAGCAGGAGGCCTAATCGCAAAGCCGATTCTAGACGCAATTAAACGGAGGCAAAATTGGATGCTATTGGGGTGAATTGTATGAATAAATTAAAAAATTCGGGCATGGAAGTACTTGATACTCTAAAAAATGGTGACACATTATTAGTTGGTGGCTTTGGTTTAATTGGAGCGCCTCTAACATTAATAGATGCTTTAAAAGAGAAAGAAGTCAAAGACTTGACTGTTGTCAGTAATAATTTAGGGGAGTCTGGTAAAGGACTAGGTCTTATACTAAATCAAAATAAGATTAAGAAAGTGATTGGTTCTTACTTCACAAGCAATAGAGATGTTGGCGAAAAGTATCAGAAGGGAGAGTTAACTATTCAACTTTTACCTCAAGGTACAATGGCTGAGGCATTAAGAGCTGGTGGAGCGGGTATAGGTGGTTTCTATACTAAAACAGCTGTTGGAACAAAACTAGCAGAAGGTAAGGAACAACGAGTTTTAGACGATGAGACGTATATCTTTGAACAATCTATTAAAGGCGATGTCGCATTTATACGTGCTCATAAAGCAGATGAATTAGGGAATTTAACATACTATAAAACGGCACGAAATTTTAATCCCCTAATGGCAACAGCCGCTAAATATGTAGTTGCAGAGGTGGATGAAATTGTGCCTGTAGGTTCTCTAAATGCTGAAGAAATCGTTACTCCCCATCTATTCGTTGATGCGATTATTGTTGCTCAAAAAGTTTTGACGAAAGATGGGGTGAAGAGCTTGTGAATGAACAACATCTCATTGCAAGTCGTGTAGCTCAAGAAATATCTGGGCCAGCAGTTGTGAATTTGGGAATTGGCATCCCTACATTAGTTTCAGAATATGTAAAAGAGGATACGATTATCTTTCATACAGAAAATGGACTGTTAGGTGTTACGGATATAGACCCTGATCATATTGATCCGAACTTAGTCAATGCGGGAAAGTTACCTGTTGGCGAAAAAGAAGGCTCTTCATTTTTTAATAGTGCCGATTCTTTTGCAATGATTCGTGGAGGGCATATCGACGTTGCCATACTAGGCGCATTACAGGTTGATCAAACAGGATTAATCGCTAACTGGGCTGTACCTGGCAAAGCAATTTTAGGGGTTGGTGGTGCAATGGATTTGTTATCAGGAGCAAAACAAATTATTGTCGCTATGACACATTGTTCAAAGGACGGGAAAAGTAAACTTGTAAAAGAATGCTTTTATCCAATAACTTCGACAAGGGCTGTTGATATTATTGTGACTAATTTAGCGGTATTTCATGTGAAAGATCATGAACTATATTTGGTCGATTTAATGCCAGGGGTAACAGTAGAAACTGTACAACAACATACCGAGGCTAAGTATAAAGTTGCACTTACGCAAAATCAAATATAAACAAATGCAATCGAACCTACATTCTCCAGTATAAATTTGATCGGACGCACTATTTACTATTTATAGATGTTAGGAGGCGAGAATGTGAATGAAGCTAATACAGTGCTAGTCACTGGATATGCCAAAGCACCTCAAGGAACTTCAATGTACGAAATATACAAGTATGCAGGGATTGTACTAGAAATAGATAGAGAGACGCATGTAATTGTAGAAGCAGAGTTTACAGTAGTTACAGATCTTACTCAATCTTTCTTCAAAAAACTATTAGTAGGATATTGCTTAGTGGAAGGATTAGAGGACTTAATTGAGAAAATAAGGAGAAAGTATTTCGCCCCTAGCCAGCAAGCAATAATTGTCGCGTTACAAGCAGCTGTACAACGTTATTGGGACAATGTAAATGATTAAAAAGGAAAGTGGGCTCTCTTGTACATGATTTTATTAAAACCGTTTAAGCGTAGAAAAATATAGGTATTTTTTTGTAACTATATCAATACGTTTAGATCGGTTTTTATTTGCGTGAAAGCAAAGCCACGGCTTCAATACGCCAAGGCGAAATTGATACTACACTACATTCACCAATAATAGCAAGGAGGATATATATGGTAGTTATAGTAAATGCATTTCGAACACCAATCGGTAAACTTGGAGGAGCTTTAGCACAAACTTTGCCTGAGGATTTAGTGGCCCATGTTATGCAAAATAATTTATCTTCTGTAGGATATGGGGAAGAAATTTTAGACGAAATTATTGTAGGACAAACGAAACAAAGCACCCACGCTCCAAATATCGCAAGAGTTGCAGCATTAAAAGCAAAATTTCGCGACACGCTATCTGCCTATACTGTACATCGTCAATGTGGTTCGGGGTTGCAAGCTGTAATGAATGCTGCGATGACCATTATAGCGAAACAAGCAGATGTAATACTCGCTGGTGGTGTAGAAAGCATGTCTCAAGCACCTTTTTACTTCATCTCGGACCGAACAACAACATTAAATGGAAATCTGACTATTTATGACTCTAATATAGAAAGTCAAGCAAAGTCTCAGCCAGAATCGATTTACGGTACATTTTCAATGGGAGAAACCGCAGAATGGCTAGCGGAAAGTTTCGATATTTCAAGAGAGGAACAAGATTATTTTGCATATGAGAGTCAGAAAAAAGCAAAGGTTGCTATTGATAAAGGTGATTTCGAAAGTGAAATTGTCTCAATAGAAGTCAAAACAGGAAAAAAGAAAACTATCCATTTTGCAGTAGATGAACACCCGCGTCTATCTGATATTGACGTTTTAGCAAAATTACAACCTGCATTCAAAAAAGACGGTAGCGTAACAGCGGGGAATGCGTCTGGACGTAATGATGGAGCGTCAATGCTGTTACTTATGGATGATGAAAAAGCACATTTACTTGGATGTAAGCCACTTGCTAAAATCGTATCATTTGCGGCAGTTGGTATTTCACCAAAAGAAATGGGCCTTGGACCTGTTCCGGCTATTGAGCAGGCTTTAGAAAAGGCTGGATTGAATATCCGTGAAATCGATTTATTTGAAATTAATGAAGCTTTCGCTGCACAAGCATTAGCATGCGCAAAACAATTATCTCTTCCATTATCAAAGCTAAATGTAAACGGTGGAGCGATTGCTTTAGGACATCCTTTAGGCATGTCTGGTGCTAGAATCTTAACAACATTAGTTCATGCTTTAGAAAAGCGCAAGTTACGGTATGGCGTAGCAGCTATTTGTATAGCAGGTGGACAAGGGTTGGCAATGGTTGTAGAAAGATGTATGGAGTAAAAAATGAACAAGAAATTAACATCCCTTGAAGAGACTAAATTTATTAAAATTTTCCGTAAAAATTGTGGAGGTGAGTTAGGTTATGGTGAGAAGAATAGGTATTGCAATGTTTTATCACGAATCACATAGTTTTGTTCCTTATAAAACCGATATACCACAATTTGAAAACTATGGTTATTTTGAAAGTGAAAAGTTAGTGACTGAATTTCGTAACACAAAAACAGAGTTAGGTGGATTCATTGATGTTTTAGAACGCTATAATGATATTGAAATCGTACCATTACTTTGCGCTGCAGCGATCCCATCAGGAATTGTAACGGCAAGTGCATACGCTCAAATTGAACATCAAATGCTCACATTACTTCAGCAAGAAAAGGCATTAGACGGACTATTGTTAGCTCTACATGGTGCTATGGTAGTAGAGGGATTACAGGATCCAGAAGAGCAATACATGAAAAAGATTAGAAGTATTGTTGGAAACATTCCTTTAGTTATAACCCTTGATATGCATGCTAACATCCAAGAAAGCTACTTAGATTTAGCGAATGCAATCATTGGCTATAAAACATACCCTCATATTGATATGTATGAGACTGGTGAAACTGCAGCTAACGCACTTATTGAATTACTTTCCGGGCAGCAATTTAAAGTTAAAATGAAAAAACTCTCCTTAATGCCTCCCTCTATTAATATGAGAACATCCGAAGGACCAATGCATAAATTGATCGAAGAATCTAGAGTATTAGAATCAAAAATAGGTATTTATAATATTACGATATTAGGGGGATTTCCCTATGCGGATGTAGCACACGTGGGAGCAGGTATTATTGTGACGGGAATGGAAGAAGAAATCATCAATCAAGCACTTGAAAATTTGACAAACTTATATATGGACCTTAAAGAAGAGTTTTTAGTCACACTACCAACAACGAAAGAAGCCATTTCACAAGCTATTCAGCTTTTGGGAGAAAAGCCAGTAGCGCTAGTTGATATTTCAGACAATCCCTTAAGCTGTGGAAGCGCTGATACAACAGAGATAATGAGAGAAGTTTTAGCGCTAAACATTAAAGATTGTTTAATCGGTGGGATTTACGATGTTGAAAGTATAGAAAAATGTAAGGCAGCAGGAATTGGATCTAAAGTGCAGTTACAATTAGGGGGCAAGATTAATCCTCAATACGGATTGCCTATTGATGTAATAGCAGATGTTATAGCTATTTCAGATGGTGTATTTTATAATTCTGGTCCTTTCCAGAAAAACTATCGTATGGACTTAAAGAGTGCCGTGCATATTAAATGTGAAGATGTTGAAGTTTTATTAATTGGTGTGCCGATGTCTGCGAATGACCCAGAGATGTTCCGCCATATTGGAATAGAGCCTTCAGATAAAAAATTACTAGTACTAAAAGCGAAAAATCATTTTAGAGCTGCATTCGAACCAATAGTGGGAGATATTATTTATGCGGATGCACGAGGAGCAGCCTCAAATTATTTGAGGAACTTCCCATATGAACATGTCCCTGCCTCTATTTGGCCACTCAATAAGGAAAACTACTAATATAAGAATAGTACAGTCACATCAATAGTAGGATGTGGCTTTTATTTTGAAATTCTAACTAAAAAATAGTACCAACTACTAATAATTAATGCTAGAATTAGGTGATAAAATTATTGGAGGTTTTTTGATGCTAGATATTCAACAAATACAAGAGGTTTTATTACATCGTTACCCTTTTTTGTTAGTGGATAGAGTATTAGAGTTAGAAGAGGGGAAGAAAGCGGTAGCCATTAAAAATGTCACGATAAATGAAGAGTTCTTTAATGGACATTTTCCTAATTACCCGGTAATGCCAGGTGTATTAATTGTTGAAGCATTAGCGCAAGTGAGCGCAATTATTATGCTTACAAAAGAAGGGAACCAAGGGAGACTTGGATTACTAGCAGGTATTGATAACTGTCGCTTTAAAAAACAAGTGAAACCTGGAGATCAACTGCGTCTTGAAGTGGAAATTACACGCTTAAAAGGTGCCATTGGTAAAGGACGTGGGGTTGCAACGGTAGACGGAGAAATAGCTTGTGAAACAGAGCTTATTTTCGCATTCGGTAACTAAGTTATTTCGATTAAAAAGTGCTGCAAAAATCATTGCAGTGCTTTTTTTGCTTTGTCAAAAGAGTATTTAAAATTTTATTGAATAATATAGTAAATGAATGACTTCTAAATGCAGCTGGTTACAGGAACTATCCATTAGCCATTTGTATCATGTAATTGATCACCCTCACAAATATACTTGCAATTTTCATCTCAAGCAGTTCAAAAAAGAGAAGCTTTAGTGTCTAGCACAACATCCAACTATCAGTTTTTTAATACCAGCAAGCCAAAGTCACTGACCGAGGTAGTCGGTCTTTCTATAGAAATATGGTAGCGGCGCGGTTTAACAATTTCAGAAACAAGGTCCGCAAAGTTCTTTTGAGTTGATCATCACATGTAGAATCTAAAGAGGAATTTAATTCATTTAGCAACGAAAAAGACATAAAAATCCAAAAATAAAATATTTAAGGGGAAAAGATAATTGTATACTTAAATTAAAATAATGCGAACTAATTATGAAGGGGAGATTTTTATATGTCGTTAAGTACACCATTTATAAAAGATGTTCCTGATGAAAATGTGAAATTTTCTGTTATCATACCTGCTCATAATGAAGAAAAATATATCGGTGAGTGTTTAGAGTCAATTGCAAAGTCTGCACAACCTTATAAAGATCAAGCTGAAGTTATCGTAGTGCTAAATCGTTGTACGGATAAAACGAAAGAAATTGCACAGTCCTACAACTGCGTGACATTAGAAAATAACGATAAAAACTTAGCCAAAATTAGAAATGCTGGAGCTGCGATAGCAAAAGGCGAAATTCTGATTACAATTGATGCTGATACTCGAATGACAGAACACTTATTATCTGAAGTTGAAAAGCATTTAGCATCTAATCAGTACATTGGTGGAGGCGTGAATGGTAATTTTGAAAGAATATCCTTAGGTATCGTTGTTTCTAGCATGATGCTAATTGTTCCTTTACTTTTCAAGTACGGAGTTATCTCAGTGGGGATCTTTTGGTGCTATAAAAAAGACTTTCAGGAAGTAAACGGTTTTAATGAGAATATGCTAATGGCAGAGGATGCTGATTTTGCTAAGCGTTTAAAAGTATGGGGCAAGAAGAACGGAAAAAAATACGGAACAATTAAAAATGGTATGATAACTTCATGTAGGCGATTTGACCATTATGGCGACTGGATGTTACTGAAACGTCCAGATATAGTTTTTGCTTATCTCAAAGGTACGAATAAAAAGGCTGCAAATGAAGCCTATTATGATGATCAAGCAAGGTAATGATACCTCCTTAATGTGTAATTTCGGCATGGGGATTTTTTAGACCACTTCGTTGTAACGAGTGGTCTTTTTATGTGTAATTCTTTAGATTTTCTTAAATAATAAGACTTTGCATGACAGTAAGTTTAACGGAATGATATGATGTTGGATGATTTAAATCAATGTTTTAAACAAAGATGAAGTTATTTGAATAAAGGTGGTTATGAACATGGATATAAATATTCTTGTAGTTGATGATGAAAAGGAAATTGCGGATTTAATTGAGCTTTATTTAAAAAATGAAAATTTTAATGTTTATAAATTTTACGATGCTCATGAAGCGTTAGCATGTATTCACTCGATCAAATTGGATCTTGCTATTCTGGATGTAATGATGCCTGAAATCGATGGTTTTGAAATTTGCCGAAGAATTCGGGAACAATTTCATTTTCCGGTGATTATGTTAACAGCGAAGGAAGAGGAAATAGATAAAATAACGGGGCTTACATTAGGGGCTGATGACTACATAACTAAGCCATTTCGTCCATTGGAGGTTATTGCAAGGGTTAAGGCTCAAATTCGCAGATTTACAAAGTACAATCATCAGGAATCATTACAAAATGACCCGACTATTGATTTTTCAGGCTTAATTTTAGAGCAAAAGACTCGAAAATGTATGTTAAATGAAAGACAACTATCTCTTACTCCTACAGAGTTCTCCATATTGTGGTTTTTATGTGTAAATCGAGGACGAGTCATTTCATCAGAAGAATTATTTCAAGAAGTATGGGGGGAGAAATATTATAGTAGTAACAATACAGTAATGGTTCACATTAGGCATTTACGAGAAAAGATGAATGATTCCGCAGAGAACCCTAAATTCATAAAAACTGTCTGGGGAGTGGGGTATACCATTGAAAAATGACTTTGGAAAACTAAAAAGAACTATCATGCTTCAAATTTTGTTGATTTTAGTAATCACATTGTTGGTAGGCTATTTCATAAGCTATGTATTTATTGATGGTGTCTTACAAGCCCCTTTCGCTGATTGGTTTATTCGATTTTGTGAAAACGTGCTACAGCTTGACTATTTTTCGGCACAGAGAGCCTATGGGATATTATTTCGACAAAATAAATCTCTTTGGTTAGCGATAGGCTTAATTATTTTGCTATTAGTAATTTTTTATTTTGCACTTTCTCGGTTTACGAAGTATTTTAACCAAATTGCCATAGGTGTTAATATGCTTTCGGAGGAATCAAATCAGGAAATAAGTCTTCCTTCTGAGTTAGATTTTATGGAGAAAAAATTAAATGATGCTAAAAATAAATTAGAAAAACGGGCTAAGGATGCACAGGAGGCTGAGCAGCGCAAAAATGATCTTGTAGTTTACTTAGCACATGATATTAAAACACCGCTGACATCTATGATTGGATACTTAAGTCTGTTGGATGAGGCAAAGGACATGCCTGTAGACCAAAAAGAAAAGTATGTGAAGATTTCATTAGAAAAATCATATAGGCTAGAGCAGTTGATTAATGAATTTTTTGAAATCACAAGATTTAACTTACAGTCCATTATTCTAGATAAAGAATCCATTAATATAAATTACATGTTAATGCAATTGGCAGATGAATTTTATCCCTTATTGGCCCCTAAAGGACAGCAAGCAATTGTGAATATCGAGGGAGAAATGAAGGTTTTTGCGGATGCTAATAAATTAGCGAGGGTATTTAATAATATTTTAAAAAATGCCATAGCATATAGCGATGACAACAGTATAATTCATATTAGCGCACACCATCAAAATGACCAAACATTTATTTCATTTACAAATAAGGGGAAAATAATTCCACCAGAAAAATTAATGATGATTTTTGAAAAATTTTATCGTTTAGATTCTTCCAGATCGACTCAATCAGGTGGGGCGGGGCTTGGGCTTGCAATTGCTAATGAAATAGTCCATGCTCATGGAGGAACGATATCAGCTTCAAGTAATGATGAAAAAACAGTTTTCACTGTAATACTTCCAACACTTTCTTAAGAAATCTTAAGAATTCTATAATAGATTATTAAAAAAGAGCTCCTTCTTTTATGTTTCAATAGAGGCATAAAAGAAGGAGTTGTTTTTATGTTTAAAAGAAAAAGGTTTTATAGCCTAATATTACTGATGATTATTTTTCTGGTGTACATGTTTGTTAAAGAATTCCAAGATTCAAAGCTAGAAATAGTTGATTATCCTCAGCTGGAGATGCCAAAAAAAAGTGATGAAAATCTTGATGTAAATTTACATAGCTCAAATGCTATTTTAGTGAACTTAGACACTAAAATGATTTTATTGGACAAAGGTAGTGATGAAATGATATATCCTGCTTCTTTGACGAAAATCATGACGGTTCTAGTTGCAATTGAAAATATCCCGAATTTACAGGAAAAGATTTTGCTTCCTAAAAGCATATTTAAGGATTTGTATGAAGAAAATGCTACTATGGCAGGTTTTCTTCCTAATGAGGAGGTAACAGCAGAGGATTTACTTTATGGTACAATGCTACCTTCTGGGGCAGATGCTTCTATTGGGTTAGCCGATTACATTGCTGGGTCGGAGAGAAAATTTGTAAAGTTAATGAACGAAAAAGCTAAACAGCTAGGGATGAAAAACACACATTTTAAGAATACAACAGGACTCCATCATCCCGATCATTATACGAGTGTGAAAGATATTTCGATACTTTTACAATATGCTTTAACCAATAAAACCTTTCGGGATATCTATACCGCAGAAAAATACTCAATAAAGTCAACGAATCTTCATCCAGAGGGAATGACGGTGTCGAGTCGGATGTTTAAAAATTTGGATGCTAATGAAAAGATGAGAGGTGAAATAATTGGCGGCAAAACTGGCTATACAGAGCAAGCTGGCTTATGTTTAGCAAGTCTAGCGACAATTAATGGCGAAGAGTATATTCTAGTAACTGTAGGTGCGGAGGGTGACTCACGAACAGAGCAGTTCAATATTACAGATGCATTAGCTGTCTATCGACAACTAAACTAATTAAGACTGTATAAATGTTAATCAGAATACTATAAAATTTTGTCGGAAATAACATACAATCTTTCTGTTCCTTCATATACTTGTATTATCTGAAAGATTTAACTTTATTTCAGCAGGTGACTAATACCCGCTGAAATAGAGTAACTCAGTCTAAGAACGCCACGCCCTGAGGCAACGACTGAGTGACCAACATCATGTTATTGCTGCCGCTTCGCTTTCACACAAAAAATTTCTGCAGGCCTAAGCGCAAAGCCGATTCTGGACGCAATAATGCGAAGTATAATTGATAGGTGACTACATTTGGACTATAAACGAGTTTTCTATGCATAATACGGTCATTAAATCAGGTAAACCAGTATGAGAGGATGAGGGGTTTGAAGCATCCCGGCACAAATGTTTTTGAAAATAAAGAGGAACTATTCATACCTAAAAAAGCATTAGATAAAGATTTTTGTGATCGATTAGTGAAAAAAATCCATAAAAATATTTTAAATGAAAATATAGCAAACGATGTTTATATGTCATATTTCGTGATTTTTGATCAAAAGTATACATTGAAAGAAATTCAATATTTACTAGATGTTTTGAAATTGCAAGCAAATGAAATTATTAGATCAAAGCCGATTTTTATTACATTATGTGGTGTGCTATTATCGTTAATTACAATCATTGCCTCTGCGATTAATACAAAGTTGATGATTGGAATCTCATTTGTCCAAATAGTTGCTCTCGCAGTATTAAGTTTTAATGTAGCTGTATTGTTTATTTCTTATAAAATAGAAAAAGAATATAAAAAAATATACGAAGTCATTAAATTAATTGATTATTATTTAAGCTTTTATAAGTAGGGGTGGGAATTGTGCAAAATATTATTGATCAATTAAATTATTGGATAAATAAAGTGCCGATAGAGTTCCGGCAAATGTCCGAAGTAGAGATTTCACAACGACCAGCGCCTCAAAAGTGGTCGAAAAAAGAGGTGTTAGGCCATTTATGTGACTCTGCCATCAATAATCTTCAGAGGTTCATTAAAATACAATACGAAAAGGAACCCTTTGTCCTAACTGCATACAATCAAGTTGAATGGGTAAAAATCCAAGGGTATCAAGAGTTACCGATTGATGAAATATTGGATTTATGGGTGAGCTTAAATAAAAAAATACTAAATGTTATTAAAAATATCCCCAATGAAAAGCTAATCCTTCAATGTGATATTGGAAGTAATGAACTTAATGAACTCATGACCTTACAGTGGCTTATCCAAGACTACTTAGAACATATGGAACATCATATAAAAAAACAAATATTTATTAGCGGACTGAAATAGAATACTCTGTCTAAGAACACCAAGCCCTGTGGCAATTTTTCTGTGCGAAAGCGAAGCGACACCAATACGGTTTCACAGAGACAAAAACACGTTGCTGTCGCTACGTTAGCGCTACGCTTTCACGTAAAAAACATCTAACGGCTTAAGCATAAAGCCAATTAACGGGGCGCAATAATTCCGGGTCATAATTGATGACAGCATTAGCTTTTTAACACTTTGTCGCAAATCAGCTGTCAAAAAATGTATTTAACAAACTAGAAGGGCAACCTCTAACTTCAATCTGTTTTAGCTTCAGATATACACCAACAAAAAAATTAAAAAGAGCATTTTTTTTATCATTCCTCAAATAATAAGTCTAAATATTTTTAGTTGAGGAAGTGAAGATTTGAAAAAATTGTGGTTTTTAATACCTATTTGTCTGTTAACGGTCTCCTTTTTTTATCTAAAAGTTGGCGCAGCAACATATGAAAACAAAGGAAGAAAGTATTATGAAGAAGCAGGACAAATTGTTTGGGAGATCAAAACGGACGAAAAAATTGTTGCGCTAACCTTTGATGATGGGCCACATCGAAAGTACACATCTGAGATTTTAGATGTATTATCAAAATACAATGCGAAAGCAACTTTTTTTATTGTTGGCCAAAATGCACAAAAAAATCCTGAGGTGATATCAAGAATGTATAAGGAAGGCCATGAACTAGCTAACCATACATTTACGCATCCCTTACGGACGAATGTCCCGAATTTACTTAAGGAGATCAAACAAACAGATGACGTTATTCAGGACATCACTGGAGCTAAACCCACTTTGTTCCGGCCTGTTGAAGGCCAGTATTCAGATGCAATGATTGAAGCGATTGCAAAAGAAGGATATAAAGTGGTTATGTGGTCATGGCATTTAGATACATTAGATTGGAGAAGTCCAGGAACGAATAGAATTGTGAATACTGTGTTAAATGGTGTTAAAGAAGGTAATATCGTTCTTTTTCATGATGGAGGCGGCAATCGTCATCAAACTGTGAAAGCGATGGAAAAAATATTAGCTGAACTTGATAATCAGGGATATCGATTTGTCACAGTTTCTGAATTACTCAATGAGCAGACTAAAAAAAGCACAAACAAATAAGTATCCAGAATGTTTGAAGCAATATGTTATTTTAAAATTTTTTTGCTGTAACTCAGAAATTAAATAATCAATTTGTTCCTTCATGTTTGCATTTTGTTTTGCCTGATCATTTGAATTGTCATTTTTGGAATTTAATAATGCTTCTAAGGCAAGACCTGCTGCAATTGTCTGAATGCCATCACCTAATGTAGAAATAGATGATCCGATATAGGTGAGCTTAGCAGCAAAAATATCGAGTGAATCATTAGATTGATTATTAAATGTATTTTTATTCCGATCCATTATTAGACCCTCCTTAAATCGTTACTCATTTATCATTTGTATGAAATATCGACAATGAGTAGTCCTATGTAAGGCACATAAACATATTAAATTTCTTCCCTTTGTCGAAATCAGGCTAAAATGCAAATTAGCCTGATTTTTATGTTCCAATGCGTACTTTAAACACCTTTATAGGGTATAATTACCATGGTGATTAGGGGGGATTGGTATTGGGGAAGGTTGAACTGGTGGAATTTAATGCTGAGCTTTTAGAGGGAATTGGGAGCTATTGTCTTAGAAGCAAGAAAAAATCAAATGGCTATATAAATAAGAATGAATGGCTGAATAATCGATTTGAAGAAGGCTTGAAATATGTGCAAGTAATCGCCAATAAAAAACAAGTAGGGTTTATTGAATATACAGAAGCAGAGAATTCTTCTAGAGTGGTTCATGCTGATGGTTATTTAGTCATTCATTGTTTATGGGTAAGTGAAGTTGGAAAAGGATACGGTGCTCGATTAATTAATAAATGTTTAGAAGATGCAAAAAAACTTGCAAAAAAAGGTGTTGTTGTTATTACGAATTCAACAACGTCTTGGGCGCCAAGTAAAGAAATTTTTTTGAAAAACGATTTTCAACTTATTGATACGGCACCATATAATTTTGAATTACTTGTCTACCCTTTGAGCAATGAAGGCGAACAACCCTATTTTCCGACTGATTGGGAGGAGAGATTAAGAAAATTTAACAATTTGACGATTTTACGTTCATTTCAATGTCCTTATGTCGAAATTGCAACAGAAAATATTATAGCTGGTGCAAATACATTGGATATACCAGTGGAATTAATTGATCTCAAAGGTAAAGAAGAGTTGATGGAATTGGCGCCAACCCCATATGGTATTTTTTCTGTCATTTATAAGGGGCAGCTTCTTACGTTTCATAGGTTAACAATACATTCGGTGATAAAAAAATTAAGAGAACTTACGTAATAACAACAGTGCAAATGATAGGAACATGCATAAATGGACATGTGATTTCTGATATTCTATGAGGATATTAGTTGACTGCTTCGAGGAAATGAGTAAAATAGAAAATTAGTACCATTAAATACCTACAACTTAGCAGATAACCTTTTACAAAGGCTACAAGTATGACCTACATAGAATGAAGAGCTTATAATAAAGTGATTAGATATGATGGATTTTAGGAAGATTGTTGTGGGACAAGATTTGTCATGAAATTTTGACAGTCTTTTTCTTTTCGTCTTCTCTATAACCTGTTAAGATGGTAATAGTGTGACAACAAGTTAGTGTATATGAGAGTGGTGACAATCAAGATGGATGAACAGAAAAAAGATAGTGTAGAACAGCAGCCAGAACAAACATCCCCTGCTGAAATAAAACCAGCAGTACGATTTGTACAAATGAAACCGTTTAAATTTATCATGCTGATGTTCTTTACAATCCTTATTACTGCAGGCTTAACGATCTTTGCGTTAACATTCGGTGAAAAGAAAGTAGTTGAAGTGAAAGTACCGAGTGGGCGTGCAGAATTTACAAAATTATATGAAGCCTATGATTTACTTAAAAACAAGTATTACAAAGATATCGACGATGGTAAAGTTGTCGACGGCGCAATTAACGGCATGTTCGACGCATTAGATGATCCGTATTCTGATTTTATGGTAAAGGACGAAGCAGAACAATTTCAATCTGGACTGTCTTCTAGTTTCCAAGGAATTGGAGCGGAAATTCAAGAACGTAACGGTTTTATTACTGTTGTGTCACCTATTAAAAACTCACCTGCTGAAAAAGCGGGCTTATTACCACAAGATATTATCTTAACTGTGGATGGAAAAAGCATGCAAGGATTTAGTGCTTCTGAAGCGGTAGCGCGTATTCGCGGCGAAAAGGGAACGCCTGTAAAATTAACCGTGAAACGTGGAACAAATGCTGAGCCTATTAATATGACGATTGTCCGTGACGAAATTCCGGTTGAAACGGTTTACGGTGAAATGCTTGAAGGGGACATTGCCCATATTCAAATCACGTCATTTAGTGAAAATACTGCAAAAGAATTTGAGAAGATTCTTGCAGATTACGAAGGTAAAGCAAAAGGCATCGTATTAGATCTACGTCAAAATCCTGGTGGCTACCTAGATGCAGCAGTAGAGATTTCGAATTTATTCGTTCCAGAAGGTAAAGCGATTGTACAAGTGGAACAAAAAGACGAGAAGCCGAAAATTACAACAGCTGTTTCTGGTAAAAAATACGATGTTCCAGTGACAGTACTTGTCGATAGCGGCAGTGCTTCTGCTTCTGAAATTTTAGCAGGTGCATTAAAAGAATCTGTTGGTGCTAAAATTGTTGGAGAAACATCGTTTGGTAAAGGTACAGTGCAAAATGTCGCACCATTAAAAGATGGCTCTAACCTTAAATTCACTACAGGAAAATGGTTAACACCAAATGGTAACTGGATTAACGAAAAAGGCATAGCACCAGATGTTAAAGTGTCATACCCTCCTTATGCATCATTACCATACTTAGATCCGGCAATGGAAATGAAAATGGGTGTGCAATCTAACTCTGTAAAAGCGGCACAAGAGATGCTAGAAGTTCTAAGGTATGAGCCTGGAAATGCAGACGGTATTTTTGAACAAAATACAGAAAGTGCAGTGAAAAAACTACAAGCTGCAAATGGTTTTGAAGAAACTGGTGTTTTAGTTGGCGATACAACGTATGCTTTAATGGATGCGTTACGCGCTAAAATAAAAGCAGAGGATCCTCAATTGTTAAAAGCGAAAGAACTGCTAACCGGTACACCAGCAAAAACTGAGTAAACTACAAACTAACAAAGTAGCTGTCGCAGTAGGCGTCTCTAATGGCCTCTTGCGACAGCTTTTTTAATAGGAGGAAAAAATGGTGAAGGACGTATATTTATTTAGTGGTTTTTTAGGTAGTGGAAAAACATCCATGCTAACAGATGTTATTCGACAACTTAAGGAAAAAAATTTAAAGCCAGCTGTCATTATGAATGAACTTGGAAAGCTACCGTTTGACTCACAGGCTGTGGAAAAGGATATTCCGTTAAAGGAAATGCTAGAGGGCTGTATTTGCTGCTCTGGCGCCGAAAAAACAGAGGCGCAAATTCAATCTCTTCTATTAGATAGTGACTTTGATGTCCTGATCATTGAAACAACAGGTGCAGCACATCCTGTGGAAGCATTAGACGCTGTTTACTCACCGTTATTTGCAGAAAAGCTAAATGTCAAAGGCATTGTCACAGTTGCTGATTCAAAGCTGTGGTTAAACCGAGAAACATTAACTCCACAAGTGCGTTCTTTATTTATGGAACAAATCCGTCACGCACATTTATTACTGGCCAATAAAACGGATCTACTAACAGAAGCTGAGCAAGCACAAGTTGTTTATGAGCTACAAGGCTTTAATCCACATGCCTTTATTTTGCAAACTACAAACGGACGCGTGCCGTTACGTTTATTAGAAGATTTAAAGGCAACAGTACAGGTGGATAAAGAAGATATTGTGAAAGCTCCTTTAGCATCGATGCATCTAGGCTCACGATTAGTTGAATTTAAAGACGTTAACTTTACACAAGAACAATTTGAGGATTGGGTACGTACATTGCCTGAAACTGTGTATCGAATGAAAGGATACGTGCCGATTGAAGGTGTAAAAAATCCTATGCTGTTTCAATATGCATATGGAATGGTCCAATGGCTTCCAGAGTATGTAAAAATGCCTGCAAAACTCGTGATCATTGGTGAAGATGTAAGTAGATTAAACATCATCGGTATTGGGTAAACGCTAAAGCTAGTTAAAATAGAAATCCTAAAGCTGCCAAATTCTACTTGTCAGACGAAAGTTTTGTTCGTTTCGTCTTTCTCAAAGTAGAAATTTTGTCAGTTTTTTTGTGTGAATGCGTACGGAAATCTATTTGAATATTGAAAATACTTAATAATTTTTAAGAAGTGTCAACCCTATTTAAAACGTAAGTATTTCATAGGATGGTGAAACCTGCTAAAAATTAAAGCCAATAACCCTCTATTTAACGCGAATCTATTTCTTGGATGGTGTTGCTAGAAAATGCTGGTAAGAAATTTATTAAAATCGTACTTTACGATTGTTTGCATAGAAGGAGGAATTGCAAAAATGAAAAAAACACTAACTGCAATTTGTGCAACATTTTTATTAGCAGCTCCAATTCAAATGGCTTCCGCTGCAGAAAATACTACAGAGGGGAACACAACTACAGACTGTAATAAAGTTGTTTATTCTTATAAATGGTCAAATCAATGGTCAAATCATAAGTGGGTAGTTAAACAACCACAAACGCAAGCACCATCAAAAGAAGTACAAGTACCAGAAAATAATCAAACAACAAATAACAATACACAAACTACTCAAAAAGATAATACAACAACTACACCATCTCAAACAAAACCATCAACATCTACTTCAGATGTGAACGCTTTTGAACAAGAGGTTGTAAAATTAACGAATGCTGAACGTACAAAAGCTGGTTTAGCACCATTTAAAACTGATGATAAATTGATGGCAGCTGCTCGTGAAAAATCACAAGATATGCAATCTAAAAACTATTTTTCACATACTAGCCCAACATTCGGTTCACCTTTTGATCGTATGAAAGCTTTAGGTATTACGTATAAGAGTGCAGGTGAAAATATTGCACAAGGTCAACGTTCACCTCAAGAAGTAGTACAAGGTTGGATGAATTCACCAGGTCACCGTGCGAATATTTTAAATGAGAAATTTACGCATATTGGTGTCGGCTATGTGAAAACAGGTAACTACTGGACTCAACAATTTATCCAAAAATAATCGTATAAATTGAATAGCTACATTGAATAATAGAATGTCCACTAAGTTTTAAAAAGCTTAGTGGACATTTTTTAATGCAAAAATGAAAAATTAAGATCCCGAAATAAATAAAGGTTGGTTCTTTGACAAAACGAGGGGGAATATGGGTGGCTCTCATAGGTTTGTTATTTCAACAAGAAAAAAGCAAACTAGAGCGATGTCTAGTTTGCTATTGTTGTGTTGGTTGTATTTGTAAATCTTTTTTGAACAAGTAATAAACGTATTAATAAAGTAATCGCGCCTGTTGTCAGACCTGCGACTAGTCCAATCCAGTAACCAAACGGCCCGAAGTCTGTATGTGTGGCCAGTGCATAACCGACAGGCAAGCCGATTACCCAATACGAAATGATGGCCATAATAAAGGTTACTGTAACATCTTTGTACCCTCTTAAAGCTCCTTGTACAGGCGCTTGGATAGCATCAGATAGCTGGAAAATGGCTGCGAATATTAAAAAATGAACGGCGTACTCTAGCACTTTTCCATCAGTTGTATACATATTTGCAACGGGTTCGCGAAGGATAAAAAGGATACAAGCTGAAACAAAGCTAAATAAAATCGCGGTCCCGACACACAAATAGCTATAGAGTCTAGCATCGCGCATACGTCCAGCACCAATTTCAAATCCTACTAATATCGTTACGCCCATCGAAATGCTGAGCGGTACCATATACAACAAGCTAGTGAAATTTAATGCTATTTGATGAGCTGCAATGATTTCTGTACTGAAGCTACTCATCATCATTGTGACTGCAGAAAAAATACTCGTTTCTGCAAATAAGGATATTCCGATTGGCACGCCAATGATTAAAATTTCCTTCCAACGAAGCCATTCTAATTTTGGCCAGTCATTAAATAGTTGGAAGCGTTCAAAAGGCTTACGTTTAGCAATAATCCAAACAGTGATCAAGAAAACAAGCCAGTATGTAATTGCTGTTGCAACGCCGGCGCCTACTCCGCCAAGCTCAGGTGCACCAAATTTGCCGAAAATAAAAATATAATTTAACGCAATATTAATAGGTGTTGTAAGTAATGTAATAATCATTGTAACGCGAGTTTGTCCAAGCGCATCGATAAAACAGCGCATGACAAAAAATAAAAACAGTGGTATAAGTCCAGCGCACATCGA
This sequence comes from Lysinibacillus sphaericus, assembly GCF_015844675.1. Classification (GTDB taxonomy): domain Bacteria; phylum Bacillota; class Bacilli; order Bacillales_A; family Planococcaceae; genus Lysinibacillus; species Lysinibacillus sphaericus_E. Next base: position 32,897 of record NZ_LDGC01000016.1, on the reverse strand, counting down.
TTGAATATAAGATTTAGCAATAGCATGTACAGAGGGTTCTAAATCCATCTTGCCAAGAATCCAATCTATACCGACTATTAATAAAATAAAAATAAGTGCTGCAAGAACGATGGCTACATAGATTCCTTGCTGAACAGCTCTTTTAGCTGCAAACTCATTTTTAGCTCCAACAAGCTGTGAGACAATGGGTGTGATCGCAAGGAGAATTCCAGATAGCCCTATGTAAATAGGCATCCAAATAGAGGAGCCGATTGACACTCCAGCTAGATCGGTGGTACCGTACCGACTTGACATTAAAATATCGAAGAAAGAAATAAGATAAATAGCTACTTGCGATACTAAAATAGGTACGATAATTTTTAAGATTAATGCATATTTTTCTTTTAACGAAGTTGTTTGATTCATAGTGAATAATCTTCCTTTATTATCATAATTAAATTAGTATAGCATACTAAAATGGAGTAAAGATGAAAAAATCAATTGTGCCTCGGCATAATTGCATCAGGATGAGTTCCGATCTTTCAGTAAATGATTTAACTCCAGCTGAAAGAAGTTAAAAGCTTCATCTGTATCTTTTCGTTCGCATATAGTAAAATAAAAGACTGTATACAAAAGTAGTGATGGCTACAATGGCTTTTAACTTCTTTCAACGAAAGTCACCACGTATTTAGGTGACGAGATGAATACGAGTTTAATTACTTTTTAGTGCGTGTCCAAGCATCCACTGAAAGAAGTTAAAGCCTCCGGCGGATGTCACGGAATCGGAAAGGAGTTCTTTGTTAACACAAAGCCGATTTCGGACGCAATTATGCCGGCGCATAATTGATGGAATAGGAGAATTAATGTGAATCAACAAACAATCATTTTAACCGGTGGAGGGACAGCTGGTCACGTATCGCTAAATCAAGCGATACTCCCGTCTTTACAAGAACTAGGTTATGATGTCCATTACATTGGCTCAGACCAAGGCATTGAGAAAGAATTAATAGGCGAGGCGTTTCCTAATGTTCCGTTTTACGGTATTTCAAGTGGCAAATTGCGCCGTTATTTCTCAATGAAAAATTTTACGGATCCATTTAAAGTGCTTGCTGGAATGATGCAGGCTTTTCGTATAATTAAAAAAGTGAAACCACAAGTCATTTTTTCTAAGGGCGGATTTGTTTCCGTACCTGTTGTAATGGCTGCGAAATTTGCTGGTGTTCCAGTGGTCATTCATGAATCAGATGTTACACCTGGCTTAGCCAATAAAATTACGCTGCCATTTGCATCACACATCTTTACGATTTTTGAGGAAACATTACAGCATCTACCGAAAGAAAAGGCAACATGCACAGGTTCCATTATTCGCGAAGAGTTATTTAAGGGAGATCGAGCGAAAGGGTTATCTCTTTGTGGCTTTACCACATTAAAACCTGTTCTTCTTGTGATGGGAGGCAGTCTAGGGTCAGTTGTCTTGAATGATGCGCTTCGTCAAAATTTACCAGAGCTTGTGAAGCAGTTTCAAATCATTCATTTGTGCGGTAAAGGGAATTACGATGAATCATTTGAATCGATGTCGGGGTACAAACAGTTTGAATATGTGACAACAGAATTACCGGATCTATTACACGCTGCAGACTTTATCGTCTCGCGTGCTGGCTCTAATTCGATTTTTGAATTTTTAGCACTGCATAAGCCGATGTTGCTAGTGCCGTTATCTGCACAAAAAAGTCGTGGTGATCAAATATTAAATGCCAACTTATTTAAAAGACAAGGCTATGCAGAAGTGTTACAAGAGGAAGAGTTAACAAAGGAATCGTTTAATAAATCAGTTCATGTGTTAACAGAGCGTAAAGCAGAAATGGTTTCAACGATGGAAAAAACCCAAAAACCGAAAACCCCTGAAGAAATGGCGAAATTGATTTTACAATATAAAAAATAGTTTTTCGTTATCACGGCCTTTCACTAAAACACAATTACAGTAATAAAATGAAACAAAACTCAAAACGTTAATCGATTTATTGATATATCAACGTTTGTTAAGGTTTTTTGGTTCAAGTTGGTTCAAATCAACTTGAACCTTACAAAGCGTTTAACAGATTTAAAGCATCGGCATCTTGCTGGTGCTTTTTTTCTTGCATTAATTCCAGATAATAATTTTGTGTAGTTTGTATATTTATGTGTCCTAACCGTATCTATACACCGAGGTGTTGAAGAGACCGCAAATGTATTAAATGATATTGCAAACTGTATAAAGAGCGATATTTCTGAATCTTCAGCGGTGTTGAGCAGAAAAGAAGCTTTCCACACCAAACAAACTGTCAATGTTAATCAAAAGTTAGAAGAAATACGGAAATTGTTGAAGGATATTAAGATCAGTGCTAAGTAGGCTTCTTCAACGGGGCAGTTTAGTGCAAGGGCAGTGATTAACTGATATTCAACAATTGGGCCATTTTGTTGAAAAGAGTGGGGAATATAAATCCAAATATATACTATTATCGATTCTAAGGAATATTCTATGCAATAATATATATATGAAGTTTTGAAAGGAGGATATGCTATGAGTATAGTAGATTGATTACTCAGATTTTAAAAAAGAGGAAGGTGGTAAATTAAATTTTATAGAGGTGTTCAACTTGAATAATTTAATGATTAATGCTGATTTTGGGAAGTTATGGTTTCATAATATATCTAAAATCCTAAGTGAACGTTTTCGCGAACTAATTATACCTATTATCATATTGGGTCTGTCTGGATCGCCATTAATGACTTCATTAGTGCTTTTATTTCAGAGTATTAGTTCCGTGTTTTTTTCTATTCCAATAGGTACTTGGATTGAGAAAAAGAACCTTGTTTTGATTTCTTCGATCTGTAATTTAATATATGCTATATTATTGTTTCTATTGGCATATTTAATAACAATCGATATAACGAGCCTTTTTGTTATTGGGCCAATATTATTTTTCATAGGTTTAGTGGGATTGATGTTAAATATTGCCCTTTCAGCTATGGTACCTAAAATTGTTGGGAGGCAACGTTTATTAAGTGCTAATAATTCACTAGAAGCCGCTGATGCGATTGTAACCTTAATTGGTCCAGCCTTAGGTGGAATTATACTTGCGAAATATGGCACGAACATTACCTTAACTATTTGTGGTAGTTTATTACTTATTTCACTGTTATTTATTTCAATAATAAAATACCGAAATATAAGTGAGGAAATGGATGATAAGCCTATGAAGGGAAAACAGAAACTGAAGAATTTCATTCGGGATTCCCAAGAAGGTGTAAAGTACCTCTATGCTAATGGAGCTCAAATTGTATCGACGATTTCGGCTTTGGTACTCGGATTTTCAACCAGTTTTATTGTGCTTAGTGTTATCATTCATTCTAAATATACTCTCCATTTTTCAGAAGAGAATATTGGAATACTGTTATCTTGTGCTGGTATAGGCAATGTCGTTGGGGTACTTATAATGAACAAATTTAAAAATGCAAACTGGTTATACTTTCTCAGTACTTTAATGATCATATCTTCATTTGGAATCTTATTATTGATATCAAATTCATTTATCGTCATGTGTTTCGGAATGATGATCTTTGATGGGGCACTTTCTATGGCATTTGTTGTTCAGATAACTGTTCAACAGGGCATTACTCCAGACCATTTGATCGCCAGGGTTCGAAGTTCCATATACGTTTTAGGTGGAATTGTAGCAATGTTAGCGACTATACTATCTGGTTTGATTTCTGAATGGAACTCTATGGCAGCCTTGGCATTTGGATCATTGGTTTTATTAGTCAATGGCTTGTTTATTTATAAATATAAAAAACAAGGAGTAGCAATGGATAAAATCAGTCCAATTTATGCTGCATCCAATGAATGATGGATTTAATAAAGGTAAGGATTGTATGTATTTAAAGACCCCAAACACGTTCCTTTTTCTATAGTGTTTTGAGCAAAACTATATACTTATTGTAAATGAGTTCTAATAACGTTATCAAAAATCAGAGGAACTTTCTAAAATAAGAGCTTGCTATCCATGCATTTATATAATGAGGAAAAGGGGGAGATTAGATGGAACGAGTAAGCTTTTATAATCAAAAAGGTTTGAACATGATGTAGAGAAAACTTTCACTTCTCAAAGAGACCTTCATCCAAATACTTATTCCGGGCACAGATATACAACACGTTGGTCATACTGCTATACCAAATAGTCTTTAGCTAACCCCGAAACGTTGATATAAAAGGATTTCAACGGATTAGGTTGCTTAGAATTCACCTGTATATTTCTCGAAAATAAAAGCTATGTGTCTGTCATGAAGACGGAGCACATAGCTTATTTTTTATCCGGGATGAACGGGCAGTAATTAATCTTTAGCGAAAGTAAAGACAGATAATCAGCGGGGGCTGAAGTTAACCCCGTTTCGCTTTATGAAATTACATCGCTTGTTCTTCGCCTTCTGCCACTTGATTGGCAGTTGTAAGGTAGAACAAGTCTTTTGGAATTTTATATAAATTAAATTGCGCCTCGCCTCTATTAACTTGTGCTAATAATGTTGGGTGACTTTCATTTGCACTCATAACATAAGGTAGCTTTAAGGCAGCGCGTTGCGATTTTATATTTTCAACACGAATACGGAGAAAAACCGTATGGAAATTATAATCAAAAAATAGTTCATTCAAAAAAAGCATTTTTGCTTTTTGGTTATAACCTAAACCTTGATAAGGGAGTCCAATCCACGTTCCTAAAAAGCCTGCACCATCCTCCACATCATGAATGCTAATGGTGCCGATTGGTTGACCCCAATCATCAGTAATTGTCCTTGAAATAGCGAGTCCCTTCGCTTCTTCTTCAATCAGTTGTTTTGTCATAAACCAATATTCATCAGCGGATGTGGCTTTTTGACGGACAAAAGGGAATACAGAAGGGTGTGATAATAGCTCATAAAGCTCTGTACATTCATGTAGGTCTCGATGTTTAAGCATACGAAACGCCTCCTTTACTAGGGTAGTTAAAACAATTCCTTTAAAGCATAAAGAAGAAAACTAAAATTCGTACTGGAATTAAAACCCAAAGAACTAGACGTTCAAACTATGATAACCATAATCTCCCGCTGTCTTACTGATTTTTCGACCATACCGAAAAAAGGCTAGTTTTTTTAATATAATATAACAATCACACTGCTTTATGCAATCATTTTTCTCGCTAAAACGAAAAATAAGTTTCTTAGTCGGAAAATTCTGAAAAATGGGTAATCGGGTAGATAGTTAAAAACTGTTAATGTATAATTTTCTAGAGTATTAAGTCTATAATATCAATTTTTATATAAAACAGTGTTTCTTTAGGATTATTTTATTTCTTCAAAAGAGGTAAAATATCAAAAATTATCCTAAAAAGGATATAAATTTTCCAATTCGAGAAGGGTAGTTCTTTTAAATTATGTTATAATAGTAGTATTGATTTTTTTGTATGAACAAAAACTATATGAAAATTCTATATTACTATTAAAGACTTATGGGGTGGCAGCATGAAATATCTTTTAAGCGAAGTCTTATTTAATGAATTATTTATTGGCAAAGATTTTGTCTTTTTAATGAAAAAAGTGGGAGACGATTATCAATATATTCGCTTAAATCAAGCAGCTAGAGCTTTGTTTCCACAAGATGCGATTGGGAAAATGCTTTCTTCCCTTACCCAAAGTCGTAAATTCACTATAATTAAAGAAAATTACAATCGAGCGATTACAATGCATAGTCAAGTTGATTATGTGGATTATGCCTATTATAAATCAGAGGTTCGTAAATACGAGACATCTGTTCGTCCGCTTAAACATAATAATGAAGACTATATTTTAGCTATAACTAAAGAGATTATCTATGATCGTAGCATCGAAGATAAGTTTTTGTTTCTGCGTTCAATGTTTGATCATGCCTTCTTTTCCACAGTCATCTTATCAGCTGAAGGGACTATTAATGAAGTGAATTCCAGGTTTACAGAAGACTTTGAATTAGATACTGAAACAGTTAAACAGCATTTATTCATTGATCTACCAATTGTTCCTAAAGATGAGGTAGAAAATATACAGAACTATTTACAAAAAGCAGCTATGGGCGAAAATATTGGCGAAAAACTCATTAAGCTTCATACACTGGATAAAAAAGAGCGCAAGTATTTAGTTTCACTATCCCCAGTTATGCAGGGGGATAACTCTTTTGCTATTTTTCTTATCATGCAGGATTTCACAAAATTCACCGAACAAAAGGCAGAGTTACGCTCAAAATCACATGGCTTTGAGATGTTAAAGGTTGCTCTCAATTCTGCAGCTTCCATTGCTGTTCTAGATAGAAATGCAAAAATTTTAGAAGTGAATGATTTGTTTTTAAATGCAACAGGCTTCATTGCAGGAGAATTAATCGGTCAATCTTCTTTAGAATTAATCGAGCCTCGTAAAAATACAGAAGAGTTAATACAATTAATTAGGAAAACACTTGAATCGGGGAGTATTTGGCGAGGGGAGCTATGCTATCGTACAAAATTCCATGCTGATTTTTGGGTAGAGACGACTATAGTTCCATTGAAAAATGAATTTGGCGAGACAGCACAATATTTATCCATTAACTATGATATTACGGACAAGAAAAGAATGTTAACGGAATTGAAAAATATTGAACGCACATTCCGTCTAATTACAGAAAATACAAATGATTTAATTGTCATAACAAACGAAGATGGCATCATTATTTATGCCTCGCCCTCTTATGAGATGTATTTAGGCTACGAAAATGCAGAATTACAAGGTCAGTTTTACAATAATATTGTCGATGAACAAAGTAAGAAGGCTTGGCAAACGTTTCTAAATAATTTTTCGGGTCAAACGGAAACACAATTTGAACTTCTACTAAAGGCGAAGGACGGTACGCCTGTTTGGACTGAAGGAAACGTTACAGTTGTTCATGATCCAAAGCGCGAAAAAGTTTCACAAATTATGATGGTATCTCGTGAGATTACTCATCGTAAGGAACGAGAGAATGATCTATTATATTTAGCTTATCATGATACATTAACACAATTACCAAATCGCCGTTTTTTAAACAAGGAGTTCCCGAAAATATTGGCAGAAGCGAAAGAACATAATGAGTGTTTAGCTATGCTCTATATCGATGGGGATGACTTTAAGACTGTAAATGATCAGCATGGCCATGACACGGGGGATGATTTTATCCGAATGTTTGGTCAAGTATTAATTACTGCGGTACGTAACCACGATTTAGTGGTTCGAATGGGTGGCGATGAATTCATTGTCGTCTTAACAGGCTTAACTCGAGATGATAAGACGAGGCATACTCAAATGATGGATATTATTAATCGCATCCGTAATGAACTAAAAAAAGGTTGGACGATTGAAAAACATCACTTTGCTCCAACAGCATCCATTGGTATCGCTTATTATCCGGATCACGGTCAAACATTAAATGGATTGCTAGAATTAGCAGATCAAGCTTTATATAAAGCGAAGGAAATCGGAAAAAATAATCATTATATTACTGACATTTAATCAATTATGCCTCGGCATAATTGTTGATGTCGCTTCGCTTACGCACAGATAAACAATGCATCCGGAATCTGTTTTGTGCTTGCGCAAAAGAACTCCTTTCAGCCTTCGTGACATCGCGAAGGCTTTAAATTCTTTTAGAAATAAAAAAAGTCTGTATTACAAGTAGTTGCTTGTGGTACAGACTTTTTGTTTGATGGTATGCTATAACCGGATTAAGGAAAAAACCTTATCGTTAATTTGAAATAGAAGGTGAAGAAATGCCTAAGAAAATACTTTTGGTGGAAGATGAGAAGCACATCGCTCGTTTTGTGGAGCTAGAATTAAAGCATGAAGGTTATGATGTAATTGTAGCTTTTGATGGACGTGAAGGACTTGCGCTAGCTGGATCTGATAATTTTGATGTGCTGTTATTAGATGTGATGCTTCCAGGAATCAATGGAATTGAAATTTGTCGTCGGATACGTTCGCAGTCACAGGTACCTATTATATTGCTAACGGCACGAGATGCAGTGATGGACCGTGTAGCTGGCTTGGATGCTGGTGCAGATGACTACATAGTAAAACCATTCGCTATTGAAGAACTATTAGCTAGAATTCGTACTATTTTACGTCGGGTGACACCGGATGAAAAAATGGGGGAATCATTACATTTTCGAGATATCGAAATGGATATCGCGGCCTATGAAGTTTTTGTACAAGGAAATAAGCTTGATTTAACGAAAACAGAATATGATCTACTAAAACTATTAATAGAACATAAAAACAAAGTTTGTACACGGGAGCTAATTTTAACCTCTGTTTGGGGGTATGATACGGATATAGAGACAAATGTCGTAGATGTATATATTCGGCATTTGCGAACAAAACTACCGGGTGATACGAATGCTTATATTGAAACCGTTCGTGGGGTTGGATATGTGATGCGCGAATGAAAAAATGGAGAGATTATTTAGTCAATCAGTCATTGCAAAGAAAATGGATGCTAACTTCTAGTGCTGTTATATTTTTTAGCTATACTATTATATGTATTGTCGTATATATTTCACTTCATACATGGCTATCAAATGACGAGGAAAGTAAAATCAAACGGACAAGCGATGATTTGGTGTATTTTTTAGAATCACAAGGACCTGGTCTTACGGTTCAGGAAATACAGCAAAATAAAGGTCTTTTAGATTCTATTAAGGATCGTGATCAAACAGTTAAATTATTTAATTCAGATGGCGAAAAGATTTTAAGTATTTATGAAAATTCACAGGTTGCACCTCTTACCTCTTTAGGTGAAATTGTTGAAATGACGATTGATAAAAAGAATGTCTATGTCATAAATCAACGTATTCAGCTCGGTTTCTTTCATGGATATATCCAGGTGATTCATCCTTTATCAAAATTCCAGTCGTTGATGCACTATTTATTGACGACAATGCTAATAGCAGGCTTAGGAGCATTATTGTTATCAGCATCTATTGGTTATTATCTTGCCAATTATTTAATGAAACCACTACGTTCGTTACGTTCATCCATGAAAACAGTTATGGATAAAGGATTTAATGAACCGATACAATTAACTTACACCTCTCATGATGAGATAGGTGATTTATTGAAAATGTACAATGCGATGATGAATGAATTACAAATTTCATTTGCACAGCAGCAACAATTTGTTGCGGATGCCTCTCACGAGTTAAGAACGCCTATTCAAGCAATTGAAGGGCATCTCTCTCTTTTGAAAAGATGGGGCAAGGATGATCCAGAAATTTTAGAGGAATCTATTGATACTTCATTAACGGAAATTGCACGAATGCGTAAAATGATCGAAGAATTACTAGAACTTGCTCGTCGTGAAGAAAAAGACATCGATAGTGAGGCTGATGCAGTAGCTGTAATAGAAGCTGTTATAGAGGAGACAAGGCTCATTCACCCAGAAGCTCGAATAACGCTGTCGAAAGATGAAGAAATAGGGCGAATATTTATTACAGAAAATGCACTTAGCCAAATTGTTCGTAATATAATAGAAAATGCAATTCGTTATTGTGAGATAATTCCTGAAATTCAAATTTCACTAGCTGTTTCCGGGAAAGATGTATTAGTTAGGATAGAGGATAATGGAATTGGAATAGCAGAGGAAGATATTCCATTTATTTTTGATCGCTTTTATCGAGTTGATGAGGCAAGAAATCGTCAAATCGGCGGAACAGGCTTAGGGCTTAGTATTACAAGAATGTTACTTGAAAAATACAATAGCTCTGTAGAAGTCAAGAGTGAAAAGAATGTTGGAACCGTTTTCTTCGTGAAATTTCCGCTAAAATATTGAGGAAAATACATGCTTTATTTAATTATTCTATCCTTTGAGAATAAATTTGCTTAATTTGCTAAAAAGAGTTGTATTTTTTGTGAAGAGTAGTAAGATTGAGATGGAAAAAACGTTCTTTAAATTATGGGTATGTTGTGTTAAACATCCTTTTAAAGAGCGGAGAAATATTATATAATTAATTGTAATTTAATTAATGGAACTGCCGAAAGGCAAAATTTGGAGGTCATTTTTCATGTCGAACAACGTTACAACTGTAAGTTCTCCATGGTCAGCTTTCTCTGGTCCTAACCTAGGATATGTGATGGAGCAATACGACTTATTCTTACAGTCTCCTGAAGAAGTAGAACCGGAGTTAGTATTATTATTCCAACAATTTGGTGCACCAGTAGTAGTAGAAGGTGAAGTAGCTGTAGCTAGTAATGCAGCAGCTCCTGCTGGCGATTACAAGAAAGTGTTAGCAGCTGTGAAATTAGCAGATGCAATCCGTACAAACGGTCATTTAGCGGCAGATATTTATCCTTTGAAAAACCGTGAACTACAAACAGCTCAAATTGAAGAAAGCGCGTTCAACTTAAGCGCTGCAGATTTAGCTGAAATTCCTGCAGCTGTCTTCTTCAAAGATGTGCCAGCAAACGTGAAAAATGGTAAAGATGCAATCGATTACTTAAAATCTGTTTACACAGATAAAGTAGCATTTGAATATAACCACGTAGTAGCAACAGAAGAACGTGATTGGATACAAGCACAAATTGAATCAGGTTCATTTAAACAAGCATTAACTTCTAATGAGAAAAAAGCTTTATTAGACCGTTTAACTCGTGTTGAAAACTTCGAGAAGTTTATTCATAAAACTTTTGTAGGTCAAAAGCGTTTCTCTGGTGAAGGTTTAGATACTCAAATCGTCTTATTCGATGAAATAATGAAAACAGCTGAATCAAATAGCGTTGAAAATGTACGTATTGGTATGGCCCACCGTGGTCGTTTAAATGTGTTAACACACATTTTAAATAAACCATACGACATGATGTTCTCTGATTTCGCACATGTTTCTAATGAATTATTTATGCCAAAAGACGGTCGCCTTGAAATTACTAAAGGCTGGACTGGCGATGTAAAATACCACATGGGTGCTTCTTACAACCGTGAATCTGGTATGAATGTTAAACTTGCTTACAACCCTTCTCACTTAGAAGTAGGAAATCCGGTTGTTTTAGGTACTGCTCGTGCATCTCAAGATGATACTTCTAAACCAGGTCAAGCGGTTCATAACCGCACAAAAGGATTAGGTATTCTTGTGCATGGTGATGCTGCGTTCCCAGGTCAAGGGATCGTAACAGAAGTATTAAACTTTGCAAAAACTGAAGGGTTCACTACTGGTGGTACAATCCACATCATTGCTAATAACATGATTGGATTTACAACTGAATTACATGACTCTCGTTCATCTGTTTACTCTTCTGACCCTGCAAAAGGTTACGAAGTACCAGTTGTGCATGTAAATGCAGATAGCCCTGAATCTGTAGCTTTAGTTGGTCGTTTCGCAGCTAACTACCGTCAAAAATTCGGTAAAGATATTATCGTTGACCTTATTGGTTACCGCCGTCATGGTCACAATGAAACGGATGATCCTACTGTAACAAACCCTGAAACGTATAAATTAGTTTCTAAACATGAACCAGTTCGTGCTTTATACGGTGCTCAATTAGTAGCTGAAGGTGTAGTTTCAGCTGAAGAAGTAGCTGCATTAGATAAAGCTATTTATGCAGAAATGCAAGCGGCTTATGATCATGTAAAAGAAATGGCAGATAAAGATGAACACAAACATTTAGAAATGCCAGAAGAATTAAAAGTAGAATTCCCACAAATTGATACAGCAGTTGGTGCGGAACGTCTAGGGAAAATTAATGAAGAGCTTTTAGTGTTTGAAGAAAACTTTGAACCACAGAAAAAACTTGGCAAAATTTTAGAAAAACGCCGTGATGCATTTGCTTCTGCAAAAATCGACTGGGGTCATGCAGAAACTTTAGCTTATGCAACAATTATTCAAGATGGCACACCAGTACGTTTTACAGGTCAAGATGCACAACGTGGTACGTTCTCTCAACGTCACTTAGTGTTACATGACAAAAACAATGGTAATTTATTCACGCCACTTCACCATATTTCAGGTGCAAATGCATCATTTACAGTACACAACTCTCCACTTACAGAAGCTGGGGTAGTGGGCTTTGAATATGGTTACAATTTAGAAAATGACCATGTATTATCTGTATGGGAAGCTCAATTTGGTGACTTTGCTAACATGGCACAAGTTATGTTCGATAACTTTATTTCAGGTGCACGTGCTAAATGGGGCCAAAAATCTGGTTTAGTAATTCTTTTACCACATGGTTATGAAGGTCAAGGTCCAGAACACTCTTCAAGCCGTATGGAACGTTACTTACAAATGTCAGCTGAAAATAACTGGTTCGTAGCAAACTGCTCAAACGCAGGTAACTACTACCACTTATTACGTCGTCAAGCAGCATTATTAGGTACTGAAGGCGTTCGTCCACTTGTGGTTGTATCACCTAAGTACTTACTTCGTCACCCATTAGCTGCAGCAAATGCTGATCAATTAGCAAATGGTTCATTCCAAGAAGTAATTGAACAACCAGGCCTAGGTTCAAAACCAGAAGCTGTAGAGCGCATTGTTTTAGGTTCAGGTAAAGTCATGATCGACATCGCAGACCGTATTAAAGACGGTGAAGGATTCGATCACCTACACATTACTCGTGTAGAACAACTTTACCCATTCCCAAAAGAGCAAGTTGCTGGTATTATTGCTAAGTATCCTAATGTAAAAGAAATCGTTTGGGTACAAGAAGAGCCTAAAAACCAAGGTTCTTGGAATTATGCATTAGAAACATTACATGACCTTTCAGAAGGTAAAAAGCTACGTTATGTAGGCCGTCCTGCAATGAGTTCAACTTCTGAAGGTGATGCAGATTCTCATAAAGCAGCTCAAGCCGCACTTGTAGAAGAAGCAGTTGCTGAGCCTGTAAAGGTTAAATAATCACATATAAAATATTTTTGAGAGCCGGGCTACTTGCTTAGGCAGTAGCCCATTGATGTGCACCAATGCACGTTAATTAAAGGAGGAAATGAAAGTGGCTGAAATTAAAGTCCCTGAATTAGCAGAATCGATTACAGAAGGTAGTATCGCACAGTGGGTAAAAAAAGTGGGCGATCGCGTTGAAAAGGGTGAATTCATCGTTGAACTTGAAACAGATAAAGTAAACGCTGAAATCATTTCTGAAGAAGCAGGCGTTTTAACTCAAATTTTAGCTGAAGAAGGCGATACTGTACTTGTAGGTCAAGTAATTGCAGTTGTAGAAGCTGGCGAAGGTGCAGCACCTGCTCCAGTTGCAGCAGGTCCAGTTGAGGCAGCACCAGCTCCAGCAGCACCACAAGCAGCTCCAGCTCCAGTTGCAGCAGCTCCAGTTGTAGTAGAAACTTCTGGTGAGCGTGTAATCGCGTCTCCAGCAGCACGTAAACTTGCTCGTGAAAAAGGTATTGACCTTGCTGCTGTATCTCCAGTAGATCCACAAGGCCGTGTACGTGTACAAGACGTTGCAGCTCATGGTACAGCTCCAGTAGCAGCACCACAAGCAGCTCCAGCAGCGCCTAAAGCAGTAGCAGCTGTTGATGAATCACGTGTGACTGTTGAAAAAATGAGCCGTCGTCGCCAAACAATTGCAAAACGCTTACTTGAAGTGAAACAATCTACAGCAATGTTAACAACATTCAACGAAGTAGATATGACAAACGTTATGGCTTTACGTTCTCGTAAAAAAGACCAATTCTTCGAGTCAACTGGCTCTAAACTTGGTTTCATGTCATTCTTCACAAAAGCTGTAGTTGCAGCACTTAAAAAATACCCATATGTGAATGCACAAATCTCTGGTGATGAAATTCACTTAAATAACTTCTTTGATATCGGTGTAGCTGTATCAACAGAAGAAGGTTTAGTAGTACCAGTTGTACGTGACGCTGACCGCAAAAACTTTGCAGAAATTGAAGATTCAATCGCAGACCTAGCGAAAAAAGCACGCGACAAAAAATTAGGTTTAGCTGATCTTCAAGGTGGCTCATTCACAATTACAAATGGTGGAGTATTCGGTTCATTAATGTCTACACCTATCATGAATGGTACACAAGCTGGTATCCTTGGTATGCATACTATCAAAAAACGTCCAGTTGAAGTGAATGGTGAAGTAGAAATTCGCCCAATGATGTACTTAGCACTTTCTTATGACCACCGTATTATCGATGGTAAAGATTCTGTAGGCTTCCTTAAAACTGTTAAAGAACTACTTGAAAACCCAGAAGATTTATTATTAAATTCTTAATTCCTGAGTTTTTTAAAACCTTGCGAACATTGTTTCGCAAGGTTTTTTTCTTGTTTGAATTATTTGAGGAAGTGAAGATTAAAGTAATCGGAGTGACCGAAAGAAGGGCTGAAACGACGGAAAGAGGACCTGAGACGACGGATAAAGCTAACGAAGCGACGGATAAGGGAGCCAAAGTGACGGATCGCTTACCCTAACGTTTGCGAAAGCTTCCCTATAATAATGTATATAGTACAAAACTATTATTTGTACAGAACTACAATTTCTCTAAAATTATTAAAAAAGAAGTTATGTATTAATTATTTGCGGATTTTCTTTAAAAAGGATAAAAAACCCTAATATTGTAATTAGTCAGAAAAGTAATAAAATTATCTTGACGAATAAGTTAGTTTTATAGTAGTATCTTAATAATCAATTAAATATTCAAACCTCACGTTTTTTCTATTGTGAGGTAGAGGCGCGGTATTTATTAGTTCATTGTTGAGTACAAGCAAGCGAAGACGCAATGAAGAAGGAACTATCGCCGAAGTGTAAAAGGAGCTCGTACTTTTATGCTGGGTCTGCAGTGAATAAGTGCAGGACTGTCCTAGTAGATTTTTTCCAGGTTTACTAGGTTGTGCTATCTCGGAATGATGGAATTATAGTGAGGATTTGGGCAACTGTTGAAAAAGTAAGACCTAAGTTCAGAGCTTAGGCTTTTTTAGTACAGTTGTCTTATTTTTTTACAGAAAAAGGGGGAGTTTTACATGAAAAGAAATTGGTTAGTAGTAATGTTGACCGTAGTGACTGCAATTTTGTTAGCTGCATGTGGTACTAGTGACAAGAAGGAGCCGTCTTCATCTAGTAATGAGGGGGGCAATACGAATAACGAGGAAGCTGGTGACGAATTCCGTATCGGGATGGAAGCTAGTTATGCTCCGTTTAACTGGACGCAGCAAGGTGATGCAAATGGTGCAGTAAAAATTGCTGATAATGCAGAATATGCAGGCGGTTACGATGTACAAATGGCGAAAAAAATAGCTGAAGGCTTAGGAAAAGAATTGGTTATCGTAAAATTGGAATGGGATGGATTAGTACCAGCTCTACAATCAAATAAAATCGATGCTATCATTGCAGGTATGTCACCTACTGAAGAACGTAAGCAAACGATCGACTTCACAGAAAACTACTATACGTCTGATTTTGTAATGGTAATTAAAAAAGGTAGCAAATATGAAAAAGCAACATCTATCCAAGATTTCTCTGGTGCAAAAATCACCTCACAGTTAAATACATCTAACTACTCTGTTATAGATCAAATCAAAGGTGTAAAAAAGCAGACAGCTATGGATAGCTTCCCAGCAATGCGAGTAGCATTAGAAGCTGGAAAAATTGATGGTTATGTAGCAGAACGTCCAGAAGGTATTTCCGCTGCTGCTGCAAACGATAAATTAACATATGTAAAATTTGAAGAGGGCTTCGATACAGATATTTCAAATACATCGATCGCAGTTGGTTTACGTAAAGGTGATGCAAACCTTGAGAAGATAAATGAAATTTTAAAAGGTATTTCTGAAGATGATCGTCAAAAAATTATGGAAGAAGCCATTCACCAACAACCAGCAGCACAATAATATGATTGCGCGGGCTAGCTACTAGTCCGTGTAATATCATTAGATTAGAATCTTACTAAATTATAATAATGTCTTAGATAATTGTTTCATAAGATAAAAGAAACAGCGGCCAAATTAAAATGGTAGATAGCTAAGACGATTGTAATGAAAAAGCAACACGACGTTTTTAGGAGGTACATCATGAGTCTAGAATGGATTATTTCTATTGTTGAGAACAACTGGCAAATGTTTTTACGAGGTGCGTATTATACATTACTTATTTCGATTATTAGTACAATTATTGGTGCACTTATCGGATTTTTTATTGGAATTATGCATACCATCAAAGTTCGTAAAAAGGGAGTAAAATTTTATAGCTTGAAATTCATTAATTTTATACTAACTTGCTATGTAGAATTCTTCCGTGGTACACCAATGATTGTACAAGCAATGGTTGTATTTTACGGCTTAGATATAGCATTTGGTATTGATATGCACTTTATTACGGCAGGTATTTTAGTTGTTTCACTAAATACAGGCGCTTATATGGCAGAAATCGTACGAGGTGGAATTGTTTCCATTGATCAAGGGCAGTACGAGGCTGCATCGGCTATTGGTATGAATCATGTCCAAATTATGCTACATGTTGTATTACCACAAGTTGCCCGAAATATTTTGCCGGCTACAGGTAACCAATTAATTATGAACATTAAAGATACAGCAGTTTTAAACGTTATTGGCGTTACGGAATTATTTTTCCAAACAAAGTCGATTGCAGGTAATAACTTCCGCTATTTCGAATCTTTCTTTGTAGCATGTGTCCTTTATTTCATCATGACATTCACAGCATCAAGAATTTTATTGTATATAGAGAAACGGTTGGATGGACCAGATGCCTACCAAAAAGAACAGAAAGAAGCAGTATAGGGGGGCTAATAAATGACAGTTATTAAAATAGAGCATTTAAGTAAATCATTTGGGCGTAACGAAGTGTTAAAGGATGTAAATTTCCAAGTAGAGAAGGGCGAGGTTGTCTGCTTAATCGGGTCTTCAGGTTCTGGTAAATCAACATTACTACGCTGCATTAATTTACTGGAAATACCAAGTGGGGGTCAAATTATATACAAAGGTGAAAATATTTTAGATGAAAAGCATAATATCCAAGAATATCGTACACATTTAGGTATGGTATTCCAGCAATTTAACTTATTCAATAATCACAATGTCCTAAAAAATTGCACAGTTGGTCAAATGAAAGTATTAAAGCGTTCGAAGGCAGAAGCCGATGAAGTTGCCCAAAAATATTTGCAAATTGTTGGTATGGATCAATATGTCAATGCGAAGCCACGACAGCTATCTGGCGGTCAAAAGCAGCGTGTAGCGATTGCGCGAGCATTGTCAATGAATCCAGAAGTAATGCTATTTGATGAACCGACGTCAGCTCTTGATCCAGAAATGGTAGGGGAAGTATTAAAGGTAATGCGGCAGCTAGCGGATTCCGGAAATACGATGTTAATCGTTACACATGAAATGGAATTTGCCAAAGAAGTAGCCGATCGTGTAGTCTTTATGGATAAAGGTGTTATTGTAGAGGATGGCCCTCCAACACAGGTTTTAGTAAACCCTCAGCATGAACGGACAAAAGCATTTTTAAAACGGACATTAAGATAAATAAGATACGCGTTTGGTAATGAATAACTAAATAAGTGAGTCCAAACGAATTTTATTATATAATGTGAAATAATTAAGCTGAACTAAAATAGTTCAGCTTTTATTTGTGATTAAGATATAATCTGGGCCACTCCAATTATCGGTGCAGTCAACTCTAGGAACTTTCTTCCACTGATAGCGTCAATTTTATGCAGTTAAGGAGGTAGTACTTTGAAAAAATTATGTATTCTATTAACCGTAACTAGTGTTCTATTAGTTGGATGTTCGCAAGAAAAAACCTATAACGTATGGGTTGATTCATCAACACAAAGTCAAGAAATTATTGATTCAGCGATAGAAAGGCTTACAGATGCCGAGATTGATTTCATTATTGATGATAATGGTAGTGTTTTAGTAAATGAAAAAGATATGGATAAGGCTGTAGTGTGTTGTTCTTAAGCTCAAGGGGACTATTCTTTGAGAAGGATAATGCCTTATTTTAAAATTATTATGCACTTTATTTGAAACGAAAACGACGAAATTTAGTCTAATTTTATAAGGAGTGATGTTATTGAAAAAAATTAGCTTAATTTTATCTATTATATTTTTATCAGTTGGGTTATTAGGCTGTCAAAAAAGTCGTAATGAAGAGGAAATCGATAAAGAAATTTCAAAGTCAAACGAGGACATAACAAATAAATCTACAATCATAGGCGAAATTGTTCGAATTGAAGGTGGAAGAATTTTAGTGGAAGACAAAACTGAAAAATTATCAGATGGTAGACCATATGCGGTATGGTTTTCAACAGATGAAATTGAATCTTTAAAAGTAGGACAAAATGTTTCTGTTTGGACAAACGCAATAAAAGAAAGTTATCCCGGACAAGCAAATGCGGAAAAAATTAAGATTAATGAGTAATATGAGAGATTAAACTAGTAAGGAATTAAACTTCCATGAAAAAATATTTTTATTGTAACTAAACGATCAAGTCTCCGTTTAATTGAATGACAAAAAAAGTGTACACTACTAAAATTGAATTTAGTAATGTACATTTTTAATTTTTTACAGAGTTATTTTCTAGAATTCCATTCTGCGTATAAAATAAAGCAAATTGCAAATGCAACGGCCAGGATAAAAAACCATTGCGGTACACCACCAAAGCTCATGTTAACACCTCGAAGTAAAATTTTTTATTCATTTTCTCCATTCATTTAGACTCCCAACTCTCCATGTATTGTGATGAGAGCTACAGTGAAATCTACTGAATGAAGACATGTCCTCAGACGCATTGTTTATCTGTGCGACAGCACTTATAACGCCAAAGCGAAATTGATATGGTTAAAAATTAGATAGTTACGGAGAAAATATGGTCATCTATGGTTTTTTTCTCCACAAGCGTACAAAAATATTATAAAATAAGCTGTATACATTAGCTTCGTGCTAGTAAAGAGAGGTAGAGAGATTATGTTACATTTAAAATGGAAAGATGCTCCAACAGTACGTACAGTTACTTGTAAGCATACAAATGCATCAAAATATTTAGTATCAAACGTATTAACAGTAGGGCAACAATATGATGTGAAAAACGAAACAGAAGAGTTCGTTTTTATTATCGATAACACTGGTAATATTGGTGGCTACTATAAAGATTATTTTGAATAAGCAAATCAATTTCGCCTTGGCGTAATTGAGTGCGGAGTTTCATTCAATAGGTTTGAATGAAAACCAAAGGGTGGTTCAGATGATTTCTGAGCCACCCTTTTTGTTGATAAAACGGAATCATCCCTGCTTAAAGGTTTTTAATTCAGCAACTTCTTGTAGATGTTCTTTTTCCTGCTCAGTAGCTGTATGAAGGGCGAAGACATCTTGGATAGCTGACTTCAGTTCATGCTGTGTTTCTTTGAATTTTGATACTTGCTGTGCAAAGGAAGGGCTCGTAAAACGATCATTTGCACGAGATAATTTTTCCTCTAGCTGCGCGTAGCGATGATCCATATGCATAGACAACATCATAGCTAATTGATTTTTCCAAAGTGGAATAAGAGTAACGATTGAAAATTCTATTTTTTCCGCTAGTGTTTGATTGGACTGTTGGATCATGCGTATTTGTGGCGCAGTTTGTAAGGCAACTTGCTGAGAAACTTGTAAGTCATAAATACGTTGATCTAGACGTTCGATTTGAGCGGCAAAATCATTAAGCTGTTGGACAGCTAGTGGCTGTTTTGATGCCTGTACACTTGTCACTTTTTCTGGAAGTTCTACTTCAATGGCTTGCTGCTTCTTCATTTGTCCAGCTGCAATAGCAGTCGCTAACTCTTCAAAGTATCCTCTATTATGAGCATACAGTTCTTCTAGCATTTCTACATCTTTAATCATTTGAAGCTGCGCACGTTCAAGCTGAACACCGATTCGCTCTACTTGGATACTAGTACGTTCAAACTCCGTTAATGTTTGCTTAACAGTAGGCTCAATTTTACCAAACATTTTTTTAAAAAAGGACTGTTTTTTTGGTTCTAATGCGTTAGGGTCCACTCGGTCTAATGTATGCATTAACGAGTCTAGCATTTGACCAATTTTTGTGACATCTTTTTGTTTTACTTGTGCAAGCATCCGATCAGCAAATTGAGAAAGTGATCGCTGTGAATCTTGCCCTAAGGACAGGACTGATTCGAAGTTTGTTAGGTCAAGCTGACTAGCATATAAAAGTGCACGACTTTGTGCAAGAGGCGATAGTGTTTCATACGTCGCCATCGCCTCACTATTTGTAGTCTCTAAATAAGATTGCACAAGTGGGGAAATACCTTGTATTGTATTTAGTTGAAATGCGTGATCATTTGCCGTCACTTATCATCGCCTCGCCACTCCAATTGTTCTTTTCGTCGTATATTGGAACGATTCGCAAATTCGATTTCCATTTGAAGATGGTCGATGTCGTTAGCAAGCGCATCCTTTAAATCAATTTGAATCGTATCATTTAAATCTGTAAGTGTTTCTCTTGTTTGAGATAAGGTAATTTGGATTTCCTTATCTTTCACAGGCTGCCTTGATAACATCGTATATTTATCCGTTAATTCAACAGCGGATGGGAGATGTGCATAAAAAAACTGTTCAACATTATAAAATTTTCGTGGATCTGTTTTAACAATTTTCACGATATTTTTTGAAAGTCGTGTCATTTCGAGTAATTGCTTAAATGCAGAAACAGAACGTACACGTAAGTAGTTTTGACTTAATGTTTGAATGTTTTTATTGGCTGCTTTAAGTTGAGTTTCAATATGTTTGTATTCTTCTTTTGTGATACCGGCTAATTGCATGAATTTCTTTTTCTGTCTATGTTTCAACAACGTCGTACTTGACGCGTATGTTCCAGCGAACAATAAACTACCAAGTAAGTATCCTGGAGTTGCCGCAAATGCTGCGATAGAAACAGTTGTGAGAGAAAATAAGAGGCTAGCGGTATGTCTAGAGAAAAACTGTCCGACACTGAGCATGTTTCTTCCTCCTAGCATTTAAATATGTCTATCTTCTTATACGAAATAATCGACATAAAGTTTCAATGAAAAATAAAGCTTACATAAATTTTACAGCTATTTGTAAAGTTTCTCAATGATATTACTTTAGAACAGGGAATTTCTTTATCTTTTTAATAGGCAAGTGGAAAGAAGTCGGAGCAAACAAAAATCGACATCGCTAGTTCCAGATACTCATTGAGAGGTTGAACACGTTAACTATCAAAGATTTTTTATTATTGCATAATCAAATCGTAGCTATTCATATAATTCGCAAATTGTTTTTCTTGTTTCACTTTCGGACATATTTTTACGTCATGAATTCTCAGTAGTTTGAATATCATTTTGTGTTTGTGAAACGTTTGATATCCGATCTTTTGTGATAGATGAGGGTCGAACATATAAAATAAAGTAGAAATAATAAAATTTTGTTAAAATTTGATAACACATGGATTATTAAGCAAGAAAATATTTTTATATAAAACTATTTACACATAGTGAATATGGTGTTATAAAAAGAGAATGATAATTGTTATCAAATGAATTGATGGAGGCTTTCAAGTGTTTTTTAAATGGAACAAAAAAACGATTGGCTTACTAATGGTTGTTTCAATGCTTTTCTTATTAGTAGGTTGCAATTCAAAAGAGGCGTCAAATAAAGATGCAAAAGATGTAACAAAATCAATCAGTATCAAACATGAAATGGGGACGACAGAAGTTCCGACAAATGCTAAAAAGGTAGTTGTTTTAGAACTTTCTTTTGTGGATGCTTTACAAGGTGTTGGTATTACACCAATTGGTATTGCTGATGATAATAAAACGGACATGATTGAGAAGCTTGTAGGCGAAAAAATAAACTATACTTCTGTTGGTACTCGTGAACAGCCAAACTTGGAAGTAATTAGCTCACTTCAACCAGATTTAATCATTGCGGATGTACAACGTCATAAAAACATTTATGAGGACTTACAAAAAATAGCGCCAACGATTGAATTGAAAAGTCGTGAGTCAACATATACAGAAAATATTGATTCATTCAAAACAATTGCTAAAGCTGTAAATAAAGAGGCAGAAGCAGAGAAACGTCTCAAAGAACACGATAAGAAATTGGCTGCTTTAAAAGCTGAATTAGCTGATGAAAAAGGAAAAAGTATTTTAACAGCAGTTGTTCGTGATACTTCTTTCCAAGGACATACTGGTTCTTCTTATGATGGTGAACTTTTAGAGAATTTAGGCTTTGAAATCGCTGCAAAAAGTAATGAAGCTTATGTGGAAATTAACTTAGAGCAACTTTCAACAATCGACCCTGATATTTTAGTGTTAGCACAGAATGAAGGTAAATTGGTGATTGATGATTGGAAGTCAAATCCTCTTTGGGAAAATTTGAAAGCTGTGAAAGAAAACAAAGTTTTTGTAGTAGATCGTGATTTATGGACTCGTTATCGTGGGGTTATTTCATCTGAAGCAATTGGTGATGACCTTGTTAAACAATTAAAAGATTAATTTCTTTACTAAAAGCGAGAATGTTGATAATACGACATTCTCGCATTACTTATTTTTAGATATGTTTTCAGTTAAAGGTGTGATACAAACAATGGGTTCTAAACGAACATTAAATATATGGGTCGTTCCAATTATAAGTCTATCTTTACTTTTAATTGGTTTATTTTTACACCTCAGTGTTGGTTCGACTATTATGAACATCCATACAATTTTTAATGCAATCTTTCAAATAGATCAATCAAGAGAAACAACGATTATTCAAACACTACGTTTACCTCGAACAATACTTACGGTGATGGTAGGGGCTGCATTAGCAGTAGCAGGCGCATTGATGCAAGCTATTACACGGAATGCACTTGCTTCTCCAGAAATCTTTGGTGTCAACGCGGGTGCTTCATTAGCAGTTGCATCTGCTACACTGCTATTTGCAACATTGAGTCCATCAATGACCGTGTATGCAGCGTTTATTGGCGCATTGCTTGGAGGGCTAACAGTATATGTATTCGCCTCTGGAGGGAAAATGACACATGTCAAACTAGCACTTGCTGGAACAGCGATTCATCTTTTCTTTTCTTCTATTACACAAGCCATCGTTATTTTAAATGAACGCGCAACCGATGTACTCTACTGGCTTGTTGGATCCCTGAACGGAAAAGATTGGACACATGTACAAGTTGCATCGCCGTGGATCCTTATAGGATTGGCAATTGCCTTTTTATTCTCCCGTTCATTTTCAATATTATCATTGGGAGAAAGTATGGCGTCTAGTTTAGGTGAAAGAGTCCAATTGATTCGTCTAATTGGAGGGATATTAGTTATTATGTTGGCCGGTTCTTCGGTTGCAGTGGCAGGACCAATTAGTTTTATTGGTTTAATTGTACCTCATATTTCACGGAAACTAGTCGGTCCGGATTATAGCCGGGTCATCCCATTTTCTGCACTTTTAGGAGCAACTTTATTACTATATGCAGATATTTTATCTCACTTTATCGTATATCCTTATGAGTCACCGGTGGGAATTGTCACTGCTCTGATAGGCGCTTCATTTTTCTTGTATTTAGTAAGGAAGGAGCGACTTATAAAGCAATGATTAGAAAGAAAAAGCCTAATTTACTTATTAGCATTTGTGGAATAATTTTGCTCGCGTTTTCTTTTATTAGTTTAGGAATTGGATCTATCTCAATATCACCTATCGATATTTTTTATACATTAATAGGACATTCTAGTGATAATTCTTTTATTTTGTTTAACTATCGTTTACCTCGTATGATTATTGCGATTATTGTGGGAGCATCATTGGCAGTTGCAGGAGCAATTTTACAAATAATATTGAAAAATCCACTGGCTTCTCCGGATGTTGTTGGTGTCACAAAGGGAGCTAGCTTATTTGCAGTTGCTTCCATGATTTTACTACCTAATGCTTTGACAATCATGTTGCCTATATCAGCACTTTTAGGAGCGGTCACTGTAGCTACGATTCTTTTAGTTTTTGCTTATAAGCAAGGCGCAAAAACGCACTCCTTTGCTTTAATAGGGATAGCACTAAGCGCTATATGCCAAGCGGGTATTCAATTTTTCATCGTTAAATTCCCTGATAATGTTAATACAACATTGCTTTGGCTTACTGGGAGTTTATGGGGACGTAGCTGGAACGAAATCATATTCTTAATCCCTTGCCTTATTTTGGTACCGATCATGTTATTATTTGCTCGAAAATTAGAGATTTTAGGATTGGGAGATAAGGTGGCGTCAAGTCTAGGTGAAAATGTGCAATTATTACGTTATAGTTTCCTTTCTGTTAGCGTAATTTTAACAGGTGCTTCTGTAGCAGTTGTCGGATCAATAGGCTTCATAGGACTAGTAGTGCCACATCTTTCTAAAAGGCTTGTTGATACAAACGCACGTAGATTTATAACAATGTCAGCTATTTTAGGAGCCTTATTTTTATTAGTGGCTGATACGATAGGAAAAGGACTTATGCCACCAGTAGAAATTCCAGCTGGAATCGTTACAGCACTCATTGGTGCTCCGTATTTTCTTTATTTACTTAGACGTGAAAAGAATAAGTGAAAGGATAATCAACTTTTATGACACAACTATCAGCAGAAGAATTAATACTGACTTATGAAACAAATACGATTATAGATGGAATCAATCTGAACATTCCAAAAGGGAAAATAACGATCATCATTGGGGCGAACGGTTGTGGAAAATCGACGATTCTTCATGCCTTAGGTCGTTTGATGAAACCTAAACAAGGTAGTGTCTATCTAAATGGGAAAAACATTCATCAATATTCTCCGAAAGAAGTAGCAAAGCAACTTGCCTTTTTAGCGCAGTCACCAGAAATACTGGAAGATTTAACAGTAGAGGAATTATGTCTATATGGACGTCACCCACATAAAAGCTTGTTTGCACGTCATTCAGATAAAGATAAGGCAGTAGTGGAAGAAGCGTTAAAAGCTACAAAAATGGACTTATTAAAAGATCGCACATTAGATGCATTATCTGGTGGTCAGAGACAACGCGCATGGATTGCTATGGCATTAGCGCAAGAAACAGACGTACTACTACTTGATGAGCCAACGACATATTTAGATTTAGCACATCAAATAGAAGTACTTGAATTACTTCGTGCATTAAATCAGAAGCACAAAAACACTATAATAATGGTGCTTCATGACTTAAATCAAGCAGCGAGCTATGCAGATTATTTAATTAGTATTGCGGATGGGAAAATATATCAAGAAGGAACGCCTAATGATATTTTTACAGAAGAAATGATTCAACATGTATTTGGACTCAATTCAAAAATTATCGAAAGCCCTGTTAATCAAGCCCCCATTTGCATTCCAATAGGTGTTATTTAAATTAAATAGTTTCATTTGAAATAAAAAGATTGAAGCAGTCGTTTTCAATCTTTTTATTTTTATTTCTTGAAAAAGCGTCTTCGAATACACATAGCGAATCACTTTAATCGTAAGGCTTAAAATGCTTTAATTGTTCTGGCGAAAGAGTTGTCCCATCAATTGTATAGTGCTCAAATTGCCCTAAATGGTCTTTATCATGAGCAAAATAAATATAGACGACATTTGTTTCATCAGAAAAAATTACATTCACCCAGTAACTAGGAAGACCTGCAAAGTGCCAATTACATTCAATAGATTGGATAGCTTCCTTCCGATACGACATATCTTCGATCAAATAGTTTTCGATTCTTTTTTCATAAAGACGCTTTTTCATATGTACTGTACAAAATGGTGCAAGCAACATAATGATTATCCCAACAATCAAAAATTTTTTCATTCGCCATCTCCCTAAACAGTTCTGCCTAATTTTGCTTCTAATAATTATTATATTGTCTTGTCGTTTATAGATAGTCCTTTATATTTCATATAGTCTCATCTAACTATATGTAGTTTTTTAATTTCATTAGAAAGAGATTAATATTGTTAAATAAGATAAACAACATTATAATAGTGTTTATTATATCCAATTCTTGGGATACTTTCATGTAGAAGAAAGGGAGTCTGCCATATGCTAAAGAACACAAACAAGAAGGTTGAGATATTGGAAACTAAAATTATTTTAGAGAAATACAAAGAAAATATAGAATCAATTCAAAAATCATTAAACCAACTAGAGTTGGAAGTTAGTCATTTGCAAAGTGAAGGATTGATCGAATTAGAAAAGTTAGCGAACGAATTAAATATGTTGCAGTTGCTTTCAACGAGTATAGAATTTAAAGCTAATAGTCTAAACTGTAATAACAATAAAACCATTGTGACATCAATAACTGAATAAAATAGTGATATCAAGTCACGTCCAATTTGATTTAGGTTTATATGATGCTTCATAGGCTGTTACATATTCTGAGGGAGATAGATTCAAGAAGTGCGTTATTACTAGCGCGCAATAATAAAGAAGCTAGACTACATAATGACTTAGACTAGTAACAACAGTTTCTAATTGGAAAGAGCATTGGATAAATCTAATCATATGAGGGAAAAATTTGTCCGAATTTTGACCGACAGGATGACGCCACACTCACAACGAGTAGTGGCTTTTTATTTTGCATAGTATTGCATCATTAAAGGGCCACCGAAGGGTAGTGACCCTTAGAAAGAAAAAAAGAAATATTATTTTGAAAAATTCATTAAAGGTTTGAAGTTTATAATTGTCATGTTATGGATTAAATATCTATGATATATGTTAGGTACGTTAATACGAATTATACAAGAACGCTGCACCGATAATAATTAGGAGAATAAATAGAACAACAAGGAGCGCAAATGCTGAACCGTAGCCAGACCCAGATCCACCATTACCATAAGATTGAGACATAATAATTCCCTCCTTTCTGTAATTTATAATATGTATAGTTTTCTATGGGGGGTGAGATATCTATCATAGGTTGTCTTAGAAAAGATTTAACTTTTTTCCGCGGGTATCCAAATACTCGCGGGAGGAAGGCGAATATGAATACCCGAGTAGCAAAGCAATACCCGCGAAAAGCGAAGCGAATACCCGCGGAAGCGAAGCGAATACTCGCGGAAGCAGGGCAAATACCCGCGGAAGGAAGGCGAATACTCGCGGAGCGAAGCGGATACCCGCGGAGCAAAGCAATACTCGCGGAAGCGAAGTATGGAAATACTATTAAAGTATTTGCTCATGAATTGGATAAGCCTTATTTTCAAGGGGATTTAACTTTGTTGAAGGATGGGCACCTAAAGAATCTACCAAAGGGCAAAGTGGATGTTATTTTGAAAGATGGTCAAGAATTACCGTATTGCGCTGGGATTCGCATTATTCATACTCCAGGGCATACTTCTGGCCATATAAGCTTGTATTTGGAACAAAGTAAAACACTAATTGCTGGAGAGTCGATGTACAGTGTAAACGGTATAATTGGTGGAATTCATGCACCGACTGCACTTGATATAAATGAAGCTCGAAACTCTTTGAAGAAATACCTAGAATTCGACATTGATTCTGTGATTTGTTACCATGGAGGACTGAGTAAGGATAAAATTAATGAGCAGATTCAAAAAGTAATTTCAGAACCTTAGTTAATTAAATCTTAAAAGGCCACTATGTTTACTTGAGAAGTATAGAGTGATAAGAAGGGAAGAACAAAACTATGGATTTCGAAACTGTTATGCAGGAGCTTGAAGCCCTCGGTAAGGAACGAACTAAAAAAATGTATATATCCAATGGTGCGCATGAGCCTCTTTTTGGTGTTGCTACAGGTGCTATGAAACCCATTGCAAAGAAAATAAAAAAAAATCAACAATTAGCTGAAGAGCTTTATGCTACAGGTAACTATGATGCGATGTATTTTGCGGGCATTATTGCAGACCCAAAAGCAATGACTGAATCGGATTTTGATCGTTGGATAGATGGAGCGTATTTTTATATGCTATCTGATTACGTAGTGGCAGTAACATTATCAGAGTCAGATATTGCCCAAGAGGTTTCTGATAAATGGATTGCAAGCGGTGACGAGCTAAAAATGTCAGCGGGTTGGAGTTGCTATTGCTGGCTTTTAGGGAATCGCAAAGACAATGAATTTTCCGAAAGCAAGATTTCCAATATGCTCGGAACGGTGAAAAATTCTATTCATGATTCACCAGGAAGAACAAAATCTGCTATGAATAATTTCTTATCCACAGTGGGGATTTCGTATTTGCCACTACATGAAAAGGCGAACGAAACCGCTAAGGAAATAGGGGTTGTTGAACTCAAAAGAGACAACAAAAAAACAAGTTTTCTAAATGCTTCCGAAAATATTCAAAAAGAAATGGATAGAGGAAGAATCGGTTTCAAACGCAAGTATGTAAGGTGTTAAAATTAGCTTTGCATCGATGCGTTGATCTAAACGAATAACATCGTAAGTCACATCTAACAAGGTGTGGCTTTTAATTTGGCCTGCAAAGTCATATAGATGGATCGAAGTAACTTTTATTTATTGAACATATAGAGAGCGTTCAGTGCTTTCTATAACTTGCAGAAAGAACGTAATAGTCTTCCATAATCAAGAAGTGGTATACCTAATTTTTTTATAATGGAACCACAGGTTATAAATCAATGCCGAAGTGTCCTATATGCGCCTACGATTGCATACAGTGTTTGGAAGCAAACATTTGAAAGGATGTGGAGGCAAATGAAAGTAACGGTTAAAGAATGGCGTGTTATGTCTGATCACAACAAACAATTACTTTTAAATGCGGTAGCGACTAAATAAAACATAGATAAAAAGAAGAATGAGAACACGCAGCAACAAATACAACAAGTAATAGAAATAGCAATTGGGGCTAGAAAGTAATAACATTGTTTATAGTTTATCTGCACAAATAATTAATTTAGAGTTGTCCAATAGGAAACATCTCATTTAATGGATAAATTTAATGAAATCACTCTTAAAGGTGATCTCCCTTCATATAGCTGCGAAAATTTGAGACTCAATGGTTTTAATGTGAGTGCGAGAGTGATTCAAAATGAATACAATAAGGTCAAATAAAAAAACAAAGCTAAAAGAATATAGGGTAAAAAGTATAATAAAATAAAACAGTATCTTATATTTAGAGAATTTAAGTTTGATTATATATAATCAAACTTTATAATCAAACTTTTATTTGCATATAAAAATACATCCATTAAATCTTTATTGAGATAATGGATGTATTTTTAATTTTGGTCTTCACTTTACTTAAGGCTGTTTTCGTAAAGATTGTTGCTCTTCAACTAACGGAGTAGTTTAGTTGAGGGTTGTTTAACTTGTGTTCAACAATCGGGCCATATTATTGAATAACATTCTTTTATGAAATGTCCCCGAACGACGCTTTGGGAAGGTTATACTTCCACTAACGGGTGTAGTTATTGAATAAGGGCTGTGCTTTAATTGGATTATATCGGAAAAAGTGTATATTAAAATTAGAACAAAATAAATTTATATGTAGGGAGATGACTACTTTATGAAAAAGAGAATTTCTATAGTATTAACAATGATAGCTATCATTACTTTTGGTGTTTTTATTTATTATGGGTCTTTGACCGAGGCTAATAAGGAAACCGACAGTATTGTAATAGATAAAGATGGAGAAGTAGTAGAACCACTTAGTGGTAACAACGATAATATAGGTCATTAATACACATTAATATCGGTAGACATTTTTCTTGACGTTCTATTTGTACCAATACTCTCTTAAGCAATCGGGCGTTTTAGTGCAACAAGGACTTATAAGCTATACAAAACAATCATAATAAACGTTCCCAAATGAAAGTTTGGAGAGAGACCGAAATCCAAGAAATACTGTTAAACCAACATTTCTTGGATTTTCCTTTAAATATTGTTTATACAGCTTTTTATGCAAATATATAAACAGGGCTACGATAGTACTTTTCAAGATTATGTAGAGTGTATTATCTGAATAAAAATCTGTATATTTGGCGCATTAAAACAAACTGCATTTTTTATCATTCATCATTCCTACACTTCAAGTACAGGGCCTTTAATTGAAAACTGATATTCAGCAATCGGGCGCGATTGTTTAATAAGCTTCACTTTTCTTCTTCAAATAACGGGGTGCTTTAATGGAGAAACGAAAAAAGCCTAATTTCTTAATTTTTGTGCAGAGATAATAAAGTTGTTTAAAAATCCGTCCTCCACTAACGGTGCAGTTTAGTGGTGCGAAATGTTTCTAGTTTAAATTGAGAATGGTCACATTACTCAGGTAAAGGCTAGACAGTTCCTTTCGGAACTGAAGGGTTATATCGAAGAATCAAATGATGAGGTAACGCTCGGAAGGGTTCTCTCTTAGTCGAATAGCACTGGATTTAGTAAGAATGATTGTGTTATAAGCTCGGTGAAAAGGCGTGAGAAATTACCGTACCAGGTCCGCTGACGAAAGCCTACTCGAGGGAGTGGTGTAATTCATGATGCTTGAGTTGAATGAATATGGTGAGAATGCAAATAAACCGAAAAGAAATGGTTAAGCTGACGAACTTCTGAATGTACGGGTCTAGAACTGCGATACATAGAAATGTGTATATCACCAAATTGTGAGGTTAGATGTGGGTGAGTAAGACTAACTAATATGAAAATCCATGATACGTTACAGGCGTATGTATCTAACAGGCTTAGAGGAAGCACCTAAGTTCATTCTATAATAGATATAATTCAACGTTTTAAGCTGATAACGTGGAGGGCTTACTCCCCTAAGAAACGTTGACAAGGAAAGCAATAATGATACTAGTTACTGTATAACTTGCCTTTATATCAGTGAAAGTGGTGGCACAGTACCAATGAAGTGTCTAATCCACATGGAGGGATAGCCACTAGACTAATAAAGATTTATTCAACCAAGTAAGGCAGTTCTTTATCGATTAATAAGGTTCTTGTGAGACTAATAGAGGTTTAACTCCAAAAGGAGTCACCGACTTATTGAAACGGAAGAAACTGAGACACAATGAGTATTATAGTATGCAAGATTGTTTTGATACACTCTACGCTCAAAGTGTTTGTGGTCATCATTTCTATAACTTAACAGAATTAATGAGTTCTAAGGATAATATACGTCTTGCCTACCGAAACATCAAAAGAAATACAGGTAGCAAAACTGCGGGAATCGATAAATTAACAATTAATGATATTCTGCATTTACCAGTTGTAGATGTAATAGCTAAAGTTCAAGGTATGTTCAAATGGTATGAACCACAACCAGTTAGACGGGTTTTCATTCCAAAAGGAGTAGATAAAACTAGACCTTTAGGGATACCGACGATATGGGATAGAATTTTTCAACAATGTGTACTGCAAATTTTAGAGCCAATCTGTGAAGCTAAATTCCATAAACATAGTTATGGTTTTAGACCAAATCGCAACACTCATCATGCCAAAGCTAGACTTGAATTTCTCATTAACCAATCTGGACTACATTATTGTGTTGACGTAGATATTAAAGGTTTCTTCGATAATGTAAATCATAGCAAACTTTTAAAACAAATGTGGTCAATAGGCATTAGGGATAAATCCCTTCTTTCTATTATATCTAGGTTATTAAAAGCAGAGATTGTAGGAGAAGGTATTCCTACAAAAGGAACACCGCAAGGTGGTATTCTTTCACCTTTATTATCTAACATTGTGTTAAATGAATTGGATTGGTGGGTTAGTGACCAATGGGAAACATTTGAAAGCAATTATACGTATTCGACTAATGGTAGTAAGTATCAGCAATTAAAGAAATCGAGTTTGAAAGAGTGTTTTATTGTCCGTTATGCGGATGATTTTAAGGTGATGTGCCGAACAAGGTCACAGGCAATTAAAATAAATTATGCATTAAAAGAATTCTTGAAAAAGAGATTACACTTGGAGACGAGTGAAGAAAAATCAAAGGTCGTGAACTTAAAGAAAAACTCTTCAGAGTTTCTAGGATTTACAATAAAAGCCATAAGAAAAGGTAAGACCAGATTTGGTTTCGTAGCAAAGTCTGATATGTCAAAAAAGGCTAAAGCAAATGCCTTTCAAAAGATTAAAGAAGCGATAAAAGTAATCAAGAGAAAACCCTGCATTCAGACCGTTTGGAATTTTAATACCGTTGTAATGGGTATCCAAAACTATTACTCAGCTGCAACTCAAATTACAATTAACTTGAATGAGTTAAATCTATATCTACGCAAGACGTTATACAATCAACTAAAGAATATTCGAACAGAGGCAAGTTTTCATGAGATGTCAAAGACATTACAGAAGCGATACAAAGGATATAAGTCCAAACTATTTAAAATACAAAATATGGTCTTTGTCCCCATCCATGCGCAACGATGGAGAAAAACACTTGGTTTCTCCCAAGTGATATGTAACTATACTGCCGAAGGCAGAGCAAAAATTCACAATAGCCTAAAGGCTATCAATAAAAATACGCTTTCTTACGTCATGAGAAACTACATTCCAAACAGATCTATTGAATATAACGACAACAGAATAAGTAAGTTTATTGCCCAGTATGGCAAATGTGCAATTTTAGGTGAAGAATTAGGTATTATCGACTGGCATTGTCATCATATTAATCCTTTTCACATTTCAAAAGATGATAGCTACTCAAATTTAATAGTTTTGAATAAGGCTATACATCAACTTATACATTTGAAAGACAAAGTAAAAATTGAAAAGTTCCTAAAAGCTGTAAAGCTTACAAATAAGCAATTAGAAAAAGTAAATAACTTACGACTGAAATGTAACAATGAAATAATCTAACTTTGGAAAATCTTCACTCGGCTGCTTAAAACATAGAAAGAATAAATTGGATTAGTTGGAACGCCGTATGCGGTGAAAGTCGCACGTACGGTGTGAACAGGGGGAAAAGCCAGCGATAACTTCAAAGGCTTACCTATCTGTAT